>NZ_WPZL01000001.1 GCF_013031245.1 Ruegeria lacuscaerulensis
TCGTCGACGGTGCTGGCGAGAAAGCCGAGATCGAAGCACGTGTTGCTCAGATCCGTACTCAGATCGAAGAAACCTCGTCGGACTACGACCGTGAGAAGCTGCAAGAACGCGTTGCCAAACTGGCAGGCGGTGTTGCTGTTATCCGCGTCGGCGGCATGACCGAAGTTGAAGTGAAAGAGCGTAAGGACCGTGTGGACGATGCTCTGAACGCAACGCGCGCAGCCGTTCAGGAAGGCGTTGTCGTTGGCGGCGGTGTTTCCTTGGTTCAGGCAGGTAAAGTCCTGGAGACTCTGGAAGGCGCAAACGCCGATCAGGACGCAGGTATCAACATCGTTCGCAAGGCCGTCGAAGCGCCGCTGCGCCAGATTGCTGAAAACGCCGGTGTTGACGGTGCGGTTGTTGCAGGCAAGGTGCGTGAATCTTCGGACGCCGCTTTCGGCTTCAACGCTCAGACAGAAGAATATGGCGACATGTTCTCGTTCGGCGTGATCGACCCGGCCAAAGTTGTCCGTACCGCTCTGGAAGATGCGGCATCGGTTGCTGGTCTGCTGGTTACCACCGAAGCGATGGTTGCAGACAAGCCGCAGAAAGACGCACCTGCCGCAGGTGGTATGCCCGACATGGGCGGCATGGGCGGCATGATGTAAGCACGTCGAATTCGCCTTGGCGAATTCTGACGACCCCGACAGGCGCGTGGCCTTATGGCCAAGCTGCCGCAGGGGAGCCACTTTGATAAAAGACGGGGTCGCCTTTGGGCGGCCCTGTTTCATTTTCGGATGACCGCTTCGCGGCCATGCCTCCGGCGGGAAGTACTTTTGAAAAGATGAAGAGTTGCGCGGCGCGTTGGAAAGTGAGTGTGCATTCTCTGGTGAAACCGCTATGCCGATGATATGCGGCTGTTTCTGCTCACCGTTCTAACCATGTGCGCCTTTGCAGCGAACTCGATCCTGAATCGTCTGGCTATCGACAGCGGTTACAGCGAACCTGCCAGCTTCGCGGTCGTGCGCGTACTGGCCGGGGCCGTAGTTTTGGCTTTGTTAGTCTTTCTAAAGGCTGGAGGTTTGCCGCTCCGTAACCGGCGCAGGATAGCCGGAGCAGGGTCGCTGTCGCTTTACATGATCGGGTTTTCCGTCGCCTACCTGACGCTGGATGCAGGGCTTGGCGCGCTGATCCTGTTCGGAGTGGTGCAGATCACCATGTTCGCGGTGACGTCTGTGACGGGGAACACGCCGACTGCCCGGCAGATCGCCGGGGCTGCGATTGCGCTGGCGGGTCTGGCCTATGTGCTCTGGCCGACCGGTGCAGTTCAAGTCAGCCCCGTGGGCGCGGCGTTGATGACCGCGGCCGGGGTCGGATGGGCAATCTACTCTCTGGTTGGGCGATCCGAGCCTGATGCCCTGGCCGGAACGGCCGCCAATTTCGTCGTGGCTTTGCCTGTGACCGCGCTGTCTCTGTTGGCAACCAAAGGCGAGTGGCACATGACCGGTGCCGGTTACTTTCTGGCGGCGTTGTCCGGAGGGGTAACCTCCGGCATGGGCTATGCTCTGTGGTATCGCGTGCTGCCGCAACTTGCGCCCGCCACAGCGGCCGTTGTTCAACTTAGCGTCCCGGTCATCGCAATTGTCGGTGGGGTCATTCTGCTGGGTGAAACCGCCAGCTTGCGCCTGATCCTGGGCGCGGGGCTGGTTCTGGGGGGGATCGCTCTGGCAGTCCTGCGCCTGAAACCGCGGCAAGGGGTTTAATCGACCACAGTTAGGCTTTATCTGGCGGCTATGAGATATCTGCTCGCCGTTTTCTTGTTTTTTGCACCAATGGTGGCCCACGCGAAATGCGTTGTGCTGCTGCACGGGCTTGCGCGAACCGAGGCGTCGTTCACCGTCATGGATCAGTTGTTCAGGGCACATGATTACACAGTCGTGCGCCCGAGCTATCCATCGACTGACCTGCCCATTCCAGAGTTGGCCAATCAGACCCTGCCGGATGCGTTTGACGGTTGTGGTGAGGACACGGTCAACGTGGTGGCGCACTCAATGGGTGGCATCCTGTTGCGCTATTGGCTGCAGGATAATCATCCGGACAAACTGGGCCGTGTGGTCATGCTTGGGCCGCCCAATCAGGGCAGCCAGTTGGTGGACGAGCTTGGCGCGTACGAGGCATTTGGTATGCTGCACGGTCCGGCTGGCTTGGCCTTGGGCACCGGTCCCGAGGGTATCCCGCGCCAATTACCGCCCGTGGATTTCGAATTGGGTGTTATCGCCGGGGAAAACTCACTGAACCCACTGTTTTCCTCGATGATCGACGGGAAGGATGATGGCAAGGTCTCGGTCGAGACCACCAAGGTCGATGGGATGACTGATCACATCGTTCTGCCCGTGACCCACACCTTCATGATGAACAATCCACGCGTAATGGCGCAGGCGCTGCATTTCATCGAATTCGGTCAGTTCGATCCGCAGATCACCTGGCTGGATGGGGTGATGGATATCATCGACGAAATCTGCATCGGGCAGGATTGCTCGGAACCCGTTTCGGAGCCCTCTCAATGACTGCTTTGAACCTGACTCTGGCCGGCGCAGAGGTTCTGCTGCCGGAGCAAGGCATGACGCCTGCCGACCTCTCGTTGGCAGAGGGCATCATACGGGCTGACACTACCGGACGGCGCATAGACCTGTCCGGGTACCTCGTATTGCCCGGTATCATCGACCTGCACGGGGACGGGTTCGAACGCCACATCGCGCCGCGTCGCGGGGCGATGAAGCAGATGGATGAGGGCATCCTTTCGGTCGAGGCCGAACTGGCCGCTAATGGCATTACCACCGCTGTTCTGGCCCAGTTCCACAGTTGGGAAGGCGGCGTGCGTGGGCCAGAATTTGCGGGGCAGGTCTTTGACGCCATTGCTTCAGTCAAGGATCGCGTTGTCACTGACCTGCTGCCGCAGTTGCGGTTTGAAACGCATATGCTGGACGACTACGCGGGCCTGCCCGAACGGATTGCCGGATGGCAGGTGCCCTATGTGGTGTTCAACGATCACTTGCCGCATGACCGTCTGGCGCAGGGGCGAACACCTCCGCGCCTGACAGGGCAGGCGCTGAAGGCGGGGCGCAGCCCGGAAACCCATCTGGAAATGTTGCAGACCATGCACAGCCGTCGGGATGAGGTCCCGGCGGCTTTGGATGGCCTCTGCGCGGCTTTGACCGAACAGGGGGTCCGCATGGGCAGCCATGACGACGCCACCGCCGAAACGCGCGCCAACTGGCGTGCACGCGGGGCGCAGATCGCGGAATTCCCCGAAACACTCGAGGCGGCCGAGGCAGCCCGCGCCGCGGGTGACCACATCATCCTCGGCTCTCCCAACGTGGTGCGAGGTGGCTCGCATAAGGGTAACGCCAGCGCGCTGGACCTGATTGCCATGGGGCTCTGCGATGCGTTGGCCTCGGACTACCACTATCCCAGCCCACGCCGCGCTGCGCTGATGCTGGCCAATAGCGGCCTGCTTGATTTGGCGACGGCCTGGGCGCTGGTCTCGTCGGGGCCTGCCCGCGTACTTGGGTTGCGGGACCGCGGGTCGCTGATCCCCGGTCTGCGCGCCGATCTGGTCATTCTGGACGCGCAAACCCGCCGCGTTGCCGCCACGCTGGCGGGCGGGCAGGTCAGCTACATGTCTGGCGAAATAGCAGCGAGGTTTTTCGGTTAGGTTACCGCGAAATACGGTTGAAATGACCCATCTTGCGACCCGCTTTGACTTCGGCCTTACCATAAAGATGCAGCGCTACGTCGCGTTCTTGTGCCAGTTCCGGAACGCGGTCCATGTCGTCGCCGATCAGGT
The DNA here is from genome assembly GCF_013031245.1 of Ruegeria lacuscaerulensis. Lineage (GTDB taxonomy): Bacteria > Pseudomonadota > Alphaproteobacteria > Rhodobacterales > Rhodobacteraceae > Ruegeria > Ruegeria lacuscaerulensis_C. The sequence goes on from NZ_WPZL01000001.1 coordinate 3,827, forward strand.
TTTCCATAACCACGTCCGAGTGGCGCTGCCCATCGCCCAGAGGCCACCCGGCCACAGCACGGATATGCTGCTCGAACTGATCCACGGCGCAGCCATTCTGTGTCCAGTGGCCCGAGTTGTGCACCCGTGGCGCGATCTCATTCACGATCAGGCCGCCAGGTGTGACAAACAGTTCAACCCCCATGACGCCGACATAGTCCAGAGCGTTTAGGATATTGGCGGCCAGCAGTACCGCATCGGTGCGCTGCGCTGGGCGCAGGCGGGCAGGGACTGTCGTTGTGTGCAGGATGCCATTGCGGTGCACGTTTTCACCGGGATCGAAACACGCGACCTGACCGTCCACGCCTCGGGCCGCGATGATCGAGACCTCATGGCTGAATTCAACAAACCCTTCAAGGATTGATGGTGCGCCCGCCATATCGGCCAGCGCAGCTTCGGCATCCTCTGGCACGCGAAGCCGCGCCTGGCCCTTGCCGTCATACCCAAAGCGGCGGGTTTTAAGGATAGCAGGTGTACCGATCTGCTTGATTGCTGCGTTCAAACTGTTCAGATCGGTGATGTCAGCGAATGGCGCCGTTTGCAGGCCCAACCCCTGAAGAAAGTTCTTCTCGGTCAGGCGGTCCTGGCTGACGCGCAACGCCTCACGGCCTGGTCGAATCGGGCGGTGTGCCTCAAGCAGGTCCAGCGCCTCGGTCGGGATGTTTTCGAATTCATAGGTGATGACGTCCACAGATTCTGCAAAGGCACGCAGCGCGTCCGTATCGTCATAGGACGCTGTGGTAACACGGTCCGCTACCTGACCGGCCGGTGGGTTGGCACCGGGTTCATATATATGCGTCGCGAACCCTAAACGAGCAGCGGCCACGGACAGCATTCGACCCAGTTGACCGCCGCCCAAAATCCCGATTTTTGCGCCAGTATGCAGGGCCTCAGTCATCCACAGGCTCCTCAGGGATCGAATCCGACAGGGCATCGCGCCACGTGTCCAACCGCTCGGCAAGCGCGTCATCTTGAAGTGCCAGAATTCCGGCTGCCATCAGACCGGCGTTCGCGCCGCCAGCGGAACCGATAGCCATGGTGGCCACCGGAAAGCCCTTGGGCATCTGCACGATGGAATAAAGCGAATCGACACCCGACAGCGCCCTTGTTTGCACTGGAACACCGATAACAGGGACACGCGTTTTCGAAGCCATCATGCCCGGCAGATGCGCCGCGCCTCCGGCACCGGCAATGATCACGTGCAACCCACGCGAAACGGCGGTCTTGCCATAGTCCCACAAGCGATCCGGGGTGCGGTGTGCCGAGACGATGCGCTTTTCATACGCGATGCCCAACTCATCCAGAATATTCGCGGCTTCTTTCATCGTGGGCCAGTCCGATTGGCTGCCCATGATGATCCCCACTTTCACATCGCTCATCCGCTTCGTGTCCCTGCCATCCAGAAAGAGCGCGCACTATAGCCAAATCCGTTTACGTGGCAATGCGGTACAGGGGGCTCACGCAATGATATCCGGGGTCAGACGGTCTTCGATGAGGCGAATGATGTCCTTCAGTCGCAGTTTCTGCTTTTTCAGCCGCTTGATCGTCAGCTGATCGGCCGTGCCGGTGGACTGCAGAGCCTCAATCGCCTCGTCGAGATCACGGTGCTGTCGGCGAAAAACCTCCAGCTCAACCCGTAAAACCTCATCTGTTTTCATCGAAAGATCGGTGGGCGCGTTCATAGGCGACTCAGTAGTTATTGTGGTGCTTTCCACACAAGATAGTGTGTCTGGGTTTATCCGGCCAGACCTTGTGGACATCCTGGTTTCTTCCCATATTCTATAACACGCGGTTGCCGGAACGGGGCCGCAAAACACGTCGCTTTGACAATAAAGGACGAGAATACGTGTCAAAACTTACTCTTGGCTCATACCCGCATCTTTTGGGGTTCGAGCAGTTGGAACGCCTTCTTGAACGGTCTGCAAAGGCCGGAAATGAAGGGTACCCGCCCTATAACATCGAGCAGACCTCGGATTTTTCGTACCGTATCACTCTGGCTGTGGCCGGGTTCGCGGAAGAGGACTTGTCGATTACCATCGAGGATCGGCAGCTGGTGATCCGGGGCCGTCAACGCGACGACAGCGAGGGGCGTATTTTCCTGCACCGCGGCATTGCGGCACGTCAGTTCCAGCGCATGTTCGTGCTGGCCGACGGGGTCGACGTGGGCGAGGCGATCATGGAAAACGGTCTGCTACACGTGGATCTGACCCGTGCCGTGCCCGAAACCGTGGTGCAAACGATCAACATAAGAAAGGGGTAAGAGCTATGAATACACCGATTGAACTGAACGCCGAGGGCGACCGGATCGTCTATGTAAAAGCGGTCGATGTTGCTGATCTGCCTCGGGAAGTGCGTGAACAGGCAGGTGATCTGGACCAGCTTTATGCGGTCCACGATTCCGATGGTCAGCAATTGGCGCTGGTAGCCGACCGTAAGCTGGCATTTGTTCTGGCGCGCGAGCATGATTTTTCTCCGGTGGCCGTTCACTAACATGTTCGAAACGGCTCAGGGCGGCGCCCACGTACACGTTTATACAGTTGAGCCCGCGGGTCACTTCGAAAAGCAATTCCCCGGCTCTGTTCCTCAGCTAAATGGGCGCACCTATACATTCGGGCCTGAAATTCCTACGTCGGCAGATGCTCTGATAGTGTTCAACAGAACCCATGTCACGATGGAAACTATGCTGCCAAGGCACCGCACGGCCATTATTGCAGCCGAGCCGGAGGTGATTTTCGGGTACAAGAAGAAATACCTCGAGCAGTTCGGCATCGTTGTTACCACCAATCAGAAGGATCTGGATGCAAAGACCTGGCGTACCGCTACCTGTTGGTATTGGTACGCGGGCATTAATTTTGATCATCCAGCCGACAAAGCCCTGTTACGTGGGTACGACTTTTTTGACTCGCTGGAGCCTCCGGAAAAAAGCGACAAGATTTCGATCGTTACATCTGACAAGACGTTGACTGAGTTTCAGCGGCGCCGCCTTCGTTTCATTGACGAAATAACCCGCAGGATACCGGACCATCTTGAAATTTTCGGGCGCGGTATCCGCCAGGTTCCCGACAAGGCTGACGCGTTATTGCCTTACAAGTACCACATCGCGCTGGAAAACTGCGAAGGCCTTGATACCTGGACCGAAAAGTTCGCAGACCCGGTGCTGTGCTGGACCTTTCCGTTCTACGCGGGGTGTGACAACCTAGCGGAGTATTTCCCCAGAAACAGTTTCTTGCAAATTGATCTGGATAACCCTGAGGCCGCGGTTAACGATATGATGGAATGCCTCAATAGCGACCGCTGGGGAAAGATGATCAAAGATATCGGACAGGCCAGGGAAAAGATACTGAAGCAATACAATCTGGCATTCCTTCTCGACCGGTTGGCGGCAGAAATGTTGAAAACAACAGAAGAGGTTACCCAGCCCCAGCCGCGTTACATCTGGTCCGAGCGCACATTTTACCCGGAAAAGGGAACGCGCGGAAACGTTGCGGAATGGCTTGCCAGAAACGCGGTGCTGATGCTGGACAAACAAGCGGAAGCAAAGATCAAACAGGCACTTTCCAGACGCCGGGAGAAGAAGGGCGTTTAGAATGCAAGATCAAAATAACGTTGAGGAACCCGCGATTGCGTTCCTGCCTTATGGCCAAACCCCGGGCCCGAACCTGAGAAACAAACCCGTTTCAGAATTGCTATGGCCGCTCGGGATGCCGGAACGGTTGCTTGGCAAAAAGGTCGGCGAGATGTCTTCTGACGACCATTTGATCGTCACTGCAAAGACGAGCCTGTACTATCGCCGGGATTTCGGAACCGCCGCGAAAATCTCGGTTGTGATTGTCGAGCCCTCAACAATTCATCGCAAGCACCTCAGATTGATGAAGGTGTTTCACAGGCGTTTTTACCGTGTCATCAGCTTTAATGAGAAGCTTCTGGCATCTATTCCCAATGGGGTTTTTCTTCCATTCGGACTGACGCTTGTTCCTGATTGGGGTTCTCTGGAAATAAAGAAAACGGCGATGATTTCTTTGATTGCGTCCAGCAAGCGGGATACCGAGGGGCACAGGCTGCGCCATTCCGTTGTGGACTGGTTGAAGAAAACCGATCTGGACGTTTCGGTGATGGGGCGTGGCTACGCGCCATTTGAAAGCAAATCAGACGGTTTAGCTCCGTTCCGGTATTCTGTCGTCATCGAGAATACTCGCGAGCCGAACTACTTTACGGAAAAGTTAATTGATGCCGTGTTTTGTGAAACTGTCCCGATTTATTGGGGATGCCCGAACCTTACCCGGTTCATGGACCCGGACGGGATCATTCAGTGCCAAAGCGAAACGGATATCCGCCGCGCAATCGAGGCCGCGTCCGAAGAAGACTATTTGCGGCGACTAACAAAGATAAAAAGATTGAAATCGGTGATGGAAAAATACGCCGATTACAACTTGAATGCTGTGACGGCTATCCGAGATGCAGTTATTGCCGACAGGATTTGAATTTAGTTTCCGGCGTTGAACGCAATTCCACTGAAAATATTAAAAGGCGCGAATTGGAGACAGACCAATTCGCGCCTTTTATTGATTCTAGGTTCTTAGCCCTTGATCAGACCCATGCTTTCCAGCTTGAGCAGGACCTGATGGGCGCAGTTATCGACGTCCACATTCTCGGTTTCGACGCTCAGTTCTGGCTTCTGCGGCACATCGTAAGGGTCTGAAATTCCGGTGAATTCCTTGATCTTGCCCTCACGTGCCAGCTTGTACAGGCCCTTGCGGTCGCGGCGTTCGCATTCCTCAATGCTGGTGGCAACGTGGACTTCGCAGAAGGCACCGAACTGTTCGATCTCTTCCCGAACGGCACGGCGGGTGGTGGCGTAGGGCGCGATCGGAGCACAGATTGCGATACCACCATTCTTGGTGATCTCGCTGGCCACGTAACCGATGCGACGGATGTTCAGGTCGCGGTGCTCTTTCGAGAAGCCCAGTTCAGAGGACAGGTTTTTACGCACGATGTCACCATCCAGCAACGTCACCGGACGGCCACCCATCTCCATCAGCTTGACCATAAGGGCGTTGGCGATGGTTGATTTACCCGAACCCGAGAAACCGGTGAAGAAAACAGTAAAGCCCTGCTGGCTGCGCGGCGGCTTGGTCTTGCGCAGTTCGGAGACAACCTCGGGGAAGCTGAACCAATCCGGGATTTCCAGACCTTCGGACAGACGGCGGCGCAGTTCGGTACCTGAGATGTTCAGGATCGTGACGTTTTCCTTGTCTTCGATCTCGTCATTCGGTTCGTACTGAGCGCGTTCCTGCACATAGACCATGTGTTTGAAATCGACCATTTCCACACCGATTTCATCCTGGAACTGGCGGAACAGGTCCTGTGCGTCATAGGGGCCGTAGAAATCTTCACCAGCCGAGTTCTTGCCCGGACCGGCGTGGTCGCGGCCAACGATGAAGTGGGTACAGCCGTGATTGGCGCGGATCAGGCCGTGCCAGACCGCCTCACGCGGGCCAGCCATGCGCATCGCCAGGTTCAACAGCGACATCGAGGTGGTCGAGGCCGGGTATTTGTCGAGCACAGCCTCATAGCAGCGTACGCGTGTGAAATGGTCCACATCGCCCGGTTTTGTCATGCCGACAACCGGGTGGATCAGCAGGTTGGCCTGTGCTTCTTTCGCGGCGCGGAAGGTCAGTTCCTGGTGCGCGCGGTGCAGCGGGTTGCGGGTCTGGAACGCAACGATGCGGCGCCAGCCCAGTTTGCGGAAATAGGCGCGCAACTCGTTCGGAGTGTCGCGACGACCGCGGAAGTCATAGTGAATGGGTTGCTGGATACCGACTACGGGGCCGCCCAGATAAACCTTGCCTGCGACGTTGTGAAGGTAGTTTACGGCGGGGTGCGCATCGTCATCGGCGCCAAAAACCTTTTCCGCCTCGCGCGCCTTGTTCGGGGTCCAGCGGTCGGTCACCGTCATGGTGCCCAGAATGACGCCTTCCTGATCGCGCAGCGCGATGTCCTGACCCAGCTCGATGGTCTCGGCGAACTCTTCGCTGACGTCCAAGGTGATCGGCATCGGCCACAGGGTGCCGTCGGCCAGGCGCAAATTTTCGACGACGTTGTCGTAATCGGCCTCGGACAGGAAGCCTTTGAGCGGGTTGAAGCCGCCGTTCATCAGCAGTTCGAGATCGCAAATCTGACGCGGGCTCAGGTCCCAGCTGGTCAGGTCGGCGGCTTCTACTTTCAGTTTCTGAGCCGACTCGTACGAGACATAAAGTTCAGAGATCGGAGCCAGATTGCTTAACATCGTCATGGGAATTCTCTTGTCAAAGTGAGGTTTTGCCAGTGATTCAGGGGCGTTTGCGGGGCATTTGCCCCGATCAGTGATCGAAGTCCATATACATTCATGAAACAAAGGACGATATGCGCGGTTTTTTCCCGGATTGGAAGGATTTTCCGGTATGTGCGACAATTCACGACTGTAATCCTTCTGACCGGGCGCAATTCGACCGGATTTTATGAGGGTGTTCCTATGCCGCTTTTTCCGCGAGCAGATCTGCGGCGTTCGTGACTGGCAGGGCCGGAATCGGACGGGTAACGCCGCGCAGGTTGAAGGATTGCAAACGGCTGAGGTCACTGTCGTGCCCCGCAGCATGCAGCAATTCGGCAGAGACCAGAAGTTCTACACCCAGTTCCTTGGTTTGCCCCTCAAGCCGGCTGGCCACGTTTACCGCATCTCCGATGATCGTGTGCGCAGCATGGCCAGCGGCGCCGATCTCGCCCAATACCAGATCGCCCAGATGCAGACCCATCCCGATACGTACTCGGGAGCTGCCCTCAGCTTCAAGCTGCAGATTGAACCTCTGAAGGGCGCGGCTGACATCGGCGGCAGCCTTCAATCCGGCACGGGCCGAGCTTTCCGCATCGGTCGTCTCGAAGACGGCCAGCAGCCCGTCGCCCATATACTTGTCGACCACGCCCCCGTCAGCCGTGATTGCCGGGACGATCGCGTCAAAGAACCGGTTCAGCAGGAACACAATGTCATAGGGAAGCTGGCCTGTGGTCCGCGACGTAAAACCGCGCATATCCAGAAACAGAACCGCAAGCTGCCGTTCCTGACCCTGGCTGGCATGAGCCCGGCTGCGCCCGCCTTCGGGACGGAACATGCGATAGGCCGTCAGCGGTTCGGTAGGGCGGATCTGACAAGCCAACCGCGCGCCTTTGGGGGCGCTGACAGCGGCAAGACTGCGCGCTTCGACCTCGGAGGGGGCAGGTAGCTGATCTGCTCCATCTTCGACAATAACGCGGCACGTGGTGCAGCGGCCCTTGCCTCCGCACAGAGCCGTATGAGGAACTCCATTGGCCTGTGAAATTTCAAGCAGCGTCATGCCCTTTTCCGCCACCACTTCGGGGCCTTCGACATATTTCACCCGTACTGAGTGTCTGCGGCGCCACAGCTTGCGGAATACAAAGACCGACAACGACACGCCCAATGCCGCCCAAAATGCCATCAGCGCGTTGTCCTTGACGCTGAACAGGGCCTGAAACTCTTCGGGAGATGGCCAGTTATAGTGCTCGATATACTGTTCGCGCAGGAAGGGGTCAGCGAAATCGGCCCAGATGCGTCGCCCTTCGGTCAGCAGTCCGGCCAATGCAAAGGTCGGGATGAACACAGCCAGACCAATCAGGTACGGTACCGTTTTCGACCACCAGCGGGTCAGTCGCAACCACATATGCAGGCCGATGCAGCTGTGCACCCACACCACTAACACCAGCAGGCTCTGCATCCAGACCGCTGTACTGGGCCACATCAGGATGATGATGTAACCCATTTCATCATTCACATCGAAAACTTCGTGCGCAAAGCGCGTCTGCACGATGTGTGAGATCAGTTGCAACGGGATCAGCAGACCCAGAATGATCTGCAATCCGGTGCTGAACGGCATGCGCAGCGTTCTGCGCTGGCTGATGGAATACAGCGCCAGCCCGGCATGAAGGAGCAATGCGACGTACAGGACAACGCTGATGATATCGTGCCGGGTTACGGCCTTGCGCCCGTCCTGCATGCCATGCAGGTAATCGGTGTGGAACAGGCCCAGCCCGATATTGATGAAGTGAAAGAAGGCAAAGGTGAACAGCACCAGGCCGCTCCCGATTCTGAGCCGGGTTGCCCAGTTGCCTTGCCATAAAACGCTTTTCAATCAAGCCACCCGCAGTCACCACGCTCGTCTATTGAGTCTGGTACGGGCGGACAATGGGGTCAAGCTAAGGTTCAGTGTATTGCGGAGTCCACGCGGTTGGCGGGCTGTCCACGTAAATGATGTCAGGGGACGTGTTGAAAAGAACAATATGGCTCAATTCTGGGCGGGAGCGCGAGCTATACAGCAAACCGTCCGCACCCTTTTCTCTGGCGTGGTCAGAAAAATTCCACGTCGGAGATGTTCCGTGTGAGTTGAAAAAGTCCTGCCAAATGATTGTGGCGTTGCGCTGACCTCGCAAGTCTACCAGTTGAGCGCCGGATATCTGCGCCTGCTGTATCACCCGCGGCGGGTCACAGGCCGAAACGTAGCGCCGTATGGCGACCCCGGCACCTTCTGCGCTGAGCGAGGCATAAACGGCCGTCTGACCCGAGTAATGAAAACGCCCCTCGGGCGCCCGCGCAGGGGCCAGAGGGGCGTCAGCTTGTGACAGGAACAGAATTCTCCAGACCGGGCCGGAGAATTCCATCTTCGGATCAATCCTGCTCGGCCAGGAAGCGTTCCGCGTCCAGCGCGGCCATGCAACCCATCCCGGCGCTGGTGACGGCCTGACGATAAATGTGGTCGGTCAGGTCACCCGCCGCAAACACGCCCGGAACCGAGGTCTCAGTCGAGCCCGGCTTGGTCACGACATAACCGCCCATATGGGTTTCCAGCGAATCCTTGACGAGTTCGTTGGCCGGCGCGTGACCGATGGCCACAAAAACCCCCTTACACGGGATTTCAGTAACCTCGCCGGTTTTCACATGCTTGACGCGCACACCTTCAACACCCAGTGGCGCTTCGGTGCCGACTACCTCTTCCAGCTCGTGGAACCACAGGGGTACAATCTTTTCATTCTTCAGCAGGCGATCCTGCAGGATTTTCTCAGCCCGCAGCTCATCGCGCCGGTGAATCAGGGTTACCTTGCTTGCAAAATTTGTCAGGAACAGTGCCTCTTCGACTGCGGTGTTGCCGCCACCGATCACCACGATTTCCTGCCCGCGATAGAAGAAGCCATCACAGGTGGCACAGGCCGAAACGCCAAAACCCTTGAACTTCTCTTCCGAGGGCAAGCCCAGCCATTTCGCGCGCGCACCAGTGGCCAGAATGACCGCGTCAGCGGTGTAGACCGTGCCGCTGTCGCCCTTGGCTGTGAACGGACGCTTGCTGATGTCCAAATCACCGATGATGTCGCCGATGACTTCACATCCCATCGCCTTGGCGTGGTCCTGCATCTTGATCATCAGGTCAGGGCCCTGAACCTCGGTGAAGCCGGGGTAATTCTCGACGTCGGTTGTGGTGGTAAGCTGACCACCGGGTTCGATGCCCTGAACCAGAATCGGCTCCAGCATCGCACGGCTGGCATAAACGCCTGCTGTATAACCGGCCGGTCCCGAACCGATGATCAGAACCTTGGTATGTCGTGTTTCGGCCATGGTACCCCCAACTCGAACTGCCTGAAACGGGCCTGCGGCCCCTAGCGGACGGATATAGCGACCACCGGGCCGGGCTTAAAGCCCCTTCCTGTTCCGCATCCATTATTCCCCCTGCGAATAGCGTTTAAAAAAAGGACATTGAAAATAAACAATATTGCGCAAGGGCGAAAGATTATTGCGCATATTCCGGGTGCTGATATAACAACCGAAAAATCAGGAGCATTTGATGGTCGCGACACGGCTGGATGAGATTGACCGCAAGATTCTGGCAGAATTGCAGGCAGACGGTCGTATGACCAATGTCGAACTGGCAAAGCGCGTTGGGATTTCTGCGCCGCCTTGCCTGCGGCGCGTGCGTACGTTGGAAGAATCCGGACTGATCCGGGGCTACCACGCCGAAGTGAATTCTCGCGAATTGGGATTTGAGGTTCAGGTGTTTGCGATGGTCGGCCTGGAAAGTCAGGCCGAATCCGAGTTGAGCGCTTTTGAAGAACGCTGCCGCGAATGGCCTCTGGTCCGGGAATGTCACATGCTGAACGGCGAGGTGGATTTTATCCTGAAATGCGTAGCACCGGATCTCAGTAGCTTTCAGCAATTTCTGACGGGCGAACTGCTGACCACGCCAAACGTAGCCAGCGTCAAGACCTCGCTTGTTATCCGCGGCGCAAAAGACGAGCCCGGCGTTCCTTTCGACGTTCTGGAAGAACGAATGAGCCGGACGGCGTGAACATCATCCGCTTTGGATGTTGTTTTGTTGCTGGCAGAAAGGCTGCCACCGTCAGTGATAGTATCCAACTTATTATCAGCTGCATAATGCCCCCACATAGCAGTACTTGTTAAGAATTAAGCGGTTATCGCATTAATCTCTCCATCCCCGGCACGCGGCAGGATCAACGGCCCAAAATCGTTCAGCGAATCGACATGGGCAAAAAGGTTCAGATATATCGACCGTAAAGAGTGGCTGATCATCCGAACCGCGTTCACACCGGGGTGATACGTTTCAAATTGTAGTCCGTCGACGTTAATAACCGAGTGGCGTTTCAGGCAAATATGAAACAGCTCAATCGGTGTCGGAGGCAGCGTTTCGATAACGCTCATCCCGTCCTGAAACTCGTTCACGGGTGTCAGGACCTGCTCATCGCCATACAGATGGCGCAGATGGGCCGGAGTTCCCAGAATACGGGCTGCAGGTCCGGCGATCACTCCTGACATTGGTTTCTGCATTCCGAAAGTGTCGGCCATGATCCGCGTCAAGGGGCGCGTGCACCCCCTCGAATCCGCGCGTCCCGGAATCAGAGTAACCGAGCCCTTCCACAATACGGTTTCAGATGAGCCGTCCTGTGTCTGAACGGTGTCGCCGGGCAGCAGGTCTTCGATCGCCATCGGTCCCTGGGCGGTTTCGACCAGTGACCCCCGCGTAAATGCGCAAAATGCGTCTTCGAACATTGGCAGAGCGGGCGCGATATGCCGTGTCTGTGCAACATCGCCGTTGGGCATCAGCGCACTGACCTCATAGCGCCTGAGCTGCGCCTTAGGTTTTGTCGTCCTCTTCTGTCCGTCGCGCAGCAAAGCCGTTGTTTCATACGCGTTTCTGGCCGCTCGCGAAAACGAATGTGGAATAGGCATCTTTATTCCGTCCCTTCTAATGTCCGCTCAAACTGGATGAAACTTGCGAACAAGCCAGCCTGACCAGGTTCTTTCTTTGTATTGAATGAAAGGGCGACCACAGGGCGACTGTCGAACCGACGCCGCGACGGGATGAAATTTCGCTCACCTTTGGTCAACATGTTGACCCCCCAGACAAACTCACAACAACGCAGGCGAAAATTGCCTACGACCACACGCTCCGAAAACTGACCGCCAAAAAAACAGGCGGCGATTCACACAACGGATCGGAGCACCCTCCGATGTGCGTCTTAGCCCAAGGAACCGGCAGCTTGGTTCATTGGGCGTTTGCGATCAGACCCGAGTCGCCAGGCGGCGTGCGACTCTGACCGAAGTACTGGAAACCCGTTTCCATGGCATCTCCAGTTCCTGCTCTCTGGCGGCCGCGACAACGGCGTAGAGAAAGCGAAATTTTAACTTCATTTTAGTGTCCTGCTCGTTTGGGGCCTGACGCCCCGTTTCCTCTGAGGCCTTAATGTGCCGTGCTAATACGGCGGTGATAAGGCTGATCCGGGATGAATTCAGGACAAACGAAGGTAGGCAGTTCCTTTTTCTTAACGTTGTCGCACCCTGCTGGAGAATCGGTCGATAAGCACCTGAGAGCGGACAATAAAATTGAAGTTCTTGCGACTCAGATAAACACAAGAAATGTGGCAGAAAAGCGGCGAAATTGCCTTATTTCGGTCTGATCCTATAGTTTTATGGCGGAAATCAGGCGGCCATAGTCCGCTTCTTTGGTGTGGGTTGACCTACGGTAAGAGTAGAATCTGTCAGGGTCCGAATAGGTACAATGACGCGTCCATTCTGCTTGACCGACCCCGGCCTGCCGCAATTTGTGTAATCCAAACGAGGGCAGATCGAATTGCAGCCTGTCGCCATTCCCGTTTGCGAAAAACCGCAGGTTATCCGGAGAATCCGCCACGAAGTCGTCCAGAAATTCGGGTCCAACCTCATAGGCACGTTGCGAGATTGTGGGGCCGATCACTGCCACAGTGTTTTGGCGTTTTGCCCCCAACGTTTCCATTGCGTCGAGCGTGGCCTCAAGTACTCCGTCCAGCGCGCCCCGCCATCCGGCATGCGCGGCCCCGATCACGTTTGCGTCAATATCGGCGAACAGCACCGGCTGGCAGTCTGCCGTGAGGATCGTTAGGGCCAGACCCGGAGTTGCCGTTACAACAGCGTCTGCTTGAGGTTTTTCGCCCGAGATCGGACCGTCCACGGTCACAACGGTTGGTGAATGCACCTGGTGAACGCCGATCAGAGCTTCGGGGGCGACGTCCATCGCGTCCGCCACTCTGCTACGATTCACTGTGACTGCTTCGGTTTGGTCAGAGGATCCATAGCCGCAGTTAAGGCCCGCGAAAATACCTGACGAAGCGCCTCCGCGGCGGCTGAAGAACCCGTGGCGCACGGGCGATAGCAGGTCCGAGGTCAGAATTTCCAGTGTCATGGTTCCAGTCCCGGTGGAGGTGCAGCATATGTTGGGTAGAGCCCCAGCACTTTGAACAGGTTTCCCATTTCCTCCGGATGCGTCAACCGGCGATGTGCGGCAATCAGCGTGTTCCGCTCGGATTCTTCGAGTGGCCTGGCGAGAGCCTGCGCGCGGGTGGTGATTCCCAATCGATCCAGAAACACGCCCTGTGCGGTCAGTCGCGAATGGGCGCAGCCAGCGGCGCGGGCCGCAAGAGCCAGGGGTTCAAAATCCAGATGCGCCGTCAGATCCGCGTGACCCGGTGTGGTCAGCGGGTCTGTGGGCTCATGGTTTTTCAGGGCCTGAAGCGTATCCCCCAGCGAATGCCAGTCTCCGTAGTCCACGATCAGACCAGCCCCTCCATACGTACCAATATGCCCGGCGATCACTGTCATGATCGGAATCGCCGCCGCACATAGCTCGATCAGGTCGCCATCCTTGGTGTCCGCCAGCCGATCCTTCAGCGCCACCTGCGGTGCGCGCGGGCCCAGCCCAAAGGCCAGCTCGCCGTCCTCGATGCCAATCAGACGCTCGCGCCAACCATTGCCGTCGCGCAGGAACTGGCGGATGGGCAGAGCGTCGAAGAACTCGTTTGCGACCAGGAAAAGTGGGGCATCGGGCAGATCGGCGACCGTGTCGATCCATTTCGGGGAGTGGTCCTGCAATGTCTGAGCCTGAATACCCCGCAGGGTGGGAGAGGCCTCTAGCAACAGAATCTCAGCTGCATCATGAAACCCCGGAACGTTTCGTGTCGCGCGCAAGATGTCCGCCATCAGTGTTCCGCGCCCCGGCCCAAGCTCGACCAGAACGATATGGTCCGGGTGGCCCTGGTCCAGCCAGCTTTGCGCCAGAGACAAACCGACCAATTCTCCGAACATCTGACTGATCTCGGGGGCGGTAATAAAATCTCCCTGCACCCCCAAGGGATCGCGGGTGGTGTAGTAACCGTGTGTGGGGTGCAGCAGGCATTCCGTCATGTAGTCGGCCACACTCAATGGGCCGTCCTGCGCAATACGCGCCAGCAGATGACCGGTCAGGCTCATGATACGGCCCGTGCGCGCAGGACGAACCACAGGCCGAGCGCGATCATCGGGAGTGACAGAAATTGTCCCATGGTCAGCCCATAGCCGCCCACTTGCCACGCCAGCCCCAGAGGATTTCCTGGCGAGATGAACTGTGCATCCGGTTGTCGGAAAAACTCGACGATGAAACGAGATGCGCCATAGCCCGCCAGAAATACGCCCATGACCAGCCCGGGCCTGTGAAACGCCCCGCGCCGATAGGCCAACCACAGCAACAGGGCGCCCAGCAACAGGCCCTCCAAAGCGGCCTCATATAGTTGTGAGGGGTGCCGCGCGCACATCCCGGTCAAAACGTCGGGACAGTCCTGCGCAGCCGGGCCGGGGAAGATCACAGCCCAGGGCAATTCGCTTGGCCGCCCCCAGAGTTCGGCGTTGATGAAATTGGCCAGACGCCCCAGCAACAATCCGGGCGGCACCGTGTGCGCAATCAGGTCGGCCAGCGACAAAACCGAAATCTGGTGACGCCGTGCATATAGAAAAGAGGCTATAACAACCCCCAAAAGTCCGCCGTGAAACGCCATGCCACCCTGCCAGACTTTCAGAATCTCCATTGGATGCGAAAGATAATACTCTGGCTGATAGAACAGAACAAACCCCAGTCGCCCGCCCAGAATCACGCCGAGGATGATCCAGGTGATCAGGTCCTCTAGCTGCGCGGGCTTCATCGGCGGCGTCTGATCTGGCCATAGCGCAGGGCGGCGAAGCGCCATTACCCCCATCCGCCATGCAATCAGAATGCCGGCGATATAGGCCAGCGCATACCACCTCAGGGCGAACTCCATCCCGAACAAAGAGATCGAGAACAATTCGGGCGACAGATCGGGGAAATTCAGAACAGCCTGCATGTGCGTCTCATTGCCCGGGGTTTGCGGGGCAAGTCAACCTTGAGCCCGGGCCAATCTTTACCCATATAGAGACCAACCGCGATATCGGAGTAAAACCATGCAAACCCGTAACAAGATTCTTGACGACGTTTCCCAACTCATGACCAACGCCATGGGCGTGGCCCAGGGCGCGCGGGAAGAGGCCGAGAACGCGATGAAGTCGATGATCGATCGCTGGCTGGCCGACCGCGATTTCGTCACACGTGAGGAATTCGATGCGGTTCGTGCAATGGCGCAGAAGGCGCGCGAAGAAAACGCGGCACTGGAATCGCGCATTACCGCGCTTGAGGCAAAACTGGACAAATAACGCCTGCGCTTCTTGTACGTCTCAGAATTTCGGAAAATGGAAACAGCCGCGCAATCCGGCATCGGGTTGTGCGATGCGGTGCAGTTTGACGCATCGCGGAATTTTATCAAGACAAAGCTGCATCTGATGTCAATATTTTGATTGGCGTTGCTTTCTGTCCACAACTTATTGCTGTTTTCCCCAATAAATAGGGTTGCCAGACCATCGCCCGCATCGCACCATATTTGGTACAGGCCCAAGGGGGAAGCCCGGCCTGTAGTGCAGGCAACTAGCGCTGGGGCGCTGCCAGCCCCGAAATGCTAGAGATTAGTGAGGTGGCATTATGGCCCTTTCCGAGCAGTTTCTCGAAGAAGACCTTCATCCGATCGATATTGTTGAACATATTGCCGAACACCACGACTGGGATTTTGACCGGATCGGGGATGATCAGATTGCCATGGCTGTCGAAGGCCAGTGGCGCACATACTCGATTACCCTGGCGTGGTCGAACTATGACGAAACGCTCCGCATGGTGTGTTCGTTCGAGATGGAGCCGCCATCTGATCGCGAAACCGAGCTGTATGAGTTGCTGAACAAAATGAACGATCAGTGCTGGGCCGGTGCATTCACCTATTGGGCCAATCAGAAGCTGATGGTCTATCGGTATGGTTTGGTTCTGGCCGGTGGTCAGATGGCCAGCCCAGAACAGATCGACACGATGATTACCGCTGCAGTCCTCAGCGCCGAGCGCTATTACCCGGCAATCCAACTGGTCACATGGGGCAACCGCGACCCCGAAGACGCGATGCAAGTCGCCATTGCAGAGGCCTACGGCCGCGCGTAAAGCTTTGCCCCGAACCGAATAGGGAGAGGGGCAATCATGGACATGTCACGCGTCGCCGAGCAGGGGCTGGTTCTTCTGGGATGCGGCAAAATGGGATCGGCCATGCTCGCCGGATGGTTGGAGCATGGCCTTCCTGTTTCGTCTGTCTGGGTAATCGATCCAAAACCCTCGGACTGGCTGAAAGCGCAGGGCGTAAACATCAACACTCCATTACCCGAGTCTCCGGCGGTTGTGTTGGTGGCCGTAAAACCGCAGATGATAGGCAGCGCCCTGCCTGCGATCAAGGCGCTTGGTGGCGGCGGCAGCTTGTTCATTTCGGTTGCTGCGGGCACATCAATAGCCACCTTCGAATCCGTGCTGGGCGAGCGAACCCCAATCGTACGAGCCATGCCAAACACACCTGCTGCCATCCGGCAGGGAATCACAGCGCTGATCGGCAATTCGAATGCGTCAGGTGCCGACATAGCCTTGGCTGAAAGCCTGCTCTCATCCATCGGAGAAACGGTTCTGTTGCAGGACGAAGCGCAGATGGACGCGGTTACCGGCCTCAGCGGCTCGGGGCCCGCTTATGTCTTCCACCTAATTGAAACGCTGGCCGCAGCCGGTCAGGCGCAGGGCTTGCCACATGATCTGGCGATGAAGTTGGCCAAGTCCACTGTGGCTGGGGCAGGGGCGCTGGCGATGGCTGCAGACGAAGACCCCTCGCAATTGCGTATCAACGTCACATCGCCCAACGGAACAACGCAGGCCGCACTTGAGGTGTTGATGCACGAAGAGGAAGGTTTCCCCGACCTACTTCATCGCGCGGTCAAAGCCGCAACCGACCGATCCAAGGAGCTTTCACGTGAGTGAGATATCATTCGACGACTTTCTCAAAGTCGACATCCGCGTGGGCGAGGTGATCCGCGCGGAGGCGTTCCCCGAAGCCCGCAAGCCGGCAATCAAAATGTGGATCGATTTCGGCGACGAGATTGGCGAGCGGAAGACCTCGGCCCAGGTCACCGCGCATTACGACACGGGGTCGCTTGTTGGCAAACAGGTGATGGCGGTTGTGAATTTCCCCCCGCGCCAGATTGGTAAGTTCATGTCCGAGGTTTTGGTGCTGGGCCTGCCTGATGACAATGGTGAGATCGTTCTGATCGGCCCTGACGGCGAAGTTCCTATCGGCGGAAGGATGCACTGATGAAACTGCTGATCGCCCGTCCGATGACAGCGGTCGTCGAAGCGCGCGCACGTGCCGAATTCGATGTGGAAATCCGCAGTGACACTCTGCCGCTGACGCATGAGGAAATGCTGCGATCGCTGACTGAATTCGATGTCGTAGTTCCAACCTTGGGTGATCAGTTCTCGGCGCAGGTCTTTGTCGAAGCGCCAGACCCGCGTTGCAAGCTGCTGGCCAATTTCGGAGTCGGTTTCAACCATATCGACGTGAACGCTGCGCGCACCGCAGGTGTCGAGGTCACAAATACACCTGGCGCTGTCACCGATGCCACAGCGGACATTGCCATGACCCTGCTGCTATCCACTGCCCGTCGCGCAGGTGAAGGCGAACGGCTGGTGCGCGCTGGCGATTGGCAGGGTTGGCATCCGACGCAGATGCTGGGCCACCACGTGACCGGCAAACGTGTCGGGATCGTCGGCATGGGGCGCATCGGGCAGGCCATCGCCCGGCGCTGTCATTTCGGATTTGGAATGCAGGTGGCCTATCAGTCGCGTAGCCCAAAGGACTTAGACTTCCCGGCAGACTACTTTCCCGATCTTGCTGCGCTAGCCGCCGCAGTCGAATTCCTCGTGCTAGCTGTTCCCGGTGGCGTTGAGACCCGCCATCTGATCAACGCGCAAGTGTTGGAGGCCATGAACCCCTCGGGCATACTGGTCAACATCGCGCGCGGTGAAGTCGTGGACGAGGCCGCCCTGATCGCAGCCTTGCAATCGGAGCAGATCGCGGGGGCCGGGCTGGACGTTTACGAATTCGAACCCGCCGTCCCTCAGGCCCTGCGCGATATGGACAACGTGACGCTGCTGCCGCATCTGGGCACCGCGACCGAAGAGGTTCGTTCGGATATGGGTCATATGGCATTGGACAACGTCGCGGCCTTTGTTGCAGGCCGTCCGCTACCGAATCCGGTTTAGCTGCCCATCGCTTCGCGCCAGTGTTTCCGGCAGAGCGAGACATAGGTCTCGTTTCCGCCGATCTGCACCTGCGCGCCTTCGGTGATGGTGTCGCCATTCTCATCCTGACGAATCACCATCGTTGCCTTGCGGCCGCATTCGCAGATGGTACGTACCTCGCGCATTTCATCGGCCAGCGCCAGCAAAGCGGCAGATCCGGGAAACAGGTGCCCCTGAAAATCCACTCGCAGACCGTAGGCCAGTACCGGTACCTTCAGGTCATCAACCGCGCGGGCCAGTTGCCAGACTTGTTCTTCGGTTAGGAACTGTGCCTCGTCCACAAAGACACAGGCAACTTTGCCCTTGTTCAACTGCTTTTCAATCATCGCAAAAACGTCGTCTGTGGCAGCGAAAGTATCGGCATCGGCGGAAATACCGATCCGCGAAGCGATCCGCCCGACACCGGCGCGCCCGTCCAGCGCTGCGGTCATCAGATAGGTATCCATGCCCCGTTCGCGATAGTTGTGCGAAGCCTGCAGTAATACAGTCGATTTGCCCGCGTTCATGGTGGAATAATTGAAGTAGAGTTTTGCCATGCGCCCGGGTCTAGAACGGCTGATCCGCCTGGGCAAGACATCAAAATCCCTGAAGGAAGCGACGTCGCCGTTGTTGTTGCAGAGGCAGAGCGCAAGCTCAAAGGGGATGGATCCCCCGCGTCAACAACAGCGACACCGTCGGCCAACATGCGGCCCACACATAACGAGGCTAAAATAGCGCCCCGCAGACACTCATTACCGGCCGGAACGGCCGCCACTCACTCACAAAACCCCCGCATATCTGAGGGATAGTCAATGTATGACATTTCAATTATGAATCGAGTATGGGAAATTTCTTTTCCCTTTCCCCCATAATGGCAGATGTTGTGGGTGAGGCAGGCAGCAAAGGTAATATTATGGCAGATATCGGGGCCTATCTGAAAAAGCACACGGAAGCGTTGGTTAAGGACGTTGGAATCGAATCCGCTTGCGAGATCACCGGCAAGTCCAAGGCGACGCTGGGCCGATACTATTCTGACAACGCTGAACATACTGACCGGTTCATGCCGGTGGATGCCGTAGCCCGGCTAGAGGCAGTGTCGAACTTCCCGCACGTTACCTCGGCACTGGCCGATCTCAAGAATATCACCCTATCTTACGACGGCCGCAACGACGACAGCCCGCGCACCGGAGGGGTGAATTCGGACGTCATCGCGCTGAGCCAGCGGTTCGCGATGCTGATGACCGAATACCAGGCCGCCATCGAAGACGGCATCATCACAGTGAACGAGGCCAAACGCCTGTTGAAGGAAACCAGCTTGCTGCAACAGGTGCTGATCGAGATGAAGCTGCATCTGGAAGAAGAAAGCGTGAGCTGAGGCAGGCTAAACTGTGGTCCGATTCCAGTTGACTTGTCAGGATGCGCTCAGTTTTTTCGAATGGCCACTATGCCAAGGCTCGTCCGCGACGGTGGACCGGAGGGGAAGGAATAGGTTCGCTCCAAATTAAACCCTGCTGTTTGCAGCAACGCCGTGATTTCATTCTCGCTAAAAGTGCGGTGCCGCCATTGGAGCCAGATAATGGCATTGCACCAATGTGGTTTCGAAACAACTAGATGCAGTCGACCGCCGGGGCACAAAAGGTCCCGAACTTGCGTTAATGCGACCAGAGGATCGTCGCAGTGCTCAATGACATGGGCGGCCAATGCCACATCGGCCGGTTCTAGGGTGGTATCACCCAACATGGCAGGAACCAGGTGCGGCTCGACTTCGCGCGCGCGAAGGGCGGATTGGCCACGTTCGAGCATTGCAGCACTGGGATCAAGAAGGGTTAATTTTCTCGGGGATCCATAGATTGCAACCCAAGCTTCCGCGAAAGAGCCGGTACCCGCTCCAATGTCGATGACGTGTACCTCTGGAGACGGCCGCGATCGGGGGGCGGACAGAAAGCCGAGATATCCTTCGTAATACCCCAGGGCACGCATCTTGTCCCGCCATCTGGGAGCGGCGGTTTCGTAGCGGGATGTGATATTTGCAGTCGAATTCGCCATTAGGTGTTGCTTGCCACACCTGGGCTCTCAATTCTAGCCGATGGGAACGACCGGTTCGCGGGCGAACTGCCATTTCACCCGTGCCGCTGCACGATCACCGATCCGACCGAGTACCCCGCTCCGAAAGAACAGATCAACCCAACATCTCCGTCCGTCAGGTCGTCGGAATACTTGGAAAACGCGATAATGGACCCGGCTGAGGATGTGTTGGCGTAATCCTGCAGGATGTTGGGTTGTTCGTCCGGCTCAGGCTCGCGCCCCAGAACCTTTTTTCCGATGAAGTCGTTCATCGTCTTGTTGGCCTGATGCAGCCACAGGCGTTTCAGGTCACCGCTCTCCACACCTTCGGATTTCATATGATCGGCGATGTGCTTACTGACCATGGGCAGCACTTCTTTGAACACTTTTCGCCCGTTCTGTGTGAACTGCATGTCACGCCGGTCAACAACGCCGTCCGGGCGCGAGCGGCGCAGAAAACCGTTATTATTACGGATGTTGTTGGAAAAGGACGTGGCGCAACGGGTCGAGAGAATCTCGAAATGTGGGCCCGCCGCATCCTCGATCCGTTCGATCAGCGTGGCGGTGGCGACGTCTCCGAAAATGAAGTGGCAGTCCCGGTCGCGCCATTCCAGATGGCCCGAGCAAATCTCGGGGTTCACCACCAGCGCCGACCGAACCGAGCCCGAGCGGACCATGTCAGCCGCCGCCTGAATACCGAACGTAGCTGACGAGCAGGCGACGTTCATGTCGAACCCGAAGCCATCAATCCCAAGCGCCTGCTGAATTTCGATTGCAATCGCGGGATAGGCGCGTTCGTGGTTTGAGGCGGCGCAGATGACCAGATCAACATCTTCGGCATTTCGCCCGGCTTGGGCCAGCGCCTTGTTGCAGGCGTCCACGGCCATCTCGGTCATGATCCCCGGTTCATCATCGCCGCGTTGGCGCAGCAGGGGGTGCATCACGTCCGGGTTCAGTACACCGGATTTGTCCATCACATAGCGGTTCTCGATACCCGATGCTTTGAGGATGAACTCTTCGGACGAATGCTGCATCGGCTCCATTTCACCGCCTGCAATCGCGTCGGCATTCTCGGCGTTCTTCTTGTCGGCATAAGCGTTGAAGGCGGCGACAAGCTCGGCGTTTGTAATGACGTTTTCGGGCGTAAAAACACCGGTACCGGTGATTGCGGGGGTATACATAGCAGGTCCTGGACGTTTCGAATTCGCATAAAATGCAGTCACGGCAGACTTTGATCAAGGGATGGTGACCTAACGGAATATACTGGTTTCACTCAAATTGAGCTTCACATCTTGAATAGTTCGAAAAGTGAAGTATATGACCCGTCTGGACGCGCGCGGAGAATCTTCATGCAAGACGACATCAACACCAGACTTAGTCGCCTTAGCCCCGAAATTCAGTCGATCATGGGTGTGTATGCCCTTTACTGGAAACTGGAAGAGACGTTCGATTGTATGGAATCGGACCTGAGCCACCCGGAATGCCACATGCTGATCAAGCTCGATCAACCCAAGCGCATGGGTGTACTGGCTGCGGATATGCTGAGCGTTCCATCGACCATCACTGCTACAGCGGATGGCCTGGAAAAGGCCGGGTATCTGACTCGCGAACGCGACCCCGAAGACCGCCGCGCCTGGCTGCTGGTTCTGACAGAGCAAGGTGAAGAAACACGCAATATGCTGGTGTCCGAAGCCGGAGAACTGTTTCACCGCGCCTCGGGCCTGAATGCGGAAGAAACTGCTGAATTCGCGCGTCTGGCACGCAAAATCCGTGACAACATTCTTAAAACGGGAATTCCCGAGGGACTGACGAAATGAAACTCCTCACTGTTCTGAGCGCATCTCTGATCGCGCTGGCGACCTTGGCTGTGGCGCAAGACACGGCCAAACCGGTCAAACTGATGCTGGTACAGGAATCCACGCCGGGGTTTTCACGCCAGTTTTTTGGTCGGGTTGCCGCGCGACAGACGGTCGATCTGGCATTTCAGGTATCCGGTCAGATCGTCGAGATGCCGGTGACCGAAGGCTTTGTGATACCAAAGGGCGAGTTGATCGCGCAGCTGGATCAGGAACCGTTCCAGCGTCGCTATGACCGGGCGGTTCTGCAAAAGGATCAGGCTGACCGTACCGTGGCTCGGCTGTCGCGATTGCGGGGTACAACCGCCAGTCAGGTGGCCGTGGATGACGCGGAAACCGAAGCGCAGCTGGCCGATATTGCCGTAAGGGACGCGGAATACGATCTGGAACACGCCACCCTGACCGCGCCGTTCGATGCGCTTGTCTCCAGCCGAGCGGTCGAGGCTTTCACAACGATATCAGCAGGGGCTCCTATCGTGCGTCTCCACGACATGTCCGAACTGCGGATCGAAGTCGATGTGCCTGAAATTCTGTTTCAGCGGTCATCTCAGGAAGATGACATCTCGATTACCGCAAAGTTCCCTACCAGTGACGAGGTCTTCCCCCTGCAATTCCGCGAATTCGACGCCGAGAGTTCGACCGTCGGGCAGACTTTCCGCATCCAGTTTGGCCTGACCCCACCTGAGGGGTTGCAAATCCTGCCGGGATCTTCGGTGACCGTAAACGTTCAGGTACAAGACCACGAAAGCGGTATCGTTGTTCCGGCCACAGCCATCGTTCCTGATACCACAGGTGCGCTGGGCATCATGGTATTTTCGCCGGTGGGCGCCGACGAAGGCACCGTACGCCGCGTTGCGGTCAGTATTGAGCCGACGCAGACCGGCGATGTCCGGGTGCTGACCGGATTGTCGGATGGTGATGAAATCGTCGTCGCCGGTGGCGCTGCTCTGACCGATGGTCAGGCCGTAAGCCGATTTGCCGGCTTCGCGAACTGAGGGGCTGTCAGATGAACATCGCACGCGCCTCTATTGATCGGCCGATCTATACGTGGCTGATAATTCTATTGGCCCTCTTTGGCGGTATCTGGGGTTTCCTGTCGCTGGGCCGTCTGGAAGATCCGGCCTTCACCATCAAGAACGCCGTCATCGCCACTCAATATCCCGGTGCGACGGCGGAACAGGTGGCCCTGGAAGTGTCCGAACCGCTGGAATCCGCCATCCAGCAAATGGGCGAGGTCGACAAGATCACCTCGGTCAATCAGCCTGGGTTCTCGCTGATCGAGGTTGAGATCAAATCCACCTATGACGGCACAGAACTGCCCGAAATATGGACCAAACTACGTGCCAAAGTGCGTGATGCCGCCCGGGCATTGCCTTCGGGGGTTGGCCAGCCATTCGTCAATGACGGGTTCGGCGATGTATTCGGACTGTTCTATGCTGTAACTGCCGAAGGGTTCTCGGACGCCGAAAAACACGAGCTGGCAACATTCCTGCGACGTGAGCTGCTGACGGTCGAAGGCGTGGCGGATGTCGAAGTCATGGGCCTGCCGGAAGAGGCGATCTTTATCGAGCCCGAACTGGCCATCACCGTGAACCAGAACGTGCCGATTCAGGCGATTAACGAAGCGATAGAAAATGCGGACTCGGTGAATGCGTCTGGCTCTGTCCGGTCGGATAATGACCGGACGACGATTCTGACGGCCGAGGGATCGGACAGCGTGTCCGCGATTGCCGGGCTGTCCGTGGGTTCTCAGGGGCAGGTCATCAACCTGTTCGACATGTCGGACGTATACCGGGGCCGTCAGACCGATCCCGATGTCATGATCCGTTTTAACGGGACCGAAGCGTTCACACTGGGCATCGCAGGGCTGTCGACCGAAAACATCGTCGAAGTCGGCAAGCGTGCCGATGCGAAATTTGCAGAACTGGATACTCAAATCCCATTCGGCGTGGATATCCTGCCGATCTACCAGCAGCACGTCGTGGTCGAGCAGGCATCGAACGACTTTCTGGTGAACCTCGCCTTGTCCGTGACCATCGTGGTTGTGGTATTGGCCGTCTTCATGGGCTGGCGCGCTGCGGTGGTTGTAGGCTCGACCCTGTTGCTGACCGTGGTGGGAACGTTGTTGTTCATGTCGCTGTTCTCGATCGAGATGGAGCGGATTTCGCTGGGCGCCCTGATCATCGCGATGGGAATGCTGGTCGACAACGCCATCGTGGTCGCCGAGGGCATGCAGATCGCCATGTTGCGGGGCAAAAACTCGCGCGATGCGGCGGATGAGGCGGCGTCCAAGACGCAGATCCCGCTGCTGGGGGCCACGGTCATCGGGATCATGGCCTTTGCCGGTATCGGTCTCAGCCCCGATGCGACGGGCGAGTTCCTGTTTTCGCTGTTCGCGGTGATCGGTATCTCGCTTTTGCTCAGCTGGGTTCTGGCGCTGACAGTGACGCCGATGTTGGGCCACTACTTTTTCAAGCAGGGCAAAGAGGGCGCGGTGGATGCCTATGGCGGGATCATGTTCCGTATCTATGGCCATATCCTGCGCGGGGCGCTGCGGTTCCGCTGGCTGGTGATTGTCGGGCTTGTGGGAATCACTGCGGCCTGTTTCGCAGGCTTTGGTCTCGTGAAACAGCAGTTCTTCCCGGACTCGAATACACCTTTGTTCTTTGTGCATTACAACCTTCCGCAGGGGACGCCGATCGCGCGCACTGCCGAGGACATGGCCGTGTTCGAAAACTGGCTGGCAGAACGCGACGATGTCGTGTCCGTCGCCACGTTCGTCGGGCAGGGCGCGACCCGGTTCCTGCTAACCTATTCGGCTGAAAAACCAAATCCCAGCTACGGGCACATGATCATCCGCACGGAAACGCTGGAGGATATCCCGGCGCTGAGGGCTGACTTAGAGGAATTCGGCGCAGCCCAGTTCCCCGAAGGTCAGTTCCGCACCAAACGGCTGATCTTTGGTCCCGGCGGCGGAGACCCAATCCAGGCGCGCTTCTCGGGCAGCGATCCGGTGATTTTGCGTCAACTGGCGGATGAGGCCGTGCAGAAGATGCGCGCCGCTTCACCAAATGCTCTGAACGTGTACCACGATTGGCGAGAGCAGGAGCTGGCGGTGCAGCCGATCTATGCAACCGAGCGGGCTCAGACGGCTGGCGTGACCCGCGAAGACATTGCCGCCACGCTGCAATTTTCGACAGACGGGATCACCGGCGGCATGTTCCGTGAACGAGATCGTCTGATCCCGATCATCCTACGCCGACCTGCAGACGGAGATTACTCGATTGTGGATCAGGTCGTGTTCTCGGATCAGTCGGAAAAGTTTGTACCGATTGAGCAAATGGTTGATGGGTTCGAGTACAAAGCGCTCAACACGCTGGTCCATCGTCGGAATCGCGTTCTGACCATCACGGTGGGCGCGGATATCCCGCCGGACATGACGGCGGCACAGGTGCATTCCGAAGTGCGTTCAGCCATTGAGGAGATGGACTTGCCTGCAGGCTATCGCATGGAATGGGGCGGAGAGTTTGAAAACGCTGGCGACGCGAATGAAAGCCTTGGGCGACAACTGCCGGTGAGCTTGCTGATCATGGTGTTGATTTCAGTGTTGATTTTCAACGCGATACGTCAGCCAATCATCATCTGGTTGCTGGTGCCGATGTCGGTGAACGGGGTGGTGATCGGTTTGCTGGGCACCGGTTTGCCCTTTACTTTCACGGCGTTGCTGGGGCTGCTCAGCCTATCCGGGATGCTGATCAAGAACGGCATTGTTCTGGTCGAAGAAATTGATCTGGTCCGCGCAACCGGAAAGGGTCTGCATGAGTCGATCATCGAGGCATCGGTTTCGCGTCTGCGCCCAGTCATGCTGGCCGCCATCACTACCATTCTGGGGATGGCACCGCTGCTGACGGACGCTTTCTTTCGGTCCATGGCGGTGACGATCATGGGCGGTCTGGCCTTTGCCACGATCCTGACAATGGTTGCCGCACCGGTGTTCTACATGGTGTTCTTCCAGCGGGAAGAAAAGCGCAAAGCCGCGTTGACCTGAAGGGCTCCGGGCGGCTGTTTCAGTCGCCCGGGTCGTCTACCGGATTATAGTGATAGTAGAAACAGGACAGCTTATTGCCGTCCGGGTCGCGAAGATAAGCGACGTAAAAATCAGGCGCATAATAACCCCGGACGCCCGGTTCGCCTTCGTCGGTACCGCCGTGCTCCAGACCTGTCGCGTGAAATCGCCTGACCTGCGCGGCGCTGTGGGCCGGGAAGGCAATCATAGCACCGTTGCCCGCACTGGCGGCCGCGCCGTTAAATGGTGTGCAGATCCAAAACCCGATTCCGGTTTCGGGCTCGGTGCCCCAACCTGCCCGATCGTCGGTCCAACCCGGAAGGCGCGGTTGGTCCAAAACGGAAAAGATCGCATCGTAGAACCGGATTGCCCGTGTCAGGTCATTGGTTCCGTATGTGGTGTAAAGCTGCAAGGCTCCCCCCGTTTGGTTTGGACCAGCATCTTGCGGTCAGCAAAAGCGTAGGGACAGCAAAAATACACCGATACTACCGGTGCCGAAAAATCTGGTCGATCAGGGCCGTGTCAGATCAGCGGGATCAACGGCACGTCACAGGCGGCAAGTGTCATGAGTGCGGCGAGAACCAATATCCTGCGCATTTGTTGTTCCTTCTGCTCTGTTTCAGAAAAGATGCGCGCCCGAGGACACGAGGTCAACGGGCGCGAAGGAATAGTGATATTTTGCGCGGGTTTAGGCTTGTTCCGAACGCTTCAACCTTGCAGGGACTTCACCTCGACATCCCCTTCGGCCTGCGCCTTGATCGCCAGCGCGGCAGCATGGCTGGCCGCGGCTGTGGTGAAGTAGGGGATCTTGTCATAGAGCGCGATGGAGCGGATCGACTTGCTGTCCTCGACCGCCTGTGCGCCCTCGGTAGTGTTCATCAACAGCTGAACCTGACCATCCTTGAGCATGTCGACCACGTCGGGGCGCCCTTCATACACCTTGTTCACCACATCGCAGGGAACACCGTGATCCGCCAGCCAGCTTTGCGTGCCGCGGGTCGCGACCAGAGTGAAACCCTGTTCGACCAGCACTTGCGCGGCTTCCAGCATGGCTGTGGTCTTGTCGGCATCCTTGATCGAGATGAAAGCGCGACCCGAAGACGGCAGAACCATACCCGCGCCCATCTGCGCCTTCAGGAAGGCACGCGGGAAGTCGCGGTCCCAGCCCATGACCTCACCGGTTGAGCGCATTTCCGGACCCAGGATAGTATCGACTCCGGGGAAACGAGCGAAAGGCAGCACGGCCTCTTTCACCGAGAACCACGGCATATTTGGGTCGGCCAGTGTCATCTGGTCGGCGATCTTGGTGTCCTGACCTTCTTTGTACGCGGGGCGCATCGGGAAGTTCGACAGTTTCTCTCCCGCCATGACGCGCGCAGCAATGGACGCAATCGCACTGTCTGTTGCCTTGGCGACAAACGGGACGGTGCGCGAGGCGCGCGGGTTCACTTCGATCAGGTAGATCTCATCGTCCTTGATCGCGAACTGCACGTTCATCAGACCAACAACATTCAGCGCCTTGGCCAGCTTGAAGGCCTGATCCTTGATCTGGTCGATGATCTCCTTCGACAGCGAATATGGCGGCAGCGAACAGGCAGAGTCGCCCGAGTGCACGCCGGCTTCTTCGATATGCTGCATGATGCCCGCGACGTGGACGTCGGTGCCGTCACAGAGCGCATCCACGTCCAGCTCAACCGCTCCGGCCAGATAGCTGTCCAGCAGCACGGGGCTGTCGCCCGAAACTACCACGGCCTCGTTGATGTAGCGTCTCAGGTGATCCATATCCCGCACGATCTCCATCGCGCGCCCACCCAGAACGTAGGAAGGGCGGATCACCAGTGGGAAGCCGATTTCCCCGGCAATTTC
The DNA here is from genome assembly GCF_013031245.1 of Ruegeria lacuscaerulensis. Lineage (GTDB taxonomy): Bacteria > Pseudomonadota > Alphaproteobacteria > Rhodobacterales > Rhodobacteraceae > Ruegeria > Ruegeria lacuscaerulensis_C. Next base: position 31,756 of record NZ_WPZL01000001.1, read on the forward strand.
CAGCGCCTGTTCATCGGTCGAGGCAATGCCGTTTTTGGGCTGTTTCAAGCCCAATTCGTTAACCAGAGCCTGGAACCGCTCACGGTCTTCGGCAAGGTCGATGGCGTCGGGCGTGGTTCCCAGGATCGGAATTCCCTCGGCCTCAAGCGCGTTGGCAAGTTTCAGTGGAGTCTGGCCGCCGAACTGGACGATCACACCGTGCAGCGTGCCGTTTTCCTGTTCCTTCGTCAGGATTTCCATGACGTGTTCAAAGGTCAGCGGCTCAAAGTACAGACGGTCCGACGTGTCATAGTCGGTCGAAACTGTCTCGGGGTTGCAGTTGACCATGATGGTTTCATAGCCCGCGTCGGTTAGTGCGAAACAGGCATGACAGCAGCAATAGTCGAACTCGATGCCCTGACCGATGCGGTTCGGCCCACCACCGAGGATTACGACCTTCTTGCGGTCGCTCGGGCGCGCCTCGCATTCGACCTCACCCATCATCGGGGCCTCATAGGACGAGTACATATAAGGCGTCTGTGCCTCGAACTCAGCAGCGCAGGTGTCGATGCGTTTGAAAACCGCTTTGACGCCGAGATTGCGGCGTGCGCGGCGAACGTTGTCTTCGTCCTGACCGGTTAGTTTGCCCAGACGCGCGTCGGTAAAGCCCAGCATCTTGAGGGCGCGCAGGCCCTCTTGGGTCACCGGCAGGCCGTCCTTGCGTACCGCGCGTTCAGCTTCGATGATCTCGCGGATCCGTGCCAGGAACCACGGGTCGAACTTGGTGACGCCGAAGATTTCGTCATCGGTCAGGCCGTGACGCATCGCCTGCGCGATGGTGCGCAGACGGTCAGGGGTCTGCTGGCTGATCGCCTTGATCACGGCGGCCTTGTCGTCGGCCTCTTCCCAGACACCCACATTCAAACCGGGGATTTCAATTTCATCAAACCCGGTCAGGCCCGATTCCATCGAAGCCAGTGCCTTCTGCATTGATTCGTGGATGGTGCGGCCGATGGACATCGCCTCGCCCACCGACTTCATCGCGGTGGTCAGATAGGGTTCCGAGCCGGGGAATTTCTCGAACGCGAATTTCGGGATCTTGGTAACGACGTAGTCGATGGTCGGCTCGAACGAAGCCGGGGTCACCTTGGTGATGTCATTGTCCAGCTCGTCCAGCGTGTAGCCAATGGCCAGCTTGGCCGCGATTTTGGCAATCGGGAATCCGGTCGCCTTGGAGGCCAGAGCAGACGAGCGCGACACGCGCGGGTTCATTTCGATCACAACCATCCGGCCATCATCCGGATTGATCGCCCATTGCACGTTCGACCCGCCGGTCTCGACCCCGATCTCGCGCAGAACGGCAATCGAGCCATTGCGCATGATCTGGTATTCCTTGTCGGTTAGCGTCAGGGCCGGGGCCACGGTGATCGAGTCACCGGTGTGCACGCCCATCGGATCGATGTTTTCGATCGAGCAAACGATGATGGCGTTGTCAGCGGTGTCGCGCACCACCTCCATCTCGTATTCTTTCCATCCCAGCAGGCTTTCATCGACGAGGATCTGGTTCACCGGCGAGGCATCCATGCCCGAGCGGCAAAAATGGATATAATCCTCACGGTTATAAGCCACACCACCGCCGGTGCCACCCAGAGTAAACGCGGGGCGGATGATGGCGGGCAGACCGATTTCTTCCAGTTCATCCAAAGCCATCTGAACGCCCGCATCCAGATCGGTGGAACCGTCCTCGCGCTTGGGCGCTGTGATGATGGTCGCCTTGGGGTTCTCCAGACCCAGTCGGTCCATCGCCTCGCGGAACAGGGCGCGGTCCTCGGCCATTTCGATGGCATCCCGCTTGGCGCCGATCATCTCGACCCCGAACTTCTCAAGAACGCCCATCTCTTCCAGCGCAAGCGAAGTGTTCAGGCCGGTCTGACCGCCCATGGTAGGCAGCAGCGCGTCGGGGCGTTCTTTCTCGATGATTTTGGCGACAACCTCGGGGGTGATCGGTTCGATATAAGTGGCGTCGGCAAGCCCGGGGTCGGTCATGATCGTGGCCGGGTTTGAGTTCACCAGAATGACCCGGTATCCTTCCTCCCGCAGCGCCTTGCAGGCCTGAGCGCCGGAATAGTCGAACTCGCAAGCCTGGCCGATAACAATGGGGCCCGCCCCGATGATCATGATCGACTGGATGTCGGTTCTTCTCGGCATGGCCTTGTTCCTTCGATTGTCCGCGAGTCAGGGCACCCCCGAGCGCCCAAATTGTCCTGCGTTATAGGGACCGCGCGAAAAGGTTCAAGAGGTATCGGAAACGGGGATGAAATTGCCGCTTTCCCCTCTTTCCCTTGTCGCCGTATTCTCTATACCGCGCTGCACGGAAAAAGAGGATGCACTTGCGTATTCGTTTCGATCAGGGGCCGGCCGGGCCCGGAACCAGTTTCGACCGGCCAGCCGAAGTGATCCGCGCTGACTCAGCGGAGGACGTGCCCCAGGCGATGGCGGCGCTGGATGAGGCGCGCGCTGCGGGTGCATGGTTGGCAGGCTATGCCTGTTATGAGCTGGGCTACGCGCTGGAACCCCGCCTGTCGGACCGTATGCCAACCGGCCGACGACTGCCGTTGCTGTGTTTTGGTGTTTTCGACCAGCCTGCGCAGCGCGACCTTCCCCCAGCGGCCGGAGGTGTGAACCGGTTTGAGCCGCGCTGGGACGAAGCGCGGTACACTGGCGCCTTCCGGCAAGTTCACGATGCCATCGGGGCAGGGGACATCTATCAGGCCAACCTGACATTTCCGATTGACCTGACTGTGGAAGGCGACAGTACCGCGCTTTATGCCGCGTTGGCGGCAGGACAGCCGGTAGGCCACGGAGCGCTGGTTGAACAGGACGGCCTGCCAGATCTGCTCAGCCGCTCGCCCGAGCTGTTTTTTCGCACCGACGCGGATCGGGGTATCGAAACCCGGCCCATGAAGGGCACGCAGCCCCGCAGCGAAGACATGGCCGAGGATGCGCGCCGGCGCGCCTTTCTGTCGGTTGATGAAAAGAACCGGGCCGAAAACCTGATGATCGTCGACCTTCTGCGCAACGATATCAGCCGCATTGCGCTGGCCGGGTCGGTCAAAGTGCCGGAACTGTTCAAGGTCGAAACCTACGCGACTGTGCATCAAATGGTCTCGCTCGTGCAGGCGCAGCTGCATATGGGTGCGGGGTTGTCCGACATACTGACAGCATTGTTCCCCTGCGGTTCGATCACCGGAGCGCCCAAAATCCGCGCGATGGAAATCCTGGCTGATCTCGAACCCTGGCCTCGCGACATCTATTGCGGCGCAATTGGTTGGGCGGCCCCTGATGGACGGTCCGAGTTCAATGTGGCGATCCGCACGCTGATGGTCGAGAATGGTTCGGCCACGCTGAATGTTGGAGGTGGTGTTGTTTGGGACAGCACGGCCCCGTCCGAATATGAGGAAGCGTTATGGAAAGCCCGCTTTGCCCACCAGCTGACCCTGACTTCCGCCTGATCGAAACTCTGGCCTTTCGGCCGGGGCAGGGGTTTGTTCGGCGTGACAGGCATCTGGCCCGGATGGCGCGCTCGGCTGAGGCCTTTGGTCTTTCATTCGATGCGGAGCTGGCAACTGGCAAACTGGAAAAAGTGGCCGGACAATTACCGCTTCGTTGTCGGCTGACGCTGGCCACCGACGGCCAACTTGAGGTGACGACCGGGCCACTGGCCGATAATCCCCTGGTCTGGCGGGTTGCGATTGCTGATAGACGGTTGGATGCATCTGATGTTTGGCTGCAGCACAAAACAACGCGGCGCGCTGTTTATGACACCGCCCGGGCTTCGCTGCCGCAAGGGGTCGACGAATTGCTGTTCCTGAACGAACAGGGTGAGCTGTGTGAGGGCACAATCACCACCTTGTTTCTGGACAGGCGGGACGGGCGGCGCCTGACCCCGGATCTGTCCAGCGGATTGCTGCCCGGCATCCTGCGCGAAGAATTGCTGGAAAATAAACAAGTTGAGCAAACCGCCTTAACCCTGGCCGATCTGCTAAATGCGGAAAAAATCTATGTGGGGAATTCCTTGCGTGGTCTGATTCGGGCGGAGTTGGCGGTGCAGTGAGTAAGCAAAGCGATTGGGCGGAAAGGGCAGCACATCATCTGCGGCTGAGACTGGAATTCGGACTGTTCTTTATTGCCGTGCCGGTATTGATCGCCGTTTTCTTTCCGCCTGACTGGATGTTCCCGTCGCTCTTAACCTTTACGGCCATAGGTATTTTGTTGTTGCACTTAACACCGGGATTTGCGTGGGCTGAACTTCGCCACAACTGGCGCAACTGGTCGTGGGGTGAGCTTGCAGCGTTCACTTTCGCGATGGCGGTGTTTTGTTCGGCATTTGTGATGATGACGCGTCCGGGTGCCGCCTTTTCTTTGCTGCGCCACCGGCCCGAATTGCTTGCGGTGATCTTGTTAGCCTACCCGGTGCTGTCAGCCCTGCCGCAAGAGTTGTTGTTCCGGTCCCTTTTCTTTCGCCGCTATCACGCGATCCTACCCAACGGGCGGGCAGCTTATCTGTTGAACGCGGCGCTGTTTTCGCTGGCGCACCTCATGTACTGGAGCTGGATCGTCACCATCATGACCTTCGGCGGCGGGCTGCTGTTCACCTGGGCTTACCGCAAGCGGGGGTCATTTTTCTATGCGGTTCTGCTGCACGCGATTGCAGGCAACATCATCTTCGCGGCGGGGCTGGGCGTCTATTTCTACTCAGGCAACGTGCAAAGGCCGTTTTGACGGCGCGACCCGCCTTGACTTTCCAAGCCTGACAGGGTGTATCGGCGCGACGAATTCTGCGCCCGAAGGGATATTATCCATGCACGCCTATCGCAGCCACACCTGCGCCGCTCTGACCGCCGCCAATGTCGGTGAAACCGTCCGCCTGTCGGGTTGGGTGCATCGGGTCCGAGATCACGGCGGCGTGCTGTTCATCGACCTGCGCGACCATTTCGGTGTGACCCAGGTTCTGTGCGACGGCGACAGCGCCGCCTTTGTTGAGCTTGAGAAGGTGCGCTCTGAATGGTGTATCCGCATCGACGGTACCGTCAAAGCACGCGATCCCGAGCTGGTGAACCCGAAACTGCCCACCGGCGAGGTCGAAGTTTACGTGCGTGGGCTTGAGGTTCTGGGCGCGTCGGACGAACTGCCGCTGATGGTGTTCGGCGATCAGGAATACCCCGAGGAAACCCGCCTGCGCTATCGCTATCTGGACCTGCGCCGCGAAGCGATGCAGCAGAACATGACACTGCGCTCGGACGTCGTTGCCTCGATGCGCCGCCGCATGTGGGACAAGGGCTTCCGCGAGTATCAGACGCCGATCATCACTGCGTCCTCGCCTGAAGGCGCGCGCGATTTCCTAGTACCCTCGCGCCTGCACCCGGGCAAGTTCTACGCACTGCCGCAGGCGCCCCAGTTGTTCAAACAGCTGATCATGGTCTCAGGCTTCGACAAATACTTCCAGATCGCACCGTGCTTCCGTGACGAAGACCCGCGCGCTGACCGTTCGCCCACCGATTTCTACCAGCTTGACCTCGAGATGTCGTTTGTCGACCAGCAGGACGTGTTCGACACGATTCAGCCCGTTCTGGCCGGCGTGTTCGAAGAGTTCGGCGGTGGCCGCAAGGTTGATCAGGAGTGGCCGCAAATTTCCTACAAGGACTCGGCGCTGTGGTACGGCACCGATAAGCCCGACCTGCGCAACCCGATCAAGATGCAGGTGGTTTCGGATCATTTCCGCGGTTCCGGCTTTGCAATTTTCGCCAAACTGCTGGAGCAGGAAGGCACCGAAATTCGTGCCATCCCCGCGCCGACCGGGGGCAGCCGCAAGTTCTGTGACCGCATGAATGCCTTTGCTCAGAAAGAGGGTCTGCCCGGCATGGGCTACATCTTCTGGCGTGATCAGGGCGAGGGGATGGAGGCGGCAGGTCCGCTGGCCAAGAATATCGGACCTGAGCGGACCGAGGCGATCCGCCAACAACTGGGCCTGGGCGTTGGCGATGCGGCGTTCTTCCTGGGCGGCAAACCGAAAGCGTTTGAAAAAGTTGCCGGTAAAGCGCGCGATGTGATCGGTGAGGAACTGAACCTGACCGAGAAAGACCGTTTCGCCTTTGCATGGATCGTGGATTTCCCGATTTATGAGCAGGACGAAGAAACCGGCACGATCGACTTTGAGCACAACCCGTTCTCGATGCCGCAGGGCGGGATGGAAGCGCTGCAGGGTAACCCTCTGGACGTGCGTGGATATCAGTACGACCTGGCGTGTAACGGCTATGAACTGGTGTCTGGCGCGATCCGGAACCACAAGCCCGAGATCATGCTGAAAGCCTTTGAACTGGCAGGCTATGGTGCGGAGGAGGTCAAATCCCGCTTTGGCGCTCTGTTTAACGCCTTCCATTATGGCGCGCCGCCGCACGGGGGCTGTGCCGCGGGTATCGACCGGATCGTGATGCTACTGGCCGATGAGGCAAACATCCGCGAAGTCATGATGTTCCCGATGAACCAGCGTGCCGAAGACCTGATGATGGACGCTCCGTCCGATCCAACCTCGGATCAGTTGATGGAGTTGGGACTACGCATCATCCCGCAGGACTAATTCAAAAGCCCGTCGCATCCATTGCGGCGGGTTTTGTCTTTGGGCTGGCTAGGAATGCCCCTCTTCATAGCACGCTGAGCATACGGGTTGCGGCAATGCCTCTGCACGGGCCAAATGCCGGGCCCGATAGATTCCGAACACCTAGTCTTGCGGATCGCCCGTTGATCTTCGGTTAATGCGAATGTTGCGCGCCGTTGTACGGGTCTGATGATAGGCCCAGATGCAGAGTAACGTGGCGGTTGTAAAGTAGATCGTCGCCACCTCAGATTGCCTCGCGCTGTTCCAGTCGGGCCTGGACGATTCCGGCGACCTGAGCGGCCAGTGCGGTTACCGGCGTGCCTTCCGACCGCGATACAGCCAGCTTTTGCGCTGCATCCGCCAGAATTGTGTCATCGGCATCCCGGGCAACTCCGCGTAAAAACTGGGCCGCGTAGTCCAGCGTGCGGTGATCGTTTGGCCCGGCCAGTACATCCGCAATATGCGCCATGTCGTCCTGATAGGCCATCGGATCGGGACAAATGACTTCATCCCGGACCGCGTGCAGGCTGTTCGGACGGCGATCTTCGGGCAGGCTTTCCAGAATGAACCTCTGGAAACAGGAGAGCGATTTCAGTGGTTTGTCAAGAAAGTCGTCTGCTCCGGCCTTCAGGGCCACATCTTTCATGTAGTCGTCGCCGGACATGCCCAGAATGGCACCGATACGCGGAGTCGCATCGGTCAGTTCCGCGATCAGATCCGCGCCGGATCCGTCCGGCAGGCCCATATCCACAAGGATGACAGAGGGGCGGTAAATCTGCAGGTGCCGCCGTGCCGATTTCAGGCAGTCCGCGCGCCGAATGCGTGCACCACTGTGCAAACACATCAGCCGGATCGCGTCGCAGGCATAGCGGCTGTCTTCGACCACCAGAATGGTTTGACCCAGCAGAGGCCGTGTGGCCGTCGGCTGCGCGGAAGAGGCAAAGGGGCTCGAATCGTCCATGGCAGAACTCCTAGTCAGCAGATGCCTCACGCTAGGAAGTTCTGGCTAACACGGAGTTAACGGCAATTTGGCGCACTTGTTCTTTGGCCGAACTGCGCCCATAACCGCTGCAACGCAGAACAGAGGAGAGTTCCATGATTGGTCGCCTGAACCACGTCGCCATTGCCGTTCCCGATCTTGAGGCCGCATCCGAGCAGTACCGCAGTGCGCTGGGCGCCAAGGTGGGTGCTCCGCAGGACGAACCGGATCACGGCGTGACCGTTGTGTTCATCGAGCTGCCCAATACCAAGATCGAACTGCTGTACCCGCTGGGCGACGACAGCCCGATCAACGGATTTCTTGAAAAAAACCCGGCAGGCGGCATCCACCATGTCTGCTATGAGGTGGAAGATATCATAGCTGCCCGTGACCACCTGAAAGAATCCGGCGCCCGCGTTCTGGGCTCGGGCGAACCCAAGATCGGTGCGCATGGCAAACCGGTGCTGTTCCTGCATCCCAAGGATTTCAATGGCTGCCTGGTCGAGCTGGAGCAGGTGTAACCCTACCCCGGAGGGGACGAAATGACGATCACCGCCGCGCTGGTTCTTTTCGCCGTCATCTGGTTCATGACGCTGTTGGTCGTGCTGCCGATCCGCATCAAGACGCAGGGTGATCTGGGGGATATCGTTCCGGGCACCCATGCCGGTGCGCCGGAAGTGCATCACATGAAGAAGAAAATCTGGATCACCACCGGCATATCGGTGGTACTCTGGGCGATCATTGCCGGGATCATCATCTCGGGCGTGATCTCGGTGCGGGACTTCGACTGGTTGAACCAGCTGGAGCCACGGAACTAGCCGTCAGGGCGTTGGCCCTGACAGCCTGTGGTAGAGATGCGTGAAAGTGGCCGCCCCGATGATCGGGATCACAAGGTTAATCAGCGGCACCGACAGGGGTATGGCCATCAGGGTCCCCGCCAGCCAGATGGTTGCCGAATGTCTGGCACGCAGCTTGCGCGCACCTTCCCGCCCCAGTCGCCGCATGGCGGCCAGCGTGAAATATTCGCGGCCCAGCAAGAAACCGTTCATCGCCCAGAATATGAATGGAGCCAACGGCGTGAAAATCGCGTAGAGGATCAGCGCCAGAAGGTTGGCCACGATGAGCACGCCCAGAAAACCAAGCCCATCGCTCAGACCGTCGCTGAACGGAATACCGGGAACGGCAGGCAGGGTGGGGTAGTGCTTGTCCTCGACCGCCTGCGCGACCTCTTCTAGAAACATCGACGTGATTGCCGATGCAACCGGCACCATCAGGAACACGGGCAGGATCAACACCACAAAGATACCCGAGTAATTCAGCACGTCGTTCAGCCACGGCACCGCTCCGACGAAGGGCAGAGAAATCTCATTGCCGGACAATCGGTTGATCAACCAGATTGCCCCAGCGCAGGCCGCGACCAACAGCACAATTGTCAGACCAACACCGCGCAGTAGAACAGCGCGGAATTTCGGGTCTCCGATCTGACCGAGCGCGGCAAAAAACGCGTTCAGAATGATCATTCAGAAACCCACTCGGTCAATGTCGCCACGTCCGGGCGGGGTCGTTCCGGCGGGGCGGTGCCTTCGGTGGCAATGTGGATCAGACCCGCGACACGTTCGTTGTCCTGCAGCCCAAGCGCTTTGCGGCAGAAGTCCCGATCGTGCACCTGCCAGCCCGACAGCCAGTTCGCGCCCCAACCTGCTGCCAGAGCAGCGTTCACGAGGGCAAGGCAGACAGCCCCTGCGGAATAGGTCTGTTCAATCGCAGGGACTTTTTCCGAGGGCTTTTGCACCTCGATCACCGCAACGGCCAAATGGCCCATGTCAAACTGGCTGCGCGCCTTTGCAATATCTTCCGGGGGCTTGTCCAACTTAACCCCGCACTCCCGCGTCAATTCGGACATTCGCGGCATCGCACCTTTCTCAAGCACGACAAAGCGCCATGGTTCCAGCTTTCCGTGATCCGGGCTGCGGGCAGCGGCCCTCAATAGCGGCGACAGTTCCTCCCGCGTCGGAGCTGGCGCAATCAGTGTTTTCGCAGGGCGGGAGCGGCGTGATTGCAGAAATTCCAGGGCGGCCGGATTCTTCAAAGACATATGTTAACTTCCTTTACACGGGCAGTCTGTATCTGGTCGAGCATCTGGCGGTTTCAAGTGCAAACGGCTGGACGTGGCGGATCAATTTCATTCCATGGTCCGCCGCGCAAGAGTGATTGCGATCAGGAGGTAAAGATGGCCAAACCGAAACGACGTGATTTGCCAGATCTGAGCACCTACGCCAACTCTGGAGCCGCAATCTCAGTCAGGGTCACGCCAAAGGCGGCGAAAGACAGAATTGTCGTTGAAGATGGGGTCATCCGGATCAATGTCACCGCGGCACCGGAAAACGGTAAGGCGAACGAAGCCGTACGCAGTATCCTTGCCGCAGCAATGGGGGTCGCGCCATCCAAGCTGACCCTGAAACGGGGCCAGACCTCGCGCGACAAAGTGTTCGTCTATGCGTCCTGAGCCGGCGTTTCGCGGATTTGGTACACCCCTTCAGGCAGGTCCAGAGCGGCGGCCAGATCGCGTACCTGTTCTGGAGACAGGGTTATTTTCTGTATTTGGTCCGTGCGGGGGTCCAGCTGCTCAAGCGTCACACATTCGGCGAAGCTGTTGATGACGACATCCTCTTGCAAAGGCTTAGGGCCTTCGTCCACCAGAGTAATGACTGTCGAGTCGAATTCATGCTCAATCGAAAACATGGAGCCAGAGTGCAGGGCAAAGGGTCGCAATGCAAGCCGTTCAATCGCAATCAGCCTGTGGCGGTCCCGATATGCTCGCGCTATGGTTTATTAACGGGACCGCCGTTTCAAAGGAATATGTATGCGCCGTCTGACCTGTTTGTTGTTTCCTTTGGTGCTGGCGGCCTGCGGTGCCGACATTTTGCGTGTGCAAACCGCAACGGAATGGACGCAGGATTCCCCAGATTATCAGGTCGAGGCCCAGGCCTTTCGCGAAATAAGCCGGGCAGTGAGCAAAGAGGCCCGTGCAGAATGCCTGCGGCAGGCAAAAGTCCGCAATTGTGATTTCACCATTTTGGTCGATCTGAATCCACGAGCACCTGCCAACGCATTTCAGACATTGGATGACAAAGATCAGCCGGTGATCATTTTTACTTTGGCGATGATCAAGTCTGCGGAAAACGAGGATGAATTGGCCTTTGTTATGGGGCACGAGGCCGCTCATCACGTGTTAGGTCATATAGACCGGCAATCGCAAAGCGCGAAGGAAGGCGCTGTGATTTTTGGAGATTTGGGGAAACTGCACGGTGAAAGCGGGAAAGAACTCGAGCGCTCGCAAAAACTTGGGGCGGAAGTTGGCGTGCAGGTCAACGTAAAGGATTTTGAGTTGGAAGCGGATCAGTTGGGGACCATCATTACCCATAACGCCGGGTACAATCCTTTGATCGGAGCTAAGTACTTTAATCGTCTTTCGGATCCAAAAGACCAGTTTCTGGGAACGCACCCGCCCAACGCTCGGCGTGTTCAGATCGTCCTTGAAACTGCGAAGCAACTTGGGCTGACGCAATGATTTCCCTGACCCGGCTTGGTGTGATCCTGACGGATCGGGGATCGAAATATGCGGTGAGCGGTGCATCCGTCACCACCAGGACGGATGTCGATGCGGTCCTGGCTGAACTTAAATCAGAGAAGGCATACGCCAAAGCCACGCACAACACCTGGGCGGCGGTGCTGCCAACGGGCGCGCTCAAAGCCGATGACGGGGAAAGCGGGGCGGGAATGGTGATCCTGCGCATGTTGGAGCGTGCAGAACTTGAGAGCCACGTCGTAATTGTCACCCGTTGGTATGGCGGCAAAAAACTGGGCGGAGACCGATTTCGCCGGGTTCAGGACGCGACCCGAGCCTACCTGGACCACATCAGCGCGGGGCATTGACCTGAGTCAAAGGCCAGTGCGCCGGGTTGCGGTACCCTTTCTGAAACGTGCGAAAGGGAAAGGGTTTCCAATGCACAAGCGAGAGACACTGAAGCACCATGCCGCTCTGGTCGATCAGATGGCAACGAAGCTCGGGGTGGATCTGGAAAGTGCTGCGCTAAGCGGAGATATTTCGATCGACCAGATTTCCGACGCGGTCATTCGGTGTACGGACTGTCCAAACCCAGGCCATTGCCAGAACTTTCTGAACCACCCCCAGCCCGCAAGCCGAACCCCGGAATATTGCCGTAATCAGGAAATGCTCAGCAAATTAGCCCCTTAACCGGCGGAGTTTCAGATGCCGCATCTCGGAGAACTCATGACTCACCTTCGCCTTGTTCTGCGTATGGGGCGGGCGACCGGAACGGATGTCGTTGCTGCGCATCGGCAGGGGCACCTGACCCAGCAGGATTGGGCCGACATGATCCAAAATTGCCGGGGGTGCGAATGGGCAAATCAATGCCCGGATTGGCTGGACCAACACGAAACGGTACCCGGCGCTCCGCAACCCTGCAGAAACAGGAAACGGTTTGCGGCGCTCAAAGAAATGCAAGAACAGGTAGACTGATGACACAAGGTGTTTTGGGAGAGGTTGAAAAACACTTTTGGCTCACCCGTTCTGTCGCGCGATGCATGAATGTGTCGCTGTCCGAGGCGATGGCGGAAGACCGGCTTACGGCTGATCGCTATGCCGAATTGGTAACGCGATGCCGGGCTTCACATTGCAGCACGCAGTGCACAATCTGGCTGGCTGCACAACAGTCCGAGGCCCGATCAGCCCCGGATTTCTGCCCCAATGCAGACTTGTTGAATGCGTTGAAAGTGTAATCAAAGCTTGCCGTGAGAGCCGTCGCATAGCGGTGGCTTCCCAGTGTGTTTGCACCCACAGAAGAAGACTTTTTTGCTAGTTTCAGCCGTGTATTTCACCGGTTCAAACCCCGTGTCCTTATGAGATCCGTCGCAGAACGGTTGCCGCTTGGATTGGCCGCACGCACACCAGAAATAACTTTTCCCTTCTGTCACCTCGACCGGGTATGGCCCCTTTTGCGCGATGTTAGGACTGTCTGACATGTGGCTACTCCGTCTTTGGCTGATGTCCGCAGAATAGTTTAGGGCGATATCAATAAAAACGGTAGCAAATGCTCAAAAACCCGCTGTTCAGATCGGGTTACCAGCATGGTTCCGCCTCTATTCACGAAGGTGTGATTGATTTCGTTGCAAAAATACCATCGAGGCCGTAGTCTGGCGCCGGCCCCAAACTTTAGGGCAATATCAGAAAGTTAATAGAGGAATGACGGACATGAAACTTAAATTGGCTGCCGTTAGCGCAATTGCCCTTGTATTGGCTGCATGCTCGCAGCAAGAGGAGCCGACACCGGTTTACATCACGCCCGAGTATGACAAGTTTGGCTCACCGAGCTGCCCGGCGGGTACAGAGCTGGCGACAACCGAAGCGGGTCAGACTGTCTGTAACCCGGTTGCCCAGTAAGAATTCCGCGGGCGGCTCTCTGTTAAGCTGCCCGCACAATTCCAACCGAGATAGCCGCCCTCCAGGGCGGCTTTTTTCTTGCTTGCCGGTAGCTGTCCAGGTTTCTGTCTGTAGAACCGGAAAAACGAGGGTTCATGAGAAATTTCTTTATCCGCCTCCGGGATCGCACCCGTTGGAGCTGGCAAGGGTTAGCAGCCACATGGCACGAAGAATACTCTTTCCGCTCATGGGTTTGGGCAAATCTCTTCTCTGCCGCTCTGGCGGTTTGGTTGCCCCTGACCGATGGGATACGCGCCCTGATACTGGTCTTGGGTATTCTTGTGCTGGTAGCCGAGTTGTTTAACACCGCAATTGAGCGGGCGGTAGATCACACGTCGACCGAGCGTAGCGAACTGGCGGGTCAGGCCAAGGATGCAGCCAGTGCCGCCGTTGCTCTAACCGCTGTGGCGGCTGGGGTGGTGTGGATCATCGGACTTTTGAGTCTGCTCTGATCCAAGTGTTTTGGTCTTAGTAATTATGGCGCGAAAAACCGCGGCGGAAGTTTCGGTGCTGAATGCCGTAGCGCTGCGGAATGTAGTATGGAGAAGACAGTCTGTTGAAATGTCCAGGGGACGACCGATAGTGTCTTTTTACCGGCTTTACGTAATGCACCTTGGGTTTGGCTTTATGATAATAACCCTTAGGTTTGGCATTATAATAATAGGCCTTGGGCTTGGTATAATAATAGGCCTTGGGTTTGGCGTTGTAATGATAAACCCTGGGTGCATGATAGTATCGATTCACACGATGTGTACTGCGGTAATGCAAGCTCAGCGATTTTGAGTTTATGAAAATAAAGCTGCCTGAACTGACGCTGATATTGTCGGCGATTGCTGGAAACGCAAAAAGTTGAGCGGCAAAAACAGCAACCGCGCATTTCGTTGCAAAGGGGCGCAGATAAGACATTGGACCCTCCTTCTTCTGAACCGAAGTGCCCTGTCATCATCCGATAATTTCGCGCAGATTGCTAATAAACTTGGCTCACGCTTCGCCACTCCGAAGTGATCGGGCAGGAAGCGTCAGCGCAGTTTGCCCCATAGGTCGTACTCGCCTGCCTCATCAACCTCGACCGATACGATGTCGCCGGGCCTGAGATTTTCGAAGCCTTCGTCGATGAACAGGTTGCCGTCGATTTCGGGCGCGTCCGCCTTGGTGCGGCAGGTTGCGGCCTCGTCATCGACCTCATCCACAATGACGTCGATGGTCTGGCCCACCTTTGTAGCGAGTTTGGCCTCGGAAATAGCCTGCGCCTTTTCCATGAACCGTTCCCAGCGTTCCTGTTTGACCTCGGCAGGAACGTGATCGGGCAGGTCGTTCGACCGCGCGCCATCGACGTTCTCGTATTGAAAACAGCCTACGCGATCCAGCTGCGCCTCATCCATCCAGTCCAGCAGGGTCAGGAATTCAGCCTCGGTTTCGCCGGGATATCCGACGATGAAGGTCGACCGCAGGGTGATGCCCGGGCAGGTCGCCCGCCACGCGGCGATTTCGTCCAGTGTCCTGGCAGCAGCTGCCGGGCGGGCCATGCGTTTCAATACATCCGGGTGGGCGTGCTGGAACGGAATATCCAGATAGGGCAGGATGTTGCATCCCGCGTCCGCCATCAGCGGGATCAGCTCACGCACATGCGGGTAGGGGTATACGTAATGCAGGCGAATCCAGGCATCCATCTGTCCCAGCTCTCGCGCCAGATCGGTGATGTGGCTGCGCACCTTGCGGTCTTTCCACGGGTTCGCGTCATATTTCCGGTCCAGACCATAGGCTGAGGTGTCTTGCGAGATCACCAGCAGTTCACGTACGCCGTTATCGACAAGTTTTTCGGCCTCACGCAGGACAGCATGGGCCGGTCGGCTGACCAGTTTACCGCGCATGTCGGGGATGATGCAGAACTTGCATTTGTGGTTACAGCCCTCGGAGATTTTGAGATAGCTGTAATGGCGCGGGGTCAGCTGCACATTGGCCGCTGGCAACAGATCCACGAACGGGTCCGGATCCGGCGGTACGGCCGTGTGTACAGCATCCAGAACCTGCTCGTACTGGTGTGGTCCGGTGACGGCCATGATGCGTGGGTGATGCTCGCGGATGTAATCAGGTTCAGCCCCCAGACAGCCGGTCACGATGACCTTGCCATTTTCAACCAGAGCCTCGCCAATTGCGTCCAGCGACTCGGCCTTGGCGCTGTCGAGAAACCCGCAGGTGTTCACGATCACGGCATCGGCCCCTGAATAGTCCGGCGAAATCCCGTAACCTTCTGCCCGCAAGCGGGTCAAAATCCGCTCACTGTCGACCAATGCCTTGGGGCAGCCCAAAGACACCATACCGATAGTTGGCTGGTTCGGACGGGGTGTGTCAATGATCCGGGCGGCGGGCGCCAGGTCGGGGCGGAGGTTTGGCGGGTTCGTGGTCATGGCGCGGCATATAGTGGGGAACGCTTCCCCTTGCAAATGCAGCGCAGGCTTTGAATGATCTTTTCAACGCATGCCAAAAAAGCGGAGAGCAGAAAAATGAAGTGGCTGTTGCGCATCCTGTTTCTTTTCGTGGTCGCATTTGGCCTGGTCATTGGCGCCTTGTTGCTGATGCCGGGGGACAAACTTGCTGCAATCCTTGCCGAGCAGGTCAAGGGCGAGACCGGTCGCGAACTGAAGCTGTCTGGCGACGTGAATCTGTCGTTCTGGCCGGTTCTGGGTATGGAGACCGGTCCCGTGACCTTTGGCAACGCGGCATGGGCCGGACCGGAGCCGATGCTCAGCGCCGATGGTCTGGCCGTCGGTGTCGATGCAGCCGCGCTGTTGAACGGCGATCTGCGTATCCGACGGATCATCGCGGACAACCCGGTACTGCGCCTCGAATTGGAGGATGGGCGTGGAAACTGGGAGCTTGGCACCACGCCCGCGCCGGTAACAGCAGAAGCCGGAGGCGGTGGCAAGGCGCCATCGGGGACTTCTCAGACAGCGGTGACGCTGGATCGCCTGGAACTGACCAAAGCGCGGCTGATTTATGTCGAAAATGGCGCGACAAAATTCGATTTCTCTGACGTTGACCTTTCCGCCAGTTGGCCCGACGCGTCCTCGCCTTTGATTATGGAAGCAAAGATGGCTGTCCCAGGCGGTAAAGTCCGCGTGGACCTGAAAATCCCCGATCTGCCATCCTATGCCTCAGGGGCCGTTACACCGCTGGAACTGGCTCTGACCGCTCCGGGTGGTGAGGTCGGTTTCAACGGGCGCGTCAATCTTGCCGGTGAGATGGACGGGAAACTGGAAGTCAAAACGAAGAAAACCGAGAGGATGCTGGCCGCCTTTGGGCAGGACGGTGTCGGCGTGCCGCTGGGGTTGGGGCGCGTCGCCGACGTGTCAGCGCAGATGACTTACACCAGTGATGGCCGGATTTCACTTCGCGATATGGTGGCACAGCTGGACCACAACCGTCTGACTGGCAAGGCGGATATTGAAATCTCGGACCCGCCGAAACTCACGGCCCGGCTGGACGGCGGGAACATCGATCTCTCTCGCTACAATGAGACATCTGCACCAGCGGGAGGCGGATCAGGTTCGGCACAGGCGGAAGCGGAAGGGTGGTCGACGGATCCGATCGACGCGTCGGCCCTGGCGCTGGCCAACGGAGAAATACGCCTGACCGCCAAATCCATCGCAGTGCCGGAAATAACATTGGGTCCAAGTGACCTGACGCTCAGCCTTGACCGGTCCCGGGCGGTTCTGCAGATGAACCCGGCAACCTTGTTCTCGGGAAAGCTGAGGGGGCAGGTGGTCGCCAACAATCGGAACGGATTGTCTGTTGGTGGCAAGCTGAAGGCGAAAAACATCGACATTCAGCAGGCGCTGTCCACCTTGGGGGGAATCGAGCGTTTGTCCGGGACCGGCACGGGATCGTTCGAATTTCTGGGTGTAGGACAGAGCGAAGATCAGATCATGCGCTCGCTCGGCGGCAAAGGAAACCTGAAGGTCGGAAAGGGCGTGATATCCGGCGTTGATCTGGATCGTCTGATGGGGCGCGGCAAGGGCGCAGGAGGGACAACCGTATTCAATAGTTTGAAGGCAAGTTTCACCATTGATAAGGGCGTGTTGAGCAACAAGGATCTGCTGATGTCGCTGGACAATTTCCGTGCCGACGGGAAAGGGCAGGTCGACATTGGTTCGCGCACTATCGACTATTTGTTCACGCCGACCGCGCTGCGGGCCAACTCGGGGCAGGGTCTGTCGGTGCCGGTGCGGATTGTCGGGCCGTGGAGCAACCCGTCCTTCAAACCGGATCTGAGCAAAGTGATTGAGGCCGCGGCCGAAGGGCAGCTCAAGGATATTGAAGACGATGCAAAACAAAAGGTTCTGAAGAAGGTCGGGGACGAATTGGGAACCACGGTGACGGATACTGAAAGCGCCGAGGACGCGCTGAAAAACAAGTTGGAAGAAGAGGCCAAGAAAGGGCTGCTGAAACTACTTGGCGGAAATTAAAAGGTCGGGGCGCGGTTTTCGCCCCGACTCAGGCATTGGTCAAATGGTCTGATCGTAATCGCCCACTCCGGGCTCGGTTCGGATGACGGCATCGATATCGGTGAAGATGGCGCGCATTTCTTCTTCGCTCTCGCTGCTTTCACAGACAACAACCAGATTTGGCGTGTTCGAAGAGGCCCGCACCAGACCCCAGCTGCCGTTATCCAGAATGACCCGGGCGCCGTTGACTGTTACAACCTCTTTGATCGTACGACCCGCGAAGGTTTCACCTTCGTCGACCTTGGCGACCAGCCTTTCCACCAGACGCGTGAGGATGTCATATTTCTCAGTATCGGCGGCATAGGGCGACATGGTTGGCGTCGACCAGGTCTTCGGCAGCGCCTTGCGCAGGTCCGACATGCTTTTGTCCGGGTTGCGGTCCATCAGTTTGCAGATCTCGACCGCGACCCGCATGCCGCAGTCGTAACCGCGCCCGATCGGCTCGGCCAGAAAGTAATGACCCGACTTTTCAAATCCGGCCAGCGCGTTGATTTCCTTGACCCGACGTTTCATGTGGCTGTGGCCGGTTTTCCAGTAGTCCGCTTTGACACCACGCGCCTGCAACTCAGGGTCGCTGGCAAACAGGCCGGTGGATTTCACGTCGGCCACAAAAGTCGCGTTGGGATACAGCTTGGCCAAATCGCGGGCCATGATCACACCGACCTTGTCCGCGAAAATCTCCTCTCCTTCGTCATCCACGACGCCACAGCGGTCGCCATCCCCATCAAATCCCAGTGCCATGTCGGCACCGCTGGATTTCACGGTGTCGGCCATGTCATGCAGCATCTCCATAGCTTCGGGATTGGGGTTGTAGTTGGGGAAGGTGTAATCCAGCCGGTTGTGGCTGGGCACCACTTCGACACCCATCCGTTCGAAGATTTCGGGTGCAAAGGCCGAGGCCGTTCCATTGCCCGTCGCACAGACAACTTTGAGAGGTCTGGACATTTTGAAGTCACCAACCAGATCGTCGATATAGGCTTCTCTCACACCGTCAACGAACTCGTAACTTCCACCTTCATGAGGAGCGCCTTCACCGTTCAGGACGATATCCCGCAGCTCCGACATCTCGTCCGGGCCGTGGGTGAGCGGGCGGTCAAAGCCCATCTTCACACCCGTCCAGCCGTTCGGGTTATGGCTGGCGGTGACCATGGCCACAGCGGGCACGTTCAGGTGAAATTGCGCGAAATAGGCCATGGGGCTAACCGCTGGTCCAATATCCTTGACCTGAATTCCTGCCTGCATCAGGCCCAATATCAGCGCGTTCTTGATCGCCAAGGAATAGTCGCGATAGTCGTTGCCAACCGCGATCACAGGCTCAATACCGCGTTTGCGCATCTGGGTGCCAAGACCCAATCCCAGTGCCGTCATGCCGGGCAAGTTGATCTCTTCGGGGTATTTCCAGCGGGCGTCGTATTCGCGAAAGCCCGTGGGCTTGATCATCGGGTCGCGCAGAAAACTCCAGGTGTTTGGGCTCACCTCGGGGAACGGTTTGGTCATATTATAACTCATGGTTAAATCTGAATTGGGTTGGCTTTGGCCAATGCATCAAAGCGCATCAATGTGTCAACAAGGTCAGGCATCTGGTCGAGTGGGATCATGTTCGGCCCGTCAGATGGAGCGGTGTCGGGGTCCTGATGTGTCTCGATAAAGACAGCGCCAACGCCCAGCGAAACTGCCGCGCGCGCCATGACGGGTGCAAACTCTCTCTGCCCGCCGGATGAGCCACCTTTGCCCCCGGGTTGCTGGACCGAGTGGGTGGCGTCCATGACAACGGGATATCCGGTCTGGGCCATTTGAGGCAGGGCCCGCATGTCAGCAACAAGAGTGTTGTACCCAAATGAAGTGCCGCGCTCGGTCAACAGGATGTTCTGATTGCCGGTGCTTTCCACCTTGTCGACAATGTTGGTCATCTCCCACGGGGCCAGAAACTGGCCTTTTTTGACATTGACCGCTTTGCCCGTGTTGCCAGCGGCCAACAGCATATCTGTCTGCCGACACAGGAAGGCTGGGATTTGCAGCACGTCGACGGCTTCGGCAGCGGTGGAACACTGCGCTTCGGTATGGACGTCGGTCAGCACGGGAATACCCATCGTCTTGCGGATGTCATCCAGCACCTTCAGACCGGCATCAATCCCCATGCCGCGTTTGCCTGACAGTGAAGTGCGGTTTGCCTTGTCGTACGATGCTTTGAAAACATACTGCGCGCCGGCGGCATCGCAGGCCTCTTTCATTTTACCGGCAATCATCTGGGCATGGTCGGCGGTTTCAAGCTGGCAGGGGCCGGCAATGATCGTCAGAGGCAGATCATTACCGACCGTGAGATCGGAGATTTTTACATGTTTCATGTGTCTTACGAGGATACCTGTTCACGAAGGACCGACGCGGTAAGCGAGATCATCAGGTAGATACCAGCAAACAACAGGAAAGCCAAAATCGTATTTTCGAACTTGCGCGGATAGCTGGGCTCCTGACTGGGAACCGGGTTTACGGAAACCGTCAGGTAACGGACTTTACGGTTCGCCTCCGACCGCGTGGTTTCCATTTGCTGCATGGCCGTTTGCAACATCATGTCTCGGGCTACCAAGTCAGCCTGCGCCATCTGAATCCGCACACTTAGCCGTGCCAGCGAGTTTTCGCCTTCGGAGACATCCAGCATTTCCGCATTCAGTTCGGCCAGCACGGAATTCAGCCGCGCGATATCTGCACGAACTCCGTCAACTTTGGCTTTGTTCGGGCGGAGATTGTCCAGAAGTGCGGCCAGTTGAAGCTCTTTCTCCTGAATCTCCGTTTCAAGCAAATTGATGCGGCCGCGCAACCCGGCAATGACGTTTTCAGGGTCCAGAAGAGCGCCCTGCAATTGCAGTTCGATCAGGGCCTCCTGCGCTTCTCTCCTCTCTTCCTGCGCCAGTTCGAAACTTGTCAGAGCCTCACGCATCTGGTCCTCGCGTTTCAGTTCCGTCAGACCGTTAATCGTGTCTTCTGCGTAGGACAGCAGGCGATCTGATATTTCTACCGCGATGTCCGGATTCGGAGCAGCGACCTCCATACGGATAATGCCGTCGCTTGGGTCATACCCGATTGTAATCATCCTTGTGAAAAGCTTGTATGTCTCTTCAAGGGTGGCGTCCGGTGACAGACGTTGGATCGGGTCGATCCATTCCTGTTTGAAAATCTCAGCAAAACCGATATCCCGCTCAAGCCTGATCAGCGCATCTTTGGATTCCAGAAACTCCTGAGTGGCGACGGAATCCTGTGCGGTCGCATATTGTGTACCCGCCAGGAAGCCGCCAAATGAAGCACCGGCACCGTCAGCCTGCAGGATCGAAAAAGCCGAGTCGCTTGCGTACATAGGCGTCGCGTACCGATAGAAATACAGACCAACTATGAAGGTCGGAAGAAAGACAAAAACCGCCAACCGCGCAAACAATGCCAAGAGTTTGCGTTTGCGGCGGCGCGCAATGTCTTTTTGAATCTCGCTAATTTCAAATTCCCGGCGTTGCGCCGGACTCAGTTCAGGACCCGGCAGGGTCTGCGGGACCTCTTTGATCGTCTGGGGCAGCTGGATCGTAATTTTGTCTTTGGTCTGTCTTCCGGAACCTTTATTGTCGGCGGCCAGATCCAGCAAATTGGCGCGTTCGAAAGGGTCGATCCCTTTTTCACGCAGCAATCGCACTGCGTCGTAATCCGATGTTGCCGCCAGGCCGTTTTTCTGTGCCAGACGTCGCGCCACGCGAAGCTGCCGGCCGGTCAGGCCTTCGCGCTTGACTGCATCAAGATCTGTTGCGGGCTGCGCGTCCGTCGCAGAGTTTGCGGTTTGCGTTGCCTTTCTGATACGTGAAATCGCATCCGCGCGCGCATCCGGTGTGCCCGCATTCTGGCGCTTGCGGCGCCAGTTGTATTTTCTAGCCTTGGGTTTGGTAGTCATATAACTGTTTTGCCTCTTCCAAGGTTTCGAACATGTAAAGCTGACCGTCCAGAAGAACAGCAGCCTGTTGTGCAAATTTTTCAAGCGTGGCGGGACTATGCGAAACGATCACCAAAGTCGTCGTGCGAAGTCGTTCCTTCAGGATGTCGCCCGCTTTTCTGTTGAATTCAACATCTGTCGAAGCAGGCATGCCTTCATCGATCAGGTACATGTCAAAATCCAGTGCCAACATCAGGGCAAATGTGAATCGCGCCTTCATCCCCGATGAATAGGTAGCGAGCGGCTGATCGAAATACTCGCCCAAACCGCATAACCAGCTGCAGTATGCTTCCACGTAATCGGGATCCATACCGTAGATTTTGGCGATATACCTCGCATTTTCCAGAGCAGACAGTTTACTTGCCACGCCCCCCGTAAATCCCATCGGAAACGAAATTCGACAGGTTTTGCGGATCACACCCTCATCGGGCTTTTCCAGACCGGCCATCATGTTGATCAGCGTGGTTTTACCTGTACCGTTCGGGGCCAGAATGCCAATGGATCTGCCCAATTCGATCCGGAACGAGACCTGATCCAGAATCACTTTACGGCGCGTCCCGGTCCAGAAGGATTTACTGACATTTTCAAACTCAAGCATTCAGGGTCTGCTCTTGGTTTTTTGTGCACCGATTTGGTCGATGAAAGAACGTTATATTTTAGGGGCCATGTTGACTACATTATGTCGAATTGTGAAACAAATGATCAATGCGTAGCGACGCACCCTTTTGGCATTGTGACTTTTGCACCGGTTGGACGATGGCTGCGCGTCGACTATCTTTCAGTTCTACCGTCAACCAGTTTGATGCAGGAAACCTTGCGATCTGATGAATTCGCTGCAGAAAGAAATTGAATCCTGCCGCATTTGCGCAGACAAGTTTCTGGCCACCGTGACGGCGCATGAACCGCGGCCGGTGGTCTGGTTTCAAAAAGGAACTCCTATTCTGATTGCCGGTCAGGCACCGGGCGCGCGTGTGCATGCCTCTGGCCGCCCGTTTACCGATCCGTCTGGCGACCGGTTGCGTGATTGGCTGGGAATTGACGAGGAGCAGTTTTACGACCGTGCGCGTGTATCAATCGTGCCGATGGCATTTTGCTTTCCCGGATACAATGAGCGGAAGGCCGATTTACCGCCTCCGGCAATCTGCGGGAAGACCTGGCATGACAAGGTCATGCAGGTTTTAGGAGAGGTGCCTCTTACCGTTCTGGTAGGCGGCCATGCGCACAAATACCACCTTCATGTCCGCACGCCCGTGACTGAAACTGTGCGCAACTGGCGAGACCATGCGCCGCGGGTCTTTGCCTTGCCCCATCCGTCCTGGCGGAATACGGCATGGTTGAAGAAAAACCCGTGGTTCGAGGCCGAGCTGCTGCCGGTTCTGCGTGCGCGGGTGCAAGAGGTTCTGAATGACTGAGACCACCGCCCTGGACGCCGCTCATGCCGCAATGGATGCCGACCCGCAGGATGACGCGGCTCGGCTACGGTTCTTTGAACGGCTCGCGGACAGTGAATTGTTCCTGATGCTGACCGAAGAGGCGAATGGCGAAAACATTTCGCCCGAGCTGTTCGACGTGGCGGACGGCCAGTTCGTACTTGCCTTTGACCGTGAGGATCGACTGGCCCGTTTTGCGGACCGGCCCGTTCCTTACGTGGCTCTGTCTGGTCGGGTTCTGTCGTCCATGTTGTCAGGACAAGGGATCGGTCTGGGCCTGAATCTGGAGGTTGCGCCTTCGTCCATGCTAATCCCGGCCGAGGCGCTGGGGTGGTTGGCCACCACATTGCAGCATCGGCCTGAAGAGGTGCAGCAACGCCTCGCAGAGTTCCTTCCCCCCGCTGGTTTGCCGGACAGTTTGCTGACGGCGCTGGACGCGAAACTCGCCACCGCCATTGGGTTGGCAGAGGCGGCGTATCTTGTGGGCACAAAATCAGATGAAGGCGGTTCAGGCCACCTTCTGGGAATTGTGGGGGCGGTTGCGGGGGCCGAACCTGCGCTCGCCAAAGCTGCGTCCGAGGCGCTGACGTTTTCTGGGGTCGAAGCGGGCGCGATGGACGTCGGCTTCTTTGGTCCAAACGAGCCGGCTGCTGAATCTCTTGCACGGGTCGGGCTTCGGTTCGATCTGCCACAACCAGAAAAACGGGTCGTTACGCAAATTGTTCCCGGCAGTGATCCGGAAAAACCGCCAATACTGAAGTAACCACGCTGAGAGTGAGCCCCGCAGGTGAAAGACCTGCAAGGCTTCGTGTGCTTATTCTGCTGCAGCTTCCAGCTTATCCTGCGTCCGGGTTTCAAAGTCGCTCGCTTCGTGGCGTTCGTGAAGCTGGGTATGGGGCTCTCCGAATGAACGGTTGACCATCCGGCCGCGCTGCACCGCCGGACGAGCGTCGATTGCCTTGGCCCAACGCACAACGTTTTTATAAGTTTCGACGTCCAGGAACTCGGCCGCGCTATACAGGCGGCCCAGAGCCAGCTGGCCGTACCAGGGCCAGATCGCCATGTCTGCAATGGTGTACTCTTCACCTGCTATATAGGTCTTGTTGGCCAGTTCGCGATCCAGAACGTCCAACTGACGCTTGGCCTCCATTGCGAAGCGGTTGATCGGGTATTCCCACTTTTCAGGTGCATAGGCGAAGAAATGGCCGAATCCGCCGCCCAGATAGGGCGCGCTGCCCATCTGCCAGAACACCCAGTTCATGACCTCGGTGCGTTCGGGACCGGACTTGGGCAGAAAAGCGTCGAACTTCTCGGCCAGATGGAACAGGATAGAGGCGCTTTCGAACACGCGGGTCGGCTCTTCACCTGACCGGTCCCACAGCGCGGGGATTTTCGAATTCGGATTGGCTCCGACAAAACCCGAGCTGAACTGATCACCCTCGCCGATATTGATCAGCCACGCGTTGTATTCAGCGCCTTCATGACCCAGTGCCAGAAGCTCTTCGAGCATCACGGTTACTTTGACGCCGTTGGGAGTTGCCAATGAGTAAAGTTGCAGGGGGTGGCGCCCGACCGGCAGGTCCTTATCATGGGTGGCACCGGCAATCGGCCGGTTGATATTGGCGAACTGCCCGCCGCTTTCGCTGTCCCATGTCCAGACTTTGGGGGGCGTGTATGGGGATTGCTCGGTCATCTCTTGCCTTCCTCAGCAAAGTTCGTGTGAATTGTCCGTTCGCCTCAACAGCTAATGTTGCAGTTGGCAGAGTCCAACCCCGGATGTGAATGCGGTTTTGTAACAATCAGGGTCGAACATCTCACGTTTCTTCATTCGACGTCACAGCGGCGCGAGGGGGACTGCCCAAACAACCGAAAATACTTATTGTCTGCTCAGACCCACAAATCGGGCAGTCCAACAACCCTGAGCATACGAGGATTGACTACATGAAACGCTTTGCCTTGACCTTCGCTGCAGCCCTGACCCTTGCCGTTCCGGCGGTTGCCGGCGATCAGTACGTGGACGGCACCGGTTATGCCGTCTCGGGCTATGACGTTGTTGCCTATCGCGGCCTGGATCAGGTTCCGGTTGGTACGACACAGCCCGAGGGTGTGCGCGGACGTTCGGACATCACTGCTGAATACAACGGCGCGACCTGGGCCTTTTCAACCGAAGAGAACCGCGACAAGTTTCTTGAAAACCCTGCCTTTTATGCACCGCAATATGATGGACACTGCGCTTATGGTGTGTCGCGCGGGGGCAAAGTTCCGGCCAACCCGAACCTCTGGCGGATCGTCGATGACAAACTATACCTGAACATCACCGACGTAGTGGTTGGGTTCTGGGAAGAAGACGTTCCGGGCAACATCGATCTGGCCGAAGGCAACTGGCCGGGGATCGAGCCCGATGGTGCGTCCTCCAGCGTCATCCCGAAATTTACTTCAGAAGGCCCGATCGCGAACTAAGTGGCTGCTTAAGATCCAAAAGCCCGGTTCTCTCAGACCGGGCTTTTCCATTCTACCAGCTCAACTCGCCAGCCAGAACTCATCGCGCATCTGTTGGTCTGCGTCGAATTTGATGCGGACGCTTTTGGCACCGGGAAATTTGCGCGCAGTAATTGTATCGGGGACTAAGACCTCACCGGCACCGGCGTTCTTGGATTGGAAACTCAGCACTTCGGTTTCCAGTCGCCGGGCCGAAGCCAGGAATGAAGTTGGAAGCGCGACCCGATTGGAGCCCTCGCTTACAGGAGTAGAGACAAAATAGGTCAGGTGGCGGCCGTAAAAACCAACGGCATCCGGGACGTGATCCGCGTCTGTCAGGCACTGAGTCTCCGAGGCAGAGCTGCCGCCTTCAGGATCGTGCGGCAGGGCCGTATTCAACAATACTCGACAAGCGTCAATATCCGAGCTTTCCAAATCAATTACACGCTTGCGCAGCTTTGGCCGCCGGGGCTTGCCCGAAGCCTGGCCTTTGGTGGTTAGCCCTTCCTGACGCAAGAAATCATAAGCTTCTTTGGCCCGTGCAAAGCTTGTGCAATCACCATTTGTATGATCGGGGTGCGCATGAAAAGCGACGTAGCGCCAGGCGTCTCTGATATCATCTGACCCGGCGCTCTGATCCAGGCCAAGGGCTGCCAACGCATCAACGCGTGCCTTAATTTTTTCGACAGGCTCCATACCCAAATTACTCATTAAACAAACAACACAACTTCAGTTTGAATAGGCTCACGATTTTGTCAAATCGGCCGAGGATTTTATTGAAATATGTCGAACAGTTGAGTGGATAATTGGCGATTGTTGATGGCAGATTTGAGGCTGAAAATCACAAAAAAGCCCAGAACCCGATGAGGCTCTGGGCTTTTATTCCATTGACTCTTTGTCAGGCGACGTTCTGCAATTCGGTCTTTGGTGTAATGCCCAAAGCAAAACATACGTCACGTGTCATTTCTGGTCGGTTAAGCGTGTAAAAATGCAGCTTGTCCACGCCGCCATCGATCAGGTCGGAACACAACTCGGTGCATAGCGCGGTGGCCAGTAGATCCTCGCGATCATCGCGAACGGCTTTTTCGAAGGCACGTTCGACCCAAACGGGGATTTGTGTGCCGCACCGAAGCGCAAAGTTCCGTGCACCTTTCCAGTTCTCAATGGGCAGGATTCCAGGGACGATTGGCTTGTCGATCCCGGCCTTGGCGCAGGCATCGCGGAAACGGAAAAACGTCTCGGCCTCGAAAAAGAACTGGGTCAGGGCTTCGTCCGCACCGGCATCCAGCTTGGCCTTCAGCCAGTCAATATCGGCGGCGAAGTCTTGCGCCTCAGGGTGTTTGTCGGGGTAAGCCCCGACGCGAATGCTGAACATCTCTGTCTCGGCCAGCGCTTCAATCAACTCGATCGAGCTTGAGAAGCCGTCGGGGTGCGGAACAAACTGATCCTGGCCCTTTGGCGGGTCGCCACGCAGCGCGACAATGTCCTGAACGCCAGCACGAGCAAAGGTGTCGGCGATTTCAAGTGTCTCCTGGCGCGAGGCGTCGACGCAGGTCAGATGCGCGGCAACCGACAAACCCGAGGATTTGTGCAAGGTGGCTACTGCATCCCGTGTCAGCTCGCGCGTGGTACCGCCAGCGCCATAGGTGACGGAAACAAAACGGGGCTCAAGCGGTGCCAGTGTCTGAACCGTATCCCACAGGCGGAATGAGGCTTCGAGCGTTTTCGGCGGGAAAAACTCAAACGAAATTTCTGGTTTCTTCATAGCAGCCTCACAGGTCCAACTTGCCCCCCTTGTGCCAGTTTGTGCATTGTGAGACAAACTCATATTACTCAAGAACAACATGAGTCTCACAACAATGCACATCGAATTCCGGCACCTGCGGACAATCAAGGCTATTCACGAATGCGGTGGGCTTGCCCGTGCGGCGGATCAACTGAACATCACGCAATCGGCGCTGAGCCATCAGATCAAGGGGCTGGAAGATCAGGCCGGCGTCGAACTGTTTCTGCGCCGGTCCAAACCGATGAAGCTGTCGGCCGCCGGGCTGCGACTGTTGCGGCTGGCTGAACAGATATTGCCCCAAGTTGAAGCGACGCAACAGGAATTCTCTTCGCTGCGGGACGGGCGCACCGGACGGATGCACATCGCCATTGAGTGCCACGCCTGTTTCGAATGGCTGTTTCCGGTACTGGAATCCTTCCGGAAGTCCTGGGGCGATGTGGACGTCGATATTCGCCCTGGTCTTGCCTTTGACGCACTGCCGGCCCTGCAGAAAGAAGAAGTCGATCTGGTCGTTTCGTCCGATCCCGAGGATTTGCCTGGTGTCGAGTTCATCGAGTTGTTCGATTATAACGCTGTCTTCGTCGCGGCGTCGTCACACCCTTTGGCCCAGAAAGACTACGTCGAGGCCGAAGATTTCCGGGGTCAGACCCTGATCACCTATCCCGTCGAGCGTACCCGGCTGGACGTGTTCAGCCAATTGCTTATCCCGGCTCGGGTCGAACCCGCCGCTATCCGGCAGGTTGAACTGACCGCGGTGATCCTTTTGCTGGTGGCGTCGAACCGGGGAATTTCAGTGCTGCCCGACTGGGTTGTGCGTGAGGTGAAGTACAACTCTGACTACGTCACCCGCCCTCTGACTAAGGACGGGATCACCCGCAGGCTTTACGCGGCGGTGCGCACCGAAGACCTTGAAAAACCCTATGTGCAAGAGCTGATAGAACTGGCTGGAACCGAGGCGCGCAAACTGCAGGCGCAATAGGTGAAAAATGCGGGTCTGCTATGCGTATCATTCCTCTTGGCAAGGGCGCATTGCACCAGTATACGCGCGGTTTGACCGGACAGGAGCCTTTGGACAATGGTTGGCAGTGCAAACCTCAACATCATGATCAAAGCCGCGCGCAAAGCGGGGCGTTCATTGGTCAAGGATTTTCGTGAAGTCGAGAACCTTCAGGTGTCGATGAAGGGTGCGGGGGACTTTGTGTCCAAAGCCGACATTGCCGCCGAGGCGATCCTGAAAGAGGAATTGCTGGGTGCGCGCCCGACTTACGGCTGGTTGGCCGAAGAAGGTGGCTCAATTGACGGAGAAGACCCGACCCGCCGTTGGATCGTAGACCCGCTGGACGGCACCACGAACTTCCTGCACGGCCTGCCGCACTGGGCTGTTTCGATTGCATTGGAGCATAAAGGCAAGATCGTAGCCGGCGTGATCTATGACGCCGCCAAGGACGAAATGTTCTTTGCGGAAAAAGGCGAGGGCGCATGGATGAACGACACCCGCATCCGTGTCTCAGGTCGTCATCGCATGATCGAGTCGATCTTTTCGACCGGTCTGCCCTTTGGAGGCCGCTCGGACCTGCCTGCCACGCTGCAGGATCTGGCTCGTCTGATGCCGGTCTGTGCAGGCGTACGTCGTTGGGGCGCGGCAGCTCTGGACATGGCTTATGTGGCTGCGGGGCGATACGAAGGGTTCTGGGAGCGCCGCCTGAACGCATGGGACATGGCTGCCGGTATCATCATCGTGAAAGAAGCAGGTGGCTTCGTTCAAGCTCTGAACCCGGAAGGCAGTGTGCTGGATGATGGTGAGGTAATCTGTTCGAATGAGCCGATCTTTGACCAATTCGCCAAGGTTATCCGGGGCTAAGCCCCTTGGGTATCAGGTAATCAAGCGCGCCCCGTTTGTGGCGCGCTTTTTCGTTTCGGCCTGTCGCGCTTGGCTTTGTTGAGAGCGACAGCATGTACCACATCGTCAGCGAAACCTAAAAACTACATCAACTACTTTCGGGGAACGCGCGGGATGCGGGATTTCGAGAGTTTGTATTTATGCTCTGGATGAGGGGGGTGACCGTGCGTGTTGCTCCAGTACTCCGGGCCGCCGCGTTTCAGCCAAAGTGGAATGCAAAGGATCAGGCCAACAAAGAACCCGCCCGTATGCGCCCAATAGGCGACGCCGCCTTCGTCCGGGTTGCTTGAGAGGCTTCCCAGAAACTGCATGCCCAGCCAGACGCCCAGCATGACAAAAGCTGGGATTGTGAACACGCGGAAATAGACTATCAGGATTAGCAGGATGTCCACGCGGGCCTTGGGAAACAGCAGCAGATAGCCACCCATGACCCCGGCTATTGCTCCGGATGCGCCGATTGTTGGCACAAGAGAACCGGGAGCGGTGAGGACATGGATCAGGCCCGCTCCGACCCCGGCGACCATGTAGAACAGCAGAAATGGCAGGTGGCCCATTTCATCTTCGAGGTTGTCGCCAAAGATCCACAGAAACAGCATGTTTCCGGCCAGATGCATCCAGCCACCGTGCAGGAACATCGAAGTCACAAGCGTTTCCAGCGCAAACCCGTCAGTGATCCGTGCAGGAATGACGGCATAGTCATAATACACCTGATTGATCAGCCGGGCGTTATCCATTGCCCCTACATAGCTGAGGAAAATCAGGATATTGGCCGCCATCAGCAGATAGACGACATACGGCGTGCGCCCAGACGGGTTGTGGTCTCGGATCGGAAACATGGGGCGACGCTGGGCTTTTCCCGGCCCAGCGTCAAGGCACGCTTACGCCGCACCTCCCAACAATGCCGCGTTGCCGCCTGCCGCTGTGGTATCAACGCAAACGTGACGCTCACCCAGAACCCGGGCTTTGTCCGGCAGTCCGGGGATCAGTGGCAGGATAGGGCCATCGCGGCGGGCCAGGTGTTGTTCGATCTCACGCGCGGTGTCTTCGTCGCCCCACCACAGAATGCCCGAAATGCCGGTGACGTTTTCCAACCTGTGCAGATCCAATGCTCCCGTCGCCCGAATGGTGGTGCCGCCTAAGGCTTTCACTGCGTCCGCCTGAGCACGAACAGTTTCTGCCCCCGGTCCCATGCACAGCAAAGGCGCGCGCGGGATTTCACTGAGCCGGTTCGATTCACCCGTTGGGCCGGGCAGAGATTGGGTGTGAACCGGTGCGGGTTTGCCCCCAGCTGCGGGCAGGTCGCTCATGGTGCTTTCCCATTGCCCGGTGCTGTCCTTCCGGTCCGGGGCGCAGAACCGGGCCATGTAGTTCGGTCCGCCCGCCTTGGGGCCTGTGCCTGAAAGACCTTCTCCGCCGAAGGGTTGCGAGCCGACGATGGCGCCGATCTGGTTGCGGTTGACGTAAATGTTGCCCGCGTGAACGGCCTCGGTGACGTGTTGCACGCGATCGTCGATACGGGTGTGCAACCCGAAGGTCAGGCCGTATCCGGTTGCGTTGATATCGGCGATGACCTGATCAATCTCGGACGCTTTAAACCGGGCAACATGCAGGACCGGGCCGAATATTTCGCGTTCCAGCGCTGCGATGCCGGGGATTTCGATCAAGGTCGGCGCGATGAAAGTGCCCTCAGGAGGTGTTGCAAGCTCCTTTAGAACCCGCCCGTCGGCGCGGGCTTTGGCAACGTGATCCGCAATGCCTTGTCGCGCTACTTCGTCAATGACGGGGCCGCAGTCGGTTGAGATTAACCAGGGGGTGCCTACATGCAGGGCCTCCATTGCGCCCAACAGCATGGTCAGCAAATCGTCTGCGATATCCTCCTGCACATAGAGGCAGCGCAGGGCCGAGCACCGTTGCCCCGCTGATTGAAACGCGCTTTCGATGATCGATTGCACCGCTTGTTCCGGCAGGGCAGTGCTGTCCACAATCATCGCGTTCAACCCACCTGTTTCTGCGATCAGGGGTGTACCCGGACGCAGGTTGTCGGCTATTGTCGCACGGATTTTCAGCGCCGTGGCGGTTGATCCGGTAAAGGCCACGCCCGACACGCGCGGATCTGAGGTCAGAGCAGTGCCAACGGGCGGGCCGCCAGGGACCAGCTGTAATGCGTCGCGCGGTACGCCGGCCTCAAGCAGCAGTTGGATCGCCCGGTGCGCGATCAAAGGGGTTTGCGATGCCGGCTTGGCCAGAACGGCATTTCCTGCAGCCAGGGCTGCTGAGATTTGACCTGTGAAAATCGCCAGTGGAAAGTTCCACGGGCTGATGCAGGTGAAAGTACCCGCCGGTTTGGCATCGGGAATATTTGCAGCGTAGTAGCGCAGGAAATCGACCGCCTCGCGCAGTTCGGCTACCGCGTCGGGCAGGGATTTTCCGGCCTCGCGCGACAATAGGGCGAAGAGCTCACCAAAATGCGTCTCATACAGATCGGCGGCGGTGTTTAGAATTTGTGACCGCTCTTCCTTAGATGCCTGCCATGGGCATGCAGACGCCAGGGCAAGTTCAACGTCCTGCGTACTGGCAGGGGCAACTGCACCGGGTCTGTCCTGCGGCTGCGCCGGGTTAATGATTGGCTGATCTTCTTCCGGACGCGCGTCGCCGGACAGAAGCGGTTGCGCGTACCAGTGATGTGCCCGAAACGCGTCCCGCGCGGCGTCGATCTTGTCGAGTGTCACCGTGTGGTGCAGGTCGAACCCTTTTGAATTTGGCCGTTCGGGCTGAAACAGCTCGGGACCAGTTGGCAGAGGGCGCGCCGGTTCCAGAATGGTGTTGAATGGGTCAGAGGCGACCTCTTCCGGTGGAACGTTCTCATCCACGATCTGGTTTACGAAAGAGGAGTTTGCGCCGTTCTCCAACAGGCGCCGAACAAGATAGGCCAGAAGATCACGATGCGCCCCGACCGGCGCGTATATCCGGCAGCGCGTGTTGCTCTGATCCTTGACGAGTTGGTGCAGGGTCTCGCCCATGCCGTGCAGGCGCTGGAATTCGAATGGCTGAGTGTCGGCCATGTGCAGGATTGCGCTGACCGTGTGGGCGTTATGTGTGGCAAATTGCGGGTAAATCCGGTCAGTCATACCCAACAATTTGCGCGCATTGGCGATGTACGAGATGTCAGTCGCCGCCTTGCTGGTGAAGACCGGGAAGCCATCGACGCCTTCGACCTGAGCACGCTTGATCTCAGTGTCCCAATAGGCCCCTTTAACTAGCCGGACCATCAGCTTGCAGTCATGACGTTCGGCCATGTCATAGAGCGTATCCAGCACGATCCCGG
Source organism: Ruegeria lacuscaerulensis (assembly GCF_013031245.1). Classification (GTDB taxonomy): domain Bacteria; phylum Pseudomonadota; class Alphaproteobacteria; order Rhodobacterales; family Rhodobacteraceae; genus Ruegeria; species Ruegeria lacuscaerulensis_C. Next base: position 64,260 of record NZ_WPZL01000001.1, read on the forward strand.
CGCGTGGGCCGTAAGCCTGAACCACGATCCCGAAACCGTCCCACCCGGCCAGGGCAGGCTCGGCCATCACGGCCTCGATCACCTGCAATGACAACGACAGCCTGTCTGCTTCCTCGGCGTCGACGTTCAGGCCCATACCGGCGGCCTTGGCCAAAAGGCACAGTGCCCGCAAGCGGGGGGCCAGCTCATCCATCACACGCTGTTCCTGCGCCAGTTCATAGCGCGGATGCAGCGCCGACAGTTTCACCGAAATACCCGGGTTGGCTCGGATGTCGTCATGAGTGCAGGCGTCGGCAATCGAGGCAATCGCACGGGAATAGGACAGATGATAGCGGGCGGCGTCGGCCTCGGTCCGGGCCGCTTCGCCCAGCATGTCGTAGGAATAGGTATAGCCCTTCGCCTCCATCCCGCTGGCGCGATCCATAGCGGATTGGATGGTTTCGCCCAGAACGAACTGTCGGCCCATCTCTTTCATCGCGCGGCCGACGGCCGTACGGATAACCGGTTCGCCCAGCCGCTTGACGGCCGCGCGCAGGGCGCTGACAGGCGACGTTTTGCCTTCTTCCAGAACTTTACCGGTCAGCATCAGTGCCCATGTGGACGCGTTGACCAGCGAAGACGAGGACTGACCCAGATGTTTGCCCCAATCTGAAGGCGCGATCTTGTCCTCGATCAGCGCGTCGATCGTGTCGGCGTCGGGTACGCGAAGCAATGCCTCGGCCAGACACATCAGCGCGACGCCTTCATCTGTGGACAGGCCGTATTCGGCGAGAAAGACCTCCATCATACCGGGCGAGGTGCTGGATCGAATGTCGCGCACCAACTGTGCTGCCGACGCGCAGATCGCGGTGCGGTCGGAATCGCTCAGGTCGGCCTGTGCAACCAGCTTGTCCAGGATTTCAGACTGATCGGCATAGGTTTGACCATCAATTAGGGTACGCAGGCTGTGTGACATGAATCCTCCGGGCTTTTGATGAGTATACTGTCGATTTTTCGGGACGATTGCCTTAGTTTTGATGTTTGAAAGGCGAATAGTCTGATTTTAGGGGTCAATACGATGCAAAAGGACTTTCCGGGATTGGATCGCTTCGACCGATCCATACTGGCGATTCTGGCCGAGGACGGCCGAATCTCAGTTGCTGATCTGGCGCGTCGCATCGGGTTGTCAAAATCACCGACTCAAGCACGTGTGAAGAGGCTTGAGGCCGAAGGGATCATCACCGGCTATCGCGCCTTGCTGGACCCCATTCGGCTTGGGTTGGACCACGTTGCATTTGTCGAAGTGCGTCTGACCGACACGCGCGAAAAAGCCCTGGCCGAGTTCAACGCGGCGGTGCGTAAGGTGGCCGAAATCGAACAAGCCCATATGATTGCGTCGAATTTCGATTATCTGTTGAAAATCCGCACCGGTTCGATGTCGGAGTACCGCGCGGTTCTGGCCGAGAAAATCTCGTCCCTGCCGCATGTCGCCAATACCTCGACATTTGTGGCGATGGAGGCTGTGAAGGAAACCGGAGTGTCTGGAGCGATTGATGGGATGGGTTGACGAAAAGCCCGGCTGCGTCACCATTGGGTCATGAAACGAATTGCTTCCGCCTGTTTTCTGCTCGTTGCGTCTTCGATTGGCGCCCAATCTGGCGAATGCCCGGTGGCACCGGATCATTCAACCGGTGTTTCGGATGTCATCGCGCAGATACAAGCGGCAGAGACCGAACAGGCCGCTCGTGCACTGTCCAATCAGTTGTGGGAGTACTGGACCGACGCGCCAGACGAAAGCGCTCAAGCCGTGTTGGATCGGGGTATGACGCGCCGAAGTGCATGGGATTTGTTGGGTGCGATAAAGGATTTCGACAAACTTATCGCTTATTGTCCGTCTTATGCCGAGGGGTACAACCAGCGCGCCTTTGCGTATTTCTTGCAGCAGGATTTTCAGGCCGCGCTGCCCGATCTGGATAAAGCCATCGAATTGTCGCCGAACCACGTTGCGGCGATCAGCGGCCGTGCACTGACACTATTGGGGTTGCAGAGAATAGACGAAGCGCGCGAGGCGTTGTCGCAGGCGCTGGAGCTGAATCCCTGGTTGTCCGAACGCCATCTCATGGCGCCTGGAGGGCCACTGGCACCGCCAGGAGAAGACATCTGACAAAAACGCCCCCGATCGTTAGACCGGGGGCGTTTCGTTTCTGAAGGGCTTAGCCGACCAGACCGTTATCAGTGCGCTTGATCGCGATCACCGAAGAACGCGGCGTGCCCCCGTCCGGCCAGTTGCTGCTTGGGTGCTGAATGCCAACGAACATGGTGCGCAGGTCGCTTGACCAGGTCAGACCCGTGACCTCACAACCGTTTGGGCCGGTCATGAAGCGCGCAATCTCGCCGGTCACCGGATCGCCAACCAGCATCTGGTTGTTGCCGTTGCCTGCAAAGTCGCTCCTGTTGTCGTCTTCGCCATCCGTTTGAATCCAGATCAGACCGGTCGAGTCGATGACCATGCCGTCGGGTGAGTTGAACAGATTGCCTTCGTTCACATTTGCCGAGCCGGCGCGGTCGTCCGAATGTACGGTCGGGTTGCCCGCCATGACATACAGATCCCAATCGAAGGAACCGGCGGCGTGATCGTCATTCGCTGGACGCCAGCGCACGATCTGACCGTATTTGTTAGCTTCGCGCGGGTTCGGCCCATTGACCGGCGTCTGGTCGCCACCGGCATTCGGCTTGACGCCACGGTTCTTGTTGTTTGTCAGGCAGCAATACGCCTCGACCGCAACCGGGCTGGAGGCCACCCACTCAGGGCGGTCCATGGTGGTGCCGCCCGCGGCAGACGCAGCCATGCGGGTGAAGATCAGAATCTCGGCCGTCTCCATGCCGGTGGTCTCCGGCGTCAGGGGCAGCCACTCACCAGTCGTGTCGTCGTTGAACTTCGCGACATAGAGCGTGCCGTCGTTCAGCAGGCTCTCGGTCTCTGCGCCGGGTTGGTAGGTGCCGTTCGAGACAAACCTGTACAGGTATTCGCCACGCTCATCGTCGCCCATATAGACAACCACGCGACCGTCCTTGGCCAGCGTCACTTCGGCGTTCTCGTGCTTGAAACGTCCCAGACCGGTGTGCTTGATTGGCATGCTGTCCGGCTTGGTCGGGTCGATTTCGACGATCCAGCCGACGCGGTGCGGCTCGTTCGGGTTTTTCGATGTGTCGAAACGTAGGTCGAAGAACTCGTAGCCGTTCCAGCTTTCGGCTTTTACGCCGTAACGCTTGAAGCCATCTGCGACGTTCTGATCGTAGCTGGCGTTTTCATCGCTGGAGCCGAAATAACCGTTAAAATTCTCTTCACAGGTCAGGTAGGTGCCCCACGGTGTTTTGCCTGCGCCACAGTTGTTCATGGTGCCCAGCGAGGTGTTGCCAGTCGGATCGGCCTCGGTCTTCAGCAGGTCGTGACCGGCCGCGGGACCTACAATTCTAATCGGCGTGTTGTGGTGGATGCGGCGGTTAAACGGGCTGTCCTTGACGACCGACCAGCCTTCGGGGCCTTCGGTGATTTCCATCACGGTCACGCCCTGAATGTTCTGCAGTTTTTTCACATCGTCGACGCTGACCGGCTTTCCTTCCTGAGAAGCAGGCAGGTTGATCTTGCGGTTCGGATACTCGTGATTGATCGCAATCAATTCGTGACCCTGGAACGAGAAGGTTTCCATCCCGTCAGTGTTTTCACCAAAAATGCGATCCGATTTTTCCAGCGGCCCGCCGTCGGTCAGGTCATAACCGTCCGCGTCCGAAAACAATGGATCGCCCCAGCGCATCATGATCTTCCACTCATACCCTTCGGGTACATGCACGGTGCCATCAGTCTGCGCCGCAATCGGAGTAAAGGCAAAACGCGAGGCAGTTACGGCATGCGCAGCGGTCGAGCCCATCAGGCCTGCGCCCATAGCGGCTGCGCCCGAGCCAAAGGCCAGAACTCCGCCAAGGAAGCCACGACGTGAAATGGCACTTTCAACAACGCGGTCAAAGTCATTTTCTAAGGGGCGAGGGAAGTGCAACTCGTCCCAATCGTCGGCGGACAGTGTAGTGGGGTCAACGTCTTTCATGGATGGCTCCTGGCTAAAAAATGAAAGGTGCTGAAAGAGATTTAATTTGTCTTTGTGACAGGCTGTTAACACGTGCGCCAGAAAGCTCCAGATGCCACCGGGAAGCTTTTTTCTGTTGCCCCAATATATGCAGATTTACCCAGCTATGCTGAGCGGGTCGATTTTTTTTGCTTACTTCTTGGCGGGGATCAATTTGTATTTCTCCCTCCGCCGGCGGATCAGCGCAGCCGCTCACCGGCAGTGTCGAAGCGGTAAGCCTTGTCCGCAGAATACCCGAACCTCAATTCCTGACCTTCCGAGATCGAATGCTGGCCAAATAGCCGGGCGGTGACGTCATGGTCGTGCACTTTGGCAATGACGTTGGTGTCTCCGCCCAGCTTTTCCACGTGGCTGACCCGTGCGGCGAGCGCTCCGTCATCGGACAGATACAGGTCTTCGGGGCGGATGCCGATGGTGTCCTGGCCACCGTCCTGCAGCAACCCTTCCGGCAGGAAGTTCATGGACGGCGATCCCAGGAACCCGGCAACGAACTGGTTGGCGGGATTGTTGTACAACTCCATCGGACTGCCGATCTGTTCGACCCGTCCGTCGCGCAGTACGACGATCTTGTCGGCCAGCGTCATCGCCTCGGTCTGGTCGTGGGTGACGTAGATCATCGAGGCATCCAGCGCCCGGTGCAGGGCGGCAATCTCGATCCGTGTGTTCATGCGAAGCGCAGCGTCGAGGTTGGAGAGCGGTTCGTCAAACAGGAACAGTTTGGGTTCACGAACGATGGCGCGCCCGATGGCGACGCGCTGTCGCTGGCCGCCGGACAGCTCAGATGGATAGCGGTCCAGATAAGGCTCAAGGTTCAGCATCCGGCTGGCATTGGCCACCCGTTCCTCGATTACAGATTTGGGCTGTTTCTCCTGCTTCAGCGCCAGCGTCATGTTTCCGCGCACGCTGAGGTGGGGGTAGAGCGCATAGCTCTGGAACACCATCGCGATCCCGCGCTTGGAAGGGGGGATCAGATTGACTTGCTGGCCGCCGATATTGATTTCGCCGGACGATGCATCTTCAAGCCCTGCGATCACCCGCAGCAGGGTGGACTTGCCACAGCCCGAAGGGCCGACAAAAACAACAAATTCGCCTTCTTCCACTTCCAGCGTGATGTCTTTCAGGACATGCACATTGCCAAAGGATTTATTCACATTGCTCAGTGTCAGGGCGGTCATTGTGTGGGCTCCTCAAGGGAAACGGGCTGGCCGGTGCGGATGCTTTGATCCGCAGCCAGGCAAATAGCGAGGGATTGGACGGCGTCGTTCATGTGACGCGACAGATCGATATCTTCGGCGATGGCGCGCAGCATATAGGCCTGCTCAGCGTCACACAGTTCCTGATGGCCAGGTTCGTCAGGCATTTCGATGGTATGATCACCGTGTGGCGTGTGAACTAAAAGGCCACCAACTTTGGTATGACCATCGATATCGGATGAAGCGCCCTTGTTGCCGTCGGTGATCGAAACAGACCCATTGGGCGAAACGATGTCTTTTACGAAGAATGCGGTTTCGGACATCATCGGTCCCCAACCGGCCTCATACCATCCGACCGAGCCATCTGCGAACACCACCTGAAACTGGCCATAATTGTACATGTCCGATGCAATTTCATCCGACAGACGAAGACCCATGCCATGCACCCGGACCGGCTGCGCATCGGTGATCTGGCACATCACGTCTACATAATGCACGCCGCAATCGACGATGGGCGAGGTCGTCTGCATCAACGCCTTATGCGTCTCCCACTCCGCGCCCGAGGATTGCTGGTTCAGATTTAGCCGAAACACATAAGGCCCGCCCAGATTGCGGGCCTCGGCAATCAACCGCATCCACGAAGGGTGATGGCGCAAGATGTACCCGACTACCAGCTTGCGGTTCAGTCTGGTGGCGGTCTCGACCACCCGGCGCGCGTCAGCGACATTGGTGGCCAGCGGTTTTTCGACGAACACATGCGCGCCTGTTTCCATCGCGGCACAGGCGTAATCCGCGTGGCTGTCGGAATAGGTGGCTATCGCAACCAGATCCGGTTTGGTTTCGCTCACAGCAGTATTGAAATCCGAATAAGCCGGATAGCCAGCAAGGTCAGTGTGGTTCACGCGTCCGGATCGGTTCACCAGCCCGACGATTTGCGCGTCAGGGTGATGGTGATAGGCCAGCGCATGGCTCAGCCCCATATTGCCAAGGCCTGCGATCAGAACACGGGTCATTTCACTGCTCCTGAGGTGATGCCGCGGATAAGCTGACGCGAGAAGATGATGTAGAGGATCAGCACCGGTAGGATCGCCATCGACAGCGCCGACAGAACCGCATTCCAGTCGGTGACGAACTGCCCGATGAAGACCTGACTGCCCAGCGTGAGGGTCTTGGTTTCCTCAGCCGGTGCCAGGATCAGCGGGAACCACAGGTCGTTCCAGATCGGGATCATGTTGAATACGGCCACGGTGGCCATTGCAGGCCGTACCAGAGGCAGTACCAGCCGGAAGAAGATCGTGTATTCTGACAATCCGTCGATACGACCGGCGTTCTTCAGATCATCACTGACCTGCCGCATGAACTCGGACAGGATAAACACCGCCAGCGGCAAGCCCTGCGCCGTATAGACCAGGATCAGTGCCCAGAGCGTATTCACCAGACCCGTTGCGACCATCATTTCCAGAATGGCCACGGTGCCGATCCGGATCGGGATCATGATCCCCAGCGCCAGATACAAGCCCATCAGCAGATTGCCTTTGAACTGGTATTCGGACAGCGCGTAAGCCGCCATGGCTCCGAACAGCAGGATAAAGAACAGGGACGCCACTGTGACGATCATCGAGTTCTGGAAGTAGAGGAAGAAGTCTCCCTGCTTCATCACAGTCTCGTATCCGATCATGGAAAAGCTGTCCGCGCTGGGAAGGGCGAGTGGTTCCCGAAAGATCGCGCGACGGTTTTTGAAGCTGTTGATCAGGATTACGAAAACCGGGAACAGGGCGATCAATGTATAAAGGATCAGTGCGCCATGCATTGCCGCTGTATTGAGAGGGTTCTGGCGTGCTTTGTTCATCTCTGGCCCCTCACAGCTGGTACCGGCGCATCCGGGTCTGGATGCCGAACAGGTAGATACAGACGCCCACCAGAATGATGGCGAACATCGCCCCGGCAATAGCTGACCCCATATGCGGGTCGCCCAGTTGCAGCTGGAAGCCAAAGAATGTCCGGTACATGAACGTACCCAAAATGTCGGTTGAGAAATCCGGCCCCGCCAACGCGCCCTGCGCCGCGTAGATCAGGTCGAACGCGTTGAAATTGCCCACGAAAGTCAGGATTGAGATAATGCCGATTGATGGCAGGATCAGCGGCAGTTTGATCTTCCAGAAGGCCGAGGCCCCGGTGATTCCGTCGATCTCACCTGCTTCAAGGATTTCTTCGGGAATGGTCAGCAGGGCGGCATAGATCAGCATCATCGGGATGCCTACGAACTGCCAGACCGAGATCAGAGCCAGCGTGGTCAGCGCGTATTCCTCTTTCCCCAGCCACGGGGCGAATAGTGATTTCAGACCAATCGCGTCCAGCATAGATGGCGCGATGCCCCAGATCGGTGACAGGATCAGTTTCCAGGCAAAGCCGACGATCACAAAGCTGAGGATTGTCGGGATAAAAATCGCCGACCGGTACAGTGCCGCAAACCGTAGGCGTGGGTGGCTGAGCAGCGCGGCCAGTGCGATCCCGATTGGATTCTGCACCAGCATGTGGATCAGGAAGAACCAGAAGTTATTCCCCAGCGCATTCCAGAACTGTTCCGACCAGATCGGATCGAAAAACAGGGTCTGAAAATTATGCAATCCAACGAACACACGGTTCTGGTCAATCTCGGTATAGAGCGCCAGCCGCAGTGTGTTGAACAGCGGAAAGATCATCACTGCCGTGTAGACGATAACGGCCGGTGCAAGAAACACGACGATATGCCAGCGGAAGCGGGGGCGGTTCATAGGATCGCTTTCAAAGGAGTGTGGGGATTACCCGGGCGATCACCACCGCCCGGGTATGTGTTGAGCCAGAGTTTACTGGTGCGGTGCGTACCAGCTGGACAGGCCTTTCTGCAGCTCAGTCCCCAACTCTTCCGGGGTGCTGGTGCCTTTGATGGCAGCTACGGATGCGCCCCAGGTCTCATTTTCGAGGTTCGGGGTGCCGCGCGACAAGATCTGATAAGTCGAGCGGATCGTCGATTCACATTCGTCGCGCCAACCGACGATTTCCTTTGCCAGCGGGTCCTGCAGTTCAACCGGCGTGTTCGACAGTGGGAAGAAGCCGGGCAGGGCGTTGCCGAAGATTTCGGCGAACTCGGGGCTTGCGACCCAGGCCAGGAACGTCTCGGCAGCCTCGGGGTGCTCGGTGGCCGCATTCATGCCGATACCGATATCTGTATGGTCCGAGATGTAGCAGGTGTCACCCGCGTTTCGAACCGGCGGCTTAAAGGCACCCATTTCGAAATCGGCCTGTGTGTTGAAGCCTGAGATTTCCCACGACCCGGCGGGATAAATAGCAGCACGTCCCAGTGTAAAGATGTTCTGACTGTCAGGGTAGGTCTGCGCCTCGTACCCGTCGCCAAGGTACTCCCCCCATCGGGCTAGCGTGGCATAGGGGGCGGTCCAGGCTTCATCTGTCAACTTCTGTTCGCCCGCGATCAACGCCTGACGGCCTTCTTCGCCTTTCCAGTAGTTTGGCCCGATGTTGTTGTAGCCCATCGTGGCGGCTTCCCATTGGTCATTGGTGCCCATCGCCATCGGGACATAAGTGCCGTCTTCCCTGATCTTGTCGAGCGCGGCAAAGAACTCATCTTCGGTGGCCGGCACCTCGATGCCCAACTCGGCAAAGGCGTCCTTGTTGTAAATGAATCCGTGGATTACCGACGCCATCGGAACACAGAAGCTGACCGACCCGTCATCCGTCTGCCACGCTGATTTGGCCACATCCGAGAAATTGCTCATTGCCTCAACCGAGGATAGGTCGGTCAGGTGACCCGCCTCGTACAGTGCAAGTGATGCGTCGAACGGTCGGCAGGTGATCAGGTCGCCAGCCGAGCCTGCGTCGAGCTTGGAGTTCAGAACGGCGTTGTATTCCGCAGGCGCAGAAGGGGTGAACTTGACCTTGATTCCGGGGTGTTTTGCTTCGAAGGCCGGAATGATCTGTTCCTGCCACAGCGCCAGGTCATCGTTGCGCCAGCTTTCGATGGTCAGCGTTACGTCCTCGGCATAGGCGCCGGTCGCCATCAGGGTCGTGCCTATCAAGGCCAGCTTCAGACTTCCATTTTTCATAGTTCTCTCCCAGTTTTTTGAAGTTAAATTTCTTGTGCCAAAGCGTCTTTCAATATTCCCTCGGTTGCGTGCAGCCGCTTGACCGCTTCGGGCAGGGATATACCATGCGCTGCGATCAGAGCGGCTGGTTTTACCTCGCCATTTGCTGCTTCCAGCGCCGCCTGCGCCGTATCCGCGTCTACCCCGGCTATTCGTGCGATGATGCCTGCCGCCCGAGCCCGCAATTTGTCATTGTCGGCGCGCAGATTGACCATCATACCGTCGTGGACATGGCCGAGCTCGACCGCCATCAGCGAAGATAGCATGTTCAGCGCGATTTTCTGCGCCGTTCCCGCACCCATTCGCGTTGAGCCTGAGACCAGCTCCGGCGGCGTCGCGAGCAGAATGGGAATGTCGGCATTCCGCAAAAGCGGGCTACCTGCATTGTTTGCGATTCCGATCACTTGCGCGTTGTGCGCACGTGCGATTTCGATTGCGGTCACTGTGTACGGCGTTGATCCGCTGGCTGACACGGCGATGACCGTATCGTGCGGACGCAATGAACTCAGAGCGTCTCTGAGGCCGCCGGCAGCATCTTCGGCCTCGCCGTGCATTGTAACCCCGGTTGGCAGGCCGCCAGCCATGTGAATCCGCAATTGAGCTGCCGGGATCGAAAACGTGCCGCCTAATTCCTGCGCGTCGGCCGCAGCCATCAAGCCTGACGAACCAGCCGCCACATAGTGCAGCACGCCATCGGAGCGAATCGTATGCGCCATCGTTCTGGCGCCATTGGCGATAGTGTCCAGGGCATTGCGCACTGTCACTGCCGCAGCAATCTGACCCTCTGCCAGAATCTGTGCCGAAGTGATCAAGTCGCTTCGGTTCAGCTTGGCAGCATCCTGATGCAGTTGTTCAGTTGATGGCAGCGTCAAGAGAATCCCCCATGTGTTCCCCTTACAATACCTATTTAATACCACCTGTCCATAATTTTGTTTCGATCAGTGAAATCTCTTCGTTAGCAGGGTTTTCGGGTTCAAATTTTTAATATCCTGGGCATTTATGTCTTCCATAACCCCAATAGGTATTATAATGGTATTGTCATGACTGAGTCCCAGAACAACGCAATATTGGCCGTGGATGGTGGGGGAACGCGATGTCGTGTTGCCTGTGAAATCGACGGGAGCGTCCACTCGGTTGAGGCGGGTGCGGCCAATGTCTCGACCGATTTTGACGGCGCGTTCAATCAAATTCGAGCTGGACTTGAGGAAATGTCCCGAAACCTTGGAGTCGAGGCCCGGGAGATGCTCAGATGGCCCGCTTTTGTCGGATTGGCAGGTGTCACCGACGCCCAGATTGCAGAGCGTTTGCGGGATGCGCTGGGGCTGATAAATGCGCGGATCGAGGATGATCGGCCAGCCGCGCTGCGCGGAGCGCTGGGTAAGCAGGATGGCCTGATCGCACATTGCGGAACCGGCTCTTTTCTGGCGACGCAAGCGGATGGCGCCATGCGGTATGCCGGTGGCTGGGGGCCTGTTCTGGGGGATGAGGCCTCGGCGCAGTGGGTGGGGCGCCGTGCGCTGTCCGAAGCACTTTGCGCGTATGACGGCACGCAGGTTGAATCCGGCTTGACGCAAAAGCTGTTGGCTGACCTGCACGGGCCGGCGGGGATAGTGCGTTTCGCCGGAACTGCCACACCCGCCCAGTTCGGAGCACTTGCGCCCGAGGTGACCTCTGCGGCCAAAGCGGGTGATGTTGTCGCAAAACAGGTTTTGCAGGCAGGGGCGGATTACATCTCTGAAACCGCATCACGACTGGGGTGGCAATCTGGCGGAGTGATCTGCCTGACCGGTGGGATCGCGGCGCAATATACGGATTACCTGCCTGCGGACATGCAGTCCGCCATTCGCCCGCCGCTGGGCGAACCGCTGACCGGGGCATTGTCTTTGGCGAAGGAGATCCAGCATGAGCATTACTGAGTTCCTCCGCTCTGACTCGTGGCTGTCGCCCGAAAATGGCCCGCGTTACGTCCAATTGCGGCGCAGGTTGCAGGAAGGGATCGACACAGGCGTGCTGGCTCCGAACTCTTCGCTGCCATCGGAACGTGAATTGGTTGAGATCACGGATTTGTCGCGGGTCACAGTGCGCAAGGCGATTCAGGAGTTGGTTCAGGAAGGCGTGATCGAACAGCGCCAGGGATCCGGATCTTTCATTCGTCAGCGTTTGCCGCGGGTGGAACAGTCGCTGACACATCTGACCTCGTTCACGGAGGACATGTCGAGCCGCGGGATGCAGACCACATCCAAGTGGTTGGAACGGGGCGTTTTTGCGCCAACCCCCGAGGAGGTCGAAGCACTCAGCCTGAAAGAAGGCGAACAGATTTCGCGCATTTACCGTCTGCGCGAGGCGGATGGTCGCCCGCTGGCACTTGAGCGGGCGGCCCTGCCGCTGGATATCCTGCCCAATCCCATCGAAGTGACCACATCGCTGTACGAGGTGCTGGACGAGATGGGGCGGCGCCCGGTTCGGGCCGTGCAGAAAATCTCGGCCCTCAACCTCGCTGCGCGCGAAGCGGAGCTGCTGGAAGTGCCCGAAGGCGCCGCCGGGCTGAATATCGAACGTATCTCATTCCTCAAAAACGGACGGGTCGCGGAACTGACCCGTTCGCTCTATCGCGGCGACGCTTACGACTTTGTCGCCGAATTACGGTTGTAACCGGAAAGGCCGGAATTTCATGTCCGAACACACCTCGAAAATGCGTCAGGAAATCCTGGAAATCCCTGATGCCGTTGACAGATTGCTAAGCCAAGGTGCGAGCAATGTTCAAGACGTTGCCAGAATGGTGAAAGACGCCGACCCACGGTTTTTGATCTCGGTGGCGCGGGGGTCATCAGATCATGCCTGCCTGTATCTCAAATACGCCAGTGAGTTGCTTTTGAACCTGCCCGTGGCTTCGGTCGGACCGTCGGTCAGCTCGATCTACAGCATTGATTTGCAGGCTAAAGGGGCGCTCTGCCTGTCGGTGTCGCAGTCCGGCCAAAGCCCGGATATCGTCGGGATGACCCGGTCGCTGAAAGGGTCGGGTGGGGTGACGGTTGCGATAACTAACAACACAAACTCGCGGCTGGCCGAGGTGACGGATGCCGTGCTGCCCCTTCACGCAGGTCCGGAACTGAGCGTGGCTGCTACCAAGACATTTGTGACATCGCTGGTGACCGGGCTCTGGTTGCTGGCGGAAATCAAGGGGGATGACTCACTGACCAGCGCAATCCGATCCTTGCCCGGCTGTCTGGAGCAAGCCGCGCAATGTGATTGGTCCGCCGCGGCAGAAACGATCACGGGCCGGTCGCTGTTCACGCTGGGCCGAGGCCCGTCTTATGCGATGTCCAATGAAGCGGCGCTGAAGATCAAAGAAACCTGTCAGATTCACGCTGAAAGCTATTCGGCGGCCGAGGTGCTGCATGGGCCGGTATCGATCGTTGAAGAGGGATTTCCGACGATCGTGTTTGCCGCCAAAGACGCGGCGGAGGATTCCACGGCCGAGGCCGCCGATGCGCTGGCAGGCAAGGGGGCAACAGTGTTCGCCGCAACCGACAAGGTGACGCGCGCGCAATGCTTGCCGGTCACGCGAACCGACCATTGGCTGACTGATCCGATTGCCACAATCACGTCGTTCTACAGCATGGTCGAAGCCGTCGCCGGCGCACGCGGGATTGACCCTGACGCACCGCGCCACCTCAAGAAAGTGACGGAGACGGTATGACTTCAGGTTCGGTTACATTTCGGAACGGCGGGCTGTTTGACGGCACGCGCCTGCACTTTGGTCAGGCGGTTGTCTTTCGCGAAGGCGCTTTGGCGGCGGTTATACCCGAGGAAGGCGCCGAGGATGACGGGCAGGCCATTGATCTGAAAGGAGATATCCTCAGCCCCGGTTATGTCGATCTGCAGGTCAATGGCGGCGACGGTGTCATGTTCAACGATGACCCGTCGGTTGAGACGATTCGCAGGATCGCCAGCGCGCATCGACGGTTGGGTGTGGTGTCGCTGCTGCCAACGCTGATCACTGATACAGTCGAGAAAACAGAAGCAGCGATAAATGCTGCGATACAGGCGGTCCGAGAAGGCGTTCCAGGGGTTGCAGGGCTGCATCTGGAAGGGCCGCATCTGTCCGTCGCGCGAAAAGGGGCGCATGATGCCGCGCTGATCCGCCCGATGGAAGATGCGGATCTGGTCGTACTGATCGCGGCTGCAGGTGACTTGCCGTGCCTCAAGGTCACGATCGCGCCCGAGGCGGTGTCGGAACAACAGGTCAGGGCGCTCTCTGACGCCGGTATTCTTGTATCGCTGGGGCATAGTGATGCGGATTTCGCCACGTGCCGACGCTATGCGGCTGCGGGCGCGCGCTGTGTCACACATTTGTTCAACGCCATGAGTCAGCTGGGAAGTCGCGAACCGGGTCTGGTCGGCGCCGCACTGGCCGAGAGTGGTTTGTCGGCGGGTTTGATCGCCGACGGTATCCATGTCCACCCTGAGACCATCCGCGCCGCATGGGCTGCCAAATCCGCACCCGGTCAGATTTTTCTGGTGAGCGATGCCATGGCCGTTGCGGGTACGGATCAGACCGCGTTCCAACTGGAGGGGCGCCGAATCACAAGAACGGACGGGCGGCTAACGCTCGAAGATGGAACATTGGCCGGAGCTGACCTTGATTTGACGACCGCCATTCGCGTTCTGGTCACTCAGGTCGGTGTGCCGCTACAGGACGCGCTGACTGCCGCAACGACTTTTCCAGCACAGTTTATAGGCCGGACTGGATCGAAGCGATTGGATTACGATTCGATGATCCGGATATCAGCTGACCTCGAATCATGCGCTTGGCTTCCCACGCTGCGTTAATATCGTCGGTGCAGAGTGTCAGGCCAGACAGCTTTGGGTGGTGAACAGCGAAATTGAATTCCTTGGTCGAACGGCGCTTGACGGCACCAGACGCATCGCTTAAACCGGCCTCCGCTGAGCGGGCGTCGTATACTGGCTATTACCTCAGCCTTCCAAGCTGATGAAGCGGGTTCGATTCCCGCCGCCCGCTCCAGATCAGCCCGAAAATTCTGCGTCAAATGGCCCTGACACGTGGCCAATTTACGCTGTGCAGCTTGACCCCGCGTGCCACTGCCGCCAAGAAGCATTCACTCAATCGCGAACACGATGTAAGGGCCAGATATGGCAAAACCCGCCTCAGCCAGTCCAGCAAACAAACCCGCACCAGGTGCCGCCGAAGAGCGCGCCGGATCCCGGAAAATAGGCGTTCTGGCGTCGCTGTGGCCCTTTATGAAGCCGTATCGGTTGCTGATGATCGGTGCGACTCTGGCGCTGGTGCTGACCGCCAGCATGACCCTGACATTGCCCTTGGCCGTACGCCGTGTCGTGGACAACTTCCGCATCGAAGATGGCGTGCTGCTGGATTGGTACTTTCTGGCCGCGCTGGTTATTGCCGCGATTCTGGCCGTTGGAACCGGCATCCGCTATGCGCTGGTGACCCGCCTTGGTGAGCGTGTGGTTGCTGATATCCGCAAGGCGGTGTTCGACCGCGTCATCGGGATGAGTCCGGAATTCTACGAACGCATCATGACCGGAGAGGTTTTGAGTCGGATCACCACTGACACAACGCTGATCCAGTCGGTGCTGGGGTCCTCTGTATCGATCGCGCTGCGTAATCTGCTGATGTTCCTTGGCGGGCTGGTACTGATGCTGCTGACTTCGGCCAAGCTGACGGGCATGGTGCTGTTGCTGATCCCACTGGTTGTTGTGCCGATTCTGGTTCTGGGACGCCGTCTGCGGGTGATCAGCCGGGAAAACCAGGACTGGATCGCGGCTTCGTCCGGCAACGCGGGCGAGGCGCTGGGCGCGGTTCAAACCGTGCAGGCCTTCACGCATGAACAAGCCAGCCGCAAACAGTTCGGTGACATGACCGAAACGTCCTATGTTGTGTCTTTGCGTCGCATCCAAACCCGCGCGGTTCTGACCGTCATCGTGATTTTTCTGGTTTTTTCCGGCATCGTTGGTGTGCTGTGGATGGGCGCGAATGACGTCCGCAATGGCGTGATGACCGAGGGCGTTCTGATTCAGTTCGTGATCTACTCTATCATCATGGCGGGGTCCGTCGCGGCCCTGTCGGAGATCTGGAGCGAGCTGCAACGCGCCGCGGGCGCGACTGAGCGTCTGGTGGAGTTATTGAACGCTCAGGACACCGTGAACGATCCGGTAAAAGCCAAGGAACTGCCCGCGCCTGTGCGCGGCGAGATCCGCTTTGACGACGTTACTTTCCGCTATCCGTCGCGACCCGATACCGTGGCACTGGAACACCTGACATTGCAGGTCAATCCCGGAGAAACCATTGCCTTTGTCGGCCCTTCGGGGGCAGGCAAGACAACTGTCATCCAGATGATCCAGCGGTTTTACGATCCGGATGCGGGGCAGGTCAGTCTGGATGGCGTCGATCTGCGCGATCTCGACCGCGCCGATTTCCGCAGCCACATGGCGCTGGTGCCGCAGGACCCGATCATTTTCGCCGAGTCCGCGCGTGAGAACATCCGCTTTGGCCGTTTGGATGCCACCGATGTCGAGGTCGAAGCCGCCGCCCGTGCCGCCGCCGCGCATGAATTCATCGCGGCCCTTCCGGAAGGGTATGACAGTTTCGTTGGCGAGCGCGGTGTGATGCTGTCCGGTGGACAAAAGCAACGCATTGCCATCGCCCGCGCCATCCTGCGAGACGCACCGGTATTGCTGCTGGACGAGGCGACATCGGCACTGGATGCCGAGAGCGAACGCGCCGTACAAGGGGCCGTGGACCAAATGCGTGCCGGGCGAACCACGCTGATCGTGGCGCATCGGCTGGCGACGGTCAAAAAGGCCGACAGAATCGTCGTGATGGAAGCTGGTCAGATCGTGGCGCAAGGTACACATGACGACCTGGTGGCGCAGGACGGTCTGTATGCCAGACTAGCCCGCCTTCAGTTTACGGATGGCATAGCAGCCGAGTGATCTGACGTGGCGGCAAATAATATCACTCCGTAGCGTAATTCTACCCCTTAGTGTACATCGTCGCTAAGCCCTTTCTTGAACATGCGCGGTTTTGCTTCCATCTTGGCGAGGAACGTAAACCTGTGCTGGACACGGGAGAGATAAGGGAGGATCCACATGGCCTTTGTGGGATTGGAAGACAAGGCAAGAATTGAGCAGGAAATGACGTGGGAAGATCGGGACGTTCCGGTTACGCTCCACCAGCTTCTGTCTCGTACCGCGTGTAAATTCCCGAACAGCAATGCCATCAGTTTTCAGCTTTTATCCGGTCCGACAGACAAGGCCGAAACTCTGACCTGGTCCGAACTGCTGAGTAAGGTCAATCAGGCCGCCAACCTGTTCCGGTCGCTGGGAATCGGTGAAAAGGATGTTGTGGCCTATGTGCTGCCCAATTGTAACGAGACACTGATCACCATGATGGGCGGTGCGGTCGCAGGCATCGTCAATCCGATCAACCCGCTGCTGGAAGCCGAGCAGATCGCGGCCATCCTGCGTGAGACCGGGGCCAAGGCTGTCGTGACGCTCAAGTCATTTCCCAAGACTGATGTCGCGCAAAAAGTCGAAGAAGCAGTGCGCCACGCGCCCAAGGTCAATACTATCCTGGAAATTGACCTGAACCGATATCTGACACCACCGAAATCCTGGCTGGTGCCATTCCTGCGCCCCAAGATGGGCGACAAGGAGCATCTGGCCCATGCGGATTACAAGAATTTCAATCAGGAACTGGCCAAACAACCTACAACACTTACTTTCGAGGACAGCAAAGAAGACCGCGTGGCCTGCTATTTCCACACCGGCGGCACGACCGGTATGCCGAAGGTTGCGCAGCATAAATACTCGGGCCTGATCTACAACGGATGGCTGGGTAACACGCTGCTGTTCACCGAAGAAGACGTGATCATGTGTCCGTTGCCGATGTTCCACGTCTTTGCTGTCCACGTGATCGTGATGGCGGCTGTGTCGTCGGGCGCGCATGTGGTTTTCCCAACACCTGCAGGGTATCGCGGTGACGGCGTGTTCGACAATTTCTGGAAGCTGATCGAGCGCTGGAAAGTAAGCTTCATCATCACTGTTCCTACCGCAATCGCCGCCAAGATGCAGCGCCCGGTGGATGCGGATATATCCAGTGTGAAGACGGCTTTCTCCGGCTCCGCCCCTTTGCCGGTCGAATTGTTCCGTCGGTTTGAAGAAGCGACCGGCGTGACCATCGTTGAAGGTTATGGCTTGACCGAGGCGACCTGTCTGGTGTCCTGCAACCCGGTGGATGGCGAAAAGAAAATTGGCTCAATCGGGATTCCGTTCCCGTATACGGATGTAAAGATCCTGCAGAACGGACCGGATGGTCCCAAGGAATGCAGCTCGGACGAGATTGGCGAAATCTGCATCTCGAACCCCGGTGTTTATGCGGGCAATACCTATACCGAGACCGACAAGAATGCAGACCTGTACCACTATGACAAATACCTGCGCACGGGCGATCTGGGCCGGTTTGACGAGGATGGCTACCTGTGGATTACCGGGCGCGCCAAAGACCTGATTATTCGCGGTGGCCACAATATCGACCCTGCCGAGATTGAAGAAGCCTTGCTGGGCCACGAAGCGGTTGCCTTCGCCGGCGCCATTGGCCAGCCGGACGCTTATTCGGGTGAAGTGCCCTGCGCTTTTGTCGAACTGGTGGAGGGTGCCAGTGTAACCGAGAAAGAGCTGATGGAGTACTGTGGCGTGCATGTCCATGAACGTGCAGCGCAACCCAAGCACATGACCATTCTCGACGAGTTGCCCAAGACAGCGGTTGGAAAGGTCTTCAAACCAGAACTGCGCAAGCAGGCGATCACCCGCATTTATAACGGGGCTCTGCAAGAGGCCGGTGTAGATGCCCGTGTCATTTCAGTGATCGACGACAAGAAACGCGGACTCGTTGCGCAGCTTGACGCGAACGGTTCCTCAGACGACGATGTCAGCAAAGTGCTGGGATCGTTCACCCGGCCATGGGAGTGGGCTGCCTGACCGGGAGGGTACATGGATTATGAACGTCTGATTGATGAAGAAACCTGGGCGTTCATAAGACGAACGGCTGAAAGCTATCCCGAGGATGCAGTCGATTTGTCGATTCAGGATCAACGACGCGTCTATGATGAGATGTGCCGTGACTTTCGCCAACCCCGGCCACAGGGCGTGGTGACACAGGACAGGTTTGCCGATGGTGTGCCGGTCCGGGTTTACTCCGCCGGAGACCCCACGCGAACCGTCGTCTATTTTCATGGCGGCGGTTTCGTCGTTGGCGGGCTGGACAGCCACGATGACGTCTGCGCCGAGATTTGTGCGCAAACCGGATACCGGGTCGTCGCTGTTGATTACCGCCTGTGTCCTGAACATGCACACCCTGCGCAGTTTCAGGATAGTTGGACAGCAACAGGTTGGGCCGCTCAGGAATTTGGCGATCCATTGGTTTTGGCGGGTGACAGTGCGGGCGGCAATCTTGCAGCGGCGGTTGCACATCACGCGCGCGGGCGGCTGAAAAGTATCCTGGGGCAGGTCCTCATCTATCCCGGGCTGGGCGGGGATGCCTCGAAAGGCTCGTATGTCGAACACGCCCACGCGCCGCTTTTGACGCGGGACGAGATCGTTTTCTATGAAAAGATACGGTGTGGCGGCGACGTACCGCAAAACGACCCGACTTTTGCACCGCTGCAGGACACCGATTTCTCGGGCCTGCCACTGACCTTGGTCGTGACGGCCGATTGCGATCCGTTGCGCGATGACAGTCCGGCCTATTGTGAAAAGATCACCGCGGCGGGCGGGCAGGCGCATTGGATCAATGAGCCTGGCCTTGTGCATGGGTATCTGCGGGCGCGGACCAGCGTGAAACGCGCCGCCGACAGCTTTGAGCGGATTTCAGTAGCCATCGAGGCGTTGGGCCAGCAGATCTGGCCCTACGACTGAATCGTCACTTCAGGAAAGGCGCGGCTTTCATCGTCTCGGCGATGGGCGCGCCCATTCGGTTCAGAATTGTTGGAGCAAGCTGTAGCTGCTCGATCACAGCGTCGGCCTCGGGCCCCTCTGCGTCGCCAAAGTAATACAGCGCCGTTTCCTGCTGCAATTCACCCCGTCCGCCGTGGTGGCCGCGCTCATCCTGCCCGTGATCGGCGGTCACAATGACCTCATACCCCAGTTGCCGCCAACGCGGAATGAAGGGGGCCAGCATTTCATCCATAACGAAACAGGCGTGGTCCATTTCCTCGCAATCGTGAAAGAACCGATGACCCATGCAATCCAGTGTGCAAGTGTGCAAAATACCATAATCCAGACCGAAGCGCAGGCAAAGGTTCGTCAGCGTGCCAAAAAGATCGACGTCCGAAGGCGTCATTTGGTTCACCTTTCCATAGCCGGTCATGCTGTGGAAACGGCCGTGGTTGATCGTCGCGCTGTCCGGCTCGTCATATTCTACGTCGCGTACATAATCGAACGGGTGGCGGTTGAAGAATTGCGACCAGTAGCTGTGCGTTACCGCTCCGGTCACACCACCTGCCTCGCGCACCTGGCTGAACACGTCCTTGTGGCTCAGACGAAAGACATTGGCGTTGCCGGTGCAGCCATGTTCCTGCGGTGTGACGCCGGTGTGGATTGAGGCGTAGCAGCTCGCCGAAGTCGAAGGCAGCACCGCGCGGTGCTTCCACACGCGCGCCTCACCGCTGTCGACCCAGCCTTCGAGATTGCCGAACAGTCGGCGAAAGTTGCGCCATGGAACACCGTCCAGAATGATGAGGAGTAACTTGCGGTCCATGTCCTGACCCTTTGACTGAATTCTGCTTCAGGCGACCCTACGGGATTCGTTTTGCAATTGCCGCCAATTCGCGCCCCCAATTGCAAAATCCCGACACCTGTCATCTGACAAGATGCCGGGATTTCGTGTTTTCACCAGACAGTCACGGAAAAGGCGGGGATTAATTCCCGGCGCTTTCCATCTTGCGGTGGGCGACGACCTCTTCCAGCCAGCCCAGATGCATCTCGGGCACCGAGCTGAGCAGCAGGTCGGTATAGTCGTCGAACGGCGGGCTGAGAACCTGGCTCTTGGGGCCATAGCGGACCACACGCCCCTGATACATCACCGCGATACTGTCACTGATCGCGCGGACCGTTGCCAGATCGTGGGTGATGAACAGATAGGCCACATCCTCGATCTTCTGCAGGTCAAGCAACAGCTTGAGGATGCCGTCCGCCACCAATGGATCAAGCGCCGAGGTGACCTCGTCACAGATGATCATCTTAGGCTTGGCCGCCAGCGACCGCGCGATACAGACACGCTGTTTCTGACCACCGGACAGTTCCGCCGGATAGCGATCCATGAACTTTTCGCCCAGTTCAATCTCGTCCAGCAGTTCGATGACCCGCTTACGTTTTTCGGCGCCGCGCATGTTGAAGTAAAACTCCAGCGGTCGCCCGATAATCGTGCCAACCGTCTGGCGCGGGTTCATCGCCACGTCGGCCATTTGGTAGATCATCTGAAGCTCGCGCAGGTCCTCACGGCTACGCCCGGCCAGATCGGACGAGAGCTTGCGGCCGGCAAATGTGATTTCACCATCGCGTGGCGGGAGCAATCCGGTGATCACCCGCGCCAGTGTGGACTTGCCCGAGCCGGATTCCCCCACAACCGCCAGTGTCTGACCGGGGTGCAGTTCCACATTGACGTTGTGCAGCACGTCGAAGTTGAGACCCTTGTAGCGCGCGGTGATACCGTCAACGCTCAGCACTGCTTCCGGTGTGGGCTTTTTCTCTTCGTGCTCGATCGAACGCACCGAGACCAGTGCCTTGGTGTATTCTTCCTGCGGGTTGTTGATGATCTGATCGGTGTTGCCGTATTCGACCGTATTACCCATCCGCAGAACCATGATGTCGTCGCTCACCTGCGCAACGACCGCCAGATCGTGCGTGATGTAGAGCGCGGCAACGCCGGTGTCTGCGATGGCCTCTTTGATGGCCATCAGAACGTCGATCTGTGTGGTCACGTCAAGCGCTGTGGTGGGTTCGTCGAACACCACCAGATCAGGCTCGGGGCACAGCGCCAGCGCGGTCATGCAGCGCTGAAGCTGACCGCCCGAGACCTGGTGCGGATAGCGATCACCGATATTGTCCGGATCAGGCAGACCCAGCTTGGCGAACAGTTCACGCGCACGTGCTTCGGCCTCTTTGCGGCTGAACTTTTTCTGTTCGACCGCTGCCTCGACCACCTGATCCATGATCTTTTTGGCCGGGTTGAAAGACGCTGCCGCGGATTGCGAGACATATGTGACCTCACCGCCACGCAGCTTGCGGATGTCGCCGTAGGACGTCTTCAGGATGTCCCGTCCATTTACCCAGACTTCACCGCCGGTGATTTCCACACCTCCCCGGCCATAGGCCATCGAGGCCAGGCCGATGGTGGATTTACCGGCCCCGGACTCACCGATCAGCCCAAGCACCTTGCCGCGTTCGAGGTCAAAGCTGACTCCGTGCACGATTTCGATGTCATGGGGTTTCTCACCCGGTGGGTACACGGTCGCGCCGATCTTGAGGTCGCGGACCTTGAGAAGGGTATCACTCATCCCCGGCCTCCTTTCAGCGATGTGGTACGGTTCAGGACCCAGTCAGCCACGAGGTTGACCGAGATGGCCAGCGTTGCGATGGCCACAGCGGGGTACAGTGCCGCGCCGATGCCGTAGACGATACCGTCCTTGTTTTCCTTCACGATGCCGCCCCAGTCCGCCAGCGGCGGCTGAACGCCCAGTCCAAGGAAGGACAGGGTCGAGATGAACAGGACCATGAAGATAAACCGCAGACCAAACTCGGCCACCAGCGGTGACAGGGCGTTGGGCAGGATTTCCCGAAAAATGATCCAGACCCGGCCCTCGCCGCGTAATTTGGCAGCCTCGACATAGTCCATCACGTTGATGTCCACGGCGACGGATCGCGACAGACGATAAGGGCGCGTGGCATCCAACAGACCCATCACCAGTATCAGGATCGGGATGGTCACCGGAACAATCGCCAGGATGACCAGCGCAAGGATCAGGGTGGGGATCGACATGATCAGGTCAACCGTACGGCTGAGTACCTGATCGGCCCATCCGCCGAGCACTGCCGCCAGCAGGCCCAAAGAGGTGCCGGTGACAAAGCTGAGGATCGTGGCCGCGGCCGCGATGAAGATAGTCGTGCGCCCGCCATAGATCATTCGGGTCAGCAGGTCGCGACCGATATTGTCAGTGCCCAGCAGATGTTCGGCGCTCGAAGGCTCCCACACGTCGCCGACCACTTCGGCCATGCCATAGGGCGCAATCAACGGGGCGGTGAAAGCCACAATGAAATAGAGCCCGGTGAAAAACAGACCGATCATTGCCGAAATAGGGATATTCTTCATCATTTCGGATGCCTCAGTCTCGGGTTGGCAAGGATCGACACGATGTCGGCAACCATGTTCAGGCCGATATAGACCGCGGCAAAAACGACGCCGCAGGCCAGAACAACCGGCACGTCGCGCTTGGTCACCGAATCCACCAGGTATTGGCCCATGCCGGGATAGACGAACACCACCTCGACGACCACGACGCCCACGACCAGATAGGCCAGGTTCAGCATGACAACGTTAACGATGGGTGAAATGGCATTGGGAAACGCGTGCCGCGCGATGACCTGAAATGTGGTCAGCCCCTTCAATTCAGCGGTCTCGATATAGGCCGATTGCATAAGGTTCAAAATCGCCGCGCGCGTCATTCGCATCATTTGGGCCAGCACCACGAGCGTCAGCACGAAAGCAGGCAGAGTGATCGCATAGAGCTTTTGACCAAAGGACATCGAGTCATTGATCATCGCCAGCGAGGAAAACCATCCCAGTTTTACCGAGATGAAATACACCACCACATAGCCGATCAGAAATTCCGGTATCGATACGGTCGTGAGCGTGATGGCAGAGATCAGTTTATCCGGCCAGCGGTTGCGGAACCGGACCGCCAACAGGCCCAGAAAAATGGCAAGCGGAACCGACACGATCGCTGCGGCGCAGGCCAGGAACAGAGTGTTGCCCAAGCGTTTGCCTATACTTTCCGCGATGTCGAGTTTGTTTGTTAGTGACTGACCAAGGTCGCCCTGTAAAATACCACCCAGCCATTCGAAATAGCGGGTCAGGGCGGGGCGATCTAGGCCCATTTCCTCGCGCAAGTTTGCCAGCGACTCAGGGGTTGCAGATTGGCCAAGAACCGCTTGCGCAGCGTCCCCTGGCAGGGCTTCGGTGAGGCCGAAAATCAGAGCCGATGCACCGAAGAGAAGCAGGATTCCCAGCGCAAAGCGCTGGGAAACCAGTTTGATGATAGGATGCATGATCCGTGGCCCGTTTTACGCGAACCACATTTTGCGCGAGGCCTGGCCACCCATCAGTTCGTCATAGGGGTCGGGCTCCCAGCCGGCCAGTTGATCGCTGACGCCATCGATGAACTGATTGAACATCGGGCAGATTATGCCTCCTTCTTCGTTCAGCATCCGGCCCATCTGGGAATAGAGTTCCTTTCGCTTGGCGGTGTCGAGCTCACCCTTGGCCTTATTCAACATGTCGTCGAATTCCGGCCGTTTCCAGCGCGTGTCGTTCCAGTCGGCAGTCGAGAGGTATGCGGTTGAGTACATCTGGTCCTGCACCGGCCGCCCTGTCCAATAGGAGGCGCAGAATGGTTGGACGTTCCAGACCTCGGACCAGTAACCGTCGCCCGGCTCGCGTTCGATTACGAGTGGGATACCGGCTGCTGCTGCACTTTGCTGGAAGAGCTGGGCCGCGTCTACGGCACCAGGGAAGGCGACCTCGGAGGTGCGCAAAACGATCGGCGACCCGTCATGGCCGGACTTCTTATAGTGCTCGGCCGCCTTTTCGAGGTCGAACGTGCGCTGCGGGATCGTATCGTCGAACAGCGGGTAAGCGGCGTTGATCGGGATGTCGTTGCCGACACTGCCATAACCCTGAAGGATTTTCTCGACCAATTCCTCGCGATTAATTGCGTACTTCAGAGCCAGTCGAAGATCGAGATTGTCGAACGGCGCAGTGTCGACATGCATGATGAAGACATAGTGCCCACGGCCCGTTGTCGGCTGTACAGACAGACCCGGTGCGCGGCCCAAAAGACCTGCGACCTTGGGCTCAACCCGGTTAATCAGGTGTACCTGCCCGGACTGAAGTGCAGCCGTACGCGCCGTGGAGTCATTGATGGCGATAATTTCGACGCTGTCAAAATGACCGTCGTCGGCCCAGTAGTTCTCGAACTTCGAATAGGCGTGACGCACGCCCGGCTCGTCCACCTCAAGCTTGTAGGGGCCTGTGCCGATGCCCGCGCTTGGGTTGTCCATGCCACCATCCGGCTGGATGATCAGGTGATAGTCCGCCATGAGGTACGGCAAGTCGGCGTTTGGGTTGTTCAATGTGACAGAGAACACGTCGCCATCGGCCTTCATCGACTCGATTTCTTTCATGATGCCCAATGCACCTGATTTCGAGTTTTCGTCCGAATGGCGCTGCATGGTTTTCAGCACGTCTTCACTGGTCAGTGTTTTGCCGTTGTGAAATTCGACCCCTTGACGGATCTTGAAGTTCCAGACCTTGGCGTCGGCGCTTGCTTCAACACTTTCGGCTAGGCGCGATTCAATCGAGCCGTCCGGCGATACCACCACCAGGGTGTCACCGAACTGGCGGCCGTTGAGCGCAGGCACTTGGCTCGCATAAGTAGCCGGATCGAGAGAGTTCGTCGATTCGCCACCAATGGAGCCGATCTTCAGATCACCGCCCTTTTTCGGGTCCGCCGCACGCGCGGCGTCCGCGAACATGGTGCTGGCCATTGCCGCGGATACACCCAAAGCCGCTGCTTTTCCCATGAATTCGCGGCGGGTCAGCTTGCCAGCTGTAACCTGCTTGGTCATGTGAGTGAGTTGTTCGTTCATCCAAAGATCTCCCAGTTTATGGATAACAGCCCTTTACAGGCTTTTTATTGACGCATGAGTCAAAGTAGGCGCATTTCGGTGTAGCGGGCAAGGACAAATGTCTGGTCCCAACCCTGCCGAAATTCACATCTGATTTCGTGGTATGGTATCCTCCAATTCCTTTGGAAATACCGGGGGTTCTCCTTCAAAGGCAGTTAACTTCGCCTTGAGAAAAAAGTTCTCTCTGTCCAACCACAACTCGCGTGAGGTTTCGGTTTGCAGATCAATGTCGTCGCGACTCATCTCTTGAACCCAACGGCGATTTCCCCTGGCGGTCGGAGAGTCATCCGGGTGTACCTCCCCCCATATTCACAGGCCTATCCCCCGTTGCTCGACCTGCGTTGGATGTCTGTGAACAGCCCAGTATCGTTCTCGACTTCCGGCAAAAGCGCGCGCCATTTCGGGCGCAGGATAGGCGGCTGCCGTCAGGGAGCTCGATACCAACGTCGGGAATGTCTTCATTTTCTCGTAGCGCAATGGTGGGTGGCGTCATGCCCCGAGTGTCAGGGGCTTTTGCATCGCGGGTAAGCTGAAAATCGTCAAATCATTCGCGGATAACGACAAGCAGATCCATCACATTTGTTCCCGTTGGGCCGGTTATCAGCAAAGCTCCGGAACGATCCAGGTAAGAGCCACTATCCGCCCGCTGCAACGCCTGCTCAGCACCTGCGCCCCAGGTTGATCCATCGACGACAGCCCCGGCCGCCTGCGTTGGACCATCTGTTCCGTCTGTTCCTCCAACCACCAGGGTTATTCCCTTGCAACCAGAGATTTCCCGCGCCAACGCCAGAGACAAAGCCTGATTGCGACCGCCGCGCCCGGGGTTTTCCGGCAGCACAACTGTGGGTTCCCCGCCAAAGATCATGATTCCGCTGGGCATTTCACGGATGCGTTGACCGAGTGCTTCGGCAACGTTCAGGAAATCGTCGTGCAGGCATTCTTCATTGGCTAAAACTTCGACCCCTTCAGATTGCGCCAATTCCTCTGCGGTTGCCCGTGCATGGGCGTTTGAGGCGACAATCCGGGTTGAGGCTTCAAAGTCGATAGTTTCCGGCAAAGCTCCGATACCCGATCCCACGACATTCAGGTCATCGCCGGGAACATCAGAAATCGCCAGAACAGTGGCTTTGCCGCCTTTGAAATGAGACAGCAGGCCGCCGCCCTTGATCCGGGACAACTTGCGCCGCTCTGCGTTCATTGCCGTAATGTCCAACCCCTCTGCCAGCAGCTTTTTGTTCAGTTGCTCCAGATCCGACAGGGTTTTTCCTGGCAACAGGTCTTCCGCCAATGAAGACGCCCCGCCCGAAACAAGCAGCAACAAATGCGACTTCGGTTCCATGGCCTCGACCGCTTCGCGCAAGGCCCGCCCGCCTTCGAGGCTGCGATCATCCGGGACAGGGTGCGATGCCTCGATCAGTGTGACGTATTCCGGAAGGTCGCGCCCGTGGTCGTCCTTGGTAACAACCAGCGTAGGGCGTGGCCCAAAATGCTCCAGCGCAGCACGGGCCATCGCGGCGGCAGGCTTGCCTACAGCCAGAATCTGGTCGGGTTCAGGAATTGTGTCCAGTACTTTGCTGGTCGCTGCGTGACCACCCACCGCGTCGACCCCGGCTTGCCAGATGCGAATTGCCTGTTCTCTTCTGTCCATCAGCTTTCCATCCAAATCGTAACTGGCCCGTCATTGACCAGTTCTACCGCCATATCCGCTCCAAACTCCCCGGTTTCGACGGATATGCCCTGTTCTTGAAGTCGACTCGCGAAGAATTCGTACAGATGCTTGCCGACGTCCGGCGCAGCCGCCTGCGAGAAGCCCGGCCTGTTCCCGCGCGACGTATCTGCCGCCAGAGTAAACTGGCTGATCACCAAGGCCGAACCTCCGATATCCACGACAGAGCGGTTCATTTTCCCGGCATCATCCTTGAAGATGCGCAGTTTCGAGACTTTGGCGGCCAATTGTTCTGCTTTTTGTTCATCGTCGCCAAGCATTGCGCAAACCAAGATCATCAGCCCCGGTCCGGATTGGCCGATTACCCGACCATCCACAGACACTTTGGCATGCGATACCCGTTGTAAAACTGCGCGCAATTTAGTTCTCCGCTTGGTGTTTTTCTTACCCGACCCAGTCGACGATTTCGCTCAGACCAGCGCGGCCCGTGCGAAAGCCGTTGGCAGGATGGTCTTTATCCGCATATCCGAATGAAATCGCGCATAAAACCACCCGGTCGTTCGGTATGCAAAAATAACGACGTAGAAACGGACTGTAGGTAGCCAACGCTGCCTGCGGGATCGTCGCTACACCTAAGGCCTGCGCGGCCAACGAAAAGGCGGTGACGAACCCACCGCAATCCATCGCGCCATACGACCCGAGTTCCGCAGGGCTGGAAATGATGGCGCAGTGCGGTGCGCCAAACAGGGCAAAGTTTTCCATCATCTGGCGGGCCGAGGCTGCACGGTCGCCGCGTTCTACGCCGACGGCCTCATATAAAGCCCAGCCGCACGCACGGCGCCGATCCTGATACACGCCGGAATAGGAGGTCGGAAAGGGAAGATCCGGCGCGGGTGTGCCAGTCGCCGCCTCCTCCAACATCGCCTCGCGAAACCGGTCTGTTTTTTCTCCGCTGGTGATCGTGACATGCCAGGGCTGTGCATTGCACCAACTGGGAACACGCGATGCGCAGGTCAGAATCTGTTCGATCTTTTCCTTCGGTACCGGGTTGGAGAGAAACGCCCGGCAGGAATGCCGTTCGGCCAGCAGTTTGTTCAAATCAGATAGCGTCACTCAGGCCTCCCCTCGCCGTGGACAAAGCGCAGGATGGCGTCTGGCTTACAGATGTTCAAGCGCAGAAGCGGCAATTTCAATGTTCTTGCCGGACTCTCTGTTATTGTTGTCCCGTAGCCACCAAGTACCCGACGCCAGCCGCGACCAGCAGGCCCAGAACAACGGCAATCGTGATCTTGATTGCTGACCACGGGCGTTCCCCCTGAACGCGCCCTGTACGTCCGTTTACGACGAACCGGTAAGTCTGACCGCGGTATTTATAGGCCGCCATCCAGACCGGCAGCAGAATATGTTTGAAGGTCACATTCCGCACATCCGTATCAATGGAGTGAATGCGTTGCCGATCTCCGCCGATATCAAAGCGCACATCCCGTTCAATCACCCGGGCCATATATCCGCGTGCTTCTGTGTAACCTTCCTGCAGTTCGATCGTGTAAGCCTCGGCCCGGAAACCAGCCAGGTATTCAGGCTGATAGGGTTCAAGGGCCGGTAAATCCCATGGCTCCAGCGCGTCAGTATAGCTTTTGGGCAGAGATCGCGACGCCAAGACCAGCACATCGTCAAAGAACCGTTTCACCCGGCCGGATTTCGGAGACCACCTTACCTTCGGCACCTGCTGCTGCACGCGCTTGCCGTCCCGCATGACGGTTCGGGTTTCATAGTAAACAGTGCCGCGTTCGCCGCGATAGCTGGACTGCGTGTCCGCGTCAAAGGTCCAGTAGGGCACATAAATACCCTGCATCTTTCGGCCTTTGCGGGCATAATCCCTCAGCCCGTTAGGGGCGAACCACAATCGGCCCAGCCAGTCGCTCATTGCTTTGTGGGCTGCGCGCTCATCCAGCGCAAAAGGCAAGACGCCTCGGGGCTTGATGTGCCGGTTCACACCGGTATCCGTCACCACCGGTGTGGCACAAAACGGGCATTCCGCCGCGTGCGTGTCGGGGTCAAACTCGACCTGAGCCGCGCAGTTTGGACAAGACAGAACCCGGGTTTCCTCAATTTCGCTGTCCGGCAGCTGGTCTGCCAACGCGGCGTTGAAATCCAGCTCTTTCAGGCTGGCCCCGCCCCACGGCCCTGAACTGATGGCCTCAGAATGCCCGCAATGGTCACAGGTCAGCGTTCCGTCACCGGGGTTGAACCGGTAATCCGCCCCGCATTGATCGCAGGGAAATCTGTGTTCATCCGGAACAGAACGAGGCGGAGGAGGGGGAGCAGTCATTCACGTCTCTTTTTTAGTTACCGGCCAGCGGACAGGCGCATCCGGTTTAGCGCGCCGTCCCGTTTGATGAACTGATGCCAGATCGCAATAACCGCATGGCCGAGCGCAACGATCATCAACGCATTGGCAACCGTTTCGCGCAATTCACTTGCAGCATTGACCCCCCCGTACCAGGCCAGAGCACCAAGGGCAGGTGCCGCGATCATCAGGGCATAGAGCACACGATGTCCCCATTCCGCCGCTTTTGTCATCAGGGCGGAACTGCCGGGAAGCGCTCCGGGTGCGCCTTGAACCCAACGCAGGACGATGCGGATCAGGATCAGGACAAAAACAATGCTGCCCAGCCAGACATGTGGTGTTCCACCTTCAAGCCCGATTGTGCCGCTGTCCATGCGGGCACGAAAAACCCGGCCCATGCCATCGCCGCTCACCCATTCAAAGATGATGATAAGGGCGATCAGCCAGTGCAAAACGATTTGAGGTTTGGAGTAACGGTCGGTTGTGGACATCTCTTTGCTCTTTCAGAGAGGTTGCAGATACGCGTTAAACGTATCCGCCGACAGTTTCCGTCGCTTCACGCTCCCGGCGGTGGCGGCGGCAGGATGGTAAACAACTGCGCCAGTTCCCGCACGTCACCTGCTTTCTTCCACCCGTCCTGACCCGCGGTCCAGACATGAGTATCGCGGGTGATCTCTCCGTCCGTAGCCATGCGCCCCATCTTGGCCTTCGAGAACGGCCCACTGGTCTGCCCATCCACCGCGATATGCCACACATGCTCAACCGGCGGAGGAGGTGGCGGCGTCGCATGCGATGCCGGTTGCGGGGCAGCGGGGGCGGAACCGCCCCACGGGCCGCTTGGCTGACCCGCTGCCATGTTCGACATTTGTTGCGCCATCGCCATGCCCATGCCCATGCCAAGGCCGGCACCCATGCCGCCGCCCTGACCGGGATTGTTTGCCGCAGCCGTCATCGCCTCGGCTGCGGAATACTGTGTGAATTTCCCCAGATCACCTGCCAGCCCCATCGATGTCCGTTTGTCCAAAGCCGCCTCAACTGCGGGCGGCAGAGAGATGTTTTCGATGTAGAATTCAGGCATCTCAAGCCCATAGCCGTCCAGAACCGGCGAGACCTCGGCCGCAATCAGTTTGCCCAGATCGGCGGTATTGGCAGCCATGTCCAGAACCGGAATGCCCGATGCGGCGATAACCCGGCTGAACTCCTGCACGATGATGTTGCGGATCTGAAAGCTGATCTCGTCCATGGTGAATTCGCCATCGGTGCCGACGATCTCGACCAGGAATTTAGCGGCATCCTTTACCCGCACCGTATAGGTGCCGAAGGCCCGAATGCGGGTCGGTCCGAACTCGGGGTCGCGCAGCATGATCGGGTTCTTGGTGCCCCATTTCAGGTCATTGAACCGGGTCGTGTTGACGAAATAGATCTCGGATTTGAACGGGGATTGAAAGCCGTGATCCCAGTGCTGCAACGTCGTCAGGATCGGCATGTTGTTGGTTTCGAGCATATAAAGACCCGGGGTGAACACGTCGGCCAGCTGCCCTTCATGCACGAACACAGCGGCCTGACCTTCGCGCACGGTCAGCTTGGCACCGTATTTGATCGCATGGCCTTCGCGTTCAAACCGCCAGACCATGGTGTCGCGGGTGTCATCGACCCAGTGAATGACGTCAATAAATTCTCCGGTCAGAAAATCGAAAATGCCCATTGGGGTTCTCCTCTTCTGGGGCTCAGAGCGACTGGCCCATCAATTCACGTGCAATGATCCGCACCACGGGACGGGCGTTATCCACCGTCACCCCGGGCTCAAGGCGCGGGTCGTAAAGCATAGTCAGTAGTTTTTCGTCATGGCTGGTCAGCAGCGCAAACTCATCATCATCATTGAATATTGAAGGCCGCGCCATGGGGCTGTCGTTGGACACCCCCAACCCTTGCGCGATCTCTTCGTGAATGCAACTGCGGCGCAGCAGGTCGGGCAATTCAGTTCGGATTAAGGTAACCGCTCTTACGTACCTATAGGGTGAAGAACTATTGCCCAATGCAAACACAAAGCAATCGATATCCGAACGAGGGCTAGCGACCAGTTTCAGGGATTCCTGACTGATCCCCGGGATGAGTTCCTTCAGCCGCGACACCACATAGGCGCTATCGTCCTTGCCCGCGAAAAAGACGTGGAAATTGCCTCTGCGATTAACGACAGAAATCGGATGCCCGGTTAGTTTTGCAAGCCGCGCGGAATAGGTCTCAACTTCGGCAATGTCCTGCGTTCGTGTTGCCGGCAGAACCGAGGGGCCAAATTCGGTCTGAACCCGAACCGGTCCGGACCAGCGGCTGAGTTGCCCGTCAGTTTGCCGCGACGCGACTGCCACTGCATGGTCAGGGTATTCGCTGTAAAACGCGATAGTCTCAAAGTTGCGCGCAAGATCGTCTGCATCAAAAGGCGTGTCCGGCCCGCCGCCATCCGTGCGCAGCATCCCGCGCGTTAGAAGATCACGCTCGACCCGTTGATAAAAGCGGGCCAGATCCTGGCTGGCGGCAGAGGGTGGGACATAGGCGTTAGGTGCAGGTGCAGGCGCCACCGGACGTGGTTCAGGAATAACCGAAGAGTTCAAAACCTCATCGCAATTGGCCAAGGCCAGCAGCGATACAACGCCCAACAATGGCTTCAGATTTCCTGAAAACCGCACGTCCGACCCGCCGTCAGCCCGAAACCGCAGTTCCGGCGTTATCGCCGACCCCGTCCTTTCGCGCCTTGGCGGCAGCCAGCGTATCGCGCAGTTCGGCCTCCATCTTCTGCAGCTCAACTTCGGCGGCGGCGCGTTTGGCCTTGCCTTCGTCAGCAATAGCCAGACTTTCGTTGATGGTTCCGATCAGGTCGGCATTGGCCTGTTTGACGGCCTCGATGTCGAAGACCCCGCGCTCCATTTCCTCGCGGATCATCTTGTTCGACTGGCGCAGATTGGCGGCGTTCGAGGTCAGCAATTCGTTTGTCAGGTCATTGGCGCCCCGCACGGCGGCCGCCGCCTCGGCGCTGCGTTGAATGGTGACGGCCTGCGCCAGTTGCGTTTCCCACAGAGGTACGGTGTTGACCAAAGTCGAGTTGATCTTGGTCACCAGCGACTTGTCGTTTTCCTGCACCAGCCGGATCGAGGGCAGCGACTGCATTGTTACCTGCCGGGTCAGCTTCAGGTCATGCACGCGGCGTTCCAGATCATCACGGGCGGCCCGCAGGTCACGCAACTCCTGCGCTTTCATCACCTGCTCGTCCTCGGGCGCGGCCTGAACTTCGGCCTCTTTTTCGGGGATATCGTGGCTGTCCAGCTCTGTCAGCTTTTCCTCACCCGCCGCGATATACAGCGCCAGTTCATCGTAGAACCCAAGCGTTTTTTCATACAGCAGATCCAGCGACTTAATGTCCTTCAAAAGCGTGTGCTCATGGCCCAGAAGATCGTCGGTGATCCGGTCGATCTGGCCCTGAACTTCTTCGTACTGCGCGGTGAACTTGGCAAAGGGCGCGGCCTTGCCCAGCAGTTTCTCCCACCAACTGCGTTCACGGCGTACATCCAGTTCACTAACCGAAAAGCCCCGGATCGTGGTCACGATATTGCGCAGACTGTCCCCGGCCGGGCCTACATCCTTATTGCGCACATCCGCCAGCATCGCCTGACTGATTTCCTGCAATTCGGCCTGAGCGGACGAGCCGAACGAGACGATCGAATTGGTGTTGTCCATATCGATCTCGTCCATGCGCTTGCGAATTTCGGCGCTGACGGGATCGTCGGCTTCCTCCAGCGAGATAACCTCGGCCGTTGGATCGGGCAGGGCAACAGCGGTTACTTCCTGAACCAGAGTCTCAGCCTCAACTGCCTTGTTCTTGATCTCGTCGGACATGGGGATAATCCTCTCTCAAATAATGGCCGGTCAGTCAAACCGGACGCCTTCGCGTTGCAACCGTTCGCGCAACACGTCAATTTCAACCGTCAGATCGCTGCGGTCATCCAAAAGCATCTTGCGGGTGCGGGCCGCGAAATTCTGTTCAAGATCGTCCAGCAGGGATGAGTAGTCTTTCAGCGCCTGTGTATCACGGGTGCGGGCATACACATCGGCGAATTTGATCGTCGCGTCCCGGGCACCCTGAAGGTAGACGGTCAGATATTTACGCGCACCAGCCAGATCGCGCGGATCTTCTTCAACCGTGCGAAACAGATCGCGGGCAGTGTCCTGAAACTGTTCAACCCTCGCTTCGATCCTGCGGTCACCGGCGCGCTTTATGGCGTCGGTCATCTCGGTCAGGTGGGATTCGGCGTCCTCGACCACGCGGGCGACGCGATCCTGTTGAAAGGTATCCACCCCCTCCATGCCTTTATCTTTCATTGGGTCCAACCCGAATGACACCGAATGCAAAACAGTTGCCGCTGCGCCGAAGAGGATCGGGGCGATCAGGCTGGCCTCAGAGGCTGTTGCCGCATCCAGAAACTCGGTCCGATAGGACGCCAACCCGGCACCGAGGCCAGTCAGCACGCTGGCGAATATCTTCCTTGGGAAGGCAGGGCGCCGCGCCGTACGCCGGGCATTATAAGCGGCCTCGGCCCGCAGGCCTTCGCGCAACAGGAACGCGGCGGCTGTCAACAGGCCCGCGGCGATCAGGCCCATCGTCATCCCGACGGCGCCGTCATTCAGAGACAGGAATACCAGCGGAACGGCTGGAAGAAACAGCAGGTTGACCCGCGCTCCGGCGGGTTCGACCCGCGCGCCATCAAACTGGCCGCGTCTGGGCTGTTCAGACTCAGGGTCGCCCTGAGGGCTGAACTTTCCGCCATAGCGTTTGGTCATACGCCTACAAGCCTCCCAAAACGCCGGTGCAAACACCGAACAGCAGCACCAGCAGCGCCACATAGGCCAGTTTTTGTACTCCGGTTCCGGACATGGAGCCCCCCAAAGACGTCCTTTGCAGAAATTTAGGGGATGAGGAGCCCCGGCGCTAGGGGGAAGGTTGCCTAACCTGCGTCACTTGCGAGATTTCTTGCCGATGGGTGGCCGTTTCCTTTGCGGACGACCGGGGCGTTTGGCGGGGGCGTCCGGTTCAGCATCCAAACCCAGTTGGTCGCGCATTACGCGGCGGCGGATCTCTTCGACTTCGCCGGGTTTGAGAGTTCCCAGTTGGAACGGGCCATAAGAAACACGCAACAATCGGTTCACAGCGTACCCGATATCTTCCATCGCGCGGCGGATTTCCCGGTTCTTGCCTTCGCGCAGTCCGATTGTCAGCCAGGCATTGGCACCCTGCTGACGATCCAGCGTCACAGTCATTGGCTGAAACCGTTCGCCATCGATCGCCAGGCCCCGACGCAGAGGCGCAAAATCTTCGTCCTTGGGGCGGCCATTGACGCGCACGCGGTATTTGCGCAGCCAGCCCGTGGCGGGCAGTTCCAGCTTTCGCTTGATGCCACCATCGTTGGTCAGCAGCAGCAGACCTTCGGAATTCAGGTCAAGCCGCCCGACACTCATGACACGGGGCATATCCTCAGGCAGGTTGTCAAAGATCGTCGCGCGGCCCTTTTCGTCGCGCGTTGTCGTCACCAGGCCAGAGGGCTTGTGATACAGCCACAGGCGCGAAGGTTCCGGTTCGGACACCGGTTTGCCGTCAACGGTGATCTTGTCTTTGGCGGTGACGTTCAAGGCGGGACTGTCGATGATCTTGCCATTTACTGCCACACGACCGGCTTCAATCATGCGTTCGGCTTCACGGCGCGAAGCGACACCCGCGCGGGCAAGGACTTTGGCGATCCGGTCGCCGGGAGGAGGGGTTTTGTTCATCCGCAGGCCATAGCGCATCCCGCCCGCTTGCGAAAGGCAGGTTTCTGATGCAGTCAGGGGCATGGAGTTCAGATCTCACATGGATAAGGCGCTGGTTGAGGCGCGTGCGGCCGCAGATCGCGGAGAGGTTCCGGTGGGGGCCGTCATCGTTTCTGCCAATGGCCGCATTGTGGCTGCCGCTGGCAACCGAACGCGCGAACTGAACGACCCGACCGCCCACGCCGAAATTCTGGCCCTGCGCGCCGCCTGCGCCGAGGCCGGGTCCGAGCGGCTGC
This sequence comes from Ruegeria lacuscaerulensis, assembly GCF_013031245.1. Lineage (GTDB taxonomy): Bacteria > Pseudomonadota > Alphaproteobacteria > Rhodobacterales > Rhodobacteraceae > Ruegeria > Ruegeria lacuscaerulensis_C. Next base: position 99,820 of record NZ_WPZL01000001.1, read on the forward strand.
CGGATCATGATCTCTATGTCACGCTGGAACCTTGCGCGATGTGCGCGGCGGCTTTGGCTGCTGCCCGGATTCGGCGCATTTACTACGGGGCAGCCGATCCGAAATCCGGCGGTGTGGCCCATGGCGCGCGCGTTTTTACCCATAAACAGGCGCATCATGTGCCCGAAATTTACGACGGCATCGGGGGGCAGGAGGCTGCTGACCTCCTGAAAGAGTTCTTTGCTTCGCGGCGATGACCTTAAAGGCTGATCGGTTGCATCAGCTCGGGTTCAATCACGTCGACGCCCGGCAATCCGTCCGCCAATGCCTGAGCGGATTGTTCCAGAATCGGGAAGGTCTTGTAGTGGCAGGGAATCACGGTTTTAAAGTTGAAATACCGTTTGGCGGCATAGGCTGTCGCTTTCATATCCATGGTGAAATGACCGCCCGCTGACAGGATTCCGATATCGGGTTTGTAGTAATCCCCCATCCATTCCATGTCCGCCATGATGTCCGTGTCGCCGGAGACGTAAACCATGCGGCCCTCAGACGCGATCATGAAACCGACCTCGCTGCCGCCGGTGCGCAGTCCATCGGGTGTTGAAAAGGTCGAGCTATGCGAGGCGGGCACCATCGACACTTTGACACCATTCAGGTCCACTGTGCCGCCTTTGTTGAAACCAACCGTTTCCAGCCCCTCGGCCTCGCTCCAATACCCCATCAGGTCGTATTGACCGACCACTGGCACGTTCAGATGTTTGGCCAGCGAAACGACATCGGCCACGTGATCGAAATGCGTGTGGGTCAGCAGGATATGCGTCGCTCCATTCAGCGCGGTTTCGTGATGGTCGTCGGACAAGACCGGATTACCTGTCAACCACGGGTCGATCAGCAGTACCTGCCCCTGCGTTTCGATTCGAAAACTACCGTGGCCCAGCCAAATAATGTTCATGAAAAAATCCTCCTGATCAGACTGTTGGCATCAACCTAGCATCGGCTATGTAAAAATTCATGGACTGGTTGCAAGAAATTGACGGATATTGCGAGCGTTTGTCGCCCAGCTATTGGGCCGAGCCGGTAAACGCCGTGACAAACGCGGCATTTCTGATTTCAGCCTTTATTATGTGGAGGCGTGTGCGCGGGCAGGGGATGCCCTTGGCGATGGCACTGGTGATCATTCTGGCCGTAATCGGGATGGGCAGCTATCTGTTCCACACGCATGCGCGGGTCTGGGCTGCCCTGGCGGACACAACTCCGATTCTGCTGTTCATTCTGGTTTATATTTTTGCGATCAATCGCGATGTCTGGGTGATGAAGCCGGTTCCTGCTTTAATCGTGACGGTCCTGTTTATTCCCTATGCTGCGGTAACCACTCCCTTGTTCCAGCTCGCTCCGGGGCTGGGAGGATCAGCAGCATATGCCCCGGTTCCGTTGTTGATCCTGACTTACGCGTTCCTGCTGCGCCACAGAACACCGGACACCGCCCGAGGTCTTGCGATCGGAGCGGCGATCCTGATCGTCTCAATCACCTTTCGCGCGATGGATGAACCCCTTTGCGCACAGGTCCGCATGGGCACACATTTTCTGTGGCACATCCTGAACGCTATCATGTTGGGCTGGATGATCGAGGTCTACCGGACGCACCTTGTACACGCGTCTCAGCCCTGAAAGGCCTCTGCTAAGTGCTCTGGAAGATTGAACTCGGACAGTACACGCGACCGTCCGTCCGCTGACATTTTGCGCGCGGTCTTTTCGACAATGCGCTGGATTTTCTCTGCCGAGTGTTTGGCCGCGAAGGGCACGAAATACCATTTGAGAAAGACAAAGCAGATGACGTCTTCCAGCGCCTGCACCTCGTCGTCTCGTTTGATGCCTTGTTTGCGCAGCATCCGGCCAGCGGCTTCGGCCTCGTCAGCGCTGTATCCGGTCTGTTCCATCAGACCCATGACAACATCCGCGTGATGTACCCCCTGCGCCTTGCGCCACGCCAGATATCCGGCGCGGCCTTCAGGGTACTCGCTGCGCGCCAGCTTCCAGCGCTCGACATGCTGGCCGCGCGCCGCAATCTGCAGCGAGTCCGAGGCGTCGGGAAAAAGCCTGTTCAGTTCGGCGCTCATCCTCTGGCCGTAAAGCAGGGCGGCAGGCTGGCCGTCTTCCTGATTGGGGTCTTGCCCGTTGGCTGCATCAATAGCATCCAGAACCGCTTGCTTGCGTGCGCTCATCTTCCGCTCCGTTGGCTTGCCTGACCAGCGAAGCGGTCCGGCGGGTAATTTGTCGCCATCGTAGCGGCTTGCTACAGCAAGTGCAGCAGCCAAATGCGGAAATTCCGGGTCGGGCGCTGCGAACCCGACCCGGGCGGGGAGGCATGTTATTTGCCCAGTTTCACCTGATCCTTCGAGACGGGCTGCGAAACTGGCTCCGGAAAGTTCAGATCCCGTACCACGGTGTCCATGGTGGGCCCAAATGCCTGAGCCTGTGCTGCGATAAGAGTGGCGGCCAACACAAATGTGGTCATGAACGTTTTCATTTTCTGTCTCCGGTTAAGGCTGTGTCGCACAATACGAAATGAACAGTTCGGTTTAGTTTTTCAAGAAACGAAGTGAACTAATCGGTTTGCTTTTGCGCATATGGCATATGCAATTCTGAATGGCGGCCAAGGCGATCAGGGTGAAACGGTATATATCGGGGCGTTGGCGGTCTTGCGACCGGAGCATCAGACAGGTAAATGCCCCCTAACGCATATGAGGAAATCCGATGTCGATTGACCAAAGCACCGCCGCTAAGGTGGCCAAACTGGCCCGGATCAAGGTCGAGGATGACGCGCTGCCGGCGCTGGCATCCGAATTCAACACCATCCTTGGGTTCATTGAGCAACTGAACGAAGTGGATGTCGAAGGCGTCGAGCCGATGGTCTCGGTCGAGCCGATGCGCCTGAAGCGTCGTGAGGATGTGGTCACCGACGGCAATCAGCAGGACAAGGTTCTGGCCAATGCCCCCGACGCGCGCGAAGGGTTCTTCGCAGTCCCCAAAGTGGTGGAGTAAGACATGAGCGATCTGAACAAACTGGGTCTGGCCGAGGCCCGCGACGCGCTGCGCAAGGGTGAAGTGACGTCGGTTGAGCTGACCGAATCCTGTCTGAAAGCGATTGATGAGGCCGATGCGCTGAACGCTTTTGTCCACAAGACGCCAGAGATCGCGCTGGAACGCGCCAAGGCTGCGGACGATCGGATAAAGGGTGGTGAGGCACCGTCGATGTGCGGCCTGCCGATCGGTATCAAGGACCTGTTCTGCACCAAGGGCGTGCCCTCACAAGCGGCCTCGAAGATTCTGGAAGGGTTCAAGCCCGAGTACGAATCTACAGTATCTCAGCAGTTGGCTGATGCGGGCGCTGTGATGCTGGGCAAGCTGAACATGGACGAGTTCGCCATGGGGTCGTCCAACGAGACGTCCGTTTATGGCAACGCGGTCAGCCCCTGGCGGCGCGGCAATGACGACGCGCAACTGACCCCGGGTGGGTCGTCGGGCGGTTCGGCTTCGGCCGTGGCTGCCGATCTTTGCCTGGCAGCAACCGGCACCGACACCGGTGGTTCGATCCGCCAACCTGCGGCGTTCACCGGCATCACCGGCATCAAGCCGACTTATGGCCGTTGCTCGCGTTGGGGCATCGTAGCTTTCGCCTCGTCGCTGGATCAGGCCGGACCGATGACCAAGAATGTGCGCGATGCGGCCATCATGCTTGAGGCAATGTGCGGTCACGATCCTAAGGATTCGACCAGCGCCGAACTGGCCGTGCCGAATTTCGAAGCGATGCTGACCGGCGACATCAAGGGCAAAAAGATCGGTATCCCCAAAGAATACCGCATGGATGGCATGCCCGCCGAGATCGAGAAGCTCTGGGCTGATGGTGCTGAGATGCTGAAAGCGGCGGGTGCCGAGATCGTCGATATCTCGCTGCCGCACACCAAATACGCACTGCCAGCGTACTATGTGATTGCCCCGGCCGAGGCGTCCTCGAACCTCGCGCGCTACGACGGTGTCCGCTATGGCCGCCGGGCGCAGTTGGCGCAGGGCGACGGTATCACCGAGATGTACGAAAAGACTCGCGCAGAAGGTTTCGGGCACGAAGTACAGCGCCGTGTCATGGTCGGCACCTACGTTCTGTCGGCAGGCTTTTACGACGCGTATTACAACCGTGCGCGCCGTGTGCGGTCGCTGATCAAGAAAGACTTTGAGGATGTATTCGCCGCCGGTGTCGACGCGATTCTGACCCCCGCGACGCCATCGGCGGCGTTTGGTCTGGGTGAGATGACCGAGGCCGATCCGGTTCAGATGTATCTGAACGACGTCTTCACGGTGACGGTGAACCTGGCGGGTCTGCCTGGTATCTCGGTACCGGCAGGGCTGGATAAGCAAGGTCTGCCCCTTGGTCTTCAGCTCATTGGCCGTCCGTGGGATGAGGGCGATTTGCTCAACACCGCCTATGCGCTGGAAAGCGCCGCCGGGTTTGTGGCCAAGCCGGGGATTTGGTGGTAAGCCTCAGGTCAGGCAAGACTACGGAAAACGGAGCAGCTGGATGCGCTTTTCGCTTCTGATCCCCGCAATCGGGCTTGTGACCGCTTGCAATACAGTGGCACCGGTCGGTGGCACGGATTTCAATACGCCAGCCTACCAGGCGCAGCGCGAGGCTCAACTTGCAGGGCAGGGGTATACCGGAAACCCTCTGCTTGGTCCGGTTGAAGTTTCTGAACAACAGCTGGGTGCGCCGGGTGCGGCCGCCCCGCTACCGGACGGCGACAATGCCGACATCGCCTCTGCGACCGCGGCTGCTTTGGCCAACACATCGCCTCAGGGAACGGCGGCGCCTGTCGCGACGTCTGCCCCGAGCAATAACGCGATTTCCGACGAACAGGACTTTGCGGCCGTATCGGACCGACGCACCATCGAATCCGATGCCGCGCTGATCGAACAGAACCGCCAAACGTATGAGGTGGTTGCTCCAACTGCAGTGCCGCAGCGCGGATCGGACGGGCAGCCCAATATCGTGCAGTACGCGCTGAACACTTCGAACCCGGTGGGAACCCAGCTTTACAGCCGCGCGGGGTTCAACCTGCAGGCTAAGGCGCAACGCAACTGTGCCCGCTACCCGTCGGCCGATCAGGCGCAGATCGAGTTTCTGGCGAATGGCGGTCCGCAGCGTGACCGTAAGGGACTCGACCCGGACGGTGACGGTTATGCGTGCGGCTGGGACCCAAGCGCGTTCCGCAGTGCCGTCAGCAACTGAAACACTGACGCCCATTTGGCACCCGTCGCCCAATTTCGGCCAGCGTCGGGATGGGCTGACGCCATCGCTGGTCGTTCTGCATTACACCGCAATGGATAGTACGCAGGCCGCGCTGGAGCGGTTGTGTGATCCTGCTCACGAAGTTTCGGCGCATTACCTGATTGGCGCTGACGGCATGCTTTGGCAGATGGTGCGAGAAGCGGATCGGGCTTGGCATGCCGGGGCCGGAGAGTGGCATGGTCAGAACGATATCAATTCGCGTTCAATTGGAATCGAATTGGACAATCAGGGCAATCACCCTTTTACCGAACCGCAAATGGCGATTTTGGAACAGCTGCTGCCACGGATCATGAAAAAGTGGCACATCGCCCCTGATGGCGTGATTGGCCATTCCGATTTGGCGCCGGGCCGCAAATTCGACCCAGGCCCCCGTTTTGACTGGCTACGGTTGGAGCGCCAGCGCCTTGCCTGTCCGCGCGGGTGCGGGCAAGGCCCGGAAGATACGTCGGTAGATACGTTTCGTGCTTTAGCGCAGAATGCCGGTTTCACCGCGGAGGCCGACGATGAAACGTTGCTTGCTACCGTTCGCTTCAGATACCGCCCGTGGGGCACGGGCCCTCTGGAACCGGCTGATTTCTCGCCGCTTTGCAACAAGGATCTTCGGGTTTAATCCACTCTTGACGCCGCAGCCACCTGCGCATACCCACGACCCCGCGCGGAGGGCCGGATGGCCGCTGGGGTCGCAAGGCCCGAGAGGAAAGTCCGGACTCCACAAGACAACGGTGCCGGGTAACGCCCGGGCGGGGCAACCCGACGGAAAGCGCCACAGAAATCAAACCGCCCCGCAAGCGTCAGAGGTTCGCCTCCGGCAATATGGGGTAAGGGTGAAACGGTGGGGTAAGAGCCCACCGCGCCGCTGGCAACAGTGGCGGCACGGCAAGCCCCACCGGGAGCAATGCCAAATAGGGTCCCCGCGCGGGCCGGTCGGCGTCAGCCGATACCGCCGCTAAGCGCGTCTTGGCCGAGAGGGACCGGGTTGGCAGCTTGAGCCGCGCAGCAATGCGCGGCCTAGAGGAATGGTCATCGAAGGGGGCAACCCCGGAACAAGATCCGGCTTACAGGCCCTCCGCGCGTATTCGTCAGCTACCTGGCGGTGCATAGGCTCCGGTCAGTTTGGCGGCCTTTTTGGTGACGGCGACAAAGTCTTTCGCCTTCCAGGCGCGTACCGTTTCCACCTTGGACACCGCACCTGAGGCAGCGACGGCCATACCGATTGCCACGGCATCCGTACCGTCTGGTGCCTCGCTTATGACAACCACGTCATTTTCACCTGTAGTCATGTAAAACGCCAACAGTTTGCCGCCGACCTTTTTCAGCAATGCTCTGACGGCGCCTGTACGGTCCGCAGGCTTTTTCAGCATGCCTTTGACCCCAGCTTGCGAATAGGTCGCGTAGGTAATGTAAATAGGCATTAGTACCTCCTTTTAATCAAGTTTATGCAGGACCCGAATTTTGGCCGGTCCTTCGGCCGGAATGCGCGTGTCAGCCAGCCGCCACCCATGATGCGGCGACCAGCCAAACGCCCATGACGATCAGCGCTAGCCCGGTGAGGGGAGGAACAAGCCATGCGCCCCGCGGCATCAGCTTTTCCAACGCAACGTAAACAGCGATGCCGACGATCCAGTAGAGGTTCATGATGCCGCCGACAAACAGCAGCAACATCAGCGCCCAACAACACCCCAGACAAAACGCGCCGTGCAATGCGCCAGTACGAAACGCACCGTATGCGCCGGGGCGGTTGTGGTCGGCCAGAAACTGAGCCGGGCTTCGGCAATGGCGCAGGCAGGCGGATTTGAGGCTGGACAGCTGGTATAGCCCTGCAGCGACCAGAACGCAGCCTGCAAACGCCTTGGAGTCGATTGTCATCATTGGCCCATCCGACAATCCTACGTGCTCAAAACCCCATTGAGTGCCTGTCGCAACAACACTGAATGCAGCCCAGGCAACAAGGTAGCCGGTTAGGAAATACAGGCTCAGCCGCGAGGTTCGGGTCCTGTCCGGACCCATCCGCTTGATGGCCGTAAACAACAGCACTGTCGGAGCGGCGCTGGGCGTCATCATCGCGATCATCATGACCCACCACATGAGAAATATCAGAATGGTGTAGGGCAGGGTCCAGTTGACCTCGTCTCCCATCTGCATGGGTTCACCGACAGGCCCCGCCATGTGAGTCATGTCGATTGCGGACATGTTCATGCCTGTTCCGGCAACCGTGTACCATGAAGCGCCCAGAATGATCAGCAGAACGCAGAACAGCACAATGCTTTTGTCGCGCCGTAACGCCCGATCAACCACTCCAAGGGGCGGTGGTTTTGTGTTTGCGGTCATCTTAGGTATCGACTACGCGCCCAGAACGCCGTGTCCCGAGATGTTGAGATGGGCCAGATGCGCGTGCGTTGCGTCAAAGGTCAGGCTGATTGCGCCGCCCGTCGTTTTGGCCGTCCCCGAGGCCGCTTCCGCGTGGCGGTACTCAAACCCGTTTGGCAACTGAATGGATGCCCGATGAGGCGCCCCAGAAACAATGTGGGGGATTGGGCTGACATCCACATCGAAAACGCCGGGAACCTTGGCATATCCCATGCGCTCTTCCCGATCCCAATTGAGTTCGATCGGGACGTGCAGAGTTTCATGTTTCGTCGGAGCCATCGCGCTGTAGACGTACCACATGGTCGCCATCTCATCGGTGTCTTCACCGGTCATGATGGCCTGAACGGCGGCTCGCTGATCGGTGGATGCGCTTTCGTCGATGACCAGTTGCATCTGACCGTTGCCCTCGTGAATTGGCCCGGGCCAGTGATAGACGCCGGCCGCTCGTACGCCAGCAAGGTCGGTGTCGCCATAGTGACCGGACTGAATATTGAACACGACGACCGCTTCGCAATTGCCGTGAGAAGGAAGAACGCTGAACTGACACGGGCAACCGAAGTTGCAATTGCAATTGGCCAGCTCTTCGCCCTGAATTTTCCATTCTGTCATGATAGCCCCCAATACACATGAACAAAAACTCTGCTGACAGAGAGTTATGCCTGTTTCCGGTGCCTCGGGATTCAAGCCCCTTGATGGTTATGTGGGGCGTTGAATTGGCGCGAACGTATCACGAATTCGTAATCTGTTCAAACCAGGCCATGTGCGGGAAAGCGCCTGTTCTCTGACAGATCTTTCAAACTGCGGTCTCGGTATTTCAAATTCGTCTAGTCTGATGCCCACTGTGTACCTCACGGCCGCATCAGATATTCAGATATCCGTGAAGCATCGGAATTTAGGTTTGCGAACTATGATAGGGTGCGGAAAAGACTATTTTGAAAGTTGGGAGGATTGTCATGAGTTTTATGAAAGCACTGGCCTCGGTGGCCGTTGGATTTGCCGCTGCAAAAGGAGTGGAAAAATACAAGCAAATGGGTGGTATGGCTGGCCTGCAAGACATGATGCAGGGTGCCGGAGGGAGCTTCGGTATAGACCAGCTTGGCAAAATGGCCGAGCAATTCGGCATGCCCGGTGGGGCCGCTGGTCTGCAGGAGATGATCGGTAAACTGGGTGTTGCTAACCCGGCAGGTGCCGCCGGGTTGGGAGGGCTGATGAACGCCCTGCAGGGCGCCGCGAAAACCGGCAGTCAGCAAACAGCGGACATGATGGAAACTGTTTTCAAGGGCACACCGGGCGGTGCCGTCATGGAGGAGCAGGCCAAACTGATGCTGCGCGCGATGATCCAGGCGGCGAAAGCCGATGGGGAGTTGGATGCACACGAAAAGGAAACTATTCTTGGAGAGCTGGGTGATGAGATCAGCGAAGATGAACGTGCTTTTGTTCAGGACCAGCTTGAGGCTCCGATCGATGTCATCGGACTAGCCGCTGATTCCGGCGGGCCCCTCAAGACGCAGATTTACGCCACGTCGCTGGCAGCGATTCGTCTGGATAATGAAAGAGAGGCATCTTACCTGCGGCAGCTGGCGACCGCCCTGGGGCTGTCGGACGCTGAACGCGATCAGATCCACACCTATATGGGGGCGCCAATCCTGTCTTCCTGACTTCGGTCTGGTGAAGGGCGCGATTGCCCTTGACATGGGCGGTGCAGCGCGTAAAAGCGCACGCTCATAGGAATTCAACCGAAAGGCCCCTGCCTTTTCGGACGCAGGAGATAACCATGGCGAAGCCGACGACAATCAAGATCCGTCTGAACTCGACCGCGGGCACGGGCCACTTCTACGTGACCAAGAAAAACGCGCGTACCATGACTGAAAAAATGACCGTTCGTAAATACGATCCGGTCGTTCGGAAGCATGTCGAGTACAAGGAAGGCAAGATTAAGTAATCTGCCGTCCAGCTTGGACAATATTAAAGGGTTCTGCTGCGGCAGAACCCTTTTTCGTTGCCTGCTGTTTAAGGAAGTTTCGGCCAGAATGACGGATGAGAGCCAGATCGGGCCGTTGCAGCGAAGCCTCAGCACGCAGGCCCTTGAGTTCGGCAACGGGTTGCTTTTTTGAAGAGCTTGCCACTACGGTTCAACAAACCGATCCAAAATGTTGGCCGTCATGAAAAAAATCTTGTTATCCACAATAACTGTTCTGGCCCTTGCAGCCTGCGAAGACCCATATAACCGCGAAGGCGTCGGGTTCACGGGAATCGATGGAGAACCCCGTACCACCTCAGATGTGCCCGGCACGGTTGCTTTCCTTCCGCCTGCTACGAATGTTCCGGCTGAACTTGCACTTTTGCCCACAACGCGGGTAACGACGGATGCAACCGAGGCTGAGAAAGTGGCGCGCGTCGCGATCGACAATGGCGGACGCAGTGACACCACTGCTGTTGTTTTGACAGGATCGGACACAAATCTGTTTCTGAGCACAGTCAGCGTGAACGGCACATTGTTTGGTGTTCTGCGCACGGCGAACGGTAGCACTCGCGTTGACAACGGCATCGGCGCAAACTTTGGCCGCAATGCCGAGCAGTTCACCGGATGCTTGCCGGCTGGCGAGGTATACCGTAAGGGCTCGTCCGATCAAAGCTCGGGTTTTGCCGTGGCGTTGAACTGCAGCTGACCCAACAGACCTGATATCCCAAATGTAAAGCCTCCACCAATTGGTGGAGGCTTTTTCCTTGCCGATTTGGCCTGCGGCATAGGGCGTGGCGGGAATATTCCCAGTCCGAAAAAAAAAGGGCGGGCCCTGTGGCCCGCCCCACCGAAAGGTATCCGTGTTCTATTATTCGCGGCTGCCGAAGAACTGCAGCAGGAACATGAACATGTTGATAAAGTCCAGATAAAGGCTCAGAGCGCCCATGATCGCGGCTTTGCCCAGCCATTCCTGATCGCCCGAGTGTGCCATCTGCAAGTAGGTGTTCTTGATGTTCTGCGTATCGTATGCGGTCAGACCGGCAAAGATCAGAACGCCGATGATCGAGATAGCAAACGCCATAGCAGGCGAAGCCAGGAAGATATTGACCACCATCGCGACGATCAGGCCAATCAGACCCATCATCAGGAATGTGCCCATCGCGGACAGGTCTTTTTTCGTGGTGTAGCCGTATAGTGACAGCCCCGCGAATGCGATAGCTGTGATCAGGAAAACCTGAATGATCGACTGGCCGGTGAAGACCAGGAAAATCCAGCTGATCGAAACACCCATTACTGCGGCAAAGATATAGAATACCGTCTGCGCCCCGGCGGCCGACAGGCGGTTGATTCCTGCGCTGAAGCCAAAGACAAATGCCAGCGGGGCAAACATGATCACCCATTTCAGCGGTGAGGCGAATAGGGTGTAGCCGAACGACGTCAAATACTTGTCAGCGCTCAACTGTGCTGCGGCTGCCGATGGGTCAGCCGTTGTTGCCAGGCCCGAGATAGCCCAGGCTGCTGCAAAAGTAATCAGCATGCCTACAGACATCGTGCCGTAGACTTTGTTCATGTGGGCGCGCAGGCCCTCGTCAATCTGGGCAGCGCGCGCGCCGGTCGCCGTCCGGATCGTGTCGAATTGTGCCATTAAAGGGTCTCCCTTCACATAGTTCTTGTCGCGGTCCGAGTTTCGGACCCCGTTCCCCGCAAATATCGGAAACTGCGGGCCACGTTTCAAGGGTTTAACGTGAGAAACGGGTTAAAACACGCAACAAAAAAGGCGGCCCGCCTATGTGGGCCGCCTTTTTGGCAAACTGGAGTGTTTTGGCATCATTTTTGCCAGAATTGTGGGGCATCCCAGATCGGGCGGCTGGCCTCAGCCTCTGCCTGCTCACGCGTGATTCCAATGTCCTCCAGCGCCCGGTCATCCAGTCTTGCCAGATTGCGGCGCTGGCGCCTCAGGGAAAGTGCGTCCCAAACGGTGGTCAGGCTAAAGCCGCGGCGAGGCTTGCAGTTTCTTTTGATTGCAATTTGGGTCATAGTATTTGTCCTTTCCTTGAAATTCGATGGTTTCATCGTGTTCCATCAACTTCCTTGATTTATATGGCGCGATATGACACATTTTGAAAATGAATATTTATGAAGTAACGCATAAGGAATCGTGAACATGCGAAATTTGGACATCACGACATTGCGCTCGTTTGTAGCTGTAGCCGACCATGGTGGTGTGACACGTGCCGCCGGGTTTCTGCATCTGACGCAGTCGGCTGTTTCAATGCAGCTGAAGCGGCTGGAAGAACTGTTGGGGCTCGAGTTGCTGGACCGCAGCGGCAGAACTATCGCCTTGACCGCTTCGGGCGAGCAGTTGTTGGCCTATGCCCGGCGCATGATCGCATTGAATGATGAAGTGATCTCAAAACTCACGGATCAGGCGTTTGAGGGAGAGGTCGTGCTCGGTGTGCCTCACGATATTGTTTACCCGGCAATCCCCAGGGTTCTGCAGCGGTTCAATGCGGACTTCCCAAGGGTTCGTGTACAACTGGTGTCGTCCTATTCGCTTCAGCTCAAGGATATGTACAAACGCGGAGAGTGCGATCTGATCCTGACGACCGAGGCAAACGGGGGCGAGGGCGCCGAAACCATCGCGGAACTGCCTTTGCGCTGGATCGGTGCTCCGGGCGGCTCGGCCTGGCGCAAACGACCGATTCCGCTGGCGCTTGGCCGCCGCTGTCTGTTCCGGCCGCAGGTCATTGCAGCATTGGACGAGGCAGGCATCCCCTGGGAACTGTCCGTTGAAACCGAAAACGACCGCACGATCGAGGCGACAGTAAGTGCCGACCTCGCGGTTCATGCGATGCTGGACGGCACCGAGGCCGCGCATCTGGTTCAGATAGACACCGGAGGAGTGCTACCGGAACTTCCCGCACATATGATTAATTTGTACGGGGGCGAGGCCGGGCGCGGTCAGGTCGTCGAGGCGCTGGCAACGCTTGTACGCCAGAATTTCCGTATGCTGGGCGGTGCGCCGTTGAAGGCGGTCGTCGGCTGACCAGCTCTCAGGGCGTGATTACAACCTTGCCGGTCGCCTTGCGGTCACGCAGAAGTTGCAACCCTTTTTCGGCTTCCGACAGCGGTAGTGTATGGCTGATATGAGGTTTGATCCGACCTTCAGCACACCACTGGAACAGCGTGTTGAAACTGTCCTGTACGACTTGCGGTCGGAAAGTCAGATATCCACCAATGTAAAGACCAATCACCGTCAGATTTTTGACCAGCAGGTGGTTGGCCGGAATCTGCGGAACGTCGCCGCCGGCAAATCCGATTGGCAGTAAGCGCCCCTCGGGGTTGGTGGCCCGGAATGCGGCCTTGAATACATCACCGCCGATGGCGTCATAAACAACATCCGCTCCGCCCAAATCCTTGACGCGGGCGCGAAGATCCTCGGAGGCGTCGATCAGGTGATCCGCACCCGCCTTTTGGGTAACCGCCAGTTTTTCCGCGCCGCGTGCCTGGGCGATCACTGTTGCGCCCATCAGCTTGCCGATCTCGACGGCTGTCAACCCGACCCCGCCCGCAGCGCCTGTCACCAGCAGAGTTTCCTCGGGTTGAAGGCGCGCGCGGTGGTCCAGTGCAATATGACTGGTGCCATAGGCGATCTGAATGGCGGCAGCATCTTCAAAGCTGACGGAATCGGGCAGGCGAATTGCCCGGTTGGCATCAAATGCACCATATTCCGCCAGACCGCCCTGACCTGAATACACCGCAACCCGGTCTCCAGGTTTAAGATGCGTCGTGCCGGGCCCGGTTTCATCGACAACGCCGGCAATTTCCATGCCCTGTGTAAATGGCGCTGATGGCGTGTCCTGATATGTACCCTTCTGCATCAGCAGATCGGCAAAATTCAAACCGCAGGCTTTGATCGCAACGCGAACCTGACCTTCGCTAGGTACAGGAACATCAATATTACAAAGCCGAGCGGCCGCCCCTTCGGATGGAATCCTGTACGCCAGCATATTTGGCTCCTGAGTTTTTTTCGAATAGGTTCGTGCCAATCTGGAATTGTCAATCACATACCGGGCAAGCCAAGAAAGGCGCCGCCGTAGCTGTTTCAACCTGCCCTGCCGGAATGGACGTGTGCCGGATCGCAACGACACAACCTTAATCCATTATTCAGGGAATCAGATTCAACCTTCTTGAAAAAATGCCAAAAACGGGCAATATTGTCCCATGGTGCTGATTTGGGGGGCATGTTCCTGATTAGGGAGTGGTTAAGGGCGGCTCGCTAGCGTTGCGGTATAAGCATGTCGCACACCTGAATTGGTTGTGTGTGTAGTAGAGGAGAATACCAATGACCCATCACGTCGATGTCCATGTGGGCAAGCGCGTCCGGCATCGCCGCTGGCTGATTGGCATGACCCAGCAGCAGTTGGCGCAGCAAGTTGGTATTAAGTTTCAACAGATTCAGAAATACGAAACAGGGGCCAACCGGATCAGCGCGTCTCGACTATGGGACATTGCTGAAGCACTGGATGTACCGGTCAGCTTTTTCTTTGAAGGTCTGGAGGAAGCCGAAAAAGAAACCACCGGGAAGAAATCAGTTCCTGCCGATCTGATGGGCGACAAAGAAGCTTTGGATCTGGTTCGTTCCTACTATGCGATCCCTGAAAACCAACGCCGCCGTTTGTTTGAACTGGCACGGGTGCTAAGTGACGTCGCATGATTTAACGGGTTGACTCTGCGTCGCGCGGATCGCACGGGTGGCGCATGCAGGAAACCAAGTTTAATGATCTGGAAGTTGCCGAAGAAATGGCCGACGCGGCGCGGGCGGCCATTCTTCCGTTTTTCCGGCAATCCAATCTTGAGACAGCCAACAAGCTGGCCGAAGGTTTCGATCCGGTGACGGTCGCCGACCGAAATGCCGAAAAGGCCATGAGGGATGTTTTGGCCAGACACCGTCCAAAGGACGGTATATTCGGCGAGGAATTTGGTCAGGTAGAGGGCCATAGTGGCCGGACTTGGGTTCTGGACCCGATCGACGGAACGCGCGGGTTTATCAGCGGCACTCCAACCTGGGGCGTTCTGATCGCGCTGAGCACGCAGGACGGACCGATCATGGGCGTCATTGATCAACCCTATATCGGCGAACGGTTCGTGGGATCGGCGGAAATTGCTAAGGTTATCGGCCCGACCGGTACCACACGGCTGAAAACCCGTCCGACACCAACGCTCGATCAGGCCATCCTGTTTACCACTTTCCCCGAGGTTGGTGCACCGGAGGACCGCGCCGGTTTCGAGGCCGTGGCGCAGCACGCGCGGCTGACCCGCTATGGCATGGATTGTTATGCTTACGCTTTGTTGGCTGCGGGGCAGATCGATCTGGTGATCGAAGCCGGACTCAACGCTTATGACATTCAGGCCCCGATCGCTGTGATAGAGGCTGCCGGTGGGATTGTCACCGATTGGCGGGGCGGACCAGCCCATAGTGGCGGGCGCGCGCTTGCAGCAGCCAACTCTGACCTGCACGTGGCAGCGTTGGAAATCTTGCGCAGCTATTGAAATCAGTTGCTGGGTTCTGACCGGTCGGGTAGAGTGAATCCGGCTGGTTCTTACGCCCGTTTTCCGCCAGCCCACGCACTTCTTGCATGAGACGGGTATATGCAGGAGGGCGAAATGACCGAAATCCTTATCAAAAACGCAGACACCATTTTGACGATGGATGACACGCGGCGGGAATTGTCCGGCGCGGATATTCTGGTCCGCGGCGGGCAGATCGAACAGATCGGCCACGATCTTCAAACAGAGGGTGATATACACGACGCGTCAGGGTGTGTTGTGACGCCCGGGCTGGTGAATACCCACCACCATCTCTACCAAACCCTGACCCGCGCGGTGCCCGGCGGTCAGAACGCATTGCTGTTCGGCTGGTTGCAGACGCTCTACCCAATCTGGTCCCGATTTGGCCCGGAGGAGATGTTTATTTCCGCTCAGATCGGTTTGGCAGAGCTGGCACTTTCCGGGTGTACGCTCAGTTCGGATCATCTTTATCTTTATCCCAACGGTGCGCGGCTGGATGATACGATTGCTGCCGCTGCCGAGATTGGTCTGCGATTTCATCCGACACGCGGCGCGATGAGTATTGGCGAAAGCGAAGGAGGGCTGCCGCCAGACGCTTTGGTCGAAGGCGAACGCGCGATACTCGACGATATGATCCGCGTGGTTGATGCGTTTCATGACCCGTCCGAGGGGTCAATGTGCAGGGTCGGGCTCGCGCCGTGTTCTCCGTTCTCGGTCAGCCGGGACCTGATGCACGACGCGGCGGTTCTGGCCCGTGACAAGGGCGTGATGTTGCATACCCATTTGGCGGAAAACGACGAAGATATCGCCTATTCGCAGGCCCAGTTCGGCTGCCGTCCCGGCCAGTACGCCGAGGAACTGGGAT
Source organism: Ruegeria lacuscaerulensis (assembly GCF_013031245.1). Taxonomy (GTDB): domain Bacteria; phylum Pseudomonadota; class Alphaproteobacteria; order Rhodobacterales; family Rhodobacteraceae; genus Ruegeria; species Ruegeria lacuscaerulensis_C. The sequence continues at coordinate 115,906 of NZ_WPZL01000001.1, forward strand.
GGACAGGGTCGGACGTTTGGCACGCGCATTGCGTGAAACTGGACGGGGTCGAGATCGACCTGTTTGCAAGCACCAAAACCGGCGTTGCGCATTGCCCATGCTCCAATTGCCGTCTGGGTTCGGGCATAGCGCCTGTACGTGCGATGCGCGATCAGGGCGTTCCGGTCGGGCTGGGCGCGGACGGCTCGGCCAGCAATGACAATGGCAGCCTGATCCTCGAAGCACGTCAGGCCATGCTATTGCAGCGGGTTGTAAACGGGGCAAATGCTATGTCTTCGCGCGAAGCATTGGAGATCGCGACGCGCGGAGGTGCTAACGTTCTGAACCGTCCCGATTGCGGCCGTCTTTCGCCCGGAAAACGAGCCGACATCGCCGTCTGGGATACGCGCTGCATTGAAAGCGCGGGCAGTTGGGACCCGGCGGCCCTGCTGCTGGCCGGACCGATGCAAGTTAAGCACCTGTTTGTTGAAGGGCGGCAGATCGTGCGCGATGGGCATGTCATCACGTTGGATATGCCCCGCGTGATCGAGCGGCAAAACCAGCTGGCACGAAGCCTGCAAGCGTGATGGTCTGCGCCGAAAAGGCGCAGTTGCTTACTTGTCCACGCGACGACCGGCGATCCAGACCTCGGCAATCGCCCGGTCGTCGCCCATCATGATGGTGGGAAAGATGGCCTCCCACAAATCGTCAGCACAGGCTTCGCGCTGGGCGATGGCGGGGGTCGAGGCGAGGTCAAGAACGATCAGATCGGCCTCCATCCCCGGTGCTACATTCCCAATGCAATCGTCCAACCGTAGGGCACGGGCCGATCCAATCGTACTCAGCCACAAGAGTTGCTCCGCGTGCAGCGGTGATCCGCGCAGTTGCCCGATTTCATAGGCGGCTGCCATCGTGCGCAGCATCGAAAAGCTGGATCCGCCACCGGTGTCCGTCGCCAATCCGATCCGGTGGCCGTCGCGCATCAAGCCATCCATGTCGAACAGACCAGATCCGATGAACGTGTTCGAGGTCGGACAGTGGATCAGCGCGGCGTCAACTTCACGAAGCCGGTCACGCTCACGCGACTCCAGATGGATGACGTGACCGTAAAGGCCGTGTGCGCCCAACAGACCAAACTTCTCATAGGTATCCAGATAGTCGCGCGCCTCGGGGAACAGCTCGCGGACCCATGCGATTTCGTCTGTCTGCTCGCTGAGGTGGGTTTGCATCAGGCAGTGCGGGTGCTCGGACCACAATGCGCCCATTGCCTCAAGCTGTTCAGGGGTAGAGGTGGGCGAGAAACGTGGCGTTATCGCATAGGACAGGCGGTCGATCCCATGCCATTTCTCCAGCAATGCTGCAGATTGGTCATAAGCCGTCTGAGCGGTGTCGCGTAGGCCTTCCGGCGCATTTCGGTCCATGCAGGTTTTACCCGCGACCACGCGTTGGTTGCGCCTTTGGGCAGCGGCGAAAAATGCATCGACGCTTTCCGGATGAATAGTGCAGAAACTGCACATCGTCGTGGTGCCGTGCGCAGTGGTCAGGTCGAGATACCGGTTGGCGATCTCAGTGGCATAACCGACATCGCCGAACTTCATTTCTTCGGGGAACGTATACGTGTTCAGCCAGTCAATAAGGCGCTTGCCCCAACTGGCGATCATCGCGGTCTGGGGGTAATGCACATGCGCGTCCACGAAACCGGCCATGATCACATGCTGGCCGTGATCCACCACAGTGGCATCAGGGTGCGCGGCGGTCACGCTGTTGGCATCCGCCACTGCGGAAATGCGGCCGTCTTCGATCAGGACCGCTTCGCTGATTTGAACCGCTTCGGTCGGTTCACCTTCGAAAGGTGAACCGGTAAAACTCAGGACACGTCCTTTCAGCAGCGTTTTTTGCGGCATTTTCCTGTATCTCCGGCGGTATGGGACTGCGAAACAGCATAAGCGCGGGATAGTTGTGGGTAAATCGGCGCATTGTCATTGTTTTCCGGTAGCTGCTTCTTCTATTTAAGGGTCAATGACCAAAAAATACGGGGGCAGACATGACGACAGGCTTTGATGAACCCGTGACCGAGTCCACCGGCGACGAAGACGTCTATGCGCTGGATCCCCGGACTGTGGCGGCCATCCTTTACGCTGTTGATGTGGATGATCGCGACAAGCTGATCGAGCTGATGGAGCCGCTGCATGCGGCCGACATCGCCGACCTACTGGAACAGATCAACCCCTATGACCGCGCTCGCCTGATCCGCCTTTACGACAAGGAGTTTGACGGCGACATCCTGTCGGAACTGGATGAGGCCGTTCGGGAAGAGGTTATCGGGGTTCTGCGCCCGGACGTTCTGGCTGAGGCCGTGCGCGACATGGAAAGCGACGATGTCGTGGACCTGCTTGAAGACCTCGAAGAACCTCAGCAAGAGACTATTCTGGACGCGCTTGAGGACTCTGAACGGATTGCGGCCGAACAGGCCCTGTCTTATCCGGAAAACTCTGCCGGCCGCCTCATGCAGCGCGAGGTGGTCATGGCGCCTGAACACTGGACGGTGGGTCAGGCCATCGACTTCATGCGCGCCAATGACGACCTGCCCGAGCAATTCTATCACATCGTTCTTGTCGACCCTCGCCTGAAGCCCGTCGCGCAAGTCACGCTTGGCAAGCTGATGGCGACCCGTCGCGAGGTTGCACTGCATGACATTTCGGAGGAGGAATTTCACACCATCCCCGTCGATCAGGACGAGGAAGACGTTGCTTATGCCTTCAACCAGTACCACCTGATCTCGGCCCCTGTAGTCGACGGTGACGGGCGTCTGGTCGGTGTGATCACCATCGACGATGCAATGGTGGTTCTGGATGAGGAATACGAAGAAGACATGCTGCGCCTTGCCGGTGTCAGCGACGAAAGCTCTCTGTCCGACAGTGTGGCGGCGACCAGCAGGCGGCGCTTGCCCTGGCTGGCGGTGAACCTGTGTACGGCGATCTGTGCCTCATTGGTGATTTCGCAATTTGAGGCGGCGATCGATCAGCTGGTGGCGCTGGCCATTCTGATGCCAATCGTGGCGTCGATGGGCGGAAACGCAGGAACGCAGTCGCTGACGGTTGCGGTGCGGGCGCTGGCAACGCGCGACCTGACCGGCTCAAACGTCGCACGTGTGATCCGGCGAGAATTGCTGGTGGGGATGTTGAACGGGCTGTGTTTCGCCATCGTGCTGGGCACGGTGGGGATGCTTTGGTTCGACTCTCCGCTGCTGGGTGTCGTGATCGGATCGGCCTTGGTCGTGAACATGGTGATCGCAGGCTTTGCGGGTACGGTAGTACCGGTGGTGCTGGACCGTCTGGGCGTTGACCCGGCGCTGGCGTCAGGGACCTTTGTGACGACAACAACCGACGTCATGGGGTTCTTTATCTTTCTGGGGCTTGCCAGCGTGGTGCTACTGTGACCGAAACAACCGATCTGACTGAAATCAAGGCCGCTGCGCGAAAAGAAGCCTTTGCGCGCCGTAAGGCCGCGTTTGATGCCCGTATGCCCGGCGCCGCGGGACGGTTGTCCGAGGTTCTGGCGGGTCATCGGGGTGTGCCCATGTCCGGCTATATGCCGATCCGAACTGAGATCGACCCGCTGCCTGCCATGGCCGAGGCCTCGGCTTATGGCCCGGTTGGCGTGCCGGTCATCCAGGGGGCAGGGCAGGCGCTGAAGTTTTCACGCTGGACACCCGAAGGTGCACTGAAGGACGGCCCGTTCGGTGCCAGGGTGCCCGAGGTTGATGATTATTTCGACCCCGAGATTCTGATCGTGCCGCTTGTTGCCTTTGACGCGCAGGGCGGCAGGCTGGGTTACGGCGGCGGGTTCTATGACCGTACGCTGGACGGCCTTCGCGCCAAACGTCCCACTTTGGCCATCGGCTTCGCCTTTGATGCGCAAGAGGCGGAAGGGCTGCCGCTGGAACCCACTGATCAGCCGCTGGATATGGTGATTACTGAAAGTCGCGTGCTGACCTTTTCGGCCTGATCTTGTCAGATCGGGCTGTTTTCGCGGAAGTAATCCCAGGCGTCGACTTCACTTCCATCTGGCAGAATGCAAACTCCCGACTGACCATTGTCGCCATCGCGAATTTCGTATCGCGCACCGCTTTCAATGCAGTAAGTCGCGGCCGGGTTTGCCAGCCGCGCGGTTGAATCAGAAGACGGCGGCTGATCACATGCCGCAAGTGAGGTCAGCCCTACGGCAGCCAGAAGGATGCGAGGCATAAAAATTCTCCTGTGTAATGTGCTTTGACAGATTATGCAGACAGTTTAAGCGCTTGTGTTTGCCCATTGCCACACTTAGGACAGATCGGATGAGGATACTATTTCTGGGTGACGTCATGGGCCGCGCTGGGCGTGCGGCTGTACAGCAACATCTGCCGCGTTTGCGCGACGAATGGCGGTTGGATTTTGTTGTGGTCAACGGTGAGAACGCCTCGAACGGGATGGGCCTTACCGGGGACCATGCCAAGCTGCTGCTGGATGCAGGGGCTGACTGCCTTACGCTGGGTGATCATGCGTTCGACCAGAAGGACATGCTGCAATTCATCGAGGGTGAGCCGCGCATTGTTCGGCCAGTGAATTTCGCCAAGGGTGCGCCGGGACGGGGGCATCGTCTGTATACGGCTCCGGGCGGGCGCAAGGTGCTGGTCGTGCAAGTGCTGGGGCAGGTCTTTATGAAGCGGCCCTTTGACGATCCATTTTCGGCCATTGAGCCAATCCTGAAATCCCACCCGCGCGGTGGTCAGGCGCAGGCGATTATCGTTGATATGCACTGTGAGGCGACATCGGAAAAGATGGCAATGGGCCATTACTGTGACAAACGCGTTAGCCTTGTGGTGGGAACACATACCCATGTGCCAACCGCCGACGCTCAGGTTCTGCCCGGTGGAACGGCCTATCTGACCGATGCGGGGATGTGCGGAGATTACGACTCGGTCATTGGGATGGACAAGGTGGAGCCAATGCGCCGGTTCATTACCGGAATGCCCAAGGCTCGGTTCACCCCGGCAAATGGTGAGGCGACCCTGAGCGGCGTTTTTGTCGAAACCGACGACCGTGACGGCCACGCCAAAACCGTGCGGATGGTCCGCGTCGGAGGGCGTTTGGAACAAGCTGGGCCTTAAACAGCAAGTCAGGCTTGCTCTGCTGCGCGCAATGCGTGAAACTGCCTGACGGGCGCATAGGCCAGGCCAGGGTTCGGACAGAATACCAAGAATGCATTTCCTTCAACTGACAGAAACGGGCAGCGCAATATTGGCGCTGATGGTCGTTGCAGGCATGTTCATCATGTTCCTGCGCGAAGTTTATCCGACCGAGGTTGTCGCCATCGGTGGTGTCGCCCTGATGCTGGTGACGGGTATTCTGCCTTATCAAAGCGCGCTGGCTGTGTTGTCCAACCCGGCGCCCTGGACGATTGCGGCGATGTTCATCATCATGGGTGCTTTGGTGCGAACCGGAGCGCTGGACGCGTTCACCACGACGGCGCAGAAGCAGGCGCAGGTAAACCCGCGCTTTGCCATCGGCTTGCTGATGGCCTTTGTCGTATTTGCTTCCGCCGTGGTTTCGAACACGCCAGTGGTGGTCGTCATGATCCCGGTCTTTGTCCAGATTGCGCGCACATTGAACGTTCCGGCCTCGAAATTGCTGATCCCGCTGAGTTACGCGGCCATTCTGGGGGGCACACTGACCTTGATCGGAACCTCGACCAACCTCTTGGTGGACGGTGTCGCCCGCTCGCAGGGGATGACAGCGTTCTCGATTTTCGAAGTTACCCCGCTGGGCATCGTGCTGGTGATTTACGGGATGTTCTATCTGCGCTTTGTCGCGCCACGTCTTCTGCCGGACCGGGACAGCATGGCCTCGCTACTCAGCGACCGGTCGAAAATGAAATTTTTTACCGAGGCGGTCATCCCCCCCGAAAGCAACCTGATTGGGCGCGAAGTGACAGGGGTTCAGTTGTTTAAACGTCCCGGTGTGCGCCTGATCGACGTGATCCGGGGCGACGAGTCACTGCGGCGTAATTTGAAGGGCGTCACGCTGAACGTCGGCGATCGCGTGGTTCTGCGTACCCAGATGACCGAACTGCTGAGCCTGCAGAGCAACAAGGAACTGAAGCGCGTTGATCAGGTTTCAGCGGTTGAGACCAAAACAGTCGAAGTACTGATCACCCCCGGTTGCCGCATGGTTGGCCGGACCTTGGGTGCGTTGCGTCTGCGTCGCCGGTACGGTGTCTATGTGCTGGCCGTGCATCGCCGAAATCAGAATATCGGGCGTCAGTTGGACGATCTGGTGGTTCGGGTCGGGGATACGCTGCTGTTGGAAGGTGCCCCTGCGGACATCCAGAAACTGGCGGCCGACATGGAAATGGTCGACGTCGCGCAACCTTCGGCCCGGGCGTTCCGTCGCAGCCACGCTCCGATTGCCATTGGTTCGCTCGTAGGGATCGTCGCGCTGGCCGCGCTGGGTGTCGCGCCGATCCTGCTGTTGTCGATTTTGGCGGTTGCTGTAGTTCTGATCACCCGCTGCATCGACGCTGATGAGGCGTTTTCATTTGTCGAAGGCCGTCTTCTGGCCTTGATCTTCGCGATGCTGGCCATCGGCGCAGCGCTCGATAAATCCGGGGCGGTTTCGCTGATTGTCGAGGCCGTCGCGCCGGGCCTTAGCAAGTTGCCACCCGTTCTGATCATCTGGGCGGTCTACCTGCTGACCTCTGTGCTGACCGAGCTGGTGTCGAATAATGCGGTGGCCGTCGTCGTGACGCCGATTGCCATCGGGTTGGCGCAGGCCGTGGGAATCGATCCGCGCCCGCTGGTGGTGGCGGTTATGGTCGCGGCCTCGGCTTCGTTCGCGACACCAATCGGCTATCAGACCAACATGATGGTCTACGGTCCGGGCGGGTACAGGTTTGTGGATTTCATGAAGGTCGGTATCCCGCTGAACCTGACTGTCGGCTTGTTGGCCTCACTGCTGATTCCATTGATCTGGCCCCTGTAAGGTCGGCGCAGAACCGCCGGTTTTTCCTCGAAGTTCTTGTAATCTCGGAACCTCGCACAATGTTTTGAGAAAGAGAATTTGCGAAAGGGAAGACGTTTATGCCCAGGATTGGATCCGCCGTTATTGCTGTTGCGGCTATGTCGGTGGCCTTGAGCAGTGCCGCCGTGGCCGGAACTATAGAAGGCACGGCCACGTATCGCGAACGTATCGCGGTTCCGCCGGACGCGACGCTTTACGTTCAATTGCAGGACGTGTCTCGCTCTGATGCTCCATCCGTGACCCTGGCCGCTAAACGCTATGCGCTGACCAGCGTGCCTGCGCAGTTTGACCTCAGCTACGACGAAGCGCTGATCCAGGACGGGATGCGCTATGTGGTGCGCGGATCGGTCTTTCAGGGCGAAAAGCTGCTGTTTACCACGGATACGGCCTATCCGGTTTTGACCGATGGCTCCGGGAACACGGCTGATCTGGTCCTGGTTCAGGCGAAACCTCAGGGGGTTGCGGTGCTGGAGAATACCAATTGGACTGCAACCGGGTTGAACGGTGCGCGGCTTGAAACTGAAAAACGGCCCACGCTCTCTTTCGCCCAAGGCGGCGCCTTTTCAGGCAGTGGTGGCTGCAACCGTTTTTCCGGTCGGGCGGAAATCTCGGGAAGTCGAATCGAGTTCCCTGACAACATGGCAGCAACGCTGATGGCCTGCCCACCGCCGTTGGATGAAGTCGAGCGGCAGTTTTTCAAAGCGTTGCAGGGCGTGACCACCTATGCGCAAAAAGGCGATACGCTGGTGTTGCTGGACAGTGCTGGGCAACCCGTGGTGCAATTTGCGCGGACGCAATAAAGCTGAGAGCCGTTCAAGCGACGGCTCTTGACCGACCGGCATTACGGCCCGAGAAGATGCAGCCGCCCAGAAACGAGCCTTCCAGCGCGTTGTAGCCGTGGTAACCGCCACCGCCAAAGCCGGCGACCTCTCCCGCAGCAAACAGGCCAGGAACGACCTGACCATCCGCACCGATCATCTGACTGTCCAGATTGGTCTGCAATCCACCCAGCGTCTTGCGCGTCAGCACGTGCAGTTTCACCGCGATCAGCGGGCCGTTGGCGGGGTCAAGAAACTTGTGAGGTTTCGCGGTCCGGATCAGTTTGTCCCCGCGGTAATTGCGCGCCGCCAGAATGGCCGCCATCTGGGCGTCCTTGGTAAAGGGGTTATCGACCTGTGAATCTCGCGCCTCGATCTGAGCGCGCAGATGTGCCTCGTCGATCAGACCGCCACCCATCTGGTTCATGCCGCTGACAAGTTCGGTCAGTGTATTGGCGACGATGAAATCCTCGCCATGTTCCTTAAATGCCTCGACCGGCGCTGTTGCCTTTGATCCGGTCAGGATGCGCTGGAACAGTACCTCTTTCCAGCCACCATCGGTCATGTCGGGGTTCTGTTCGGATCCTGAGAGGGCAAACTCTTTCTTGATTACCTTCTGGGTCAGGACAAACCAGCTGTATTCATAGCCGGTTTTCAGGATTTCGCCCAGGGTACCCAGCGTATCGAACCCGGGCATGCAGGGTGGTTTCAGCCGGTTACCGCGTGCGTCGAACCACATGGAGCTGGGGCCGGGCAGGATGCGGATACCGTGCGAAGGCCAGATCGGGTTCCAGTTCCGCACGCCCTCGGTGTAATGCCACATCCGGTCGCTGTTGATCACGTGACCCCCGGCCTTTTCGCTGATGCCGATCATCCGCCCATCGACGTGAAACGGCACACCCGCCACCATATCCTTTGGCGGTTCTCCCAGCCGGTCGCGGGGCCAGTTCTGACGCACCATCTCGAAATTGCCGCCGATCCCGCCCGAGGTGACGATGACCGAAGGCGCATAGGCTTCGAACTCGCCAACTTCATCACGATTGGTTTTGGCACCGTGAGGTGCGGCGTCATCGGCAAGAACCTCGCCCGAGACGCCCTTGGCCGTACCGTTCTGCATGATGATATGACTTACCTGGTGGCGAAATTTCAGCTCGATCAGCCCCGCGCTGACATGTTCGCGTACGCGACGGATGAAGTGTTTCAGAACCCCCGGGCCTGTGCCCCAGGTGATGTGGAACCGGGGCACCGAATTGCCGTGACCATCCGCATATGACCCTCCGCGCTCGGCCCAGCCGACGACTGGAAACCAGCGCAGGCCCATTTCGTACAACCAGGGTCGCATTTCTCCGGCGGCGAATTCCACGTATGCCTCAGCCCATTTGCGAGGCCAGGCGTCTTCGTCGCGGTCGAATTGCGCGCTGCCCATCCAGTCGCGCAACGCAAGTTCATGGCTGTCCTTGATGCCCATCCGGCGCTGTTCAGGAGTGTTCACCATGAACAGCCCGCCAAGGCTCCAGAACGCCTGTCCGCCCAGAAAATGTTCGGGTTCCTGATCGAGGACGATAACCTTCTTGCCGCGATCACCCAGTTCGGAAGCGGCCGCCAGACCAGCCAGCCCGGCCCCTACGACAATGGCATCAACAGTGTTGGTGGTCATGTCTTGTCCTTTCAGCGGCCGCGGAGCCAGGCGATAAACGGAAGGGCCACACCATACATCGTGATCCCAAAACGGCCGAGGGCTGAACCCCCTGCCTGTCCCTTTGGTCAGCGCCGCCAGAGTGTTGATCAGGATCTAGGCGAGGGCCAGACCGGCGATTGAAACTTCCGGGAGGAGCGCTGAGCAGCATGAAGCCAACCGCAATCTCGGACGGCAATGCGAACAACGTGACGAAAAAATAGGCCGCGATGGGCAGCAAGATGATGTGGCTCAGCACACCGATGGCGAACGGGAAGTGCAGGCTGACGACGCGGCGGAAATCGGCGACCTCGGGCCCAACGCCCAGAGACAGCATGAAAACCGTCAGCGACAGCGGCAGGCCGACATTTATGAGCAGATCCAAGAACAACTCCTCCCAAAGCCGTTCCGATCAGCCTATGCGAGTGTCAAAGCCGCAGGCAACAACGCCGTTGGGTCACATGTAGCGTTGGGCGAAACGACGCAGGATTTCGCCGGGCTGGGTGACGTCTGCTGCGTGGCATATATCGATCAGGCGCTGTGCGTCATCGGGTGGAAAATAGCCGAAGTCTTTGTATATATTGATGCGTTGTTCAAAGTCTTTTGCATCAGCTTCCGGGTGGAATTGCGTGGCGTAAACGTTCTGGCCCCAGCGGATCATCTGAAACGGGCAGGGGTCCGAGGCGAGCAGGTGAACACATCCGTCGGGAAGGGACTGTACGGCCTCTTTATGACCGACGAACGCGTCAAAGGTGTTTTCCAATCCGGCAGTCAGCGGGTCACGCGCACCGTCTTCGGTCAGGTGACAGGTCGAGGGTCCGACGGGTTCTCCGTACTGTTTCTTGCTGACGTCACCACCCAGATGCGCGGCCAGAATGCCAAGCCCATAGCAGCATCCCATAAAGGGATGATCCTGCGCGGTGATCTGGGGCATCAGGCCCATGATTGTTTTTTCAATTCGCGCATCCATCGCGGATTTCGTGGCCGGATCGTCGCTGACGCAGCCGGGGCCGCCGCCGACGATCACTCCGGCATAATCCGTCACGTCCAGCCCGTCTGGCAGGTCTTCGCAGTCCAGTCGGATTCGATGGGCCTGTTCTGGGGACAAGCCGGTCTTGTTTAGGATGGAGGCGTACTCAGCGTCCGAGGCTTCGGTTTCCGGGCGCAGCTGCAGGATCAGAAATCGTTTCATAGGATGCCCTTACCCGTCAAAGCGGCCAGAAGACAAGGATGGCGGGAATGGAAACCGCAATAATCAGGATTTCCAGCGGCAGTCCCATGCGCCAGTAGTCGCCAAAGCGATAGCCGCCGGGGCCCAGCACCAGCGTGTTGTTCTTATGCCCGATTGGAGTGAGGAACGCGGCCGAGGCCGCAACAGCCACCGTCATCAGGAAAGGATCGGGCGAAACCTCGAGCGTACGGGCCATCTGGATGCCGACAGGGGCCGCGACGATGGCCGTGGCGGTGTTGTTCAGCACATCCGAAAGAGTCATCGTGACCACCATCAGAACCGTCAGGATGGCCCAGGCGGGCAAGCCATCAGTCAGTTGCACCAGTGCGTTAGCGATCAGCTCAGTGCCGCCGGATGTTTCCAAAGCGCTGCCCAGCGGGATCATGGAACCCAGCAGCACCACCACCGGCCATTCGATATGATTGTAGATATCGGCGATCGGCATGATCTTGGTAAGGACATAGGCGACCACGACCAGCCCCAAGGCGATGGGCAGGTAGATCAGCCCGACGCTCGCCGCCAGCACGGCGGCAGCGAACAGGCCGATTGCCAGCCACGCCTTTTCACTGGCGGTGACGTTCAACCCACGCTCCGCCAGTGGCAGGCAGCCCAGCCAATCGGTCACATCAGAACTTCGGTCCCGCGGACAAAGCAGCAGCAGAATGTCCCCTGCCTCCACCGGCGTCTTGCGTACCTGTTCGGTGATGCGGCGGCCCTGGCGCGAGATACCCATCAGCACGGTGCTCTGCCGCCATGCCAGACCCAATCCCTGCGCCGTGCGTCCGGCGATACGCGCGCTTTGAGGGACGACAACCTCGATCACTTCAAGGCCGTCCCCCTCGGCCGTCAGAAGTTCCTGCCGTCGCGTGTCCGAGAAATCGAGACTCAGCGCGGCCCGGAACTCATCCAGAGCCTCAGGGCGGGCTTCCAGTACCAAGGCATCGCCCTCGTGCAGAGTGGCATGTGCCGAACGACCATAACGCCTTTTGCCGTCGCGGATCAGGCCGATGATTGCGACGTCGGATTTCTCGGCAGCTTCGTACAGTTCGCTGACCCTCTTGCCGATATGTGCTGATCCCGGGGGGATCGTCAGCTCGGCGATATACTCGGCCAGAGCCTCGGATGTTTCGGTCTGCGGGCCCCGATTTGGGATCAGCCGCCACCCTACCAGTGCCACAAAGGCCAGTCCGGCGATGGCGGCCAGACCGCCGACCGGGGCGAAATCGAACATACGAAAGGGCTTGCCGAGAGTTTCCTGCCGGATTGAGGCGATGATGATGTTGGGTGGGGTGCCGATCAGCGTCGCCATGCCGCCCAGGATAGTGGCAAAGCTCAGCGGCATAAGGGTCAGCCCGACGGATCGCCCGGCTTTTCGCGCGGTCTGGATGTCGACCGGCATCAGCAGCGCCAAGGCGGCCACGTTGTTCATGAAGGCCGAAAGAACGGCCCCTATGCCGCCCATCAGCGCAATATGCGCGCCCAGGCCCCGTGACGCATCGACCAGAGTACGCGTGATCAGGAACACCGCCCCCGACCGTACCAAACCGGCCGAGACGACAAGGACCAGTGCCACAATGATCGTTGCAGGATGGCCAAAACCGGCAAAGGCGTCATCAACGGGTACAACCCCCAGCACGACCCCAATCAGTAGTGCGGTGAAGGCCACAAGATCGTATCGAAATCGCCCCCAAAGAAGCATTCCGAACACTGTGGCGAAAAGGGCAAAAAGAATAATCTGATCGGTCGTCATGCCGCCACCATACCCACAAGGGGGGCTTGGACAAGCCGCTCTCTTGATCCCATGCCCCGCAAACGTCTATATGAGCGCCGAATACGCAATCACTATCACGAGGACGCAACATGGCAGGCCATTCCAAATGGGCCAACATCCAGCACCGCAAGGGGCGTCAGGACGCCGCGCGGTCCAAGCTGTTTTCCAAGCTGTCGAAAGAAATCACCGTCGCCGCCAAAATGGGCGACCCCGATCCCGACAAGAACCCGCGCCTGCGTCTGGCTGTAAAAGAAGCCAAGTCGAATTCTGTCCCCAAGGACGTGATCGACCGCGCAATCAAGAAGTCGCAGGCAGGCGAAGGCGACGATTACGAAGAAATCCGGTATGAGGGCTATGGCCCGAACGGTGTGGCCGTGATCGTTGAAACGATGACCGACAACCGTAACCGGACTGCATCGACCGTGCGCTCGACCTTTTCCAAGAACGGCGGCAATCTGGGCGAGACCGGCTCGGTCGGGTTTATGTTCGAACGCAAGGGCGAAGTGGTCTACCCGGCAACGGTCGGTGACGCTGACACTGTGTTCGAAGCGGCGATTGAGGCCGGTGCCGAAGACGTCGAAAGCTCGGACGAGGGCCACATCATCTGGTGCGCCGACACAGATCTCAATGAAGTGTCGAACGCGCTGGAATCCGCGCTGGGCGAGACAGAGTCAACCAAGTTGATCTGGAAGCCGACCACCACGACGGAACTGGGTCTGGAAGACATGCAGCGGCTGATGAAACTGGTAGACGCGCTGGAAGATGACGATGACGTCCAGCGCGTTACGACCAATTTTGAAGCTACGGACGAGGTCATGGCGCAGCTCTGATCTGTATCGTAAAGCAATCGTTGAAAACCCGGCCTCTGGCCGGGTTTTTAGTTTCGCGGTCTCAGAGTTCTTGGCCGGTCGCGAAGAACGCTATAGGCTTGAATCTGAACGCAAACGATCCCGGACGGTTTCGCGCACCAGTCAACGCAGGGCCGGAAAACAGATGACGGACATTTCGACGACCCCACCAAAAAGGAACTTTCCGGTTCTGACTGGGCAGAGCATCCTGTCTCAGGTTGCGTGGACGCTTGGCAGCCCGTCCGTTGTTCTGCCATTTCTGGCCGTGTCGCTTGAACTGCCGATGTTCATTGCCGGTGCTCTGGTGTCTGTTCGAATGGTCGGCAGCATGATCTCGGACGTGTTTCTAGCGCAGCCGATAGCGGCACGCGAGAGCAAAAAACGCGGGATTGCGATATCCGAAGTTGCAATCGGGGCATGCCTTATCATGGCGGTTGTGGTGGCAGCGACCGGCATTGTTCCCGCGATCGCCCTGGCCTTTGTCGCGGCGTTTTTTCTGATTGGTCTGATCGAAGAGATACAGTCGCTGATGATGACTGACCTATTAGGCGAACATGTGCAATCCAAGTCGCGGATGATCATGAACTATCTTCAGCTTGGCGTTGGCGGGCTGGGGGCCATCGGACTGGTGCTGTTGGTGCATGAGGTCACCAAAGAGAACCCACCTTTTTCCCGTCATTCCGCAGTCATTGCTGTTTCAGTGACGTTCTTTGTCTTGTCCGGCCTGTCTATTCTGGCGATGTCAGAAGCCGTTCATCGGCCCGAAAATAAGGACGGGGCGCAACCAGTGCGGAAGCGCAAGTTGATCGAGAATTTCACGGACATTGTCGCCATGTTCGATCAGGCATGGTTCCGCCGTTACATGGTCATGCGTATGCCATTGGTCGTGGTGTCCCTGTCGGTGCCATTCTTTGCATTGATCGCGGCCGAGGCGCATCACACCTCGGCCAAAGGGCTGACGGCCATGATCGTTTCGTCCGCATCGGGGTATCTGGTTTCGGCCCCATTGTGGCAGTTGGTGAATATGAAATCTCACCGCGCGGTCATGGTTACCGGCAACCTGATGGTTGCTCTGACCGGAGCGGTGTTGTTGACGGTGCACTTTCTGGGGATTGACCACGCGGTGCATCTGCACGCCATCGCTCTGTTCATCGTAACGGTGGCCGTGACAGGTATCAGCAGCGCCCGAAGGTTGTATTTTTGGGATGTCGCACCCAAGGATCAACGCGTCAAAGGGGCGGCCGCGATCAAAAGCATATGCCGGATTTCTGCCGTCTTGATATCGGCGGCTTTGGCCGGTGTCGCGCATATGCACGAGGTCGCATGGGCGGTCGCGTTCATTGTCCTTGTCAGCCTGTTCGCGGCCATCGCCTGTTATCGCATTGTCGTTCCCAATACAAAAGAACCGGTGCCGTCCTGAACAGGAGCATTACGAATTCGCAGGCAGAAGCGCGTCGACCGCTGCCCGCCTGACCGCACTGGTCAGTGGAGCAAGCGCCGAGCCCAGCACACGGCCAATCTGCCAGGTCAACGGCACGTCAAGCGGTGCGTCGGGCAGAACGGGGCACAACCTCCCGTCTTCCAGCGCATGTTGCGCAATTCCAATGGGATTCATCCCCCAACCCAGGCCGGCAATGGCAGCCTCCACAAAGCCGTGTGAAGTCGGCAGGAAGTGTGACGGTGGCGATATCCGGCGGCCTGTCTGTGCAGCAATCCACGATTTCTGAAGGCCGTCTTTGCGGTTGAAAGTCAAACAGGGTGCGCGGGTCAGTGTGCATTCGTTCACGCCATCGGAGAACCAGCGGCGCATGAAATCTGGGCTGGCGGTGGCAATGTATCTCAGGTCGCCCAACGTAACAGCGTCACAGCCCGAAACGGGCTGTCCACCAACGGTTATTGCGGCGCTGACCTCTCCGCGTCGCAGCCATTCCGCGGAATGGTCCTGATCATCGACAACCAGGTCGAACAACAACCCTTCCACCTGTGCCATTGCGTTAATGAACCACGTCGCCAGCACGTCGGCCGGAACCGCAATCCGGACTCGCGCCGGGCCTGTCGCCCGATCCAAAGTCAGCTCGCGGGCCAGTTTGGTCTCGAGCAGCCCGATATCCTCGGCGTGCCGTGCGATACGCAATCCTGCAGGAGTACCGGTGCAGGGCGTGCTCCGGTTGATCAAGGTCGCGCCCACGCGATCCTCCAGTGCCTTGATCCGCTGCGATATGGCCGACGGCGTCACCGCCAATTCCGCCGCTGCGGCCTCAAAGCTGCCATGGCGCAAAATCGATGACAGGGCGGACAAGTGGATGGGATCCAGCAGCATTAGTCAAACTTAATCAAGATCAACATCTTTAAATTGATAGGACGCCACTTAGCCCGTAGTCAACATCACTGAACACAGGAGGTTTCATGCCCACGTCCCTGATTGCCGGCTTCGCTCTGGGTTTTAGCCTTATCCTTGCTATTGGCGCACAGAACGCCTTTGTGCTGCGTCAGGGATTGCGGCGTGAACACGTGTTTCCACTGTGCCTGACCTGCGCGGTTTCGGATGCCGTCCTGATCGCGGCGGGTGTAGCGGGGTTTGGAACTCTGGCGCAGGTCTTGCCCTGGTTCGAAACAATCATGCGATATGGCGGTGCGATCTTCCTGACGTGGTATGGGCTGCGCAGTCTGCAATCGGCGTGGCGCGGAGGGGCCGCGATGGATGTGGCCAAGGGGCAGAGCGCCAGTCTGCGCTCGGTTCTGCTGACGGTGCTGGCCTTTACCTGGCTCAACCCGCATGTCTATCTGGATACGGTCGTTTTGATCGGATCGATCTCAGCACAGTATGACGATCGGCTGGCATTTGCCGTGGGGGCCATGCTGTCCAGTTTCGTATTCTTCTTTTCTTTGGGCTACGGGGCAGGGGTGCTGTCACCGGTTTTCGCACGATCTCGGGCATGGCAGGTGCTGGACGTGCTGATCGGCGTGGTCATGCTGACCATCGCTCTCAAACTTGTGGCGATGTGACGGGTTGCCCCCACGGGGGTTTCGGTGTTCAACCGTTAACATGACAACTCTCACGGCCCCATACCGCCCATTAGTGGGCATGTTCTGGATGTTTTCTGCTGGGTTGTCCTTTGTGGTCATGACTGCGCTGGTCAAGTCTTTGGGTTCCACGATGGACCCGATTCAGGCGGCGTTCCTGCGGTTCGTTTTTGGATTGGTCTTTTTGTTGCCCGCGTTGCGTCTGGTTTTAACAACACATCTGACGCGCAGACAGCTGACTTTGTTTGGGGTGCGCGGGATCGTCCATGCCGTGGCAGTGATGCTGTGGTTTTTCTCGATGACGCAAATCCCCCTGGCCGAGGTCACGGCGATGAACTACATGACCCCGGTTTATGTGACATTGGGTGCGGCACTGTTTCTGGGTGAGAAGCTGGCCATTCGCCGGATAGCAGCGATCATTGCCGCGTTGATTGGTGTTCTCATCATCCTGCGCCCCGGGTTCCGGGAGATTTCGCCGGGGCACCTCACCATGCTGGGCACAGCTCTGGCGCTTGGCGGTTCATACCTGATTGCGAAGGTGCTTGTCCGCGATTTACCGCCCTCGGTCGTTGTGGCCCATATGTCGATCTGGGTGACCATCGCCCTGATTCCCTTTGCCGTCGCCGTTTGGTCTCCACCCAGTATGCGCGATTTGGGAGTGCTGTTTCTGGTCGCCAGCTTTGCCACCGCAGGACACTATTTCATGACGATAGCCTTGAAAGCCGCGCCTGTCGCGGTCACCCAGCCCGTGACGTTCCTGCAGCTGATCTGGGCGACCTTGTTGGGAGCGCTGGTTTTTAACGAAAGCGTCGATGTCTGGGTTGTTGCGGGTGGTACGCTGATCCTGTCCGCCGTCAGCTTCATCGCCTGGCGTGAGGCGGTTCTGAACCGAAGCAACTTGACGACCCCCAGTATTGCACCCAAACTTTAACCGTTCAGGGCGGCTCAAACTGTTATTAATTGACGAGTCAATAAAAACCTCGTAGCGTTTTCCCACCAACGCTGTGAGGGGGGAACGATGCCAAAACTCGGAATGGAACCAATCCGTCGTGACGCGATCGTCAAAGCGACGATTGCCGAGCTTGGGTCGAAAAAATCCCTGGACGTGACCGTCAGTCAGATCGCCAAGCGGGCAGGAATGTCCAGTGCCCTGGCGCATCACTATTTCGGCGGCAAGGACCAGATCTTTCTGGCTGCGATGCGTCGTATACTGTCCGATTTTGGCGCCGAGGCGCGGGAAGAACTCAGAAAGGCAGCCCCCAACGAACGGGCACAGGCCGTTATCCGGGCCAGCTTTGCGCCGTCTTGCTTCACGCCCGATGTCATCGCCGCGTGGATGACGTTTTACGTTCTGGCGCAGACAAACGATGACGCGCTGAGGCTGTGGCAAATCTATCAGGCGCGTATCCGTTCCAACCTTATCGACGCCCTGCGTCCAATGCTAAGCGATCCGGTCGAGGCTGCCGAGAACATGATCGCACTGATTGACGGGCTGTATATCCGTGCTGCGCTCAGCGCTCCGGAAGAGCCGCAACTGGCCGTCAACCACGCACTGCGTGTCCTCACCACTCTGCTCGAGGCTGAAAAATGACAAAACCCAACATTCTGATCCTGATGGTGGATCAGTTAAACGGGACCCTCTTTCCTGATGGTCCTGCTGACTGGCTTCATGCACCGAACCTGAAGAAACTGGCCGAAAAATCGACCCGGTTTGCCAACGCTTACACGGCTTCACCCCTCTGTGCCCCGGGGCGGGCCAGCTTCATGTCGGGTCAATTGCCAACGCGCACCGGCGTTTACGACAACGCTGCAGAGTTCCGCAGCGATATCCCTACCTATGCGCACCATTTGCGCCGTGCGGGCTATTACACCTGCCTGTCCGGCAAAATGCACTTCGTCGGCCCAGATCAGTTGCACGGGTTCGAGGATCGCCTGACCACCGACATCTACCCGGCCGATTTCGGCTGGACCCCGGATTACCGCAAACCGGGCGAGCGGATCGACTGGTGGTACCACAATATGGGTTCGGTGACGGGCGCAGGGGTGGCCGAGATATCCAATCAGATGGAGTATGATGACGAGGTCGCCTACAACGCCAAGGCCAAGCTCTATGATCTGGCGCGCGGCAAAGATGACCGCCCGTGGTGCGTGACTGTCAGCTTTACGCACCCTCACGACCCCTACGTGGCGCGTCGCAAGTATTGGGACCTATACGAAGACTGCGAACATCTGCTGCCAGAGGTTTCGAACCTTGGCTATGACAATCAAGACCCACATTCGCAGCGTATCTTCGACGCCAACGACTGGCGCAGCTTCGACATTATCGAAGAGGACATCCGTAAGTCGCGGCGCGCGTATTTTGCCAATATCACGTATCTCGACGACAAGATCGGCGAAATCCTCGAAGTGCTGGAAGCCACGCGGCAGGATGCCATCATCATGTTCGTCTCGGACCATGGCGACATGCTGGGGGAACGTGGTCTTTGGTTCAAAATGAACTTCTACGAAGGTTCGGCGCGGGTACCGCTGATGATTTCTGCGCCGGGAATGCCGGCCGGCCGCATCGATACGCCCGTTTCCACAATTGACGTCACACCGACCCTTGGTGCGTTGGCGGGTGTGGATATGGCCGAGATTGCCCCGTGGACCGATGGTGAAGACCTCGTTCCGCTGGCCAATGGAACGGAACGGACTGCGCCAGTCATGATGGAATACGCCGCCGAGGCGTCCTATGCGCCCCTGGTTTCGCTGCGCTATGGCAAGTGGAAGTACAACCGCTGTGCGCTGGACCCGGATCAGCTTTTTGATCTGGAAACCGATCCGCACGAACAGGACAACCTTGCAGACCATCCCGACCACTCAGGTACGCTGGAATCTCTGCGGGCAAAATCCGAGGCGCGTTGGGATCTGGATCGGTTCGACGCCGATGTCCGCGCCAGCCAGGCCCGCCGCTGGGTCGTGTACGAGGCGCTTAGGCAGGGCGGTTATTATCCGTGGGATTACCAGCCTCTGCAAAAAGCGTCCGAGCGTTACATGCGCAACCACATGGACCTGAATACCGTTGAGGAAAACGCCCGTTTCCCGCGTGGCGAATAACCTCTTCATCTTTTTGAAAATACTCCCGCCGGAGGCGATGAGATTTCGTGAAATCTCAACCCGGAGGGTTATGGAGACCTGAAAATGGAAGCAGATTTCGTCATCGTAGGCGCAGGATCCGCAGGATGCGCGATGGCTTATCGACTGAGCGAGGCGGGCGCCTCGGTTCTGGTGATCGAACATGGCGGCACCGATGCCGGCCCTTTCATCCAGATGCCGGCGGCGCTGAGCTATCCGATGAACATGCCAATGTATGACTGGGGCTACCGGTCCGAGCCCGAGCCGCATCTGAACAACCGTCAACTGGCCTGTCCACGCGGCAAGGTAATTGGCGGGTCATCCTCGATCAACGGCATGGTATACGTACGCGGCCACGCGCGCGACTTTGACACCTGGGCCGAGATGGGGGCCGATGGCTGGTCCTACTCGGACGTGCTGCCCTATTACAAACGCATGGAGACGTGGCATGACGGCGGCCATGGTGGTGACCCGAAATGGCGCGGAACCGACGGCCCGCTGCATGTCTCGCGCGGTCCGCGAGAGAATCCATTGTTTCAGGCCTTCGTCGATGCGGGACAACAGGCAGGGTACGAAGTCACCGGCGATTATAACGGCGAAAAACAGGAAGGTTTTGGGCCGATGGAACAGACCGTCTGGAAAGGACGGCGCTGGTCGGCGGCGAATGCCTATCTGAAGCCCGCGCTCAAGCGCGACAACTGCGATATCGTGCGTGGATTGGCGTGTCGGGTGGTCATAGAAAACGGACGCGCGACCGGGATTGAGCTGGTGCGCGGTGGCAAAAAAGAAATCATCCGCGCCCGTCGCGAGGTGGTTCTGGCGGCGTCGTCGATCAACTCGCCCAAATTGCTGATGCTGTCCGGGATTGGATCAGCCGCGCACCTGACCGAACATGGGATTGAGGTTGTCGCTGATCGTCCGGGCGTAGGTGCGAACCTGCAGGACCATCTGGAGCTTTACATTCAGCAGGCGTCGCTGCAGCCGATCACGCTGTACAAGCATTGGAACCTGGTCAGCAAAGGCTTGATCGGGGCACAATGGCTGTTCACCAAAACCGGCCTGGGCGCATCGAACCAGTTCGAAAGCGCGGCTTTCATCCGGTCGAAGCCAGGTGTGGAATACCCCGACATTCAGTACCACTTCCTGCCGATTGCTGTCCGTTACGACGGGCAGGCCGCAGCCGAGGGGCACGGGTTCCAGGCCCATGTTGGCCCGATGCGCTCACCATCACGCGGCGCGGTCACCCTGCGTTCGGCCAGGGTCGAGGATGCGCCTGTGATCCGTTTCAACTACATGAGCCATGAAGAGGATTGGGAGGATTTCCGCACTTGCATCCGTATGACGCGCGAAATTTTCGGTCAGGATGCCTTCAAGCCCTATTCGGGCAAGGAAATTCAACCGGGCGCCGAAGTTCAGACGGATGAAGAGCTCAACGCATTCATATCCGAACATGCCGAAAGTGCCTATCACCCCTGCGGTACCTGCCGGATGGGCCGAGCCGATGACAAAAACGCGGTGGTCGATCCCGAGGGCCGCGTAATCGGAGTGGATGGGTTGCGTGTCGCGGACAGCTCGATTTTCCCGCAGATCACCAACGGCAACCTAAACGCGCCTTCGATCATGGTCGGTGAGAAGATGTCGGATCATCTGTTGGGTAAAGAGGCATTGTCAAAGGCAAATGACCGCCCGTGGATTCATCCGGCATGGGCAACCACCCAGCGGTGATTTGATCAGCGTCAAAGCGGGGTGGGGCGGTATCCTATAGACCTGAATCGCAACGACATATTTGAGGAGCGAACAGGAATGTCCCACACCCCACATGAACTGGCCGAAGAGTTTCCGGACAAGGTTGAATTGATGAGTCAGCTCAAGCAATCGGATGCGCATTTTGCCCGGCTGGCGGATGAGTATCACGAGATCAACCGCACTGTGCATCGCGCCGAAACCAATGTCGAGCCGATGGAAGATCTGGCCGAGGGTGAGATGCGTAAGAAGCGCGCAGCGTTGAAGGACGAGATCTGGGCGATTTTGTCGAAAGCCTGACACCATGAGGCGGGGGCGCTGCCCCCGTCACAGCCAGCCGCGCCCTCTTTTTGGTCAAGTAACTTCGTACGGCAGCGTGCCGCGTGTATGGGTATCAATGGAAAGCCGCCTTTCCAGTGGCGGAACCGAGCGTTGGTGGCAGTTTTGCCGCTCGCAGATACGGCACGAGATGCCGATCGGCTCATAGGCACTGGCATTGTTGATATCGAGGTTATCGGCATAGACCAACGCCTCGGCGTGGCGGATTTCACACCCCAGCGCAATGGCATATCGGCGCACGGGTGCGCCATATGAACCTCCCGATTTCGACACATCCCGTGCGAGAGAAATATAACGGACGCCATCGGGCGTTTCCGCGAGTTGCCGCAGGAAATGGCCGGGGGTTTCAAAGGCGCGGTGGACGTTCCACAGGGGGCACGCGCCACCGAACCGGGCAAATTGCAGACGCGTGGCCGAGTGGCGCTTGGTGATCGTTCCGGCCTGATCTACACGCACGAAAAAGAACGGGATACCTTTGGCACCCGGTCGTTGCAGGGTGGACAGCCTGTGCGCCACCTGTTCGATGGATGCTCCAAAACGGTTGCTGAGCAACTCCAGATCGTGGCGGTAGTCCTGCGCGGCGGTCAGAAACGCCTCGTAAGGCATAAGCGACGCCCCGGCGAAGTAATTGGCCAGACCGATCTTGGCGATTGAGCGGGCTTCATCGCTTTGGAACTTGGCAAAATCCAGGGTGGCCTCAAGCAGTTTATCCTGACTCAGCAAAGCGACCTGCAACAGCAGTTGAAACACTTGCGTTTGCGGGAAGCTGCGGGACGAGAGCAGCAGTGTTTTGCTGTCGGCATCGTATTTGCGGATTTCTTGGATTTCCACAAACTGAACCCGAATGCCGCGCTCTGCCAGACTGTTGATGGCTGCGGCCCGGACGCCGCCGGCTTCCTCGGCCCGTGCGGCAAACCTCTCGGCTGCGCGGTCGACGGCATCTATATAGTTGTCGCAATAGTGGAAAAAATCGCGCACTTCTTCCCACGGGCTTGCCTGAATCCGTGCGTCTTCGCGCCCTAACGCTTCGTCCAAAGAGGCTAGGCGCTCATGGGTTTGCCGATAGGTTCTGTGCAATGCGATGAACGCACGGGCAAGGGCGGGAGCGTTCGAGGCCGTCAATCTCAGGTCCGCCAGCGGCGGTGTGGCATCGTCGAATATTGGATCGGCCAGCGCCTCGCGCATGTCCGAGACCAGTCGTTCGCTGTCCCCTGTGCTAAGCTCAGTAACGTCCATTCCAAACTCCTGAGCCAGCGCCAGAACAACCGTGGTCGAAATCGGCCTGTTGTTGTTCTCCATCTGGTTCAGATAGGGCAGCGAAACGCCCAGTTTGGCGGCAAATTCCTTCTGCGTCAGTGTCAGGCGTGTGCGCATTTCGCGCAGCTTCGCACCGGCATAGAGTTTTTGGGTGGCCATAGCCTGCCTTTGCAACTTTTCTGTTTCTGCAAGCTAGCTTTGCAAACCCGTTAAGGCAAGTTTCCTAAAGTCCCAACCGTCTTTCGCGTCGGATCACGGCGGTGATGGCAAAAATTGCGAGAACAGCGGTGGTCAGCATAAGCCAAAGCAAGGGCATCGCACCTGTATCCTGCGTCAAAAGTGCTCCGGCCAATGCGCTGAGGGCGGCTCCGGTTCCCAGCATGATGGCGCCGCTCAGGCCTGATGCTGTGCCTGCAAGGTGAGGGCGGACCGACAATGATCCTGCGGTTGCGTTGGGAATGGACATACCGTTTCCGATGCCCACGAACGTCATGAACCCAAAGAAACTAAGCGCTGTTCCCAAACCGGCCAGAAACAAGGTTGCTGACAGGGCCACGCCAATCGCATTGAGCCAGCACCCCCAAAAGACCATGCGATTTACTCCGAAACGAACAGAGAAGCGTCCGCTGATGAAGTTTCCTACGAAATACCCGATGGCCGGAGCGCCAAAATAGAATCCTACTTTTGCGGCAGTCATGCCGAAAACTTCGGTTCCGATAAAAGGAGCGCCGCCCAGGTAAGCGAAAAACGCGCCTGAGGACAAAGCTGACGACATGGCGTATCCCCAAAACCGGGGCGACGTCAGAAGCTCGGGGTATTCACGGAATTGCTGAAGCAGGGACCGGCCGCTTTTTGCCGCCGTTTCACCGAAATCCTGATAAGTCGGGATCAATGCCAGCGCGGCCAGTCCGAAAGGCAGCCAGAAGTTTGCTTTCCAGCCGAAGCTTTCCTCCAACAGCCCGCCAACAGCTGGTGCGATCATGGGAACCACTGCCATTCCCATTGTCACGTAACCAATCATTGAGGCGGCCCGATCCTGTTCATACATATCGCGGACAGCGGCCCGGCTGAGAACCTGGCCGACCACGATAACTGTCTGGCACATCCTGAATGCCAGGAAGGTTTCGACATTCGGGGCGTAAATGCAGCCAAGTGTCGCCAACAGGAACAGGGCTAACCCTCCCAGAATGACAGGCCTGCGTCCCAGTTGATCTGCCAGCGGGCCAATCAGGATTTGCAGCACCGCATTTGTCAGCAGGTAAAGTGAAATCGACAGCTGCATGATTTTGTAGTCGGCGTCGAAATGGACTGCCATATTGGGTAAGCTTGGCAAAAGCAGATTGATGCTGAGCGCGGACATTCCCGACAGCAAAACCAGCGTCAGGAGGGTGGGCGGAGTGCGACCGACAGAGGTGGAACTGAACTGCATGGTTCACTCTTAGGGCTTGTCATTGGAAAAGGCCACCGGGTTGATCGGGCGCGGATGACATTAACAAATTTGCAGTTTTCCACTGGCACATTTTCAAAGTTTTGCAAATTTGCCGAAAAGACCTTTGGCTTGGGATCACCTGTCTGTATGTTCGGGCAAATTTTACAGGGGATCAACGTCATGAAAGACATCCTTACCGAGCTTGAAGACCGCCGTAACGACGCCCGGCTTGGGGGCGGGCAAAAGCGTATCGACGCACAGCACGGGCGTGGAAAGCTGACAGCGCGCGAGCGGATCGAACTGCTGTTGGATGAAGGTAGTTTCGAAGAGTTCGACATGTTCGTCAGCCACCGCTGCACCGATTTCGGGATGGAAAAACAAAAGCTTTCGGGCGATGGCGTTGTCACTGGCTGGGGCACGATCAACGGCCGGATGGTCTATGTGTTCAGCCAGGATTTCACTGTGTTCGGGGGGTCTCTTTCGGAAACCCACGCCCAGAAGATTTGCAAGATCATGGATATGGCGATCCAGAATGGTGCGCCCGTGATCGGCATCAACGACTCGGGCGGAGCGCGCATTCAGGAAGGCGTGGCATCACTGGCGGGTTATGCCGAAGTGTTCCAGCGCAACATCATGGCCTCGGGCGTAGTGCCGCAAATCAGTGTGATCATGGGTCCCTGCGCCGGTGGTGCGGTCTATAGCCCGGCAATGACCGACTTTATCTTCATGGTCAAAGACACCTCGTACATGTTCGTGACCGGACCCGACGTCGTGAAAACCGTAACCAACGAAGTGGTCACCGCTGAGGAACTGGGCGGAGCTTCGACCCACACCAGGAAATCTTCGGTCGCCGATGGCGCGTTCGAAAACGATGTCGAGGCGTTGGCAGAGGTGCGTCGTCTGGTCGATTTCCTGCCGCTCAACAACCGCGAGAAGCCGCCGGTTCGCCCCTTCTTCGACAGTCCTGAACGGGTCGAGACTTCGCTGGACACTTTGATCCCGGACAATCCGAACACGCCCTACGACATGAAGGAACTCATCTCCAAAGTGGCGGATGAGGGCGATTTCTACGAGATCCAAGAAGACTTCGCCAAGAACATCATCACCGGCTTCATCCGTCTGGAAGGGCAGACCGTGGGCGTCGTGGCCAACCAGCCGATGATTCTGGCGGGTTGTCTGGATATCGACAGTTCGCGCAAGGCCGCACGGTTCGTTCGGTTCTGTG
The DNA here is from genome assembly GCF_013031245.1 of Ruegeria lacuscaerulensis. Lineage (GTDB taxonomy): Bacteria > Pseudomonadota > Alphaproteobacteria > Rhodobacterales > Rhodobacteraceae > Ruegeria > Ruegeria lacuscaerulensis_C. Next base: position 141,417 of record NZ_WPZL01000001.1, read on the forward strand.
ACTGTTTCGAGATTCCAATCCTGACCTTTGTGGATGTACCGGGCTTTCTGCCCGGGACGTCGCAGGAATATGGCGGTGTGATCAAGCACGGCGCCAAACTTCTGTTCGCATATGGCGAGGCGACGGTTCCCAAAGTGACCGTGATCACTCGCAAGGCCTATGGTGGCGCTTATGACGTTATGGCCTCGAAACACCTGCGCGGTGATTTCAACTATGCCTGGCCCACGGCCGAGATCGCAGTGATGGGTGCCAAGGGTGCGACCGAGATCATCCACCGCTCAGACCTGGGTGACGCCGAGAAGATCGCGCAGCACACGCAGGATTATGAAGACCGGTTTGCCAACCCCTTTGTTGCCGCCGAGCGGGGCTTCATTGATGAGGTGATCATGCCGCAATCCACCCGCCGCCGTGTGTCCCGGGCCTTTGCCAGCCTGCGCAACAAGCAGCTGAAGAATCCGTGGAAAAAGCACGACAATATTCCGCTGTGACGGGTGAGATGTGAATAATTTACCGGGCCAGCCGCATATTGCAGCACAGTCTGCAGGCTGGCCGGGTAAGATTACCGGATGGCAAGTTTGACTTTGAGGCCAAAGCTGCTAATGAAATGCCCTATCAGACATAGAACCGCGCAGGCCAATAGCCATGCGCGCGCGACCCCGGAGAGAGGAGCTCACTTGTGGGTCTGGGGTCGCGCCTTTGCTATGGTCCTGTTGGGATGGGCGTCGCCTGCTTTCGCGCAATCTGACAACCTGCTGCCGGTGCCGTCCGGACAACCCGTGCATCTGAGCGATGTCCTGCTGGACAATAACCCGGGTGAGCTTTGGGTGAGGTTTCGCTTTATCGCGCCTAAGATCGGCTCCACCGTTGGGCGGATCGGGTATGATGTCGCTTCGGCGGATATGGAGCACCTGTGTCAGACCCTCGCGGTTGCCTATGTAGCGAAATATGAACTCGATCCCGCGCGAGTTGTTATTTCTCTGTCCGACCGGCCAATCGAGTTCGGGCGTTCATCGCCTGACGCAACTCAGTATTTTGAAGCCTACCGGCTGGAGCAGTCCCGGTGTATCTGGGAGGGGCTCTGATCATGAAACCCCATTTCACGTCATCAGAGCGTTTCTGGACACCAATACGGCTTTGGAGGTGCGCGACATGATCCCGTCCAATCTCGGGTACACGTTTCTTTTTCCCATGAACTATAAAATCGAGGAGGTGCCGGTATGCTGAAACATCGCGGATTTCCCGGACGCATGCCCGGAACCGATTTTCAGTTCACCATTCGCCGGGCAAATCCCAAGGGCGTCACCTCCCTGACCCGGCGTGAGAGGTTTCGCGACCGCAAGCCGGCGGACCGCCGCGCGGACGCGGCCTTCATGGAGGCGTTGTGGGAACACTTCGGTGATCAGCCATTCGAGCGTGGCAATCTGGACGCCGGGCGCCTGAGCTGGTTTTTCGAGCGTGAGGTCGTTCCGGCCGAAGACCCGTTTGATCCGGCCAGTTATGATGCGTTGTTGGTGATTGATCCGGACGTGGCTCGGATGTCCTTCCCCGACATTTTCGACGGGGTGCGGTGACTCATGCAAGCCGCTGTCGCACATACCAATCTTGGGGCTATCCCGGCAAAAACCCTGCCCAAGGTCGGGCAGGGTGGGTATGTGCGCTCAGAAATTCAACTGAGCGGCCACCTGGACCCGGTTGCCATCAAAAGTCCGGCCCGTGGGCGCGTCGTTCCTTTCGCCGTAGATATATTCCGCGCTGAGGGTCAGATTGTCAGTGGCCTTGTAAAAGGCGTTTACGTGGATCGTTTCAAGCTCGGTAAAAGACAACGTGCCAGTCGAGGTCGGCAGGTCGTAGCTTTCCCTGCCATGGGAGATACCGACATTCCATTTGGGGCCGAGGTCCTGGCGGAATTCAATGGTATATCCGTCAACGTCGTTAGCCTGACCGCCGACAACCGGATCACCCAGACCGATCATGTAGGGACCAAGCGCCTGGCCGTTGACATAGTTGACCTGGAACAGGCCGCCTTCCCACGGACGGATCGATCCGGACACGGTGAAACCTGTCTGGTCGACTTCAACTCCTCCACCTTCGGCCTTGCCGTACAGCGCCGAGGCGCGGGCGACATAAGTGCCATCGTTATATTCAACCGCCGCAGTCAGGACCGGATCGTTGGAGTTCGAACCGCCGACATTCTCTTCGATGGAAGTCGAAAACGTTGTGTTGGTAGCAAATCGGTTCGAATAGCGAACCTGCGGAACGCGGGCAAAAGGAATACCAACCGGGCCGTTGAATTCAACCGAGGTCGGATAGGTGTCCAGCGGCATGAAATTGGTCCATGTCTGACCAATCAGCCAGTTGTCTCCGATCGTGATATTGGCGTGGCGCAGGCGCAGCTCTGCAGTACCGTTCGAGGCGAACAAGTCCAGCTCAAGCTGACCGCCGATTTCACCAATGGCGCTGGGTGTGCTGGTGCGCAATCCGATCCGGGACTGGCGAACAGTTGCACCAAAAGTGCCGCTGGTCGCGGCCGATGGTTCACCGATGACGTTCACAAAGGCGGTATCACCCTGGTCAAATTCGAAGTCATAGAAAAAATCGGCCTTGATGTAGCCATAGACATCAAGAGTGGTGTTTCCGATCCTCAGATCTCCGGTGCCAGAGCCAGGGTTCGCGGCCTCCAGGGCCTCGACACGGGCGCGCAATGCATCCAGTTCGGCCTGGGTTTGGGCGTCTTGGGCAAAAGCAAGCGTGCTGGTCACACTAAGAGCAGAGGCAGCAAGCAGGATTGCCTTTTTTCTCTTTGTAATCATGTGAGTGTTTCCTTGTGTGCAAGTGTACAAACTCAAGGTTTCACGCAAATGTCAGCGTTGGAAATCACGAGAACGGGATGGAAATTGATAATTTGCTCATGCAAAAGTGTGTTTAAGACCACGGTTTTTCACAGCATGGTGAACAGATCGGTTAACATTCTGTTCGTGAATATTATTTTACTGCGGGTAATGCCGCCGATTCGTGATGTTGCATATGCAGAAAACCGTAATGCCCGAGGAATTTGTAACGGGAACGTGACGGATTTGGATGCCAAACCCACGCATGCGGCCATGATCCATGTCGGCACGAATTTGCGCGGGATTTTGCCAGATTGGCGGTTTCCAGCCGGAATCTCAGTTGGAAACAAACCTTTGTTTGCGGTGTCGATTATGCCGTGCAATCTGAACGGGCAGTGCGGCTCTACTTTGCCTGCGCCGCACAAGCACCTACTATTCCGTACCCCTTCCTTCCGCGGGCAGGTTTGTGAAACCCACAAAATCCTGCCCGCGTTTTTCTTTGTGCACACTACGCGCTTCAAGCGGCATAAACCTGCGCAAATACCCACTTCACCGCCCCTGTTATTGAATAACAACGCCTGGTTGCGGCAAGTGCCCCCGAATGAGTCAAGAAACCTAAAGGGGCAGAAGACATGCGATTCTCACGTATTTACCTTGCAGTGGCGGCCTGTGCCGGCCTTGCCGCGTGTGGTGACAGCACGGGCGAACAGGCGCTGCTTGGCGGCGGCGCAGGAGCGGTGGGCGCGGCGGTCGTCAGCGCCGACCCGCTGTTGGGCGCAGTGGTCGGTGCAGCGGGCAACGTGCTGTACTGCAAGACGCAGAACAACTGTAGGTAACACCGAATGCACTGGGGCGCGCGTCGCCCCGTCCGTCATCGCGCATCACGCCGTCGCAGGGTCAATTCCCCGCGGCGGCGTTTTGCGTTTCCAGAACACAAAGACAAAGGACGTTCCATGTTCAACAAGATCCTGATCGCCAACCGGGGCGAGATCGCCTGCCGGGTCATCAAGACCGCTCGTAAGATGGGTATCGGCACTGTTGCCATTTACTCGGACGCGGACAGAAACGCGTTGCATGTGTCGATGGCGGACGAAGCGGTTCACATTGGCCCTCCGCCTGCGAACCAGTCCTACATCGTGATTGACAAGGTGATGGAAGCAATTCGCCAAAGCGGGGCGCAGGCCGTGCATCCCGGATACGGTTTTCTGTCCGAAAACTCGAAATTCGCTGAAGCGCTGGATGCTGAAGGCGTAGCGTTTGTCGGCCCCCCGGTTGGCGCGATTGAAAGCATGGGGGACAAGATCACCTCGAAGAAAATCGCGCAGGAAGCGGGCGTTTCGACCGTGCCCGGTTACATGGGCCTGATCGAAAACGCGGATGAGGCGGTGAAGATCTCGAACGACATCGGCTATCCCGTGATGATCAAGGCCAGCGCCGGCGGCGGTGGTAAAGGCATGCGCATCGCCTGGAATGATGAAGAGGCGCGCGAAGGATTCCAGTCGTCCAAGAACGAGGCAGCTAATTCCTTTGGCGACGACCGGATTTTCATCGAGAAATTCGTGACTCAGCCGCGCCACATCGAAATTCAGGTGCTTTGCGACAGCCATGGCAATGGAATCTATCTGGGCGAACGTGAGTGCTCGATCCAGCGCCGTAACCAGAAAGTGGTGGAGGAGGCGCCGTCGCCGTTCCTCGACCCGGAAACGCGTAAAGCGATGGGTGAGCAAGCGGTGGCCTTGGCCAAGGCCGTGAACTATGCCAGCGCGGGCACGGTGGAATTCATCGTCGATGGTGACAAGAACTTCTATTTCCTGGAGATGAACACTCGTCTGCAGGTGGAACACCCGGTGACCGAACTGATCACTGGTGTCGATCTGGTCGAACAGATGATCCGCGTGGCCGCGGGTGAGAAACTTTCGATCACACAGGACGACGTGACCCTGACCGGCTGGGCCATCGAAAACCGTCTTTATGCTGAAGACCCCTATCGCGGCTTCCTGCCGTCGATTGGTCGTCTGACACGCTATCGCCCGCCGCAGGAAACCGCTGCCGGTCCGTTGCTGGTCAACGGCAAATGGCAGGGTGACGCGCCCGAAGGCGAAACCGCCGTGCGCAATGATACAGGCGTCTATGAAGGCGGCGAGATCAGCATGTATTACGACCCGATGATTGCCAAGCTGTGTACCTGGGCTCCGATCCGCGAACAGGCGATCGAGGCCATGCGCGTGGCGCTGGACAGCTTCGAGGTTGAGGGCATCGGCCACAACTTGCCGTTCCTGTCCGCCGTGATGGACCACCCGAAATTCATCAGTGGCGACATGACCACGGCCTTCATTGCCGAAGAATACCCGGATGGGTTCCAGGGGGTAACTCTGCCCGAATCCGACCTGCACCAGATCGCGGCCTCCTGCGCGGCGATGCACCGAGTTGCTGAAATCCGCAGGACGCGCGTTTCCGGCCGGATGGACAATCACGAACGCAAGGTCGGCAAACGTTGGGTTGTGACGCTGCAAGGTCAGGAATACCCTGTTCAGGTGAATGCTGACCGAGAAGGCGCAACGGTCAAATTCGAAGACGGTACCACCTTGCGCGTGGCATCGGACTGGACGCCGGGTGATCAATTGGCGGTGCTGGACGTGAATGGCAGCCCGCTGGTTCTGAAGGTCGACAAGATCTCGGGCGGGTTCCGCATCCGCAACCGGGGGGCGGACCTGAAGGTGCATGTGCGCCGTCCGCGGCAGGCAGAACTGGCCAGAATGATGCCAGAAAAACTGCCGCCGGATACCTCAAAAATGCTGCTCTGCCCGATGCCCGGTCTGATCGTGAAGGTCGATGTTGAAGTTGGGCAGGAGGTTCAGGAAGGCCAGGCGCTGTGCACCGTCGAGGCGATGAAGATGGAAAACATCCTGCGCGCCGAGAAGAAAGGCACCGTAGCCAAGATCAACGCAGGCCCCGGCGACAGCCTCGCCGTAGACGATGTGATCATCGAGTTTGAATGATCATGACCGCGCATTTGCCATATCTCCATAAGTTCCCGGTGTTCTGCGCCGGGTGCTATGGGCGTGGCGAAGGCGCTCAACCGCCCTCGCGCCGTTCACGAATCTCGCGTTCGCGCAGGGGCGTCTTGTCGATAGAACGGCCGATTTCGCGGACGCTCCAGGGGCTGGGTTTGCGCAGTTTGACGACGCCGTCCTTGTCGACGAACACCATCTGGAACCCGCGTGGACGCAGCTGTGCCCGAATCGGAGACCGCGCCGATGGGTCGGTATCGGTCAGGACTACGACATCCCGGTCCCGCATCGCATCTTCGCCCTCAAGCAGCATGTCGATTTGTTGTTGGAACCGCGGGTCTGCAGGTGTGTCAGCGAAAACGACAATGGGTCGGCTGACCCATAGATATTCGCTTAATTCGCTGTCACCGGCAGGGCGGACGAAATCTTCACCGGCGGGTGCAGACCCATCCGCCGCCAAAGCGGCCAGCGGGAATAGTGCCGAGAAAACAAGGGCAAGCGTTCGTGTCATGAGGCCTCCTGTTCGTTTGAATATAGCCTCTGCGTCGACGAATGCGACCAGCGAAATGAACATGGCGTTCAAAATGTTGCGCTTAGCCGTACCCGAACGGGCGGCACTGAACATCACAATGCGCGGGCCATGCCCCGGCGCGATCCGAATTGAAAAGAGGAAATCGCTATGACCGATACGAAGGACTGGCAGGCGCTGGCCGAAAAAGAGCTGCGCGGTCGCCCGTTGGAAGACCTGACCAAAGAGACTTTGGAAGGCATCGACGTCAAACCGCTCTACACGCACGACGATACCGCCGATCTGCCACATATGGGGTCCTTGCCCGGGTTCGGTCCGTTCACGCGCGGGGTAAAGGCGACGATGTATGCGGGGCGTCCGTGGACGATCCGTCAGTATGCCGGGTTCTCGACAGCTGAGGAATCGAACGCGTTTTACCGCCGCAATCTGGCTGCGGGGCAGCAGGGTGTCTCGGTGGCCTTCGATCTGGCGACGCACAGGGGGTACGACAGCGACCACCCGCGCGTTGTTGGCGATGTGGGTAAAGCCGGTGTGGCAATAGACAGCGTCGAGGACATGAAGATCCTGTTCGACGGCATTCCGCTGGACAAGGTCTCGGTCTCGATGACGATGAACGGCGCGGTGATCCCGATCCTGGCAAGTTTCATTGTCGCGGGTGAAGAGCAGGGGCACGACAAATCCGTACTGTCCGGCACTATTCAGAATGATATTCTGAAAGAATTCATGGTGCGCAACACCTATATCTATCCGCCCGAGCCGTCGATGCGGATCATCTCGGACATCATTGATTTCACATCGAACGAGATGCCCAAATTCAATTCGATCTCGATCTCGGGCTACCATATGCAAGAGGCCGGGGCGAACCTGGTGCAGGAGTTGGCTTATACGCTGGCTGATGGTCGTGAATACGTGCGCGCAGCGACCGAAGCCGGGATGGATGTGGACAAGTTCGCGGGCCGTCTGTCGTTCTTCTTCGCTATCGGTATGAATTTCTTCATGGAAATCGCCAAACTGCGCGCTGCTCGCACGTTGTGGCACCGGGTGATGACCGAGTTCGGCGCGAAATCCGAGCGTTCGAAAATGCTGCGAACTCACTGCCAGACCTCTGGCGTGTCGCTGCAGGAGCAGGACCCCTATAACAACGTGATCCGCACCGCCTATGAGGCGATGAGCGCGGTTCTGGGCGGCACCCAGTCGCTGCACACCAACGCACTGGATGAGGCGATAGCGCTGCCCACCGATTTCTCGGCCCGCATTGCGCGGAACACGCAATTGGTGCTGCAAGAAGAAACGGGAGTGACCGATGTGGTCGATCCTTTGGCGGGCTCGTACTATGTTGAAAGCCTGACCAATGAACTGGTCGAAAAGGCCTGGGCGCTGATGGAAGAGGTCGAGGAAATGGGCGGTATGACCAAGGCTGTCGCCTCGGGCATGCCCAAGTTGCGCATCGAGGAATCGGCAGCGCGCCGTCAGGCGATGATCGACCGGGGCGATGAGGTAATCGTCGGGGTCAACAAATACCGCAAGGAACAGGAAGACCCAATCGACATTCTGGACGTCGACAATGTCGCCGTTCGTGAGGCCCAAGTTGCGCGGCTGGAACGTATCCGCGCAACACGTGATGAGGCTGCGTGCCAGACCGCGCTGGCCGCACTCACCAAGACTGCCAAAGAGGGTGGAAACCTGCTGGCCGCTGCCGTCGAGGCCGCCCGCGCCCGCGCATCCGTAGGAGAGATCAGCATGGCAATGGAAAAAGAGTTCGGTCGTCACCGCGCCGAAGTGAAAACGCTGGCCGGTGTCTACGGGGCGGCCTATGAGGGCGACGAAGGCTTTGCAGCCATTCAGAAATCCATCGAGGAGTTCGCTGAAGCCGAGGGTCGTCGACCGCGATTGCTGGTGGTCAAGATGGGGCAGGACGGTCACGACCGGGGCGCCAAGGTGATCGCCACCGCCTTTGCCGATATCGGGTTTGACGTGGACGTTGGACCATTGTTCCAAACCCCGGCCGAAGCTGCACAGGATGCGGTGGACAACGACGTGCACGTCGTCGGCATCTCGTCGCAGGCAGCGGGGCACAAAACACTTGCACCGCAGCTGGTCGAAGAGCTGAAAAAGGCAGGGGCCGAGGATATCATCGTGATCTGTGGTGGTGTCATCCCGCAGCAGGATTACCAGTTCCTCTATGATCACGGCGTCAAGGCGATCTTTGGGCCGGGCACCAATATCCCCGAGGCCGCGCAGGACATCTTGCGTCTGATCGGCGAGGCCAAAGGCTGACCCCACCAAGATTTTCAACGAAAAATCTTGTGATCCTGTGCCTTTGACGAAAACATGCGACCAGATCCGTTTGGGTCTGGTCTTTTTCACAGGAGGGCGCGCGTGTTACTGGATCATCTGGCCGTTGCGGGCGAAACGCTCACAGAGGCGTCTGCTCATATCGAACAAGCGTTAGGCGTACCGCTGCAGGATGGCGGCAAGCACGAAAAGTTCGGCACCTACAACCGGCTGCTGGGCCTGCGGAATGGGCTTTATCTGGAGGCCATCGCGATAGACCCGGAAGCCCCCAATCCCGAAAGAACCCGGTGGTTTGACCTGGACCGGTTTAAGGGTCAGCCCCGCCTGACCAACTGGATTTGCCGGGTGTCAAATATCGCAGAGTCGCTGACTGTCTTTCCCGACGGTGTCGGTCGTCCAATTGACCTGGCTCGTGGGGCTCTGCGATGGCAGATGGCGGTTCCGCCCAATGGGCGCTTGCCCTTTGACAACCTGTTCCCGGCGCTCATTCAGTGGCACGGTGATCTGCACCCGGCCAAGATGCTGCAGGACAGCGGCTGCCGTCTGCAGCGCCTCGTGGTTTACCATCCGGAGGCTTTGGACTTAGCGAGGCTTTTGGGGGATTTGGAGATGGTCGTGTTTGACACCGGACCTGCCGCATTGCAGGCTGAGTTCGAGACACCTCATGGCAAACGCGTGCTGGAATGATAACCCGGCAAGCTCAGGTTGCGGATGCAGCCGCTATTGCTGCGATCACCAACGCGATCATCCGCGAGACGCTCGTCACCTTCACGACCGATGAGCGGAGCGCCGAAGATATTGCTGTTGATATCAAAAACCGCTGTCCAGCTTATCTTGTGGCCGAAGTCGACGGGCAGGTGGTGGGTTTTGCCACCTATGGCCCGTTTCGTTCCGGGCCGGGATATGCGCGGTGTCGCGAGCATACGATCCAACTGGCCCCTGAGGCGCGCGGGCGGGGCGCGGGGCGGTCGTTGATGTGGGCCCTTGAGGCCGTGGCGCAGGCAGAAGGCGTGCACGTGCTGGTGGCTGGCATTTCTTCGGCCAATTTGGACGCCATCGCTTTTCACGCGTCGCTCGGTTTTTCCGAGGTCGGTCGCATGCCAGAGGTTGGTTTCAAATGGGGCAAATGGCTGGATCTTGTGCTGATGCAGAAAATTCTTGCCGCGGACTGATTAGTCGCACCTGACAGTCGCGATTTGGGACGCTAGGGTGCGCTCATGTCGATCTGGACTCGTATATCCGACGCGCTGAGCGCGCTTGCACAGGGCGAAAGCCTGACCGCGGTTTTTGAGAAACTGCGAACGCCCCCGGAACGTTCGGTCGCGTTTGCAATTGCCGTGATTGCGCTGGGCGCGAAAATGGCCAAGGCCGACGGGCAGGTTACACGGGACGAGGTGACCGCCTTCCGTGACGTGTTTCAGATTGCCCGCGAAGACGAGGCCGGCGCGGCGCGCGTCTTTGACATGGCCCGAACGGACGTTGCTGGCTATCAGGACTATGCCCGTAAAATCGCCCGGATGTTTGCCGATGACAGCACTACACTGTGCGACCTGATGGAGGGGCTGTTCCACATCGCGATGGCGGACGGATTCTATCACCCCAACGAGAACGAGTTTCTGGAGGAAGTTAGCCGGATTTTCGGTCAGACCGACGCCCAGTTTATGGCCCTGCGTGAGCGGTTCGTGCCCGACGCGCCCAAAGACCCCTACACGGTTCTGGGTGTCCCGCGAGACATGCCGCTACCCGATATTCGCAAGGTCTGGCGACAGCTAGTACGAGAGACGCACCCGGATGCGATGATGGCACGCGGTGTGCCCGAAGAAGCCATTCGGCTGGCTGAGAAAAAGATGATCGACATCAACCGCGCCTGGGACGAGATCAACGGCGCGCGGGCCTGAGCGGATGCGGCTGGCGACCTACAATATCGAATGGTTTGCCAACTTGTTTGATCGCAAGGATAACTTGCTTGTCGATGACAGCTGGTCCGCTCGCCACGACGTGACCAAGGCGCAGCAGGTTGAGGCGATTGCAAAGGTACTGACCGCAGTCGATGCGGACGCGGTGTTGATTGTCGAGGCACCGAATACAGGAAAAACGCAGGACACCATCCGCGCGCTGCAGAACTTTGCCGAAGCCTTCGATCTGCGCACATCCCATGCCGTGATGGGGTTTGCCAACGACACGCATCAAGAGCTTGCCTTGCTATACGATCCGGCTGTGCTGACGGTTCGCCATGATCCGAAGGACGACGAGAAGTCAGCTCCGCGTTTTGATGGCGTGTTTCACATCGATCTCGATATTGATGCGACCGAAGACCACGTGCGCTTTTCCAAGCCACCAATGGAACTGGCCGTTCAAACCCGCGCAGGGGGGCAGTTCCGCCTGATCGGCGCGCATTTGAAATCCAAGGCGCCGCACGGGGCCCAGACGCGGGACGAGGCGATCCGCATCTCGATCGCGAACCGGCGCAAGCAACTGGCACAAGCCGTTTGGCTTTCCCGGCGGGTTGAGGTGCATATCGACGCGGGGGAGCACGTCATTCTGATGGGTGACCTGAATGACGGCCCGGGCTTGGATGAGTTCGAACACCTGTTCGGACGATCCTCGGTCGAGATCGTGTTGCAGGCCGGAATGTTCGATCCGCATGCGGCAACCGCATTTGGGGCACCGTCGGGCAACCCTCCTTCGACCGCCCGGTTTGCCCGCCCGGACGGGCAATTTCTTGAGGCTCTGCTTGACTACATCATGATCAGCGACAACCTGCGCGCGCGCAAACCAAACTGGCGTATCTGGCACCCTTTTCGGGACGCGGCCTGTCAGACCTCAGAAGATCTGCACGCGGCATTGCTGACCGCATCCGATCATTTCCCCGTCACGCTGGATATCGACCTCTGACCTTTCATCAAGTGGTCGTACCGCCTATATTTTGCGTCATGAAACACTTTATTCCGATCTGCGCGATAACCCTGACCCTGGCACTTCCTGCCAGCGCCGAGGAAGACACTGGAAAGTCGCTGATGGAGCAGGGGGCCGAACTTTTCTTCGAAGGGTTGCGCCAGGAAATGGAGCCGGCGCTGGACGACCTGCTTGGACTTGCCGATCAGTTTGGTCCGGCCATGAAGTCCTTTATCGAGGAAATGGGCCCTGCGTTGGCGGAACTGGCCGGCAAGGTTCAGGATTGGAGCGCCTATGAAACGCCCGAGATGCTGCCAAATGGTGACATCATCATCCGGAAAAAACCGCCCCAGGACCCTGAAGACATTCCTGAGCAATCCGAAGAAGAGCCGGACGGGGCAACGGAAATCTGACTTTAGCCTTTGATGATCACTCGGGTTTCGGACTTCAGGGCATTCGCCAGTGAGTTCAGGCGCGCCTTGGCGACCTCATTGAACAGAGGGACAGCCGCCGAAGGCAGCCGCAGTTCGAGTTGGCGCTTTTTCGGGTAGAAACGCAAAGTCCCCATTTTGGCATTGCTTTGCATCCAAAGCATCGCGCCAAACCGCATGGCCTTGCCCAGAATCTCAGCTTGTTTCTGGTCTTTCTCATCCAGCAATTTGTATAGCGGTTCGAACCGGTTGCCTTCGCGCTTGTTGCGATACCGGTGCTGCAGGGCGAGGCCGATGAAGACCCGCTCGGAATGTTTCAGACCGCCCAGATTGGCGCGGGTTACGTTGTCGAAACAGACCTCGGCGCGGTAATCGGGATGGGCGCGCCAACTGACGTCGTGCAACAGACAGGCCGCCTTGACCAGACGAATCCGCGCGGGTGGGGCGGACTTGAACACCGGCATCACGAAATCATACAGGTGCTTGCCGAAACCGGGCAGACGAGCATCCTTAGCCTCCGAGAACCGGCTGGCCTCGATCAGCGGGTCGCAGTCGCGCAGGTTTTGCGACATCTGTTCGTACAGCAGCCCTTCGCGGATGCCATAGCTCGAAATCGCGATGTCTTTTGGTTTGAACGTGCGGATCAACCGCGCCAGCACGTCCATCGCGTAGGGGATCAGCGCCATGCGGGAACTGGACACGCCTGCTTGGCTGCGCAGTTTGTCCGGGTCACCTTTTTCGATGAATTTGATGGTTTGATGAACCTGCTTGGTAGTCATGCGGTATTCATGCAGAACGTTCAGGGGATAGCCCCGGCGCAGCATGTCCAGACGCGCGAAAGCCCGCCAACTGCCGCCGACAAGGAACAGACGGTCCCGTTGCGGACCCATCTGGTTGCGAAGGTCTTCCATCGTCGTCTTGATATGCGCCTTGCGCGCACGGCGCCCGCCTTTGATATCGCGCAGTTTCAATGGACCCAAAGCGGAGGTCACGCGCCTTCCGACATCACCACCGCCGATCTCGGCCAGTTCCATCGAAGATCCACCGATGTCGCAGATCAGCCCGTACGCACCCGGCCAGCCCAATAGAACGCCCTGAGCGGACAGGCGCGCCTCTTCGGCGCCGTCAATGACCGATACCGTCAGGCCCGTTTCGGACTTCACTTCTTCACAGAAATCCGGCCCATCCTTGGCCTCGCGTACCGCGGCGGTGGCCACGACATGCAGTCCCGGCAGACCAAGATCGTCGGCTAATTGTTGAAATCGGCGCAAAGCGGCTAGTGCACGTACACGTCCGCGCGGGTTGAGACGCCCGGATTCCGAAAGACCGGCCCCAAGCTCGCACATGACCTTTTCGTTGTAGAAATAGGCTGGCGACCGCGCCGCTCCGTCAAAGATCACCATCCGAACCGAGTTCGATCCGACATCGACAACGCCTACCCGCGAAAGGGCGCGGGCTTCGGGGTTGTCGAACAAAGGTTTTCCGAAAGGTCCCCAATCCGGGATGTCGGTTTCGACAGTCTGATCCATATCATTTCCAGATTTTCCGGTCGCAGTTTGCGAAATCGCCAGTTGCGGGTCAATTGTCAGGTTCGACATCTTTTGAGTCCGAGTTCAGAACCCTCACTGCCAGCGCACGTGTGATCTCGCGCTTTTCCGACAGGGCAAGTTGATCAAGGCGCGCGACAACCTCGGCAGCAGTTTCAAATCGCCGGTCCATGTGTTTGACCAGATAAGCAATTACTTCTGGACCAGGGTTCAGCTGGCGATCAACGAACAGTTTGGCCAGAACGGCCCCCAAAAGCGCGTCATCTGGCGGGTCCAGAGCGACGTGATGCGCGCCTTCGATACGGCTTTGCAGATCCGGCAGGGGCAGTTGCCACAGCTTCGGCGCCAGCCGACCGGTCATCAGCAGGGCGCGCCCCTCGGCAAGGGCCAGATTGTGCAGATGAAACAGGGTCTTTTGTTGTTCGATGTCGCCTGCGACCATCGGGATATTTTCGACCGCAATCGGGGTGCGGGCCAGATTGGGCACATCGTCGTAGCGCACATCCCGGGCCTGAATGATCCTGCCCCCCGTTTCTGCCGCCCAAACATGTGCCAGATGCGTCTTGCCAGAACCGGCAGGGCCGCTGAGCACGAGTTTGTTGCCGGGCCAGGACGTGGCCGAGATCATCGCAACGGCCAGCGCGTTGGCGGGTGACACAAAGAAATCCTCACGACCCAAGGCAGTCTTGGCCGGAAGATCAAAGCTCAGTTGTCGGGCCATTCATTCTTTTTCCTGATTCAGCCCTTCAAGGCCGGTATATAGCCGGCTGTCCAGATAGATTGACGTGGCAAACCGCGCCACCACCCCCAGTGCGGCTGCAACGGGTACCGCGACCAGCATGCCGACAAAGCCAAACAGCGCGCCGAAAACTGACAACGCCAGCAGCAACCAGACCGGGTGCAGACCGACCGAGCTACCGACCAGTTTGGGGGTCAGAAAGTTGCCCTCGGTCACCTGACCCAGCGCAAAAATACCTGCGACCAGCGCGATCTGGGTCCAGTCGCCCCAGAACTGGAACAAGGCCAGACCAATGGCCAGCGCGCCGCCAATCAGGGCACCAAGATAGGGGATGAATGTGACCAGACCGGCAATAAAGCCAACGATCAGCCCGAATTGCAGACCAACAACCATGAGTGCCACGGCGTAGTAAGTACCGAGGATCAGACAGACGGTTCCCATGCCGCGCACAAACGAGGCCAGAACGGCATCGATTTCCCCGGCCAGACGCTTAATCGTAGGGGCGTGATCACGGGGCAAAAGCTCTCCGATGCGGGCGATCATGCGGTCCCAGTCCAGCAGCAGATAGACCGCCACGACCGGAACAATGACCAGCAGGACAACCACGTTGATCGCGGACCCCAACGAGGCCACAACCGATTGCAGCACGTCTCCGGTTTTGGACTGCAACGTCTCGCCCAGCGAGACCAGCGCCTGATGCGAACTGGATTCACGGTCCAACAAAGAAGGGAATTGCTTTTCGACGAAGCCGCGCAGTTCTTTGAACAGGCTGGGTAACACCTCAACCAGATCGATCAGCTGTGTAATTAACGCGGGCACGACCATCAGAATGGCCAGAACAAAGCTCAGTACCCCGACAATGGTGATTATCCCGGTTGCCGCCATGCGAGACAGGCCCATGTTTTCCAGCCGGTCCGCGACAGGATCAAGGAAATAGGCGATCGCTCCGCCGATCACGAAGGGCAGAAGAACATCGCCAAGCGCCCAAAGCAGCACCGCAAATACCGCAGCGGCAATCCCCCAGTACCTGAGCTGATCCTTCACCGGCAAAGCCATTGCTGTCCCCTTGTTTTCGGCCCTTGCAGGTGTTCTTGGCGTATGCGGCCCTGTGATGCAAGCGCTTCATGCCGTAGGCGAATTTGGGTCGCTAGTCGTTGAGCGTACCCAGTTCCGGTGTGTGATCATGTGCCGTTTCATTCGGCCAGTTGGTGCGCCATATCTCGGCCGACCAGTGGCCGCAGTGAACGGACGGGCGGTCAAAACCTGGAAGTGGTGCGAGCAGGGGCGCGACAACCACATCATGGCGAGGAACAGCGAAATAGGGGAAAGAATAGCGTTCTTTGCCCGAACGATTGACCACGCGGTGTGGTGTGGATTTCAGCCGACCACCTGACCACAGTTCCAGCATATCGCCGATATTGACGACGAACCCGCCCGGTGGGCAGTCCGGTGTGATCCAGCCGCCATCGCGGGTCTGCACTTCAAGCCCGCCCACGGGATCGGGGGCGATGATAGTCAGAGCGTCGGTGTCCTTGTGCGGATGAATACCATAGCCGCCCTCATCCGGTGCTTGGGGTGGATAGTGCAGCAAGGTCATGTTGGTCATGGGGTCGCGAAATGCATCGCGCAAGACGTTCACGGGAACCTTCAGACCCGTTTCGAGAGCCCCCAGAAGTACGTCTGCTACGCGATCAAGCTGAGACCAGTAGTCGAGAATAACCGCACCAGCCTCGGGCACTTCACGAGGCCATTTATTCGGACCATAAAGCGCACAATCCATTCGGACCGGTGCGTCGCTGGCCACCTCGTGATGCAGTTTGTAGCCTTCGTATTTGTCGGCCTGGCCTGACCCGTCATTCGGTGTGAAGAATCCCATCGGAATGTACCCGCGATAGTTTTCGCGGGTGATCGCCTGATCCCATTTGGAGCTTTCATCAACGTCAAAGATAGCACGAGTGCAGGCGCGAACCTTTGCAACGGTTTCCTGAGAAATGCCAGTACCCGTGATCGACAGGAATCCGATCTGTGTGCAGGCATCCATCACTTGCCGAACAGTCTGCTCGTATTCAGGATGGGCAGTGTCATGCAACGGGGAAATGTCGATTGTAGGGATACGGTCCATTAGCGAAACCTCACGCCCTGTCGACGCAGTTTGGCGTGAACCGGTCGACCAGAAACACCTCGGACACCGCACGCATTGTCGCCAGCGCGGCGGGGCCTGATCCGTTGACCAGAACTTCTGCATTATCGACAACGGGAATCTGACAGGTGGGTTCCTGAATGGTCTGCATTGGCGCCTCTTGGACTATACATTCTTTCACACTTGAAGTTCACAACTGACGGGTCAATCCAAAAACCGACTGACCTGAGGTCGCAAAATCGCCAATGCACGATTGCCCCCGGCGGGGCTTTGGCATAAGCAGCCTTGAAGTCGAATTCTCACCTTTGAAGGTCAATCTATGCGCCTCAGCCGTTACTTTCTGCCCGTTCTCAAGGAAAACCCGTCCGAGGCTCAGATCGTCAGCCACCGGTTGATGCTGCGCGCAGGCATGATCAAACAGGCCGCCGCCGGGATTTATTCCTGGTTGCCGCTGGGCTTCAAAGTGCTGCGCAAGCTGGAGGATATCATCCATGAGGAGCAGGCGCGCGCAGGCCATATCGCGATCCAGATGCCAATTATCCAGTCGGCAGACCTGTGGCGTGAATCCGGGCGCTATGATGACTACGGTCAGGAAATGCTGCGTATGAGGGACCGGCATGACCGGGATATGCTGTTCACCCCCACCGCCGAAGAACTGGTCACTGACATCTTCCGCGGTCACGTCAACAGCTACAAGGACCTGCCCCTGACGCTTTATCAAATCCAGTGGAAGTTCCGCGACGAGATCCGCCCGCGTTTTGGCGTGATGCGAGGGCGCGAGTTCTACATGAAGGACGGTTACAACTTCGACCTGTCGAAAGAAGATGCGCTGCACGCTTATAACCGCCATCTGGTCACATACCTTCGCACCTACGAGCGCATGGGCCTGCAGGCCATCCCGATGCGCGCGGATTCCGGCCCGATCGGCGGCGACAACACGCATGAGTTCCTTGTATTGGCCGATACCGGTGAGTCCGAGGTCTTCTATGACAGCGCAGTCACTGACCTGACCTTTGGTGATCGTGAGATCGACTATGACAACCGGGAACAGTGTCAGGCGATCCTCGAAGAGTTTACCTCGAAGTACGCCCGCACGGATGAAACCCATGACGAGGCGCTGTTCAATCAGGTGCCCGAGGAACGTCGCCGTGTGGCGCGCGGGATCGAGGTTGGACAGATCTTCTATTTCGGCACCAAGTATTCGGAGGCGATGGGCGCGACGGTCCAAGGCCCCGATGGCAAGCCGGTTCCGGTGCACATGGGCAGCCACGGCATCGGCGTAAGCCGCCTGATCGGCGCTATCATCGAGGCCAGCCACGATGACAAGGGCATCATCTGGCCAGAAGGCGTGACACCGTTCCACTGCGGTATCGTCAATCTCAAGCAAGGCGACGAAGAAGCGGATGCAGCTTGCGATAAGATCTACAGCGCGCTGACTGCGCTGGGTCTGGAACCGCTTTATGACGACCGCAAAGAGCGGGCAGGTGGCAAATTCGCCACAATGGATCTGATCGGATTGCCATGGCGCATCACCGTCGGCCCGCGTGGTCTGAAGAACGGCGTGGTCGAACTGACCAACCGCCGTACCGGCGAAAGCGAGGAACTGAGCCCCGAGGCCGCCGTCACCAGAATCGCCGAGATCTATGAGCAAATCGCCTGAGAATCTCCGTCAGCCGCTGATCTCGGTTGTCACCGTTACCAGAAACCTGATCGAGGAGGGGCGCGAAGAAACAATTCTTAGCGCCCTGAACAGCGTCCAGAGCCAGAGTTTTCGAGACGTCGAACACGTGATCTGGGATGGAAAGTCGACTGACGGCACTCAGGAATTGCTCAAGCAGGCGATCAAAGGCATTTCAACTTCGGCGGATTGTATTCCGGTCCGCTATTTTTGCGAACCCGATCAGAGCCTCTATGACGCGATGAACAAAGCCGTCGAGCTTTGTGCCGGAGAGTATATTCTGTTCTTGAACTCGGACGACTTGATTCCGGGTGACGACTGTCTGCTCAACATAAGTAACGCGATAAAGGGAACCCGACCGGATTTCATCTATGGCGAAACGATTTTCGTCGATGAAGATGGCAGTCAGCGCCATGCGCGTCGCTTAACCATCAAATCTATCCTTCAACGAATGCCCTTTGGTCACAATGCGATGCTGATCCGGAAATCTCTGTTTCAGCAATTGGGGGGGCATGACCTGCGGTTCCGCATTGTCGCCGATTACGACATGCTTCTGCGCATGATTTTGGCTGGCCATCAGGGTCACAAAGTGCAAACACCTTTATCGCTTTTCCGAAAAGGCGGAGTATCGGCCGATGCCGATGCAGTTGGTGCTGAAATGGCTGAATGCTGGCGAAAGAACTTCGGCGAGTTTTGCGATATGTCCGGATACGACGAAA
Source organism: Ruegeria lacuscaerulensis (assembly GCF_013031245.1). Taxonomy (GTDB): domain Bacteria; phylum Pseudomonadota; class Alphaproteobacteria; order Rhodobacterales; family Rhodobacteraceae; genus Ruegeria; species Ruegeria lacuscaerulensis_C. The sequence continues at coordinate 160,229 of NZ_WPZL01000001.1, forward strand.
GCCAGCGCATTGAGTGGTTCAGGAAAGGACAACTGCCGGTAAGGGTTTCATCGGCAATTCTGTTGAAATCGCTTGCACAGCCTATGACTGCACACGCAGCGCTCTTTAGCCTTGCAAAAACTCTGCGCCGGTCGGTTCAGTTCTGGAGGCGTTATTAAACGCCGCCCACTGTTGGCCGTGCGGTCAGAATATCGCCATCGGCGTGACTGCCCCGCGCTACGACGATTGGCCGGCCTAAACGGCGCACAAGGTCTTTGAATTCGAACCCTAAAAACCGCAACCCGCAAACCCGGTCGCCTGTGTCGCGATCAGTGATGCAAAGCCGCCCTTGCCGAAAGGCGAGGCGATAACCCTTGTCTCTCAGGATTTCTGTCAGGCCGCTCCAGCTTACTGCGCTGGAGAATGCCGGGCGGATCGTGGCGCGCAGTAATGCGGCTGTTTCACAATCCAATTCTGTTGATGCTCTGTGGGCCGAAATTGCGCCCTTCTGTTCAAGTTCAAGTCGAATACTCATGAGCGACCCCCGCTCTTAAAACCATTTACTCCCCCACTAAAAGTGGTAACAAAGTTAAATAAACTTAGCAAAACACGAAATAAAATTGCGCACCAAAATGTTGCATTTTGAATTCAGTTTATCGCGCTTTGCCAGTATTGGTTTCATAGCTGAAACAATGGCGACATGTCTGTGAATAGGATCACAACTATGGGTTTAAGTTCGTTTCAGGGTGATCTCCTTAAATCCGATGCAGCCCCACTCATCCGAGCTTTGCTGATTCGTTTTTGGGTGGTTTGGTGCTTGCAGTATTCGTTCCTGTAACGAGTGTCAGCGATCCTGGTACGAAGCCGCTTATTGGCCCGAACAGAGACCCCGGAAGAGAGACAACCGGCTTGACCATCCGGCGAAATGCCGAAAGGGTCGCGCCGAACAAAACATCCGGAGCAGGCATGGCCAATACACCCCCGCCCTTTGCCCCATTTGAATGGAAAATCGCCTGGCGCTATCTGCGTGCGCGCCGCGCCGAGGGTGGTGTCAGCGTGATGACCTGGATTTCTCTGATCGGGATCACACTGGCCGTATTTGCTCTGATTGCCACGCTAGCCGTGCGGTCGGGATTCCGGTCTGAGTTCGTCGGCACCATTCTGGGGGCCAATGCCCATGTCACAGTGTATTCCTCTGGCAATTTCGATGCGCAGGGGCGTCTGGACCGAACTATCGCAGACTATGATGACATGGCCGACCGTATCGCACAGGTGCCCGGTGTGGTCCGTGCTGCACCACTGGTCAAAGGGCAGGTGCTGATCACCAATCGCGACCGCAGTAGTGGCGTTGAGGTATTTGGCATCCACCCCGATGATCTGCTCGACCTGCCCGGCGTTGCCCAAAGTGAACAGGCCGTCGGCGATCTGTCGCTGTTTCACGAAGGCGAAGACGTGATCGCCATCGGCTCGGGCGTGGCACGCAGTATTGGGGCAGCCGTCGGCGACACCGTTAAGCTGACTTCGCCAAACGGGGTGAAAACCGCCTTTGGCACCTCGCCACGGGTGAATGCCTATCGCGTGGTCTATTTGTTTTCAGCCGGTCGCTACGATATCGACCGCACGCGCGTCTACATGCCCTTCGATCAGGCGCAGAATTTTTTTAACCGGGAGGGCGTCGCTGACGAAATTGAGGTGATGGTCGAGCGACCGGAAGAGCTGACACCGATCCTGATCCCGATCATTGAGGCCGCGGGCGAGCGCAGTCAGATCTGGACATGGCAGGACGCATCGGGCGGCTTTCTGCGCGCGCTTGAGGTTGAGGACAACGTGATGTTCATCATCCTGTCGATCCTCGTGCTGATCGCGGCAATGAACATCGTCTCGGGACTAATCATGCTGGTGAAAAACAAGGGCCGGGATATCGGTATCCTGCGGACTATTGGCCTGAGCGAAGGGTCGGTGCTGCGGGTGTTCTTCATCTGTGGTGCTTTCACGGGCATCATCGGCACCGCATTGGGTGTTGTTCTTGGCTGCCTGTTTGCCATCTATATCGACCCGATATTCTCGTTCGTGAACTACGTGATGGGCGGCGGGGTCTGGGATCCGTCCATTCGGGGCATCTATGCTCTGCCCGCCGAGCTGCACCTGTCGGATGTGCTCAAGGCGATTGGGCTGTCTCTGGGTCTGTCCTTCTTTGTCACCTATTTCCCGGCCCGCCGCGCGGCGCGGCTGAATCCGGTTGAGGCGCTGCGCTATGAATGATGTGACGATGCGGCTGAACGGTCTGACCAAGACCTATCTGAAAGGCACTCCGGGAGAGGTTCAGGTGTTGCGTGGTGCCGATCTGGAACTGCGTGGTGGTGAGGCGGTGGCTCTGGTTGCACCCTCGGGCGCAGGCAAGTCGACCTTACTGCACATAGCCGGGTTATTGGACACTGCCGATGCCGGTTCGGTCGAGATCGCGGGCCGGAAGGTAAAAAGTAAGGGCGACCGCAGCCGTACGGCACTCAGGCGTCAGGATGTGGGTTTCGTCTATCAGTTCCACCACTTGCTGCCCGAATTCACGGCGCTGGAGAACATCACCCTGCCGCAGCTGGCCAATGGCGTGTCAGAGAAGGTGGCGCAGGAAAGGGCGATGACTTTGCTGGACAGAGTCGGCGTCGCGCCGCGCGCCGATCACCGTCCGGCGGCTTTGTCGGGCGGCGAGCAACAGCGCGTGGCTTTCTGTCGGGCGCTGGCCAACAAGCCTCGGGTTCTGCTGGCCGATGAGCCGACAGGTAATCTGGACCCTGAGACCTCGGATCAGGTGTTTGACGCGCTGATGGCGCTGGTTCGGGACGAGGGGCTTTCGGCGCTGATTGCCACGCACAACATGGACCTTGCCGCGCGGATGGACCGCAAGCTGCGGCTGGAGGCGGGTATGCTCAAGCCAGTTGAGTGATTGCAACGCCCAAGGCCATCACGGCGATACCGCCTGCACGGATCCAAGACAGCGGCGTAATCTGCGCGCCGAACAGGCCGAAATGGTCGATGGCCGCCGTGCTGATCAGTTGCCCCAGCAGTACAAAGAACACCGCGTTGCCGACGCCAAAATGCGGGGCGACGTGGGTGATCGACAGCACGTAGAACGCGATCAGAACGCCTGCCAGCAGCAGGTGTTTGGGGGCGTCCGCCACTTTTGACAGCGCTCCGAAGCCCGGAAACAGCAACAAGACCAACGCGGACGATGCAAACGCGATGGCGAACAGGACCAAAGCCGCGGCGGTTGGCGATCCGATCAGCTTGCCCAATGCCGCGTTCAATGCCGCAAGGATCGGCACGCCAATTCCGGCTGCCAGCATTATAGCTGCGTATTGTGTCATTGCCTGTACCCTCTGCGCCGCAATTCGTTGATCTGGATCATTGCGCCAAGCGGCACCTCGGGCAAGCCTGCAAATGTCAATTGTGACAGGAGGATGCGATGATCAGACCGATACTGAGTGCAGTTTCTATAGGCATGCTGGCGATGGCGTCCCAAGTCAGCGCGCAGGATGTGGAAACCGGTGCTGAACTGTTTCAGCATTACTGCGCGACGTGTCACGGGATTGACGCAACCGGGCATGGTCCAATGGCCGGTGTCCTGGTCATTCAGCCGATTGACCTGACCAAGCTTGCAGGTGAGGACGGAGTTTTTCCAACCGCTCGGGTCGTGGCGCGGATCGATGGGCGTGACCCGCTGGTCAGTCACGGCAGCCCGATGCCTGTCTACGGACCATATTTCGATGGTCAGGACACCTCGATGAAAACGCATGAAGGTCAGCCGATCCTGACAAGCCAGCCGATTGTTGATCTGGTCGCCTATCTTGAGACCTTGCAAGGGAATTGAGCCTTAGCGGCAAATGCCGTCAATCTTGGCGCCGCTCCAGGGAATAACGATGTCGCGTTCACGCTGTGATTCCGGTAGAGGAGACAGATCGAAATGCGCGCCCAGCATATCGTGCAATCGCCGGGTGCGCGGCGCGGTTGGGTCCAGTGCCCGGCAGCAGACGTACTCTTCGACAATGGCGCCCTGTTGCTCGAACCCGTAGGATAGAAAATCGGGTGAGGTGCTCAGGTCGAACAGGTAGGGGTCCTTGTTGCCGCCATGTTCGGCCGCGGCGCGCAGGGGGTGGTAGCCGGTGGTCCTTCGGTTCTGCCATTGCCAGATATGGGTCAGTTCATGGGCCAGCAGCATCGCAGCCACCAGATCCATCTGTTCGGGGAACTCGGACATATAGTCCTCAAGATACCAATCACGCGTGAAATACACTCTGTTGAACAGCGCCACGGCGGCGGGTTTCGCCGTGACAATACCTTCTTCGGGTGGTGGAAGAATGCGTTCCCGACAGGCAAGGCGCGGGCGCTCTTTGCGATAGAAGGTTATCGGCGCGACCGGAGCCCCTTCGACCAGACGCACCTGATCCAGATTCAGCGTGTCACCCTGCATGGCGCTGGCAAAGGCGCGCTCCTGATCCGTCAGCGGGCGACCGCAGGAGGCAAGCAGGAAGAGAAACATCATCAAAATGCGGAAAGCCATGATTGAAGCCTAATGCGATGCCTTCGCTCTGCAACCAGTTTTCACAGGCTCATCGCCAAAACCCGGCTGATTTCCGTCAGCGTCCGCCCGGATTGGCCCATCCATGTGTTAAAGGCCCGCTGAACGGCCGCCATAGCCTTTTTAGAGGTGGATGCCTTGTCAATCACCCCTTCGGCAATCAACCGCGCGGTGACGTCCTGAGAGAGGATGAAACTGTCCCGGCCCGCGAACCGCATGGCATATTGGGCCGAAGCACCGCCGAGGCGCGATCCACGTTTGCCCAGCATCGCCAGAAGGCCCACATAATCCGTCGAGGGCCAGCCGCCCAAAACATGGCCAACACCCCCTTCTTCGCGCAATTCAAGAAGAAAGGCGGCGTTTTCCCGGACTGTCGCGATCTTGGTCCCGTTGCGCACGATACGGGTGTCCTGAAGTAGCGAGTCGAATTTCTCATCATCCATGAAGGCACACCGCCCGACATCGAACCCGTCAAAAGCAGTTTCGAACCCGTCCCATTTGTTTTCGATGACTTTCCAGTTGAACCCGGCCTGAAAGATGGTCTTGGTAATGACCGACAACCAGCGATCATCGGGCATGGCGGCAAGTTCGGTCACGCTTTTGGGTTTGCTCAGCTTTTTTTCCAATGCGTCCGGGCCGCCGTGGCGGTCAGCGGCGATGGCGAATATCTCGTCGAAAGTGTGCATTTGCGGCGTCCTCCGCCGGTAGGGTTGCGTGTTGAGCGGCCGGTTGCAAGGCTTCTGATCGCGCACTTTCACGGGTCTCCGACCGCCTGACCCCCTAGAGCGGCGCAAAAAAATAACTGAAATGTAAAAGAAAAGCTCGACAAAATAGAGGATTCGGGTTTGTGATTGACTCGTCAGTCAACGTCTCGACCCCCAAGAAAGCCAAAGCACAAGGGGTGGACGATTTTCATGGCGCAGCAGGTGGGGGAAATTGTCAGACTGAGAGGCGAGTAATTCCGCCCCGGTTCAAACTGTTCACTTCCCTTTTCCGGCTAATTTTGTGCATGTTGCGACATGGTATTGTCGTTCGACAAGCTTTCCGGCACCAGACAGAGCGCCGGGGTGGGCAAAAACAAAATAAGACAGGGAGAATGTCGATGAAGAAACTCAGTGTAAGCCTGTTGGCTATGGCCGTCGCCAGTTCCGCCTATGCGGCGGACATGGGCGCCGTTGATGAGCCGATCAAGCTGGCGATCAACGAATGGACCGGCCAGCACGTAACGACACATGTGGCGGGTGAGATGCTTAAAGCCGCCGGGTACAACGTGGAATATGTAACCGCGGGTATGATGAACCAGTTCCAGGCTCTGGCAGACGGTGACATCGACGCGACGCTGGAAATCTGGTCGTCCAACGTGTCGGACGAATACGCCAAGAAGATTGACGAGGGCACTGTCGTCGAAATTGGTGATCTGGGTCTGGATGCGAAAGAAGGCATCGCGTACCCCGCGCACGTAGCCGACCTGTGCCCGGGCCTGCCCGCTTGGGAAGCACTCAAGGACTGTGCTCAGGTATTTGCCACGGCTGAAACGTTGCCCGGTGGCCGTCTGGTCGATTACCCGGCTGATTGGGGAACCCCTGGCGCGGACCGCATGACAGGGTTGGAACTGCCCTTCAAAGCAGTACCTGCAGGTTCCGAAGGTGCCTTGATCGCAGAACTGCGCGCCTCGACCGAGCGGAAATCACCGCTTTTGATCACCTTCTGGCAGCCGCACTGGGCGATGTCGGCCTACGATGTGCAGTTTGTTGACCTGCCCGCAGGTGAAGAAGCATGTTTCACCGACCCGGCCTGGGGACCGAACCCGAACGCCGTGAACGACTGTGACTTCTCGCCGTCGCGCATTTTCAAGGCTGGGTGGAGCGGCATGGCAGACAAATGGCCTGCCGCCTATGAAATCCTGACCAACTATCAGTTGGCGGTCGAAGACCAGCAGCCGATGATGGGCGCGATCGATGTTGACGGCGGGTCCGTCGAAGAAGTTGTCGCCGCATGGATGGCCGAGAACGAAGGCAAATGGCGTCCTGTTGTTGACGCGGCAACCCAGTGAGTCCGCTTAAGTGACCGACGCTATTTCACCAGCCATTGCCTGCCGGAATCTCTGGCAGGTCTTTGGCCCCGGTGCTGACAAAGCCCTGACCGACGCGCTGTCTCGGTCAGGGAATGACGCCGACAAAGCCGCCGCCGATTTGCGTGAACACGGGTTCATCCCGGCTGTTCAGGACGCGAACTTCGAAGTCAATGAGGGCGAGTTGTTCGTCATTATGGGACTTTCGGGATCGGGTAAGTCCACGCTGATCCGTTGTATTTCGCAATTGTTGCCCGGCACGGGCGGTGAAATCCGAGTGGATGGTGAAAACGTAATCGGAGCATCCAAGAAAGCCCTGACCGAACTGCGCCGCAAAAAGCTGGGCATGGTGTTCCAGCATTTCGGCCTGTTCCCGCATATGACTGTCGCCGAAAACGTGGCTTATCCGCTGCGGGTACAAGGCATCAGCCGCAAGGAACGGCTGGCCCGCGCGCAGGAAGTGATCTCATTGGTCGGGCTGGAAAGTCGGGAGGACAGTTTCCCACGCCAGCTTTCAGGTGGTCAGCGCCAGCGTGTTGGTATCGCGCGCAGTCTCGCCGTGAACCCCGATATCTGGTTTCTGGATGAGCCGTTTTCGGCCCTGGATCCACTGATCCGCCGTCAGCTGCAGGACGAGTTCCTGCGCATTCAGGCGACGCTGAAGAAATCCATTGTGTTCATCACGCACGACATCGCGGAGGCGCTGAAACTCGCTGACCGCATCGCTATCATGCGCGACGGCAAAATCGTTCAAATCGGAACGCCCACGGATATCGTTTTGCGTCCGGTCGATGATTACGTGCGTGAATTCTCCAAGGACGTGGCCAAGGGCCAGCACGCCAAAGTTGCCTCGGTCATGCGCGGCGAGGGCGAATGCGGGCCGGATGATCCGGGCCTGACCACGGCGATGACACTGGACGCAGCGCTTGCGCATTGCATGGAGCTGTATGAGCCGGTGCCGGTGCGCGACGAGGCTGGCAACATTGTCGGCAACGTTCACCCGTCCGACCTGGCCGCCGCGTTGCAGGTGGATGAGACATGACGGCAGTCACGGACATCCCCTCTCAGCACGCGGCGAGACTGACGGCGGGCGCCAAAGCGGCGCTGATCACAGTAATTGTCGGCGCGGTATGTCTGGCGCTGGAAGGGACCGCACCCTGGTTGGTCAAATGGCCGACCACTTGGGAATTGCCGGCAACACAATGGGTCGGGGCATTTCTGGACTGGTTCCTGAATGGCATAAAACCGGTGATGCGGCTGTTCTCCGATCTGATGACCTATCCGATGGATGCGGCCAATTATGTTCTGGGCAACACACCTTGGCCGATCCTGATCGGTTTAGTCACGGCGCTGGGCTGGTATCTGGGCGGTTTGCCGATGGCGGCGCTGGGGTTCTTTGGTCTCAGCTTTGTGCTGGCCTCAGGTTATTGGGCCGAGAGTATGAATACGCTGGCGCTGGTTGCAGTCTCGGTCCCCGTTGCGCTGATCGTTGGCGGAGCAATCGGCATCCTTGCAAACGAGGTGCCTAAGGTAAAATCCTTCGTTCAGGCCGTGCTGGACGTGATGCAGACGGTCCCGACATTCGCCTACCTGACCCCATTGCTTCTCTTGTTCGGCTTTGGCCCTGTGGTGGGCCTGATCGCCTCGGCCATCTATGCGGCCCCACCGATGGCGCGCAATGTGATGCTGGGGCTGGAGCGGGTGGAGCCCGAGATCAAAGAGGCCGCCATCATGTCCGGTGGCACGCGGTTCCAGCAGTTGTTTCAGGTCGAAATCCCTGCCGCCGCGACGCAGATCATGGTTGGTGTGAACCAATGCCTGATGGCAGCCCTGTCAATGGTCATCATTGCTGCCGTCATCGGCGGGTTCAATGACATCGGCTGGGAGGTTCTGCTGACAATGCGCAAGGCGCAGTTCGGAGAATCCCTGATGGCCGGTCTGGTGATCGTGGTTTTTGCCGTGGTGATCGACCGCATGAGCGGCACTCTGGCGACCGAGCGTAAGCGTTATGACCAACGTGTTGTCTGGGTTGTGCTGGGCTTTGCCGTGCTGTTCACAGCTGCCTTTTGGGCGTGGTTGCCGAACCCATCCGAGTTGACGCTGCTGGACCCGATGGCCGAGGCGGTGGATAGCGGGCTGACGGCCTTCACCCAGGCGAACGGCCCTTGGCTGGATGCCCTCAAGAACAACTCTTTGTTCTATGTATTGCTACCGCTGCGGATTGGTCTGGATCAGGCGGTTTTGCCTTTCACCTGGGGTTTCCAGTGGACACCTGCCATGAGCTACGGCTTGTTTGCCGTTGGCGCGGTGATCGCTCTGCTGATGGCGTGGCGCGGACATCTGACTGGTGGTCTGGTCGTGCTGATCCTGATCGGGATGTTGGAAACCGGCATCGCGAACCTGCCGTGGCCGTTTGTCCTGACCGGAGCCGCCGCGCTGGGCTGGGTCGCGGGCGGCTGGCGTCTGTCGGCACTGTCGGTTGGGCTGCTGTGCACCATCCTCGTGTCGGGGCTGTGGGAACGGGCGCTGCTGTCGCTTTACCTTAGCGGCGCAGCAGTGTTTTCCTGTGCCGTGGCCGGTGGCCTGATCGGTCTGGCCAGCGCTGTGTGGGAGCCGGTGTGGAAAATTGTCCGCCCGATCTGCGACATGCTGCAGACGATCCCTCTGTTCGTATTCCTGATCCCGGTGCTGATGGTGTTCCAGATTGGTGAATTCTCGGCCTTTTTGGCGATCTGTGCTTACGCCATCGTCCCGATGATCCGCTACACACGGCACGGGTTGGTCAACACGCCGGAAGAGATGATGGAGGCCGCCATTTCAAGCGGTGCGACCGAGTGGCAGATCATGCGCGACGTCCGCGCGCCCTATGCGGCGCCGACAATCCTGCTGGGGTTGAACCAGACCATCCTCTATGCCTTCGCCATGCTGGTGATTGCTGCCCTGATCGGCACCACCGGTCTGGGCCAGTCGATCTATCTGGCGCTGGGGCAGGCGGATGTGGGGCTGGGTATCTCGGCCGGAGCGGCGATGGCCATCCTTGCCCTGATCGCCGACCGTATGGTGCAGGGTTTTGCCGAGGAACGGCGCAAGGCACTTGGCCTGTAAATTGGGGCAGGGGCGGCGCGTCCGCCCCATTGCCACCACGTCAGAACCCGACTTGATTTCGGACAAGGACCGGCCCGGAGTGACGGCCTAAACCGGGCCAAACACCTTCGGAGAATACCATGACCGGTTGGGGCCTATTCCTTGCAGCACTGATCACCTTTCTGCTGACGCATGTCGTCCCAGCGCGGCCAGCCGTGCGTGGGCGTCTGATCGAATCTATGGGGCGCAGAAGGTACTTCGCCGCTTATTCTGTTTTGTCCCTGCTCGTGCTGGGCTGGTTAATCATCGCTGCGGCGCAGGCCCCGTATGTCGAGGTCATTCCGCCGCTCGGTATCTTTCGCTGGGCTCCGCTGCTTATCATGCCGGTCGTGTGCTGGCTGGCGATTGCTGGGTTGTCGATCGAGAACCCGTTTTCCTTTGGCGGGTTGGGGCATCGGTCGTTTGATCCTGAAAACCCCGGCATCCTGCGCACAACACGCCACCCGATTCTTGCCGCGCTCATGCTGTGGGCCTGCGCGCATCTGCTGGCCAATGGCAGCCTGTCTCACGTCATCCTGTTCGGCCTGTTTGCAGGCTTTGCAGCAATGGGTATGGCCCTGATTGACCGCCGCAACGCACGGGAGATGGGGATCGAATGGATACGCCTGTCCCGCAATACCGCACGCTTTTCCCTGCGTGCGCCACACCCCTGGCCAAGCAGATGGATTGGGTTGGTTGCTCTCGCTGTATTTGCGGTACTGCTTCACCTGCACGCACCTGTGATCGGGCTTTCCCCGCTGCCGTAACAGGGGGAGTGGTCGGATGGGGTCATGCGTGCTATCTGGAATGTCACACTTTTGGACTAAGAGGGTCTCTGAATGTATCTGGCCTATGTCACTACGACCGACCGCGGCGCAACCGACCGCCTTCTAAGCGCCGTTGCCGAGCGTCTTCTGAGTACCGGCGCACGGTTGGCCGGAGTGGTTCAAACCAACACGGAATGCACCGACAGCAGCAAATGCGACATGGATGTCCGGGTCTTGCCGGAAGGCGAGACCATCCGCATCTCGCAATCACTGGGGGCGCAAGCACGAGGATGCCGTCTGGATCCGGCAGCGCTGGAGCAGGCCGTTGGTTATGTGACTGCTTCGCTGGCAGATGCGCCGCAGCTGCTGATCATCAACAAGTTCGGTAAGCATGAGGCCGACGGGCGCGGCTTTCGTCCCGTGATTGCCGAGGCCCTGGCGCTGGATATCCCGGTGTTGGTCGGTGTGAACAGCCTGAACAAGGAAAAGTTCGAAGAGTTCACCGACGGAGCGGCCGAGCAGATCGCTCCGGACATTGAGGCCGTGACCGCGTGGTTCGAACGCGTCACCGCGCAACGCGTAGCTGCGGCCTGACGGAAGCTCCCGTTGGGTAAGCTGCTGTAATCCTGACTTGTTTCAGCCTCCATGTGCTGCAATCCTCCGACCCGGAGGAGAATGTACATGTGGACCAACTGGGCCGGAACCGAACGCGCTGACACGCCGGTCAGCCGCCCCTCGTCTATTGCCGAGCTTCAGCAGGTGGTGGCGCAACGGCATAGTCTGCGGGTCGTGGGAGCAGGCCATTCGTTCACGCCCATTGTCGCTGGCGGTGATCGGATACTCGACCTTTCCGGCCTTGATTTGCCAACCTTGGGCGAAGTTGGAAATGACCGGGCCTGGGTCAACGCCAACGCGCGACTGCGGGATTTGTCGCCAAAGCTGGCGGAGCGGGGATTGGCCTTTCGCAACCTCGGGGACATCAATGCGCAATCGCTGGCGGGGGCGGTATCGACCGCGACGCACGGCACGGGGCGCGACCTGCCTTGCCTTGCGGCGGAAATCACCGCCGCAAAGCTGATTGGAGCGGACGGTGATATTCTGTCCACGGATGATATCCCGCTTGAGATGATACAGGTTGCACTTGGGATGCTGGGTGTTCTGACCGAAGCACAAATCTCGGTGGTTCCGAAATACAACCTGCACCGCAGGGTGCGGTTGGCCGCGCTGGAAGACAGCTTGGCCAGTATGCACCAGAACTGGGCCGATAACCGGAATTTCGAGTTCTTCTGTATCCCATTCTCGGGCAAGACAGTCGAAATCCGGCACGATCTGACGGACGCGCCCGAGAGCAGGGCTCCGCGTGATCTGGATATGATTGCCGTCAAAGTTCTGAAATTGGCACGAAACACAGGCAGGGTCAGTGGAGGTTTGCGCACCGCCCTGTTAAGGCTGCTGACCCTTGCGCAGTCGGATGAAGATTACGTTGGAGAAAGCTGGCGCGTTCTGTGCAGTGATCGGCGCATACGGTTCAACGAGATGGAATACCACCTGCCTCCCGAATTTGCCGCAGACGTCCTGCATGAGGTCCTGACGCGTCTGCACCGGGATCACAAAGATATCTATTTCCCGATCGAAGTGCGCCAGACTGCAGGGGACACCGCGTGCCTTTCTCCGTTTCAGGGCGGTCCGCGTATCTCTGTTGCCATACACACGGATGCGGCTGAGGATCACCGCCGTTACTTCGACGCGCTGGAACCGTTGTTCGTCGAGGCTGGCGGGCGCCCGCACTGGGGCAAGATGCACAGCCTGTCATACAAAGAACTTTCAGGACTTTATCCGGATTTCGACCGGTTTTGTGCGTTGCGGGAGCAGTTGGACCCGAAGGGCAAGTTCCTGACACCGGCCCTTGCCAGGTTGTTTCAACCATGACTGCGTACCTGAAGACATTGTCCGAAGGGTTGCGGACCTATGGCGTGGATACACCGGTTTCAGTGGTCGATCTGGATCGGCTGGAGCAAAACTGTGTGCGGGCCATGCGCGGTTCAGATGCTAGCCTGAATCGCCGTCTGGTCGCCAAGTCTCTGCCCTGTCTGCCGCTGCTGGATCATATCCGGGGGTTGATCCCCACGTCTGGCGTGATGACCTTTTCCGAGTCGATGCTGTTGGCACTGCTGGAGGCCGAACCTGAGACGGACCACTTGATTGGCAAGCCCTTGCCCGTCAATTCGGCAGCGCGGGTATTAAAGGCCCATCCGGATGCTGCGGAACGTGTCCAATGGCTGATCGACACGCAGGAACGACTGCACGCTTACCTTACTCTTGCTGCCGAAACGCAGTCCTCGCTGCGCCTGTCGCTCGAGTTGGATGTTGGTTTGCACAGAGGTGGCTTCTATCCTGATCAAGTGGCCGATGTCGTTCAGAAAATCACACTACATCCGAAAGCGCAGCTTGCAGGTGTGATGGGGTATGAGGCGCATCTGGCCAAACTGCCAAGCATTCTGCGCCGACGTGCGAGCCATATCAGCGCGGACACCTTCATGCGCGCGGTTACTGAACTGCCAAATTCGGGGGCAGGGCTTTGCCTGAACACGGGGGGCAGCCTGACCTTTCAGTCCTATGGAGCAAACGAAGTCGCAAATGAGGTCGCTTTTGGCTCGATTCTGGTCAAGCCCGGCGATTTTGATCACGCCACAACGCAGGGCTTCCAACCTGCGGCCTTTATCGCGACACCTGTTCTTAAGACTATGCCGGGCAATTCCTTGCCGGGGTTGGATTTTCTGCCTCGCAACAAGATGGATCTTGCCATCTTTGGCGGGCATTTCCTGGCGCAGCCCATATTCCCGGATGGGTTCGGTTATTCCTCGATCTTTGGCCGTTCCAGCAATCAGGAAGTCTGGACCGGCCCAAAGTCGGCTGACGTCGCCGCCGGTGACGTCGCCTTGCTGCGGCCGACCCAGAGTGAGGCTGTGCTGAACCAGTTCGGGCTACTGTTGGCTGTCAGAGGAGGGCAGGTAATCGACGAATGGAAGTGCCTGCCGAACTAGCGGTCTGTTGCGCTTTGTCACCATCTGAGGAAGATGGTGGGCGACCCTGGAATCGAACCAGGCGTGCGTCTCCGCGAGGGAGTTACAGTCCCCTGCCACACCTTGCGGCCTGTCGCCCACTGTCAGGCGTTGCACCTGACGTGGAGGCGTGATTACTAGCGCACCAAAGGAGCGTCAACAGGAAAATTCCGCTTTGACGCAGGAAACCGAATTCCCGGCCCGGAGGCCCAAGAAATGAAGAAACCCAAGTGGGTCGTTGAAAAGGAACAGGCACGCAAAGCGGCCGCGTCCGAGACTGTATGGCTGTTCGGTATTCATGCCGTGCGCGATGCTCTGATGAACCCGGACCGGCAGAAACTGCGCCTGATCGTAACGCGAAACGCGCGTGACAAACTGGCTGAGGCCATTGAATTTGCAGGGGTTGAGGCTGAAATGGTCGATCCACGCAAATTCACCGCGCCGATTGACCCGGGCTCTGTCCATCAGGGCGCAGCGCTTGAGGTCAAACCGCTGGATTGGGGTAGGCTGGCCGAGAACTGTATCGGGCGCGAACATCCCCGCGTGATTCTGCTGGATCGGGTGACAGACCCGCATAATGTCGGGGCGATTCTTCGTTCGGCCGAAGTGCTGGGCGCCAGCGCCGTAATTGGCACACGCTATCACTCGGCCCCCGAAACGGGGGCTCTGGCCAAAACGGCAAGCGGTGCGCTGGAACGTCAGCCCTATCTACGGGTGCGCAATCTGGCGGATGCGATCACCGAACTGCAGGGCATGGGGTTTCTGGTTCTGGGGCTGGATGGTGAGGCCGACGACACCATCGAAACCACGTTGGCAGGCAAGCTGGATCGTCCAGTCGCATTGGTGTTGGGGGCCGAGGGGCCCGGTCTGCGTCAGAAAACCAAGGAAACTGTCGATCAATTGGTGAAAATTGACGCGGCGGGTGGGTTTGGGTCGCTGAACGTCTCAAATGCTGCCGCAATTGCCTTATATGCATCAAGGCACAGATAGACAGGAGAGACCCATTTCCAGCTCGCCCAAAATCGCCACCTGCTGTTATTGCGGAACCCGCGCTGCTCTGGTCCTGAGAGGCCAGCAACGTCATGAGTTGAGCTGTTCAAGCTGTGGGGCACCGTTGCATGACCTCAAGATGGTCCCTAAGCGCAAGGTAATTGAGACCAAAGCAAAGAAGGGAACTTTGAAAAACGCTCCTTCTTATAAGAAAAAGAAGCAAAAAAAGAAAAAAGGCGTCTTCGCACGTGTAATGGATGAGGCGTGGGATGTGATAGAAGACATCTTTGATTGACGTTGTACGCAGGCGACACAGGCGATCACAACTGCGTTAAACAGGGTTTCACTGGGCCACAAAAATTGCATTTTGATACCCTGATAACTTAAACCTGAACTCTGTGATGCTGACTCGACGATTTCTTCTTGGTACCCTGACCGCCGCTCTGTTCGCGCCCGTTGCGCAAGCCCAGGACATACCCATGTTTTACGTGACGGACGGTGCTGCAATGGCAGGGTACGATGCGGTTTCTTACTTCAATGACGGTGTGCCGGTTCGGGGTCAGCCAGAATACGCGGTCGTCTGGAAAGGGGCCGAATGGCATTTCGCCTCGGCTGAGAATCGCGAAGCCTTCGAGCGTGATCCGCGTGCCTTTGCGCCGCAGTTCGGTGGGTATTGTGCCTATGCCATGGCGCTGGGAGAATTGAGCAGCACAGACCCGACGCTCTGGGATGTTGTGGATGGTCGTTTGTATCTGACGCACTCTCCCCAGATCGATGCGATGTGGCATGAAGATCAGGCCGAGTATATTCGGATGGCCGAAAAAAACTGGCCCGTCGTTTTGTACGAGAAATAGGCATCTTGCCGCTTTTCGTGACCTGTCATCACAAAAATGCGCGCCCCCTCTTTTTTTCTCAAGACTCATGCTTAAATGTCACAGTGACCGCGGAACGGAACTGCCGCGGGTCATTTCACTGTCCCTCGTTCCAACAACTGGCGCTCAGGTTCGACCTGAGCGCTTTTTTCTTTTGAGCGCACGGCATAGGGTGTGCCCATGGCTGACTATCCCGATGAATTCCTGAAAGAGATCCTACAGCGCACCAAGGTCGTCGCCGTGGTGGGCGTATCGATGAATCCGGTACGCCCCAGTTACTACGTGGCGCGATATTTGTCGCTCAAGGGCTACAAGGTCATTCCGGTCAATCCGGGCCATGCCGGGAAAGAACTGTTTGGCCAGGTTGTGCGAGGGTCATTGAATGAGATCGATGAACCTGTTGATATGGTGGATATTTTCCGGCGCTCAGAAGCCGTGCCGCCGATTGTTGATGAAGCGCTGGCAGCGTTTTCAAAGCTGCGCACGATCTGGATGCAAATCGGTGTCGAACACACGACCGCTGCTGCCAAAGCGCAGGCGCATGGGGTGGATGTGGTCATGAACCACTGCCCCAAGATCGAATATCAACGGTTGTTTGGAGAGTTGCGCATGGGTGGGTTTGCGACAGGAGTGATATCGTCCAAGCTTTGACAGTCACATGCCGGGCAAGGGTTTCAGCCGGGCAACCTGCTCCAGACGCCGCTTTTCCAGAACAACATCACGCGGCACCCATTTGTATTTTGTGTCCTCCACCAATGGGGACCAAAATAATACTCCACCATAGCGCCACGGGTCCAGAACCACCCCATCATACATCGTCTCGCCTTTGCGGCTGATGATTGCAGTGCTGTGGTCGATTCGGAGAGGGTTGTCCGCGTTAGCGATGGCGCGGTGCATTTCCAGCGTTTGGAAATTCTCTTGTTTCAACCTGCGCTCGATGTCCTCGGCCCAGTGCCAGCACAGGCCGCGCGGCCGCAGGCCCTTGTTGACCTTGGCGTTGTGGATCAGCGGCGGGTCGGTGATTTCGTAATCCTGCACCAATTGTGCCGTATAAGAATAGGCGATGCGGGCCGCGCGGTCAGCCTCTTCGGGGTCAATATCCGAACCAAGACTGCGGATTTCACTCGCCAGTCGCTGAACCTCGTCTCCGGTGGACTTGGGCGGGGCAGAACAGGCCCCAAGCGTCACAACGGCAAGCAAGGCCATCACATAGGCCAGAGCTTTGGTCATTCTCGCGTCCCTCAGTCTACCTCGTTTCGGTCCCTGACTATACAGGGCAGGGGGATAGGGTAAAACCCGTCCTCTTAACCTTTAGGACGTGCAGCTTTTTCCGCGATGCCGCTGGTACCCTGACGCTTTGCCAGCTCAGCCAGCACATCATCCAGCGCCACATTCCGTGCGGCCAGCATGACAAGCAGGTGATACAGCACATCCGCTGCCTCGGACGTCAATTTAGCCTGATCGCCCTTGACCGCTTCGATGATGGCTTCGACGGCTTCTTCGCCGAACTTCTCGGCGCATTTCTCGGGGCCTTTGGCCAGCAGCTTCGCGGTCCAACTGGAGTCGGGATCGGCCGATTTTCGGGCTTCGATCGTTGCCGCCAGATCGTGCAGAATGCTCATGTCAACCTCATAGGGATGCCTGCGGCAGTCATGTGTTCCTTGGCCTCGCGTATGGTGTATTCGCCGAAATGGAAGATCGAGGCTGCCAGAACCGCGCTTGCCCCACCTTCGGTCACGCCTTCGACCAAGTGATCCAGGTTGCCGACGCCACCCGAGGCAATTACCGGCACGTTCACAGCATCCGAAATCGCACGGGTCAGAGGCAGGTTGAACCCGGCCTTAGTGCCGTCGCGGTCCATTGAGGTCAGCAAGATTTCCCCCGCGCCGCTGGCCACGACGGTTTTGGCGAATTCAACTGCGTCGATGCCAGTGGACTTGCGGCCACCATGAGTGAAGATCTCCCACTTACCGGGGCTCACGGTTTTGGCGTCAATGGCGCAGACGATGCATTGGCTCCCGAACTGGTCCGCAGCTTCGGCTACCACATCCGGATTGGCTACAGCCGCCGAGTTGAAGCTGACCTTGTCT
Source organism: Ruegeria lacuscaerulensis (assembly GCF_013031245.1). Classification (GTDB taxonomy): domain Bacteria; phylum Pseudomonadota; class Alphaproteobacteria; order Rhodobacterales; family Rhodobacteraceae; genus Ruegeria; species Ruegeria lacuscaerulensis_C. The sequence continues at coordinate 177,756 of NZ_WPZL01000001.1, forward strand.
GCTCCTGCAAGCAGCAAGGCACGCACGTCATCCTTGGTGCGCACACCGCCGCCCACTGTCAAAGGCACAAAGCACTGCTCGGCCGTGCGCTGAACAACGTCAAACATAGTGCCCCGGTTTTCATGAGTCGCGTGGATGTCCAGAAAACAGATCTCATCCGCGCCGGCGGCATCATAGGCCTTGGCGGATTCCACCGGATCACCTGCGTCACGCAGGCCGACGAAATTGACACCTTTGACCACACGGCCATCAGCAACGTCCAGACAGGGGATTATGCGGGTTTTGAGCATGGGGCATCCTTTGTTGATGCACCTCTACCGACAAAGCCTTTCGGTTTCCAGACTGGTTAGTGGGTTTCGGCCTTCAACCATTTCAGCGCCGATAAAAGGTTGGCTTTGTCATCTGTCCACGGGGCTGCATGATCTGATGCCAATGGCTGCCAATTACCTTGTCCCACAAAGCTGTCAATTCTCGACCGTTCCGGGCTCATGATTACAACCTTTGACGAAAATGCGCCGGTTTTGGCCTCTTTCGGGTCAACTTCATGATCCTGCGACGCGCTGTGCAGGCCCAGGCTTTCCGCAATTCTCGCCAAGGGACCGGTCAGATCATAGTACCTGTTCGAAATGTGAAAAACCAAAACTCCGTCAGAAGATAACCGGTCAGTGTACATCTGTACTGCCTCTCTGGTTATCAGGTGCAGAGGAATGGCATCGGAGCTATAGGCGTCAAGCACGAGAATATCGAATTTGAAGTCATTCTGAGCCAGCACAATTCTGGCGTCGCCTAAATACGTCTGAGACCGAGGGGCACAGTCAGTCAGATAAGTAAATAAGGATGAATCCCGCGCGATGCTCTCGACCATGGCGTCAATTTCGAAAAATGCCCATGTTTGAGACGGCCTTTTATAGCAAGCCAATGCGCCTACGCCTAAACCGACGATTCCGATTTGATCTGATTGAATACCAAACTCTGACGTGATGACCTGCGCCATGGGGCCGCCTGGGTGATAGTAAGACAGTGGTGTCGGCCCTTCGCCGAAATCGTCTTCACGCTGCAAGCCGTGCGTCGTGGTACCATTGTTGTAAACGCGCAAACCGTCATTGGAGCTAACTTGGTGCGTGCCGAAAAAACTGCGATCCAGAAATAGAGCGTTGCCCGGCGAATGGAGCGAAGGAAGCATGATTATCGTCATCACAAGTGCGATGCGCAGCGCACTGTTGCGAAACAGTATTAAAATGGTCGCCAATGTCAGAAATGCAAATAGCGCACGCATTACACCATGCCCTAAAATGCTCGGGTTTCCGATCATCCCAAGCGCGACAAGAAACGCTATGCCGACAACAAGCCCCATCGTGATGTGACGTGGAGAGAATGACCAAGGCTGAATTAAGAACAAACCCGCAGCTAAAATCAGGGTGAGCTGGGCCTCGATTTCTTGAGAGAAGGCGGCCGGCGCAATTATCGAATTGAACAAACCACCCAGAGCGCCGCCAACAGAAAGGGCGATATAAAAAACAGTCAGGTGTTCAGCAGGCGGACGAAGTTCGAAAAGTAGCCGGTGCGCATAAAGAGCAACAACAAATAGCACTGGTATACACGCCAAGAGTACAATCGGGGCGTATCCCAAATGTACAACGTCGGAAAGTAAAATGAACCCCAACGCAAGCGCCAGAAGCGTGGGCATTTTCAAGCCGGCAGTTGTTAGCTGCTTCCATTTGGCAAACGCGACGATAAACGACAGAATATATATCGCCAGGGGAACCACCCAGATCAGGGGGATCGACCCGAGATCAGTGCTGATTTTCGTCGTGATCGACAGCATGAGTGAGGAGGGGACAAAGGCTACGCCCACCCAAGTAGCGACTTGTATTTTGCTCAGCCTGAGCGATGTTGCTTTAATTTCCGGGGAAATCCGATACGGCTGGGGCCCCCGGATGGCAATTATGCCGCTGACAATCAGAAGAACACCAAAAACGACAAAGCCGACATACCAGATGTTGCTGATCTCCTGAGCACCCAACAGGGGATCGGCCAGCAATGGAAATGCGAGTAGCGCCAGCAGAGATCCTACATTGCTGGCGCTGTAGAGAAAATAGGGGTCATCGGCGGACGGACCTCCGGACCGTGAATACCACGCCTGAAGCAATGGTGCGTTTGCGGACAGAACGGCAAAGGGCAGACCCACTCCCAGAGCAAACAGTTCCAGTGTTTGAAGCGCCGTAGAGCGTGAGGCATCGTAACTCCAGCTTTCGCTGGTTGATAAGGGCAGGAATGTCAGCGCCGCGAGCCAAAACAGGGTGTGTGTCATTAGCTGCAAGCGTAAGGGTAACCACTTGGTCAAAAGATGCGCATAAAGGTATCCGACAATCAAAACGACCTGAAAAAACAACATCGCAGTTGTCCACACGGCTGGCGCGCCGCCAATTTTGGGCAAAACCAGTTTGGCGTATAAGGGTTGGACAAAGAAAAGCAGGCTAGCGCTAACAAAAATCGTAAAGCAAAAGGTTACGATGGTCGCGGTGCGCATCCAGGTTTTGTCTGCATACCCGGTGCTTAAAGTGCTCATATTGGACGTCCTTGCCTGCACTGTCAGGAGTACCAACTAAACTTCAAATGCGACTAATTTGGGGATATTCTGCATCAAATGTTCACCTTTTTCTTGGTTTTTTTCGCAAAACGCACATCAAAGTGGCTTGCGACACAATTCAGGGAAAGTCCCTTTAGTGCGCAAACGGCAAAGCCTCGCTGATGCCAGAGATGTGATTGCCGGAACGCAAAAAGTTGTGTCAATTGAAGTGAAATTCACAAAAGGAATTACGATATGCGCAAACTGATGCTGGCAACAATTCTGACGTTTGGAGGGGCATTGTCCGCAATGGCTGACGACATCATCAAGGTCAACACGGATAAATCCGTTCAAGATGCAATGGACGCGCTTGAGGCAGCGGTGGGCAATGCGGGCGCAACTGTTTTCGCGCGAGTCGATCACGCGGCAGGTGCCGAGAAAGTCGGCATGACCATCCCGGCCAATCAGGTGCTGATCTTTGGCAACCCTGCTCTGGGAACACCGGCCATGCAGATTGATCCGCGTGCGGGCTTGTTCCTGCCGTTGAAAGTGCAGGTCTATGAAGATGCCGACGGTCTGGCCTGGTTGGCGTATGAAGACCCAAAAGAGACGATGGACGAGTTCGACGACGTCGAGAAATCTCCGGTTATCGAGAAGATGCGGGGCGCGCTGGCCAAGTTGACCGCAGCGGCTGCGGGCTAAGCCTGTCGGGATCAAGCGCTTGCGTGGCTGACCCGCGCGAGCGCGTTTCGGGCGATCAGAATGTGAAACGGCAGGATCGCGGCTAGATACAAACGACCGCCCAGATTGTGGCGATGAACCCACGTGGCCAGCGATACCCGGCCGCCCTCGGAAAGAACGGAAACCCGAAAATCAAGGTGGCGGTCGTTGAAACCCGCGATCAACTCGATTTCATCATCATGTTCGACAGGGAAAATTCCCACCATATCGTCGGCATCAGGCCCCGTCTTGCTGAGCCCGAAAGGGGCCACCAAAAAACCACGCAACCGAACCAGAACCATTGCCCATGCTGGAAAATCGGTGATGATCTCGGCTGCACGGCGTGGGGAGAGGTTTGACGCGACGCTGAAACAATCCAGAAAATCACCTTCTTTAAGCCGCGAGCGCAGCAGACTCTTGGCGGGAAGTTTGGATCGTTTCACGCGTGTATCGAGCAACAGGTCACTCTCTGAGCGCTGTCAGAGCCTCCTTCAGATCAATCGCCCCATCATAGAGCGCGCGGCCGGAAATCGCTCCGTTCAAATCTGCGCCACAATCGCGCAGCGCAAGAAGGTCAGCGATCGACGACACGCCGCCCGAAGCGATAACAGGTATGGAAACCGCGTCGGCCAGCGCAGCGGTGGCCTCGATATTCGGGCCCTGCATGGCGCCGTCTCGGTTGATGTCGGTGTAGATGATGGCGGCGACGCCTGCGTCCTCGAAGCTGCGGGCCAGATCGGTGACCTGAACGTCGGTTTCTTCTGCCCAGCCTTTGGTGGCCACCATGCCGTTGCGGGCGTCGATACCCACGGCGACCTTGCCCGGGAACTCGCGCGCTGCTTGGCGCACCAGATCGGGGTTTTCCACTGCCACGGTGCCCAGAATGACACGCGCCAGACCTTTGTCGAGCCACGTTTCGATCGTCGCCATGTCGCGGATGCCGCCACCCAGTTGGGCGGGCACTTCGCAAGCTTTGAGAATCGCCTCGACCGGCGCGGCGTTTACCGGCTCGCCCGCAAAAGCGCCGTTGAGGTCCACCAGGTGCAGCCATTCGCACCCTGCGTCCACAAAGGCGCATGCCTGGGCGGCCGGATCGTCGTTGAACACGGTCGCCTTGTCCATTTCTCCGCGCAGCAGGCGTACGGCCTGGCCGTCTTTGAGGTCGATGGCGGGGTAGAGGATCATGTCTGGCGGCCCTATATCAATGTTGTCCGAGCGGGATATCGCACAAGCGGGACAGGGGATGCAACGCGACGCAAAGTCATTCTTGCCCGAAGGCATCCACCGGGTCAGACTGACCTCAAAACAGGGAGTTGATTATGAAGAAATTTGCACTTGCGGCAGGGATGGCGTTGCTCGCGACAGGCGCGCTAGCGGATGATCCTGTCGATGGCCTTTGGAAGACGCAACCGGGCGATACCGGTGGATACCTTCACGTCACGATTTCGGAATGTGGGAGTGCGATTTGCGGTACAATCGACACTGCGTTTGACGCCAATGGCGACGAACAGCTGGATTATGAGAACCTCGGCAAGCAGATCATCTGGGACATGATCCCCGAAGGTAACGGCAATTATGACGACGGCAAGATCTGGGCACCGGACCGGGACAAGACCTACAGCTCGAAAATGTCGCTGGACGGCCAGAACAAGCTGACTGTCAAAGGTTGCGCCGTTGGTGGTCTTGTCTGTCGCGGGCAGACCTGGACGCGCGTTCAGTAAACTCTTACGGAGCCCAGGTCAGAAAGTTGCCGATCATACGCAAGCCCACATCCTGACTTTTCTCAGGGTGAAACTGCATCCCAAGCATCGTGTCACGGCCAATCACGGCCGTGACTTCCTGCCCATAGTCCACATAAGCCAGACGCTGTGCCGGGTCACTGACGCGGAAATGGTATGAGTGCACAAAATAGGCGTGATCGCCGGATGTGACCCCCTCAAAAACAGGGTGATCGCTGGCCAGAACCAGATCATTCCAGCCCATATGCGGTACCTTCAGAGCATTGTCTGACGGTTCAATCCGCACTACATCGCCTGCGACCCAGTTCAGACCTTCAGTCTCGGCGTATTCGTGGCCTTTCGAGGCCATAAGTTGCATACCCACACAGATCCCCAGAAACGGGCGGCCCTTCTGTTCGACCGCCTCGACCATCGCGTCATAGATGCCTTTGTGGCCGCGCAACTCGGCTGCGCAGGCCGGGAAGGCGCCGTCACCCGGCAGAACCAGCCTGTCCGCGCGTGCCACAACGTCCGCATCCGAAGTCACGACAACTTCACCCGCGCCTAACTCGCGCGCCATGCGCTGAAACGCCTTTTCTGCCGAGTGCAGGTTGCCGCTTTCGTAATCGATGATCGCGGTCAGCATTTACAGCGCACCTTTCGTGGACGGAATCGCATCTGCCTTGCGCGGGTCGGTTTCCACCGCCAGCCGCAGGGCGCGGGCGACAGCCTTGAAGGCAGCCTCGGCAATGTGGTGGCTGTTGAAGCCGTGCAACCGGTCGATATGCAACGTGATGCCGCCGTGAGTGCTGAGTGCCTGAAAGAACTCGCGTACCAGTTCGGTATCGAATGTGCCGATCTTGGCTGTCGGCAAGTCCACGTTCCAGATCAGGAAAGGGCGCGCGGACAGGTCCAGCGCACAGCGTACTTGGGCGTCGTCCATGGGCAGGTTGCACTCGCCATAGCGGCGGATACCTTTCTTGTCGCCCAGTGCCTGCGTCAGCGCCTGACCCAGCGCGATGCCGGTATCCTCGACCGTGTGGTGGTCGTCGATGTGATAATCACCCTTGGCACGGATCGTCATGTCGATCAGCGAATGGCGCGCCAACTGATCCAGCATGTGGTCAAAGAACCCGACACCTGTCTGGTTGTCATACCGGCCGGTGCCGTCCAGATTGACCTCGACCGAGATTTTTGTCTCGGCGGTTTGGCGGCTGATCTTTGCGCTGCGCATGGGCGAATTCCTTTTGCTACAGGCGCGCTTATAGACGTGGATGGCCTGCCTTATCCAGAGCGTGCGTGGCATTGACGGCAAACTGTTGCAGGGGATTGCACCCGGTGGCGCGCCATGCCAGCCTGCGAGCAACTCAACCAATAAGGCCTGGCCCATGTCCACCTGCGTTTTCATTCAAATCCGCTGTAAACCCGGCACCACCTATAAGGTTGCCGAAGAGATCGCGCTGCGCGAAATCCACTCGGAACTCTATTCTACCAGCGGCGAATACGATCTGCTGCTGAAACTCTACATCCCCGAGACAGACGATGTGGGTCACTTCATCAACGAAAACCTGCTGGTGATTCCAAATATTGAGCGGTCTCTGACAACGATGACCTTCAAGGCGTTCTGAATCAGATTGCGGTTTCTGTCAAAGAACTCTGCGGGGCGTGGCAGGCCAGTATTGCGGCGTCGCGCGATTGTCGGTCCTTCACGCCTGCGCGCAGCAATTGTTGCAGCCCGAACAGCAGCATAAGCGGAATGGCAAGAGTTATCAGATTGTTGCCTCCTGCAATCAGAGACCAGAAAACCCCGATCGCGCACACGCCCAGCAAAGCGGCAGAGTGCATTCGCATCTGTTTAGCGCTGTTCGCGGCATAAGTCAGAAAACCGTTCCGTGTGGTCAGCGTCAGCAGAAGGCCAGTTACAAACACGCTGCCCAGAACAAGGGAATCAATATTTCCAATCAGCGTGTTTGCAGTGCTGCGATGGCCTGAGAAAAACAGAATCTCAATCAGGGGTGTTATTGCGACCATGAACAGGTTGATGCCCAATAAGATCGGATGCGGGAGCACGAGCTTTTTGACATAGGAAATGCAAACAGCCGCCGCCAGGATGGTCCCGACCCATCCGGTCAGTCGCAAATCATCGGTTGCCCGGGACAGCACCAGAAAACCAACACCCGGTAGGTTTTCAAACATGTCGAGCAGCAGCCGTCTTTGTTGATCGCCAATCATTGGATGAACTTCCCGTATTTTTTCCAAAGGCTTTTGATGTGAACCCGTACCTTGAACAAGTGCGTTAGCCCAGTTCAAACGTCGTAACACCGAAAACGCGGTTCAGGTCGATATCCGGCTCGTGATCAGAGTACATGCGCGCCGTCTCGAACACTTTCTCCAGCCCAAGCTGCGCCGCCAGCGCAAAGGCGGCCGCGTTGGGTTGCGGCATGTCGATAAACACCTGTTGGTCGCGATGGTGTTCAGGAACGGCTGCCAACAGGCTGGCCAGCAAGGCTTGCGCGATCTTCACATCATCCGCAAACAGAGGTCCGACCTTGTACCCCGTCAGGCATGGGCGCAACGTGGCGTAGCCTTTAATCTGACCGTTCTCGGAATACATCCGCGAGATATGACTGGGCGCGCTGAGCCAGCTTTGCAGGAATGCGTCGCGGGGGGCTGGAAACAGCTTGCGATCGTACAGTCTGAGCGCGTTAGCGGCGTCGCTTAGCTCTGTAACGCCATTGCCCAGAACCTGCCCGAGTTTTGGCAGAATGTCCTGAACCTTCGCGCTGAACCTGCAGTTGGTATACGCGAGGGTAAAGCCGGATTTTGCATAGTTTTCCTGTTGCTCGATCACGCCATCCAAACCGATATTGCGACCCTGGCCATACGCCAGTGCGCTGCGCCAGATCTCGATCCCACGACCTGCGCGGCGGAACTCGGGATGCACGATATAGAACCCTAAAAAGGAAAACCTGTCGTCGTAATTCACGGTTGACACGGACGCGATCATTTCGTCACCCAAAAATCCGCCGAGGAAGCCACCGGGGTCGGTTGCGTGGAAACATGCGGCATCATGCACGCCCGGGTTCCACCCTTCTTGCCCCGCCCAATCCACGACTTTCTGCACTTCGGTCGCGGTCAAGGGGCGAATGGAATAATCCAACATGAGTAAGGTCCAAAAAAATGTAACGCCACCAGAATGGCGCAACATGCGCTAAAGAACCAGCAATGATTAGGAAACAATCGTATCTGGAGCGGGCGAGGCGATTCGAACGCCCGACCCTAACCTTGGCAAGGTTATGCTCTACCCCTGAGCTACGCCCGCATCAGATACACATATATTTTGGTCCTGAGACCTCTCAATGGAGCGGGCGAGGCGATTCGAACGCCCGACCCTAACCTTGGCAAGGTTATGCTCTACCCCTGAGCTACGCCCGCGCCGTTGAGTGAGGAGGGATGTATAAATTCCCACGCGGCGCTGCAAGCGGAAAAACACAAAAAAGCGGAAAAATCTTTCGACGGAAATCCGGGATCGGCGCGTTGAACACGTAGAGCATTACAAAACAAGAGGGATCGAGAAGAAGAAATGACACGGATTGCAGATTTGAAGATGGCTTTGCTGGCGGTGCTAATCGTGCTGACATCGGCACTTTGTTTGCCGGAGAAGGAAAGGCTGAGTGAGGTTGAGCCTGTCTTCAGGGATGCACCGCAAGTCGAAACGCGGGTACTGGCTGGGTAAACTCTGCCTGATGGATCAGAGCGCAAGCCTAAGATTTACGAATGCGGCCATTAGAATGGCTCCAAAGGTTAGCACCATGCCGATCTGGCGCAGAATCACGATCTGCGGGCTGCGTCCGAAACCGTAAGCGTGCAACAGCCGTCCGCTCAGTAAAGTCAGACCCAAAAGGTTCAGCAACAGGCCGCCCGCGCCCTGTAGTTCGACCATAGCGATCAGCAGCAGAGCAAAGGGCGTGTATTCGATAAAGTTGGAATGCGTCCGCATCACCTTGAGCATCGTCGAGTTTCCACCGTCGCCGTAGGAAATTTTGTCGCTGCGCCGCTGACTGATGACCCTGACGCTGAGCGCGAAGAACAGGATTGCCAGCAATGCGGCATAGACTGGTGTGACAGACAGCATGGGCCTTTATCCTCCTCGGGCCAAGAAAAAGGCCGCCCGGTTCCCCGAGCGGCCCCTGTTAGCCCAGAAAGCTAAACTGGTTATTCCAGTTCGACCAGCAGGTCCTTTGCGTCAATTTGGCCGCCGGGCTGGACGTGAACAGCCTTGACCACTGCGTCCCGCTCCGCGTGAATGCCGGTTTCCATCTTCATCGCCTCTATGGTCAGCAGCAGGTCGCCTTCCTTGACCTCCTGGCCAGCGGTGGCTGCGACGGTTGCCACAACGCCAGGCATCGGCGCGCCGATATGGTTGGCGTTGCCTGCCTCAGCCTTGGGCCGGGCCTGAGTGGTCGAGGTCACCAGACGGTTCGGCACCCGGATCACGCGCGGCTGACCGTTCAGTTCAAAGAACACTTTGACCTCGCCTTTCTCATCGGTCTCGCTAACGGCCTGACAGCGGATTTCAAGTGTCTTACCCGGATCGATTTCGGCGGTGATCTCTTCACCCGGCTCCATACCGTAGAAGAAGGTGCGGGTCGGCAGGGTGCGGACCGGTCCGTAGACGCGGTGACGACCCATGTAATCCAGGAACACCTTGGGGTACATCAGGTAGCCGTTCAGGTCCTCGTCATCGACCTCTTTGCCTTCCAGTTGTTTGGACAGCTCGGCGCGGGTGGCCTCCAGATCAACCGCAGGCACATCCTTGCCGGGGCGGTCTGTATTCGGGGCCTCGTCCTTCAACACCTTCTTGATGATGGTATCGGGGAACCCGCCCGGAGGCTGGCCCAGATTGCCACGCATCATATCCACGACTGAGTCGGGGAAGGCCACATCCGTATTCGGGTCCTCGACCTGCTCGCGGGTCATATTCTGGCTGACCATCATCAGCGCCATGTCACCGACAACCTTGGATGACGGCGTCACCTTCACGATGTCGCCGAACATCTGGTTCACGTCGGCATACATCTGTGCGACCTCGTGCCAGCGTTCCTCCAGCCCCAGAGAGCGCGCCTGCGCCTTGAGGTTGGTGAACTGACCGCCCGGCATTTCGTGCAGATAAACCTCGGACGCGGGAGCTTGCAGGCTGGATTCGAAGGCCGCGTATTGGCCGCGGACCGCCTCGAAATAGTCGCTGATCTCACGGATCGCCTTGATGTCCAGCCCGGTGTCACGCTCGGTGTGGCGCAGTGCTTCAACCACGGTACCCAGCGTCGCCTGCGAAGTGTTGCCTGAGAAGCTGTCCATCGCGCAGTCCACCGCATCCACGCCGGCCTCGGAGGCGGCAAGAATGGTGGCGCTGGCGATACCGGCGGTGTCGTGGGTGTGGAAGTGGATCGGCAACCCAACCTCTTCTTTCAGTGCGCGGATTAGGATGCGCGCCGAGGCTGGTTTCAGCAGACCGGCCATGTCCTTCAGGCCCAGCACATGCGCGCCTGCGTCGCGCAGTTCCTTGGCCATGCCGACATAGTATTTCAGGTCATACTTGGCGCGATCCGGATCGAGGATATCCCCGGTATAGCAAACGGTGCCTTCACAAATCTTGCCGTTCTCGACGACTGCGTCCATCGCCACGCGCATGTTCTCGACCCAGTTCAGCGAGTCAAAGACGCGGAACACGTCGATATTCCCGGACGCCTGACGGACGAACTCCTGCACCACATTGTCCGGGTAGTTTGTGTAGCCAACCCCGTTCGCGCCGCGCAGCAGCATCTGGGTCATCAGGTTCGGCATCGCCTCGCGCAGGTCGCGCAGACGCTGCCACGGGCATTCCTGCAGGAAGCGGTATGCCACGTCAAATGTCGCACCGCCCCAGCATTCGACCGAGAACAGTTGCGGCAGGTTGGCGGCATAGGTCGGTGCCACCTTGATCATGTCGATCGAGCGCATCCGGGTTGCCAGCAGCGACTGGTGCCCGTCGCGCATGGTGGTGTCGGTGATCAGAAGCTGGCGCTGCGCTTTCATCCAGTCGGCAACGGCTTGCGGGCCTTTCTGCTCCAGCAGGTTGCGAGTGCCCATCTGAGGCTCGGCCTTGGACGCGGGGGCTTTGGCCTCTTTCAGGTCTGCGCGCGGTTCAGGGCGGTCCTTGGTCTCGGGATGACCGTTCACGGTGATATCCGCGATGTAGGTCAGAACCTTGGTGCCGCGGTCACGGCGGCGCTTGAAAGTGAACAGGTCTGGCGTCGTGTCGATGAACTTGGTGGTGTATTCGTTCGACAGGAAGGTCGGATGCTTCAGCAGGTTGATGACAAAGTCGATATTGGTGCTGACGCCGCGAATACGGAATTCACGCAGGGCGCGGTCCATCCGCGCAATCGCAGCCTCGGGCGTCGGCGCCTTGGCGGTCACCTTGGTCAGCAGCGAGTCATAATACCGCGTGATTACCCCGCCCGCATAGGCCGTTCCACCGTCCAGACGGATGCCCATGCCGGTGGCCGAACGATAGGCGGTGATACGGCCATAGTCGGGGATGAAGTTGTTTTGCGGGTCCTCAGTAGTGATCCGGGTTTGCAGCGCGTGGCCGGTCAGGTGCACGTCTGCCTGGCCGGCGGCACCCGTGGCCTCGGCCAGGGTCTTGCCCTCGGCGATCAGGATCTGGGCTTGAACGATGTCGATGCCGGTGACTTCCTCGGTGACGGTGTGCTCCACTTGTACGCGGGGGTTCACCTCGATGAAGTAGAACTTGCCGGTTTCCATATCCATCAGGAATTCAACGGTGCCTGCGCATTCATAGTTCACATGGGCACAGATCTTGCGGCCCAACTCACAAATCTCGGCGCGCTGTTCGTCGCTCAGATACGGGGCAGGGGCGCGTTCGACGACTTTCTGGTTCCGGCGCTGGACCGAGCAGTCGCGTTCGTACAGGTGGTAAATTTCACCGTGCTTGTCGCCGAGGATCTGCACCTCGACGTGGCGGGCGCGGGTGATCATCTTTTCCAGATAACCCTCGCCGTTGCCGAATGCGGCCTCGGCCTCGCGACGGCCTTCCAGTACCTTTTCTTCCAATTCATCTTCGGACTCGATCGGGCGCATTCCGCGACCGCCGCCACCCCAGGATGCCTTGAGCATCAACGGATAGCCGATCTCGGCGGCCTCCTTGCGGATCGCGTCCATGTCATCGCCCAGAACTTCGGTCGCCGGGATCACCGGAACTCCGGCCTCGATGGCGACGCGCCGCGCACTGGCCTTGTCGCCGAGGGCCCGCATGGTTTCGGCCTTGGGGCCGATGAATGTGATACCGTTTTGAACACAGGCATCCACGAAATCGGGGTTCTCGGACAACAGGCCGTATCCAGGGTGGATGGCGTCCGCGCCGCAGTCCTTGGCCACGCGAATGATCTCGTCGATCGAAAGGTAAGCCGCGACCGGCCCCATCCCCTCGCCAATGCGATATGCCTCATCCGCTTTAAAGCGATGCAGGCCCAGCTTGTCTTCTTCGGCAAAGACGGCAACGGTGCGTTTGCCCATCTCGTTGGCTGCGCGCATCACGCGAATGGCAATCTCGCCGCGATTGGCGATCAGGATCTTGTTGAAGTCGGTCATAGCTGGTCCCGGGCTTATTGGTGTGGCCGTGTTAATAGGCGGACAATACGCGCACGTATATCAGTCGTTCTGGGTAGAACCGGCATGTTATCGCTCGCAAACGCCGCCTTTTGGCATGATCGTTTTACATACGCTGCGCTGCAGCATCAACATTTGTGATCGCGGATGGGATATTTTGCAGATTCGGCAGGCCCAGCTGTCCCATGTTGGCGATTATGTCCTGACGTAGAATATCGATGACATGCGCTGGTCCTTGCGCACCCAAGGCACTGAGTCCATATAAGAAACCGCGCCCAAGCATGACGAAATCGGCACCCAGAGCCATCGCGCGCAGAATGTCCAGACCGCCCTCAATCCCACTGTCAAAGATCAGTGGCAGGCATGTCGCTGCCCGAATGTACGAAAGCACGTCAATACTGGCCGGAGCGCCGTCAAACTGTCGACCGCCGTGATTCGAAACCCAGATGGCGTCGATACCGACCTGTTGCAGACGTTCGGCATCCTCGGCCCGCATGACCCCTTTTATGACAAATGGCCCGTCCCATGCATCCCGTAGCCATTTGACATAGTCCATGTCCGGTGAGGTACGCAGCAGATATCCGACATGGGCCGTCGGCGGTAGGGCGCTTTCGCCATCAATATACTTGTCCAGCGCCCGCATCCTTGGCATCCCGCATCGCACCATGCCCAACGCCCAGGTTGGTCTTAACGCAATTTGTGCCAGCAGGCGCGGCGTCAACTTTGGTGGATGGGTCAGTCCCGAACGAGTCTGCCTCTCGCGCCGGGAAGCGACCGGGACATCCGCAGTCAGAACGAGCGTCGAGAAACCTGCCGTCTTTATGCGATTCAGCATATCCCTGCGAATATCCGGGTCCTTTGGGGGGTATAGCTGAAACCACGCGTTCTGGCCGATATGAGGGGCCATGTCCTCGGGGCTCTGACTGGCAACAGTCGACAGCGTGTAGGGCAAGCCTGCCTCAGCAGCGGCGCGCGCCAGCAGTTTTTCCGCATCAGGCCAAACCAAACCTGACATTCCAATCGGAGCAATTCCGACCGGCAAAGGAAGGTCGCGGCCCAAAAACTGGATGCCGGTATCGCATTCGATCGGCCCATGCAGAATTGAGGGCAGAAACCCAATGCGTTCAAGCGCGATCCGGTTGCGCTGAATCGCGGCTTCCGTACCGGTACCGCTATCCAGAAATTCCCAGACAAAATGTGGCACGCGGTGTCGTGCGCGGCGTTTCAGGTCGGCAATGCCGGGGAATGAGCTGTGCAGGTCCATATGAATTGATCCGACCTGCACAACGATTCTGCAAGGTTTTCATGCCGCTGCCGGGGGCGGAGCGGCCTTGGGTGACAGTTCTGACTTGGCCTTTGAACCCTCTGTTGCCGATGCATTCGCTGCAGGAGTACCGGCGACCTGCACCTGATTCCGGCCCCTGTCTTTGGCACTGTAAAGGGCGTCATCCGCCGCGCGCATCAGATCCTGCGGCATAGTTCCATGTGCCGGATAGTGAGCGACCCCGACCGAAATCGTAATGCGTGGCAGCGATTTCTCACCATACCGAACCGCGACAGCTTCGACCGCCTGCCGCAATTGTTCGGCCCGGGTTACTGCGTCATCGGGTGTGTTGTCCGGCAGGATCAGCATGAACTCTTCACCGCCGATGCGACAGGCGACCTCGTCCCGGTCGCAACCCTGCTCCAAAGCCGAACCGACCGCGCGCAACACCATGTCCCCTGCATCGTGTCCATGGGTGTCGTTGAACTTTTTGAAGTGATCCACATCCACCGCAATCAGGCTTAGCGGCGCGCCCGTCTGCTGGCTGCGGCTGATGGACTTGCGCAAGGTTTCCGTCATGTGCCGTCGGTTGAACAACCCAGTCAGTGGGTCCCGGACAGACTGATCATGCAACTGGTCGCGCATCCGCACATTCGCTATCGCCATGCTGATCTGTTCGGCGCAAAGCTGGGCCAGCTTCTTGCTGGAATGAAACATTTCATCAGACCCTTCATGCGCCCGCAGATGCAGTAGCCCAACCGTTTCTCCATGCGCCAGAATGGGAAAGCAGAAATAAGGCCGCCCGTCATGCGGTTCAGCGTGTTCGCAAACAAAATCGATTTCGGATGCGCCATATTCATAAGTCCGGCCCCGGCGCAGGCCCCAGCATCCTTCGGGGTGGATGTGCGACTTGTGGGTGCCGCCATTCCAACTGGCGCAACCGTCAAGTACATCGCGCGAGTTCGAATAGACATACACGCTGCCTTCTGCCTCGGGTAAGAGGTGGGTCATAAAGCGCGAGACCATATCGAACAGCTCGTCCAGAGACCGGCTGGATTGCAGCCACTCGTTTAACTCGCCCAGCAATCGGACCTCGCGTGCCAGACGGAGTTGATCGTCCATCAACTCACGCTCTTTGGCCGCGCGTCCCCGCAGGTTGCGCACCTGACGCAGATTGGCGCGATAGATCACCAAAATCACCGCCGACAGAGCAAACAGGGCGACGCCGCTGAGAACGCCCAGTGACAGCCGGGCCCGGTAAATGAATGTATTCCGGATCTGGGTGATGTCTGAATAAAACTCAATCGCGCCCAAAAAACGCCCTTCGCGGATGACCGGCGTGTAGATCTCGGCAACATGGCGGGTCTGCGGGCCAGTTGCGTGCAGCAAATTACCGTCAAGATTTTCGACCTCGGTCAGCGGCTTTTCTTCGTGTTTGTAAAAGATGTTTCCTTGCCCAAGGATATCGCTGAAATAGGCGTTGGTATTGATCGAACCCACGTCCGAGGCGCGCGTGGACCAGAACACCTGGCCTGTGCCGTCAAAGAGTTTAAAGCGGTAGATGTCCGAAGTTGCTGGCAACAGCTCCAGAAATTCTTTGTCATGGTCATCCAGGATGCCGACTCGGAACGTGGCATCGACATCCTCAAGATGCGAGACCACCTGCCGGTTCAATTGCGTCGCTTCGCGGCGCAGATCGGATTCCAGCATCCGGTCGACCACTGGCGCCGGAATCGTGTAAATTCCCCACCCAGACAAGGCGGTCAAAATGCCCAAAGTCAAAATGATGCCTGCAAGTTTCAGTCGGGAGCTTACGCCCGATCCGCCAGGTTGTTCCATTGTCCGCGCTCCCACAGCTTTGGTCCCAGCATCAGATTTAAGCTTTGACAGATGGTTAACGGGCCCGCGCCAAACCCCGTTGTATTGATTAGAATTGACCGCAAAGGCTGGTAAAAAACTGTGTGAACAAGGGGTGAACAAACTCTTTCCCTCGGCGCGTATCCGGCGTAGTTTGGGGGTTATGAGCAGTTTCGACGAAATGGACGCCTTTGAGGGCGCATCGCTATCCGCACGAGCCATGGCGGCGCGCCCCATGCCTTATCTGGACGAGCTGAACCCGGCGCAGCGCGACGCGGTCGAACGGCTGGATGGTCCGGTGCTGATGTTGGCCGGGGCGGGAACGGGTAAGACCAAGGCGCTGACGGCGCGCATAGCGCATTTGCTCAGCAACGGGCGCGCGCGTCCAAACGAGATACTGGCGGTCACCTTCACCAACAAGGCCGCGCGTGAGATGAAAGAGCGTGTGGGGCGTCTGCTCGGGCAGCCTGCCGAGGGGATGCCGTGGCTGGGTACGTTTCACTCGATCTGCGTCAAGCTGTTGCGCCGTCACGCGGAACTGGTGGACCTGAAGTCGAACTTCACCATTCTGGATGCGGATGACCAATTGCGATTGCTCAAGCAATTGGTAAAGGCCGCCAACATCGACGACAAACGGTGGCCTGCCAGAATGCTTGCGGGCATTATCAGCAGTTGGAAGAACCGCGCGCTGAAGCCCGGTAAAGTACCCGCCGCAGACGCCGGTGCGTATAACAACAAGGGTATTGAGCTCTATGCGCAGTATCAGACCCGTTTGCGAGAACTGAACGCGGTCGATTTCGACGATCTGCTGTTGCACATGGTCACGATCTTTCAAACGCATCAGGATGTTCTGGAACAGTATCAACGCTGGTTCCGGTACATCCTCGTGGATGAGTATCAGGATACCAACGTCGCGCAGTATCTCTGGCTGCGGTTGCTGGCCGGGGCGCATAAGAACATCTGTTGTGTGGGTGATGATGACCAGTCGATCTATGGCTGGCGCGGTGCCGAGGTGGGCAATATTCTGAAATTCGAAAAGGATTTTCCCGGCGCCTATGTCGTGCGGTTGGAGCAGAACTATCGCTCGACCCCGCATATTCTGGCGGCGGCGTCCAATGTCATCCGCGGCAACGAAAGCCGCCTGGGTAAGGAGCTTTGGACCGACGCGGAAGAGGGACACAAGGTCAACCTGATCGGCCATTGGGATGGCGAGGAAGAAGCCCGCTGGATCGGTGAAGAGATTGACGCGTTGCAGGGGGGCACGCGCGGTATTCGCCCCATGAACCTGGATGAGATCGCCATTCTCGTCCGCGCCAGCCATCAAATGCGTGCCTTCGAAGATCGGTTCCTGACCATCGGTCTGCCCTACAAGGTCATTGGCGGCCCCCGCTTCTATGAACGAATGGAGATTCGCGACGCCATGGCCTATTTCCGGCTTGTGGTCAGCCCCGATGACGATCTGGCCTTTGAGCGGATCGTGAACACTCCGAAGCGAGGTCTGGGCGACAAGGCGCAACAGACGATCCAGTTGACGGCGCGTGAAAACGGCGTGTCGCTGATCGACGGCGCGCGGATTGCGGTTGATAATGGTTTGATCAAGGGCAAAGGCGGCAAGGCGCTGCGCGAGCTGATCGAGGGCCTGGCGCGCTGGAACGCCATGACACGCGGGCCTCGGATCGTAGTTGACGACGACTCGGTGATCGACGACGGCACGGCTCCGATGCGATTTGGCGAGCCGGAAGTGTCGCATATCGAATTGGCACAGATCATTCTCGACGAATCCGGCTACACCGCCCACTGGCAGAACGAAAAGACACCCGAAGCGCCGGGGCGGCTGGAAAACCTCAAGGAACTGGTCAATCAACTGGACAATTTCGAGAACCTGCAAGGGTTTCTGGAACATGTCAGTCTGGTCATGGACAATGAACAAGAGGGCGATGGGGCCAAGGTCTCGATCATGACCCTGCACGCGGCCAAAGGGCTGGAGTTTCCCGCCGTTTTCCTGCCGGGTTGGGAGGATGGATTGTTCCCTTCGCAGCGTTCCATGGATGAAACCGGAATCAAGGGCCTCGAAGAAGAGCGACGGTTGGCTTATGTCGGCATCACCCGCGCCGAAGAGGTCTGTACCATTTCCTTTGCCGCCAACCGGCGCGTATTCGGACAGTGGCAGAATGCGATGCCGTCGCGATTCATTGACGAATTGCCCGAGGATCATGTTGAGGTGCTGACACCTCCGGGTCTTTATGGTGGTGTTCAGACGACGGCCGGGATCGAATCCCGCGCGGCTGAGGCGAATGTTTACAACTCGCCCGGCTGGAAGCGGATGCAGGCGCGTCAGGGGCAGTACGGAACGTCTCAGCCGCGTGAAAGCCGTAATACCGTGATCGATGCTACGGCAGTGGCCAGTTTCACGTTGGGTGAGCGGGTTTTCCATCAGAAGTTCGGCTACGGCGCGGTGATCGGCATTGAAGGCGACAAGGTCGAGGTCGATTTCGAAAAGGCCGGCACCAAGAAAGTGGTCTCGCGGTTTTTGTCCGCCAAAGACGACGTTCCGTTCTGAACGGCTACAGCCCTTCGACCAGCGCCATATTTGCCGTCGCTGTTTTGTGCCGGATCTTCGCCAGTTCGATATAGTCCGGGTCGTCCTTCCAGGCCTTTGCTGCCTCCAGCGAAGGGAACTCCATCAGAACGATTCCGTCCTCGGGCCAAGTACCTTCGATTATTTCCACCGGCTTGGATGACACTGTCAGCAGGCGTCCCCCGTGCCGGTCAAAGATCGGCATGAAACCTTCAAGGTATCCCTGATATCCGTCCGGGTCGTGAATGGTAATCTGGGCGATGAAATAGGCGGCCATAGGAAGCTCCTGAAAACTCGTTCAGAACTTCATCTTACACACAGTTCAAAAAAACAAAAAACGGCGGTTCCCAGGGAGGAGGAGGGGAACCGCCGTTCTTTTCAACATCAAGGCAGGGAGGAGGAGGCCCTGATGTATCCGAACCCGGGTCTGATCCCGGTATGAGGAGAACGCGGCGACACCAGGGAGGAGGAGAGGCGTCGCCGCGCGCTTTCAACACCGGGAAAGGGAGGAGGAGTACCCGGTGTGTCAGCGTCCGGCATTCAGGGCCGGTATAAGAAGCGGCGACATCAGGGAGGAGGAGAGACGTCGCCGCTGAAATACAGGTCCTAAAGGGAGGAGGAAGGACCTGATCTCGGTTATGTCATTCTGCGCTTAACGCGCAATGTAGTCCTCGGCCGCTTGCAGCGCGACACGGCGGATCATCGAGCGGTGCAGGCCCAGATCGGCCAGTTCGCGGTTCGACAATTCAGACAGTTCGTTTACCGTCTGGCGGTAGATGCGGTAGCGGGTGAACCGGGTCTTTGCGGCCTCGAACAGCGAAGTAAGTCCGGTTGCAGGTGCGCCTTTGAGCGCGGTTTGATGTGCTGCTACAGCCATGTGCGTAACCCGATAAGTTTTGTTCGTGCCGGTTCGTTCCGGCGTTTGCTTGAGACTGAAAATAAGAAAATGCTGCAATTGCACAATAGCCCATGTCGTCAATGCCGCTATGCAGCAATTGCATAGATATCAGAGAGTTGCAGTCCAGGCGGTCAAATTCCCCAAAAACAAAGGGTTTGTCTCGCGCTTTATCCATAAAGCAGACGTTCTGAGGTCCCAGCCATACGGAGGATTTCCCGTTCTTAGCGCGGAATGATCTGAAATTTAGAGACCCGGAATGCAGAGAGCGGCGCGAAGCTCGCTTCTGTTGATGAGCGTTTGAGCTGGCATGGGAAATTATGGGCACGTGATGGAATACCCGTAATGGGCGCAGCTTGGCGCAAGAGGATTGGGGTGATTCGTCGGGCGAATTCCGCGTTTTGGACCAGATATGCAGAAGATTTCACCGTTCATGAATTTTTTTTGGGAATACATGGGACGTAATGGGTTTTGGTATAATTCGGCATATCTTGTGTGTAATTTTGATGAAGTATCTATTTATGGTATCAATTGAGCCGTTTTCTTTTGCATTTTGATTGATTATGTTGCGATTCTTAAATTGACGGTGCGAAGTTTCCTGTTGATTTCCATAAATTCCCATGGCATCCCTTAGTCATCCGATGAGGACGAGGCACATGGGGCACCAAACGACCCCGAACCAATAAAATCAGGTTTCATACAGGCATCTCGCTTTCATCAATCAAGAGATCCGGCGCGCGGGCGAGCAGACATCCCCCCAGGTGGCGCGCGCAGCTGGACATCCCGCAAGGCGGGTCAATGCGGCGGGTTGATCAGTGGCAGCAGATCAACTCGCCGTTTTTAACTTCGGGGGACGGAAGATTTAGGTGGGGCGCAAGCGAAAGGGATAGTCGTCTTGGCGCGCAGGTTTAGAGGTGAAAGCCACCACAAGGTGGATGCGAAGGGCAGGGTGTCGATCCCGGCCTCGTTTCGCCGTGTGCTTGAGGCCTCTGATTCCAACTGGCAGCCCGGAGATACTCCTGAATTGGTGATTGTCTATGGTGATCACCGCCGCAAATTCCTAGAATGCTATACCATGCAAGCGATCGACGAGGTCGACGAAAAGATTGATGCGCTGCCGCGGGGCTCGATGCAGCGGAAGATGCTGCAGCGCATGTTTCATGGTCAGTCCTTTCCCACCACTGTGGATGAAACCGGACGTCTGGTCCTGCCTGCCAAGCTGCGTAACAAGATCGGGCTTGAGAATGAGGCGTTCTTTATCGCCGCCGGTGACACGTTCCAGATCTGGAAGCCCGAGACGTACGAGGCCGAAGAGCTGGCTGCCGCCGAAGAATGGCTGGACGAACAGCCCGAGGATTTTGATCCTTTGGAATTCCTAGACGGCGTCGGGGACGCGTAACGGCATGGCCGGCGCTGAGACCCTTTCTGACAAACCTCATATACCTGTTCTGCTGCGTCCATTGCTTGCGGCAGTTGCGCCGGTGTCCGGTGTCTGGCTGGACGGCACGTTCGGCGCAGGCGGTTATACGCGCGGTTTGCTTGAGGCCGGGGCGAACAAGGTTATTGGCGTTGATCGCGATCCACTGGCATTCGATATGGCCGCGGATTGGGCTGGCGAATATGGTAACCGTCTGGTGATGCAGCCCGGTGTTTTTTCTCGCATGGACGAATACGCGCAGGATCTGGACGGGGTAGTGCTGGATCTTGGCGTGTCCTCCATGCAACTGGATCAGGCTGCGCGTGGGTTTTCGTTCATGAAGGACGGCCCTCTGGACATGCGCATGAGCCAGGAGGGCGAGAGCGCCGCTGATCTGGTCAACACCGCGACCGAGGCGCAACTGGCTGATATCCTCTTCCATTACGGAGAGGAGCGCGCCAGTCGTCGTATCGCCAGAGCAATCGTGAAAGCCCGGGCTGAGGAGCCGATCAACACAACCCTGCGTCTTGTCGAGATCATCGAGTCCTGTCTGCCGCGCCCCAAGCCGGGCCAGTCACACCCTGCGACGCGCAGCTTTCAAGGCCTGCGGATCGCAGTAAACGCTGAGTATGAAGAACTGTTTCAGGGTCTCATGGCCGCAGAGAGGGCATTGAAGCCGGGCGGGCAGCTGGCTGTGGTCACCTTCCACTCGATCGAAGATCGGATGGTTAAGCGCTTTTTCCAATCCCGTGCGGGCAAGACGGGGCGCGCAAACCGCTACGCGCCCGAGATGGAACAGGAACTGCCGCAATTCACGCTCAAGACCCGCAAGGCGGTGGGTCCTGACGAACAGGAATTACAGGACAATCCGCGCGCGCGTTCAGCCAAGTTGCGCGTCGCAATTCGGACTGAGGCTCCGGCGGGGGAAATTGACGCCCGCGCCATCGGGATGCCGCAACTGGGTGGAAGGGCAAGATGAAGAGTGTTTTGTATGTGTTGACTGCTCTGGCCGTGTTTGGACTGGCGCTTTGGGCGTATCAGGAGAATTACCGCACCCAGCAGGTCGTGAAGGAAACGCAGCGGTTGCAGCGTCAGATTGGCATGGCGCAGGTACGGCTGGCTGTTCTGAACGCTGAATGGGCATATCTGAACCGCCCTGATCGTTTGCGAGAGCTGGCTGACCTAAACTTCGAGCGTTTGGGCTTGCTGCCCCTGCGTGCGGAACAATTTGGCCGCGCCGACCAGATCGCCTATGCTGAAGACCCGGACCTGCCGATCGTCGATCCGATCGAATTGCAGGCGATTACCAATATTCAGGCGTTGGGTGAGGTGCAGATTCCATGACCCGCACACCCCTTCGCCCTCTGGCCCGCATTCTTGATGCTCGCGCCCGGGGTGAAAACCCCAAGGCCATCGAACGGGAGAATATCCGCCAGCGTCACGAAGATATGAAGGATCGCGCCCGCGCCCGCGCCGAGGGCCGTCTGCTGGTGCTTGGCCTGTTCTTCTTCTGTGCCTTCTCTGTTGTGGGTGTCCGTATGGGCATGCTGGCCACGTCGGAAGCGCAGGAGCCGCTGGCCTCGGCACCCGGTGCCGCGATTGCGATGCAACGCGCCAATATCGTCGACCGTGAGGGGCGCATTCTGGCGACCAATCTGGATACCTATTCGGTCTACGCACAGCCGCCCCTGATGATCGACCCGATCGCCGCAGCCGATAAGTTGGTAGCGATCTTCCCTGATCTGGATAAAGAGCGCCTTGTCAAAGACTTCACTGGCAAACGCAAGTTCCTTTGGATCAAGAAGCGCATTTCGCCCGAGCAGAAACAGGCTGTGCATGACATTGGCGATCCCGGCATCCTGTTCGGCCCGCGGGAAATGCGCCTGTATCCGAATGGCCGTCTCGCCGCGCATATTCTCGGTGGCTCGGGTTTTGGGCGCGAGGGCGTGAGCGCGGCTGAGGTAATCGGCGTGGCCGGTGTTGAAAAACAGTTTGACGACTATCTGCGCGACCCGGCCAACGGCAACAAGCCGTTGCAACTGTCCCTGGACCTGACCGTTCAGGCGGCGGTTGAGCAGGTGCTTTTTGGCGGTATGAAGATCATGAACGCCAAGGGTGCCTCGGCCGTTCTGATGAACGCGCATACGGGTGAGGTGATTTCGGCGGCATCGCTGCCCTCGTTCGATCCGAATGACCGCCCGCGCCCGCCGACTTCGGGGTTTGATCCATCGGACAGCCCTCTGTTCAATCGCTACGTGCAGGGCGTGTATGAACTGGGTTCGGTGTTCAAGATCTTCACCGCGGCACAGGCGGTGCAGTTGGGGTTGGTCAATTCCAATACCATTATCGACACCTCTGGCCCGATGAAGATCGGCCGCTTTCCGATCGGAGAGTTCAACGGCAAGAACTACGGCAAGATCAGCGTGTCTGATGTGATCGTCCACAGTTCGAACCGTGGCACCGGGCGGTTGGCGTTGCAGATCGGTGCGCAGCGGCAGCAGGACTTCCTGCAGGCACTGGGGATGTTTGAACCCACCCCGTTCGAGATTGTCGAGGCTGCAGGCGGCGAACCGCTCAAGCCTAAGAAATGGGGCGAACTCAGCACCGTGACAATCTCCTATGGCCACGGGTTGTCGACCAGCCCGATGCATCTGGCCGCCGGTTATGCGGCGATTGCCAATGGCGGACATTACGTCAGCCCGACCATCTTGCGCAAAAACGGCCCGCAATATGGTCCGCGCGTGATGTCGGAAAGCGCGGCAACTCAGGCGCAGAAAATGCTGCGTCGTGTTGTAACGGATGGCACCGCGAGCTTTGGCGATGTGGCGGGTTATGACGTAGCCGGTAAGACCGGTACAGCGGACAAACCCAAGCCCCGCGGTGGCTATTATGATGACAAGGTAATCGCCACCTTTGCTACGCTGTTTCCCGCCTACGATCCGAAATACGTCCTGATCGTCACGCTGGATGAGCCATCCATAGTTGCCTATGGCGAAAAGCGGCGCACAGCGGGCTGGACGGCAGTTCCGGTCGCAGCGGAATTGATCGGTCGCATCGCACCCTTGCTGGGCCTGAGACCGCGGCTTGAGCCTGAGGCGGGCGCTGCTATAACCCTGACCTCAAATTAGGCTGTCCAAAAGAGGTGGGTCATGGGCGCAAGGACAAAGAAACTCAACCAACTGGCCCTGACCGCGCGGGGAGGCGATAATCCCGACATCACCGGATTGGCCGTCGACAGCCGCGAGGTCAAGGACGGCTACCTGTTCGCTGCCCTTCCCGGCACTCGCGTACATGGGGGTGAGTTTATCCAGTTCGCGCTGCGCATGGGGGCTGCCGCGATCCTGACCGATGCCGAAGGTGCCGGAATCGCCGCCGATGAACTGGCCGCATCGGACGCCGCGCTGATTGTTGTCGAAGACCCCCGGCAGGCGCTGGCCGGATGCGCCGCGCTGTGGTTCGGCGCGCAGCCTCAAACCGTCGTTGCGGTCACAGGGACGAATGGCAAAACCTCAGTGGCCACATTCGTCCGCCAAATATGGATGGAACTGGGCCGTGCCGCCGTGAACCTCGGCACCACCGGGGTGGAAGGCGCATGGGCGGCCCCGCTGGCCCATACAACTCCAGAACCGATTACGCTGCATCGCTGCCTTGCTGAGGCCGCTGAGAATGGCGTGACCCATGCGGCAATGGAGGCATCGTCTCATGGTTTGGAGCAGCGCCGCCTGGACGGAGTGCATCTGACAGCGGCCGGGTTCTCGAATTTCACGCAGGATCATCTGGATTACCACGAAACCTTTGAGGCCTATTTCGCAGCCAAGGCCGGGCTGTTTGACCGGGTTTTGCCGCAGGATGGCACCGTGGTCGTCAACATGGCCGACCCCAAAGGCGTTGAGGTGCGCGAGATCGCTGAAGAGCGAGGGCAAAATGTGCTTACGGTTGGACCGGGCGATGCCGATCTTTGCCTTATCAACCAGCGGTACGATGCAACGGGGCAGGACTTGCGCTTTTCCTGGCAGGGAAAGGTTTTCCAGACTCGATTGAATCTGATTGGTGGGTTTCAGGCCGAAAACGTTTTGCTGGCCTGTGGTCTGGTCATCGCGGGTGGAGAAGACCCGGAATGCGTGTTCGAGACCCTGCCGCACCTGACGACAGTACGGGGTCGCATGCAACTGGCCGCGACGCGCGATAACGGGGCGGCCGTGTTTGTCGACTATGCCCATACACCGGATGCGGTGGCCACGGCGCTCATGGCGATTCGGCCGCACGTCATGGGGCGCCTGATCGCCATAGTCGGCGCAGGTGGCGACCGCGATGCCACCAAGCGCCCGCTGATGGGCAAAGCTGCCGCTGACCATGCCGATATTGTTTTTGTCACGGATGACAACCCTCGCGGCGAAGACCCGGCCACCATACGCTCGGCTGTTCTGCTGGGTGCACCTGAAGCGACCGAGGTCGGCGACCGCGCCGAAGCGATTTTGCGCGGCATTGATGCTCTGCAACCGGGTGACGCTCTTTTGATTGCGGGCAAGGGGCATGAAACCGGTCAGATTGTAGGTGACCAGGTCTTGCCTTTCGATGACGTTGAGCAAGCCAGCATCTGTGTGGCCGCACTGGACGGGAGGGTTGCATGACGCTCTGGACAGCGGCCGAGGCTGCCAAGGCCACTGGTGGACGCGCCACCACCGATTGGCAGGTCGAGGGCGTGTCGATCGACACGAGGACCATCCAGCCCGGAGACTTGTTCGTCGCGCTCAAGGCTGCGCGCGACGGGCATGAATTTGTAGCGCAGGCTTTGGACAAAGGCGCAGGAGCCGCGCTGGTATCCCGTATACCCGAGGGTGTACGAGAAGACGCCCCGCTTTTGATCGTCAACGACGTGCAGGCCGGGCTTGAGGCTCTGGGGCAGACGGCCCGCGACCGCACCCACGCGCGCGTGGTTGGCGTGACAGGGAGCGTTGGTAAGACATCCACCAAAGAGATGCTGGCTACCATATTGGAAACGCAGGGCAAAACTCATGCCAGTGTGGCCAGCTACAACAACCATTGGGGCGTGCCGCTGACCCTGGCCCGGATGCCCCAAGACACCGAGTTTGCAGTGATCGAGATCGGTATGAACCACCCCGGTGAGATCTCTCCGCTGGCACGGCAGGCCCGTCCGCATGTGGCGTTGGTGACGACGGTTGCAGCGGTGCATCTTGAGGCTTTCGAGTCGGTGGCCGGCATTGCGCACGAGAAAGCTGCGATTTTTGACGGGCTGGTCCAGGGCGGCGCGGCCATCGTGAATGCAGACATTGCGCACGCGGATGTTCTTCGGACGTGTGCTCGGGATCGTGGTGTCAAGACGGTCGAGTTCGGTCGCAACGGATCGGATTACGTACTGACCGATGTGGTTCAGCAACCCGATACAGTTCATGCGGAAGCTTCGGTCGCGGGTGAACCGATATTATATGACGTGCAGTCCGCCGGTACGCATTTTGCAATGAACGCCTTGGGTGCCTTGGCAGCTTGCGTCGAACTGGGTGTCGATCTGGATCGGGCGATTTCCGGTCTGGGTGAATGGTCGCCGGTCAAAGGGCGCGGCGTGCGCGAACAGATCGCTCTGGCGGGCGGTGGCAAGATCGAATTGCTGGACGACAGTTATAACGCGAACCCCACCTCGATGGAGGCCGCCTTGGATGTGCTGGCCGCATCGCAAGGCACACGTCGGATCGCTTTTCTGGGCGATATGAAGGAATTGGGGGCGCAGGAACTTGCCATGCACGCGGCAATGGCGGACGTACCGGCGATGGCGCGCGTCGATCAGGTGCACTGCGTTGGTCCGTTGATGCAGGCGCTGCATCAGGCGCTGCCCGAGGGCAAGCGCGGGTTGTGGTTCGAATCCAGCGCCGAGATGGCCGGGCACCTGCCGGGATTGATCAGGGCAGGTGACACGGTATTGGCCAAAGGGTCGCTCAGCATGGCGCTGGCACAGATTGTTGACGGTTTGCGGAAAATGGGGCATGGGAGCGCGCTTGACCCATGACCGCTGTCTGAGAAAGGTTTTGTAATGCTCTATTGGTTGACCGCCTTATCGGACGGGGGGGATTTCTTTAACCTCTTCCGCTACATCACGTTCCGTGCGGGTGGTGCCTTTATGACGGCACTGATATTCGGGTTCATCTTTGGCAAACCCCTGATCAACGTGCTGCGCAAGAAGCAGGGCAAGGGTCAACCGATCCGGGATGACGGACCTGAGGGGCATTTCTCGAAGGCCGGCACGCCAACAATGGGCGGGCTGCTGATCGTTGGGGCGCTGGTGACGTCGACTTTGGTCTGGGCACGATGGGACAATCCGTATGTCTGGATGGTTCTGTTCGTGACGTTGGCCTATGCCGCGATAGGTTTTGCAGATGACTTCGCCAAGGTCTCGAAGCAAAACACTAAAGGTGTTTCGGGCAAGATGCGGATGGCATTGGGAGTAATAATCGCCGTTCTGGCGTCACTGTGGGCGACATTGCACCATCCCGAAGCGCTCCAGAGTCAATTGGCTGTTCCGGTTTTTAAGGACACTTTGGTCAATCTGGGGATATTCTATATTCCCTTTGCCATCGTGGTGATCGTCGGCGCGGCCAACGCGGTGAACCTGACCGATGGGTTGGACGGACTGGCGATCATGCCCGCGATGATTGCAGCCTCGACATTGGGCATCATTGCCTATGCGGTAGGCCGAGTGGACTTTACCGAATATCTGGACGTGCATTACGTACCCGGAACGGGGGAGATTTTCATCTTTACCTCGGCGTTGTTTGGCGCGGGTCTTGGTTTCCTTTGGTACAACGCCCCGCCCGCCGCGGTGTTCATGGGTGATACGGGTTCGCTGGCGCTGGGCGGCGCACTGGGTGCGATCGCGGTGGCGACCAAGCACGAATTGGTGCTGGCCGTTGTGGGCGGACTGTTTGTGGTCGAGGCGCTGAGCGTGATCATACAGGTGCTGTATTTCAAACGCACCGGACGCCGCGTGTTCCTAATGGCGCCGATCCATCATCACTATGAGAAAAAAGGCTGGGCAGAGCCAACAATTGTGATCCGCTTTTGGATCATCTCGCTGATCCTGGCGATGATCGGTCTGGCAACACTTAAAGTCCGGTAACGCTCCCGCCAGGTTCGGTGGACCTGCGGTCCACCTGCCACCTGTTGGGCCCGGCTCGCGCTGCCGCGCGAGCCATT
The DNA here is from genome assembly GCF_013031245.1 of Ruegeria lacuscaerulensis. Taxonomy (GTDB): domain Bacteria; phylum Pseudomonadota; class Alphaproteobacteria; order Rhodobacterales; family Rhodobacteraceae; genus Ruegeria; species Ruegeria lacuscaerulensis_C. The sequence continues at coordinate 205,651 of NZ_WPZL01000001.1, forward strand.
TGTCGCCCTTGCCATCGGTGATTTCTTCTGTGCAGTGTGACGGCCAATTCAAAGTCAGATGAAGGTGGGCAGCATGATCCCGGTCAAAGGGTTTTCAGGGCAGAAAGTAGCGGTTCTGGGACTTGGACGGTCCGGGCTGGCCACGGCTCGTGCATTGCGCGCGGGTAAGGCAAACCCGGTGTGCTGGGATGACAACCCGGCTGCGCGCGAAAATGCCGAAGCGGAAGGGTTTGCCTGCGCCGATCTGCACCGGCAAGGCGCGTTTGATGAGATCGCAGCGCTGATCGTGTCGCCGGGTATCCCGCATCTTTACCCCGAACCAAATCCGGTTGTGGTGGCAGCGCTTGAAGCCGGGGTGCTGGTGGACAACGATATCGGCCTGTTCTTCCGGTCTTTTGCCGGGCCTGAGTGGAACAACTTCGACATGCCTCCGCGCGTCATTGCCGTGACCGGATCAAACGGAAAATCGACCACCGCAGCCTTGATCCACCACATCCTGACCGAGGCAGGGCGCGAAGCACAACTGGCGGGAAACATTGGCCGAGGCGTCCTGGATATTGACCCCGGTGGCGATGGGTCGGTCGTTGTCCTGGAATTGTCCAGCTATCAGACCGAACTGGCGCGAGCGCTGACACCGGATGTGGCTGTTTTCACGAACCTCTCACCGGATCATCTGGACCGGCATGGCGGCATGGGCGGATACTTTGCAGCCAAACGACGCCTGTTTGCCGAGGGCGGCCCCGATCGCGCTGTGATCGGAGTAGATGAAAGCGAAGGCATTTTCCTGGCCGGACAGCTGGCTGAGGGGCCTGCGGATGACCGGGTCATCCGCATCTCTGTCGCGCGCAAGCTGACGGGGCCGGGCTGGCAGGTCTTTGCGCGCAAGGGGTTTTTGTCGGAATACCGCAAGGGGCGGCAAACCGGTGCAATTGACCTTCGAGGCATCAAAGGGCTGCCCGGTGCGCACAACCATCAGAACGCCTGCGCCGCCTATGCCGCTTGCCGCGCGCTGGGGTTGGCGCCGCGGGTGATCGAGGACGCTCTGCACAGCTATCCCGGCCTGCCGCATCGCAGCCAGATCATCGCCGAGGCGGATGGTGTGACCTATGTGAACGACTCCAAGGCCACCAATGTCGACAGTGCTCTCAAGGCGCTGAGCGCGTTCAAAAAGATCCGCTGGATCTGTGGCGGGCTTGAGAAAGAGGGCGGGCTGGCGGCGCTGAACGGGGCTGCAGATCAGGTTATCAGGGCCTATGTGATTGGGCGCGAAGCCGCCGGATTCGCCATGCAGCTTGAGGTTGACGCGCAGGTCTGCACCACCATGGCGGATGCCGTCGAACACGCTATGGCGGATGCTGAGCCGGGAGAGACCGTCTTGCTGGCTCCGGCCGCAGCCAGTTTCGACCAGTACGACAATTTCGAGCAGCGCGGAGAGGACTTTGTGGCGCAAGTCCGACAGAGGTTGCCCGAATAGTCATTTGCAATAGATCGCCGGTTGGGCCAATCTGCGATGCTATCAGCTTGACGTTTCAAAGTTATTGGTTTTGCCTGCCCGCAAATTCAACACGAGGTTATGACTATGCCATACCGTAAATTCTCTCTGATCCTTCCAGCCCTTATGGTGGTTGGTGCTTGCTCGAACGTTGGCGCGAATTACCAACCGATTGTCGACGGTCCAGTAGGCCCGAACTACAACGCAGATCTGGCCCAGTGTCAGGCGCTGGCGAGATCGCAGCCTACTGTTGACAGCAGAACGGCCGGTGCGGCGGCGATTGGTGCGGCGGGTGCAGCCGGGACAAAAGCCATTATCGATGACAGCGCCAGTGATCTGGGTCGTGCTGCGGTAGCCGGTGCTTTGGTCGGGGCCGGTGCGAGCGCGATTAGCAACACCCAGAACCAGGAAGTCATCGTACGCAACTGTATGCGCGGGCGCGGCTATAACGTCGTCGGCTAACGGCCGGCGATAGCAGTTCCTGCGGCATGACCCGAAGACCACGCCCACTGGAAGTTGTAGCCACCCAGCCAGCCGGTGACATCCACCGCTTCACCAATCACATAGAGGCTAGGAACATTCCTGGCCTCCATCGTTTTCGATGACAGGTCATCTGTCTCGATACCCCCCAGCGTGACCTCGGCTGTGCGATAGCCTTCGGTGCCAGAAGGCGTCAATGGCCAGTCAGAGAGGGCCGCAATCAGGTCCTTCAATGCAGTGTCGGACTGATCCGCCAGGTTGCCCTGCATCGGGGTATGTCGGCTAAGGTAGTCCACCAGCCGCGCGGGCAGGTGCCGCGACAGTTCCGTTGTCAGTGCCTTGCGCCCGCCGCTTTGCCGCTGGTCGCGCAGCAGGTCGAACAGAGGCAGGTCGGGGATCAGATTGACCCGGATCGCCTCACCCTCGCGCCAGTAGGACGAAAGCTGCAGCACCGACGGCCCGCTGAGGCCGCGATGAGTGAACAGCAGCGCCTCGTCGAAACTGGTGCGATCATTTGACAATCGCGCGGGCAAGGACACGCCGGACAGGTCCTTGAATTTCCCGTCCGAGAAGGTAAATGGCACTAGCGCCGCTCGTGTCTCGGTAAGGCGAAGCCCAAATTGCCGCGCAATGTCATAGGCCAACCCGGTCGCGCCCATCTTGGGGATCGACTTGCCGCCTGTGGCCAGTACCAGATTGGCGCAGGTCAGATTGAGACGCTGCCCCTCGCGCTCAACATCCAGCGCAAAGCCACTTTCGGTTTTGCGCAGGTCCTTTAGTTCGGTTCGTACCCAAAGCTCAGCCCTAACGCGTTCCATCTCAGCTAGCAGCATCGAGATGACCTGTTTCGACGACCCGTCGCAAAACAGCTGTCCCAGCGTCTTTTCAAGCCAAGCGATTCCGTGACGCCCAACCAGGTCAATGAAATCCCATTGCGTATATCGGGCCAGCGCCGATTTGCAGAAATGCGGGTTCCGCGACAGGAAATTGCCCGGCCCCGTATACAGGTTGGTAAAGTTGCATCGCCCACCGCCCGAGATGCGGATCTTCTCACCCGGAGCCTTGGCGTGATCGATCACCAGCACGCGCCCGCCGCAATGGGCGGCGCACATCATACCGGCAGCCCCGGCACCGAGGATGATCGTGTCATAGGTCATGCGCAGCGCATGGCGTGGAATGACAGGGAAGGCAAGAGTACACGCCGATGCGGAACGCGAGAAAAACTGCCTGGGTCACCAGGCGCCCTAGAATTTCGGGCGAACTGAATAGCAGATTGCCAGCCGCTTTTCGCACTGTCATGCTGCCGCATTGTGCCAAGAGCCATTGGCTGTATCTGCGAACAAGGATATTTCAATGCAATTTCCCGATTTTATTACTGCTTTTCCAAAACTGGACGTGCCTTTTCCTGAGGATGTTGTGCAGACAGCTGTCGTTCGATCCGATGCTGGATTGGTCGCATTTTTCACCTTTCTCAAGGATATGGAACTACCCCTGCATTCGCATGGTGCACAATGGGGAACCGTGGTTGAAGGAGAGATTGAACTTACCATTGGTGGCAATACAAAAATCTATCGTCCCGGCGACAGCTATTCGATCCCGGCCGGGATGGAACACGGCGGGACAATCAAGGCAGGATCTCGGGTTATCGATGTGTTTGAAGAGCCCGACCGTTATCCGGTCAAAGGGTGATGAAAAACAGGTTTCGGCGCTGGTTTGACCGCACGCGTCACACGGGATGGGCACGGCGCATACGTTTGTCGCGCCATCTGGGAAAAAACAGCTTTTTCAACATGCCCGGCAGGGTGTCGGAGGTTTCGCGTACATCCTGCGTTGAATTTTACGCCTCGCCGTCATTCCGCTAGCCCAAAAGCAAAAATCCCTGTAGACTCTCAATCAGATCCCGAAAAAACGGGACGTAAACGAGGCAGATAGTGGCGGTATCTCATGACTGAGATGGTGTATGGCGCGGTCCAGGACCAGCGCGGCGAACCGATTCTACCAAAGTGGTGGCGAACGATCGATCGCTGGACGATGTCCTGCGTGCTGATCCTGTTTGTCATCGGGCTGTTGCTGGGGCTGGCCTCGTCGCCGCCGCTGGCCGGGCGTAACGGGTTCGATCCGTTCCATTATGTCGAACGACAGGCATTGTTCGGCGGGCTTGCCCTGATTGCAATGCTGCTGACCTCGATGATGTCGCCGACGCTGGTGCGAAGGCTGGCGGTTCTGGGATTTCTGAGCGCGTTCGTGGCGCTGGCCTTTCTTCCCATTTTCGGCACCGATTTCGGTAAAGGCGCGGTGCGTTGGTATTCTCTGGGCTTTGCGTCGCTGCAGCCGTCGGAATTTCTGAAACCCGGTTTTGTCGTTGTGGCCGCTTGGCTGCTGGCCGCGTCGCAGGAGATTAACGGCCCTCCGGGGCGGCTGTGGTCGTTCGCCCTGTGTATGGCCATTGTTGCTATGCTGGTGATGCAGCCCGATTTCGGCCAGGCCTGTCTGATCCTGTTCGGCTGGGGCGTGATGTATTTCGTGGCCGGGGCGCCAATGTTGTTACTGGTTGGCATGGCCGGAGTAGTCGTTCTGGGCGGCATGTTCGCCTATTCCAACTCGGAACACTTTGCCCGCCGCATTGACGGTTTCCTGAATCAAGAGGTCGATCCGACCACCCAGCTTGGTTATGCCACCAATGCAATCCGCGAGGGTGGCTTGTTCGGTGTCGGCGTAGGTGAAGGGCAGGTGAAATGGTCGCTGCCCGATGCTCATACGGATTTCATCATCGCTGTCGCGGCCGAGGAATATGGATTGATTCTGGTGCTGATCGTCATCGCGCTTTATTCAATTATTGTGGTACGATCGCTGCTGAGGCTGATGCGGGAACGTGACATGTTTATCCGTCTTGCTGGCACTGGTTTGGCCTGCATGTTTGGCGTTCAGGCGATGATCAATATGGGTGTAGCCGTGCGCCTTCTGCCCGCCAAGGGCATGACGCTGCCGTTTGTCAGCTATGGTGGTTCCTCCCTGATTGCGGGCGGTATTGCCATTGGCATGCTGCTGGCCTTCACCCGCACCCGCCCACAGGGCGAACTTGGCGATATTCTGCGCGGAAGAGGATAATGGGGAAACCTTACCTGTTGATTGCGGCTGGCGGCACCGGGGGCCATATGTTCCCCGCCCAGGCGCTGGCCGAGGCGATGCTGCAAAAAGGTTGGCGGGTGCGCCTGTCCACCGATGCGCGCGGTGCGCGCTATACCAGCGGCTTTCCACAGCCCACCGAGATTGTCGAGGCGTCCTCCGCGACCTTCGCCCGCGGCGGTTTGGCGGCTAAGGCGATGGTCGGACCAAAGATTGCGGGCGGTGTGACCAGCATGTCCATCCAGATGATGCGCGACAGGCCGGATGTGGTTGTCGGTTTTGGCGGCTATCCGTCCATCCCCGCGCTGGGCGCAGCAACGATGCTGAAAATCCCGCGTATGATTCACGAACAGAACGGTGTTTTGGGCCGTGTGAACCAACTGTTTGCTACGCGTGTTTCTCACGTGGCCTGCGGCGTCTGGCCCACGGACCTGCCCGAGGGGGCCAGGGGCCAGCACACCGGTAACCCTGTCCGCGCCGCGGTGTTGGAGCGCGCAGCGGCGGGATACATCCCACCCGGTGATTACCCGATGTCGATCCTTGTGATGGGCGGCTCTCAGGGTGCGCGTATCCTCAGCGACGTGGTTCCCGGTGCCATCGCCGCATTGCCCGACGATCTGCGCGCCCATATCCGCGTCGCCCACCAGGCGCGCGACGAAGACGGTGAGCGCGTCACTACTTTCTACGCTGATCACGGCATCCGGGCCGAGGTGAAACCCTTCTTTCAGGACGTCCCCTGCCGTATGTCGGACGCGCAGTTGGTCATTTCACGCTCCGGCGCGTCAAGCGTTGCCGATATCTCGGTCATCGGACGGCCCTCGATCCTGATCCCCTTTGCCGCTGCGGCAGGGGATCATCAGACTGCAAACGCACGCGGACTGGTTCAAGCCGGAGGGGCGATCATGATACCCGAAAGTGCCCTTGACGTTTCCGCGCTGACAGAGCAAATCACCGCAGTTCTGACCAACCCCGAAGCCGCGCAAAAGATGGCCCATGCCGCCCTTTCGACTGGCGCGCCGGATGCAACCGAGCGTCTGGTGCATCTCGTCGAACAACTGGCGCAGAAGGAGACCGCATGAATCCTGCAACCAAACTGCCGCAAGACGTAGGCCCGATCCATTTCGTGGGGATCGGCGGGATCGGGATGTCAGGCATTGCCGAGGTGCTGCTGAACCTGGGGTACCGGGTGCAGGGTTCGGACCTGAAGGCGTCCAAGATCACCGATCGTTTGGCTGGTTTGGGGGCCGAGATCTTTGTTGGCCAGCGCGCCGAAAATCTGGAAAATGCCGCCGTTGTCGTGGTCTCGACCGCGATCAAACCGGGCAATCCGGAACTGGACGGCGCACGCGCACAGGGATTGCCGGTTGTCCGCCGAGCCGACATGCTGGCCGAACTAATGCGCCTGAAGTCCAACATCGCTATCGCCGGAACTCACGGCAAGACCACCACCACCACGATGATGGCTGAACTGATGGTGGCGGGCGATTTCGATCCGACTGTGATCAATGGCGGCATCATCCACGCTTATGGCTCGAACGCGCGAATGGGGCAGGGCGAATGGATGGTGGTCGAGGCCGACGAATCGGACGGTTCCTTCAACCGCCTGCCTGCAACCATCGCCATCGTCACCAATATCGACCCCGAGCATATGGAGCATTGGGGTGACTTCGACAAACTGCGCGACGGGTTCCACGAATTCGTTTCGAACCTGCCGTTTTACGGTCTCGCTGTTTGCTGCACAGACCATACAGAAGTTCAGACGCTGGTGGGCCGAGTCACCGACCGCCGTGTTCGGACCTATGGCTTTAACGCGCAGGCCGACGTGCGGGCGGTCAACCTGACCTATAAGGGCGGCGTCGCGCATTTCGACATCCACCTGCAATACGAAGATACCGTGATCGAGGGCTGCACCTTGCCGATGCCGGGTGACCACAACGTTTCGAATGCCTTGTCTGCCGCGGCTGTTGCCCGCCATCTGGGCATGAAGGCATCGGAAATTCGCGAAGCTCTGGCCAATTTCGGCGGCGTCAATCGTCGCTTTACCAAGGTGGGCGAAGTCGATGGTGTCACAATTATCGACGATTACGGCCACCACCCGGTTGAAATTGCCGCCGTTCTGAAAGCCGCCCGTCAGGCGACCGAGGGTCGTGTTATTGCGGTGCATCAACCGCACCGATACTCGCGCCTGTCCAACCTGTTCGACGATTTCTGCACCTGCTTCAATGACGCCGATGTTGTCGCCATCGCTGATATCTTTGCCGCCGGAGAAGAGCCCATCGAAGGTGCCAGCAGCGATGATCTGGTGCAGGGCCTGATCCGCCACGGCCATCGCCACGCCCGCGCCTTGCTGGACGAAAACGATCTGGAACGCCTCGTCCGCGAGCAGGCCCGACCGGGCGACATGGTTGTTTGCCTCGGGGCGGGGACGATCAGCACCTGGGCCAACGGTCTGCCCGAGCGGTTACAGCGAAAACAGGCTGTTTGACGCAATGGACTCTTGTGTGTTGCAACTTTAAGGTGCGATGTCGCAACCGCCGAAGTGGCGTCCTCGGAGGGGTTATTCGTGTACTCGGTCGTATTTGCAGCCTTGTGGGTTGTGGCCTCGACAATCGTGGCCATGCTGCCGATGCGTTTGCAATTCCCACCGGGGGTAGCGCTGTTTGTTTCTGCACCCGCTCTGATCGTCTGGCTGGGTCACGACTTTGGATGGGTCTTCTCTGTCTTGGCTTTCGCGGCCTTCGCTTCAATGTTCCGCAATCCCATCCGATTTTACTGGCGTCGGTGGACCGGGCGGGAGGTTGAGGAATGAACTGGTCCATCGCCCTTGCCGCCATTTGGGGGATTGCAGCCAATGTGCTGGCGATGCTTCCCAGCAAAGACAATCACTGGACTCGTGCCTATTTCCTGATTGCATTGGGTATCCCGATATTGGGTTACGTCACATATCAGAACGGCCCGTGGATCGGGCTGATCGTTCTGGCGGCCGGCATGTCTGTGCTGCGCTGGCCGGTGATTTACCTGACCCGTTGGACAAAGGCGAAAATGCAGGGCATGAAGGCGACCAACAAGTAACCGGCCATTTTCAGGAGGCCCCCATGGTCGACACCGCCACTTTCGCTTTTCTGCCGCTGATATCACTCATCCTCGGAGCCATCGCAGGCTTTATTGCCGGGCGTTGGATTGGGACCAAAGCCCTGCTTTGGCTGATCGGGCTGTCCTCGGCGGTTGGCCTGGTGCTCATCGTAATGCTGGCAAGCGTTGGAACCGGTGAGGAAGAACAAGCCTTTGGCCCCTTCATCTGGCTGACCGGTGCAGTGTTGCCCTTTCTGTTTGCTGTCATCATGGGCGGTGTCGGCGGACGCAGTCTGGCCGCGCGAGTTGGCGCATGATCGAACTACCCGACGTTCGGGGCCGTCTTTCCCGGGCCCGTACGCTTTCCGATCTGACCTGGTTGCGCGTCGGCGGTCCGGCGGATTACCTGTTTCAGCCTGCTGATATCGAAGATCTGCAGACGTTCATGCGCCAGTTGCCGACCGATGCGCCGGTCTTCCCCATGGGCGTCGGTTCGAACCTCATCGTAAGAGACGGAGGGCTCCGCGCTGCGGTGATCCGCCTTGGACGTGGCTTCAATGACATCGCGGTCGAGGGCAATACGGTGACTGCAGGTGCGGCGGCGCTGGACGCGCATGTGGCGCGCAAGGCGGCGGATGCGGGGGTCGATCTGACCTTTCTGCGGACCATTCCCGGCTCGATCGGCGGTGCCGTGCGGATGAACGCGGGCTGTTACGGCAGTTACACGGCCGACGTTCTGCGCAAGGCAAAGGTAGTTACCCGTCAGGGTGAGGTGGTGGAGCTGACGCCTGCGGACCTGAATTTCCGCTATCGCCAAACCGACCTGCCCGAAGGCGCGGTGCTGGTCTCAGCCACATTCGAAGGTCCTTCGGATGATCCTGAGGAGCTGCACGCTCGTATGGCGTCGCAGTTACAAAAGCGAGACGAAACCCAACCCACCAAGGACCGCAGCGCCGGATCGACATTTCGCAATCCGGCCGGGTTTTCCTCGACCGGGCGGGCGGATGATGTGCATGACCTCAAGGCGTGGAAGGTGATTGACGATGCGGGCATGCGCGGTGCCACCCTTGGTGGTGCGCAGATGAGCGACAAGCATTCGAATTTCCTGATCAACACCGGCACCGCTACCGCTGCGGACCTGGAAGGTCTGGGCGAAGAGGTGCGAAAAAAGGTTTACGAAACAAGCGGCATCACGCTAGAGTGGGAAATCATGCGGGTCGGCGATCCGCTGAAGGAATAAAGCCCCAGCCGTCAGACCATAACAAGAAATTTCAGGCGACGGATCAAAGGCATAACACAGTACGGACCACCACATAAGGTCCGGGGACATTGAGGCGCACGAACGTGGGTAAGTCGAGCAGGACACACCCCAAAGTGGCGGTATTGATGGGTGGACCCTCGGCGGAACGCGAGGTGTCGCTCAGCAGCGGGCGCGAATGCGCAGCCGCCCTCAGGGGAGAAGGCTTTGAAGTGGTCGAACTGGACGCAGGTCCCGACCTCTACGCGCGCCTATTGGATATCAAGCCGGATGTTGTTTTCAATGCTTTGCATGGCCGTTGGGGGGAAGATGGCTGTGTGCAGGGGCTGCTGGAATGGATGCGGATTCCCTACACGCATTCCGGCGTGTTGGCTTCGGCGCTGGCAATGGACAAACAGCGCAGCAAAGAGGTTTACCAGGTCGAGGGTCTGCCGGTTGTGCCCAGCGTGATCGTGCCGAAGGTCGAGGTTATCGAAGTTCACGTGATGGAGCCGCCCTACGTGGCAAAGCCCAATAACGAGGGCTCCAGCGTCGGCATCTACATCGTGCACGAAGGTTCCAACGGCCCGCCGCAGCTATCGGATGAAATGCCCGATATGGTGATGGTCGAGAAATACGTCGCGGGTCGCGAATTGACCGTGACCGTGATGGGTGACCGCGCCCTGACGGTGACCGAAATCATGACCGATGGTGGCTGGTACGACTATGATGCAAAGTACAAGCCCGGCGGCTCGTGGCATGTTGTGCCCGCCGATATCCCGCAGGACATTTTTGACCGTTGCATGGATTACGCCCTGCGCGCTCATAACGCGCTGGGGTGCAAGGGGGTCAGCCGAACCGATTACCGCTGGGATGACAGCAAGGGCCCGGATGGTCTGTTTCTGCTGGAAACCAATACCCAGCCGGGCATGACGCCGACTTCGCTGGTGCCCGAACAGGCCGCCCACCTGGGTATGACCTTCGGTCAGCTCTGCGCCTGGATGGTAGAGGACGCCTCATGCGACCGCTAAGGGCCACCCGCGCCCCGGTGATCCACCGCTCCAAACCGCTGGCCGGGCCGGATGCCGATTTCGACGCGGGCGCGCGGTCCGGGGCTGAGCCCAAGCTGCGCCTGCGCGGAGCGCGACTTTTTGGCCGTAAGTCGCAACACTCCGATCCGGCACCATCGCGGCTCAGTTATCGTTTGCAGCGCTGGATGCTGACGCCGGGCATTCGACGCGGACTGAAGTTCGGGTTGCCGGTTTTTGCGATCTGTGCCGCCATTGGCATCTATTTTGGATCGGAAGAGCGTCGTGAGGCGGTAGTGGCCTATGTGAACGACATCAAAACTTCCATCCAGCAACGGCCGGAATTCATGGTCAATCTGATGGCCATCGACGGCGCGGGCGCCAACCTTTCCGAAGACATCCGCGAGGTGGTGCCTCTGGATTTCCCCATCAGCTCCTGGGATCTAGATGTCGAGCAGATCCGCGACACGATCACCGGTTTGAACCCGGTCAAATCTGCGACCGTGCGCGTGCGGCCGGGGGGCATTCTGCAAGTGGACGTGGTCGAGCGGCAACCGGTCATCGTCTGGCGCACCCGCTTCGGGATCGAGCTGCTGGACGAAACCGGCGCTCATGTGGAGCGTATCACGTCGCGCAAGGATCATGCGAACCTGCCGCTGATTGCCGGCAAAGGGGCGGACGGCCATGTTGCCGAAGCTCTGGAATTGCTGACCACTGCGCGCAGTTTGGGTGGACGCGTGCGCGGGCTGGTGCGGATTGGTGAACGCCGCTGGGATCTGGTGCTTGATCGCGGTCAGCGCATCATGCTTCCGACCGATGTTCCGGTACGCGCGTTGGAACGTGTTTTGGCTGTGAACGAGGTGCAGGACCTTTTGGAACGCGACGTGGCCGTCGTGGACATGCGTCTGGGTCAGCGTCCGACGATCAGAATGACCGAAGCTGCCAGCGAAGACTGGTGGAATACAAAAGTGACAGTGGGTAGTGGGCAGTAACGACCATGATGACCGATCTTTATCAGTCCCAACGGGCCATGCGACAGATGCGCGGACAGGCGATGCAACGCGGTGTCGTCGCAATTCTGGATGTAGGAAGTTCCAAGATCGCCTGCCTCGTGCTGCGTTTCGACGGGACTGGACGGCTGAGCGAGGATAACAGCATCGGATCGCTGGCTGGCCAGACCGGGTTCCGCGTGATTGGCGCCGCCACCACCCGCTCGCGCGGGGTGCAGTTCGGCGAAGTCACCGCGATGCAGGAAACCGAACGCGCCATTCGCACTGCTCTGCAAGCCGCGCAAAAGATGGCTGATATTCGGGTCGACCACGTAATTGCCTGTTTTTCAGGTGCGAACCCACGCTCTTACGGGCTGGATGCGCAGGTTGATCTTGAGGGCCAGGTCGTCACCGAGGCCGAAGTTGGTCGTGTTCTCAATGCCTGCGACGTGCCGGATTACGGGGCCGGTCGCGAGGTGTTGCATGCGCAGCCGGTGAATTTCGCACTGGATAACCGTTCGGGCCTGATCGATCCGCGCGGTCAGATGGGGCAGAGCCTCGCAGTGGATATGCACATGCTGACTGTCGACGCGGCGGCAATCCAGAACATCGTGCGCTGTATCAAGCGCTGCGATCTGGAGCTGGCGGGAATTGCGAACTCGGCCTACGTGTCAGGTATCTCGGCGCTGGTCGAGGACGAACAGGAACTCGGCGCGGCTTGTATCGACATGGGCGGTGGTACGACCAGCGTGTCGATCTTCATGAAAAAGCATATGATTTATGCCGATTGCGTGCGCATGGGCGGCGATCACGTGACTTCAGATATCTCTATGGGGCTGGGCGTTCCGGCGTCCGTGGCGGAGCGGATCAAGACCTTCAACGGCGGCGTTCACGCGACCGGGGCCGATGACCGGGACCTGATCGAAGTTGGGGGTGATACCGGCGATTGGGAACATGACCGTCGCACCGTCAGCCGGGCAGAGCTGATCGGAATCATGCGTCCGCGCGTCGAGGAGATTCTGGAAGAGGTGCGCGTCCGGCTCGATGCCGCCGGGTTCGAACACATGCCAAGCCAGCAAATCGTACTGACGGGCGGAGGCAGCCAGATCATGGGTCTCGACGGGTTGGCCACCCGCATTCTGGGCCAGCGCGTACGCCTTGGCCGACCGCTTCGCGTTCACGGTTTGCCGCAATCGGCGACCGGGCCGGGATTCTCGTCCGCCGTAGGGCTCAGCCTGTTTGCAGCGCATCCGCAGGACGAGTGGTGGGATTTCGAAATCCCGGTCGACACTTATGCTGCGCGGCCATTCAAGCGGGCGGTGCGTTGGTTCCGTGACAATTGGTAAGGCCGTGGCGGTCGCGATGTTTGTCGCACTGATCCCCCTGACCACACAGGCCCAGACCCGAATTACACCAGAGGCTTTTCTGGACGCGGTTCAGGGCAAAACCGTCAAATTTCATGACTATCCCGGCGGGGATTTAGTGGGCACGGAGGAGTTCCTCAGCCGCAGTCTTTCGGTCTGGCGGATGGAGGGGAGGGGCTGTGTCTATGGCCAGGTCACTACGCCCAACGGTCAGATTTGCTTTCTTTACGATGACGACCCGGATGGCCTGCCCGTCTGCTGGTGGCCCTTCCTGCATGAGGGCCGCCTGATGGTCCGCCTGGCCACCTTTTCTTACACGGAAATACAAGAGGTGCTCAGCATTTCTGAGAACGGCTTGGATTGTCCAAGTACCCCAATTAGCTAAAGAAATGGGTTGCGGCCCGTGCATTTATCCCGCAAGATATCCACAAGGCCCGTCAGAGGCCCCGCGGCAGGACCTGAGCAGTTTTCCGCATTTTGAAAATTAGTAGACCTCCAAGTGACGTGCGTTTTGTAGCGGCTCGCGTGTCGCTTGTTTTGTGGTGCATTGAGATCAATCCGCAACATCTGGCAAACAATGCGAAATCCTGCTTAAACCTGCCTTATTTCCTCCATATTTTGTGGAATTAGGCGATTTTTGGCGTGACGTTTGCGGTTTCGAGCGGTAGGATTGTTGGCGGATAGGTAAGAAAAACACCGCTTTGGCGGGTCAATAAAACAGGCGGACAGAGCATGACATTGAATCTTTCGATGCCCGGGCACGACGAACTGAAGCCTCGGATTACAGTTTTTGGCGTTGGTGGTGCAGGCGGCAACGCAGTCAACAACATGATTGAGAAACAGCTGGACGGCGTCGATTTCGTGGTCGCCAACACCGACGCGCAGGCGCTGCAGCAAAGCCAATCTTCGGCACGGGTGCAGTTGGGCGTGAAAGTGACCGAAGGTCTCGGGGCAGGGGCCCGGCCGACCGTAGGTGCCGCGGCTGCCGAGGAAAGCATCGAGCAGATCGTTGATCACCTTGCTGGCGCGCATATGTGCTTTATCACCGCTGGTATGGGCGGGGGCACCGGTACGGGCGCGGCTCCGATCATTGCGCAAGCCGCACGTGAGTTGGGTGTTCTGACAGTTGGTGTTGTAACCAAACCCTTCCAGTTCGAAGGCGCCAAGCGCATGCGCCAGGCCGAAGATGGTGTGGAATCGCTGCAAAGGGTTGTCGACACGCTGATCATTATTCCGAACCAGAACCTGTTCCGTCTTGCCAACGAAAAGACCACCTTTACCGAGGCGTTCTCGATGGCCGATGACGTTCTGTATCAGGGCGTTAAAGGTGTCACCGACCTGATGGTGCGTCCGGGCCTGATCAACCTCGACTTTGCGGACGTGCGTGCCGTTATGGACGAGATGGGCAAGGCGATGATGGGCACCGGTGAGGCCACCGGCGAAGACCGTGCCGTTCAGGCCGCCGAGAAGGCGATCGCCAACCCGCTGCTGGACGAAATCAGCCTCAAAGGCGCCAAGGGCGTGCTGATCAACATCACCGGCTCGCACGATCTGACCCTGTTCGAACTGGACGAAGCCGCCAACCGCATCCGCGAAGAAGTGGACCCCGAAGCCAACATCATCGTCGGCTCGACTCTGGACACTGCGATGGAAGGCGGCATGCGCGTTTCGGTTGTGGCAACCGGTATCGACGCCACCGACAAGCAGGCTGAAATTCCGGTCGCGCGCCGCTCGATGTCGGCTCCGCTGACCCGCACGGTTTCAGCGGAAGAGCCGGTGCAGGAAGAAGCCCCCGTGGTAGCGGCTGAGGCAGTCGAGCCTGCGCCCCAGCACGAAGTGAACCGTGAACCCTCGCTGTTCGAAACAACCGATGAGCCCGCGCAGCCGCAGTTCCAGCCACAGGCGGAACAGGACGATGATGGTCTGCCGCCTCCGGCCTATCAGCCGCGAATTGCAGAGTTCGAGCCGACGCCGGAACCGGCAGAGCCCGCTCCGGAAAGCTTTGTCGCGCCGCAGCCCCAGGCCGCCGCGGGGACCCCTTCGCCCGAGGCGCTGCAGCGTTTGCAGGCCGCGGTTCAGAACGTTCCGTCCGCACAGCAGCGCCTGTCCGCAACACGGCCTCCGGCACCTCAACCGGCCCCTGAACCGCAGGCGGACGGTCAGGATCGACCCCGGTTCGGCTTTAACCGGCTGATCGACCGGATGACCGGGCATGCGCCCGATACACCGGCCCAGCCGGTGCGTCAGCAGCCCGCGATGCGCCAAGCTGACGCTACGGCACCTGCGCATGACGAGGCCGACCCCGAGCAGGATCGGATCGAAATTCCGGCCTTTCTGCGCCGTCAGGCCAACTGATCGCGGTAACAAATTGACAATCAAGGGTCGCCGTTTGGCGGCCCTTTTCTTTTTTAATACATGCGTTTAAGTGCCTGTAAGCAGCGTTTTGCCGATCTGTTACAATGATGTTTCATTCAGTTACAAAGAGTGAATTGAGCCTTGAGGCTTGCTTCCTTAACTGAGTGTCCAACACGGCACGTAAAGGCCGGACACCACTCACCGAGGTTCACCTTGCAACATACGCTCAAATCTCCGATCACGTTTACCGGCGTCGGGCTGCACAGCGGAAAGCCTGCGACGATGGTCCTGAAACCGGCCGCTGCTGGCCACGGGATCTGGTTCAAACGGACGGATATTGAGCTGGGCAATGCCCTCGTTCCTGCCATCTATGATGTTGTCGAGCGGACACCGCTGTGCACCCGTCTGGTTAACGACGCAAATGTGTCGGTATCAACCATCGAGCATATCATGGCAGCCCTTTCTGGGTGCGGTGTGCACAATGCGCTGATCGAAATTGATGGTCCCGAAGTTCCGATCATGGACGGTTCGTCGATTGATTTCGTGCGCGGCATCGTGGCTACCGGCGTGCGGCGCCAAGCCAGCCCGGTTTTGGCATTTGAGGTTCTGAAACCCGTGACTGCAACGCGCGAAGGCGCCAGTGCTTCCATTGCGCCTGCGGATGGCCTGATCATCGACTTCCACATTGATTTCGAAGACGACGCCATAGGCAGACAGACCAAAACGCTGGACATGCGCAACGGTTCCTTTGCACGAGAGCTCAGCGATTGCCGTACTTTCTGCCGTCGGACAGACGTCGAAGCAATGCGGGAAAACGGTCTGGCATTGGGCGGCACTTTGGACAACGCGGTTGTTGTACAGGGCAGCGAAGTATTGACACCGGGTGGTTTCCGCCGCGCGGACGAGGCCGTACGCCACAAGATGCTGGACGCTCTGGGTGATCTGTATCTGGCGGGCGGTCCGATTCTGGGTCATTTCACAGGCGACAAATCCGGTCACGCCATGACCAACACGCTACTGCGCAAACTGTTCGAAACGCCTGGCGCTGTGCGTCCGATCCTGTGTACCCCAGAACAGGCTGCTCGTCTGCCGGGACAGGGCCTGATCTGGAACGAAATCCCCGAAGTCGCGTAATCTGATCAACTCTGCCGACAAATCCGCCAGCGGGTGTACTAAGGCGTTTTGCCCCGGAATTATCTGTGTTAAACCGGAGCCCGATCCGGGGCTAACCCCGAGTAGTAATACGACAAGGATAGGCGGAATGGTTGGCACCAAAGCGGCAGTCAGATTCGCGGGCGCGCTTCTTCTGACGGCAGTTTTGACGGCATGCGGCGACAAAGGCGCAGACCGCGATCAAAACCTGGAAGGGTTTACTCCTGAACAGATTTATACGCGCGGCGAGTACGAACTTTCGCAGAATCGTTCGGACGATGCGGCGTGGTATTTTTCGGAAGTTGAACGCCTTTACCCCTATTCCGACTGGGCCAAGCGCGCGCTGATCATGCAGGCGTTTTCGTTCCACGCGGACGAGAATTACGAAGAAAGCCGTGCGGCTGCGCAACGCTATATCGACTTCTACCCGACGGATGAAGACGCGGCCTATGCGCAGTATCTGCTGGCGCTAAGTTATTATGACCAGATTGACGAGGTGGGACGCGATCAGGGCCTTACCTTTCAGGCGCTGCAGTCATTGCGCACGGTGATCGAGGTCTATCCCGACAGTGAATACGCTACTTCGGCCGTGCTGAAATTCGATCTGGCCTTCGACCATTTGGCCGGAAAAGAGATGGAAATCGGGCGCTACTACCTGCGTCAGGACCACTACACTGCGGCCATCAACCGGTTCCGCGTCGTGGTCGAGGATTTCCAGACCACGTCCCACACTGCCGAGGCGCTCTTTCGCTTGATCGAGGCCTATCTGTCACTGGGTCTGATTGATGAGGCGCAGTCGGCCGGCGCCATATTGGGTTACAATTACCAGTCGTCGGAATGGTACGACGCTGGCTACCAGCTGCTGACGTCTCGTGGCCTTGATCTCAAGAGCCGTGGCAATAACTGGCTGAGCCAGATTTACCGCCAGACGGTCAAAGGTGAGTGGTTGTAATCGCCATGGTTAAAGGCGTGGGACGCTAAGACCCGATGCTGCGCGCCCTTGATATCCGCGACATGCTGATCATTGACCGGCTGGAACTTACGTTTCAGCCGGGATTGAACGCGTTGACCGGCGAAACAGGTGCAGGCAAGTCGATTCTGTTGGATTCGCTGGGCTTCGTGCTGGGTTGGCGCGGTCGGGCCGAACTGGTGCGTCAGGGCGCAGCACAGGGCGAGGTCGTTGCCGAGTTTGAACTTCCCGAAAGCCACCCGGCGCATACCATATTGGCTGAGGCTGGCTTGCCGGGCGGTGAAGAACTGATCCTGCGCCGCGTCAATACGGCAGAGGGGCGCAAGACTGCTTGGGTCAATGACCGACGCTGTTCCGGTGAGGTGCTGCGCGCGCTGTCGGAAACGCTGGTGGAACTGCATGGCCAACACGATGATCGTGGGTTGCTGAATCCGCGTGGCCACCGGGCAATGCTGGATGATTACGCCGACGCAGGGGATCACCTCGCAGCGGTGCGTGCCGCCTGGTCCGAAATGTCACGCGCGCGCAAGGCATTGGCCGAGACGGAAACAGCCCTGGCCGCCATGCGCGCAGAGGAGGAATTTCTGCGCCACTCTGTCGGCGAGTTGGACAAGCTGGATCCGCAGCCGGGTGAGGATGCTGAGTTGGATGCGCGCCGTCGCATGATGCAGGGGGCCGAGCGTATTCGCGACGATGTCGCACGCGCCTTTGCTTTGCTGGGTGGGGACGGGGTCGAAGGTGCGATGGCCGATGCCGTCCGCTGGCTGGAAGGCGTGTCCGACAACGCAGGTGGGCAGCTTGAAGAACCCATCGCTGCGTTGGGGCGTGCCCTGATCGAACTGGGCGAGGCGCAGGACGGCGTGAACGCCTGCCTGCAGGCGCTGGACTTCAACCCGGCGGAATTGGAAGCAGCCGAAGAGCGCCTTTTTGCCATCCGCGCGCTGGCTCGAAAGCATGATGTGACCCCGGACGATCTTGGAGCATTCGCGGACACGTTGCGTGACCGGTTAAACCGGCTTGAGGCAGGTGATGCTGATCTGGCCGATCAGCGCGCGGCAGTTGCAGCTGCTCAGGTTGCCTATGAAAGGGCAGCCGCCGGCCTCAGTGCCACGCGCCAACAGGCTGCGGGGCAACTGGATGTTGCGGTGATGGCCGAGCTTGCGCCGCTGAAAATGGAACGCGCAGTGTTCCGGACGGAAATCACTCCTGCTGAACCCGGCCCGGAAGGCACCGATGCGGTGGCATTTTCTGTCGCTACCAACCCCGGTGCGCCCTCTGGCCCGTTAAACAAGATCGCCTCAGGCGGGGAACTCAGCCGCTTTCTGCTGGCGCTCAAAGTATGTCTGACCGGAGATGAAAGCGCGCGCACCATGATTTTTGACGAGATCGACCGTGGTGTTGGGGGGGCCACTGCCGATGCGGTCGGGCGCCGTTTGGCCTCGCTGTCACAGGGCGGGCAGGTGCTGGTTGTCACGCACTCGCCGCAGGTGGCCGCTCGTGCCGCGCATCACTGGCGGGTGCAGAAACAGGTCTCTGACGGGCAAACCCTGTCCACAGTTATCCCACTGGCCACACCCGACCGTGTGGACGAAATCGCGCGCATGGTCGCCGGTGACACCATCACCGACGAAGCCCGCGCCGCTGCCCGGGCCTTGCTGGACGCCTGAGACCGTTCTGCCGCTTTCTGGTTCCCAATCCGTCGCTATCCCACTTTTATATGGGCGCTCCGTGGCTTACTAAGGGGATAGACTTGATCCCCGAGGGCCAATGACCCAATCGACCCGCACTGTTTTGCGCAACCAGCTCAATCAGGCTCTGGCCGCGATGAAGGATGCCTGGCGGGTCATGCTGCGCCGTGGTCCCAGCCAGATCCAGTTCTGGTTCATTGCGCTGGCGATCGGAATTGCGGCAGGCTTTATGGCACTGGGATTCCGAAAAGCGATCCGGGCGCTGCAGGCCTATGTCTATGATACCGATGACATCCTGATGCTACACAGCCATGCCGAGATGTTGCCGTGGTTCATGATCCTGATCACGCCGATAGTTGGCGGCTTGATCGTGGGTATCATCCTGCACAAGTTCACGGATGACGGGCGCGTTCGTTCAGTGGCGGATGTGATCGAAGGTTCGGCGGTGACCGATGGCAGGGTCGAAGGCAAGGCGGGTGTTGCTTCGTTCTTTGCCTCTCTCATCACTCTCAGCACCGGCGGGTCCACGGGTCGGGAGGGACCGGTGGTGCACATGGCCGGAGTGATCTCGACCTGGGTCAGCAACCGGATCCATGCAGATGGGATTACCGGCCGGGACCTGCTGGGCTGTGCCGTGGCCGCTGCGGTGTCGGCCAGCTTTAACTCGCCCATCGCGGGCGCGCTTTTCGCGCTTGAGGTCGTGCTGCGCCATTTCGCCGTGCACGCCTTTGCACCCATCGTCATTGCCTCGGTTGCCGGGACGGTGATCAACCGACTGGAATATGGCGATGTGACCGAATTTGTTCTGGAAACGCCCGGCTCGCTGCAATTCTACGTCGAACTGCCCGCCTTTTTGCTGCTGGGACTGATCTGTGGGTTGGTTTCCCTGCTGTTGATGCGCTCGATCTTTTTTGCCGAGGATATCGGCAACCATATCCAGAGCCGCTTGTCCCTGCCGCGCTGGCTGCGCCCGGCGGTGTCAGGCGCGATGCTGGGCCTTTTGGCGATCTGGTTCCCGCATATTATCGGCGTAGGGTATGAGACTACGACCCGCGCGCTGGCGGGGGATCTGACGTTAACCGTTGCAATCCTGTTCGCCGTGATAAAAACGGTTGCTCTGGCCATCACCATGGGCGGGCGCATGGGTGGCGGGGTGTTTTCGCCTTCACTGATGATCGGAGCGCTGACCGGGCTGGCTTTTGGTCTGATCGCCACCGGGCTGTTGCCGGATGTGTCGGGCACGCACACGCTTTATGCCTTTGCCGGTATGGGGGCTGTGGCCGCGGCTGTTCTGGGTGCTCCGATTTCGACCACGATGATCGTTTTTGAACTGACCGGGGACTGGCAGATCGGTCTGGCCGTGATGGTTTCGGTCTCTATGTCCACCGCGTTGGCCTCGCGCCTTGTGGACCGGTCGTTTTTCCTTACTCAGCTGGAGCGCCGCAATGTGCATCTGGCTGCCGGACCGCAGGCTTACCTGTTGGCGATGCTGCGGGCAGGGGCGGTGATGCGGCCCATCGGTGACGCGCGTTCGATTAACAAGGATGAGGCGCAGGTACTGATCGATCAGGGCCTTTGCGTCAAGGCCAGCGCCACGCTTGAGGCTGCGATGCCCTATTTCGACCGCGACGACATCCCTTGCATTCCGGTCGTGGTGATCGGTGAGGATGGCTGTGAAAACCCCGTCGGTGCGCTTTATCATGTCGACGCGCTCAAGGCCTATAACCGCGCGCTTGCGGCTACGGCGGCCGAGGAACACTCCTAACGCTGGTACATGGTTGCCGCATCGCCCAAGTAGTTGTCCCAGGCAAACCAGTATGAGATATGGCCGGCCACGCGCAGCAATTTGGTGCCATCCGGCCTGACCAGAGCCTCTTCGGTCATGGTCCATTTCTGCCCTGCCTCATCCAATAAGCCCCCGTCAGACGCGGTGAACCTGTGCGATGTACGCTCATAAGCACGCACAGCGCGCTTGTCCGCGTTGCCGATCAGAACCAGCGGTCGATTGGCTATTGCATCGTTGATGACGCGGGTCCTGCTGAATGCATCCAGCGGCCATGCCCGAGCCGCGCCGAACTGGCGAATGGCAAAGACGTAGTCCTTTTGCCGATGCTCCGATTCGTCGACCTGGGCCGGGAACATCAGTTCGGGCGAGGTGAAATACTCGCGATATACCACTCCCGACCCATAGTTTCTCCGATGCCCCGTTTGCAAGGACAAGACTTTTGTGCCGGGATGTGAGGTTTTCCAACTTTCCCATGTTGTTATCACCACCGGACGCTGCTTCAGCTCGATCCCACTGTTCACCAGCGGACCAACAACCGGCTTGCCCGTGTACTGGTTCCACAGCGAATGCGTTTCGCGGTCAAACATCAGTTTGTTCGACCGATAGAGAAATCCCGATGAACCAAACACCAGCGGTTTTCGCCGTCCCGCAACCCGCGTTTCAAACAGGATGCCCGACCCGCAGAGTGTGCAATAAGCAAGCGCCACCGGCACGCCTCCGATCACCTCGTTGAACATCTCGTGCCAACCCATGATCCTCAAGGGATAGGCGCGCACGTCTCCGTTGATCGAAACGCCAAATACCAGATCGTCACCTTTGAGGTAATCGGCGCGGGTCGCGGGTATCAGCGTTGGATTGTCCAGCGACGGTATGCCATCCTTTTGGACACCGCCCCAGGCGATCTCTTCCAGCCGGATTTTCATCTTGTCGCGCTGAAGGTATTCGGGGCGAAGAAAGTCGTCGAAATTGGTGTCGAGCCCCAGCAGAACCTCTCGTTTGAAAGGGATCAGAGAAGGGTGGGGGACAAGCTGCGGGTTCTTCTCCTGCCACAACATCCAGCCGAACCAGTCGGTGCCAATATTCTCACCTGTCAAAGTCCGCATGACCCGCGCAATCTCATCGCTGCGGCCCCGACCATAGCGCATTCCGGTCAACAGGGCCGGGACCACGTCCGGTTTGCCGCGCTGCACCAGAAAGGCCATGCCTTGTTCAAATTCGGCGTTGCTGCCGAACAGAGTGGAGCGCACGGCCTCCAGCACCGGGTCCTGCTGTGCCCAAAGCGACCCGGGTAGTGCGGCTCCGGCCAACATTCCGGCGAAACTTCGGCGCGTGATCGACATGGCATCCTCCGGTTGCATCCCAGCCCATTGTGCACGGCCTGTCGTTCACATGCATGCAACAGGCGCGTGAAGGTGCCGATTTTTGGCCACAGCAGAAAGGGTGGGTAAATTCAAAGGCAATCTCGACCGGGGGACAAAGCGGAGATTTTCGTTTAGGCCTGAGACGAGTGATAGGGAGGCCAACTCATGCAGACTGTTTTGCTTACCGGTTTCGAAGCCTACGGAACGACCCCAATAAACCCGGCCGAGCAAGTTGCGAAACTTCTGGATGGTGAAACGGTTGGCGGGTCCAGGCTTGTCTCAAAAATTGTCCCGAACACGTTTTTCAAATGCATTGATTTTGTACAAGACGCGATTACAGAAGTTCAGCCCGACGCCGTTGTCATGATGGGAGAGTACGGGGGCCGCAGTATGATCACTGTCGAGCGTATCGCGCAGAACCTGAATGATGACGCGCGATACGGTCTGAAAGACAACGATGGTGTCGTCTTGCAGGACGTTCTGACGGCTCCTGACGGTCCGGCGGCCTATCGTACAACCCTGCCGATCAGGGCGATGGTCCGCGCCATGCGGGATGCAGGAATACCTTCAGACATCTCTGACGCCGCAGGCACGTTTTGTTGCAATCACCTGATGTATGGCGTTCTGCACTACCTTGCTGAGAACAACCTGGACATTCGGGCGGGCTGGGTACACCTGCCGACATTGCCCGGGGTTGCTGCGCTCGACCGGAACCTGGGGACACCCAGCATGTCGAAAGAGACGGCCGCAGCCGGGATTCGCGCAGCCATCACCGCCATAACGGCCAACCCGCAAGACACCAAAGAAACTATCGCCTCAAGACTGCAGATTTAATCTTCTGGGAAAATCCCAGCTGTCAGACAACGATTCCTAGATTTGCTCAACCTTCACCGAATCCAGGGGATAGAATGCGACATAACCCTTGATCTCTGCCACAGCAGGGATTGGATCGTCATAGCTCCAGGCCGCATTTTCGGTCACCGAGGATTTGTTGACGATCGAAAAATGTGTGGCATCCCCCTTATGTGGGCAATGGGTGATCTTGTTGGTAACGTCCAGAAAAGCCATAGCAATATCAGAGCGCGGGAAGTAGATCACCGGGTCCAGATCGCCTTCCAACATTTCAAGCGCGCTTGTGCTCTCGCCCAGAATTGCACCGCCTGAACGGACGCTCCACTTACCTGGTGCATTGCGGATTGTGATCTCAGTCATCTCTGCTCCTTCCCTCGTCTTTTTCAGGGCTTCTTCTCTGCCCCGGAATTGTAACAGTCCGGTGTCAGACCGGCGCGGTTGCGGCATCCAACCACAGTTGCGCCTTCTCGCCCAGCCTTGGCCGGATTTTTTCCGCAACGTCGCGATGGTACGCATTCAGCCAGTCGCGTTCCTCTGCCGTCAGCATGTTGACCACAATCAGCCGCCGGTCGATTGGCACGTAAGTCAACGTGTGCCAGTTCAACATAGCGCGCTCCTCGTCGCCGGTGGGCAGAGCAGGGGCTTCCTGCACGACGACCAGGTTTTCAATGCGGATGCCAAAGGCCCCCTCGCGGTAATATCCCGGTTCGTTTGACAGGATCATGCCCGGCTGCAGGGGGACATGGCTGACCTTAGACAGACGTTGAGGACCTTCGTGAACGCTCAGATAGGCCCCAACACCATGCCCGACACCGTGGTTGAAATCCTGCCCGGCAGCCCACAGCGGCCCGCGGGCGACGCATTCTATGTCCCGACCGGCCAACCCAACAGGCCAACGCAACATGGACAGGTTAATCATGCCCTTCAACACGCGGGTAAAGCACGATTTTTCTTCGTCGCCAACCTCACCGATGGCAATGGTGCGGGTGATGTCGGTGGTGCCGTCCAAGTATTGCCCGCCGCTGTCCAAAACCAGGATGTGCCCGCTTTCCAAACGGCTGTCAGTCTCTTCTGTCACCCGGTAATGCATGATCGCGCCGTTCGGCCCGGTACCCGCAATCGTGTCAAAAGAGATATCCTGCAGCGCGTTGTCTTTCCGCCGATTTTCTTCCAACTGAGTGACCACCTGGGTTTCGGTCAAAGTGCCCGGTGGCTGCGCGTCCAGCCAGC
The DNA here is from genome assembly GCF_013031245.1 of Ruegeria lacuscaerulensis. Classification (GTDB taxonomy): domain Bacteria; phylum Pseudomonadota; class Alphaproteobacteria; order Rhodobacterales; family Rhodobacteraceae; genus Ruegeria; species Ruegeria lacuscaerulensis_C. Next base: position 229,833 of record NZ_WPZL01000001.1, read on the forward strand.
ACAGCGTTTCGACAACCGCCACTGCGTCGCGCAAATGCGCCTCGGCGCTGCCTGCAATCTCTGCCGCGTTCTTGCGGGCCTTGGGCAGGGCGCAGGGGTCGCCTCCGTCAACCATCTGGTCCTTCAATACATCTGCCACCGCTTGCGGCAGGGTGGTCAGATCGACCTGAACCTTGTCTTCCAGGTTTGCAACAGCATCTAAAAAATCCGCAGGAGCGTGGGCAGAAACTCTATCCCCCAAATGGTCGCCAAGCCCCGTCAGCTTTTCTGAGGCCATAAACAAGTCCACCCGGCCATCAGCGTGCAAAATACCAAACCCATGCGCCACCGGGTTGTATCCGATGTCTGATCCACGAATGTTCAGCAGCCACATTAACGAATCTGGCAGTGTGATCACTGCAGCCTCGCAACCTGCTTCCTTCAGCGCATCGGCCAGGCGTGAGACCTTGCCGTCAGCCGTTTCACCGGAGAATTCAATCGGATGCACCTTTACCGGATTTATAGGCGGTTCCGGCTGGTCCGGCCACACACGGTCAACCAGATTGTCGGCACGCACCAGTTCGATTCCGCTGCCCGCCAGATCCTTTTGCGTGCTGGCGATTTGTCCGGCCGCATGAAGCCACGGATCAAAACCAACCTTGCCGCCATCGGGCAATTGCTCCTTCAACCAGGAGCTCAAACTAACATCCGGCCACGGAACGGGCGCATACTCGGCAGCGACCTGAGCCTTGACCTGTGTGCGATACCGCCCGTCGATGAAAACACCCGCCACATCCGCCAGCACGGCACAGAATCCGGCTGATCCGGTAAACCCGGTCAGCCACGCCAGCCGTTCATCCCGAGGAGCCACGTATTCGCCCTGATGCGCATCCGCGCGCGGCACCAGAAAACCGTCCAGCCCTTCGCGCGCCAGCTCTTCACGCAGTGCCGCCAGACGTGGTGGCCCCTGTTCCGGGCGCGCTGTTACCTCAAAGGACTGAAACATGTCATACCTCGTTCAGATGGGGGCTTCCCCTTCATCTTTTTGAAAAATACTCCCGCCGGAGGCAAGGCCAGCCTCAGCTGGCCTTTTTCATCCCCATCACCCGTGCCCGTGCACGCGGGTCGCTGTCGAACAAAGCGGCGAGCTGTTCGGTCATCGCGCCCGCCAATTGTTCGACGTCTGTAATCGTAACGGCGCGATCATAATACCGAGTCACGTCATGGCCGATGCCGATGGCCAACAGCTCAACCATCTTGCGTTTTTCAACCATTGCGATCACGTCGCGCAGGTGTTTTTCCAGATAATTCGCCGGGTTGACGCTCAAAGTTGAATCATCGACTGGTGCCCCATCGGAAATTACCATCAGGATCTTGCGCTGTTCGCGCCGTGCCACCATCCGGCGGTGCGCCCATTCCAGTGCCTCACCGTCGATGTTCTCCTTCAGCAGCCCTTCCTTCATCATCAGGCCAAGATTGGGTCGTGAACGTCGCCACGGCGCATCCGCACCCGTATAGATGATGTGACGCAGGTCATTCAGACGCCCCGGCTGCTGCGGACGGCCATCGTTCAGCCACGCTTCACGCGCCTGACCGCCTTTCCATGCCCGGGTGGTAAAGCCCAGAATCTCGACCTTTACATTGCAGCGTTCCAGCGTCCGCGCCAGAACGTCCGCGCAGATTGCCGCGATTGAAATCGGACGCCCGCGCATCGAGCCCGAGTTGTCCAGCAATAGCGTCACCACCGTATCGCGGAATTCCGTGTCTTTTTCGACCTTGAAGCTCAACGGCGTGGTCGGGTTGGCGACCACTCGCGCCAGACGGCCTGCGTCAAGAATGCCTTCCTCGCGGTCGAACTCCCAGCTCCGGTTCTGTTGGGCCTGCAAACGGCGTTGCAGCTTGTTGGCCAGACGGCTGACCGCGCCTTTCAGAGGTTCCAACTGCTGATCCAGGTAGGCACGCAACCGTTCCAGTTCGGCAGGTTCAGCCAATTCCTCGGCCGAGATTTCTTCGTCATAGGTGCTCAGATACACCTTGTAGTCCGGATCGGCCTCGGACGCGGGCGGTGGGGCAGGTGGCTCCAGCGGCGCCTCACCCTCGGGCATCTCAGCCTCATCGCCCATCTCATCCTCGGCCAGTTCATCCATCGAGACCTGGGCCTGAGATTGATCCTGCTGTTCTTCCTGGGTCTGCTCCGGGGTCGCGTCGGCGTCCTGATCGTCCTGATCGTCCTGACCGGTGCTGTCGGGATCGGGTTGTTCTTCAGCGTCGTCCTCGGCCTGATCTTCCTGTTCGTCGTCCAGTTCATCGGGGTCGTCACCCAACTGGTCGCCATAGCCCAGATCCTTGATCATCTGCCGCGCAAACTTGGCGAATTCGGCTTGATCCGACAGGATGTCGTCAAGGTTTTCCAGCGTTCCGCCGGCCTGTTCCTCGATGAATCCCCGCCACAGGTTCATAATATTGGATGCCGCCGGTGGCAGCTCGCGCCCCGTGGCCAAATGCCGGATCAGATAACCTGCCGCCACGGCCAACGGAGCATCGGCAGGCTGCTTGCACTGGTCATAGCCGCGCCGCAGCGCCTCGTGCCCGATCTTGACGTCGATATTCGAGGCCGTGCCAGGCATGTCCCGCGCGCCCATCGCCTCACAGCGGGCAACCTCCATGGCCTCATAAAGATCCCGCGCCATATCGCCCGGAGGCGCATAGCGTGCATGGGTTGCGTCGTCGTGATATTTGCGCTGCAGCGCCAGCGCATCGGCCGTGCCCCGCGCCAACAACACCTCTTCGCGCGTCATCCGCCGGCTGACCTGCGGCAGGCGCATCGATTCACCCGACAGGCCCGACGGATCAACCGTGTAAGAGACGTTCAGCTCAGGATCGTCAGCCATCACTTTGGTGGCTTCGGCCAAAGCCTTTTTGAACGGATCAGCGGGGTTGTCGTTGGGTTTGCTCATCGGGGCAGGTCCGGTCTTGTTCTGTCCCGGCAACCTAGAGCCATTCCATGGCCTTGACCATAGGGCCAACCCCGTTTTCCCATCAAACCAGTGCGGGTGTCAGGGACAGACTTCTACGGTGCAGGAAAATCCACGCATCGGTCGAATGACCAAAATCTATGCGGCCAGAACCGCAATCCGGTGTGAATTTACCAATCGTTAAGCGGCGCGACCGGGCAGGGCCGCGACCTAATCGCATCAGACAGGCATTTTATAGTTATAGGCCTCGCAATATTCCGCCAGAAGGTCTTTGGCTGCACTTCCGATGTTTCCCCATTCCGTTGTGGAAACATCCGGCTTCTTGTGGTGCACGCCCTTGTACAGCTTTTCCGCGTTCACGGGTTCAAGGTCCAGATTGTCCTTGCTGACATTGAAACCCTTTGAGTGCAGGAAATCGATCAGGGCCTCTGCGTCGTATTCAATTCGACACACAAAATCCGGATTTTGTTCTCGTATGATCCTGGCCCACAAACACAAAGACGCGATAGCACGCTCGATACCCTGTTCAAATTTGTCCAGATCCGTCCCGGTTTGCGCAAGAATATGTTCGCGGCGAAAGTCATAAGACGCCGGCGCATGCTCATTTTCGCGCATGATGGACGGGATGGCCGTAGCAGGATCGCGGACTGTCTGGATCATTACAGACCAATGAAGTGCGCGCCTTGTCCGCGCGACCGGATTCAGCGCCCATGGATTCTCGTCAGCTTCCACCGCAAACATCCACGAACTGATCCCGTCGGCACCGCCAGCTTCATGCCCGATGTCCAGACCGGCTTTGGAACACAGCTCAGCAACAAAACCGGTGCCTGTCCGGGGATGGCCAACACACAGGATCGGTCGGCTATACATGCGCTTGACATGCTGCCGCAGCCGCTGTTCGTGATCCGCGTGCTCCGTGTTCAGGTTGTGTTCCCTGAGATACGCCAGCCGGTTTTCCTTGGGATGGATGTAGGAATCCACTGACCCTTCGGACCACGACAGCTCTGACACGATGGGAGGGTAAATCGACAGCGAATCTGACTTGTCCGCGACGCGGTCGTGTATGAAATCATCGGACGTGGAGTCGACACGTTCGAAATTGCGGACCAGCTTTTCCGCAAAGCCCGGAGTGATCGCGTAGCAGGGATTCGACATTTCCACGACCGGTTTGGCCCGAAAAAATTGAAAAGGTCTGTGGTTGCGGGATTTTGCCCAGCCCATTCTCAGCAACATCGTATCCCGAGGGTCAAATGCAATCTTGCCCTGCGCGACGCGCCTTCTGAGTTTTTGCATGGTGCGCATGGCCCAGGGATGAATGACCACGTCATCTTCCATCACCAGAACCCGTTGGTCCTGTTTGCTTGCCTTTTCCCATATGTCCAGATGGCTGGCGAAATTCGCCACCTGTTGGGGGATCAGTACGTTATTCTCGCAATCGCAGGTTTCTTTGCCACAGCGGAAACAGGGGGGAAAGGTCGCAACCAAATTTTGATCATACAGAGCCTGAACTTTTGGGTGATCCGCCGCAAAGGCATCGTGCCATTCAAAACGGGTTATCCCAAATTCAGCCAAATGTCCCGGCAAGCGAGAGCGACGTTCTTCAGCCTGAGGCAGGCTGAGGACAACGATCTTGTCGGCGATGCCCTCAAAGATGCCGAGACCTTGCGTGCTGATGGGCTCGGACCGGAACAACATGGTATATTTACCCCAGGCTCGCACTCGCCGCGCTTTCCGGCAGTTCCTCATCGAAACAGCGTTGATAGAACTCGGCAACAGTCTGACGCTCAAGCTCATCGCATTTGTTCAGGAAGGACAGACGGAACGCGTAACCTACATCGCGGAATATTTCGGCGTTCTGGGCCCAGTTTATCACGGTCCGTGGGCTCATGACGGTGGACAGGTCGCCATTCATGAAGGCGGTCCGGGTCAGGTCGGCGACAGTGACCATCTGGCTGACGGTCTTGCGGCCCTTTTCGGTGTTGTAATGTGGTGCCTTGGACAGGACGATCATTGTTTCGGCGTCATGGCTGAGGTAGTTCAGCGTCGAGACCAGCGACCAACGGTCCATCTGCGCCTGGTTGATTTGCTGCGTTCCGTGGTACAGGCCGGTTGTATCACCCAGGCCAACCGTGTTTGCCGTCGCGAACAGACGAAAGTTCGGGTTCGGCGTGATGATCTCGTTCTGGTCCAGAAGGGTTAGCTTGCCGTCATGTTCCAGCACGCGCTGGATGACGAACATAACATCCGCGCGGCCTGCATCGTATTCGTCGAAGACGATGGCGACAGGATTGCGCAGGGCCCAGGGCAGGATGCCTTCGTGGAATTCGGTGACCTGCTTGCCATCGCGCAGTTTAATGGCATCCTTGCCGATCAGGTCGATCCGGCTGATATGGCTATCAAGGTTTACACGTACGGCAGGCCAGTTCAGACGGGCGGCGACCTGTTCGATATGGGTCGACTTTCCGGTGCCGTGATAGCCTTGGATCATCACCCGGCGGTTATGGGCAAAGCCCGCCAGAATCGCCAAAGTGGTCTCGGGATCGAACTTGTAGGTGTGGTCGATGACCGGCACACGGTCGCTTTTCTCGACAAAGCCTTTGACGCTCATGTCCGTATCGATGCCGAACACGTCACGAACCGAGATTTCTTCGGTGGGTTTTGCGTTGATGTCGATCGATCCGTCAGCCATGCGTCTAGTCCTTATCCTTTGCCCCGTCTGCCGGGTTTGAACTCGTGTGTGGTGCAACATATTGCAGACAAGGGCAAGGGAAAGCCGCGCAGGTCCGGAACTAGCAGGGCGTTTCTTTGAAACTGGCCTTAACGATGCCAATTCCCCGCGCCGAATAATGTGCTGTTTCGCTTATCCGGTGTTTGGCGCGTCGGTTTCTACACCCAAATCATGGGCTAACCTCAGAATTTCGCCCCACGTTGCCGACGGTAACTCCAGTGGTCGGTTCCTGTTGCGTGTCCGCGCGTCGGCTTCGCGTTCTCCCGGGACATCGACCTGGTCGAAGCCGGGTGCAGGCGGGCAATCTCTCAACTCACTCAGAACTTCTTCGGCAAGTTCCTGCAAACGCGTCGGTTTCTGATACAAGCCGCAATCCAAAGCCAGCATCAGCCAGTTACACTCGGTTGTCGCCGGACCCAGCATTGCCTCGGCGATCATTTCGGCCGCAACCGCCAGCGCATATCCTTTGGCCCCGCCCGCCGTGAGGATCGCACCTCCGTCAAAATAGGCCTGAGGGTCGGTGCTGGGTCGGCCATCGCGGTCGATCAACACGCCTTCGGGCAGCTTCGCGCCCGCCACTTTGGCCCCATACACCCAACCCGCTGCTGCCGCCGATGTTGCGAAATCAACAATGACGGGCCCCCGGTTGCCGCCGGGAACGCCAATACAGTAGGGGTTGGTCGACATCAGCGCCTTACGACCGCCATAAGGGGCGACCAGACGCCAGTTCTGGCGACCGCCGCCGCCGATGATGATAGTCAGGCAACCTTGCCCGGCGGCATATTCCGCAAAAGCGCCTAACCGACCAGTATGGCCGACATGCTGCAAGGCGATTGCGGCCATTCCCGTATCCTTTGCCCGGGTCACCACGTTCCGGCTGGCCAGAGTCATGGCCGGAATTCCGATGCCGCCGCAGCCGTTGACCAGCCAGGCTCCGCGTGCGTTCTGTTCCAGTCGTGGACGCACGTCTGCTGTCAGATAACCGCTGTCGTAATAGCCGGCATATTGCAGAACCCTCCAGACGCCATGAGATTCCACGCCCGAGAGATCGGAGTCGATCAAGTGGTCAGCAGCCTCGACGGTAATGTCCGGTGGACACCCTTTGGCGCCCAGAACACCCTTGGCGATCCGACGGGCGGTTTCGATGTCCACCTGCACGCGCCGTGTGTCTGAACTGTATTTGCTGCAGGTCATGGTTTGGCATCCCTGTCGGATCATTGGACCCTCAGGTTACGACGGGCACGCGCCAAGCCTAGCCTGTTTGCGACGAGATCACGTCGGTGCGGCAGCTATTTGAAGTTCCGGCTGTCCTTGATCTGATCCCAAGCCCAGACAACTTCTTGCAGCTGTTCTTCCTGGGAGCGGTCACCGCCGTTCATGTCAGGGTGCAGTACCTTGATCAGTTTCTTGTAGGCCTTGCGCACCTCGGCCTTGGACCAGCTATCCTTGGCTTCGAGGATTTCGATGGCCCTTCGCTCGGTCGGCGGCAGACGACGCCCGCCGCCACCTGCGGTGCGACCGGGATTCTTGGTCGCGTTCCCACCCAGCACCTGATGCGGGTCCTCGATGCCCAAACGCGCCCAGGCACGTGCCTCAGGGTCGCCCATAGGCTTGGTCTCGCGTTCCCACACCTTGTCTTTTGAGCGCTGCGCGTTCAGCTCGGCCTCGGTTGTGCCGTCGAAAAAGTTCCATTTCTGATTATATTCGCGCACATGCTGCTGACAGAACCAAAAGAAATCATCCAGAACATCCGGCGCCTTGGGCGCGCGGAATTTGCCGGGCTCCTCACATCCCTCATGGTCACAGATTCGCACCGAGGTTTCAGACGCACCCGACATTCCCCGACGCCCGCGCGGGTTCTTTTTCTTTGAGGTGGAAACGGACATATCAAATCCGAAGGGGTCTGACTTCACCATGTGCTCATCCTTACGAACGCATCTTTTCGACTCGGAGGCAGCAGTTTAATCTAAGCAGCCAAAAGTAGAAGAGGGGAGCGGCAAAAATTTTGCCGATGAGCATAAAAATGACCGTGACCGACGAGATCAGATCCCGCCTGCAAGTCGCCTTTGACCCGAGAGAGCTTGAGGTCGTCGACGAAAGCGAAAGCCACCGGGGCCATGCCGGATACCAGGAGGGCGGCGAAAGCCATTTCAACGTCCGCATCCGCGCCAGCGCTTTCGAAGGCCAATCCCGCGTTGCCCGCCATCGTGCGGTGCACAAGGCATTGGGCGATATCGTACCGCGCATTCATGCGTTGGCCTTGGATATTGAGGCCTAAGTCGCAGTATTCTCGTAAGATCGGGAAGGTTCAATTACACGCTGAAGGCCGTCAAAGCCTGGTAATTTGCCCGAAATTGAACTGAGCCCCAAGAACCTGGGGCTCATAAGGTTTTTAACGTTTTCGCAGGATCAAGGCGGATTGCCACCCATATGCTTCGGGGACGATTTCGCGTACTTCAAACCAGGCTTCGAGTTTGCGGCGTATATACTCCGTACGGTGAATGACTCGCGTTCGTTGCAAGCTGGTTCCTTCAACGACCATCCCATAATTTTTGGATAGAATCCCGTGGCTGTCGTCGATCTTTTGGATTTCCGACACTACGTCGCCTTCACCTTTGGTCATGCAGGTTTCCATACTGTGATCGTCAAAGATGGTAATGAATGCTCTCCCTCCCGGCTTCAGTATCCTCCGGGTTTCAAGGTACCAACTGTCAGCCAGATCGCCGATATGGGTCCAAACCGATCCTGCATAGACAAGATCGAAATGATTGTCCTCAAATGGAAGATGCGGGTGGGTGGTGTTTGTAATAAAGTTCATTGGTGCCAGATATTGTTGACACCAAGTTATTGCATCGGCGCGCAGATCAACGCCCCAAACTTCAACATCCTGCGCGCGCGGCAGCCACCACCGCGTCAAGCGCCCGGCAGCACATCCGATTTCCAAAACCCTGCCTCCCGCAGGAACCGAGAAGCCGTCTGCAGACAGAGCCGCATTCATTCGGTTTGTAACCGTCTCTCCGGATTTGAGGAACCGCTCGTCGAACCACTTGCCCTGTTTGGCATCGTAGCCGTAACCAAGTCGGAGCGGATAAGGAGGTAGCGGACATTCATTCGGGTCCAGATGTGTTTCCTGAGCGTTCTCGATCACATAAACACGCCCTTCACGCGTGTGTGGATAATAAAGCGCGGACGGAAAAACACTTCCCACCGCGTCTGCTTCCACTTGGCCCAGCAATGAATCCGACGGTTTGTCGGTAGCGTTTGAAGCCGGCGGATTGTCGGTAGCGTTTGAATCCAACGGTTTGTCGGCAGCGTTTTCACTTTTGGACTGAACATTTTCTTTATTGGACTTTTCGCGTTTGAAAATTCCCATTGTCGCATCTTCCTATTCGCAAAGTGGAATATTTTTTTCGAGGATCATCGCTCCAGCAGTATTGCTGGGCTTTCGTCGTTCAAGCGGCTCTGAACCCAAGCTTCTGGATGTAATGGGAAAAGTCTGTTTGCGTCAATCGACATCTGCAACATTGAGTTTTCTCGATACTAAAGCTTGACGATAGTCACCTACTTATTATCTCATTAGCTCCCGTAGACTAAACTCTGCTCCTCTTTGCGTGTTTTGGTCGGCTGACCACGGAATTACAGTCTTTTCAGTCTCTTTAGTTTCCCGCTTGGATTGAGTTTCCGACCCCGGCGGTGGTTCGAATTTTGTCTTCCGATTTCAACGACAGCGGCGGATCTTTCGCTTCTTCAGCTATCGGTTCTGGTGCCTTCACGGCATCCGGCCCCGGAACCGGCTGCGCCAGCGCGACGCCTTCTGGGCTTTCAGTCGGTCCGCGCGCCGACGTAAAGGTAACCTCTGTCTCACGCCGAAACACCAGCACGTTGCGCCAGTTCACGATCGAGCCGGTCAGGCCAGAGCGTTCTTCGCTGGGCAGAAGTTCGGCGCGTTGATATTCCCAGCCGTCCTCGCCCATTTGGTTCAGCACCTGTTCGACCGACGCCGCAAACCGACCCTCGGCGGTTTTCACGCCTTTGGCCTTTGTACCTTTTTGGGGGGCGGGGACAACTTTGTATTCGTAGCGCTGCATCAGATCTTCCTGGTTGCCAGTTCCGGGCAATCTATCATCTTGCAGGTTTTGGGGAAGTGGTCTTCGCGCGCTGGCCGATTTCCGCCGTACCTGCTGCGTTAACCTCGCGAGAAGACAGCCGTGCAAAGGGAAAACGGCAGGGATTCATACACCCTGCCGCTCATGTCGCTGAAATCGGGCGGTTTAAGAACCCAGCTTTTTGCCGACCAATTCGTTGACGGCCTTCGGATTGGCCTTGCCGCCGGTGGCCTTCATCACCTGACCGACGAACCAGCCCGCCAGTTTCGGGTTCACCTTGGCTTTTTCGACCTGGGCGGGGTTGGCGGCGATGATTTCATCCAGAGCGGTTTCAATCGCGCCGGTGTCGGTCACCTGTTTCATGCCGCGTTCTTCGACGATCTGCGCCGGGTCCCCACCTTCGGTATAGACAATCTCGAACAGATCTTTGGCGATCTTACCCGAGATGGCGTCCGAAGAAATCAGGTCGATGATCCCACCCAGCTGCGCAGGGGAAACCGGAGACTCGGTGATGTCGTGGTCTTCCTTCTTCAGACGACCGAACAGTTCGTTGATCACCCAGTTGGCTGCCAACTTGCCGTTGCGCCCCTTGGCGACCTCTTCAAAATAGGCGGCCGATTCCACCTCGGCGGTCAGCACCGACGCGTCATAGTCGGTCAGGCCGAACTCGCTGATAAAACGCGCTTTTTTGGCGTCAGGCAGTTCAGGCAGCTTGGCGGCGATATCGTCGACCCAGGCCTGCTCGATTTCCAGCGGCAACAGGTCTGGGTCGGGGAAATAGCGATAGTCATGCGCTTCTTCCTTGGACCGCATCGAGCGCGTCTCGCCTTTGTCCGGATCGTACAGGCGTGTTTCCTGATCGACTTTGCCGCCGCCTTCGACGATGGCAATCTGACGGCGGGCTTCGACCTCTATCGCTTGCTGGATAAAGCGCATTGAGTTCATGTTCTTGATCTCGCAACGCGTGCCCAGATGCGAGAAGTCCTGCGTTTCCTGATACTTCTCATAGGCACCGGGCAGGCAGATCGAGACGTTTACGTCCGCCCGCAAGTTGCCATTCTGCATGTTGCCGTCGCAGGTGCCCAGATAGCGCATGATCTGACGCAGCTTGGCGATGTAAGCAGCCGCTTCTTCGGGGCCACGAATGTCCGGACGCGACACGATCTCCATCAGGCAGACACCGGTGCGGTTCAGGTCGACGAAGGACATGTGCGGGTCCATGTCGTGGATCGACTTGCCCGCGTCCTGCTCCATATGGATACGTTCGATCCGCACCATGCGAGCGGTGCCGTCGCCCATTTCAACCAGTACTTCGCCTTCGCCCACGATGGGTTGGTACAGCTGGGAGATCTGATAGCCCTGCGGCAGGTCTGGGTAGAAATAGTTTTTGCGGTCAAAGGCGGATTTCAGGTTGATATCCGCCTTCAGGCCCAGACCAGTGCGCACAGCCTGTTCCACACAGAACTTGTTGATCACTGGCAGCATGCCCGGCATCGCAGCGTCCACGAAGGCCACGTTCGAGTTCGGCTCGGCCCCGAAAAGGGTCGACGCGCCCGAGAACAGCTTGGCATTGGACGAGACCTGCGCATGCACCTCCATCCCGATCACCAGTTCCCAATCGTGCTTGGCCCCGGCAATGGTTTTGGGTCTGGGCATTTCGTATGTCAGGTCGAGCATGGCGCGCCTCATTTCCGCAGAAGTCTAAGCCTGCGTATTAGGCCCGGCACGGGCGAGGGGCAAGGGGGAATCAGTTCTCGGACAGGCGCAGGCCGGACGGGGTAAAGGTCACGTTCCTGCCACTGCGCAGTTCCTCGCGGAACAGATCGGTAATTGCCCGTAGTGCGTCGCGCTGGCCGCGCGCCGCGAACCGCTCAGGTGAGCTGATGCGGACGGAATTGTTGAACCCGTTGGCCGCATGGGCCCAGATCAGCGGATGCAGCTCGGTTAGGTGATCACGGATCAGCCAACTGGCGGCCTCGTGAATCTGTGCACGTACGATATCGGCTTTTTCGTTCAGGCCAAATCCACTCTGGATCGTGGTTGCACAATAGGCCGACAGCATATTGACGGTCTTCTGATCCGGGCGCCGGTCCAGAATGTCGTGCAACCCTTCCAGAAAATACTCCACGTCCAACCGCGCGCAGGCTTCTTCATCCAACGCGATTGCGTCGAATTGTACCCAGGTATAGCCGCCAGCGCCCCAGATATTCTGAGTTCGGGCCGCGGTACGCAGGGCCTGAACCTCAAGCTCTTCGTAACTGCCGAACCAACGTGGCAACAAATGGGTACCCATCGCGCGCATATGTCTCTGGTTGCGAGGATCCAGCGTGATCAACCGTTCATATTCATCGGCGACGCGGATATTTGACCTGCGCTGTCCGGCCAGCAAGGCGCAGCCCGTGGCTGCGACCAAGGGGCTGTCCGGCGCGGCTTCGCGGCATTTCGGCAAAAGCGCGGCGGCCCGGTCGAAATGTGCGGCGCAGCGCGAACGGTGCAGCGGCGGCAGAGTTGCATTGGTCGCGGTCCCGCGCCAGGCCCAGGCAAGATCAATATGCGCCAGAGCAACTACCAGCGTGATCATCGGATCACCGGCGTGCTCACGCATTTCGTCTTCCAGTTCCGATATTCCGCCCAGCAGATCGTAATCGGACAAGGCCTTTCCATCCGACAGGGCGTGTTCTGCTGCCAGAACAACGTCTGATCTGGCGCCAAAGGCCAGCAAATCCGCAATTGGTATTCCGTCCGGTGCAGTATCACGCGCATCGTCAGCGGCCTGCATCAGCCCGGAAAGTTCGGCCCAGCGGTCCTGTCTGGCCAGAGTGCGTCCGTGTTCAATCTTTTCCCGACCAACCAGATCCTCAGCGCCGATGCTGGCCAACGGTATGTTCAGCTGCCCCTGATCCGGAAGGGTGGCAGCGGCGGCACAATCAGGCGCACGCATGTCCGACGTGATTTGACGGGAAGGCAGAGATGGGCGGACTGAACGTGTCCTGAAAAAACCAAACATGGCAAAACTCGTGACCGTAAAAACTGGCAAGCTAGCTCGAATTATTGGCCGAGATTGCCCGCAAATTCAAGTTTTCCCTGTTGAATTGGGGTGAATACTGGCATCAATGCCATGCTCGCGCGCGGATCGTTTCAAAATACGGTAAAATGATGCCGGCTAACGCGAAGCCCGGCCATTTGCAGGATGGGTTCGAAATCCCGGTGAGGAGGAGTCGACTCGTCCGGCAGCCGAACTCGTTTCCCTGACTTCAGAACAAGCGATAAACGAACCGAGAGGTCCCAGCGTGTATCGAATCTTACATGATCGATTTCGGAAAGACTGAGCTCGGCCTCGCGGGTTCCTGAGAACCAGCGTATCTTGCCCTGATCCAGGACTAGTCCTGCACTTGTGTTGCGCGCGACATCCCAAAGCGCGGGCAGTGTGGCCAGCGCCAGCAATCCCATCAGCCACCAGGCCGCGTCGAACTGAATTACCAAAGCAAGCAGCGCCGCGTAAATGCAGATCAGAATGATAACGGTGCGCGGCGACCTGTTGCGGCACGTATATGTGAACGGGATCATGCGCCGAGGATACGAGACACCATTTCCGTTGTGTCACGCGACAGGTTTGGCGTGTCGGCGATGCGGCTCAATTGCGCCCGCATCAAATCCTGACGGTCGGCATCATAGCGCGTCCAGGTCTGAAAGGCTGAACACATCCGTGCGGTGGTTTGCGGGTTGACCGGGTCCAGCCGGATCAGCCATTCCGCCAGCAGGGCATATCCGGCACCATCCGCGCGGTGAAATCCGGCGTGATTCATCGCGAGCGCGCCCATGATGGCACGGAATCTATTCGGGTTTTTCCAATTGAAATCAGCGTGTTCCGTAAGGGTGCGGGCGATATCCGCCGTGGCCTCTGGGGCCGCCATCGACACCTGCAGGCCGAACCACTTGTCCATCACCAGCCGGTCGTGTTGCCACTGATCGTAGAACGCGGACAGCTCAGCCTCTCCTTTGCCTGCCCGCAGCAGGCAGGACAGGGCGGTCAGCTGACGGGTCATGTTGTCGGCCGCGGCGTATTCATCAACCGCCTTGGCACCGCCATCCAGCCGAGAAGTCAGGGCCAGCGCCGCGCCGCCTAGCGCACGCTTGCCCGCTTGTTCGGCATCGGGGCTGTAGGGGGCCTCGATCAGGGTTTCGCTGTGCAGTCGTGGCAGCAGGTCCTGCACATGTTGCGCCGTGGCTTGTCTCAGAGTTTCCACTGCCGACCAGATTGTCATCGGATCGGGCGTATCTCCTCGGTCAAACAGGACTGCGGCAAGCTCGGATTGCGTCGGCAGACCCAACATCAGCGAGCGGTAAGCGGGGTCCAGATCGGCGTCGCGCAGAACGGCCAGAATGCCGTCCAGATAGTCTGCATCGGGCGCGGTATCGTCTAGGATCATACGCAGCAGCGTATCCTGTGCCAGCGACCGCCCTGCCTGCCAGCGATTGAACGGGTCGGAGTCATGGGCCAACAAAAAGGCGCGCTCGGCATTTGTGTGATCGTGTTCCAGAATAATCGGGGCAGAGAAATCCCGCAGGATCGAGGCCACAGGTTTGGCAGCCAGCCCGGTGAACTGAAAACTCTGCTCGGCTTCGGTCAGTTCCAACACTTCGGTCGCGCGCACTTCATCACCGTTTGGGCTCAGCAGACCAACCGCCACGGGAATCACCTGGGGCAGTTTCTCGGACTGACCCGGTGTGGGTTCCGTGCGCTGCGATAGTGTCAGCGTGTAGGTGCCGTCATCCCAATCTTCGGTCACTGTAACGCGCGGCGTGCCGGACTGGCTGTACCAGCGTTTGAACTGGCTCAGATCGCGGCCGGTGGTATTTTCGAATACCTTGATCCAGTCCTCGATGGTGCAGGCCTGCCCGTCATGGCGGTCGAAATACAGGTCCAGCGCCTTGGCGTAGGCTTCGTCGCCGACCAGCCGTTTCAGCATGCCGATGACCTCGGCACCCTTTTCATAGACAGTGGCGGTGTAGAAGTTATTGATTTCCTGAAAACTTTCCGGGCGGACGGGGTGGGACAGGGGGCCGTTATCCTCGGGGAATTGCCGGGCGCGCAGGTCTATGGCGTCATGGATGCGTTTGACCGGGGCCGAGCGTATGTCCGAGGTGAACTGGGCATCGCGGAACACCGTCAGGCCCTCTTTCAGGCACAACTGGAACCAGTCGCGGCAGGTAATGCGGTTACCGGTCCAGTTGTGGAAATACTCATGCGCGATGATCGCCTCGATCCGTTCGAAGTTGGCGTCGGTCGAGGTTTCGGGGCTGGCCAGCACGGCGGAGGAGTTGAAGATGTTCAGCCCTTTGTTCTCCATTGCGCCCATGTTGAAATCATCGACGGCCACGATGTTGAACACGTCCAGATCGTATTCCCGGCCGTAGACGTCCTCGTCCCATTTCATGGATTTCTTAAGCGCCTCCATGCCAAAGGCGCATTTGCCTTCGTCTCCGGGACGGACCCAGAGGTTCAGCTCGACCTCACGGCCCGACATGGAGGTGAACTGGCCGGGATGGGCGATAAGATCGCCCGCAACCAGCGCGAACAGATAAGCGGGTTTGGGCCACGGGTCAGTCCATTCGGCCCAGCTGTCGCCCTTGCCAGTGGGGTTGCCGTTGGACAGCAGTACCGGAAGGTCACAGTTGATGCGAACGGTAAAGGTGGACATCACGTCGGGGCGGTCGGGGTAATAGGTGATCTTGCGGAACCCTTCAGCCTCGCACTGGGTGCAATACATGCCGTTTGACATATAAAGTCCCTCAAGTGCGGTGTTGTTGCCGGGGTCGATTTCGACAACGGCTTCCCAGATGAAGGGCGTGTCGGGGACATCTACAGTCAGACCCTTGTCGGTGACATCAGGCACGACCTCGACCCCATCAATGACCGCGCGGATCAGGGTCAGGTCCTCGCCATGCAGAAAAAACGTGCGGTCGGTGGCGTCGGGGTTCGGGCGGAACGCAATGCGCGACGTAACGCGGGTGGCGTGATCGGCCAGATCAAATGTCAGATGCACGCTGTCCACCAGATAACCGAAGGGCGTGTAGTCTTTCAGATAGATCGTAGTAGGGGCGGCATCGCGCATCGGGGGCCTCGCATCGGTTCGTGTTTGGCGCGACGTTATGGGTTGTGGCGTTGAGCTGCAAGCGGGGCTGCGCGGCTAATCTGTCCGGCCATCGGGTACGAGATGATTTTGATGTGACCTAACGGCCCGGCCCCGAAACATCCCGAGACCTGTTGCCTATCGGAAACATCCGCCCTAATTGGATGCTGCATACAGTGGCGTACAATTCGGGAGATGTCGAATATGAGCAGCAGGGAAACCCGGAACGGTCTGCAGATTGCCGTCGAACTGGCGGATTTTATCGAAAACCGGGCTCTGCCTGGCACGGGCGTCTCGCCCGAGGTTTTCTGGTCCGGCCTGTCCCGGCTGGTCCAAGAGCTTGGACCAAAGAACAAGGCCCTGCTGGCCAAACGGGCCGAATTCCAAAGCCGTATCGACGGTTGGCATGCCGCCAACAAGGGGCAGGACCATGACGCCGCCGCCTATCAGGACTTTCTTCGCGAGATCGGATATCTGGTCGAGGAAGGCGCGGATTTCCAGATCGAAACAGCGAACGTTGACCCCGAGATCGCCCTCACACCAGGGCCGCAGCTGGTTGTGCCGATCACCAATGCCAGGTTTGCATTGAACGCCGCAAATGCGCGCTGGGGCAGCCTGTATGATGCGCTGTATGGCACGGACGCGATGGGCGATTTACCCGATGCTGGTGAGTATGACGAAGCCCGTGGCGAAAGGGTCATTGCCTGGGCAAAACACCATCTCGGTTTCTTCTGCACACCCGCCATTGACGATTGGGAAAGTGTTGTCAGCTTTGCCGTTGAAGATGGGCGGCTTATCGTAACTTTGGACGACGGCGAACAGGCGTTCATCTATGGGTCGCAAATGCATGGCAAAGGACGTTTTGTCGGCTACACGGGCGACCCTGCTTCACCACGCTCAGTTTTCTTGGAGAAGAATGGCCTTCACGCCGAAATAGTGATCGACAGATCGACGGCTATCGGGGCTGCCGACCCGGCAGGAATCGCGGATGTCCGGCTGGAATCGGCTCTGTCTACGATCATGGATTGCGAGGATTCAGTGGCCTGTGTTGATGCCGCTGACAAGGTTGTGGCCTACAGTAACTGGCTGGGTCTGATGAAGGGGGACCTGACCGAAGAGGTTTCGAAAGGTGGCAAAACCTTTACTCGTAAGCTGGCCGGTGACATCGAATTCACCACCGCCAGCGGCGAACAGGCGACGCTAAAAGGTCGCTCGCTGATACTGGTCCGTAACGTGGGTCACCTGATGACCAACCCTGCCGTTCTGGACGCCGAGGGCAGCGAGATCGGCGAAGGTTTGATGGATGCGCTGTGCACCACGCTGATCGCCATGCATGACCTGAAACGCGACGGGGGCAACTCGGTCGAAGGATCGGTTTATGTGGTGAAACCCAAGATGCACGGGCCGGAAGAGGTGGCGTTCTCGGTCGAGATTTTCGACATGGTCGAAGACATCCTCGGCCTGCCACGCAACACAGTGAAACTGGGCATCATGGATGAGGAGCGCCGCACCTCGGTAAACCTGAAGGAATGCATTCGCGCTGCGAAATCCAGGGTGGCCTTCATCAACACCGGTTTTCTGGATCGGACCGGTGACGAGATTCACACGTCGATGGAAGCAGGTCCGATGCTGCCCAAGGGCGATATTAAGAACACGCCGTGGATCAACTCCTATGAGGATCGCAATGTCGATATCGGTCTGGCCTGTGGCCTGAAGGGCAAGGCGCAGATCGGTAAGGGCATGTGGGCGATGCCCGACCGCATGGGCGAGATGCTGGAGGCCAAGATTGGCCATCCGCAATCCGGCGCGACCTGTGCCTGGGTGCCGTCGCCGACCGCCGCGACCCTGCACGCGACGCATTATCACAAGGTCGACGTGCTGGCCCTTCAGGATGAATTGGCCGCCGGTGGTGCCCGTGGCACGCTGGACGATCTGCTGACTATTCCGCTGCTGGGCGGCCGCAATCTCAGCGACCACGAAATCACCCGCGAAATCGAAAACAACGCTCAGGGCATATTGGGTTATGTCGTACGTTGGGTCGATCAGGGTATCGGCTGTTCCAAAGTGCCGGATCTGAACGATATCGGCCTGATGGAAGACCGCGCGACCTGCCGGATTTCCAGCCAGGCGCTGGCCAACTGGTTGCGCCACGAAATTGTCACCGAGGAACAGGTGATGACGGCGATGCAAAAGATGGCCGCGGTGGTGGATCGCCAGAACGAAGGGGATGCGGCCTATCGCCCAATGGCACCTGGCTTTGACGGCATTGCTTTCCAAGCGGCTTGTGATCTGATCTTTAAGGGGCGTGTGCAGCCTTCGGGCTATACCGAACCGATTCTGCATGCCCGCCGTCTGGAGCTGAAGGCGAGCCTCTAAACTGATTAAAATCGAAAGATAGGACACGACATGGAAGTTTCGCTTCGCAAAGCCCGCACCATCATCCGGAAGACCATGGAAAAGGGCCGCGAGATGGAATTGAAACCTCTTTCCGTTGTCGTGTTGGATTCAGGTGGCCACGTCATCGCCTTTGAGCGTGAAGACGGTGCGGCTCCAGGCCGATTCGCAATTGCGCACGGCAAGGCTTATGGCTCGGTCATGTTGGGTATGGCCGGCACGGCACAGATGCAGAGGGCTGAGGAGCAGGCGTATTTCATGGCTGCCGTGAATGGTATCTACGGCGGCCAGGTCGTTCCGGTACCAGGCGGCGTATTGCTGCGCGACAAGAAGGGCGCGGTTATCGGTGCCGTTGGCGTGACCGGCGATTCATCTGAAAACGATGCCATCGCGGCGATGACCGGCATTGAAGGCGCCGGTTTGACTGGCGAGATCTGAATCAGTTTTTACTGCGAGCCAGGGCAACCTTCCGACCCCTGCGGGCAATGAACGCGGTTTTACGGCATGGCTCGTGAATTCCATGACATGTGCAATGTTGAACAAGAACTTGCGCTGACACGCAGGTTTTGTGCTATTGCGCGCTTTCGTTACTGCCGATAGGTTTTTTGAAAGCGCAGGTAACGATTTAGGAATACAGAATGTCTCGACCCGTCGTCGGTATCATCGGCAATTCGTATTTGATGAACGATCAATACCCGACCCATGCCGGTGGAACGATGAACTCGGACGCGGTCGCTAACGTTTCCGGTTGTTTGCCGATGCTGATCCCGGCCGACCCTCGCTTTGTAAACGTCGAGGAATTGCTGGAGGTTTGTGATGGTTTCCTGCTGACCGGCGGGCGTCCAAATGTGCACCCAGAGGAATATGGCGAACCGGCGACTGAGGCCCATGGCGAATTCGACCGTGCCCGGGACGCGATCACCCTGCCGTTGGTACGGGCCTGTGTTGAGCGTGGGCAACCGTTCTTTGGCATCTGCCGCGGGTTTCAAGAGGTCAACGTGGCGATGGGTGGCACGCTCTATCCCGAAATCCGCGACTTACCGGGCCGTTTGAACCACCGGATGCCGCCCGACGGCACGCTCGAGGAGAAATTCGCCCTGCGCCATGTGGTGGCACTCACCGAGGGTGGCGTGTTTCATCGTTTGATGGGCGCAACCGAGGTGATGACGAACACGCTGCACGGTCAGGGGATCAACACGGTTGGGCAGAGGGTTGTAGTCGACGGTCATGCGCCGGATGGCACGCCCGAGGCGATCTACATTAAAGACGCCCGCGGTTTCACCTTATCGGTGCAATGGCACCCGGAATGGGATGCCGTGAACGATCCGGTCTCACGCCCCCTGTTCGAGGCATTCGGCGCCGCGGTGCGCGCCTGGTCCACCGGGTCGGACGCTGGGCTGTTTCAACAAACAGCGTGAAATTAGCGCCGGTCGCGAAAGAGGGACCGGCGCTTCGCTATCAGATCAGCAGGTTAAACTGATTGATCAGCGGCAGGCGGCGAGCGCGTTTCCCGGTCAAGTCGAACAACGCATTTCCAAGAGCCGGCATCGATGGGGGAGTGCCCGGCTCACCTGCGCCTCCCATATGACGATTGGTTTCAAGAACGCGCACTTCGACCTGCGGGGCCGTGTGCATTCGCATGGCGTCATAGTCCGGGAAGTTGAATTGCTCCACTTCGCCCTCGGTAAAGGTAATCTCGCCGAAGCATGCTGCTGACAGGCCGTACATCATGCCGCCGAACATCTGCGCCTTGACGTTTTCGGAGTCCAGCGCGAGGCCCATGTCGCAGGCGATCCACGCCCTGTTGATGCGGATGCTGCCATCTTCGTCCACCACTTCGATCACTTGCGCGACCGGAGTGCCAAAACTGTAGGTAAAGGCCACGCCACGTCCGACACCATCCGGGGTCTGACCTGTCCAGCCGGACATTTCACGCACCGCTTCCAGACATCCGGCGGACGGTGCGTGTTCGTTTTTCATCAGCTCCAAACGGAAATCCAGCGGGTCGCGACCTGCCGCATGAGCCATCTCATCCATGAAGGTCTCATGGAAGAACCCGTTATGGCTGTTGCCAACCGAACGCCAGAAGCCGACGGGAATATCAAGATCGGCGATATGGCCGCTGATGCGATAGTTCGGCACCGCGTAAGGTTGATTGAAAATGCCTTCGACCAGTACTTTGTCAGGTCCGCCGCCGGTAAATCCGGTCATGCGGGAAACCGCCTGATGGGTGCAGGATTGTGACGCGACCTGAGCGTCGATCAGGACAGCCTGACCGTCCTTGAGCGCACCGCGCATCCGCGCCATCGCGCCGGGGCGGTAGAAGTCGTGGCGCATGTCCTCTTCGCGGCTCCATGTGGTCAGAACCGGTGTGTTGGGCATGGCCATGGCGATTTTGGTGGCGATGACGCCAAAGTCAAATTCGGTTCGGCGACCAAAGCCGCCGCCCAGATAGGTGGTGTGAACCTCAATCGCTTCAGTGTCGAGATTGGCCGCGGCGGCGATTTTCATCTGCATGAAGGTCGGGGCCTGATTGCCGCCCCAGAATTCCAGTTTGTTTCCGGAAAACAGCGCAGTCGCGGTCATCGGCTCCATTGTGGCATGGGCCAGGTAGGGGACGGTGTATTCCGCCGAAATCTCCGTGGCACCTTCGGGCAGGGTGGCGACATCGCCATCATCACGCATGGTCGAGTTCGGTTCGCTGTCGAACGCCTCGGCGATTTTGGCAAAGATCGCATCGGTCTCGGGCGGGTAGGGCGCGTCGCCCCAATCCACGTCGATGGCCTCGACCGCCTGATTTGCCAGCCAGGTGTTGGTGGCGATGACAGCCACGCCATCGCCCAGATCGACGATCTTCTCGACTCCGGGCATGGATTTAGCGGTGCTATCGTCAAAGCCGTTCATCGCACCACCCAGCTTGGGATTCATGCGCACGCTGGCGAATTTCATACCGGGCAGGCGCACGTCGATTGCGAACTCAGCAGTGCCGGTTGCCTTTTCGATCATATCCACGCGCGGTTGCGTCTGGCCGAGGTAACGCCATTCTGACGGGTCGCGAAGAGGGGCCTCGACTGGTTCAAGCTTGGCCACGTCCTCGGCCAGTTCTGTATAAGGAATTTTGTCGCCATTGGGTGCGATCACATGGCCCGAAGCGGTTTTCAGTTGCCCCCGATCAACACCCAGCCGATCACTAGCCGCTTGTTTCAGCGTTTCACGAGCCGAGGCTCCAGCCTCGCGCATGCGCTCAAACCCGTCCTTCATCGAGGTTGAACCGCCGGTGACGTGCAGGCTGATCACCTTGCCGATCACACCCAGAGCCTCGCCCAGATTGTGCTGGAATTCAGAGATGTCATAACCCTTGTTGGGCAGGCCTTCGCCCAGCATGGCGGTGTTGTAATAAGCCTGCGCGGCGGGCCCGTGCAGGACGGTGATCTGGTCCAGATCCACATCCAGTTCCTCGGCAATCAGCGCGGCCCAGGTGGTCTTTACGCCCTGGCCCATTTCGGCGCGTGGCGCGAACAGAGTAACTCCGTTCTGGTCGATCAGAACAAACGGGTTAAGTGCCGCTTCACCTTTGCCAGGTTTCAGGGGGTTCGGGGCCGGGCGATTGACGTAATAGACACCGAAGGCGACGCCGCCAAGTATTGCGGCCGAGCCGATCAGGAAGGTGCGGCGGAGAATTTTTCCAACAGATGCCATTGTTTACGCCTCCTTCAGTTTTGAAGCTGCGTCGTGAATCGCAGCCCGGATGCGTGGGTAGGTGCCGCAGCGGCACAGGTTGCCTTGCATGGCTTCGTCGATATCCGCGTCACTGGGCGTGGGTTTTTCAGCCAGCAATGCCGCCGCTTGCATGATCTGGCCCGACTGGCAGTAGCCGCATTGCGCGACCTGATGATCAACCCAGGCCTGCTGAACGGCCGCCATCGCATCGGGCGTGCCAATGCCTTCGATTGTGGTCACGTCGCCCCAAACATCCGACAGCGCCACCTGACAGGAACGGACGGGCTCGCCATCAATGTGGACGGTGCAGGCCCCGCAGGCGGCCACGCCGCAGCCGAATTTGGTTCCGGTCAGACCAACCTCATCCCTCAGAACCCATAGCAGGGGGACGTCACCGGGCAGGTCAACCTGATGTTGTTTTCCGTTGATCTTAAGGGCCGTCGCCATGGCGCACCTCTCGTAGCTGTGGCTGGTTTCTGACATAATTGGTGAAAAGTGTCAGAGTGTCAATTGACAAAATAAACAAAAAATGTCACGTGTTCGAATATGAGCGATGCAGTAGATAATTCACGGCAAAAGGCGATCCTGGACTCGGCCTTTCAGGCTTTTGCCGCCTACGGTTTTCGAAAAACCTCAATGGATGACATAGCGCGCGGTGCGGGGATGTCCCGACCGGCTGTTTATCTGCACTACAAGAACAAGGAGGCGATCATCAGCAAGCTGACCGAGCTCTACTATGCCGATAAAGGCGCGGCGATTGCGGCCCAGCTTGCGACGTCCGGATCCGTACCTGAGGTGTTGAGGCGGGCGATTCTGGCACATACCGAGGGGATAGCCGCCATTCTGGCCTCGCCGCACGGGCTTGAATTACTGGATACCAGCAAATCCATTTCCTCCGAGGTCATCTCTCAGGGTGAGGCGCAATTGGCCAGTTTATATGCCGCGTGGCTCTCAGAGGGGGAAAAGGCTGGGCGGCTTCGTCTGCTGGCAAGTGCGGATGAGACCGCCAGGACAATCACGGCCACGCTGAAGGGGCTCAAAATGACCGGGCCGGACGCAGAGGAATACGAAAAACGGGTGGCACAGTTTGCCGACCTGATCGGAGCGGGGCTGGAGATCAGGTAACCTGCTGCCGGGTTTTGTATTCCGGCCTATCTGATCCCGGCCCACGCGCATTGATGCGACATCCTGAGCTTTTGCCAATTGTACCTGAAAACGGTAACACGTGACCCAGAAGCGACATGCCCGCGTGTCGTCACATAAAAGGAACGCGCATGCACCGGATCGACGTACCGCCCGTATGGCTTCTAGGATTTGCAGTGCTGGCATGGCTGCAGGCGCGTCACTTTCCGCTGGGATTGTCGCTGGACAGCGCCTTTTCCGATCTGCTCGGCGGTATCCTGATCGGTGGCGGTTTGATCTTGTTGCTGCTGGCGATTGTCGAGTTCCGCCGCCACAAAACGACGGTCATCCCTCACGAAACACCCTCTGCCATGGTGCAGTCCGGCATCTACAAACGCAGCCGAAATCCGATCTATCTGGGTGATGTTCTTATACTGACAGGCCTGATTCTGCGCTTCGATGCGGTGCTTTCACTGGTATTGGTGCCCGTTTTCGTTTGGGTTCTTGAGCGCCGCTTTATTGTACCGGAAGAGGATCGGCTGCGGCGCACGTTCCGTGCCGATTATGCCCGTTATGAACGGCAGACTCGGCGCTGGATATGAGAGAGCCGTTGCCATGATGCAACTCAGGGAATGCTGCGCTTGCGAAATAATGTTGCGCAAGATACATGTTTGCTTAACAAACAATACCGACCACTCGCTCGGTCGGAGTGAAAATTAGGGGGACTGCCAGTGAAAATAGGCACACCAAAAGAGATATTGGACGGTGAAAACCGGGTTGCGATGACGCCCGACTCTGCCGTGCAGTTGCAGAAACTGGGCTATGAGTGCCTGATCGAAAAAGGGGCAGGTGCCGCCGCAGGGTTTTCTGATGCGGCGTACGAGGCTGCCGGAGTCGAGGTGGTCAAGACCGCTGCATCGCTGTGGAAGGCGGCTGACATTGTCGCCAAGGTCCGGGTGCCGACCGAGACCGAGCTGAAGCGTCTGACCAAGGGCAAGACCCTGATTTCCTTCTTCAACCCCGCAGGAAACGAAGAGGGGATGGAGCTGGCCAAATCCAAGGGCGCCAATGTGATTGCCATGGAGATGGTGCCGCGCATCAGCCGCGCCCAGAAGATGGATGCGCTGTCGTCGATGGCCAATATCGCCGGTTACCGCGCGGTGATCGAGGCGGGCAACAACTTCGGCCGGTTCTTCACTGGTCAGGTGACGGCGGCCGGTAAGGTTCCGCCTGCCAAGGTATTGATCGTCGGTGCCGGGGTGGCCGGTCTGGCCGCCATCGGGACCTCGACCTCGCTTGGTGCCATCACTTATGCGTTCGACGTGCGCCCCGAAGTGGCCGAACAGGTCGAATCCATGGGGGCCGAGTTCGTCTATCTGGACTTTGAAGAAGACCAGCAGGACGGCGCGGCCACCGGCGGTTATGCCAGCGTGCAGTCCGAAGAGTTCCGAAATGCGCAGCTGGCAAAGTTCCGTGAACTGGCACCGGAAATGGACATCGTCATCACCACGGCCCTGATCCCCAACCGCCCGGCGCCCAAGCTCTGGCTAGAGGATATGGTCAAGGCGATGAAGCCGGGCTCGGTCATTGTCGATCTTGCGGCGGAACGGGGTGGCAACGTCGAAGGCACCGTTCCGGACGAGAAAGTCGTGACCGACAATGGCGTGACCATCATCGGCTATACCGACTTCCCCAGCCGGATGGCGGCACAGTCGTCGTCTCTGTACGCCACCAACATCCGTCACATGATGACGGATCTGACGCCCGAGAAGGACGGCCACGTCAACCACGACATGGAAGATGACGTGATCCGCGGCTCGACCGTGACCTACAAGGGTGAGATCACCTTCCCACCGCCACCGCCCAAGGTGCAGGCTATCGCGGCGCAGAAGAAGCCCGAGGTCAAGGAACTGACGGTTGAGGAAAAGAAGGCGCAGGAAATCGCCGCATTCAAAGCGCAGACCAAGCAGCAGTTCACCCTGCTGGGGGTTGGCGGCGCGCTGATGCTGCTGGTGGGGCTGATCGCTCCGGCCAGCTTCATGCAGCACTTCATCGTCTTCGTGCTGGCGATCTTTGTGGGCTTCCAGGTGATCTGGAACGTCTCGCATTCGCTGCACACACCGTTGATGGCGATAACCAACGCAATCTCGTCGATCATCATCGTCGGGGCCCTGATGCAGATCGGGTCGGGTTCGATCCTCGTCCTTCTGCTGGCGGCGTTGTCTGTCTTCATGGCCGGGATCAACATCTTCGGCGGCTTCCTCGTAACCCGGCGCATGCTCGCCATGTTCCAGAAATCTTAAGGAGGCCGGGCACATGGAATTTGGCTTCACCACTGCCGCCTATGTTGTTGCGGCTGTTCTGTTCATCCTTTCCCTTGGCGGTCTGTCGAACCAGGAAAGCGCCAAGCGCGCGGTCTGGTACGGCATCGTCGGCATGGCGCTGGCGGTCTTTGCCACGCTGGTCGGCCCTGGTTCCGGTCTGTGGCTGCTGTCGCTGCTGCTGATCGCGGGTGGCGGTCTGATCGGTCAATATGTGGCGCAACGTGTGCAGATGACCGAGATGCCACAACTTGTGGCCGCGATGCACTCGCTGGTGGGTCTGGCGGCTGTGTTTGTCGGCTACAATGCACATTTTGAAGTTCTGAACGTCGCCGAGGTGATGGCGATTTCGGACGCATCGAAAGAGGTGCTGTACACGGGTCTCGGAGGGTTTGCCAAACTGATCGCCAAGAAAACCCCGGCGGAACTGTCGATCCTGCATGTCGAGCTGTTCCTGGGCGTCTTCATCGGCGCGATCACCTTCACCGGTTCGGTCGTGGCCTATGGCAAGCTGGCGGGCAAGGTGACCTCGGCGGCAACCAAGCTGCCCGGTGGTCACGCGCTGAACGCGACGGCGGCGGGTCTCTCGCTGATCTGCCTGATCTGGTACACCGCGTCGGGTGGCTTTTTCCCACTGTTCCTGATGACGCTGGCGGCGCTGTTCATCGGCTATCACCTGATCATGGGCATCGGTGGTGCTGACATGCCGGTGGTTGTGTCGATGCTAAACAGCTATTCCGGTTGGGCCGCCGCGGCGATCGGTTTCTCGCTGGGCAACGACCTGCTGATCGTGGTCGGTGCGCTGGTGGGCTCGTCCGGTGCGATCCTGTCTTACATCATGTGTAAGGCGATGAACCGGCACTTTGTCAGCGTGATCCTGGGCGGCTTCGGCGGTCCGCAGGGCGAGCAGATGGCGGTCGAGGGCGAACAGATCGCCATTGAGGCTGATGGTGTAGCAGCGGCCCTGAATGATGCAGACAGCATCGTGATCATCCCGGGCTATGGCATGGCTGTGGCGCAGGCGCAGCAATCAGTTTCTGAACTGGTCCGCAAACTGCGCGCCAAGGGCAAGGAAGTGCGCTTTGCGATCCACCCCGTTGCTGGCCGTTTGCCGGGCCACATGAACGTGCTGCTGGCCGAAGCGAAGGTACCGTATGACATCGTTCTGGAAATGGACGAGATCAACGACGACTTCCCGGATACGGATGTGGCTATCGTCATAGGCTCGAACGACATCGTGAATCCTGCGGCGCAGGAAGACCCCAACAGCCCCATCGCCGGTATGCCGGTTCTGGAATGCTGGAAGGCCAAGCAGGTGTTCGTGTCGAAACGCGGTCAGGGCACCGGGTACTCGGGCATCGAAAACCCGCTGTTCTTCAAGGAGAACACCCGCATGTTCTACGGCGACGCCAAGCAGTCGCTCGACAAACTGCTGCCGATGATCGATTGATGCCGCAGCATGGTCATTAAGGAAAGGCGCCCCGACCGGGCGCCTTTTCTGTTTTTTGTTGTACCTTAACGGCACAGGAGGTGGACTATGGAAAAAGTGAACGGCATTGGCGGTGTGTTTTTCCGAGCCAAAGACCCCGAGGCGCTGAGCGCTTGGTACGAAGAACACCTGGGCATTAATCACTACGACCCGGTTCCTTGGAAGCAGCGTGAGGGGTACACGGTCTTTGCCCCTTTCGCGCAGGAAACCGAGTATTTTGGGCGAGCCGAGCAGCAATGGATGATCAATTTCCGGGTCGACGATCTGGCAGCAATGATCGCCCAGCTGGAGTTCGCAGGAATCGCCGTTGAGACCCGCGCAGAATGGGACAGCGAGATCGGCAAATTCGCCCGTCTTCACGACCCCGAGGGCAATCCCATCGAGCTGTGGCAGCCAAATCAATGAGATAGCGGGTTTGTATACCGTCGTATCCTTGTAAGTATATGAAATAAAAAGAGAATTGATGTATTTCAGGTGTGGCGTATAGTGCCCCGGACGAAACGGAGCCCTAAATGACGCCGATAGACGACCATCCCCTGCGCTATGCGCTGGCCAACGAACTGCATGCGCGCCCGTTTCCTGTGGCGACTACGCCTTGCACGGTTGTCTTTCTTGCGATCAAAAAGCCGGTTGCTGCCGCTGCACGGGATCGCGGCGAAGATTTGGTTCATCTGATCGACTTGTTGGACCGGCACGGCGCACCACACCCGCAACCGGAGGCCACGCATTATGCCGGACAAATCGGTCGCCATTGGTTGAAATGGGAGCAGCACACCGAGTTCGTGACCTACACAGCGATAACTCCGAATGTCAGTGATCGACCGTTCAACCCGGCCGATTTTGAAGTCTTTCCCCCAGACTGGCTGATGTCCAGCCCCGGCCAGCGGGTGACGTCGGCCATGCTCCGCGTGGTTGAGCGTCAGGACGATGACAAGGTTAAATCTTCTCTGGCCAATTGGTTCGAACCTGAAAGCCTGGCTGTTGCTCGTGTGTTGGACGATGCTGCGATTTGCGCTAGCGACTTCCGCATCGATCCGGCAGGACACATGCGGTTCGCGCTGTTCGTGACGCAAGGTACCGGGCGGCGCAGGATTGGTCGGATCATTCAACGCTTGTGCGAGGTTGAGACCTATAAGGCAATGTCCATGCTGGGTTTCGCTCGGGTCAAGCAACTGAAATCCCGTATCGGAGAGCTGGACGGAAAACTGACACGTTTGATGGGGCAGATGACTGATAATTCTGCCCAGCCTGAAGAATTGTTGGAGGATCTGCTTTCGACTTCGATCGAACTTGAAACTCTTTCCGCCCAGTGTTCGTTCAGGTTCGGGGCCACTGGGGCATATGAAGCCATCGTCAATCAGCGGATTGAGGTTTTGCGTGAAGAGCGGTTTCAGGGCGGCCAGAGCTTTGCCGATTTCATGATGCGACGCTACGACCCTGCGATCCGTACCGTGAAATCCACCGAACGCCGGCTTCAGGCGCTGTCCGACCGGGCGATCCGGGCGGGGGATTTGTTGAGGACACGTGTCGACGTGGAACGCAGTGCTCAGAATCAGGCGCTGCTGGAAAGCATGGACCGTCGCGCCGATCTGGCTTTACGCCTGCAGCACACGGTCGAAGGGTTATCCGTGGTAGCCATCAGCTATTACGCGGTCTCACTGGTAAGTTATCTGCTTTATCCACTGACCAAGGCCGGGGTAAGTAAGGGGATGCTGACGGCGGCGGTGACGATCCCCGTTGTGATGATGGTGTGGTTTGCCATCCGACAAATCCGCAAACGACTGGAGTAGTCCGCATTTGCCAAAATGCGACAAGCCTGTAGAACAACAGGGATTGACGCATTTTGCGAAGGATTTCCCGTGATCGGACTCATGGCCGCGTGGCGGGCCGTTGCTGCCATGTTTATCCTGAACGGTGCGCTGTTCGGCATTTGGGCGTCTCGTATCCCTGCCGTGCGCGATCACCTGAACTTGTCGCATGATGCCCTTGGCTATGGCCTGCTTTTCATGGCGGCGGGGGCCGTATGTTCGTTTCCGATAACCGGGCGGCTGACCGACAGGTTCGGGGCGGTGGCGATCACGCGGGTCATCGCCGCCCTTTACACTTTTTCCCTGTTCCTGCTGGCCCTGGCAGGTGGGTTCTGGACCTTGTCGGCGTACCTGTTTGTGTTTGGCGCGTTTCACGGCTCGATGGATGTCGCCATGAACGCCTGGGCGGCCGAGGTCGAGCAAGCCTACAGCAAGCCCGTCATGTCCTCGTTCCATGCGATGTGGAGCCTCGGGGCGGGGCTGGGGGCGCTCAGCGGCTATGGGGCGGTCCAGTTGGGCCTGACCGTTGCCCATCACTTTCTGCTGGCCGGCGGCATCGTTGTCGGACTTGCGATGGCCTTATCCTGGGTGCGCTGGACGTCCCGGCGATCCGAATTGTCCAAGGGGTCGGTCTTTGCGTTACCTTCCAGTGCGCTGGTGCTGGTCGGACTCACCGCGCTCTGCGGGGCTTTGGGTGAAGGGGCGGTGGCGGATTGGAGCGCGATTTTCCTGCGCGATGTGACCGGGGCTGCCGAAAGCGTCGCGGCCTTGGGGTATGCGGTGTTCTCCGTGACGATGGTCGCGTTCCGTCTGGCAGGCGGCTTTGTCATCGCGCGGTTCGGGCCCGTTGCCACGGCACGTTTTGGCGGCGTTTGCGCCGCGGTTGGAGTGTACTGCGTTGTGTCCGCTGACAATGCGGGGCCGACGTTGGTGGGGTTTGCCCTGATGGGTGTCGGTTATGCGGTGATCATGCCACTTGCGTTCAGCCGGGCGGCCAGCGATCCGCATGTACCTCCTGGTCAGGCCATCGCCAGCGTGGCCACACTGGGCTATGGAGGGCTGCTGATTGGTCCGCCGCTTATTGGGTTTCTGGCAGAGATGCTTACATTACGCTTGGCGTTCATGGTTTTGCTGCCATTGGCCGTTCTGATTGTTCTGTTGTCCGGCGCGCTTCGGCCTGCCAGTTTGGACTGAATGCACGACCGCTCTGTTGTCTGGCTGGCTGCCAGCGGTGGAACGCCGGTCAAATGATAAAGATGGGAGAAGACTATGCCGGTCAAAAACCGTTTCGCCGAATTACAGGGCGAAATTACCGAATGGCGACGCGATATTCACGAGAACCCCGAGATTCTGTTCGAGACGCACCGCACCAGCGCTCTGGTCGCAGACAAGCTGAAGGAATTTGGGTGCGATGAGGTTGTGACCGGTATCGGTCGTACCGGCGTAGTGGGCGTGATTAAAGGTAAGGTCGACACAGGCGGCAATGTGATCGGTTTGCGGGCGGATATGGATGCGTTGCCGATTCACGAAGCCACCGGGCTGGAATATGCATCCAAAACCGATGGAGCGATGCATGCATGCGGTCATGATGGTCACACGGCGATGTTGCTGGGGGCGGCGAAATACCTGGCTGAGACCCGGAATTTCGATGGCACTGTGATCGTGATTTTCCAACCCGCCGAAGAGGGCGGAGGTGGCGGCCGTGAGATGTGCGAAGACGGCATGATGGACCGTTGGGGCATTCAGGAAGTTTACGGAATGCACAATTGGCCGGGACGTCCCGTTGGCAGTTTCGCCATTCGCCCCGGAGCGTTCTTCGCGGCTACGGATCAGTTTGACATAATTTTTGAAGGCAAGGGCGGCCACGCCGCCAAACCTCATGAGACAGTCGATACAACAGTGATCGCCGCGCAGGCGGTCGTGGCGTTGCAGACCATCGCTGCGCGCAACGCGAACCCGGTCGATCAGGTTGTCGTCTCGGTCACGTCTTTTGAAACCTCATCCACCGCGTTCAACGTGATCCCTCAGAAGGTAAAGCTCAAAGGGACCGTTCGCACGATGAGCAAAGAGATGCGTGATATGGCTGAACAGCGCGTCAAGGAAATCTGCAACGGCGTTGCGGCCACGTTTGGCGGGGCTGCAGAAGTAACCTATTACCGGGGGTATCCGGTGATGGTGAACAGCGACGAGCAAACCGATTTTGCCGCGGATGTCGCGCGATCTGTCTCGGGTGACTGCGACGAAGCCCCACTGATCATGGGCGGAGAGGACTTTGCTTTTATGCTCGAGGAACGCCCGGGCGCGTATATTCTGGTTGGCAATGGCGACACAGCGGCGGTGCATCACCCTGAATACAATTTCAATGACGAAGCCATTCCTGCCGGATGTAGCTGGTGGGCCGAAATTGTCGAACAAAGAATGCCGGCGGCTTGAGTAACAGCGGGGGCTCTGTCCCCGCACCCCCGAGGTATTTTCAGTCAGATGAATCTGCACCCAGCAGGTTGAGTTGGGTGCAAAGAGTGTCGGCGATGGCATCCAGCGCTGATTTTTGAGTGTTCACGCAGGATTTTGCTGCGGTCCGCACCTTATCCAGCGCGTCTTGATCAGACAGCCATGTTGCGACGGTCGCAGCCAGCTCAGGAGCGGACGTGACCTCAATCGCGCCACCAGTATCGACCAGCGGGGCGAAGGTTTCGGCAAAATTGAAATAGCCGGGTCCGGTAATCACGGCGGCTCCGGCCTGCGCAGGTTCAAACGGGTTGTGGCCGCCGATTTCCTTGAGGGAGCCACCCAAAAACACGATGGGACACAGCGCGTACCAGGTGCCGGTTTCCCCCAGTGTGTCTGCTACATAGACCTGCGTTTGGTCGGTGATCGTGTCCCTGGCGCTGCGGAAAGCTGCGGTTTGACCCGCTTGTCCCAGCAGGGCTGCCACTTCGGTGCGGCGCTCGGGATGGCGGGGGATCAACAGCAGAAGCAGGTCGGGCCAGCTTTTCAGCAGTTCGGCATGGGCAGCCAGAACCGTTTCCTCTTCGCCCGCATGAGTGGAACTGGCGATCCAGACCGGGCGGTTTCCGATTTGTGTACGTATGTCGAATAGCGTGGACTCATCCACCGGCAGAGGGTCAGACATCGCCTTGAGATTGGTGCCGGGATACACGCGATCGGGATTTGCACCCATGTCGATCAGGTTTGAAGCCGTTTTGTCATTCTGAGTCAGAAACAGCCGGAAATGATCCAGAATGAACCGTGCGGTTTGCGGGCGTTTCTTCCAGCCTTCGACAGACTTTTCGGAAAGGCGCGCGTTGAGCAGCGCCAGTGGAATGCCTCGTGCGGCACCCTCAACGATCAGGCGCGGCCAGATTTCGCTTTCAACAAATATTCCGGCATCCGGGCGCCAATGGTCCAGAAAACGCCGGACTGGTCCTGCGGTGTCCAGTGGTGGGTATTGGTGGCGCGCTCGGGGCGGCATGCGCTTTTCGATCAGCGCGGCTGATGTGGGGGTACCGGAGGTGATCAGAAACTCAGCATCCGGAAGGCGCTGGCCCAGACGTTTGATCAGGCTGATGACTGACAGGGTTTCACCCACACTTGCCGCATGAAACCAGATCACCTGCCCATCGGGACGGGGTTGGCTGGCATGGCCAAGTCGTTCTTGTTGGCGGGCCTCAGGGACGTCCGCAGCTTGCAGTTTTTTCCGAACCGTTCTCCAGACAAGCGAAGCGGCAATGGCAGTAAAACCGCCATACAGATGGTAAAGCAGAGTCGGTCGGCCGAATTGGTCCGACATGTCAGCCGCCTGTATGGCTCATGTGGCGGCTCATCTTGCCGTCGACCGCCTGACGGGAATAGTCGAAATCATGGCCTTTGGGTTTCAGGTGGATCGCCGCGCGGATCGCGTCCTCAAGCGGTTGCTCGGTGTTGGGGTGATCACGAAGGGCACCGCGCAGGTCGGCCATATCCTCCTGACCAAGGCACATATACAGCTCACCGGTGCAGGTCAGGCGCACGCGGTTGCAGCTTTCGCAGAAATTATGTGACAGCGGGGTAATGAAGCCGATCTTCTGTCCTGTTTCCTCAAGACGAACATAGCGCGCGGGCCCGCCGGTGCGTTCGGCTAGATCGGTAACAGAATAGTGGTTTTCGTATTCCTTGCGGACGTCCTTGAGCGACCAGTACTGATCCAGGCGATCTTCGTTTCCGATATCGCCCATAGGCATGACCTCGATCCAGGTCAGATCCATGTCGCGCTCGGCACACCATTTCGTGATCAACGGCAGTTCTTCCTCGTTGAACCCTTTCAGAGCCACAGCGTTGATCTTGATCCGCAGCCCGGCCTTTTGAGCTGCGTCAATGCCGTTCAGCACCTGCTTCAGCCGGCCCCAGCGGGTGATCTGAGCGAACTTGTCCTCGTCCAGAGTATCCAGCGACACGTTCACCCGGCGCACGCCCGCAGCGTACAGGTCATCTGCAAAGCGATGCAGCTGCGAACCGTTGGTCGTCAGCGTCAGCTCTTTCAGCGCGCCGCTTTCCAGATGCCGCGTCATCGAATTGAAAAACGCCATGATATTGCGCCGTACCAATGGTTCGCCGCCGGTGATGCGCAGCTTTTCGACCCCCATCTTCACGAAGGTCGTGCACATGCGGTCCAGTTCCTCAAGCGTCAGCAGGTCTTTCTTGGGCAAAAACTTCATGTCTTCGGACATGCAGTAGACACAGCGGAAATCGCAGCGGTCCGTCACGGAGACGCGAAGATAGGTGATGGCACGTGCGAACGGGTCGATGAGAGGAGCAGTCATGCGACATAGGTAAAGCTGCAACCACCTCTCGACAAGGGCGAACTGCGCATTGCACTGGTACAGATGCGCGCAGGACGGTAGGTTTCTGGCATGAGGTATATGATTGTAGCGCTGTGTGTTTTGGTTGCCGGATGTGACACGGTCCGGTCGACAACAGACCGTGTCTATGGTGGTGACAAGACACCGGGTGACGCAGAACCAACCGCGGTAGAAGAAACGGTTGAACCGGAACCCATCCCGGCCACCGCGGCCGGTTGGGTTGGGGCAAAGACAACCATTGCCGGGTTGGGAGATCCGACAACACCGGGCCGCTGGCTTGAGACGCCGCTGGTCGACACCGAGTTCACGGGCCGGGTCGTCGTGCCCAGAACCGGGGCGCAGGCCTATATCACCCTGGTTCCGGCATCGGGGCCTGAAGGCGGCGGCAGCCGCCTGTCGTTGGATGCAATGCGGGCGCTATTGCTGCCGTTTGATGAGTTGGTCGAGCTTGAGGTCTATTCCAACTGATCTTTCAGATATTTGCCGGCTTCGCGGCGGGCAAAGGGCTTCATCGCGTCACCATACGTATTCAGAAAGGCAATCACTCGAGCCGGGTCGTGCTTGGACAATTCACGCAACCACCACGCAACGGCTTTTTGGATGAACCATTCGCGATCGGTTACATAACCCGCCGCCCACCCGAGGATTCGGTCACGCCGAAGCAGATCGTCGGGTTTCGGGTGGTTCTGCTTGGTCCAGGGCAGGGTGGCCACCATCGCGGCACGCCGTGTCCACATGTGGTCCGAAGCCGTCCAACATTCCACCTGATCCAATCGGGAAGGGTCAGCTGAGAGGCGTTTCTGCATTGCCAAGCAGGCGTGGTCAGCGACGGCCCAGGCGTCGAAATCCGGCAACCAGCTTTGCAGCAGGTCCCAGACCGCGTCATCGGGCCGGATGCGCGCCTGCGTCAGCAACTTGGCAGCGGCAAGGCGGCCTTCGTGGATGTTGGTTTGCCACAGAGCGTCCGCCAATTCCACGCGCGCGGCCACATCCAGTTCTTGCCGCCACGCTTTGGTCAGGTCATTCAGAACAGGGTTCGCGACCCCCAGATATAGGCGGTCGGCCTTGTGATAAGCCGCCATCTGTTCGGCGCGCTCGGGATCGGCATGGGCCTTGATTTGATCCAGATAGATGTCCGGCATGGAAGTTCAGCCCGGGGCGCGGGTGGGTTTCCCGTCGATGGTCTGGTGGTTCTTTTCCGTCCAATAGGCCTGAATCTGATCGTCGGACTTGCCATCGACCCATTGTTGCATCGTATCCCGCTCAGACTGGTATTCCATGAACGGAACCGCATAGCCGCAAGAAGTTTGGACCAGATCAACATCCAGATCGTAGATCTGCCGAGCGCTTCTGTGGTTCGGGAACAATCTGGCCAATTCGTCCCAACCCTCGTCGCCAAAGTGCAGAGTGTGTGCCGTGCCATAAGTTCGCAGGATCAGCGGCCTTGTCGTGAACGAACACCACATCAGCGTCATGCGGTTGATCTCAAGCAAATGCCCGGCAGTCTCGTTGCCGCTGCCGGTCAGGTTCATCCAGACAATACGGTTGGGCCCGAGGACACGCAAGGAATCCATCCCTTTGGGCGAAATATTGACCCGCCCGTCGGAACCCGCCGTGCCAACGAAAAACATGTGCTGGTCTTCGATGAACTTGCGCTGGGCATCGTCCAGTTCCGGGAACTGCTTGGCCATGCTTCACTCCACCGTGACGGATTTCGCCAGATTGCGCGGCTGGTCCACATCCGTGCCCTTGGCCACCGCCGTATGGTAGGCTAGGAGTTGCGCCGGGACTGAATACAGGATGGGGGCCAGGCTGGGGTGTATGTGAGGCATGCGAATGACGCTCCAGACACCGTCTTCTGCCTCAGCGATTCCATCGTCATCGGACACGAGGATGACTTTGCCTTTACGCGCCATCACCTCTTGCATGTTGGAAACAGTCTTGTCGAAAACCGCGTCGCGCGGCGCCATGACCACGACAGGCATATGTTTGTCAATCAGGGCAATGGGACCGTGTTTCAACTCACCCGATGCATAACCTTCGGCGTGGATATAGCTGATTTCCTTGAGTTTCAGCGCGCCTTCCATCGCCAGCGGGTACATCAGCCCGCGACCCAGGAACAGAACGTCGCGCGCTTCGGACAGGCGCTGCGCCGATTTACGAATTGCACGGCCCTGATCAAGCGCCGTGTTCAGCGCCGAGGGAAGGCCGCGCAGGGCAGCGGCATGATCGGCAATTTCTTCATCTGTCAATGTGCCGCGATCAGCGGCGGCTTTGAGCGCCAGCATCAACAGCACGCTCAGCTGGCAAGTGAAAGCCTTGGTCGACGCCACACCAATCTCGACCCCGGCGTGGATTGGCAGAGCCAAATCGCTTTCCCGCGCGATTGAGCTTTCCGGGACGTTGATCACCGAAACGATCTTGTCCGCCTTGCCCTCGCAATAGCGCAAGGCGGCCAGCGTGTCTGCCGTCTCGCCGGACTGGCTGACGAACAGGGCAAGAGTGCGGTCTACAATCGGAGGCTCACGATAACGAAACTCGCTGGCGATATCGACCTCAACCGGTATCCTGGCAAGTTGTTCGAACCAGTATTTCGCGGTCAGACAAGCATAGAATGCGGTGCCACAGGCCACCATGGTCAGCCGATCCAGTTTCGAAAAATCCAGATCCGCATCGGGCAGTACCACCTGATCGCCACCGGTGGGCAGGTATGACCGGATCGCCTCGGCCACAACGACGGGCTGCTCGGCGATCTCTTTGGCCATGTAATGCTTGTGGCCGCCTTTGTCGGTGCGCGCGTGATCCAGCTTGATCTTGCGCATCTCGCGGTTGGCAAGCTCTCCCACTTCATTGCGAATTTCCAGCGATGTGCGTGTCAGGACCGCCCGGTCGCCCTCTTCCAGATAAGTGATCCTGTCGGTCAGCGGGGCCAGCGCAATCGCGTCCGAGCCCACAAACATCTCTCCGTCACCATGCCCGATGGCAAGCGGTGAGCCCTTTCGGGCTGCGACGATCAGGTCGTCTTCACCGTCAAAAAGGAAGGCCAGAGCAAAGGCGCCCTGCAACTGATCGATGGTTTTAAATGCAGCCTCAACCGGTGACAGGCCGGTTTTAAGCAGATGCTCGGTCATCAGGGCGACGGTTTCAGTGTCGGTTTCCGTCTGGAAATCGATCCCATGCCCAGCCAGTTCGGCGCGCAGTTCCCGGTAATTCTCGACAATGCCGTTATGAACCACCGCCACCGGCCCGGCCTTGTGGGGGTGCGCATTGGTGACCGAGGGCGCGCCATGTGTGGCCCAGCGGGTGTGGCCGATCCCGGATTTTCCTGGCAGAGGATCGTGCACCAGCAGGTCGCTGAGATTTACAAGCTTGCCCACGGCCCGCCGACGCCCCAGTGACCCTTTGCTGACCGTCGCGATTCCGGCGCTGTCATAGCCGCGATATTCCAGCCGTTTCAGCGCCTCAACAAGAATCGGGGCTGCTTCGTGGCTCCCCAGAACTCCAACAATTCCACACATAAACTCAGGCCCCTTTATTCTGGCGAGCCTTTTTCGCCTTCAACATATCAAACAATTTACGCGCATAACCCGGTTTGTTGTCCTGCTTGGCCCGCGCCACGGCAAGCGCGTCGGGTTCAACATCCCGCGTCACAACCGTGCCGGTTGCCGTCATTGCGCCGTCACCGACGGTCACCGGCGCCACCAGCATGGTGTTGGAGCCAACAAAGACATTTTCGCCAATCGTAGTGCGATGCTTCATCACGCCGTCATAATTGCAGGTGATCGTGCCCGCGCCGATATTCGTCGCGGAACCCACCGAGGCGTCACCGATATAGCTGAGGTGATTGACCTTGGCGCCTTCGCCGATCTCGGCGTTCTTGACCTCAACGAAATTGCCGACGCGCGCGCCTTCGGCCAGTTCCGCACCGGGGCGCAGGCGGGCATAGGGACCGACAATGGCGTCACGGCTAACGTGGCAACCTTCCAGATGCGAGAACGCCCTGATCGTCGCGCCGCTTTCGACGGTGACACCGGGGCCGAAAACCACGTTGGGTTCAATTACTGTGTCGCGGCCGATCACGGTGTCAGCGGCCAGATACACGGTTTCGGGTGCCATGAGAGTCACGCCCAGGTCCAGCAGTTCGGTGCGCGCGTGGGCCTGAAATACAGCATCCGCTGCGGCCAGATCAGCCCGTGAATTGACACCCAGTGTCTGCGCCTCATCACAGGCAACAGCGGTGACCTTCAGGCCGCGGGTGCGTGCGATTTCTACGACGTCGGTCAGATAGTATTCTTCTGACGCGTTGTCGTTTCCGACGGTGTCGATCAGCGAAAACAGTGTATCGGCATCACAGGCCAAAAGACCAGAATTGCAAAAGGTTATCGCGCGCTCTTCATCAGACGCGTCCTTGAATTCAACGATACGATCAAGGTTTCCACCGCTCATTATCAATCGCCCGTATCGGGCAGGATCGGTGGCCTCGAACCCCAGAATGACCAGATCGTTTTCAGCGCGCGCCGCGATCATCCGCTCCAACGTGTCGGGCTGCAGAAACGGCGTGTCGCCATACAGAACCACCACGTCGCCTTTAAAGCCCTTTAAGGCTTCGCGCGCCTGCGCGACAGCATGTGCGGTGCCCAGCTGCTCGTCCTGCACTGCGATCTTGGTCCCGTCGTCCTCTGCAGTGGCGACCTTGGCAACGGCCTCGGCTCCGTGACCAGTAACGATTACGGTGCGCTCGGGCGCGAGAACCGCGCCGGCGCGCATGGCGTGAACCAGCATCGGCGTCTGTGCGATCGGATGCAGAACTTTGGGGATATCCGAATTCATCCTGGTGCCTTTTCCGGCGGCAAGGATGACAAGGGCAGTGCTCATGAAATCGATTTCTCTTTGTGTTTTGTTGCTGTCCGTTTTATCCGCTGGGGGCAAAGGCGCAAGCGGTTCGGGCATCAAACAAGATTGCCGTTTGCAACACGACACGGCGAAATCCCGCCGAGGCAGGAGGCAAAATGCGCACGGTAATCTTCGATCTGGACGGAACCTTGGCCGATACCTCGGGCGATCTGCTGGCCGCTGCCAACCACTGTTTCCGCCAGATGGGGCACGGGGATGTGCTGGTTGACGGGCAGGATGCAGCCGTTGCGCTGCGAGGCGGGCGGATGATGCTGACCCACGGGCTGAAGCGGGTCGGAGCTTATGATGAGGACACTGTTCATGCCTATTATCCGACGCTGCTTGATGCCTATTCGCAGGAGATTGATACCCATACAAAGTTCTATCCAGGCGCGCTGGAAGCGGTGGAACTGCTGAAATCCGCAGGTTACGGCGTCGGCATTTGCACCAACAAGCCCGAGGCGCTGGCCCATCAGCTGCTGACACAGATGGGGGTACGGGACCGGTTTGCTTCGTTGGTCGGGGCCGATACGCTGCCGGTGCGAAAGCCGGACCCGGAACCATTGCGCGAAGCTGCGCGTCGGGCCGGAGGGCACCCGGACCTTTGCGTACTGATCGGGGATTCCGACACGGACCGCAATACGGCGCGGGCGGCGGGGGTGCCGTCGGTGCTGGTCACGTTCGGACCGTCCGGGGACGATATGGCTGCGCTGGAGCCGGAAGCCTTGCTGCACCATTTCAATGATCTTCCGGCTCTTGTGGCCGGGTTGATCGGTGAGGCGGCGTGATCTCTTGACCTTGACCGTCAGCGACATCACAACGAACTTATGACTGAGATATTCACTGGCAGTTTCACCCAGCAGGAACCCATCCCGGAAGAAGCGATAGAGGCCGCTCTGGCCGTGCTGCGCCACGGGCGGCTGCACCGCTACAACGTCGCGCCCGGAGAGTTGGGCGAAACCGCGCTGCTGGAACAGGAATTCGCAACGCAGATGGGGGCCAAGTACTGCCTGGCTGTCTCTTCCGGCGGATACGCGCTGGCCACGGCGCTTCGGGCAGTGGGCGTGCAGCCGGGTGATCCGGTTCTGACCAACGCGTTCACTCTGGCGCCGGTGCCGGGGTCGATTGCCTCTGTCGGGGCTAAACCGGTCTTTGTGGGCGTGACGGAAAACCTGACAATTGATCTGGATGATCTCGAGGCCAAGCTGGATCAGGCCCGCGTACTGATGCTGAGTCACATGCGCGGGCATTTGTGCGACATGGACCGGCTGATGCAGATATGCGACTCGGCCGGGGTGATCGTGATAGAGGATTGCGCGCATACGATGGGTGCCGCGTGGCGCGGGCAGTCTTCGGGGCGGCAGGGTGCCATCGGATGCTACTCGTGTCAGACCTACAAACATGTCAATTCGGGTGAGGGTGGCCTGCTGATCACCGATGACGAAGAACTCGCCGCCAAAGCCACGATGCTGTCTGGTTCCTATATGCTGTACGAACGCCATCTTGCCGCGCCTGGCCCAGAAGTGTTTGAGCGGATAAAATACACCACTCCCAATGTCTCAGGCCGTATGGACAACCTGCGCGCGGCTATTCTGCGCCCACAGTTGCGCGAACTGGACCAGCAGATTCACCGTTGGAACGAACGCTATTCCGAGATCGAAGCAGGTCTTCGCGGAACGACCGGCCTGACGATTGTCGAGCGGCCCGTGGCAGAAACGTATGTAGGTTCGTCCATCCAGTTTCTTTTGCTCGACTGGTCTCCAGAGCGTATTGCCGAAGTGATCCGGCGCTGCGCGACGCGTGGTGTCGAGCTCAAGTGGTTCGGCGGGGCAGAGCCGACCGGTTTTACCTCGCGCTATGACAGCTGGCGCTATGCTGACAGCACGCCGATGCCGGCAAGTGATCGCGTTCTTGCCGGGATCATGGATATGCGCGTGCCGCTCACGTTTTCGTTGCAAGATTGCCGCCTTATTGCGCGCATCATTCGTGCCGAAGTTGGCGCGGTTTTCCAATCCTAATCCAAATGAGTGCGCCTTTGGCGCACACCCTATAGTTTGCGCAACCGCCTGTCGCGCGGCTGCTTTGTCGTGCCTATGGATTTTGATCAGAGACGTTGACCGGGCGTGGGAAGGCTGATATCAGTTTATTGAACAACTGTTCATTTATGCGGAGGAGGAGATCGCGTATGTTCACGGCTACCATGCAATTTGATCTGGGCGAGGACGTGAACGCCCTGCGCGAGATGGTGCACCGCTGGGCGCAAGAGCGGGTCAAGCCGATGGCGTCAGAGATCGACGCCTCGAACGCGTTTCCCAACGAGTTGTGGAAAGAGATGGGTGAGTTGGGGATGCTCGGCGTCACGGTGCCCGAGGAATATGGTGGGGCGGGGATGTCCTATCTGGCCCATACCGTCGCGGTTGAAGAGGTCGCTCGGGCGTCTGCTTCGGTCTCCCTGTCTTACGGGGCGCACTCGAACTTGTGCGTCAACCAAATCAAGCTGAACGGCAATGACGAGCAAAAGGCAAAGTATCTGCCGCGGCTGATCTCGGGTGAGCACGTGGGCGCGCTGGCGATGTCCGAGGCGT
This sequence comes from Ruegeria lacuscaerulensis, assembly GCF_013031245.1. Lineage (GTDB taxonomy): Bacteria > Pseudomonadota > Alphaproteobacteria > Rhodobacterales > Rhodobacteraceae > Ruegeria > Ruegeria lacuscaerulensis_C. The sequence goes on from NZ_WPZL01000001.1 coordinate 270,925, forward strand.
CGGCGGGATCTGACGTCGTGTCAATGAAGCTGCGCGCGGAAAAGCGCAACGATCATTACCGGCTGAACGGCAACAAGTACTGGATCACCAACGGACCGGACGCGGATACTCTGGTCGTCTATGCCAAGACTGACCCGGATGCCGGATCAAAGGGGATCACCGCTTTTTTGATCGAGAAGGAGATGAAGGGATTCTCGACCTCGCCTCATTTCGACAAGCTGGGGATGCGTGGATCGAACACTGCGGAACTGATCTTTGAAGATGTCGAGGTGCCCTTCGAAAACGTTCTGGGTGAAGAGGGCAAGGGCGTAGCGGTACTGATGTCCGGGCTGGACTACGAACGTGTGGTTCTGGCCGGGATCGGAACAGGAATCATGGCCGCCTGCCTGGACGAGATCATGCCCTACTTGTCCGAGCGAAAGCAGTTCGGCAAACCTATCGGTAGCTTTCAGTTGATGCAGGGCAAGATTGCCGACATGTACACCGCGATGAATTCTGCGCGGGCCTATGTATACGAGGTTGCTAAAGCCTGTGATCGGGGGGATGTGACTCGTCAGGATGCGGCGGCGTGTTGCCTCTATGCCTCGGAACAGGCGATGACACAGGCGCATCAGGCGGTACAGGCAATGGGCGGAGCCGGGTTCCTGTCGGATTCAGCGGTCAGCCGTATTTTCCGCGACGCCAAGCTGATGGAGATCGGTGCGGGCACCAGTGAAATCCGCCGAATGCTGATTGGGCGGGAACTGATGAGCAAGATGCTTTGAAAAAAATAACGCCCCGCCGGAGAGGTCCGCGGGGCGTTGTCTGAATAGGATCAGAATCGATGGACGTAGGACACACCGACCAACCAGGGATCGATTTCAGCGGTTCCCATGTCGTTGCCGTTCAGCGTGACGTCCGAATCGATGTCAAACCAGCGCACGTTCAGACGCACGGCGCCTTTTTCGGTGACCATGTAATCGAGACCAGCCTGCAGGGCGAGACCGACCGAGTTATCCAGTTTCAGATCGCCCAGGCCCGATTTCTCGTCAAAGAAGATGGTGTAGTTGATGCCGGCCCCGACATAGGGTTTCCAGGCGGAATTGGTCGGGAAGTGATAGTTCAGCGACAGTGTGGGCGGCAGATGCTTGACACTGCCAGCGTCGATGCTGCCGTTCAGTGTGATGTCATGGCTGTACGGAGTGGCGGCCAGCAGTTCGACGCCAAGATTGTCGCGAAGGAAATACTCGACGGTAAAGATCGGGCGGGTGTCCGAATCCACTTCGACGTCGAGACCGCCGGTCAGCGTCCCGTTGTCGGATTTCGGGTCCAGGTAGCCAACACCGACACCCACGGTCCAGTCGCCCTGGTTCTGGGCAAAGGCAGGGGCTGTAAGCGCGACCAGCGCAGTCGTAAGAGTCAATGCGGCGAGTTTATTGGACATTTTAGAGCCTTTGAATTTGTTGATGTTTCGGTTGTGCAGGGCGCGGTCCCTGGCAACTCTGATCTGCATCAAGTTCTTGGGGGTTCGCATCAATGCACACGCTCTGGAAGTGTTAGAAAAATAAGGGGTTTTGGCCATGCATCCCACTAACCGCATACCCGGTTTGCGGGAAACGGGGGGCTGGGTAATTCCGGACCGGATCAACATGGCGCGGCAATGTCTGTCGCAATCTCGTGACAGCGTGGCGATTGTCGATCTTACCGAAGGTGGGTGTAAAACGATCACCTTTGGCCAGTTGGAGCGCTTTACAGACGGTATCGCCCGGACATTGCAGCAACATGTGAAACCCGGAGATTGCGTGGGTGTCTTGCTCAGTCAGTCGCCATGGTGCGCGGCGGCGCATCTGGCGATCTGGAAGGTTGGCGCGATCTCGGTGCCGTTGTTCAAACTGTTCAAACATGACGCTCTGGCCTCGCGCGTCGGTGATGCAGGGGCGCAAATCGTACTGACAGATTTGGATGGGACCACATTGCTGGGTGATCTGGCCCGGCCTGTGTTGGTCGAGCAGATATCACCGTCAGATGACCCGCTGTCCTTTGCAGATACCGGCCCCGAAGACCCGGCGATTCTGATTTATACCTCGGGCACCACCGGCAGCCCAAAGGGCGCCTTACACGGGCATCGGGTATTGACCGGGCATTTGCCGGGCGTTTCGATCAGCCACAACCACCTGCGCGACGGTGACTGCCTATGGACGCCCGCCGACTGGGCCTGGATCGGCGGGTTGTTCGATGTGTTGATGCCCGGGCTGGCGCTGGGCATTCCGGTCGTTGCCGCACGGCTGGACAAATTCACACCTGAGGCATGCGCTGATGTCGTCGCACGCGGCGGGGTACGGAACGTGTTCTTTCCCCCGACCGCACTGCGGATGCTGAAAGCTGCAGATCAGGCGATACCGGGTTTGCGTTCGGTTGCGTCGGGCGGAGAACCCTTGGGGGCCGAGATGCTGGCCTGGGGTCAGCAAGCGTTTGGCCTGACGATCAACGAGTTTTACGGCCAGACCGAGTGCAACATGGTCGTGTCCTCCTGCGCCGAGGATTTCCCCGTCCAGCCCGGCTGTATCGGCAAACCGGTGCCGGGTCATGAGGTTGCTGTGATCGACGACGATGGCAATCCGACGGATGAAGAGGGCGACGTGGCCATCCGGCACGGCTCGGCTTCGATGATGCTGGAATACTGGAACCGGCCTGTCGCCACGGCCGAGAAATTCCGAGGTAACTGGCTGATCACCGGAGATCGCGGCGTGTGGGAAGGCGACTATCTGCGATTCGTAGGTCGCGATGATGACGTAATCACCTCGGCAGGCTACCGCATCGGCCCGGCTGAGATCGAGGATTGCCTGCTGACCCACCCGGCGGTGGCGACGGTGGGCGTGGTCGGCAAGCCCGATCCGCTGCGGACCGAGATCGTCAAGGCGTACGTGGTTCTGAAGCCGGGTGCTGAGGCATCGGAGCCGGAATTGCAGGACTGGGTCAAGGACCGTCTGGCGCAGTATTCCTACCCGCGCGAGGTGGCGTTTCTGGAGGAACTGCCGATGACGGTGACGGGGAAGGTCATTCGGAGGGAATTGAAGGCGTTGGCCTCGAGAGAGGCCGCGCAATGAAATCAGCTTTTAAACTTGAGCGCGACATGGCGTCTCTTCCAAAGACGGTGGAAATTGAATGCCCAAACTGCCAAAAACCTGCGAAATTCGTACCTGCAGAACTAGAAGTGCGCCCCAACCAGTCAAACGCTGCCGAGGTCCGGCGGGACACTGTTGTCATGAAGTTTGAGCACCCAAGGCGAAACTACGCAAATTGGCACCGAGAGCATGAACTCATCTACATTGGCCTTGGCGGAACGAGCATTCATTCGCCCGACGGCCTCTATCCGGTAGGTATGCATAGGCATCAGCTAAGTTCTCTGTGGGGAACTTCGATTTGCGGAAATTGCCATGTGCCGAAGAAAACTAAAATCAATTGGCCGCAGGACGCATTTTTCCAACTAAGTTTTTCGGGTCGATTGCTGTGGTTTTATAACAGAGCAAATGTCATTGCGATGTTGGAATTGCTGAGCGGCGCAGATGCGGTTGGCCACCCGTGGGGATACTGGTTCGACCGAAAACTCCCAACAGTATTCAAAACAGTCAGAGCTCACCGGCAATTGCCTGCAAAACTAAAAAGGATGCTGCGCGCATGAAACTCACATCCAAAGCCATGCCCGCCTCCGAGGGCTTCAAAGCAAATCGCACGGCGCATCTCGATGCGCTGGCGCAAATCTCTGCCGCTGCCGAAGCGGCCCGCATGGGCGGAGGTGAGAAATCCCGCGCGCGGCATGAATCTCGGGGCAAGATGCTGCCGCGCCGTCGGGTGGCGAACCTGCTCGATCCGGGGTCTCCGTTCCTTGAAATCGGCGCGACGGCGGCTCATGGGATGTATGGCGACGCCGCGCCGTGTGCTGGTGTAGTCGCAGGCATCGGCCGGGTGCAGGGGCGCGAGGTCATGGTGGTTTGCAACGACGCCACCGTGAAGGGCGGCACCTATTATCCGATGTCGGTCAAGAAACACCTGCGCGCGCAGGAGATTGCCGAGGAAAACCATCTGCCCTGCATCTATCTGGTCGATAGTGGCGGCGCGAACCTGCCCAATCAGGACGAGGTCTTCCCGGACCGCGATCACTTTGGCCGCATTTTCTATAATCAGGCGCGGATGAGCGCGAAGGGCATCCCTCAGATCGCGGTGGTCATGGGATCCTGCACGGCGGGCGGGGCCTATGTCCCGGCGATGTCCGATGTGACGATCATCGTCAAGGAACAGGGCACGATCTTTCTGGCCGGTCCGCCTCTGGTCAAGGCTGCAACCGGTGAGGTCGTCAGTGCCGAGGATCTGGGTGGCGGTGACGTCCATACCCGCCTGTCTGGCGTGGCCGATTATCTGGCCGAGGACGACGCGCACGCTTTGGCTCTGGCGCGCCGCGCAGTCGGGTCACTGAACCTGCGCAAGCCGCAGACAGTGGATTGGGCAAGCCCCGAAGACCCGGCCTATGACCCCGAGGAGATACTCGGCGTCGTTCCCGCTGATCTGCGCACGCCTTACGACATTCGCGAAGTGATCGCCCGGCTGGTCGATGGCTCGCGATTTGACGAGTTCAAGCCGCGCTTCGGCGAGACGCTGGTGACGGGCTTTGCCCATCTCAAGGGCTGCCCGATCGGGATCATCGCCAATAATGGTGTCCTGTTCTCGGAGGCCGCGCAGAAGGGCGCGCATTTTGTCGAGCTTTGCTCGCAGCGGAAAATCCCTTTGGTCTTCCTGCAGAACATCACCGGGTTCATGGTCGGACGAAAGTACGAAAACGAGGGCATCGCGCGTCATGGCGCCAAGATGGTGACGGCGGTGGCAACGACCAATGTGCCGAAGATCACAATGCTGGTTGGCGGCTCGTTCGGGGCCGGAAATTATGGAATGGCAGGCCGTGCCTATCAGCCGCGATTCCTGTGGACATGGCCGAACTCGCGGATTTCCGTGATGGGCGGTGAGCAGGCCGCGGGCGTACTGGCCACTGTCAAACGCGACGGGATCGAGCGGCAGGGCGGCACATGGTCCGCCGAGGAAGAGGCCGAATTTAAACGCCCGACATTGGAGATGTTCGAGGAACAATCGCACCCTCTATATGCCTCCGCACGGTTGTGGGATGACGGCATCATTGATCCGCGCAAAAGCCGCGATGTTCTGGCCCTGTCGCTGAACGCCGCGCTGAACGCCCCGATCGAGGAGACACGTTTCGGCGTGTTCAGGATGTGAGATGAGCACCGAATTGGAACGGATAAAAGAACGCTATCCCGATGCGCAGACATTTAAGTTTGGTGACAGTAAGTCCTTGTGTGACGAGTTACTGGCGCTTGTCAGGTCCGGGGCAAAGACCGCGACTTGTGGCGCACTCAGGGATTTTCCAGCGGGGAGTGCTGATATGCCAAGGCCGGGTCGACGCGACATTGCTCTTGAGTGGGACGACCGACCGGCCTTGGTGATCGAGACCGTCGATGTCTCGATCTACAGGTATTGCGAGGTGACCGAGGAGTTCGCTTTGGCCGAAGGTGAGAACAACACGCTGGAAGGATGGCGCGACGGGCACCGACGGTATTTTGAGCGCAATGGCGGGTTTGATCCCGAGATGGAACTGGTGTGCGAGCAGTTTCGTCTTGTCGAAGATTTGGCATCTGAGGGGCGATAGAAAATGTTTAACAAAATCCTAATTGCCAACCGGGGCGAGATTGCCTGCCGGGTCATGGAGACGGCTCAGAAGTTGGGCGTCTCTTGTGTGGCGGTTTACTCGGATGTGGATGCCTCGGCCAAGCATGTGCAGATGGCCGATGAGGCAGTGCATATCGGCGGCGCGGCGCCAGCGGAAAGCTACCTGAAGGGGGACGTGATCATTCAGGCGGCGCTCGATACAGGTGCACAGGCGATCCATCCCGGCTATGGTTTTCTGTCCGAGAACCCTGACTTCGTGGATGCGGTTGAGGCTGCGGGTCTTATCTTCATAGGTCCCTCGGCGGATGCGATCTGTAAGATGGGTTTGAAGGATGCGGCGAAGGTTCTGATGGAGCAGGCGGGTGTGCCGGTTGTTCCAGGATATCACGGTGACAATCAGGATCCTGAACATTTATCGGGAGCAGCAGATACCATCGGCTATCCGGTGCTGATCAAGGCCGTCGCCGGCGGCGGCGGGAAAGGCATGCGCCTAGTCGAACGCCCCGAAGATTTCGCCTCGGCATTGGACAGCGCCCGCGGCGAAGCCAGGACCGCCTTTGGCAATGACGCCGTTCTGGTCGAGAAGTTCGTCGCCAAGCCGCGCCATATCGAGGTGCAGGTGTTCGGCGACGGTACCCACGCGGTGCAACTGTTCGAACGGGACTGCTCGTTGCAACGTCGGCACCAAAAGGTGATCGAAGAGGCTCCGGCCCCCGGCATGACGCCAGAGATGCGCAAAGCGATGGGTCAGGCTGGTGTGCGTGCTGCCGAAGCCATCGGGTACAAAGGGGCAGGGACGGTTGAGTTCATCGTTGACGGCTCGGACGGTCTGCGCCCGGATCGGTTCTGGTTCATGGAGATGAACACACGCCTGCAGGTGGAACATCCGGTGACCGAGGCCATCACCGGCGTCGATCTGGTGGAATGGCAGTTGCGCGTTGCTTCGGGTGAGGCGTTGCCGAAGCAGCAGGAGGAATTGTCTATCACCGGGCACGCGTTTGAGGCGCGTCTGTACGCCGAAGATGTCCCCAAAGGGTTTCTGCCTGCTACGGGTACACTGACACACTTGCAGTTCCCATTGTCTTGTCGGGCTGACAGTGGTGTGTGCGCTGGCGACACGATCAGCCCATGGTATGACCCGATGATCGCAAAGGTCATTGTTCACGGTGCCACACGCTCGGTCGCCCTTGAACAACTGCATCGCGCCCTGCAGCGCACCGAGGTTGCGGGCACCGTCACCAACCTTGCCTTTCTGGGCGCGCTGACCCGGCATCAGGGGTTTGCCGCCGAGGATGTGGATACGGGCCTGATTGGCCGTGATCTGGATGCGTTGGTGGAGGAAACTCCGATCTCGGCGCAATCATGTGTTGCTGCGGCGATGACCGCGCTGGATCTGGTGGATACGAACGAAGACAGCGGGTTTTCGCTGTGGGCTCCGCTGCACCGGGCCGTGCAGTTGAAGGCCGAGGATGTCATTGATCTGGACGTTCAGGTCGAAAGCCCGGATCGCCAGACATGGCAGGTCGGCTCAGAGACAGTCATCGCGCACCGTTCTGCCGGATGCTGGTCCATCAATGGGGAGCCTATGCCGCGTGTTGCGGTCTCAGGCTCTCGGGTCACTGTGTTCGAAGACTACGGGCAGGCGTTTGACATAGTTGATCCTCTGGACCGCGATGCAAGTGCCGGTGGCGATACCAATGTGATCGAGGCACCAATGCCCGGTCTGGTCAAAGCCGTCTTTGCGCAGGTGGGACAGGCCGTACAGGAAGGCGACCGGCTGGCGGTGCTCGAGGCGATGAAGATGGAGCATTCTCTGCTGGCCGCGCGTGACGGCGTTGTGGCCGAAGTTCTGGCCAACGCGGGTGCTCAGGTTGAGGCCGGGGCTGCCCTGGTCAGGCTGGAAGAGGAATGACCTGTCCCGTTCCCGTACAACGTGGCACAGTCAGTTTGAAATTGGTCAGCAGGAAGGGGCACAACCATGGATGAACGGGTCGAGATCTTCGAGGTAGGGCCGCGCGACGGGCTGCAGACCGAAAAGCGCGAGATCCCGGTGGCCGAGAAGGTTGCTCTGGTCGATTGCCTCAGCCGTGCTGGGTTCAACAGGATCGAGGTGGCCAGCTTTGTCTCGCCCAAATGGGTGCCACAAATGGCGGGCAGTGCTGAAGTGCTGGCCGGGATCAAGCGGGCCGAAGGGGTTCGTTACGCCGCATTGACGCCGAACATGCGCGGTTACGAAGACGCGCTGGCAGCAAAAGCGGACGAAATCGCTGTTTTTGCGTCGGCCTCCGAAGGATTCTCGAAAGCCAATATCAACGCAACGATTGCTGACTCCATCGAACGCTTCACTCCGATACTTGAGGCTGCGCGTCACATTGACCTGCCCGTGCGTGGCTATGTGTCATGCGTTACTGACTGCCCTTATGACGGTCCAACCCCCCCCGAAAAAGTGGCAGAGGTAGCGGATCGGTTGTTTTCGCTCGGTTGCTACGAGGTTTCTCTGGGCGACACGATCGGGCAGGGGACGCCGGATGCCATCGCCCATATGCTTTTGGCTGTGCGCGACCGCGTGCCGGTGACTCGGCTGGCGGGTCATTTTCACGATACGAACGGCCGGGCCATCGACAATATCGATGCCGCGCTGGCGCTGGGCATTCGGACGTTCGACACAGCGGTTGGTGGTCTGGGCGGGTGCCCCTATGCACCCGGTGCCGCCGGGAACGTTGCCACCGAAGCCGTCGCGGCGCACCTTGAGCGGCTTGGGTATCAAACCGGGCTCGATCTGGCAGTTGTGGAAGAGGCTGCGCAGATGGCGCGAGCCATGCGGGCTGAATGAGGGAGCAGGCATGTTTGAAACGATCTCGGTGACCACAGACGCGCGTGGCGTCGCCACGCTGACATTGAACCGTGCAGAAAAGCACAACGCAATGTCAGCCTGGATGATCGCCGAATTGACGCAGGCAGCGGGGCAACTGGGTGCAGATGGCTCGGTTCGGGTCGTGATTCTGACCGGTGCGGGCAAGAGTTTCTGTGCCGGCGGTGATCTGGGTTGGATGCAGGATCAAATGGCTGCCGATCCCGACACCCGATTTGCTGAGGCCCGCAAGCTGGCCGAGATGCTGCAAGCACTGAACACAATGTCTAAACCGCTGATTGGGGCGTTGCAGGGCAATGCTTTCGGTGGGGGCGTCGGGCTCGCTTCGGTTTGTGATGTGGCAATTGGCGTGGATACCGTGAAGATGGGCCTGACAGAAACCCGCCTTGGCCTGATCCCTGCGACGATTGGCCCATACGTGATCGCCCGCATGGGCGAGGCACGCGCGCGGCGCGTGTTCATGTCAGCCCGATTGTTCGACGCCACAGAAGCAGTTGAGCTTGGGTTGCTGGCCAAAGCAGTCCCTGCCACCAAACTTGGCGATGCGGTCGAGGCCGAAGTTTTACCCTACCTATCCTGCGCGCCGGGCGCGGTTGCCTCGGCCAAGGAATTGGTCCGGACCCTGGGGCCGCGTATCGACGATGCCGTTATCGATCAGACGATCCGGGCGCTGGTGGACAGATGGGAAACCGACGAGGCACAAGAGGGAATCGGTGCGTTCTTCGAAAAACGAAAACCTGCTTGGGTAACAAATACCTGACTTCATTTAACAATCTGAAATACCTAACCTGGGCACTCGCATAAGGAGAGTGCCGTGTCGATACGACTATTACGGCTGCATTTCGAATATGTGTCGCCCTGAATCGAGCGATTCTAACGACACTTATTTGTCTCAATATTTGGGCGGCGGGAGCCCTTTGGCTGATGCCAGATGCCGGACAGGCAACAATGTCCTCGACATCAGCGATTTTCATCGCATTTTTCTTTGCCTTCATACCGGCGTTAGGTTTTTGCGCCGCAGTATTGACCATCGGGGTCGTGCTGCGCGGATCAAAACTGGCACTGCCGGCAAGCCTTGTTTTTTTGGACTGTGTTTGGCGGAGCGGTGCTCGGGAGAAATGGAGACGAGTTAAATATCTTGACTGCTGTTGCGATCGGGGCGTTAGCCGGGCTGATTTTTTGGCTGTTGTTAGCGGGGGTTAAGCACTCATCGGATGTTGGCGGTACAGAATTTTCGCCAGTTCGTGGCGGGACCGCTTGATATCGCTGGCGTTCGTGGGGGCCGGGCTGTTTTTTCTGGGTAATGGACTGTCTGACCGGATCGAAAATGCTTTTTAAAATGAGGATATTGCAGTTCCCGCTTTTCAGGATGAGTTCTTTCGCCCTTTGACAGCCGGGGAGCTAAAGGCCACGAGGCGTTTTCCGTCGGTTGAAACTTGCATGCAACAGGGTATGGAAGACGGCGTTTTGCCTGAACTCGATTGGTCACGCATTCACAATTCGCACGAAGCTAAAGTTTGTATTTTCCGGGCCTTACAGCTTTCAGATGATGTAGAGCAGGCAGCCGACTGGCTCGATTTGCAAGGACTAGGAGTTAGCCGGGAAAACTCGGACGGATCGCCTACAAAACTCCGAAAAGGCCGAGATGGCGACTATTACATCCACGCAGGACGTACGATCCGCCGATCTGTCGGTGACACCTATGTCTACACGCCGTTGTACAAGGCCAGAACACCGCTTGCGCAGTTATTAACACTGACCGCCTATGGCATGTCTATTTATGTCTAATACAAGGCAGGTGAGAAGCGACCCTACGCCGTCTCAATCAGTTCCAGCACCGTTTGAACCGCTGAATTCTCAAGGTATATCAAAAATGAACGTTTTTTGAGGGGCTGGTTGCCGTTGACCCTCTGACCCCGCACGGATAGAGAATGTCCAGTCAACACGCCAATTGACGGCGCACCCGTTCAGGGCATGCGCAGGAAAGGAGCTATTCGTGGAAGACCTGTTGCGGGAATATCTCCCGATCCTGGTGTTTCTGGCCGTTGCCGTAGGCCTTGGAATCGTCCTGATTCTTGCGGCTGTGGTGCTGGCCGTCCGTAATCCCGACCCCGAAAAGGTCAGCGCATATGAATGTGGCTTCAATGCCTTCGACGATGCGCGGATGAAATTCGACGTCCGATTCTATCTGGTTTCGATTCTCTTCATCATCTTCGATCTGGAAATCGCGATGCTGTTCCCATGGGCCGTCGCCTTCAAGGACATCAGCGATGTCGGGTTCTGGTCCATGATGGTGTTCCTGGCGGTGCTGACCATCGGCTTTGCCTATGAATGGAAGAAAGGGGCCCTGGAATGGGAGTGATGACGGGTGCAAACACCGCTGGCGTCGACAAGGAAGTCGCCACCCAGGCCCTGAACGCCGAGCTGCAGGACAAAGGTTTTCTGCTGACCTCAACCGAAGACATTATCAACTGGGCGCGTACCGGTTCACTGCATTGGATGACCTTTGGTCTGGCCTGTTGCGCGGTGGAGATGATGCACACCTCGATGCCACGTTACGACGCTGAGCGATTCGGGATCGCGCCGCGCGCGTCCCCGCGCCAGTCCGACGTGATGATCGTTGCGGGAACGCTGACCAACAAGATGGCCCCGGCGCTGCGCAAGGTCTACGACCAGATGCCCGAGCCGCGTTATGTAGTCTCCATGGGGTCCTGTGCAAATGGCGGTGGGTATTATCACTATTCCTATTCCGTCGTGCGCGGCTGTGACCGCGTCGTTCCGGTGGACATCTATGTCCCCGGCTGCCCTCCGACCGCCGAGGCACTGCTGTACGGTCTGATGCAGCTGCAACGCAAAATCCGCCGTACCGGCACAATCGTACGCTGAGGAGAGAGCTGATGAGCGAAGCACTCAAAGAACTCGGCGCGCAGTTGGAACTGAAACGGGCTGATTGTGTTCTGTCCTGGGACGTGACCCATGGCGAACTGAACGTGGATGTGGCGCCTTCAAACATTGTTGAATTCGTAGAGTTCCTGAAGTCCGATCAGAACTGCAAGTTCTCGACTTTGGTGGACATCACCGGCGTCGATTACCCCGAGCGCGCCAAGCGGTTTGATGTGGTCTATCACTTCCTGTCGATGTACCAGAACCAGCGCATCCGCCTGCGGGTTTCGATCCGCGAAGAGGATATGGTGCCCTCGATTACCGATCTTCACCCCTCGGCCAACTGGTTCGAGCGTGAAGTGTTCGACATGTTCGGTATTCTGTTCTCGGGCCATCCGGACCTTCGGCGCATTCTGACCGACTATGGGTTCCGCGGCCATCCGTTGCGCAAGGATTTCCCGACCACCGGCTATACCGAGGTGCGCTATGACGAAGCGCAAAAGCGCGTGGTCTACGAACCTGTCTCGCTGGTGCAGGAATACCGTCAGTTTGATTTCATGTCCCCTTGGGAAGGAGCGAACTACATTCTGCCGGGGGATGAGAAACAGGAGACCGAATAATGGGTGGCATCTGGTGGCTGATCCTGTCTGCGCTGACCATCATTCCGATGGTGAAGATTCTGCCATTTTTCGGGATCAACAAATACTGGTGTCTTCTATGTCTGATCCCATTTGGCACGATCGCGTTGCTTTGGTGGGTCGGGCTGAAACTGCAGGAACTGGAGCGCCGCTGAGATGATGATGCTGGGGGAACTGGTCGCGTTAGGTGCGTTGGGGGTCCTGCTGGCAGGGGCCGCGGCAAAAGCGGTCGAGGCGGAAAAGGTCCGGGTACGGGCCGAAGCGAAAAAGAACAAACGGGGGCGTTGATGGACGGCTCAAGATACGATGACGGCAGCACAGACGCGCTGAGCGGAGAACAGAGTATCCGCAATTTCAACATCAACTTCGGCCCGCAACACCCTGCGGCGCACGGGGTATTGCGTCTGGTACTCGAGCTGGACGGCGAGATCGTCGAACGGTGTGATCCGCATATCGGTCTGCTGCACCGTGGCACCGAAAAGCTGATGGAAAGCCGCACCTACCTGCAGAACCTGCCCTATTTCGACCGCCTCGATTACGTGGCGCCGATGAACCAGGAACATGCCTGGTGTTTGGCTATTGAAAAGCTGACCGGTGTCGAGGTTCCGCGCCGGGGTTCGCTGATCCGGGTGTTGTATTCCGAGATCGGGCGCATCCTGAACCATCTGCTGAACGTGACCACACAGGCGATGGACGTGGGTGCATTGACGCCGCCTCTGTGGGGCTTTGAAGAGCGCGAAAAGCTGATGGTCTTCTATGAGCGCGCTTGCGGGGCCCGCCTGCACGCGGCTTATTTCCGTCCCGGCGGTGTGCATCAGGACCTGCCGCCGGAACTGCTGGACGATATCGAGGCGTGGAGCCACGAATTCCCCGCCGTTCTGGATGACATTGACGGCCTGCTGACCGAAAACCGCATCTTCAAACAGCGTAATGCCGATATCGGTGTCGTGACTGAGGAAGATATCCAGAAATACGGTTTTTCTGGCGTGATGGTGCGCGGATCGGGGCTTGCCTGGGACCTGCGCCGCGCGCAGCCCTATGAATGCTATGACGAGTTCGAGTTCCAGATCCCCGTCGGCAAGAACGGCGACTGCTATGACCGCTACCTCGTCCGTATGGAAGAGATGCGCCAGTCGCTACTGATTATCCGTCAGGCCATCGCCAAGATGCGCGACTGCCCGGGTGACGTTCTGGCGCGCGGCAAGATCACCCCGCCCAAACGCTCGGACATGAAGACCTCGATGGAAAGCCTGATCCACCACTTCAAGCTTTACACCGAAGGCTTCCACGTGCCGGCTGGTGAGGTCTACGCTGCCGTCGAGGCCCCCAAGGGTGAGTTCGGCGTCTATCTGGTCGCCGACGGCACCAACAAACCCTACCGCGCCAAACTGCGCGCGCCGGGTTTCCTGCACCTGCAAGCCATGGACCACGTCGCCGGGGGCCACCAACTGGCCGACGTCGCCGCCATCATCGGCACCATGGACGTCGTATTTGGAGAGATTGACCGCTAATGCTCCGCCGTCTGCATCCCGAACAACCCGAAAGCTTTGCCTTCACCGCTGCCAACCAGCAGTGGGCCGAAGCGCAGATCACCAAGTACCCCGAGGGGCGTCAGGCCAGCGCGGTCATTCCGCTGCTGTGGCGCGCGCAGGAACAAGAGGGCTGGCTGAGCCGTCCGGCGATTGAATCCGTCGCCGACATGCTGGGTATGGCCTATATCCGCGTGCTTGAGGTTGCGTCCTTCTACTTCATGTTCCAGCTGCAGCCGGTTGGTTCGGTCGCGCATATTCAGGTCTGCGGTACGACCTCCTGCATGATCTGCGGGGCCGAAGATCTGATCGCGGTCTGCAAGGAAAAGATCGCCGCAAAGCCGCATGAGCTGTCCGCCGATGGCAAGCTGAGCTGGGAAGAGGTGGAATGCCTCGGCTCATGCACCAACGCGCCGATGGCTCAAATCGGAAAGGATTACTACGAGGATCTGACTGCCGAGAGCTTTGGCAAGATCATCGACGATCTGGCAGCGGGCAAAGTGCCGACCCCAGGTCCGCAGAACGGGCGCTATGCGGCGGAACCGCTGAAAGGTCTGTCTAGTCTGTCCGAGCATGAGGCCGGCAAGCCCAAGTACAACGCCAGCGTCGAACTGGCGACGGATCTGGGCGACACGGTTAAACGTATCGACGGGACTGAGGTTCCGATCCTGACCCCGTGGCTGGGTAAGGACGGCAAGGCGGCGGCAACCAAGGCGGCCCCGAAACCGCCCAAAGCGCCCGCAGCAGCCAAACCCGCCGTGAAACAGGTGGAAGAGGCCAGGAAGGCGACCGAAGACCAGCCGGAAACCCTGACGGGCGCGCGCGATGGCAAGCCTGACGATCTGAAGATGCTCAAAGGTGTCGGGCCCAAGCTGGAAGAGACTCTGAATGAGTTGGGCTTCTTCCACTATGACCAGATCGCGGCCTGGACGCCAGCTAACGTCGCATGGGTGGATGAACGACTGAAATTCAAAGGCCGGATCGAACGGGACGGCTGGATCGAACAGGCCGGTAAACTGGCGGTAGGCGAGGAAACGGAATTCGCCAAACGCGCCAAGGAAGACGGCACTTACGAAGACTAAAAGGGTGCCCATCCGGGGCATCAGTGTGAGATGAACAACGACAAGGAACAGGCCATGGCCCGTAAGGGCCGACATATCGGCATAGTCATCGCTGTGACTATGTTGCTTTGGCTTGCCATGACGCTGTTCATCGGCCCCGCGCTGGAATTGCCGGGGCGTTATGCGCTGCTGTTTGATTTTGCCGCTTTGGCGGGATTCATATATGCGGGCGTGAACATATTTCAACTCTGGCGCATGCGTCAGGATAGCCAAAGGTAAGTAGCGATGCTGAAGGATCAGGACCGGATCTTTACCAACATCTACGGGATGCATGAGCGTACGCTGAAAGGCGCGCAGACCCGCGGGCATTGGGACGGCACTGCTGGCCTGATCGAAAAAGGGCGCGACTGGATCATTCAGACGATGAAAGATTCGGGCCTTCGCGGTCGCGGCGGCGCAGGGTTTCCCACCGGCCTGAAATGGTCGTTCATGCCCAAGGAAAGCGATGGGCGTCCGGCTTATCTGGTGGTGAACGCGGACGAATCCGAACCCGGCACCTGTAAAGACCGCGAGATCATGCGCCATGATCCGCACACGCTGATCGAAGGCTGCCTGATCGCGTCTTTCGCGATGAACGCGCATACCTGCTATATCTACCTGCGCGGCGAATATATCCGCGAGCGTGAGGCGTTACAGGCCGCGATTGACGAAGCCTATGACGCGGGCCTTCTGGGAAAGAACGCTGCTGGTTCGGGTTGGGATTTCGATCTGTTCCTTCATCACGGGGCCGGGGCTTATATCTGCGGTGAGGAAACTGCTCTGATCGAAAGCCTTGAGGGTAAGAAGGGCATGCCACGGATGAAGCCTCCGTTCCCGGCGGGTGCGGGGCTTTATGGCTGTCCGACCACCGTGAACAATGTGGAGTCGATTGCGGTCGTGCCAACCATCCTGCGCCGCGGCGCGGACTGGTTTGCGAGCTTTGGCCGTCAGAACAACGCAGGCACCAAGCTGTTTGCGATCTCTGGCCATGTGAACAATCCCTGCGTCGTGGAAGAGGCGATGTCGATATCCTTCGAGGAACTGATCGACACTCATTGCGGTGGTATTCGAGGTGGCTGGGACAATCTTCTGGCCGTGATCCCGGGCGGGTCCTCGGTGCCGTGCGTGCGCGGTGAGAACATGCGCGACGCGATCATGGATTTCGACTATCTGCGAAACGATCTGGCCTCGGGGCTGGGGACGGCTGCGGTGATCGTGATGGACAAGTCCACCGACATCATCAAGGCGATCTGGCGGCTGTCGAAGTTCTACAAACACGAAAGTTGCGGCCAGTGCACCCCATGCCGCGAAGGCACAGGCTGGATGATGCGCGTGATGGACCGTCTGGTGCGCGGTGAGGCTGAACTGGAAGAGATCGACATGCTGTTCGACGTGACCAAACAGGTGGAAGGGCATACAATCTGCGCCTTGGGCGACGCGGCGGCCTGGCCAATTCAAGGTCTGATCCGCAACTTCCGTGAAGAAATCGAAGACCGTATCAAGGCCCAGAAATCGGGCCGCATGGGTGCGATGGCAGCGGAGTAACCCCAATGGATGTTTTCGCAGATTATGGTCACGCAGTCGCTTCGGTGGTGGTATTCACACTGATCATCCTGTTCTTGTCGCCATTCTCGGCGCTGGCCAAGGCGGGCAAGGGGCTGGCTCCGGGTGCAACGCCCGAGCAGGACTATTCGGACAAGGCATATCGTCTGAACCGTGCCTATCTTAACGGCACCGAGACACTGCCAGCCTACGCGGTTGTCATTTTCGCCGCAATTTTGATGGGTGCGAGCCCGATTTGGGTGAACCTGCTGGCCTCGGTGGCGTTGGTTTCGCGTCTGGTGATGCTGTTTGTTCACCTTCGCGGAATCGGTAAGCCCCACAGCGGTTTGCGGTCAGTTCTTTACGTCATTAGCTGGGCCTGCATGTTCGTGATGGGCATCATGGCACTGGTGGCGGCGTTTTGATGATGACGTTAGGTACTCATCAATTGACCGGCCGTACCTTTCGGAAAAGGCACATGTCTGTGTTGGGTGCGGTGATCACAATGTCGATTGTGTCGGCATGTGGAATCGTGACGCCTTCCGACGACCGGATTCTCTTCGACGGTAAATCGTTTCGGGCCAAGGCGAATCCCGTTGATAAAAAGGCGATGCCAACCGAGTTCACTGTGGTCGTAAACGGTGTCTCCGCATCACTGGACGGGGCCCGCGAAGCTGGTCGATATGAAGGGACCAAGTTTTGCATCGCAAACTTTGGCTCATCCAGAATTGAATGGAAGGTCGGCCCGGATACCGAACCTCAGAACCTTCGGATCAGCGACGACAAACTGACCTTTGCCGGAACGTGCCAACGGCCATGATGGGTGTTTCCGAATATCACGCCATGACGCTCGGGTTGTTATTGCATAGCAACCCAGTCGCCACTCGTCTTGGGTTTCCCAAGACGAAAGGAACGGTCATGTCTGGTATGAAAACGCTTGCTCTGTTGTCTTTGCTGACACTTCCCGCAATGGCTGACGCAAAGCCGCCCTTGCGCGAAGTCAAAGAGATCGACAACGAACTCTATTACATCGCAATCGCAAACGAGATTTCCGATTACTGCCCATCGATCAGCGGGCGCCGGATGAAAGCGATTGGTGTGATGTGGGGGCTGAGGTCCAAAGCGAACAAACTGGGGTACTCGGACAAGGAAATCCGGGCTTATGTGGAATCGTATACCGAAAAGGACCGGATGCGTGCCAAGGGCGAAGCGTATCTGGCCCAGCACGGTGTCACATACGACAATCCAAATTCCTTCTGCACGCTCGGGCGAGCAGAGATCGAAAGAAACAGCGCCATTGGCGTGTATTTGAGGGCGAACTAGACCATGTCTGACCTCCGCAAAGTGAATATCGACGGGCAGGAAGTCGAAGTCGATGGTGCGATGACCCTGATCCAGGCCTGTGAAGAAGCCGGGGTCGAGGTTCCGCGTTTTTGCTACCACGAACGTTTGTCGATTGCTGGGAACTGCCGGATGTGCCTTGTCGAAGTTGTGGGCGGTCCTCCGAAACCTGCGGCTTCGTGCGCGATGCAGGTGCGCGATCTGCGCCCGGGGCCGGAGGGTCAGCCGCCGGAGGTCAGGACGAATTCGCCCATGGTCAAGAAGGCCCGCGAAGGGGTGATGGAGTTCCTGCTTATCAACCACCCGCTGGATTGCCCGATCTGCGATCAGGGCGGCGAATGCGATTTGCAGGATCAGGCGATGGCCTATGGTCTGTCGGGCTCACGCTTCAAGGAAGCCAAGCGCGCGGTTGACGATCTGGATCTGGGACCGCTGGTTGGCACCGCTATGACCCGCTGCATCAGCTGCACCCGCTGCGTTCGTTTCACCACCGAGGTGGCTGGGATCACGCAGATGGGTCAGACCGGACGTGGGGAAGATGCCGAGATCACCTCATACCTGAATCAGACGCTCGATTCCAACATGCAGGGCAACATCATTGATCTGTGCCCGGTTGGGGCGCTGACATCAAAACCCTATGCCTTTACCGCCCGTCCCTGGGAGCTGACCAAAACGGAATCCATCGATGTAATGGATGCTTTGGGCTCGAATATCCGTGTGGACACCAAAGGGCGCGAAGTGATGCGCTTCCTGCCGCGCAACCATGATGGCGTGAACGAAGAGTGGATCAGCGACAAGACCCGGTTTGTTTGGGACGGCCTGCGTCGCCAGCGGTTGGATAAGCCGTATGTGCGAGAAAACGGCAAGCTTCGCCCGGCCACTTGGCCCGAAGCATTGACCAAGGCGGCCGAGGCTCTGAAAGGGGCCGAGAAACAGGCCGGGATTGTGGGGGATCTGGTTCCGGTTGAGGCCGCATTTGCGCTGAAACAGATGATCGAAGGGCAGGGCGGTGTCGTCGAATGCCGCACCGACGGGGCCAGGCTGCCCGCGGGCAACCGGGGCGCGTATGCCGGGACTGCCGCGGTCGAAGACATCGACTCCGCTGAACGTATCCTTCTGATCGGCACCAACCCTCGGGACGAAGCGCCTGTCCTGAACGCGCGCATCCGAAAGGCCTGGGCGCACGGGGCCGAAGTTGCCCTGGTCGGGCCGGCGGTTGATTTGACCTATGGCTATCATCACGTAGGTGACGACCGCGCTGCTCTGCAGAATGTGGTCGATATGGGTGGCGACGATGAGATCAAGGGCAAAGCCTCGTTGGTCATTGTCGGGCAGGGCGCACTGCAAGAAGCTGACGGCGCCGCAGTACTGGCTGCCGCACAAACCATTGCGGCAAATACCGAAAGTGGACTGCTTATCCTGCACACGGCTGCCTCGCGGGTGGGTGCGATGGATGTGGATGCCACCAACGAAGGTGGCATGGATGCCGTCGGTGCCGCAGACGTGATCTATAATCTCGGCGCGGATGAAGTTGAAATCGGTGACGGAGCCTTTGTCATCTATCAGGGCAGCCATGGCGACCGTGGTGCGCATCGCGCCGACGTGATCTTGCCGGGTGCAGCCTATACCGAGGAAAACGGCCTGTTCGTGAACACGGAAGGCCGCCCTCAGTTGGCCATGCGCGCCGGGTTTTCCCCGGGTGAGGCCAAAGAGAACTGGGCCATTCTGCGCGCCCTGTCCGCCGAGCTGGACGCGAAATTGCCCTTCGACTCGCTGGCGCAGCTGCGTACGGCTCTGATCGAGGCCGTGCCGCACCTGGCCCGCATCGACGAGGTGGTCGAGAACGAGGTGCAAGCGCTGGAAGAGGGCGCTTTGGGCAGTGCAACATTCCGCTATGCGATCAAGGATTTCTATCTGACCAACCCGATTGCCCGCGCCTCGCAACTGATGGCCGAGTTGTCGGCGCAGGTTCAGGCCCGTAAGGCCGAGAAGATCGCGGCTGAATGAACCAGACCTGTTTCATATCGCTCTGTGACACACGTGCTCTGCCAAGTGGCGCGTGTGTCAGAGAAATGCGCAGGAAACTCAACAATAAGGGTGGCGCAATGGCGGCAGATGCTGTTTACACCAACGCGCCGACCCAGCCGCAGATTGCGCAGGCATATGGCCTTTGCAACACACGCGGAAAACGGAATACCCACGGTGTGAGGACCAATGGCTGATTTCTTTAACACCCCAGGCGGAATAGCTATCATCATTCTGGCGCAAGTGCTTGCTGTCGTTGCCTTTGTGATGATCTCGCTGTTGTTCCTTGTTTATGGCGACCGTAAGATCTGGGCCGCCGTCCAGATGCGGCGCGGCCCCAACGTGGTGGGCGTATACGGCATTCTACAATCAGTAGCGGATGCATTGAAATACGTGGTCAAGGAAGTGGTCATTCCCGCCGGAGCTGACCGCGCCGTGTTTATTCTGGCGCCGTTGACCAGTTTCGTCTTGTCGCTGATCGCCTGGGCGGTGATCCCCTTCAACGATGGATGGGTTCTGTCGGACCTGAACGTCGCTGTTCTGTACGTCTTCGCCGTCTCCTCGCTTGAGGTTTATGGCGTGATTATGGGCGGTTGGGCGTCGAACTCAAAGTACCCGTTCCTTGGATCGCTGCGCTCGGCAGCGCAGATGATTTCCTACGAGGTTTCCATTGGCCTGATCATCATCGGCGTGATCATCTCGACCGGTTCGATGAATTTCGGTGCGATTGTCAATGCGCAAGACACCGGATACGGCTTCTTCGGCTGGTACTGGCTGCCGCATTTCCCGATGGTCTTCCTGTTCTTCATTTCGGCGCTGGCCGAAACCAACCGCCCTCCGTTCGACCTGCCCGAGGCTGAATCGGAACTGGTCGCCGGCTATCAGGTGGAATATTCCGCCACCATGTTCCTGCTGTTCATGGCCGGTGAATACATCGCCATCTTCCTGATGTGCGCGCTGACTTCGCTGCTGTTCTTCGGCGGCTGGCTGTCACCGATACCGGGCTTGCCGGACGGTGTGCTGTGGATGGTCGGCAAGATGACGTTCTTCTTCTTCATCTTCGCAATGGTCAAGGCCATCACCCCTCGCTACCGCTATGACCAGCTGATGCGGCTGGGCTGGAAAGTGTTCCTGCCCTTCTCGCTGGCCTGGGTGGTCTTCGTGGCCTTTGCGGCGAAATTCGAATGGTTCTGGGGCGTCTTCGCCCGTTGGACCGTAGGAGGCTGATATGGCAAATATCGATTACACCCGCGCCGCCAAATACTTCCTTCTGCAAGACTTCTGGGTCGGCATGAAGCTGGGGCTGAAATATTTCTTCTCCCCCAAGGCCACCATCAACTATCCGCACGAAAAGGGACCTTTGTCGCCCCGCTTCCGGGGGGAACACGCCCTGCGTCGGTACCCCAACGGCGAAGAGCGCTGTATCGCCTGCAAGCTGTGCGAGGCGATCTGCCCGG
This sequence comes from Ruegeria lacuscaerulensis, assembly GCF_013031245.1. GTDB lineage: Bacteria > Pseudomonadota > Alphaproteobacteria > Rhodobacterales > Rhodobacteraceae > Ruegeria > Ruegeria lacuscaerulensis_C. Next base: position 292,024 of record NZ_WPZL01000001.1, read on the forward strand.
CGCAAGCCATCACAATCGACGCCGAACCGCGCGAGGACGGCTCCCGCCGCACCACACGCTATGACATCGACATGACCAAATGCATTTATTGCGGTTTCTGCCAAGAGGCATGCCCGGTCGATGCCATCGTCGAAGGCCCGAACTTCGAATTCGCCACCGAAACCCGTGAAGAGCTGTTCTACGACAAGGAAAAACTGCTGGATAACGGCGAACGCTGGGAAGCCGAGATCGCCCGCAATCTGGAAATGGACGCGCCGTACAGATGAGTGACACGCCCCAAAACCCATTTGAGCTGATGATGAAGCAGGCTCAGGACATGGCCAAGGCGATGAACCCGGCGATGGAAAGCTTCTCGCCCAAAGGGTTTGAGGCGCTGTGGCCGACCATGCCCAAAGAGGTCATGGAGATGATGTTCGGCAACACCGTTAACAAGGACGGGCTGGACGCCAGGACCCGCCTGCTGCTGACGCTGGCCGGGCTGACCTGTCAGGGCGCGCAGGCGGATGCGGCGGTGCGCCAGACCGTGCGCCACGCGCTTGAGGCGGGTGCCAGGAAACAAGAGATCGTGGAAACGATCGGTCAGATGTCGGTTTTTGCCGGCATCCCGGCCATGACCCGCGCGCTGGATCTGGCGCAAGAGGTCATGGGCGATAACGAGGATGAGGATCAATGACCGTCTTTGCCTTCTATCTGTTTGCCATCTGCGTCATCACCGGCGGGCTGTTCACGGTGATCAGTCGCCAGCCGGTGCACTCGGTGCTGTGGCTGATCCTGGCGTTCCTGTCCTCGGCGGGGCTGTTCGTTCTGCTGGGGGCCGAGTTCGTCGCGATGCTGCTGATCATCGTCTATGTCGGTGCGGTCGCGGTTCTGTTCCTGTTCGTGGTGATGATGCTGGACGTCGACTTTGCCGAGCTCAAGGCCGAGATGGCGCGCTACATGCCGCTGGCGCTGCTGATCGGTCTGGTGATCTTGATGCAGTTCGTCATGGTCTTGGGCGCCTGGGAAAGTGCACAGGGCGCGGCGGCCAATCTGGCGCAGCCGGTCCCGGCGGACCGTCATAACACCGAGGCGCTGGGTGTCATCCTTTATGATCAATACTTCCTTCTGTTCCAACTTGCGGGCCTGATCCTGCTTGTGGCCATGATCGGCGCCATCGTTCTGACGCTGCGCCACCGCAAGGACATCAAGCGTCAGGACATCATCGGCCAGATGATGCGCGACCCGGCCAAGGCGATGGAATTGAAGGACGTGAAACCGGGGCAGGGGTTGTGAACTTTAAAGCCTTCATATCTGGTTTTGCTGTGGCAAGTATGCCTTTGTCAGTAGTCGCGTTTCCAATAACGGATTGCGATGGCCAGCCGTTGTTGTCCCATCATTGGATAGCAACTGAGCACCAAGTGATCGGTGACGGGGTTGTAGCGTTCTACGAAGTCGGCGGTCTTTGCGACGAAGAACTGGGATGCACGGAATCGACATTCCTAAAAATTTCAGCTTGCGAGACTGGGCAAACACTTAATGTCGTGACGCAACTCAACAGGGAATACGACAATACCCTGTTGGATCGAACTGACGAGGCAAGTGAAACCCTACAAAAACTGGCCAAAGTTGGTGCAAGCCATTCGTGGGATTCGGTGAGAAAGACATTCGATCAGAAAGCCTTCGACGTCAGCGAAATCACGGAAACGAATGAAAACTGCGCCTGTGCTGCGGCTTTTCCAGAGCTCCGCAACGGGAAAGAGAAATTCGAGGGACTATGAGACGATGATCGGACTTGAACACTATCTTACGGTCGCGGCGACGCTGTTCGTCATCGGCATCTTCGGTCTCTTCCTGAACCGCAAGAACGTCATCATCCTGCTGATGAGCATCGAACTGATGCTGCTGGCGGTGAATATCAACCTCGTGGCGTTTTCCAGCTTTCTCGGCGATCTGGTCGGGCAGGTGTTTACGCTGTTCGTGCTGACCGTGGCGGCGGCCGAGGCGGCGATCGGGCTGGCCATTCTGGTTTGCTTCTTCCGCAACCGCGGCACCATCGCGGTTGAAGACGTCAACATGATGAAGGGGTAAGAGAACATGGAAACCACCATCCTCTTTGCCCCGCTAGTGGGCGCTCTGCTCTGCGGGTTCGGCTGGAGATTCATTGGCGAGAAAGCCGCCATGTGGACCGCCACTGGCCTGTTGTTTCTGGCCTTTCTGCTCAGCTGGATCGTATTCTTCAGCTTCGATCCGTCGGCCTATCCCGGCGGATCCTACTCGGTGCCGGTTCTGCGGTTCATCGAAAGCGGTTCGCTGTCGACCGAGTGGGCGATCCGTCTGGACCGGCTGACCGCGATCATGCTGATCGTGGTGACGACTGTGTCGGCCTTTGTTCACCTCTACAGCTTTGGCTACATGGATAACGATCCGCAATGGCGCGAAGGCGAGAGCTATAAGCCGCGGTTCTTCGCGTATCTGAGCTTTTTCACCTTTGCGATGCTGGCGCTGGTCACGGCGGACAACCTGGTACAGATGTTCTTTGGTTGGGAAGGCGTGGGCGTCGCGTCCTATCTGCTGATCGGTTTCTATTATCGCAAACCCAGCGCCAACGCGGCGGCGATCAAGGCCTTCGTTGTGAACCGGGTGGGCGATTTCGGCTTTGCACTTGGAATTTTCGCGATCTTCTTCCTGACCGACAGCATCAGTTTCCCGGATGTATTTGCCTCGGCACCGACACTGGCGGAAACGCAGCTGCATTTCCTGTGGGGTGAATGGAACGCTATCGAGGTGATCTGCGTGCTGCTGTTCATCGGTGCGATGGGTAAATCGGCGCAGCTGATCCTGCACACATGGTTGCCGGACGCGATGGAGGGCCCGACGCCTGTGTCGGCGCTGATCCACGCTGCGACCATGGTGACTGCGGGTGTATTTCTGGTCTGCCGTATGTCACCACTGTTCGAATTTGCGCCGGGCGCTGCGGGTTTCGTGACCGTGCTGGGGGCCTCGACCGCGTTCTTTGCCGCGACTGTGGGTCTGGTCCAGACTGACATCAAGCGCGTCATCGCTTATTCGACCTGTTCGCAGCTGGGCTACATGTTCGTGGCCGCAGGTGTTGGCATGTATTCGGCGGCGATGTTCCACCTGTTCACACACGCCTTTTTTAAGGCACTGTTGTTCCTGGGCGCCGGTTCGGTGATCCACGCGATGCATCATGAGCAGGAGATGACCGAGTATGGCGGCCTGCGGAAGAAGATTCCTTATACCTTCTGGGCGATGATGATCGGTACGCTGGCCATCACCGGTGTGGGTATTCCGCTGACAACCATTGGCTTTGCCGGGTTCCTGTCCAAGGATGCCATCATCGAGAGCGCATATGCGGGTGGTTCGGCCTATGGCTTCTGGCTGCTGGTGATCGCGGCTGCGTTCACGTCGTTCTACAGCTGGCGTCTGATCTTCCTGACTTTCTACGGCGAGCCGCGCGGCGACAAGCACACGCATGATCACGCACATGAAAGCCCGATGAGCATGCTGGTACCCTTGGGTGTTCTGTCTCTGGGTGCTGTGTTTGCCGGGATGATCTGGTACGGCAACTTCTTTGGCCACGCTGACAAGGTCGGTAAGTTTTATGGCATTCCGGTTGCAGAGGCGTCGGAGCATGCCGAAGCGGGTGATCATGCCGAAGCTGGTGCCCACGGCGAGGAAGCGGCGCAGGCCGATACCGCACACGCGGATGACAGCCATGCAGACGAAGGCCACGCCGATGAGGTTGCCCATGGTGAAGAGACCGCCAAGGGCGGCGATCACCACTATGTCTTTGCTGGTGAGCCGGGTGAGGGCGGGATCTACATTGCGCCGGACAACCACGTGCTGGACGATGCTCATGCTGCTCCAAAATGGGTCAAGGTTTCACCGTTCATCGCGATGGTGCTGGGCTTTGTCGTGGCCTACTGGTTCTACATCGTGAACACCTCGCTCCCGGCGCGCCTGGCGGCAAACCAGCGCCCGCTGTACCTGTTCCTGCTGAACAAGTGGTACTTTGACGAGATCTACGATGCGGTCTTTGTCAAACCCACAGTGGCGCTTGGCCGGTTCCTTTGGAAACGCGGTGATGGCAACACGATTGACGGTTTCCTGAACGGGGTTGCCATGGGCGTTGTGCCCTTCTTCACCCGCCTCGCAGGCAAGGCGCAGACGGGCTACATCTTTACTTACGCCTTCTGGATGGTTCTGGGCATAGCCGCCCTTGTCACCTGGATGTCGATCGGCGGAGGCGCACACTAATGGATAATATCCTCTCCATCGTCACCTTCATCCCCGCTGTGGCGGCAGGCATCCTGGCCCTGTTCCTACATGGCGAGGACCCGGCGGCACAGCGCAACGCGAAATGGGTTGCGCTGGTGGCAACCACGGTGACGTTCCTTGTCTCGATCGGCATCTATACCGGCTTTGACCCCTCGAACACCGGCTTCCAGATGGTGGAAGAGGGTGAGTGGCTTATGGGCCTGAAATACAAGATGGGCGTCGACGGGATCAGTGTTCTGTTCGTGCTGCTGACCACTTTCATCATGCCGCTGACCATTCTGGCCAGTTGGCAGGTCACGGATCGCGTCAAGGAATACATGATCGCCTTCCTGCTGCTGGAAACGCTGATGCTGGGCGTGTTCATGGCGCTGGATCTGGTGTTGTTCTACCTGTTCTTCGAAGCAGGCCTGATTCCGATGTTCCTGATCATCGGTGTCTGGGGCGGAAAAGACCGTATCTATGCCAGCTTCAAGTTCTTCCTCTATACCTTCCTCGGCTCGGTGCTGATGCTGGTGGCGATGGTTGCGATGTATTCCGATGCGGGCACCACAGACATCGAAGCGCTGATGAGCCACCAGTTCTCGTCCGAAGGCTTCACTGTGCTGGGCATCTATGTTGTCGGCGGTCTGCAGACGCTGATGTTCCTGGCTTTCTTTGCATCCTTTGCAGTGAAGATGCCGATGTGGCCGGTGCACACCTGGTTGCCGGACGCGCACGTGCAGGCCCCGACCGCGGGTTCGGTCGTGCTGGCGGCTATTCTGTTGAAGATGGGCGGCTATGGCTTCCTGCGGTTCAGCCTGCCAATGTTCCCAGTCGGCTCGGCGGTGATGACCGATCTGGTGCTATGGATGTCGGCCATTGCCGTTGTCTACACCTCGCTGGTGGCACTGGTGCAGGAGGATATGAAGAAGCTGATCGCTTATTCCTCGGTCGCGCATATGGGTTTCGTGACCATGGGGATCTTCGCGGCAAACCAGCAAGGCGTTGACGGGGCCATCTTCCAGATGCTCAGCCACGGGTTCATCTCGGCGGCGCTCTTCCTTTGCGTTGGTGTGATCTATGACCGGATGCACACCCGCGATATCGAAGCGTACGGAGGTCTGGTCATTCGGATGCCCGCATACGCCCTGGTCTTCATGCTGTTTACCATGGCAAATGTGGGTTTGCCGGGGACTAGCGGGTTCATCGGGGAGTTCCTGACATTGATGGGTACGTTCCAGGTCAATACTTGGGTGACGGCTGTGGCGGCCTCAGGTGTGATTTTCTCGGCGGCTTATGCGCTGTGGCTGTATCGTCGGGTCGTGTTTGGCGATCTGATCAAGGAAAGCCTCAAGGCAATGACCGACATGAGTTCGCGCGAGCGGCTGATCTTTGCGCCGCTGATCGTGATGACCATCCTGCTGGGCGTTTACCCGTCGCTGGTGACCGACGTGATCGGTAACTCGACTGCCGCGCTGATTTCGAACTATGACACGGCTCTGGCCGCGGCTGAGGCTGCGACCCAGACGGCCGCTTCGCATTAAGGGAGCTTTGGAGACATGATCCAGGCTGATCTGACAATAATCCTGCCGGAAATCGTTCTGGCTGTATATGCGATGGCTGCTCTGATTGGGGCGGTCTACACAACGAAAGACGGTCTGGCACCTGTACTGGTTTGGGTGACAGCGGGTCTGATGGCGCTGTTGTCGTTCTGGATCGCTACCAACGGCGACGGAACCAACGTGGCGTTCAACGGCATGTTCGTGGATGACGGGTTCTCACGCTTTGCCAAGGTCGCAATCCTGCTGTCGGCTGCCGCGGTGCTGGTGATGAGTCAGGACTACATGAACCGCCGCGGCCTGTTGCGGTTCGAATTCCCTTTGCTGGTGGCGCTGGCGGCCGTGGGCATGATGATGATGGTCAGTGCAGGCGATCTGATGTCTTTGTACATGGGGTTGGAGCTGCAGTCGCTGTCCCTTTATGTCGTCGCCGCGCTGCGCCGCGACAGCGCCAAGTCAACCGAGGCCGGTCTGAAGTACTTTGTGCTGGGCGCGCTCAGCTCGGGTCTGCTGCTCTACGGTGCGTCGCTGGTCTACGGCTTTACCGGCACCACGCTGTTCTCGGGGATCATCCAGACGGTTCATCTCGGAGATGTTTCGGTCGGCCTGCTGTTCGGCCTGATCTTCCTGATCTCGGGTCTTGCGTTCAAGGTTTCGGCCGTGCCTTTCCACATGTGGACACCGGATGTGTACGAAGGTTCGCCCACACCGATTACCGCCTTCTTTGCCACTGCGCCGAAAGTGGCGGCGATGGCCCTGTTTGCGCGCCTGATGCACGACGCCTTTGGCGGTATCGTGGCGGATTGGCAGCAGGTAATCGTGCTGCTGTCGGTGCTGTCCATGCTGCTGGGTGCCGTTGCGGCGATTGGTCAGCGCGACATCAAGCGGCTGATGGCGTTCTCGTCGATTGCACATATGGGCTATGCACTGATTGGTCTGGCGGCTGGTACTGAAATGGGCATCAAAGCGATGCTGATGTATCTGGCGATTTATGTGACCATGAATATCGGTACCTTTGCCTTCATCCTGATGATGGAGCGGGACGGAAAACCCGTCACCGATATCGATGCCCTGCGGCAATACTCAAAGCGCGATCCAGGCAAGGCCCTCGCTGTTCTGATCCTGATGTTCTCGCTTGCGGGCGTACCGCCGATGCTGGGCTTTTTTGCCAAGTTCGGCGTCTGGCAGGCCGGTATCAACGCAGGTCTGACCGGTTTGGTCATCGCCTCGGCCATCGCCTCGGTCATCGGTGCCTTCTATTATATTCGGATCGTTTACTACATGTACTTCGGGGCCGAGAACGAAGACCCGATCGAAACACATTCCACACCTGTTCTGTGGGCTGCCCTGATGGGATCAGCCGCCCTGATGCTGGTCGGGGTGTTCTATCAGTTCGGCATCGAAGGCGCAGCGGCAGCTGCGGCAGCGACACTTGTCAACTGACGTGTTTGAGATTCATTTGCAGGGGGCTCGGTCGGCAGACCGGGCCTTTTTGACATGACCGATTGGCCGCAAGGATATGGCCTGCACATCGTGCAGGAGGTTGACAGCACTCTGAACGAAGCCGCCCGGCTTGCGCCTACGGCGCAGGGCCCGGTCTGGATCATGGCCCATCACCAAACCGCCGCACGGGGGCGGCGGGGCAGGGTATGGGCCAACCCTAAAGGCAATCTGGCAGCGACCCTGTTGATGCGGCCGCAAGGCAACCCGGAACAGGCGGCGCTGCGCAGCTTTGTGGCGGCACTGGCCCTGTTCGATGCCTGTGTCGCTGTGACCGGGCGCGCGGATGGATTGTCGCTGAAATGGCCCAATGATGTATTGCTGAATGGTGGGAAACTGGCCGGTATCCTGCTGGAGAGCACTGGCAAGGGGCGTGGTCTCTCGCACCTGTGCATCGGGATTGGCGTAAACCTGTCCGAAGCGCCGCCCGCCTACGCAGTTGAAAAGAGCGCCGTTCGACCCGTCTCGCTGCTTTCGGAGACAGGTGCCGCCGTCATCCCCGAGGATTTTCTGACTGAGCTGGCCGCAGCTTACGCGCGATATGAAACCCAGTTCGCGACATATGGGTTCGAACCGATCCGAACAGCCTGGCTCTCACGTGCCGCCAAATTGGGAGAGGTCATCACAGCCCGGACCTCAACATCGGAAACGGTCGGGACCTTTGAAACCGTGGACGTGAATGGCAACCTTGTCCTAAAGACCGCCAAGGGTCGCGCCAGCATACCTGCGGCGGATGTATATTTCTGAAGGAGGCTTGGATGCTTCTTGCAATCGACTGCGGCAACACAAATACCGTTTTCTCGATTTGGGACGGCGAGAATTTCCTGTGCACCTTGCGCACCTCGACCCATCATTCCCGCACGGCAGATGCCTATTTCACCTGGTATTCGACACTGGTGAAGCACTACGGGATTGAGGCGGACATCACCGATGTGATCATTGCGTCGACAGTACCGCGCGTGGTGTTCAACTTGCGCATATTCGCCGACCGATTTTTTGGCTGCCGACCCCTTGTTGTGGGCAAACCTGAATGCCTTCTGCCCGTCGCACCGCGTATTGACGAAGGCACCATTCCCGGCCCCGATCGTCTGGCGAATGCGGTCGGCGCCTTTGACCGCCATGGCGGCGATGTGGTTGTTGTTGATTTCGGCACAGCCACGAATTTTGACGTTGTCGCCTCGGACGGGGCCTATGTCGGTGGCATCATCGCTCCGGGCGTGAACCTCAGCCTCGAGGCTTTGCACCAGGGGGCTGCAGCATTGCCACATATCGACATTACGCGACCGGAAAAAGTGATTGGTACGAATACGGTTGGCTGTATTCAGTCAGGCGTGTATTGGGGCTATTCCGGATTGATTGAGGGGCTTATTGCGCGGATCAAGGCGGAATATGGAATGCCGATGAAAGTCGTCGGAACCGGAGGGCTTGCGCCTCTGTTCGATCAGGCAGATGTCGGGTTTGACGCGATCGAAGATGATTTGACGATGCACGGCCTGACCGTGATTTATCGCTATAACAAGGACAATGGCTCAACATGAGCAGTGAACGACTGATCTACCTGCCGCTGGGCGGTGCAGGTGAAATTGGCATGAATGCCTATGTCTACGGCTATGGTAAGCCGGGGCAGGAACGATTGATCCTCGTGGATCTCGGGGTGACGTTTCCGGATATGGACACGACGCCCGGTGTCGATCTGATCCATGCCGATATTTCGTGGCTGCGGGAACGCGCCGACCGGCTGGACGCTGTTTTCGTCACCCACGCGCACGAAGATCATGTGGGCGCCGTGGCCCATTGTCATGACGCCCTAGGCGCACCGATTTATGCGCGCGCCTTCACCGCCAATATTGCGCGTCGCAAGATGGAAGAGCACGGCCACCCCGAGGACGCTGTGCAGACTGTATCTGCTTGGCCCGAACAGATTTCGGTTGGTCCCTTTTCGATAGGGTTCTTGCCGGTCTCGCACTCGATCCCGGAAAGCGCTGCATTGGTGATCGACACGCCTGCGGGCCGGATCGTGCATTCCGGTGACTTCAAGCTGGATGCAAATCCAGTAGTCGGTGAACCCTTTGATCCTGACCTCTGGGACGAAGTGGCCAAACCCGGTGTCAAAGCATTGGTCTGCGACAGCACCAACGTGTTTTCCCCGCATGCCGGGCGTTCGGAATCAGAGGTCGGCCCCGAGATCGTCAAATTGGTGGAAAGCGCCGAGGGTATGGTGGTCGCGACTACTTTTGCGTCGAACGTGGCGCGGGTAAAGACACTTGCCGAGGCCGGTCAAAAGGCCGGTCGTTCGGTGGTGTTGCTGGGCCGGGCCATGCGGCGGATGATCGAGGCGGCGACGGAAACGGGCATCCTTTTCGATTTCCCCAAGGTGATCAGCGCCGAAGAAGCGGTTGACCTGCCGCGCCAGAACCTCATGTTGATCGTGACCGGCAGCCAGGGCGAGCGTCGCGCCGCCAGTGCACAACTGGCACGCGGCAAATATCGCGGGCTGGAATTGAAAGAAGGCGACCTGTTCCTTTTCTCGTCCAAAACCATTCCCGGAAACGAGCGTGGAGTGATCTTCATCATGAACCAGCTCAGTGAAAAGGGCGTAGATGTGGTGGATGACAACTCGGGCCTGTATCACGTCTCGGGTCATGCCAACCGTCCTGACCTTGAGAAAGTGCATGCGCTGATCGACCCGCAAATGGTCATCCCGATGCACGGCGAACACCGCCATCTGCGCGAACACGCGAAACTGGCCGAGGCCGGTGGACGAACCGGGATTCTGGCAGTCAACGGTACGATGCTGGACCTGACAGGCAATGCGCCTCAGGTTGTGGATTACATCGAAACAGGCCGGACCTATTTGGACGGCACCGTCAAGGTCGGCGCGCTGGATGGTGTCGTGCGCGACCGTATCCGGATGGCGTTGAACGGGCATGTGACGGTGACAGTCATTCTGGACGAAGAGGACGAACCGCTGGGTGAACCCTGGTGCGACACGATGGGTTTGCCTGAAGTGGGGACATCCCGTGCCGCGCTGGTCGAGGTGCTGGAAGAGGACCTCAACCAGTTTCTCATGCGGGCCGAGGCCAAGACTCTGCGCGACGATGATAAGCTGGAAGAGGCCATGCGTCGCATCGTACGCCAGACCGCTAAAGCAGAGATTGGCAAAAAGCCCGAAGTGACGACAGTGATCAGCCGGATGAAATAGTGGCCGCTGCCTAGTCGTTCTCCGGCATCGAGTAGCCTTTCAGTTGTAAAAACAGGCTTTGTTCCTCGTTATTCAGATACATTGGAACAGCGGCGGGCGGTTCGGGGCGCGTGACCCGAGCTGCCACTTCCGCCAGCACAACCTCGGTAATAAAGGGTAAATCCAGTTCACGCGCCCGGCTAAGTGAGACCCATTGCAAATGGGACAACTCATCGGATGCGCGGCTGAAATCATCGAGGTCACCCTGAATCGCCCCGGCATCCACCAAAAAGAACCGTGCATCAAACCGTCGTGGGCGGCCCGGTGGTGTCACGGCGCGGAAAACAAACTGAAGCGCATTGGCCGCAGGGCGAAACCCCATTGCGGCAAAGCTCTGCCAATCACCGGGGATGGTTTCGTCCCAGTCGCCGGGCTCTCCCAGAACCAGCCCGGTCTCCTCCCACAATTCGCGGATCGCTGCAGCGGCCAGGGCGTTCTGTAGGTCCGGTTCAGAATGCTCGGACAACCGTTCGCTACATATGTCGGGGAGTGCTGTGGCCAACGGCACCGCATTATCCGCCGCGTCTACAGCACCGCCAGGAAACACGAATTTGTTAGGCATGAACGCGGCTTTTGCGCCCCGCTGACCCATCAGGATCGAAGGGTCGGTCAAACGGTCCCGCAGGACGATGACCGTTGCCGCATTCCGTATGGCTGATTTGTCTTCCGTCATGCCCTGTTAGACCCGTTCGCCCGAGTCACTGCGCATTCTCGAAGCCGTGCATACGACGGGCCCATTGATAGGCAACAACAGCCCCTTTTAGCCGGGGCAACAAAAACAGCGAAAGGGCTGTGCAGCCAATGGCAAAGATCAGGAACATGGTCAGCGGCTCAGGACGCCAATTCACGTAAGACACATGCAGAGCAGGAGCCAGCAAGTGGCCGACAAACAGGATGGTCAAATAAGCAGGGCCATCATCCGCCCGGTGATGAAACAGTTCCTGACCACAACTGTTGCAACTGTCATTTACCTTCAGATAGCCATGTAAAAGCTTGCCCTCGCCACATTTCGGGCAGCGACAGCGGAACCCTTTTACCAGTGCTGGCCAGGTCGGGCGGTCATTCTCGTCCGTAGTATCGATCGTTTGATCTGTCATTTTGAAACTCGCGCGTTCAGGTTGGTGGAATATTGCGCTTGTTTTGCCCTGCGGAAAAGGGGGGTGCGTCGCTTTGTGTCGCGGAGCCCCGATGAAATTATCGGTCAGGTGCCGCCCGGTCAGGGCAAAAAAAATACATTTTGCGACGGAACCTGCGTTCCGGCCCGTTTGAACTTATGTGAGCAGCGGCGATGGGGCCGCGAAACAAAGGAAAAACGTTATGAAAAGCGCGAAGTTCATTCCGGCCATCATCATCTCGGCAGTTGCAATTACGGGTACATCCGTTCTTGCGGCAGGTCCAAGAGATCGCGAACCTGTGACTTTCCAGGAGTTGGACGCAAATGGTGACGGTCAGGTGACACAGGAAGAAATGGAATCGCACCGGACGCAGCGATTCACCGAAACGGACACAGATGGCGACGGTAAGCTGAGCGTCGAGGAAGTGCAGGCAGCAGGTCAGAAGAAGGCCAGTGAGCGCGCAACCAGGATGTTCGAGAGATATGACGCCAACAATGATGGTTTTCTGACCGAGGATGAGTTGCCCAAGCCTCGCCGTGCTGGCAAGATGTTTGACCGTATCGACACGGATGGAAGTGGGACGATTTCGGAACAGGAATTTGCGGATGCAAAAGAGCGGATGGGCCGCCATCACAGGAAACACGGCAAGGCGGACTCTGACGACAGCTGATGAAGGATGGAGGATCTGACCTCCTTGCCGCACGAAGTCCGTGGCGTTGAAAGCGCCACGGACGAGTTGAGTGACGACGCGTTGCTGCGGCAGTTCGCTGACGGAGATGCCGTGGCCGCACGTTTGCTGACGGATCGGCTTGGGCCACGCAGCTTTTCTGTTGCCCTGCGGATGCTGGGCAACAGGGCTGAGGCCGAGGATGTGACGCAGGAGGCTATGATGCGGCTTTGGCAAATGGCGCCGAACTGGGTTTCAGGTCAAGCCAAGGTTTCGACCTGGCTGTATCGTGTCACGTTGAATCTGTGTGTGGATATGCAGCGCAAGAAAAAGCCGGACCGGCTGGCTGATGTCCCCGAGCCCGAGGACAATGAGCCCAGCGTGGCAGAGCGTTTGCAGGACGCAGCGCGTAAGGATGCGCTTCAGGCGGCCTTGTCGCAATTGCCGGAACGTCAGAGGCAAGCTGTGGTTCTGCGGCACATCGAAGAATTGCCCAACCCAGAAATCGCCGGGATCATGGGTGTTTCAACTGAAGCGGTGGAAAGCCTGACCGCACGCGGAAAACGAGCTCTGACGGCGATACTGGCCGGACGACAGGATGAACTGGGGTATGACAATGGCTGAAGACGACATGGAACTGGATCAGTTGTTTGCCCAAGCACGGCAAAATCGACCGGAGTTACCGGATGATCTTGCAGTACGCATTCTGACGGATGCCGAATCTGTTCGCCTTGATCGGCTTGCACAAGCTGCGCAACCGCCACGCCCCCTTTGGGTGCGGATGCTTGACGGGATCGGAGGCTGGCAGGGCATGAGCGGGCTGGTTGCAGCCAGCGCGGCCGGGGTTTGGATCGGCTTTTCAGCACCTGGCTTTCTGCCTGATCCGGCGGCGTATATCTATGCGCAGGATGTGACCTTTGTGGTTGCTGACCTGGGCCTGGACACAACATTTCTGGAGGACGCGGAATGAGCGATAATCCCAAACCAAGACGACGTTGGGTATCGGTTCTGCTGAGCGTTTCGCTGGCTCTGAATCTGCTGATCGTCGGGGTTGCACTGGGCACTGTTTACAGGGTCAAAGGTGGTGATCACGGCAAGGCGCCGCCTGGTTTTGGGCCGGCTCTATATCGGGCCCTGCCCAAAGAAGATCGCAAAGTCCTGCGCGGGGAACTGTCTGAGCGGCATGTAAAGGGGGCAAAACTTCGTGCTCAGGATTTCGCGGCACTTGGCGCGGCTTTGAGAGCAGAACCATTTGATCCGGCGGCCGTACAGGCTCTTCTGCTGCAGCAGGCGCAATTCATGGCGGATATGCAATCAGCCCTGCAAGAGCAGTGGTTGGCGCGCGTCACCGCAATGAGTGATGCTGAGCGTCAGGCCTATGCGGACAGGCTGGAGGACGTGGTTCACCGCAAGTCGCATGGGCGCAAGAACAGAGATTGACTATCTCAGGCGGCGCTTTGCCGAACCCGGACCTGATTGCGACCAGCCGATTTCGCCGCATAAAGCGCGGTGTCGGCTGATTTTATCAGCGTGTCCAGCAGCGCAGGCTGGCGCAACTTGGATGAGGGCTGGGTTACGATCAGGCCGATGCTGATCGTAACCGGCACCGGGGCAGGGGTATCGGGCAGGTCGAACGGTTTCACACGGATGCAATCACACAGGTTCCGGGCCAGTTTCAGGGCCTTTTCCTGTGTGGTGTCAGCAAGGCCTATCATAAACTCTTCGCCACCGATCCGCGCGACAAAACCGGCAGAGGCGACCGTGCGCTCCATCCGAATGGCGGCTTCGGCCAGAACGTGATCCCCCCGGCATGACCAAACCGATCGTTGATGGCTTTGAAATGATCCAGATCAGCCAGCATGACGGCAAAGCCATGCCCGGCATGTGTGGACCGGTGGGCAATCAGACCCATCGCGTGCATTGCATAGCGGCGATTATGCAAACCGGTCAGAGGGTCAACCCAGGATTCGGCGATCCCTTGCCGCAGAGAGGCGCGCATCTGGTCCAACCGCGTTATGCGGGCAACCTGGCCATCCAACCGCAGCAGCGTTTCCTCGGCGCAGAATCCGTCCATGCAAATCGCGTCAGCCCCCCGGTCCAGCGCTTCCGAGGCCAGGTCGGCGTTATCGCCTTCAACTATACCGATCACCACGGTGTTCCGCGTGGCACCTCTCGATTTCAAGTCGGCAAGCAGGTTCAATCCGAAAGGGTTCGCGCTCACTTCAAACAAAATTGCATCCGGAACAGGCCCGGATAGAAGTGCCTGAAGGTCCGATACTGTGTGCGTGGACAGGTTGTGTCGTGTGGATTTCGATAGTCCGATTTGCCATAGCGCGCCGGTGTGTGAGGTTTGCGTCAGAATAGCAACACGGCCTTCCTTGCGAGGGGTTATTAGCGCGGCAGTAGGTTCGGCAAACCCAATCGGCTGCGATCCATTCCCGACACGCAAATCCTGTGTATCTGCGCGTACTCGCAACAGGCTGCGTACCCTCGCCAGCAAAAAAGTATCCTTGAACGGATGTGCCAGAACATCGTCCAATCCGTCGGCCAGGGCCTGTAACCTGGCTGCTTTGTCATTTTGCGGAGCGATAGCAACCACTGGCACATCAATCAGGTCCGGATCCGCCATGACCAGCCTTTTTACATCTGCAGCGGTGCCGTCCGGCAATGTCTGAGAGGTCAGCACCAGATCGGGTTTCGTGCGCCGCAACAGCCCGGCAAGCCCCTGCAGCTTTTCGCCCTGCACGACTTGATACCATGCTGCTGTTAGTTGAACTTTCAGCATGATGCGATTGGTCGAGGTCCCGTCGAGGACAAGGATAGTTCCCTGCACGGACATTTGAGTCACCATTGATTGCATGCGTTGCCAAAGTCTTTATGAGTCTGGTTAACAAACCCTTTCCAAGTTCTGATCCGGGGCCGTTTTATGCCGATTCCTGCCCATTCCGCTGAAGCACTGGCGCTCAATGTTCTGAGCTGGCTGGTTGGAAACGAAGAATTGCTGCCTGTTTTTCTTGGATCGACCGGTGCATCCGCTCAGGATTTGCGGGACAGGGCGGCCGAGCCGGATTTTCTCGGGTCAGTTCTTGAATTTCTTTTGCTTGACGATTCGTGGGTGATCGCCTTTTGTGACGCCAATTCGGTGCCGTATGACTTACCTGTCCAAGCCCGTGCTGTATTGTCCGGGGGCGCAGACGTCCACTGGACCTGATCCACCTCACTTGCAGGAGCCCCAAATGCCCATCGACGCGATCTTGTTCGACAAGGATGGTACACTTTTTGATTTTGCAAACACATGGGGAACCTTCGGGCGCAATATTGTACTGCGTCTGGCAGATGGCGACCACGCGCGGGCTATGGAACTGGGACGTGCCATCGGTTTCGACCTGGAGGAGGTCACCTATTCCGAAGACAGCATCGTTATTGCCGGGACGGTTGAGGAAATTGCCGAAGTTCTGGTCCCGCTTCTGCCGGACATGTCGCTTGCGGAACTGATTGAGGCAATCAATGCCGAAGCGGCGTCCGCACCTCAGGCGCAAGCAGTGCCTTTGATTCCGTTTCTGGATGGGTTGCGACAGGCGGGGCTTAAACTGGGTGTGGCTACCAATGACAGTGAGGGGCCGGCCTTAAAACACCTGGAATCGGTGGGAATTCGCGATCATTTCGATTTTGTTGCGGGCTATGACAGCGGACACGGGTTTAAGCCCGGGCCTGGGCAATTGCTTGCATTTGCCGCGCAAGTCGGCGTGGCCCCTGAACAAGTGGCAATGGTCGGGGACAGTCTGCACGACCTGCAAGCCGGGCGCGCCGCAGGGATGACCACAATCGGTGTTCTGACCGGGTTGGCTCAGACCGAAGTGTTGGCGCCAATGGCAGATGTCGTGTTGCCGGATATTGGGCACATTCCTGACTGGCTGGCAAAAATCTGAACCGAAATGCTCTGGATTCAGCTGTTCTGAATTCGAAACCGACATAGCTTGTCGCATTCAGAGCGGCTACATACCCGGCTTCAGGGCTTGCTTGAGAAAACGCAAGTTCCGGAGGACACAATGGCTGACACAAAAACCCGCAGACGTCGCGCTGGAGGGCGAGCCGGTGCCGCAGAACGCAGGGGCAGTGCCGTGATCGATCAGATGCCCTGGAACCCTCCGGTCAATATCGACAACCCGACCGAGCCGCTGGGCGAGGATGGAATCGAGGCGATACACGAAGGGGCCATGCGAATCCTCGAAGAGATTGGTGTCGAATTCTACAACGAAGAGGCCAAAGGCATTCTGAAGGAAGCTGGTTGCACGGTTGAGGGCGACAACGTTCGCATGGGCCGGGACTTTGTGATGGAAATGGTGAAAAAGGCACCTTCCAAATTCACCATCACTCCGCGCAATCCTGATCACACAATCGAGATTGGCGGCAAAAATATCGTGTTCGGCAACGTGTCATCTCCACCGAATTACTGGGATATGGAGATCGGCACCAAGGTTCCAGGAAACCGGCAAATGTGCCGTAATCTGTTGAAACTCACCCAGTATTTCAACTGTATCCACTTTGCAGGGGGCTATCCGGTCGAGCCGGTCGATATTCACGCCAGTGTCCGGCATCTCGACGTTCTCTATGACAAGCTGACCCTGACTGATAAGGCCATGCACGCTTATTCGCTGGGCAAGGAACGTGTCGAAGACGTGATGGAAATGGTCAGGATCGCTGGGGGGTTAAGCCACGAGGAGTTTGAAGAAACCCCGCGGATGTACACCAATATCAACTCTACTTCACCGCTGAAACACGACCACCCGATGATTGACGGTTGTTTGCGTTTGGCGCGTCGTGGGCAGGCGATCGTGGTGACGCCGTTTACACTTGCCGGGGCGATGGCACCGGTGACGATGGCCGGAGCAGTGGCTCAATCGCTGGCCGAAGCCCTGTGCGCAATCGCTCTGTTTCAATATGTTCGCCCCGGGATACCCTGTGTCGTCGGAACGTTTACATCCAATGTGGATATGAAGTCGGGTGCTCCGGCGTTTGGCACACCGGAATATATGCGCTCGACCCAGATGACAGGACAGATGGCGCGATTTTATGACCTGCCAATGCGCTCATCGGGCGTTTGCGCAGCTAACGTGCCGGACGGGCAATCGGTGTGGGAAACGTCGAACTCACTGTGGGCGGCTGTGCAGTCGGGGACGAATATGGTCTACCACGCGGCCGGATGGCTGGAAGGCGGGCTGATCGCAAGCCCCGAGAAATTCATCATGGATTGCGAGGTTCTTCAGCAAATACAACGTTATATGCAGCCCGAGATAACGGCGACCGGACCCGATGAAATCGCGTTGGATGCGATCCGTTCTGTTGGAAACGACGGCCATTTCTTTGGTATCCAACACACGCAGGACCGCTACACAACTGCGTTTTATCAGCCCTTCCTGAGTGATTGGAAAAACTATGAAGGCTGGGATGTCGCCGGAGGTATATGGACTGCAGAACGCGCCCATCACATGTTCAAGGAAATCATCACCAGCTTTGAGCCGCCCGCGCTGGACGACGGGATTCGGGAAGAACTTGCCGACTTCGTGGAACGCCGCAAGGCCGAGGGTGGGGCGCCTACGGATTTCTAGCTTTTTCGCAAGGACTTCCAGTTCGAGACTTGATCATATTGTCTGAATCTCGCCATCCATCTTGGGGGTTTGTTAAGGATTGTCAGGCCAGACTGGGCGTGTAACCAATCTGGGGCATCTCATGCATGGTCTGATCAATCGGGCGATACAGTCCTTTGTATGCGCGACTTACGGGCAATCGTGCTGGCTACGTGTGACCGAGGCGGCCGATCTGGGCTTTGCCGAGTTTGAAGCCATGCTTGTCTATGATGATGACGTGACTGTCCGCGTCATGGATGCGCTTTGCGCTGATCTGAACAGGCCACGCGCAGAAATCCTTGAAGATCTGGGAACTTATCTGGTTTCACACCCCAATATGGAGGACTTGCGCAGGCTGCTGCGGTTCGGCGGCGTTACATATGTGGAATTCCTTCATTCTCTGGACGATTTGTCCGACCGGGTTCGGCTGGCAGTGTCCGATCTCAGCCTGCCCGAATTGGAACTCAGAGAAGTGAATCCAATGGAATATCAACTGTGTTGCCACCCGGGTTTGCCGGGCTTTTCCAGTGTCATGGTGGGCGTTTTGCGTGCCATGGCCGACGATTACGGAGCTTTGGCCATGCTATCCCATGATGGGCAGGAGGGTGAGGCAGACGTTATCTCAATAGTCCTTGTAGAAAGCGCATTTGCAGAAGGGCGCCATTTTGACCTGGGGCGCGCAAGTTATGATTGATACGGAAAACCTAGCGACTCTTCTGGATACGCTTTGCCCAATGTTCGTGCTGGTGGACGATGGGGGCAGGATAATTCGTGTCGGCCCAACATTGCAAAAATTACGACCTGATCAGCCGATGGCCGGCAAGAATTTTCTGGATGTCTTTGAGTTGGTTCGTCCCCGTGCCGTGACCACAATTTCTGCGCTAATGACGCTGGCGGGGGCAAAAGTGCATCTGAAACTCCACGATACACCGCGCACCGCGCTCAAAGGGTTGATCGCCCCGCTGCCCCACGGAAAGGGTGCGGTTATCAATCTGTCCTTCGGAATTTCGATATTGGATGCCGTAGGCGATTATGCTCTGACCAGCGCAGATTTCTCCGGCACCGATCTGGCGGTTGAGCTGCTGTATCTGGTTGAAGCCAAATCCGCCGCGATGGAAGCCTCGCGGTCGCTGAACCTGCGCTTGCAGGGGGCAATGCTGGCAGCTGAAGAGCAAGCATTTACCGACATGCTAACCGGAGTGAAGAACCGGCGCGCGATGGACGTCTTTCTGGGGCATCTGATATCCGGGAACTCGCCCTTTGCACTGATGCACCTGGACCTGGATTTCTTCAAATCCGTCAATGACAGGTTTGGACATGCCGCAGGGGATTACGTGCTGCAGCAAGCTGCCCGGATTATGGTGGAGGAAACCCGTAACGACGACACAGTTGCCCGCATTGGAGGGGATGAGTTTGTAATTATTTTCAAGGGGTTGGCAGACGAAATTATTATATCGGCAATTGCCGGGCGCCTAATTGACAGGTTGCAGATCCCCATGGTGTTCGAAAACAATACCTGCCGAATTTCCGCAAGCATCGGAACCGCCTTGTCCACTCAGTTTACACCGCCGAAAGCTGCAGAAGTCCTCCATGCTGCTGACCTCGCCCTGTATGAGGCAAAAAGGAATGGCAGGTCTCGCCATTGCCTTTATTCAACGCTTGTAGATCTTCAGAGAACGAACGCGGCAACCGATACGCCCTCGGAATAGAGAGTTGCCGGACTAACGAATGTCTGCAGCTGCAACACTTACGCAGCAGAACTAACGAGGGTTCGAAAGGCGCGCCTCTCGTCTGGTTTAGAAAACGCCAGAAGCTCAATATCTGAGTCAGGTTACGCCCCTTTGATGGCCCCAGTCAGTATCGCGGCAATATGCCGTTTAATTTGAGGCAACTCTCCAACAACGGGCATGACTTTTCCCTTAAAGGCCGCCTCGTCCAGTGCTTGCGGAACGTCATCAAGAACATGACCACCGGTACAGGCAAAAAAAGGCAGGCAGAGGGCCTGTTCCGAAAGGCCCGAGGCAGCTTCGGCGATGGAAGGGTGTTCTTCTACAAATCCAAGCTGAATTGATCTGAACGGTAGATGTTTCCCCAACTCGGCGGCAAAACTCTTTACCACTGCAGAAGGATTGCGACTACGACCTGAGCCGTGGGCCGCCAGAATCAAATCCGTGGCGTTTGCGGCCCAATGGTTTTCTGCCAAAGCATCCCGCAGCGCGTCGGCCACCAAGGCAGGCAACTCGACGTCCACTCCAAGTGGATCGAGGATTCGAAGTTGCCGGTCGCCGAGGCGCTTGGGCAAAGCGCTGGAAACAAACCAGCCTTTTGCCATGAATAACGGATAAATCACTGCAGTGTCAGGCATTTCCGCCAGCCTGCCCTCAAGGGCGCCTGGGGCAGCGAGTGTGGCCGAGTGGACAGTGACACCATCGCACAGCGTGTCCACATCGGCCGCATAGGCTGCAAGCGCCGCTTCGGCCGGGCTTGGGTCCGAAGGCTGACCATGGGCGACAATGAGGGCTTGGTGCATTGAAATAGTCCTGTTTGGTTGCCCGATAGGTGTTTCCTGATGCGCCAATGTCAATCCATGATTTGGCGATGTCAGCCCAATAGGGTCAGCCAAAGCCAGACCGTCAGAATGGATGCTGCCGTCCCAAGCAGTACAGAAGAGGCCGCGACCCGTTTGGCCCGGCCATACATGTTTGCAAAGATATAGGCGTTGAAACCCGGAGCCATCGCCGCGTTCAGAACGCCCGAACGGAACAAATCCTGCGGCAGCCCGACCGTAGTTCCGAACAGCCACACTAGGCTGGGGTGCAGCAACAGAGATACCCCACAGACGAACGCGATGGCACGCAGATCACCTTCGGGTTTGTATTTGACCAGCACGCCGCCCAGCGCAAACAGGGCTCCGGGCAGAGCCGCGCGAGTTACCAGGCTAAGGGCTTCGTCCACAACGGCCGGAATTCCAATCCCGGATAAGTTTACGATGAATCCCAATGCTATGCCAAGGATCAGGGCGTTGCGGAACATCGCGGACAACACGGACCGAACCATGTGGGTGCCGCCATTGCCGCGATTTCGGATCACCTCCATCACGGTGATGCCAACGCCGTAGCAAAAGGGGGAATGAAAGGCGATGATCGCGTAGTTTCCGGTGAGGTTCTCTGGTCCATAGGCGCGCTCGGTGATGGGCAGACCCAACAGAACCGAGTTGGAAAACAGACAGCAAAACCCGATGGCGACGCAATCTTCCCAGTCGCGGCCAAAGATAAAACGCGCGCCGAACAATCCGACAGTAAAGCACAGCGCGGCGGCGGTGTAGAAGCTGGCCAGCAACCGGGGATCAAAGCTGGCGCTCAGGTCCAGGTGCGAGATGGCCAGAAACAACAGACAGGGGATCGCGAACCCTTGGGTGAATTTCATCAGCCCATCGACATGGAGCTCTTTGAAATACCCCAGGCGGGTCGAGGCGTAGCCCGCTCCGATCACAAGAAAAACCGGAAGAATGACGTTGATCAGGCTTTGCAGCATTTTACCGCCCCGCTGGCGTTGCCGACATGGGCAGCGATATCGCGGACCGAAGGGGCAGCGTCCTACAGGGCCTGATGGATCACCATGCCGTCATACGCAGGGGTGATGTAGTCGGCGGTCTCAGCCTCGACCGTCGCGTAGTCGAGATCGATATGCATGTTGGTCAGAACTGCGCGTTTCGGTTGCAGTTGCTCGATCCATCCCAGTGTCTTTTCCAGATGGGCGTGGGTGGGATGCGGAGACCGGCGCAGGGCGTCAATGACAAGACAGTCCAGTCCCTCCATCAGTGACCAGGCATCGTCATAGATTTCGGCGACATCCGGCAGGTAGACCAGATTGCCCATCTTGAAGCCCAGCGAGTCGATCGAGCCGTGGTTGACCTTGAAAGGATGAAACGGGATCGGGCCACCCGGGCCGTTAATCTCAAACGGCCCGTCCAGGGTTTTCAGGTCAAGGATCGGCGGATAAGGCGAGTTTTCCGGTTGAACGAATGCATATCCAAACCGGCCCAGAAGATCGTTTTGCGTGTCGCCATCGGCCCAGACAGGCACTCTTTCACGCATGTTGAACACGATCATGCGCAGGTCGTCGATACCGTGCACATGGTCGGCGTGCGAATGAGTATAGACGACGCCATCCAGCCGCCCGGTTCCGCTGTCCAGCAGTTGGCTGCGCATGTCGGGCGTGGTGTCGATCAGAACCGAGGTCGTGCCGTCTGGCCCGTCGCGCTCCACCAGCATGGAACAGCGGCGGCGAATGTTCCTGGGGTTTTGCGGATCGCACTCGCCCCAATGCCCGCCCAGCCGGGGCACCCCACCTGAAGAGCCGCAACCGAGGATGGTGCAACGCAATTCGGTCATGCCGCCGCCTTATAGGTCGCGGCTTTGGTGAACAGTCGGTCGAAATTGGCCTGTGTCTGCGCAGCAAAATCGGCGTAGTTCATACCAAAAACCTCGGCCCCTTTTCGGGCGGTGTGGGCGGTGTAAGCTGGCTCGTTGCGCTTTCCACGATACGGTGGCGGCGCCAGGTAAGGCGCGTCAGTTTCCACCAGAACGCGATCGACAGAGGCGCTGGCGAAAATATCGCGCAATTCCTGGCTTTTGGGGAAGGCGGCGATACCAGACATGGACAGGTAAAAGCCCAGATCCAATGCAGCTTTGGCCAGATTGGCGGAGGAAGAAAAGCAGTGCATCACGCAGGAATAGGGCGCGTTGCGATGTTCTTCGGCCAGAATTCGCGCCATGTCGTCATCTGCGGCGCGGGCGTGGATAATTAGCGGCAGCCCGGTTCGCTGGGCGGCTTCGATATGAACACGCAGAGATTGCTTCTGCACCTCGGCGCTGTCTGCGGTGTAATGATAGTCCAGCCCGCTTTCGCCGATGCCCACAAATTTGGGGTGTTGGGACAATCCCACCAGTTCGTCGACCGTCGCCATCGGCTCTTCGGCGGCACTCATAGGATGGGTGCCAGCGGCATAAAACACGGGCGCATGCGCTTCGGCTATGGCGCGGACAGTGGGTTCGTTGCGCAGGCGTGTGCAGATCGTGACCATGCGGGTCACACCGGCGTCGGCGGCGCGCGTGACGATTTGATCAAGCTGGCCATCGAAATCGGGGAAGTCCAGATGGCAATGGCTGTCGGTAATCTGAGGGGTATCGCTCATCTGCTCTGACCGGCGGTTTCCTGTATCTTGAACACCGTATCTAGGACCAGAGCGGCAGGGTCAAGGTTCACCGCCTGCCCGTGACGCGCGCGGGCGGTGATTGTCGCCGCGACCTCGGCCCATCGGCGGGCCTGATGCGTTGACGTGGACAACCGAGAAAGCGTTTCCGCCTCGTTCGGCGCGGCCTCGGGCGTCGGAGGAGCGCCGGTTGCGCCTGTGAGCGCGAGTCGGGACAGGGCGATTTCGATCAGAGTTAGCAGCAGTTCGAACCGCTCTGCCGCGCCGCGCTGGGCGGCGGCCTCGGCCAAGGCCAATGCCCGCTGGCGATCCATCCGGGGCAGGGTCCCCAGAATAGCGATCAGTTCAGCGTAAATCTCAAGGCCGCCCAAATTGATCAACCGCACCGCGTCGCCCACAGAGCCAGTAGCCAATGCGGCCAGGTGTTCTGTCTGTGCGGGCAATTCTGCCCCGGTCTGCGTCAGGGCCGCTTGCATATCCTCTGAAGCCAGCGGAGACAGGCGCAGGGTGCGGCAGCGGGACCGAATGGTAGGCAGCAAGCGCGACGGCTGGTGCGAGACCAGCAGCAATGTGGTGCGGGCCGGGGGCTCTTCCAGCATTTTCAGCAGGGCATTCGCCGCACTGACGTTCATCTCATCCGCCGAGTCCACAATTACAACCCGGCGCCCGCCGTCGGCTGAGGACAGTCCGAAAAATTTTCCGAGTTTGCGGATGTCATCCACGACGATCTCATTCCGCAACCGCCCCTGATCGTTCATCGATCGGGTGATGGCGGCAAGACCGGGCTCAGCCCCAGCCAGAATACGGTGGGCGACGGAGTGATCCGGGTCGATCTCCAGCGTTTCGGGCGGCGGGGGCGGTCCGAACAGTCCGTCATCTTCTGCCGGAGGCGTCGCCAGCAGGAACCGGGCGATCCGCCAGGCCAGCGTGGCTTTGCCCACCCCTTGCGGACCGGTCAGCAGCCAGCCGTGGTGCAGGCGTTCCGAGTTAAACGCGCTCAGAAACGCCTGCTCAGCCGTGTTTTGCCCAAACAGTTGTTGGGTCTCACGCGGGTGAGGGGCACCGGGTGCCTGATCCGGGGTCGGGGTGTCGTCGCTCATAAATCGTCTATCGCATGGCTCGCAGGACGATATCTGTCACATCCTGTGCGACGCTGTCCATGTCCCGGTTGCCGTCGACCACACGAAAACGGCCAGCGAATTCTTTTGCCAGTGCCAGAAAACCTGCGCGCATCTTTTGTTGCAGGTCGAGTCCAAAGTCCTCGAACCGCTCCTCAGCTCCCTGTCTTCCCTTTGCCCGCGACAGGCCGGTTTGAGGGTCCATGTCGATCAAGAGGGTCAGGTCGGGCTCGCGTCCGATCATCAGGCTGTGCAGCTCATCAACCAACCCGCGCAGATCGCCGCGCGACAGGCCCTGATACATGCGGGTACTGTCCGCAAAGCGATCGCAGATCACCACTTTGCCGGCTGCCAGTGCCGGTTCGATTGTCCGCTCCAGATGATCGCGTCTGGCGGCGGTGAACAGCAGAATCTCCGTCTCAGCCGACCAGCGGTCAGGGTCGCCTTCCAGAACCAGACTGCGGATTTCCTCGGCACCGGTGGAGCCGCCGGGTTCCCGCGTCAGAACCACCTCGTGGCCCAGTTTGCGCAACCGATCGGCCAACATGCGCGCCTGCGAAGACTTGCCGGACCCGTCGATACCTTCGAATGTCAGAAACAACCCGGATTTCGTCACATTGCATCCAATGGATTGCCGATCACGTCGGTCAGGACGATGCCGCCCACAGTCATCATGCGTACCACAAACCCTCCGGTCGCAACGTTCTGGGCCGCCACCAACGGGCGCCGGATCTCCGGCAGACCTTCGGGCTTGATGACCAGCTCGGCCAGTTTCTGCCCCTTACTGATCGGAGCGTTGATGGGGCCGTCATAGACAACCTCGGCCTGGATGTTCTTGTCACCCAGCACAGGAAAAAGCAGGGTCAGATCCTCTTCGGGAATAAGGCCCACGGATTTGTTGGCCCCCATCCAGACTTTGGCCTCGGCTATCGGTGTTTCGGCGTCGGCAACTGTCCTCTCGACAAAATTTCGAAACGACCAGTTAACCACGGACTCAGCCTCCTCTGCGCGGCGGGCGGTGCTGTCGAGGCCGCTGAGCACAAAGATCACCCGGCGATCACCCTGCTTGGCCGATCCGACAAGACCATACCCTGCCTCCTGCGTGTGACCTGTTTTCAGGCCGTCGGCACCGATTCCCAGTTTCAACAGAGGGTTTCGGTTTCGCTTGTTTGACGGCGCGCGACCATCGAACTCAAACTCTTCCTCGGCGAACAGGGGGTAATATTCCGGGAAATCGCTGATCAGCCGGTTCGCGAGAACGGCAAGATCATGAACAGACATCATGTGTCCCGCAGCAGGCCAGCCGTTCGAATTGGCAAAGTTCGAATTGTCCATCCCCATCTGCTTGGCGCGCTGCGTCATATAGCGGGCGAATCCAGCCTCCGTCCCGTCGGGACTAAGCGCTTCGGCGATTACAACGCAGGCGTCGTTGCCGGACAGGACGATGATTCCGCGCAACAAATCCTCGACCCGGACGCGGTCCTGCGTGTTCAGGAACATGGTCGATCCGCCATAGCTCATGGCGTGTTCGGAAACCGGCAGTGTTTCGTCCAGCGTCAGACGTCCATCTCGCAATGCTTCGAACGCGACATAAAGCGTCATCAACTTGGACATCGATGCGGGTGGAAGCGGTTGATCGGCCTCTTTGGACAACAAAACCGTGCCGGTCGTCTGATCCATAACATATGCCGCTCGGGCAGTTGTATCAAAGGCATGTGCGGGCAGGGCAAATAGCGCCAGCACGAGGGTCAAAACGGATGATCGCAGTGAGGACAGCACGGGGGCCTCCTTTGTTTCAGTTTTTGACAGAGTACGCGTCCGTAAAACCCAGGTCTTTGACGTCGCTCTGCATCGCATTTCTTTCAGCGCGGGTGGAGGCGGGTCCGACCAGCACGCGCCAGACCGTTTTGTCGTCGGACTTCAACTCGCGCGCGTCTGCAGGTAGCCCGTTCCGTTTTATTTTCGCTGCCGCACTTTTGGCATTCGCTTCGACGGTGAAAGTTCCGACCTGCACAAAAGGCTTGCTGATCGACCTGGTCGAAGCTGTCTTACTGGCACTGGCAGTACTGGCTGCAGTTGGTTCAGCCACCTCTATGGCCGCCGCAGCACCCGCAATCGGATCCAGCGGAGTTTCAACTATTTCGTCCGACGACTTCTTTTGCCACCATTTTCGTTTCTTTGGCTCTTCCGCAGGCGGTGTGACCGTAGGATCGGACAGGGCCGGTTCCGGTGCCGCCTGTGTCGCAGATTCGGCAACCTCTTCGGTCGCTTCGACCGTCGCCTCAGCCGCTGCATCGGTTGCAGCTGTAGCGGCTCCGGCTGCACCTTCTGCGGCAACAGTCTCTTTCTTTTGCCACCACTTCCGTTTCTTGGGTTTTTCCGGTGCGACCTCAGCCGCGGTTTCGACAACTTCTTCGGTTGCTTCGACCGTTGCCTCAGCGGCAGAGTCGGTTGCTGCAGCTGCGGCGCCGACCGCGCCAGCCGCCGCAACGGGTTCTTTCTTTTGCCACCATTTCCGTTTGGCGGGCTTTTCCTGGTCTGCCGATGCCGTTTCGACTGCCTCGTCCTTCGGCTTGGCATCTTCCACTGCCGGAGCCTCGTCTTTGTTTGCAGTTTCGGTTTCCAGGGCTTCTTCGGGTACGGCTTCTTCTATTTCCACCGGTTTACGTCGCAAGGCCACGACCTGAACTTTCGTGGGCGACCCCGCGAGTATTCCCAGTTTTTCAGCGGCCTCCGACGATAACTGCAAGGCCGGTCCGGGCAGGTTTCTCTCCCGCCGGAACAGCGCTCCAGTAACAGACTTATCGTTTGTTGGGTTTTTGATGACCACACGTTCCGGCTGTGAAACGTCCGGATGCGCGACCCAGATACCGCCCAGCGAAGGACGACCATCCCAAAGCCCGGCCTCGGTTACTTCAAAAACCTCCGGCGCTTCTACGGAGTTCCGAGAATTGCTTGCAACATCGGGGAAGAGTTCAATCCCACCGTCGTTCTGAGTGTCGTTACTCTGGGCTTTTTCGGAGACGCCATCCGGCGACAAAGTCTCATCACAACTGGCCAGTACTGCCAGGGCCAAGGCCAGCACCGCCAACGATCGCGGTTTTACGCGTGTCTCAATCGCTCGCTTCATTTTTTATCCCTTGCCTGAAGGGGTCTCGTTTCCTGAACCCCGCCGCCGAGCGCCGGTTCTGTATTGCCGGCCTGTTACGGTCTTCGTGCAAAGCATAACGTGGCGAGGGTTTCATGGGAAGACCACTGCACGCGCTTAGGCGAGAATTCCCTATTTGCTCTTGCCACCGTTTACAGTTCGCCTTAGACCCTGCTCCACGTGGGGAGGTGGCAGAGTGGTCGAATGCGGCGGTCTTGAAAACCGTTGAACGTGAGAGCGTTCCCAGGGTTCGAATCCCTGTCTCCCCGCCACTCATACCTGTCTCACTTCAGTTGTGTTTTCTGGCCCGGAATTGTGCCGCAATTCCCGCGCGTTGGCGCATGCGCTTTCAATCAGAGACGGAGCAGACTGTACATTCAGAGGACAACTCAGGCGCCAGTCTCAGTGTCGCATTTTGGCGGGGTCGCTTTGGGCCAGATTTCCCTGATACCCGGCAATTTACAGGGAATTTCTGCAAAACAAGTCTGGAACCCGAGATTTCAGATGTCACAACTCTATTTTTTCCAATAGCTTATGATGCAAATTCCCTAAAAAGTGGAACAGGGAATTTTCTCGCAAGAACAGGGAATTGTTCCGCCGGATCAGGGAGGGCGAACCCTGCATCAGGGAAGCATGACTGGAGCTATCAGAAGCCGAACAGGCGCTCCTGTTCAGCCCAGTCAAGTGGGTGGGTCACGCTGACCAGACGCTTGAGTGTGAGTTCGGGCGGCTGAGCGCCGTCGAGAATCGCTGCCTGAATCTTCGGGGAGAGAAAGGCGAGCTGAGCACGGGTGCGGATGAAGGCGCCGGGGACGCTTTCGCGGCGTGCGATCTCCATCAGTTGAACTCCGGCTTTCAGATCTCGGGCCCAGCCATGGGCGCGGATCAGCATGGACCGGAGGTGGGGATCAGGTTGGGGTGCCATATCTCCGGCGATGACCTTGGCCTCAACGCCGCGGCGGCGCAGATCGAAAGATGCGGTGACGTCGGTGAGATCCGGGTGCAGATGGTCCGCAGCAATGCCAAGTGCGCCTGCCAGAGTTTTGGGGTTCAATTCGAGGTCGATCTGACCTCGTGCAATTTTGCCTTTGGCCAGAAGAGCAGCGCCGACCTGACCGGCTTGGCGTTGAAGCCGGGTTGCTAAATCCGCGACCGAAGTCTGAACCGCCTCCGCTGACCCGGCCTCTGGCTGCGCCAGAACTCGATGCGTGATTGCGGCGTCTTGCAGATGTCTGACGATGACATCAATGACCGCGTTTTCCAGTGCCGGGCCGGGCAGTCGCCAGCCGGAGATATCCTTGCCGCCCGAGATCAGTCGATTGGAGACATAATAGCGCAACCGACGGCCTTTGCGCGTGGTGTGGGTCGGCGTCAACCGATCACCAGTTTCGTCCTGCAGCAGACCGGTGAGCCAGGCCCCGGGGTCAGTGGAGTGTTGGCGCTCATTGGGTGTGGGGTCTGCACGGGATCGCCGCGACGCTTGGCGCATTTTCTCCTGTACCCGGTCCCAGATGTCCTGGTCGATGATCGCCGGATGTTGTCCGTCCCAGATCTTGTCCTTGTGGCGGATTTTGCCTAGATAGACCGGGTTGCGCAACAGGTAATAGATCTGGCCGCGTGACAGCGGACAATCCCCCTTCACGCTTCCATCCGCCCGAACAACCCGTTTTGATCGGAGGCCTTCTGCTGTTGCCCGTTCTTCTACTTTGCGCAGGCAACCCAGCTCGTCATAAAGCCCAAAGAGATGCCGGACCGTTCTGGCCTCATCTTCATTCACCACCAGCGTTCTTGCTTTAGGATCGGGGTGGCGATCATAGCCCAGGGGAAGGTTGCCGCCCATCCAAAGTCCTTTTTTCTTAGACGCCGCGATTTTGTCGCGAATACGTTCGGCGGTGACTTCCCGTTCAAACTGAGCAAAGGACAACAGCACGTTAAGGGTTAATCGACCCATGGTTGAAGAAGTATTGAAGGCCTGTGTGACGGACACAAAAGAAGAGTTCGCCTGTTCCAGCCGTTCGACGAGCTTGGAGAAGTCGGCAAGCGATCGGGTCAACCGGTCGATTTTGTAGACCACGACCATGTCGATGCGTCCGGCATCGATCTCTTCAAGCAGGCGTTGCAGGGCGGGGCGTTCGAGCGTACCGCCCGACAGGCCACCGTCATCGTAGCGGACTGGCAATGGGGCCCAACCTTCATGTCGCTGGCTGGCGATATAGGCCGCGCAGGCTTCGTATTGCGCATCCAGTGAATTGAAGTCCTGGTCCAGTCCATCTTCTGAGGACTTGCGTGTGTAGATCGCGCATCTGATTTTGCGGCGCGGGTTCATTTGGTCGCCTTGCCGGTGAGCCCAAAGAAACGCGGCCCTGACCAATGCGCGCCGGTATTCTCTCGGGCGATGGCGGAGAGCGAGCGATAGGACCGACCGTTCCAAGTGAAGCCGTACTCTGTAACGTCGACTACATGGGTCACGCCATTCCACTCGCGCAGCATGCGCCCGCCGGGTTTTAGGCCAGGGCAGGCTGGCCGGGGTTTTTTCTCGGAACCCTTTTCCAGCGTGGCTTTGACATGCCGAGGTAGCCCGCCATGACAGCGGGACTGCATCTCAAAGGCAATGAAACGGCGCAGGAAGGGTTGGCTGAGCATGGCGGGGGCGGGTTGATCAAACAGTTTCTGCCAAAGCGTGACCAGATCCGATCGACCGATGGCGGCGAGATCGGCAATTTCGCTAACCTTCGTCACGACGCTTCTCCTGTTCCCGCCGTCAGGTGATAGGTGGTCGAGCCATCTGGTTTGTTGGATGCCCGCCTTTTAATTGTGACGCCTTTTTTCCGCAGACCGCTAATAGTTGCTCGGACCGAGTGAGGCCGCCACCCCGTTGCTTTGCAGAGCGCCTCAAGGCTGGCGCCGCTCGGGCGACGCAACAAAGCTTGCACCTTGTCAATTTTGGTTTGCTTCCGCTCGGACACGAACTGTCTCCTCTGATCTTGGGTCAGCGAGATGCCGAACCCCGGTACTGAGGAGCGCCCGAATGGCTCGGGCGTGGGTTCAGTGATGCGTGGTTCACAGCAACAGTCCAGCTCTTTCTGAAACGATTACTGGAGGCGTGTATTTTGAAGTGCGTTGCTGCCGTACCCCCGATTATTCGTCAACAATCTTAATTGGTTACTTTTAGTTTGGGGGGGTTGCGTCTCGTAATGATGGCACCTACATTCAACCCAATCGCTCGGACTATCAGGGCGGGAAACTGCTCCCGCAGGCAGCACTCATTGGAAACACAGGTTTCCGCAGAGAGCATTCAAAGGAGCAACGTCTCGGATCGCTTTGGTCCGGGGAGTTGCGATTTGTGCTCTCTCCGATTTTCCAACGCGATCCCTCCATCTCGACGTCCTCGCGGCGTCACGCAAAAGGAGGCGGTTATGCCTGCCAAGAAAACACAAAGTGACGTTCAGGCGTCCTACACGCCGATCTGGATGGCGGACAAAGTCATCCAATCCCAGGTCAGCCAGATCAAGCCTTACGCCAATAACAACCGCGTACATGCGGCCAAGAACATCGACAAACTGAAGGCTTCGGTGGCCCAGTTTGGCTTTGTCACTCCGATCCTTGTGGATGCTGCGGGCTGCATCATCGCGGGTCATGGCCGCTATGAGGCCGCTAAAGCCCTGGGGTTGAAATCTGTGCCGACGGTTGTCGCGGATCACTTGTCTGACGCTGAAGTACGCGCCCTGCGCATCGCGGATAACAAGCTGGCCGAATTGTCAGACTGGAACGAAGCGGCGCTCCAAATTGAGTTTGCCGAACTGATGGATCTCAGCCTTGATGGCGAGCTGGACTTCGATCTGGATATCACCGGGTTCGAAACGCCGGAGATTGACATCATCATCGATGGCGCGGATGAGGCCGCAAAGACTGAAGCGGAATCTGTTGAGACGCCGAACCCTGCGGTACCTGTCATCACGCAGCCGGGCGAACTTTGGGTTCTTGGAGACCACCGCATCTTCTGTGGGGATTCCTTGCAAGCCCAGAGCTACGACACCTTGCTGGATGGCGAGACCCCGCAGATGGTGTTCACTGATCCTCCTTACAATGTGCCGGTCAATGGGCATGTCCGTTGCGGCACCGGCGGCGATCATCGCGAATTTGCCATGGCGTCGGGAGAAATGTCGGACAGCGAGTTCCGCAACTTTCTCACAGACGTGATTGCTCGTTTGCTCGTCATTCTGCCCGACGGAGGCATTGCGATGATCTGCATGGACTGGCGTCACATTGAAGAGTTAATTGCGGCGGGCAAGGCAGGTGGATTGGACCTCATCAATCTCTGCGTCTGGAATAAGACCAACGGCGGGATGGGCAGCCTTTATCGGTCCAAGCACGAGCTGGTTTGTATCTTCAAGAAACCGGGGGCTTCGCATACCAACAATGTCGAATTGGGCAAACACGGGCGCAACCGGACCAATGTCTGGGATTACGCCGGTGTGAATAGTTTTGGGGCAGGGCGCGAGGCGGATCTCGCTGATCATCCGACGGTGAAGCCAACGGCCCTGGTGGCAGATGCCATCATGGATGTGAGCCATCGCGGCGACGTCGTGCTAGATGCCTTTGGCGGGTCCGGCGCGACCTTGCTGGCAGCTGAGAAAACCGGGCGCCGGGCGCGGCTCATTGAGCTCGACCCGGCCTATGTCGATGTCGCCATCCGCCGCTGGCAGGAGATGACTGGTGAGAGCGCCGTGCATTCGGTGTCAGGTCAGACGTTCGATGCGCTTTCTGCGGCCAGCGACACCACTTCAGAGCAGGAGGTGGGTCATGTCTGACGATACGAAGGAGTATGCGGTTGGCTACGGCAAACCGCCCAAAGCAACCCAATTCAAGAAAGGCCGATCCGGCAATCCGAAAGGGCGGCCGAAAGCCTCGAAGAATGTTGGGTCGATGCTTGAGGAGGTGTTCTTTCGGAAAATCCCGATCACCGAGAATGGATCACGCCGCGAGGTCACGATGCTGGAGGCAATCCTGCGCCAGCTGGTGAATGGGGCAGTTAAAGGCGAGATGCGTTCGATTGACCGGGTTCTGAAACTGTTGCCCACGGTTCAGGAGGCGCGCCGCAGAGTTGGCGGGTGGCGAAGGTGCAACCGAGACCGACCCCGGTTCAGACATGGCCGCCCTGGAAGTGCTGGCGGATATGTTTGGTAACGATCCGGATCAACTCTTTGCAAGCATCCAGGGAGGCATCGACGATGAATGCCCTGAATTCTGATGATCGCAAAAGGCTGGCAGAGGCTGCGATGCGTGAAAACCTCTACGCATTCCTTGCGGGCAGTTTTGGTATCTTGTGTCCGGGCGAAAAGCTTGCCCGGGCTCCCTACCTGGAGGCCATGTGTTACGCCCTTCAACGCGTGGCCTCCGGTGAGTGCCAACGGTTGATGATCTCGATTGCCCCGCGCCATCTGAAATCGATCTGTGGATCTGTTTTGTTGCCAGCCTTTGAGCTTGGACGCGATCCGACAAAGAAAGTGGTAGTTGTCAGTTACGGCAAAGATCTGGCGCGCGAACATGCCGAACAGTTTCGACGGCTGGTGACCAGCCCGTATTATCAGCGCCTGTTTCCAAAGATGAAGGTCGATCCCAAACACAACCGGTTCGAACATATGAAAACCACCAAAGGAGGCGGGCGCAAATCGGTCTCTCTTGGCGGTGGTATCACCGGCTTTGGTGCAAACCTCATTATCATCGACGATCTGGGTAAACCTTCAGAAATGCGCCACGATACGTACCGCCAGGAGTTGCGTGATTTTTTCGACCAGACCCTGTTCTCGCGGCTGAACGACAAGCGCACCGATCGTATTGTCTCGATTCAGCAGCGTCTGCACCCGGATGACTTCTCCGCCTATCTCTTGGAAAAGGACACATTTGATCATCTGTGCCTGCCGTCGATCGCGGAGATCCCGGAAGAGATCCCGCTCTACAACAACCGGGTCCTGAAGCGTCAGCCAGGAGACTTGTTGAACCCAGAGCGGGAACCGCAGGAGGTTCTTGAGCGGATCAAGGCCGACATAGGCAATTTTGCCTTCCAGGCGCAGTATCAACAAAACCCCACGGACGGAGAAAACGAGTTTCTCTCCATGTCCGACTTGCATCTGGTGGAAACCTTGCCGGACGAAAGCGTGTTCGTCCGGCGGGTCCAGAGCTGGGATACGGCAGCGAAGGATGGTCCACGCTGTGACTTCACAGTGGGGCTGACCTTTGGATGGCATGCGTATGAAGAGAGATGGTATTTGCTCGACGTCTTTCGTGCTCGAACGAACTACACTCAGGTGCGGAACACTGTTCTTCGATTGCGCAAACAATGGCGCGCGGACCGGGTCTTGATTGAATCCTCTGCGATGGGTATCCACCTGCTTGATGAGTTGAAACGCACCGCAGCAGGCGTCTTCATGCCCGTCAATGTGGTCAGCAGCAAGCTGGATCGCTTCATCCCACAGACCGACTGGATCAAATCTGGCGAGTTAGTCATCCCCACGAACAAGCCCTGGTTTGATGAGTTCCGCAGGGAACTGCTGGCGTTTCCGGATGCTCTCAAAGATGATCAGGTGGATGCCTTGACCCAGTTCGCCGAATACATGCGTCGAAGCCAAGGGACATATCTCGATACAGATCCTTACACTGGCCGGCGCCAAGGAAACTATCGACCCGAACGACCAAGAAGGGAAGATCGCATGCGGTTCTGACACCACGCGAGGGCGCTTCCAGCGACCTGGGGTTGTATATCAAATCTTCGACCTCGAACGCCTGCGATGAAGCGCGAAGCTGCCGTTAGGGCTAACTGCAGCGAATGTCTGCGCTGAGTCCAACCTGTGAATTCGATTATCGTGCTGCGCGCGCTCGCAGCACGACTAATGCCGCAATTGCACAATATCACGCGCTGCCACCCAGCGGGAAAACTGATCATTCAGGCACACCGCAGCAAATCTGAAACCCCGAGTTTGCTCAGCGCGCCCTTGCCTTGCTATGCCGCGCAGAACAGGAATTGGGGCAAAGCTCGGAAACCAACCGCTGATTTGGATAGCCTTCGAATACCGCCCGCATATTCAATGCAACAGTGGTCGTGCAATTTTCGGCGGCCTCGATTTCCCTTACCTTGATACATCTTGGTTTAGAATTTCGCTTGGCTCACAAAATACAGTCTTTCGTTCAAAAGAGATGAGTTGCTCCAAAAATCGATCGTCTGAACCTCACCCAATTGCCGTCCCGATTCTGG
Organism: Ruegeria lacuscaerulensis; assembly: GCF_013031245.1. Taxonomy (GTDB): domain Bacteria; phylum Pseudomonadota; class Alphaproteobacteria; order Rhodobacterales; family Rhodobacteraceae; genus Ruegeria; species Ruegeria lacuscaerulensis_C. The sequence goes on from NZ_WPZL01000001.1 coordinate 326,723, forward strand.
ACAACGCCCAACTACAAAGAACTCTCGAACGTAAACTCGCAAGAGTCGAATGGGGGGATCACCAATCGGAATGCCTTGTAAGGCCAACCGCGATGATAGCGTCCAGACACGTTATGAAAAGCGAGGCGCAGTCGATGAAATTTGGTTTTGTAGGATTGGGGCAGATGGGGGCGCCAATGGCGATTAACCTGGCCCACGAACACGATGTGTTGGTCTATGACCAAAACACAAGTGCAGTTGCCAACGTTGAGCAAAGTGGCGCCAAAGGTGCGGAAGAGCCCAACCAATTTGCTGATGTCGATGTCCTGATCACATGTCTCCCTGCTGCAAAAATCGTCGATAGTGCGCTGTTCGGTTCCAAGGCAGGATTAGTGCAACACCTGAAAGCGGGCGCGCTCGTTGTTGACACCAGCACCATTGAATATGGCGCCACGCTGGAAATGAGAAACCGCTTACAGGCTGCAGAATTGCGATTTTTGGATGCACCAGTTTCCGGCATGCAAAAGCGAGCCGAAGACGGCTCGCTGACCATGATGGTTGGTGGTGACGCAAACGATCTGGCAGAGGTTCAGGGCGCTCTCTCCACGATGGCATCCAAAATTTTGCATATGGGCGATGTGGGTGCGGGGCAGCTGACCAAGCTGATCAACCAGTTGTTGTTTGATATCAATGCGGCGGCCCTCGCTGAGATTCTGCCTCTGTCGGTCAAATTGGGGATTGATCCTGAACAGGTCGCAGAAGTGGTGAATTCCGGAACCGGCCGCAGCTATGCCTCGGAGTTTTTCGTTCCAAATATCCTGCAAGGTGATTTCAGCAACGGTTACCCCATGCAGGCCGCCTACAAAGACCTGATCAGCGGCGCAGAAATTTCCGCGCGCCACAACATCCCCACACCGGTTTTGGCAGCAGCGACGGCAACCTATCAGCAGGCCCTGTTGGAAGGCCACGGTGACAAGGACAAAGGCGGCATGATCCTAGTGTTTGAGCGTTTGCTTGGTACGGATTTTCGCGCGACCACTCTCAAAGAGGACAAGTTATGAACGAAGAACACGGCATTCGCGGCGGATTGACCAATTACGGCGACAAGGATTTTGCTGAATACCTGCGCTCGTCCTTTGCGCGGTCGATGGGCCTGTCAAAGGAAATGTTACGCAAACCAATTGTCGGCATTGCCGAAACAGGTTCAGGTTTTAACAATTGTCACCGCACAATGCCCGAGCTGGTCGCAGCCGTGTCGCGGGGCGTTTTGGCGGCCGGTGCGTTGCCAAGACCATTTCCCACAACGTCCCTTGGTGAAGTTTTCCTAAACCCCACCAGCATGGTCTATCGTAACTTGATGTCCATGGACACCGAGGAAATGGTGCGCGCGCAGCCGATGGATGCGGTCGTGCTCATTGGTGGCTGCGATAAAACCGTACCCGCGCAATTGATGGGCGCCGCATCGGCCAACATTCCAGCGGTGCAATTGGTCACTGGGCCAATGATGACAGGTCGGCACAAGGGCGAGCGGCTGGGCGCATGCACTGATTGCCGCCGGTTTTGGGGCAAATACCGCGCGGGCGAGGTCGAGCGTGAAGAAATTGACGTTGTTGAAGGGCGTTTGGCCACGACTGCAGGCACTTGCGCGGTCATGGGTACGGCCAGCACGATGGCCTGTATTGCAGAAACGCTCGGCATGTCGTTGCCCGGAAGCGCGGCGATCCCGGCAGTGCATTCGGATCGATTGGTGGCGGCTGAATTCAGCGGAAAAACAGCGGTCGATTTGATTGCCAATCCGCGACTGCCCAGCGATATCATCACAGTGCATTCGGTCGAGAACGCCTTTCGGGTTTTGATGGCTGTCAGTGGCTCGACCAATGCTATTGTGCATCTGACAGCGGTGGCCGGCCGGTTGGGCATTCGTATTCCGAACGCGCGTCTGAACCAGATTTCAGACGAAACCCCGGTGCTGGTAGACCTGAAACCTGTGGGCGACGGCTATATGGAAGACTTCTTTGCAGCCGGAGGGGTGGGCGCAATACTGCGTGAAATCCGCCATCTGCTGCATCTTGATACGATTGGTGTGACCGGTCAGGTTCTGGGGGATCGACTGGAACCGGAAATGGAATGGGTCGATCGCCGGGTGATCCGCGAATTTGACAAACCTGTCTCGGATCAAGGCGGGCTGATCGCGCTCAAAGGCAATATCGCGCCGGATGGCGCCATTTTCAAACGCGCGGCGGCAACACCAGCTCTATTCGAAACCGAAGGTCGCGCCATCGTTTTCGAGGGTCTGGAAGATCTTGCGAAGTGCGTTGATGACCCTGACCTTGATATCGAAGCAGGTGACATCATGGTGCTGAAGGGCGCTGGTCCGATCGCCGCAGGAATGCCCGAGGCGGGCTATCTGCCGATTCCGAAAAAATTGGCGCGGGCTGGTGTAAAAGACATGGTGCGCATTTCGGACGCGCGCATGTCGGGCACCGCCTTTGGCACCATCGTTCTGCATATTTCTCCCGAAGCAGGCGCAGGTGGGCCATTGGCGGCTGTTCGAAACGGCGATCGCATCCGCCTGTCGGTGAAAGACAAATCCATTGACCTGTTGGTGTCAGATCAGGAAATCGCCAAGCGGCTTGGTGAATTTGCCCCCGTCGCAGGGCACAAGCGCGGCTACCGTGCGCTTTATGAACAGACGGTCCTTCAGGCCCCTGATGGGTGTGATTTTGATTTCCTCACGCAATCCGGCAAATCTGACAAATAGGGTAATTCTATGAACCTCTTCAAGAAATTACAGGAACGCGCGGCTGCCGGGAACCCAATTCGGGTTGGCATGATCGGGGCTGGGAAATTCGGCACCATGTTTTTGGCGCAGGCCGTGCGCATCCCTGCCATCCACATAGTAGGTGTGGTTGACCTGAATCCGGGAAACGCAAAATCCAACATGAAGTTGGTCGGCTGGTCGGATGAAGCGCACAGTGCGGCAAGCCTTGATGACGCTGCGATCACGGGAAAAACTTGTGTGGACGATGACTGGCAGGCGTTGATTGCACATCCGGCAGTCGACATTGTGATCGAGGCGACAGGTAATCCGCTGGCTGCTGTGACGCATTGTCTGGCGGCATTCGCGCATGGCAAGAACGTGATCAACGTGACCGTCGAAGCGGATGCGTTCTGCGGTCCCGGTCTAGCCCAGAAAGCGGCCGAGGCAGGCGTTATTTATTCCATGGCCTATGGCGACCAGCCTGCATTGGCCAGTGATCTGGTCGATTGGGCGCGCACCTGTGGCTTTAGCGTGGTGGCAGCCGGTCGCGGCCACAAATGGTTGCCGCATTTCCGCCAGTCCACACCTGATACGGTTTGGGATCACTGGGGCTTGACCCGTGAACAGGCCGAACGTGGACGTCTGAACCCCAAAATGTTCAACGCCTTTCTTGACGGCTCGAAACCAGCCATCGAGTCTGCGGCTATCGCCAACGCCACTGGGCTGGAAGCACCCGAGTACGGGTTAGCCTTCCCCTCTGGCGGGATTGACGACATCCCCACCCTGATGCGTCCAAAATCAGAAGGTGGGCAGTTGGAGCGCAAAGGGCTGGTCGACGTGGTCTCTTGTCTGACCCGCGAGGGCGAACAGATTCCCTATGACATCCGCAAGGGCGTCTGGGTCGTGTTCGAGGCTGACACGGAATATCTGAAAAACTGTTTCGAGGAATACAAGGTCGTGACCGATCCTTCGGGCAAATACATGACGCTTTACAAACGGTGGCATATGATCGGGCTGGAACTTGCTGTGTCGGTTGCGTCGGTGGCGCTGAGGGCGGAGGCGACCGGCGCTGCGATCTGCTTTAACGCCGATTGTGCCGCCATTGCGAAACGTGATCTGGACCTGGGCGAGATGCTGGATGGCGAAGGCGGCTATACGGTTTCGGGCGGACTGTGTCCCGCCGTTTCCTCGGTTCGACAAGGCAACGTGCCGTTGGGACTGGCCCACAACGTGCCGCTGATCCGAGCCGTTAAAAAAGGTGCAGCGATCACCTGGGATGACATCAAAATCGACAGAACCACGGACGCCTATAAACTGCGCACCGGTATGGAAGAACAACTGTTGAAATGAGCAAGGCGCATACAGCGATCATCATGATCGGGAGAAACCATCATGGCCAGTAACGCAGATACGTTTGATTACGTGGTTGTCGGCGGCGGTACTGCGGGGTCGATCGTGGTGAACCGTTTGAGTGCGGATGGTGCTTCGGTTTGTCTGCTTGAGGCAGGTCCCAAGGACCGACATCCGTTCATCCATATCCCTGCCGGGTACATCAAGAACATTTATTCGCCCAAATTGACGTGGAACTTTAAGTCCAAACCGAACCCGGCAACCGCAAACCGTAGCTTCCCCTTGCCGCAGGGCCGCGTGCTCGGCGGTTCGAGTTCGATTAACGGGTTGAACTATGTGCGCGGTCAAAGCGCGGATTATGACAACTGGGCGCAGATGGGCAACACTGGCTGGAGCTACAGCGAGGTACTCCCATATTTCAAACGCTCAGAGCGGAGAATGGGACCGGGCGATGACTCTGTACGTGGGCGCGACGGTGAGTTGCCGATCACCGATCTGGATCTGATCCATCCGGTCTGTGAGGCGTTCATTGAAGGTGCCGCACAAATGGGCATCCCGCGCAATCCTGACTACAACAGTGGCGATCAGGCCGGGACCGGGTATTTTCAACGCACCGTCCACAAAGGTTATCGCTATAGCGCGGCCAAGGCGTTCCTGCGGCCGGCCAGCAAGCGGCCCAATGTCGATATTCGTACCAATGCGCAGGCGGCAGCGATCCTGTTTGACGGGACCCGTGCCAGTGGCGTTCGGTATCTTCGTGGAGGGCGCGAGGGCAATGCCTCTGAGGTCCACGCCCGTCGCGAGGTCATTTTGTGTGCGGGGGCGCTGAACACGCCAAAACTTCTGCAATTGTCAGGCATTGGCCCGGCTGAGGTTCTCGGCGATCTGGGCATTAAGGTGCGGGTCGATCTGCGTGGAGTTGGCAATAACCTGCGCGATCACTACGGCGTGCGTATGGTGTCGCACCTGAAGGACATCAAAACCTTTAATTCAATGGCACAGGGCGTCCCGTTGGGCTTTGAGATCGTGAAATGGCTTTTGGGTCGTCCCAGCCTGCTATCAGTCAGCCCGTCGCTAACACACCTGTTCTGGAAATCCTCGGACGCGTTGGAAACTCCGGATCTTGAGTATGTGATGACGCCGGCCAGCTTCCGCGAAGGCACTGTTGGCCTTTTGGACAATGTGCCAGGTATGACTGTTGGCGTCTGGCAAATGCGCCCTGAAAGCCATGGATATGTACGCCCGGTGTCTCGCAATCCGTTTGTTCCGCCAGAGATCAATCCGAATTACCTGTCTGATCCGCGCGATCAGCAGGTGCTGCTGCGATCAATCCAGCTGGCGCGCGCGCTGATGACCACGGCCCCACTGCAGCCATATCTGACCGGGAAAACCAACCCCGATCAAAACCTGCAAGGCGATGATGAGCTGCTTGACTGGGCTCGGCGCGAGGGCATCACGGTTTACCACATGATTGGAACCGCGCGGATGGGGCCGGAGGGTGATTCAGGTGCGGTCGTCGATAGCCAGCTTCGGGTGCGCGGTCTGCAGGGTCTACGCGTCGCGGATGCCTCGGTCATGCCTGTCATGCCGTCGGGCAACACCAATGCGCCTGTGATGATGGTCGCGGAAAAGGCCGCTGACATGATCCTTGGCAAAACACTTACACCCGCGGACCTCTGACGGGGTTTCGACAGGAGAAAACACATGAAAACCTACCAGATGTATATCGACGGCGCGTGGACTGATGCCGTCAGTAAAGAGACATTCGAAAGTAAGAACCCCTACACGGGTGCGCCCTGGGCCATAATCCCTCGCGGGCAGCAAGAGGATGCAGATAGCGCTGTTGCTGCGGCCACGCGTGCTTTTCGCTCGGACGATTGGGCCGGCATGACGGCCACCAACCGTGGACATCTGTTGCGCAAGCTGGGTGATCTGATTGCTGACAACGCCGAGGCGCTGGCCTGTACCGAAGTACAGGACAACGGCAAGCTGTTCAACGAGATGTTCTTTCAACTGAAATACGTGCCCGAGTGGTTCTATTACTACGCGGGTCTAGCCGACAAAATTGAAGGCAGCGTAATCCCGATTGATAAGCCCGAAATGCTGAACTTTACCCGCTTTGAACCGCTTGGTGTCTGCGTTGGCATCACGGCGTGGAACTCGCCTTTGCTGCTTTTGGCCTACAAATTGGCTCCGGCATTGGCTGCTGGTAACACGTTTATCGTGAAGCCGTCAGAGTTCACCTCGGCCTCGACATTGGAGCTGGCGAGGATCGTCGATCAGGTTGGCCTACCCAAAGGTGTGTTCAACGTGGTGACGGGATTTGGCGCGGAAGTCGGTGCTAGTCTTGTCGAGCATGAAGATGTGGCCAAAGTGGCCTTTACCGGCTCTGAACAAACCGGACGGCATATCGCAGAGGCCGCCGCGCGGACGTTCAAAAAGGTTACGTTGGAATTGGGCGGAAAATCCCCCAACATCGTTTTTGCGGATGCCGAGATGGACAACGCAGTGAACGGCGTAATTTCGGGCATTTTCGCCGCCTCGGGCCAAACCTGCATCGCTGGGTCGCGTTTGCTGGTCGAACGCAGTGTCCATGACGAGTTCCTCGAAAAATTGCTAAAGCTTGCCAGAACCGCACGGATCGGTGATCCGATGGACACAGACACTCAAGTGGGTCCGGTCACAACCGAGCAACAGCTGGAAAAGGTTCTGGGCTACATCGACGTCGCCAAGGGAGAAGGCGTCGAGACCCTGATGGGCGGCGGTAGACCCGACCAGCCAGAACTGGGCAATGGCTGGTTTATAGAGCCCACCATCTTTGGTGGCGTGCGCAACGATATGCGCATTGCACAGGAAGAGGTGTTTGGTCCGGTCCTGTCTGTCATTCCCTTTGACAGCGCTGATGAAGCGCTGAGCATCGCAAATGACAGCAAATATGGCCTTGCTGCAGGGGTGTGGACGCAGGACATTCGCAAGATCAAATACTTCTCGGAACGACTTCAGGCGGGGACAGTCTGGGCGAATACGTACCGGGTGATCAGTTACATGGCTCCGTTGGGCGGCTACAAGAGTTCAGGACTGGGTCGCGAGAACGGTCAGAACGCAATTTATCAGTATCTACAGACGAAGAGTGTGATGATTTCAACGGCGTCTGAGGTCGCCAATCCATTCATCATGCGGTGATCTGTGGGGCCCCGGGTCAGTCGCCTTTTAACGGTTGATCCAAAGCATCAGACTGGCGTAACGCGGGCAGGCCGACCCCCGTACTGTCAAAACCGCCATCAACCGCAATGACTTGACCAGTGACATAGCTGGCTTTGTCGGAGCATAAGAAACTGATAACCTGTGCAATTTCATCCTCTGAGCCATAGCGGTTCAGAGGAATGGCGTCGTGATAAGCGTTAGTGATATCCTAGCTGTGGACTGCCATCGCGAGTTTGGTACGAACTGGTCCGGGGCAGACACAATTTGCCCGAATGCCGTACTCGCCCAGTTCAGCAGCCTGCTGTTTGGTCAGGTGAATAACCGCAGCCTTTGACGTACCATAGGCCACGCGCAGCGTGGACGCGCGCAAGCCCGAAATTGATGCGATATTCACCAATACACCCCGTGTTTCCTTCAGCGCCGGAATGCTGGCCTGTGAAACAAGAAAAACACCATCAAGGTTTGTTTCCATAACCGTCCGCCATCGTTGAAAATCTGTCGCCTCAATCGGGCCAAAATCCGCAACTCCGGCATTGTTAACCACTGCATCGATTTTGCCAAATGCCTCTTGCACCGCCGCGATCGTTGAATTGACCTGATCGGGTTTTGACACGTCACAGACGTAAGGTCGGGCTGCGTCAAGCGTGTGACTGGCCTCCATAAGTGCTTCGCCATCACGGTCGATCATTGCGACGCCCCAGCCGTCTTCAAGAAGAAGCCGCGTTGTGGCAAGTCCGATACCACGCGCTGCACCTGTTACCAGCGCTTTTTTTTTCGCCAAAATCGGTTCCCCCAGCCAGCTCCGGCTCGCTTTAACATCCCGCAGAACTGCTTTGCTATTTGGTTGTTTATTTTTTTACGAAAAACATCTTAGTTGAGCAATGTCCTTGGCAACCACAACGCTATTTCCGGGAACAGAATAACCAGAACCAAACCGAACAGCTGTAAAAGCACAAACGGAATGATGCCGCGATAGATCTGCTGGATGCGTACCTGTGGGGGCGCGACAGCCTTGAGGTAGAAGAGCGCGAAGCCAAAGGGGGGCGTTAAGAACGAGGTTTGCAGGTTGATCGCAATCAGGACTGCAAACCAATAAACGACATCAATTCGTGCGACGTGATCGCCGAAGTCCAATTGCGCAATGATTGGTGCGAACACGGGCAGAATTATCAGGGTGATCTCGATCCAGTCAAAGAAGAACCCCAACACAAACACCAGACCAAGCAGCAGGAACAACAGACCCCATGGGCCGAGACCCATCGCTTCGACAGTGCTGATTACCAGTTCATCGCCGCCTAGCGCGCGGAAAATGTAGCTAAAGAAAGTCGCTCCAACAAACAGGCCAAAGATCATCGCGTTGGTTTGTGCAGTACTGTCGACCACACCGGACACCGTGCGACCAAACTGCGTCAGTTTCTTCCACGGGCCCGAGGCAACAAAATTGGCTGAGTGCGGGGCTGCACCCGATTCCTCAAGCACGAATTCCTTTACCCCCATCGAGGGTAGGATCACCAAATTGAAAAACCCCAGTACGACGGCGCCAAGTGCACCGACCCCGGCTGCCTCTGTCGGTGTTGCCACACCGCCAAGAATCGAGCCAAGCACCATGCCGATCAGGATTACAGGTGGCACAAAACTACGCAGAATCATAACCGCCACACCACTGCGGGTTTGCGGGCCCAGAGCATCAGAAATTGGAGGAGCCAAAGACGGGTTAAGCTTACAGCGAATAACGATATAAGCCATGTAAAGCGTTGCCAGAATAAGGCCCGGAAAGATCGCTGCCACAAACAAGTTGCCCACCGAGCGCGACAGCAAATCTGCCATGATCACCAGCATGATGGATGGCGGAATTAGGATGCCCAACGTCCCGGATGCCGCTATTGTGCCTGTTGCAAGAGCATGATCGTATTTGCGTTCGACCATGATCGGCAGAGCCAGCAGGCTCATCATGATGACGGACGCGCCAATTATACCGGTGGTGGCCGCCAGAATTGTGCCCATGATGGTCACAGACAACGCAAGACCGCCTGGGACACGACGCATCAGAACTTGAAGGCAGTTCAGCAAGTCGCGCGCAACTCCGGATTTCTCTAGCATCGTGCCCATGAACACAAACATCGGAATCGCTGTCAGGATCAGGTTTTCCATGACACCACCAAAAATCCGCGACGGCAGAGTAGAGAACTGAATGAAGGCAAGCTCATCTGCGGCTATTCCAATCAAACCAAAGCCCAGGCCTACACCGCCCAATACCCAAGCGACTGGAAAGCCACTGAACAGCAGGAATGCGAGAACGATAAACATCAACAGGGGAAGGAGTTCGACAATGCCCATCAGTGGCCACCCCCGATTGTCGTTGCTTTCAAGTCGTCCGGAAGCCGTCCGGTCAATCCTGCCATTGATTTGATGAGTTGGGATATCCCGGCCAGTCCGATCAAAACGAAAAGGATGATCAACCCGCTTTTAAGAATCCAGAGATCCGTCAAGCCGGTCTGGGATTTTGAAATCTCGCCCGAGGTATAGGATCGGACGACATAGGGCCAGGACAGCCATGCACCCAGAAAAGAATAGGGAATCAACGCCAGCAGAATGCCAGCGATTTCAACGATATACTTTGCCCGTTCCGACAGGTTCTCGCGGATCAGATCGATGCGCACGTGGGATTGTTTTGTGTATGCGTAACCCACCACCAGAACGATCAGGAAACTGTGCAGCCAATACTCGGACTCCTGCAACATGGTTGAGGTCAATCCAAATACCTTGGGCACCCCTAAATACCTGGTGAACACATCGTAGGTCACAACGAGGACAAGTAGTGCAGCGCACCAGGATCCGACCTTGGCCATCAGCCAAAGAAAACGGTCGATCGCTCGGCTAATCCTTAAAACCAGGTCCATCCACTTTTCCACTTTGTAACTTGATTATTTGTACGTTTAGACCCGGCCGAATCCCGACCAGGCCCCAAGTGCAAGTCGGCTGAGTTAGTCGAGGTAAGCCAGATTTTTCCAAACAGCGTATTCCGCACGAAATGCCTGGAGGTTCTCCCAAACTCTGGCAAAGTCGGGGTTTTCCGCAGCCATCTCAACGGCAATCCCATCCCATTCAGCTTCAAGCGTGTCTAGGAATTCATCGGGCCAACGGTGGGTCGTAACACCTTCGGCACGCATTTCAAGGAGCGCCTTGCCCTGAATGGCTTCACCCTCTGCCAGCTGCGTTGCCACAGTCGCACGACACGCTGTCGTAATGACCGCACGTTGCTGATCGCTCATACCATCCCAGACATCCTTGTTCACAAGGAGTTCCTGAATGGTCGACTGCTGGTGCCAACCAGGGAAATAGTTATGCTTGGCCAGATTGTAGAACCCAAGATTCTGGTCGATTGCCGGCATCGAGAATTCGGTTGCATCGATGGTGCCGCGCTCGAGCGCCGGATAGATGTCGCCGCCAGCCAGAAGCTGGGTATCAACACCCATTTTCTGCATTACCAGAGCGCCAAGACCGTAAAAGCGCATTTTCAGCCCAGCAAGGTCTTCTGCCGAGTTAATCTCTTCTTTGAACCAGCCAGAGGTTTCCGGCGAGACGATGCCGCAAACCTGTGCGTGGATGCCGACGGGATGATAGATTTCGTTCATCAGCTTTTCGCCGTCGCCGTTCCACATCCACGCTAGGTATTCACCCGGGCCGGGGCCAAAAGGCACGGCAGCAAACAGGTTCAGGGCAGAGTTCTTGGCGCCCCAGTAACCCGAGGTCGACCAACCTGCATCAACCGCTCCGGTGGAGACATTGTCGTAAATTTCCAGCGCGGGAATAAGAGCATTCGGATCATAGAATTTGACCTCAATGTCACCGCCAGAGATCAGATTTACAGTGTCAGCAAATCGCACACCGGCCGTTCCCAATTGGGTCAGCGAACCGGCGAATGTTGACGGCATGTTGATCTTGATCTCTTCGGCAGATGCCGGTGCGGCTACAACGCCTGCCAGCATTGCGGCGGCGGTGATCGCCCTGGATGTTATTTTCATGGTTATCCTCCCATAGAATTGCTTTTGTTGTGTACTCTATGGGTAACGCCTGGATCACTGCTTTCAGGAGTCTCGAATTCCGAATGGGGGTATCACCGTTCGGGATGGCTATTCGCAGATGCAATTAAAAATCCCGCCAGAACAATGTATGCCGGGAATGTTGTGATGCCTCGGCTTGACACCTGCCCGGATAGAAACAAAAACGTTTTGCTATTTGTCAGCCAAATTTTGGGAGATCAAATGTTCCACCAAAGCACGAACAGGGCGTGACACTGCATTCAGATCTTTCACGGCGAGTTTAAGTGTCCGAACGGCCCAATCCTCGCCAATTTTCTGCATTCGCAATTGAGCGCTATCTAGATAGGGCTCAACCGCGCCGAGTGGAAGCACCGCAACTCCCAGACCCGCCTCGACCATCCGGCGCACGCCATCAAAGCTAAGGGTTTCGACGCGTGTTTTGAGTGTCAGCCCCTGTTCGGCGGCACGCTCCTCCAGAAACGCCTGCAGTGAACTGCCAGTCTGCAGGCCCACCATATCAAGCTTGGCAAACTCAGCGAACTTCACCGGATGGTCGGGTCGGTAAGGATGATCCTTCCCCATGACGACCACCAATGTGTCACGACGATATGTGAGTACCTCCAATTCCGGTTCTTCGACCAACCCTGAAAAGATCCCCAGATCTGCCAAACCATCGCGTACGGCGGTAAGTATTTCGTCAGAGGTTCGCTCACTCAAGTCAATCCGAACATCAGGATAATCCTCAACAAAACCGGCCAGATCCTCGGGGAGAAACTGCGTAATCGCCGATGTATTCGCCGCGATTCGAACCGACCCTTTTGCTCCTGATGCGAAATCAAGCATCTGGGCTTCCATACGTTCTACCAAACTGAGCACGTTCGAGGAATGCCGGGCGAGTTCATGGCCTGCCGGAGTCAGCTCTACTCCTCGCGTTTGTCGATAAAATAACGGTGTTCCGATCTTATCTTCCAAATCCGAAATGCGTTTGCTGATGGCGGACGCTGCGACGTTTTCTGCTTCGGAGGCCTGCGCAATGCTGCCTGCTCTGGCGACGGTCAGAAACATCTTTAGCGTTATCAGGTTAAACGACATGGATTTCCCTAACATTTGCGACATCTGGGAATGGTTGAGTCATTCCACGCAGCGAAGCTGGCGACCTGACTTCATCCTACACTTGTTTGGATATTTGTGCTCAAAAAAGCCTCGGGGCTTGCTTCAGATATACCCGATACATTTGAACTGCACTTAATAGATGGGACGCGTTCGCCACTATGAGACCGCGCTCGGCTCGCCAGTCGCCGACGCAATCTCAACGATGCTCAGACCGACATCCGTTATTCTTGACGGATAGTAGCTGGGCAGGCGTTCCTCATGCGCGGCGATGACCCGCTTGCGATCACCTCCCACTGCTTTCATCATCCGATCCATCGTCATCAGAATGTTGGTTTGTGATCCACTCGCAAATCCAACGGGAGTGTAGTGAGGGTCGTCTGGGTCGCCACCTGTGAGGTTTTCGTCCCGGTACACCAAATCGCCAGCCAGGACATAACTGTCAGAGCTTTCACGCAAGCCATCGTTGCGAACCACCACATACTGCGAACCCGGCGTGTGGGATTCCTTGGACAATATGACATCAATTCCCGGCAACAGGTCTTCGTGATCGCCGGACAGGCTCACGAGTCGTCCCTGTTCAGCCAAAGCAACACATCGCAGGATATCTGCCGGATCCGTGGCCACCATCAGCCAGCGGAATTTCCGGGAAAGCGACATGATCTGGACCCATTTGGACAATTCGCGTTCCTGAATATAGAATTTCGCATTGGGGAAAAACTGAATGCCGCCCATATGGTCGAAATGTGCATGAGTTATGATGACATCGGTTATGTCTTCCGGTGTCATATCCACTTCGGCCAGCACGTCCGCCGGGCTGCACCAGTTGATCACGCCGAACCGGTCTGACAGTGTTTTCCCATATGCCGCATAGTCATGGCCACAATCGACAAGGATGTTGTGCCCGTTGCCCCTGATCAGGACATACCCATAAGGTAGCTTACAGGTTCCTTGATTGTGTGCGCCATAGACGAGTCCACTCAACGGGAATTCTTCAACAAAGGCATATTCCAGCACATGAATTGAATATTTTCTCATGAGATAACTCCCGGTCTGGTTTTTAAGTTGAGGTCAGCGTCGGGAATTGCACAGCACGCACAGGTTAAGTCCACCATCGACAGACCTGGGGTTGTGGACGCCGCGAACCGCAGTTCCCGAATGGCTGCCGCAAGCGCGTTTTTACAACTTTCAGCACCAGACAACAGGTCATCTGAAAGAGCGTCCATTGAGGTTTTCAATAGGGCGACTGCCCGGTCGATATGCGACAAAGCATGCTGATCTGAACTATTCGCATCGCCAAGGGATGCCCGTTGTGATTTGATTTGATCGAAAGTTACCTGGCAGGCCACTCTCAATGGTTGGAGAGGGAGATTGCCTTTCATAACTGAAGACCTCGCCAGAAGCAGGCCACCAATCTGGGTTGCCAGATGCCGGCATTCTTCAAAGCACCTGTCATATCGATTCAGATGATCTAGTTCGGTTTCAAAAAGCGATTTTTTCATAGTACCCCATGTCAGCGTGTGTCTTTTCGCCGTGCATAGATCGCGACGGCGCAAATCACGACGACACCCTTCATGATCATCTGAAAGTGAATTGGAATGCCGAGATGCAGGATGAAATTGGATAGAAGCACCAGAACCGCGGCGCCAAGAAGGGCCCCAATGGTGCCACCCACACCGCCGGTCAGGGCGACACCGCCAAGCACAGCCGCGACGATGGAATCCAGCTCATATCCTTTGCCGACCCAGTTATCGACCTGGTTCAGATATCCTGCCAGAACCATGCCCGCGATACCTGCAAACATGGAAGAAGCCACATAGCAACTGATCGTGATCCGGTCGGTTTTGATCCCGACCAGACGGGCCGCTTGTTCGTTCGATCCCACCAGGTAAACCTGGCGCCCGGCGATGACACGCTGCAGAACAAAGGCCGAAGCAATACCCATACCCAACAACAACACGGTGTTAACCGGTACGAAGTCCAAGATCATACCCCGACCAAGGTCACGGATGAATTGAGGTGTTTCGCCCAAGGGTGCACCCCGGGTCATCGCAGACCGGATGCCTTGAACGACAATCAGCATCGCCAGCGTACACAGAAAGGGTTCAATGTTGCGTTTGGTGATCAGCAATCCATTGATCAGTCCGATACCCCCCGACACGACGATGACGGTTGGCACCACCAGAAGCAGCGCTGATGGGTCAGAGCCAAAGGATGCTGAAATGACTGCGGCGGTGGCCATCACGGTCGCCACTGAAAGGTCCAATCCGCGTACCAGAATAACCAGGGCCTGGCCCATGGCCACGACGCCCAATGGGCCCAGCTGCACCAGCATGTTTTGAATGCTGCGGGCCGTAAACATGGCAGGTGCCAGAGCCGCAACAATCAACAACAAACCCGCCACGACACCGGTGACAATGAGTTTTGCAGGGATGTTGCCCGCTGGGCTTAGCTTAGAAGAGATTTGCGTTTGATTGGCCATCATGCACGCTTTCTATGCGAAAATGTTGAGACGGCGACCAGAATAATAACCCCCTGAATGACCCATTGGTAGAAGGTCGAAACCTGAAGGAAATTCAGCAAACTGTTCAGGAGGGCCATAAAGAACACCGCGAGCAATGTGCCGCCGACCCCACCGGATCCACCTGCCAGCAATGTGCCGCCAAGAACGACCGGCGCTATGGATGTCAGCTCGTATCCCTGACCCATAATCGGGCTGCCGCTTCCAAGCAGACCAACCATGTAGATACCAGCAAAGCCCGCGCACCCCGCCGAGAACACAAATGCAATGCAGACAATGTATGTGGTGTTGATCCCCATGATCCGGGCTGCATGTTCATCGCCACCCACCGCATAGATACGGGCGCCGATGGGAAACTTGCGCAAGACCAGCAGAGTTACCGCAAATAGCGCAAGCGCTAGCCATGTGCCGTTTGGAATACCCAGCGTGTCCTCAAAAGCGAGGTTTTCCAACTGGTACGGCCCAAGTTTCGGTACCGGGGCGATCAGCAGAGCGCATCCCTGAATGATGGCCGAGGTTCCGAGTGTACAGATTATGGGGTGAACCTTGAGCTGCGTAACGATCAACCCGTTGATCAGCCCAACCGACATGCAGATCACCATTACGACCGGGATGACCCACCAGAGCTGCGTCGCGTCCTGTTCGGCCAAAACCGCCGTCAGCACCCCCGAGAGGCTGATCACAGAGCCAATTGAAAGGTCAATTGCGGCAGTCAACACAACAACGGTCTGCCCGATACCGATCAGCAGCGGCACAACCGCGGCGCGCGCCACGTTGAGCATGTTTGACGTGCTGGCGAAACGTTCAGTATAAACTGCACCTAGCCCGATCAATGCAAGGATCAGAGCCAGCAGCCCAACATGAACCAGATTGATCCGGGATCGGCGCCAAAGCGGTTTATCGTCGAATGGAATGGTTTGGTTTGTGTTCATGTCATGTCCTCAGGCGCCAGTTGACGTTGCCAGATGGACAATTGCTTCTTCCGCAATGTCGTCACCCTGTAGTTCACCTGAAACCTGTCCTTCTCTCATCACGATCACGCGGTCACTCATGCCGACGATTTCCTGCATTTCAGAACTGATCAGCAATATGCTCACACCGTTCTGCGCACATTCTCGGATTAGCCGGTAAATTTCGGATTTTGCGCCGATATCGACCCCGCGTGTCGGCTCATCCAGGATCAAAATCTTTTCGCTGATGTGGCGCCAGCGGGCGATCAACACTTTCTGCTGATTGCCGCCCGACAGGTTGCCAACGCGGGTGGCAGGTTGGGCACCCGCAATGGACAGCGCATCGATTTCAGATGTCGCAAGCGCCGTTTCGGCCCTAAGGTTGATTACATTCGACGAAGACAGTGATTTCAGCCGTGGCGCGCTGATGTTGGCCGCCACGCTGAGGTTCAGCATCAATCCCTGCCGCTTGCGGTCTTCAGTTAAAAAGCCGACACCTTCAGAGATCGATTTGGCTGGCGTGGGATCAAAGGGATGCCCATTAATTTCTATCGAGCCGGCGGCCGGTTTGCCCAGACCGAAAATCATTTCCGCGAGCTCGCTGCGTCCGGATCCGACCATGCCAGCGATCCCGAGAATCTCTCCGGCATTGAGTTGCAAATCCACCGATTTGACCATGCGCCGGTCCGAAAGACCGTCAATTTTCAAAACAATCCGGTCGGCAGTATTTGACTGTTTGGCGGGGTAGAGATCGGAAATCTCGCGCCCGACCATCATCGACACCAACCCGTCATGGGTCACGTCTGCAATCCCTTTGTGCCCGACAAACTGCCCATCCTTGAGCACGGTCACCTCGTCCGCAATCTCGAAAATCTCATCCAGACGGTGCGAGATATAAACAATCGCAACACCCTGTTTACGGAGTTGCGCCAGCCTGTCAAACAGCAGATCAACCTCTTGTCCGGAGATCACCGCGGTGGGCTCGTCCAGAAACAGCACCTTGACCTTGCCGATCAGCGCACGCGCGATCTCGACCATTTGCTGGTCGGCCACAGTCAGATCCCTGACCTTCTGATTAACGTCGATATGTGTGCCGAGATCGGACAAGATCGCAGCGCTGTGCCGACGCATCTGGCGCGCGTCCACCATGCCCAGCCGGGTTCGCGGCTCTTCTCCCAGAAAGATATTTTCTGCCACGGTCATATCGGGAAACAGGATCAACTCCTGATGCACCACATGTATCCCTGCTTCCCGGGCCACGCGGGCGGAATTCATTTCTTTGGGAACGCCATCCATATGCACGGTGCCAGAGTCGGGCTGAACCGCGCCGGACAACACACCTACCAATGTAGATTTCCCGGCTCCATTTTCGCCCACCAGGGCGTGAATGGAGCCGGCAGCAATCTCTATCCCGACATCATCAAGAGATTTGACGCCGGGATAGGATTTACAGATTCTTTCGCAAGAAAGAACTGAGGTCATAGTTTGGAGGCATCGAAGGTTGCAGGGTCATAATCCGGCCCAAGCCCACCAGACAAAAGGAAGTCGTTGGGTTTGTCGTCCCGGATGTAATCATCTGCCCATTGATCGGCATGAACCGACGTTGTTTCGTCCCCTTTGGTCAACGTCATCATGTTGTTGATCGAATGGATCTTGGCGACCGGAAGACCCTGAAGCGTGTTCAATGCGATCTGCACCGCTTCCCCACCCATCGCAGGCGGATAGTCGAAGTTGAACAGCGGGAACCCGTGCTCAATCGCAAGCTTCATTGGCCCGTTATAGTCGGTTGAGGTGTGTGCCGGGATCTCTCCCTGGCCATAACCCGCATCAAGGAATGCCTCGATAGAACCTGACACCTGTCCGCCGAACTGCCCAAACACGCCGTCGATCTGATCACCGTATTTCTGGATCATTGCGGCCATGACTGTCTTGCCCTTGGCCGAGCTGAAATCGCTGTAGACGCGATCCAACACAGTGATCCCCGGATATTGGTCAAAGATCTGCATGGCTGGTATGACACGATTGGTGTCAGGGCTGGCTCCGGCTGCGCCTGAAAGGATGATGACATTGCCTTGATAGTCGAGCTTTTCCACCAGCCATTGCGCCATCATCCGCCCGATCGGGGCGTCGGCTGCGGTGGCAAACGAAACGTAATTGCCCGAGGTCACCGACCGGTCGGTCATAACAACCGGAATGCCCCGGCGCATAGCGCGTGACACAACCGGATCAAGCGCGTCAGAGGTGTTGGCGGACACGATTAACAGGTCCACACCCTGTGAAATCAGATCTTCGACGTCTGACACCTGCTTGGCGTCATTGTGGTTTGCATCCGTTACGATGAAATCGCTGACCAGATCCTTGTTCCGGGCAACTGCGGCCTGCATTGAATGCAGCATCACAACGCGCCATGTATCCCCCAAACCAGCATTCGAAAACCCGATCTTGTATGGTCCATCCTTTTTGTATTGCGTTGTGTCGGTGAATTCGATGTCGTTTGGCGACCACAGGTTCGGTCTGGGAATCCCGCCATAGCCGGTTTTTGCGCAACTGGCCTCTGAGTCGGCCATAACGGCTCCTCCACCGGCGGCGGTCGCAATAAGCGCTCCGACACCTGTAGCGGCCGTACTCTTGAAGAAATCTCGCCTGCTTTGACGTGTGGTTGACATATCAGTCCTCCCCTAGGTTCGAATCTGATTTGATCTTATCCACGCACCCCAAACTCCGAAGCGCCGAATGGTTATGCTTGGCATCTCGGATCGCGATGGCTGTTACAAAAGCTGCTGGTCTTGCGAATACAGCAATATACGCTGTCATCTCTGCAGTCGTGCCAACGTCTATTGGCCCCAAAACAAGGGGTAGCGCAAATGTGTTTCCAGTCGCCGGAAATTGATTGTCCGACCGGACAAAGTGAGAAACATTTCTTCGCAAAAAGCGAACAGTTGCCATTAGATCGCTTGCAGCGGATTGGTACTTTGTCCGCTCCTCGATAGTCGATCCTGGTTGCAGCTAAAGGGCTGTTCGAGTTTTGCGCTTCAGATTGGCTTTCAATGACCGCTCTGGCGACATCGGCTGCAATGCAGCGATGAGCGTGCCGCACCTGCAAGCGAATGCTGCGTCAGCAAACACACAAAAGCGCAACGGCGGCAAAGTCCGCGTAGCCGCCATTCGCCGCGGCAGGGTCGAATGACGGCTTTGGTGCGAAGTTAGTTGTCGGCCGAGCGCGCCAAGCTACCGGGGCTCACATGCTTCCCAACCGTCAATCCGTTTACCATTTTGACAATAGCATCGGCGTCGATGCCGTGATGGCGGTAGAGGTCGCCAATCGTGCCGGTTTGGCCGAAATGTTCGACACCCATCGGGATGGTCTGATGGCCAACAACAGAGCCAAGCCAGGACAGCGTCGCCGGGTGACCATCTATGACGGTGATGACACTGCAATGGGGCGGAAGATCACCCATCAGGGTCCCGATGTGAGACTGCGCAGACTTATTCCCGCGAGACCGGGCACGTTGGGCTGCGGTCCAGCCTGCGTTGAGCCGATCGGCCGAGGTCACGGCCAGCACACCGACGTCCTTGCGCCCCTCTCCGATCATCCCGGCCGCTTCGATCGCCTCGGGGGCGACGGCGCCCTGATAGGCGATGACGATCTCGCAGTTCGGTCCGGGTTTACGCAACCAATAAGCCCCGTCAATGGCCCCTTGTTTGAACGCGTTGTCATGACGCTTGCCGGGTTGCTCGATCGGATTGGTGGTCAGGCGCAGATACACTGAACCTCCTGTTTCGTCGCGCAACCATGTGCGCTCGCATGGATCGCCCTCTCCATCGCGTTGGAGATAGTCGAAGGCCCATTTCATGATCACCGCAAGCTCATCTGCAAAGGCAGGCTCGAACGAGGCAAGCCCGTCCTGGCTCATCCCGATCAGAGGCGAGCCGACCGATTGGTGTGCTCCGCCTTCCGGGGCCAGCGTGACGCCAGAGGGGGTGCCCACCAGAATGAATCGGGCGTCCTGGTAGCAAGCGTAGTTTAGCGCATCGAGGCCGCGCGCCACGAAGGGATCATAGACGGTGCCGATGGGGATAAGCCGCTTGCCGAAGATCGAATGCGACAGGCCAGCGGCGCCCAGAAGCAGCATCAGGTTCATTTCGGCGATGCCCAGCTCGATATGCTGTCCTTCCGGCGTGAATTCCCATTTGGCAGTCGACGGAATGCGGTGTTCGATAAAGACGTCGGCCTGTTCGGAACGGGCGAAAAGCTTGCGCCGGTTCACCCAAGGACCAAGGTTGGTGGTCCCCGTTACATCAGGGGACGCGGTGACAATCCGGGCAGCCAGATCACTGTCCCCTTTAGAGAGATCGTCGAGGATCTTGCCAAAGGCCATCTGGGTCGAGGTCTCACGGGAGGTATCAATGTCGATGTCGGGCACGGCAAGCTTGTCATCGTTGTACCGCCGGATGCCTTTGGCAAAAAAGGGAACCTTAGACAGGAAATCACGCAGTGCGGCGGGGTATTCGACCGTGGCCAGAGGTTCCCACTCATCGCCCGTTGCAACGCCCATGTGCTGTTGCCAGGCAGCGAACTGCGTGTTGTTCATCAGCCCCCCATGATTGTCCTTGTGGCCTGCAATGGGCGTACCCCAGCCTTTCACCGTATAGGCCAGGAAGCAGGTGGGTCGGTCGTGATCGATGGCGTCGAAGGTTTCCGCCATGGTCTGGACGCAGTTACCGCCGAGGTTTTCCATCAGGGCTGCCAGTTCGTCGTCGCTGTGTCTGTCGATTAGGGCAGAGACATCACCCTGGTCTCCAAGATCATCCATTAACCTCTTGCGCCAGACTGCTCCGCCCATAAACGTAAGTGCCGAGTATTCCTGATTTGGGCAGGCGTCGATCCAGTCGCGCAGTTTGTGTCCGCCCGGCTTCTCAAAGGCCGCGCGCTGCAATGCGCCGTGCTTCACCCGCACCACGTCCCATCCGAAAGCATCGAAAATCATTTCGATTCGTTCAAACAGCCCCTCGCGCACGATCCCGTCCAGCGACTGCCGGTTGTAGTCGATGATCCACCACGTGTTGCGCAGGTCGTTTTTCCAGCCTTCCTGCAGGGCCTCGTAGATGTTGCCCTCATCCAGTTCGGCATCGCCCACCAGCGCAACCATGCGCCCCATCGGGGCATCGCTTCCCCAGCTTTTGGCCTTGATGTAATCTTGGATGATCGAGGCGAACGACGTAATCGCGACACCAAGGCCCACCGAGCCGGTGGAGAAATCCACGTCGTCGATATCTTTGGTCCGGCTGGGATAGGACTGCACCCCGCCAAAGCCTCGGAAGTTCTCCATCTTTTCGCGTGTCTGGTTGCCCATCAGGTATTGCATCGCGTGAAAGATCGGTGATGCATGAGGCTTGACGGCCACACGGTCCTCAGGCTTCAGGGCCGAGAAATACAGCGCCGTCATGATTGACACCATTGAAGCCGACGAAGCCTGATGCCCACCGATCTTGATCCCGTCCACCTTGGGCCGAACATGATTGGCGTGGTGAATCATCCAGTGTGACAGCCACAAAAGCCGTTGCTCGATGGTCTTAAGGTGGGCAATATCGGTGGGCATGAGAGGCTCCTTACTCGGCGGCGTTATGCATAGGTTGAGGCAGTGCTTGATCAAGGTCGGCTATGATGTCATCGACATCCTCCAACCCAACCGACAAGCGGATCAGCCCGTCGGTGATGTCATGTTCGGCGCGTTCTTCGGGCGTATAGGTCGAATGGGTCATCGAGGCCGGATGCTGGACCAGCGTTTCGGCATCGCCCAAGGACACGGCTCGCTGGATCATATTCAGGTTGTTCATGAACCGAACACCACCTGCCATGCCACCGTCGACTTCGAAGGCGATCATCGCGCCGGACTTGGACATCTGGCGCGTCGAAAGTTCGTGTTGGGCAAAACTTTCCAGCCCGGGAAAGTGTACGGCCCGGACTGACGGGTGTTCCTGAAGATGGTCGGCCACAATTCGAGCCGAAGCGCAATGACGCTCCATACGCAGGGCCAGAGTTTTCAACCCGCGCAGGATCAGCATCGCATTGAACGGCGCCATGACCGCGCCGGTCATGTCCTTCATGCCAACAAGCCGGATCTCGGCGATCTGTTCTGCCGCTCCGACAACCAAGCCGGCAACCACGTCGCCATGTCCACCGAGATACTTGGTCGCGGAATGCAGCACGATGTCGGCACCCAGTTCAATGGGTCGTGTCAGGAAGGGCGTGGCATAGGTATTGTCGACGACCACCTGCGCCCCGGCTTCATGCGCGATCTTGGCGGTGGCGGCAATGTCCACCAATCTCATATTCGGGTTGGCCGGGGTTTCGAAATAGACGACCCGGGTCCGCTCCGAGATCACCGCGCGCAGGTTCTCCGGGTCAGTCATATCTACATGGGTGATTGTCACCCCCCATTTCGCCAGCCCATGTTGCATGAAGGCGAAGGTGCAGCCGTAAAGCGTCTTGTCCACGATCACCTCGTCGCCGGGTGACAGTAGAGTCCACAGCACCGCAGTGATCGCCCCCATACCTGACGACAAGGCCAACCCGGCTTCAGCCCCTTCAAGCGTGGAGATGCGCTGTTCCAGCAGGTCACAGGTCGGGTTTGAGATGCGGCTGTAAATATGCCCCTGACGTTCACCGGCGAACATCTCGCCCCCGGCCTCTGTTGTCTCAAACGCAAAGGTCGATGTCAGATGTAGGGGCGGTGTTAGCGCGCCTTCGTTCTGCTGAGGATCATAGGCGTGGTGGATGGCGCGGGTGGCGAAGCCTTTGGATGAATTCATGGCAACCTCTCTCATGTTGTTTGAGGCAGGATGCGATGTATTGGCAGGGGGGAGATTGCGAATTATGCTGCGTATTAAATGAATTTTAGCATTATCTGCCAACAAGGGGGCGAAGTGGACGCCAAAGACCGACAGATCATACGCGCCCTGCAGGCAAATGGGCGCATGACTAATCAGGACCTCGCCGCCGAAGTCAACCTGTCGCCGTCGCCCTGCCTGCGCCGTTTGCGCAACCTCGAAGACAGCGGCACGCTCCGGGGTTACAGTGCCGAGGTGGACGCGAAGGCCTATGGTCTGCCGATCACGGTCTTCGTGCGTGTCCGGCTGGAACGGCACAATGAAGACGATGTCCGGCGATTCGAGAGCCGCATTCATGCGATTGATGAAGTGCTTGAGTGCCATGTCCTTACCGGTGCTTCAGATTATCAGTTGCGTGTGGTGGTGCCCGGGCTGGATGCCTATGAGGATTTCATCCGCCATCGCATTCATCCCATCGGAGGTATTGCCTCAATCGATACCAGTTTCGTTTATTCTACCGTGAAGAAAACCAACGTGTTTCCAGCAATCGACTGACCGCCCCCGTAGCGGAGGCCCTAGCCGCGCCCAGTAAGTCGCTACCTATGGCCGTCACAAAAGTCTGCGACAACTTCATCATTGAGCACAGCACTAGAAGAGGGCGCGCCAATTTAGAATTCCAGTTCGACGAGCAGGTCTTTGGCGTCGATCTGGCCTCCGGGCTGGACGTGGACGGCTTTGACCGTGGCGTCGCGTTCGGCGTGGATGCCGGTTTCCATTTTCATCGCTTCGATGGTCAGCAGCAGATCGCCCTCGTGCACCTCCTGACCAGTGGTCACGGCAACGGTGGCAACAACCCCGGGCATGGGCGCACCGATGTGATTGGAGTTGCCGATCTCGGCCTTTGGTCGTTGCGCGGTCGACGCCTTGACCAGACGGTTGGGCACGCGGATCACACGGGGTTGGCCGTTGAGTTCAAAGAAGACGCGAACTTCGCCGTTTTCGTCGGTCTCACCGATGGCCTGACATCGGATTTCCAGCGTCTTGCCCGGATCGATTTCGGCGGTGATCTCTTCTCCCGGCTCCATGCCGTAGAAAAAGGTGCGCGTCGGCAGGGTGCGAACGGGACCGTAGGTGCGGTGGCGGCCCATGTAATCCAGGAACACCTTGGGGTACATCAGATAGCCGTTCAGGTCCTCGTCATCGACCTCTTTGCCCTCAAGCTGTTTGGACAGATCGGCGCGGGCAGCTTCCAGATCAACCGCTTCGACATATTTGCCGGGGCGTTCGGTGTTGGGGGCTTCGTCCTTGAGCACCTTTTGGATGATCGCGTCAGGGAAACCGCCCGGAGGCTGGCCCAGATTGCCGCGCATCATGTCGATAACGGAATCGGGGAAGGCCACGTCTGTGCCCGGGTTTTCCACATCATCGCGGGTCAGGTTCTGGCTGACCATCATCAGCGCCATGTCACCGACCACTTTCGACGACGGTGTCACCTTGACGATGTCACCGAACATCTGGTTCACATCGGCGTACATCTGCGCGACCTCGTGCCAGCGCTCTTCCAGCCCCAGAGAACGCGCCTGCGCCTTGAGGTTGGTGAACTGGCCACCGGGCATCTCGTGCAGATAGACCTCGGAGGCCGGGGCCTGCAGACTGGATTCAAAGGCCGCATATTGGCCGCGGACCGCCTCGAAGTAATCGCTGATCTCGCGGATCGCTTTGATGTCCAGCCCGGTATCGCGCTCGGTGTGGCGCAGCGCCTCGACCACGGTGCCCAGCGTTGCCTGAGACGTGTTGCCCGAGAAGCTGTCCATGGCGCAATCCACCGCGTCTACACCGGCCTCGGAGGCGGCAAGAATGGTGGCGCTGGCAATACCCGCAGTATCGTGGGTGTGGAAGTGGATCGGTAACCCAACCTCTTCTTTCAACGCACGGATCAGGATTCGGGCCGAGGCCGGTTTCAGCAGGCCCGCCATGTCCTTCAGGCCCAGCACATGCGCGCCCGCGTCACGCAATTCCTTGGCCATGCCGACATAGTATTTCAGGTCATATTTGGCGCGATCCGGATCGAGGATATCGCCGGTATAGCAGACGGTGCCTTCGCAGATCTTGCCGTTTTCAACAACTGCATCCATCGCGACGCGCATATTCTCGACCCAGTTCAACGAGTCGAACACGCGGAACACGTCGATATTCTGCGATGCCTGCCGCACGAACTCCTGCACCACATTGTCGGGATAATTGGTGTAGCCAACCCCGTTCGCGCCACGCAGCAGCATCTGGGTCATCAGGTTCGGCATCGTTTCGCGCAGGTCGCGCAGGCGCTGCCACGGGCATTCCTGCAGGAATCGATAGGCCACATCAAAGGTGGCGCCCCCCCAACATTCAACGCTGAACAACTGCGGCAGGTTGGCCGCATAGCTCGGTGCCACCTTGATCATGTCGATCGAGCGCATTCGGGTCGCCAGCAGCGACTGGTGCCCGTCGCGCATGGTGGTGTCGGTGATCAGCAGCTGACGTTGGGCTTTCATCCAGTCGGCTACGGCCTGCGGACCCTTTTGCTCCAGCAGGTTGCGGGTGCCCATTTGCGGCTCAGCCTTGGGCGCGGGGGGCTTGGCCTCTTTCAGGTCGGCGCGCGGCTCGGGGCGATCCTTGGTTTCGGGGTGACCGTTGACAGAGATATCTGCAATGTAGGTCAAAACCTTGGTGCCCCGGTCGCGGCGTTTCTTGAACTGGAACAGGTCCGGCGTGTCGTCAATGAACTTGGTGGTGTATTCATTCGACAGGAATATCGGGTGCTTTAGCAGGTTTTCTACAAAGGCGATATTGGTTGACACGCCACGCACACGGAATTCACGCAGCGCACGGTCCATCCGGGCAATCGCCTTCTCGGGCGTTGGGGCCCAGGCAGTGACCTTGGTCAGCAGCGAGTCATAAAACCGCGTAATCACCCCGCCCGCATAGGCGGTGCCGCCATCCAGACGGATGCCCATGCCCGTGGCCGAGCGATAGGCGGTGATGCGGCCATAGTCGGGGATGAAGTTGTTCAGCGGGTCCTCGGTCGTCACGCGGGTCTGCAGTGCGTGGCCGTTTAGGCGGATATCATCCTGGCTGGCTTTGCCGGTAGCCTCGGCCAGCGTCTTGCCCTCGGCGATCAGGATCTGAGCCTGAACGATGTCGATGCCGGTGACTTCTTCGGTGACGGTGTGTTCCACCTGCACGCGCGGGTTGACCTCGATGAAGTAGAACTTACCGGTGTTCATATCCATCAGGAACTCGACCGTGCCCGCGCATTCGTAGTTCACATGGGCGCAGATACGACGACCCAGTTCACAAATCTCGGCGCGCTGCTCTTCCGTCAGATACGGGGCAGGGGCGCGTTCCACGACCTTCTGATTGCGACGCTGGACCGAGCAGTCGCGCTCATACAGGTGATAAATCTCACCATGCTTGTCGCCGAGGATCTGAACCTCAACGTGACGGGCGCGGGTGATCATCTTTTCCAGATAACCCTCGCCATTGCCAAAGGCCGCCTCGGCTTCGCGGCGGCCTTCCAGAACTTTCTCTTCCAGTTCATCCTCGGACAGGATCGGACGCATACCGCGCCCGCCGCCGCCCCAACTGGCTTTCAGCATCAGCGGATAGCCAATTTCGGCGGCCTCTTTCTTGATCGCCGCCATGTCATCGCCCAGAACCTCGGTCGCCGGGATAACTGGAACGTCCGCCGCAATCGCCACTTTCCGAGCGCTGGCCTTGTCCCCCAACGCGCGCATGGTCTCGGCCTTGGGTCCGATGAAGGTGATGCCGTTCTGAACGCAGGCATCGACAAAGTCCGGGTTTTCGGACAGCAACCCGTAACCGGGGTGGATCGCGTCGGCACCACATTCCTTGGCCACGCGGATGATCTCGTCAATCGACAGGTAGGCGGCAACCGCCCCCATTCCCTCGCCAATGCGATACGCCTCATCCGCCTTGAAGCGATGCAAGCCCAGCTTGTCTTCCTCGGCAAATACAGCAACGGTCTGTTTGCCCATCTCATTGGCTGCGCGCATCACGCGTATGGCAATCTCGCCGCGATTGGCGATCAGGATCTTGTTAAAGTCAGTCATGGCAGGTCCCGGTCATTTAGGTGTGGCATCCAATAAGCGGATCAGCAGGGTGGGTGCGAGGCGTATTGCAAACAGGCGGACCCTGTTGACAATCCCCCGGATTGCTTTCGCGACAGGCGGAATCGCCTGAATTCCATCGCTTTGCCATGGGCGAATGAGAAGCGTTTGAAAGGCGCGGAGGTTTCCTCGAAACTGGCATCAAGCAGTAGAAGAATGGAGACGGTGTTGTGCGCCAAACAACAGGCTTCTACGTGTTGTACGCCCATTGGCAACTGTTCCAGAAAACAACGCACAGCCCATCTGCCTATGCCTTTACCTTGCATATCGCGGCGCAGCCAGAAAGACAGTTCGGTTCCTAGGCTGACAATGCCGATCACCTCGTCACCGATGCAAATTGCGCGAGCGATTACATCCGCATCGGCTAGAAAGCGGGTATATTCCTGTAGCGAGGTATGATCGATGGGTATCGGCAAAGCCGCGAGCCACTGCAGCAGACCTCGATCTCGGAGTGCATTGCGAATGGCCGTTGCATCCGAGCGCCGGTAGGGGCGCAAAAATGCCTTGCCGACACAGGTATCAGGGGCGCTGGAAGAGCCTTTTCTGGTCATGGGCAAGATCATAGGTGATGCCCTGCGTTGGGTCGCGTGTCGATCGGGCATCCATCGGGGGACGCAACAAAGAAGGTAGAGGCCGTCAGCGTGCCGCTGTTATCGATCAGCGCCAGTTTGAACGCGGATTCCGGATCAAACAAGCACGCGAAATCGGAACCGTCGAAATCCAGACGTTTCGCCGCGAAAAGGTCAAAGGCCGTTGTGCGGAAGTCTACTGGCCGGTTTTCACCCCGAACGCGGAAAATGTGGTGTACGGCATTGGCCATTCTGGTCTTTCCCTGGTTTGCCTCATCGGTGATCGATACGCTGGTGTATCTGTTTTCTCGGTATCTGTGGGTGTTTCAGTCGGGCGAACGCTGCTGCAAGAGAAGCATCGACAGTTCTGCGTGTTTTCGGCGCAAAGCCGGCGCACTCAATCCGATCGACTGGCGATATTTGGTGACAGTTCGTCTGGAAAGGTCCAATCCGGCCTCGCTCAGAATTCGGAAAATCTCAGTATCGCTGAGAGGAGCGCGCTTGTCTTCGCGCGCAATTGCCTTTCGGATTATCTGAAGCGCAACATGCTTTGTTCGGGGTTGCCCGCGATACATGACCGGTGCGCAAAACAGGGATCTCAACGCAATGTTCCCTTGTGGACATTGTAGCATGAGCCCGGTCAGGATGCGGCTTACCGTTGCTTCGCTGACACCTATATCATCCGCTACTTCGCTCATGCGCATTGGGCGCAGGGCGGCGTATCCTTTGGTCGGGAAATCTCGCTGCCGCACAAAAATTGCCTTGATTACGGCCAAAGTGGTCGAGCTTCGCAGGTCGAGGGCAGCCTTGAACGATTTTGCGGAATTCACCAGCTCGCCCAGCTGTGATGAATGGGAAAGGTCATCGCCGCTCTGCGACATTGGCGACAGGGTGAGGCGAACTCTGGGAAAGCTGGACCTGTTGAGCTCAATTAACAGTTCGCGGTCAACGATAGTTAGGATGGCGTCACAGTCCCGCAAAAGTGCTTCATCATATTGAAACCTCGTT
This sequence comes from Ruegeria lacuscaerulensis, assembly GCF_013031245.1. Lineage (GTDB taxonomy): Bacteria > Pseudomonadota > Alphaproteobacteria > Rhodobacterales > Rhodobacteraceae > Ruegeria > Ruegeria lacuscaerulensis_C. Next base: position 355,215 of record NZ_WPZL01000001.1, read on the forward strand.
CCGGGCTTTGGGTCCATCCGCCGGATGTGTTGCAAGCAGCGTGCCACATCGCGTGGGTCCGCATGCAAGCGTTTTGCCAACTTTTGGAGGTCAAACTCCAAAAGGTCATCTAAATGCGTGATCAACTGATCCATCAGATCATCCAGCAGTCCGCGATCGATCGCCTGAAGCCTCAGGCAGTCGCGCAAATCCCGCGCAAACAAGCCAGCCGGCTCGAGGGTTTGAAGATGGTGCAATACGCGCTCACATTGCGCCTCGTCATATCCGGCATTGCGAGCAACCGCTTTGACGGGTTTTCCCAGCCAGCCGCTTGGTTCGATTTCCGCCAGTAACGCCAGCGCGATTTCCACTTCTGCCTTTGAGCTCAAGATAAGCGGGAGTTGCTCGGACACATGATGATAAAGGCTTACGCGGGTATCACATGACACCTCGGGGCCTTCCTGGAAATCGCACGGCGGGCAAAAGGTTCCAAGGTCATGGGTCGCCCGATCGGCGGAGACAAACGGGTTGCTATCAATCATCTCTGACAAGTGATCAAGCATATCCGCCTTGGACATGCGCATCACGTCGAAGGCCTGAATCATTGACCGGTTCAACGCGCGTGTCTGACTTGGTTTTGGCGTAAGGATCAATCCCATTGGTCCGTCCTTCGCAACGTTCCTTCTGATTGTTGCAGACGCGGATCAGGCGACATCAAACGCGGCCAGGCAATAGTGTCTTGTCGCACGAGCGATCGTTGATACATTGGCGTCGGCAAAGAAAGAAAACCACCGTCATGCAGATTGACACTAGACAAGACAAACCGATTTCTTTCGAACGGAGTTATCCTGGCATCTCGCCGCAACTTATGGCCCGAACCCGCCAATTGTGGTCGGCGAAAGGTTTGGATCTCGACGAAATCTGGAACAAAACGATCGTTCGGTTTCGCGGTTTCCAAAGCGGCAGAAACTGGGTGCATGACGGTGATAGCGGACCGATCGACAACTTTTTTATGTTCGACCAGGCGGTAATGTGGGTTGCGTCTTTGCACGCAAGTGCCACTGCAGCTGAGAACGTTGCGGAGACCGGGCTCAGCGCGCCGCAGTGGGCGGCGCTGCGTGCGTTGACGTTTCGAATGATCGAGCAGTTGGACGCGATCCGGCTGCTGTTTCTGACCGATCTTCCGACGCCTTCGATGCAAATCGCCCGCTCTCTTTCCGAGGACGTGGACATGGCATTGGCCTTTGTGTCCCGGCCCAAGCTTGCGAAGCGGTTTGTCGAGTGTGGAACAATAGAAGAAGCCAACGAATTCTGGCGGCGTCATATCGCCGGCGGCCGCGCCTATAAGGCCGTGAGTGAACAGCTCTATCGGGCTGGATTGGAACTGAACCAGAGCGAAGAATACTGTAACTGGCGCCGTCAAGTTCAAACGATCCTGAGCGCAGCCGTGCATACATCGTATCGTTCGCCCGCAGCGTACCGAGAACCGACTGCGCCCGGACGGTTTAGCGAAACCGGAGATTGCCTTTATTTCGTGACGCTTCGTTTGCAAGAGATGTGTGCCTATTCTCATGGTCTTTGCGCAGAGTTTTCCGAGGATCTGTCGACTATCAGTAGGAAGGGCCCGAATGACGCTGAAGACGGTTTGCAAAGACTGACGCCTGCGATCTCACAGATCACGATGGATCAGTTGCGGTGGACCTTGGATTCCGGATCCACCGACCTAATGTCTGCCGACCTCGGGTGTTAGTGTTTGATTTCTTCCTGCGGCCCGATCTGGTTCTTTGCGATCCATTGAGCCGCCATGACCAACGCCCCCATGGCAAAGTCTTTGCCATGCTCGTCGATCATTTCTTCGGCGATTTTGGATAGCTGCGCAAAGTAGCGATCTTTGCTCTGTTCTTCGGGTGTGAGTTTGTTGTCCATCGTACATCCCCTTTTCTTTGCTTGGTGGAACTATTTGAACATCTGCGCAGGAAACGTGACCATCGCGGCCTTGCCCGAGGCGAACCCGATGGCGAGGTGCTCTCCGGTTTTTGACCAGCTCAGACTGTTGACTGATGTGTCGCGCTCATGATGAAGCATCATGTCCTGTGACGTGCCGATACGCGCCAGCGTCACCAGTCCGCTGGCATAGCCGGTGGCGACGATGTTTCGCTCGGGGTGTGCTGCGATCGAATTCAGCACGACAAATCCGGGTTTGCCGGTCGTAAGCGGAGTGCCGGGTTTGTCATCGACCGGCAGATCGCTCATGTCCCATCCTGCCAACCGGTAGGCACCCGAAGTCACCAAAGCATTGCCGGCTTCGCTGAATGCGACGTCGCGGACCGGGTTTGGATAGCCCTCGACGCACTGAACCGAGCGCTGAGCAATGTCTATGATGTAGAACCTGTTTTCTGCCGAAGCGCAGACCAGGTGGTGGCCGGATTTCTGCCAGACGAGGCCTGTTATGTCGCCAGGACAGGAAATGACAGTTGGTGTGTCGTTGGGGGCGGTGAGCGGAACGATGCTCAGAGCGCCCGCCCCCCAAGCGGCGGTCGTCCGGCCATCTGCCGCCACGGTCAGACACGAAATCGGGTGGTCAAGCTTGAACTCGGCCTGCACGACCATTTCAGCCGGGTCGACAAGTTCGAGTACATTTCCTCGTGCAATCGCCAGCAGGTCGCCGAGCTGACTGGCAGAAATTGCTGTAACCGGCTTTGGCTGTGGTTGCAGCTTACGCACGATCTGGCCGCCCGCCGTGATCTGCTGGACGGCTCCGTCCATATCAATGGCAGCAAAGCCCTGTGTCCCAAACCGAACGACAGGCAGATCGGTTCGTACAGCGATGTCGGGGGTTAAAAGTGGCGCGACCGGATTCTCGCGCGGGCGTATAGTCGTGCGACCAGTGTCCAACTCCAGACGCGTGCGGACTTTTGGACTTTCTGCATCTTTTGTCGATGCCAGCGCGACCTTGCCCGCCGAGTGTATGAAGATCGCCGCGGTATCATCGTTATTGAATGCGATTTGAGTGACTTCGCCATTGAGTGTCCATTCTCTTGCCAAAAGGCTAAAAAGAGATAATCCGGAAGCGCTATTTTCAGCCATCAACTTTCCTCCAGTTTCGCCAATGATTCGAGTTTTTCGTCTATACCGGCAACGTCTCTTTCAAGAGAAGCTATTCGTCTCTGACTGTTTTCCAATTCGAATTCGAATTGAGAATTGGTGCTTTCCATTTCAATGGAATCTGGATTCTTCGCCAAAAGAATTTCGACCCCGGATCTGCGCTGAAGAAGCCGCAAGAACCTTGTGTTTTCTTGGGAAAGTTGACTGACGATATGTGTTCTCTTCCGAAAGAGTTCGGCGGTTTTTTCTGATTGACCGGACATCTAATTACCTTCTATCGCTTGTTCGTTCAGAATCGAATTATGAAAAACAGAAGGCAAAATGAAATGGGAGAAATTGCAACAAAGAAGTTCTTTGAGACCTTGAACGCAGTTAGTTTGGATATCTTGGGGCCGGAAAGCGCTATTGTTGATGCAACGCGCAGGGCGCTGAATGATCCCGCGCCGGAAAACCTTGTTATGGTGCAAGAGGCACTTATGGATGCCAGTGAAGACCAAAGAGAGGCCATTATGCGCAAGGTGCATTCGCAATTGCGAAACAATATCGAGGCGATTTGGGATCAGTTGCCTTATGCAAATATAGCAGCTCGTCCAAATTGATGGACTTATGCTAAACGCATACACTTTCCGGGTGCTCATTTTTGATAACGCACGTTCCATGCAATACCTGTCTGATCGCATACGGCATACCGTACATGGGTTCGTTTGAGGCCCATTGTGAAAGCACTTGGGGAGCTCGTTTTCCTATCGGCTGAGTTTTTGTCCCAATCGATTTTCGTCGATCAAATTACCATCAATACCATGCGTGACAAAGATCAAATCTTGACATTACGCATCATAGATTCATCTTTTTTTTGCGAATTATGAAAAACCAGTTTCGTATCGTTACACATGTAAAATCGGATGGTTTCATAACTTTACAGTTCAGAAAAACGAAAAGATCTCGGTGCGCATAATGCGAATCATTTTGCGCTCAAAAACTGTGCATCTCAATCCGGTGCAAACAGCTACTGCCCAACATGCCGACTTTTGTCCTGATCCAACCCCAGTCGGGTATGTCGAACACATTCCCAAAGTGTAAACATGGCGTAACAAGTGTAACGAGCGTAAAGAACCTTTACGACTTTGATACATATTGGATTTGAGAAGAAATCGCCCTGACATTGGCGGAATGAAAAACCAATAAGGAAATCCAAATTTATTTCTGTTTAATTTTAACGAGTTAATTGAAACTTTCGTCAAAATTTCAATAATTGCAACGCCCCGTGCCCGATTTGGCACGGCGCTTGCATGTACTCCCTTATAACGCCGCGTTTCCGAAATTTGGAAACCACCAAGAACGAAGGAACAGAGAGGTTCCATTTGCAATACCGATGCCAGTTCGCCCGAGCAACGTACGGCAGCAAGCAAATGGTCATACTACCTAAAACCTTTGCCGTGATCCGACTGGCCGGGTCTTTCAAGCGCATTTCGATGTGCTTGCGGAACCTGGGCCTATCAACTGGCAGCAAGCTGCTGCCTCCAACCGACCGTGCAAACGGTCAGAGCTGAAGGAGGCTCATGGCATGGCGATTACGCTAAATAAGATTACCTCCCAACGGGGGATTTCGGTGGGGGAAGCCACCAAGAAAATCTCTGATTTGGGCTGGAATCCAACATACGTTCAGGAAGCGAATACCTTTCCGACCGACTACAAGATAACCAAAGCCCCGCGCGACCCGATGAAGCAGGTCCTACGCTCCTACTTCCCGATGGAAGAGGAAAAGGACAACCGTGTATACGGTGCCTTGGATGCGGCACTGCGGGGCGACATGTTCCGTAATGTCGAGCCGCGCTGGATTGAATGGATGAAGCTGTTTCTGGCCATCATCCCTTTCCCGGAAATCTCGGCGGCGCGCTCTATGGCTATGGTTGCCCGTCTTGCGCCGGGTGAAGACCTGCGTACCGGCTTTACCATGCAGATGGTCGATGAATTCCGTCACTCCACAATTCAGATGAACCTGAAGAAGTGGTACATGGAAAACTACATCGACCCGGCCGGGTTCGACATTACCGAAGAAGCATTCGGTAAGTGCTATGCGACGACCATTGGCCGCCAGTTCGGTGAAGGATTCATCACTGGCGATACAATGACCGCCGCGTGTATGTATCTGACGGTTGTTGCCGAGACGGCGTTCACCAACACATTGTTCGTTGCGATGCCGTCAGAGGCAGCACGAAATGGGGACTACGCTCTGCCGACCGTGTTCCTGTCGGTGCAGTCGGACGAAAGCCGCCACATCGGTAACGGCCACTCGCTGCTTATGGCTGCGCTGAAAGAGCCCGATAACCACCAGTTGCTGGAACGCGACCTGCGTTACGCCTTCTGGCAGAACCACGCCATCGTCGATGCGGCCATTGGTACGTTCATCGAATACGGCACCACCAACCGTGACAAGGAGAAAGAATCCTACGCGGAAATGTGGCACCGGTGGATCTTTGAAGACTACTACCGCACCTACATGCTGCCGCTCGAAAAGTATGGCGTCAAAGTTCATCACGACGATGTGCAAGAGGCCTGGAAGCGGATCACTGAGAAGAACTATGTCCACAAGGTCGCCCAGTTCTTTGCAGTCGGCTGGCCGGTGAACTTCTGGCGGATTGAAGCTCAGACCGAGAAAGACTTTGAATGGTTTGAGCACAAGTATCCGGGTTGGTACGCCGAATTTGGCGATTTCTGGAAGTGGTATGCGAAGCTCAGCGTTCCCGGTCAGAAGGTGATCACCTTCAACGAAGAGGTCGGCTATGTCTATCCGCATCGTTGCTGGTCTTGCCTGGTGCCATGTCTGATCCGTGAGGACATCGTTGTTGATGAGATTGACGGCGAACTGCACACCTTTGCGCATGAGCTTGATCGCTGGACCGCCGTAGAAGCGTTCTCGGATGAATACCAGGGCCGTCCGACACCGGCCATGGGCAAGTTCTCGGGCAAGCGTGAATGGGAAACCGTCTATGACGGCTGGGATCTGGCTGACGCCATTCAGGATCTCAACTTTGTCCGCGAAGACGGCAAAACCCTGGTGCCGCAGCCGCATCTGCGCTTCGACAACAAGGACATGTGGACGCTTGACGATGTGCGCGGCAACACGCTGGGCTCGCCGCTCAAAGCTCTGCGTGGAATGTCCGCGTCCGAACGCGAAGCGCATCTGGCGGACTACCGCGCCGGCTTCACGATCACACCGTTCAATTAAACGCAACTACCGCGGGGGCCAAACGGCCCCTGCATCCCGCAATTCGAAGCCGCAAAGAGGTTTCGAACCACAGGAGACACGAGAAATGAGTGACGTATACAACGTCCGACTTGAGCCGGTTGGCGTGGAGTTTGAGGTCGAAGAAGAGGAAACCATCCTCGACGCCGCATTCCGCCAGGGCATCGCGCTGCCGCACGGTTGCAAGGAAGGACAGTGTTCAGCCTGCAAATGTGTTCAACTGGATGGTGAGACCGAAATGTTGAAGTATTCAACCTTCGCTCTCAATGATTTCGAAAAGGACGGCGGTCATATCCTTATGTGCCGGGCGCTGGCTTACAGCGATGTCGAAATCGAACTCCTGAACTTTGATGAAGAGGTTTTGTCGAAATCCATTCCGGTCAAAGAATTTGATGGCCGCATTGTCGATTTCCAAAAGCTAACCCACGACATTCGCGGTGTGGATATTGAAATTGATGCACCGCTTAAATTTTGGGCGGGGCAATATGTCGACATCACGGTCACCACCGAAAAAGGGGAGGAGATTACACGTTCGTTCTCCATGGCAAATACGCCGAGCGAAGCCCAAAAACTCTCCTTCATCATCAAAAAGTACCCGGACGGAAGATTCTCAAACGAACTCGACGCCGGGGGGATCAAAAAAGGCGCAACGGTCAAAATCAGCGGGCCCTACGGAATGTGCTTCCGGCGAGAAGACCGAGAAGGACCAGTAATTCTGGTGGGTGCCGGATCCGGAATGTCGCCCGTCTGGTCGATCCTGAATGACCAGATCGGTAGTGGAGAAGATCGTCCGATCTACTTCTTCTACGGTGCGCGAACACAAGATGACCTGTTCAAGCTGGGCGAAATCTCTGACCTGACAGGCTCCAACGGCAATGTCCGGTTCATTCCGGTCCTGAGCCACGCAGATGAAGACACATCCTGGGACGGAGAACGCGGTTTTGTACATGAGGCCGTCGACCGGTTCCTGAAGGAACTGGATGCGGACGGCGAGGGCGATGTCTATGCCTGTGGACCGCCCCCAATGATCGACGCGCTGACGCCCGTTCTGTTCATGAACGACTTCGATGCAGATCGGATTTTCTACGACAAGTTCACACCGACTTCTGGTTCATCGGCTCACTGATGCTGGGCTGATCACTAGTCATGTGAATGAAACCAACCAAGGGAGGCTACAATGGTAGCTACATCAAGTTCTGTCGGTTCTGGGGCCGCAGGTGCCGCAACATTCGTCGGATCCACAAGCCGCAAATACAACTACTTTGAACCCCGGGGAAAACGGGCTACCCACTACGAAGACGTTACCGTCGACGTTCAACCTGATCCCGAACGCTATCTGATCCAGAACTGGATCATCGAGTTTGAGGGCGGCAAAGGTGGGGGTGCTTACCAAAAGGACAACACCGCGGCTCTGAGCTCCAACTGGCATGCGTTCCGTGCGCCGGATCAGGAATGGGAGCGGACCCATTATCAACGGCAGTCCAAAATCTGTTCGATGGTAAAAGCGGTCATCGACAATGCCCGCAAGGCAGGCGCCCATACCGCCTTCGACAAGACCTGGGAACGAATTCTACAGACCCATCTGGGTGCGTGGAAACACGCCGAGTTTGGTCTTGGCACGTCGTTGATGCAGGCGCAGCGCTATGGCTACACGCAGATGATCAACAACGCGACGCTGACCAATTCGTCCTACAAGATGCGCTTGTGTCAGGACATCACGCTGTACCTGGCCGAGATCGGAATGGACATCGACGGTTGGAATGACGAACTGGGCAAAAAAGCGTGGTTGGAAGACCAGATCTGGCAGCCTTGCCGCGAAGCCATCGAAACGATCATGGGGTCCGAGGATTATCTTGAGCAGTACTTTGCGATCAACCTGATCTTTGAACCGCTGGTTGGCGAACTCGTACGGTCCGGTTTCTTCATGCAAGCTGCCGCCGCAAACAACGACTTCATTACACCGCCGGTTATCTCGGCCGCCGAAGCGGACTATGAGAGGAACCTCGCGAACGCAATTGATCTGGTCTACTTGCTGGCCAATGACGAAGAACATTCTGCCCATAACAAGGCGTTGTTCCAGTCTTGGATCAAGAAGCATGGTGATCTTGCTGACAAAGCTGCCAAGGCGCTGCAGCCGATCTGGTCGCAGCCTCATTCCAAGCCGGTTTCATTCGAAGACGTCAAAGCTGTTTCCCATGAGCGGGTCAGCCAGATCCTCACCGAACTCGGCCTGAGCCGCTAATCAACAGGAGTTAAGCCAATGTCAAACGTAGCACGCGACGCATCGCAAGGTAACATATTCAAATCCATGAAGGATATTGAATTCAAGCAGACCATCTCGGACCAATGCGGCGTGACGATGAATGACTCGGTCGAGGCGCGCGCCATCGCTGAGTACATGAACGAAGATCCCAACGTCACGGTCACCCACAATCCGGCAACGATCCGGGTAGATGGCCGTGGAAAACTGATCTTCAAGATGGACGAAATCAGCGAGTTCCTGGGCCGGGAAATGACCGCTGAAATCTTCGAGGTGAACACGTCCACGCACTACGGACGTATGGTGCGCGTCGATGATAACACCGTCGTTCTGTTCGGAAACATGGACGACGTTTTTGAGTACATCGAATAACCGGACCGAGGTTCAGGCCCGTGCAAGGCTCGGGCCTGAACCCCTCTAGATCGTGATCTGAACTTTCGGAATACCCCAGGAGGAACAAATGTTTAAAACCAAGGATGGCAAAGAGATTTTTGTGGTTGACGGTCACACCCATTTTTGGGACGGCAGTCCGGAAAATCAAAGCAATGTTCACGGCAAACAGTTTATCGACTGTTTCTATGCCTATCACACCAACCTAAGCCCGCCAGAGCAGCTTTGGGAAAAGGGACGCTTCGAGAAATACTCGGAAGATGACGTGTATCGCGATCTCTTCGTGGACGGACCTGATGATGTCGCCATCATCCAGTCGACATACCTGCGGGACTTCTACAAAAACGGATTTTCCAGCATCGAGCGCAGCACATCAATGGCAGCGCGCCACCCGGAACGCTTTATCGTGAACGGATCGTTCGATCCGCGCGATGGCGAGAAGGCACTGGAATACATCCACTACATGAAAGAGAATTTCGACATTCAGGGCGTGAAAATGTACACAGCCGAATGGAATGGTGAAAGCAAAGGTTGGGCGCTGAACGATCCCGCAGCCTACAAGTGCTTCGAGCTCTGCGACAAGCTGGGTATCAAGAACATTCACGTCCACAAGGGCCCTACCATCATACCGCTCAGCAAGGATGCGTTTGATGTCCATGACGTTGACCACGCAGCAACCGATTTCCAGAATCTGAACTGGATCATCGAGCATTGCGGTCTGCCTCGCCTGGATGATTTCTGCTGGATCGCGACTCAGGAAACTAATGTTTACGGCGGTTTGGCGGTTGCGCTTCCCTTTATCTTCTCGCGCCCGCGCTACTTTGGTGAGGTTATCGCCGAGCTGTTGTGGTGGGTCGGAGAGGACAAGCTTCTGTTCGGTTCGGACTATGCAATCTGGACCCCGCAGTGGCTGGTTGAGCAGTTCTGGGACTATCAGATTCCGGAAGACATTTCCGCCGAACGTGGCGGTGTGCAACTGACAGATGAGATCAAGGAGAAGATCCTCGGTCTGAACGCGGCGAAGCTTTACAACATCGATGTTGAGGCAAAGAAAAAGCAACTCAGCGCCGCCCCTGTCCAGATAGCAGCGGAATGATCCGATGACTTTGGAGATGCTTAAAGACGAACTGGAACTCGAAATCTGGCAGCAGCTGGATCTTGTGACTGACCCAGAGTTGGACGAGCCCATCACAGAGATGGGATTTGTGGAACTCGTTGAAGTCGATTTGGATTCAAAAGTGGTGGAAGTTGAGTTTAGGCTTCCGACTTATTGGTGTTCTCCAAATTTTGCCTTTCTCATGGCGTTCGACATTCGCCATGAGATTGGCAGGCTGAAATGGGTTCAGGGTGTCAAAGTCACCTTGAACGACCACTGTTTCGCTGACCGTGTCAACGAAGGCGTCAACGGTGAAAAAGACTTCAACGAAGTATTCCGGGAGTATTGCAACGGCGAAGAGTTGAGCGCCGTTCGAAACAAGTTTCTGGAAAAGGCTTTCATCCGCCGTCAAGAGACGGTCTTGCTCGCCTTGGAAGAGCGTGGCTTTTCCAGTGAAAAGATTGTCGAAATGACGTTGGAGAAGTTGGATTCGATCCGCTTCGACAGCGGTGAAGAAGAAAAGCAGAAACCGCGATATCGTTCGTTGTTGGTGTCCAGGGGACTGGCCAAGACAGCAAGCGATCGGGCTTTTGTGACCTGGGATGGTGAGCGGCTGACATCCAGCGGCCTGCGGGAATACCTCGGCAAGCTGCGTGGCGTTCGGATCAACATGGAGTTCAACGGCGCATTGTGCCGTGGGCTGCAATCCACCCGGTACAAGGAAGTTGAGATTGGCGAAGATGGACCAACACTGGTCGACTTCATCCATAACCGGGTTCCACCGAGAAGGGCCGAAACGCACAGCTAAGAGTACACCGCATCTCGCAACCGAATACAGCAAACAAGTCATCGACACGCGAGCGATGGCAAGGAGAAGTTATGGCTAAACTACTGATACACAACGGAACTGCCCGGCAAGCTTTGGCCAAAGGTGTTTCGAAACTGGCCGCGGCGGTAGAGCCGACGTTGGGACCCAAAGGTCTGAATGCAATGATTGACCGACCAGTTGGTACGCCGCTGGTCACACGCGATGGGGTTTCGATTGCGTCGGAAATCGAACTGTCTGATCGGTTCGAAAACATGGGCGCACAAGTGGTGCGGGAAGTTTCGATGCAGACGAATGAAGTTGCAGGCGACGGCACCACAACGGCGATCGTTCTGGCCAATGCACTGATCCAGAAAGGGGTCGAAATTACAGCCAGCGGTGTCAAGCCGGTCGACCTATGCAAAGGCATCGATCTGGCCGTTGAAAAGATCATAGACGGTCTCGATCAATCGTCCCGGTCTTGTGACGACAACCCGGCCTATCTCGAAGCTGTAGCGCGGGTGTCGGCGACTGACCCCGAGCTCGGCTCACTGGTTGCCGAAGCGTTCAAGCGCGTCGGCAAAGAGGGTGTCATAACTGCAGATTTCGCCGTTACTATCGACACGACGCTCGAGGTTGTCGAAGGCATGTCCTTTGATCGCGGATACATTTCGCATCATATGGTGACGGATCAGGACAACATGGAGGCGGTGCTCGACAACCCTCTGATCCTGATGACGGATCACAAGATCCTGCGTCCAGAAATACTGGATAACGCGCGCGCAATTTCAGATCAGCAAAACCGCCCGCTATTGATTTTGGCGGAAGAAATTGCACCAGAAGTCGTAATTGCGCTGATGGACGGGGGCGGTGCAGGCAAATACCTGATTGTCCACCCTCCTGAATACGGCCACTGGCGCGCCGCCATGATGGATGATCTGGCGATCATGACCGGTGGCGAAGTTCTGGCGCGTGATCTTGGAAAGAAAATCGAAAACGTTACGCTGACCCAACTGGGGGGCGCTCAGAAGGTCAAAGTCAGCTCGTCGATGACCAGCGTATTGCGGGGCGAGGGCGACCCGGCAGCGATCCGTGCCAGACGGGCCCAGGTTCAGCGTCAACATGATGTTGCACCACCGAACATCGAGCAGGACAAGTTACGCGAAAGGGTTTCAAAGCTATCCGGTGGGACGGCGGTTATCTATGCGGGCGGATTTACCCCGGTCGAACAGAAACGCAAGATTCAGCTGATCGAAGACTCGCTAAGCGCAGTTCGCGCTGCTTCTGAGGATGGCGTTGTCGCTGGGGGTGGTACAGCGCTGGCACAAATTGGTGCGGTTCTGGATGACATCGTTTCGGCAAACGAAGGCGACGTCAAAAAAGGGGTGGAACTTGTTCGTTCTGTCTTGACCCAGCCGGTGCAAAGGATTGCCAGCAATGCGGGTGCAGACCCAGTTGCGGTTGTAGCTTCGGTCACGTCAGCTCAGCAGGGCCATGGCTACGATGCCTCAGCCGGTGAGTTCCGTGATATGTACGACGCCGGTATTATCGATCCGGTGCGCGTGACCGCGAGCGCATTGGTGAATGCGACGTCTGTCGCGACCCTCATCCTGACAACCGAAACTCTGGTCGGTGATCTTTCCGAAGGAGAGGCCGATCCAACCGAAGGTCCCGCCCTCGGCGGTGGTGCCGAGTTGTTGGGCCGTCCGTAACTAAAATCCGGCGCCGGCAGGAAAATAGCCGGCTCCAATCTATGAAAGGGATCAAAAATGAAAGCGGCACGGTTATACGAATACGATCCGGAAATGAACGTTCAGCTGAAGATCGAAGAGGTTTCGGCACCAACGATCAATTCCCCGGATGAAGTGATTGTCAAAGTTGGCGCGGCAGGGCTGTGCCGCACTGATTTGCACATCATCGAAGGTGTTTGGAAAGACATCATGGATGTCGAAGGTAATCTGCTGCCTTACGTCATGGGCCATGAAAATGCGGGTTGGGTAGAAGACGTAGGTAGCAATGTTACGTCTGTAAAACCTGGTGACGCCGTGATTTGTCATCCGCATCGTAGTTGTGGGATCTGTCTCAATTGCCGTTATGGTCATGACATGTACTGCGACCACGGATTGTTTCCCGGTCTTGGACTAGATGGCGGCTTTGCCGAATACTTCATTACGAACGAAAGTTCGCTGATCAAATTGAACACCAATGTGACACCGCTGGAAGTAGCCCCGATGGCGGATGCAGGGATTACGGCATATCGCGCAGCCAAGCGAGCGGCGGGTTTGGTGTACCCAGGTGCATATGTCACTGTGTTGGGTGTCGGCGGTTTGGGCCATATTGCCATTCAGTGCCTGAAAAATCTGTGTGGTGCTAGGATAATTGCGGTTGATCGTGAGCCCGGTGCTCAGGCTTTGGCCAAAGATCTGGGGGCGGACATTGTATTGGACGGCGGCCCTGATCTGATCGAGCAAGTGATGGAAGCAACCGGTGGTGGCAGCCACGTCGTCATCGACTTTGTTGGCGAGCTTGGTGTCGAAAACATCTGTTGGAAACTTCTGCGCCAAGGTGGCGAATTGGTTGTGGTTGGATACGGCGGCACGATCGAAGTTCCGACAGTCGACTTGGTGGTTAATGAAATCAAGATCGGCGGCAGCTTGGTCGGTGACTATACAGAGCTTGTTGAACTCATGGAGTTGAATGCTGATGGATTGGTGAAAATGCATCAGACGGAATACTCGCTGACCAACATTAATCAGGCAATCGACGACTTCAAAAATCGCCGGTTCACGGGGCGCGGGGTTATCGTTCCCTGACCATAACTTTCACGAGCGCGAACGCCTGTAGCTCGCTCTCGTGCCTGAAATCAAACCACCAAAACAATGGGTATCCTGTGCACCTCTGGGCACGGGCTTCAGAATACGTATCTGCTAATGGAGGAAAACATGCAGAAACTGATTGCAGAATGCCTGGGGACTTTCACCCTAGTGTTCATGGGCTGTGCAACTATTATTTTCATGGTTCATGAAGTTGGACTGTTGGGTGTGGCCGCAGCGTTTGGTCTGACCGTCATCGGTATTGCTTATGCGATTGGACATATTTCCGGAGCGCACCTTAACCCGGCCGTAAGCCTTGGCGCCGTCATCGCGGGCCGACTGTCACCATCCGAATTTGCCGGATACGTCATCGCACAGTGCCTTGGAGCGATCGCGGCAGCAGCTCTGCTGTATGTGTTGGTTCAAAGCAAGCAAGGTGGGTATGATACCGCGGCGAATGGTTTCGCCCAAAACGGCTGGAAAGACTACAGCGTTGTCGGCGCATTTCTGTTCGAATTCATAGCGACCGCACTGTTTCTGATCGTTATTCTTGGAAGCACGGAAGAAGGCGGTGCGGGTGCAAACGCAGGACTGGCCATTGGCTTCACGCTGGTTGTCATTCACTTGGCAGGCATCGTCGTTTCTGGTTCTTCCGTAAACCCTGCAAGGTCGCTTGGCCCGGCATTGTTCGCCGGTCCCGAAGCGATTGGACAGCTTTGGCTTTATATTCTGGCACCTTGCCTTGGTGCTGCTCTGGGTGGGGTGGTGCATCGCAAGTTTCTGTCTAACGAGGCTCGTGGCAACCGTAAACTCGGGGACGCAAAACCAGCGTGACTATACTGACATTAGGACCCGCGTTCGTTTCTCCCCCCGAACTTCATGCGTCCTTATAAAAACGGCGGCGGAAACCATTCCGTCGCCGTTTTCTTATTTCCCGCGATCAAGCCCGTATAGTCGGATTTTTCGATACAAAGTTGGTCGCGATATGCCCAGTGTCAGTGCAACTTTTGTCAGATTGCCGTTTTCCTGTTTGATCGCGCGTTGAATTGCTCTGGATTCGATGCTGTCCAGTCCCAGATCCGTGCTTGGTACATCGGGGGAAGTTCCGAACAAAAAGTCATTGGCGTCGGGTTCTGTGATTTCCCTGGGAAGGTCCTTGACGGTGACAGGTCCATTTCGATGCAGCAAACAGAGCCTTTCTATCGTGTTACGCAACTCTCGCACATTTCCCGGCCAGTGGTATGTGCGAAGCATTGCAATTGCCTCGTTATCGAAGTTCAAGCGCTCTCGCTCGAGTTTTTCAGACAGAACCCTGTTGAAATGTTCAATCAACAAGTCCACGTCGCAGCCACGCTCGCGAAGGGGCGGAACGTCAATAATTATTGTGCCAATTCGGTAAAAAAGGTCCCTGCGAAAGCGGCCGGTTTCGATATCCTGTCGCAGATTTCGGTTCGTCATGGCGACGAGTTGAACGTCTATCGGGCGTCTTTTGTCACAACCAATTCGATAGACTGCGCGTTGCTCCAAAGTCCGCAACAAATAGGTCTGCAATTCCGGTGGCATATCGCCAATTTCGTCGAGACAAAGAACGCCGCCATTTGCCTGTTCAAATTTACCGGGTTTGCCCTCGCGTAGTGCACCGGTAAAAGCACCCGCAACGTGACCGAAAAGCTCTCCGCCGATCAATTCTCCAGAGATTGCCGCACAGTTTACGGCGACATAAGGTGCTTTTTCCTTTGAGTGATTATAATGGATAAGCCGGGCAAAGAGTTCTTTTCCGACACCGGTTTCCCCCTGAACCAAAACGGCCACTTTGGCCTTTGCTGCTCTGCGGGCGAATTCGATTGCTTCCAGCATTTTGGGGCAATCGCCCAAAATCGTAATGGTGTCTTCCTCTACGCCATCTCGTGGTTTGATCGTAATACCGCGAGGTCTCGCTGGGGTTTGGAGCTGTTCCTTACCTGGCAAGACCAAGGCGGCGCCCTTTACCTCACCGCCCAATTTAAGCAGATCAATTTTTGAGTTTACGAAGTTGGGCGACAATGCCGCGGCCAAATCTCCGTCGGTCATGCTTGGTTTCCAGGAAAGCAAGTGCTTGCCTATGGAAAAGTCATTGGACTCTTGGCCGGTCGCTTGATCAATGTTCTTGTTGAATACGATACGGCCCGAAGAATTCAGTAGCACAACAGCATCTTCGTGGTTGTGAGATTTCGGCAAGTCAATGAAGGCTTCAAGCAGGCTTGTGCGCTCTTCGCGCTGCTGTTCTGCGAGCGCGATTTCGATTTCCCTCGCAGCAGCGACAACAAGTGCCATGTTGTGCGGTCGGAAGATGTCGGGCGGCCCGGAAAGGTCGACCACTCCAACGATCTGGCGATCCAACGGGTCGAAAATAGGAACCCCTGCACATGTCCAGGATTTGATGCCTTGGCAGAAATGCTCTGATGCGTGGACGAACGTCGGCAATCCGGTGCGCAACGCCGTTCCTATTCCATTGGTGCCAATTACCTGTTCATCCCAGACACCACCAATTTCCAATTGAATTTCGCGTCCGGTGTCCAGTGTCTGCGCATCGCCGATCGCATCAATTATCGTTCCGGACCTGTCCGTCAGGATCAGTATTGCGCCGGATTCGGTCAGGTGCGGGGCCAACCTTTCAAATGCAGCTCTTGTTGCGCGGCAAAGGGCGCTATTTTTGCGTCTGAGATCATGAACCGCTTCGTCGCCAATTTTTTGCGGAGTCGCGCCGGAAAGTGCGTTAATACCCAAGTCGGTACAACGCGCCCAGGATTGCAGAATTTCACGCCGCACATTCTGTTCGATTTCGTCCGTGGTATGGCCCAGTTCGATGAATTCTTCCCAGGCGCTCATCGTGGCTCTTTGCTTGCCCACGATTGCAGAAACGTCGGATTGAGCAGAACTTGTTATTGGTGAGGTCGGTTTCTTGTTTGGCATGGCTTTCTTTCGACGGATGCACAAACAGGACGAGTGGCGCATCCTTAACCGGCTGGATTTTTTCGAAACCTCAGAGCTTCAGACGTTTAGTTATCACCTCAGCAAATTTTTCTCTGATGTCGTCGTTTTCGATCACAATCCCATTCAAATCTTCCAAGCGCTCCTCAATCTCCGGATCGACGGGAGAGACAAAGCCGTTTTGCTTCGTCGCGAGCGTGAAGTACTTAGTGCCGATTTGATTGGTGCGTAGTTGGCCCAGAAATTCCATCTGCTTGCCAGAGTTTGCATCCATTATGAATACGCGGTCGTTCAAGCTGATCCGAACAACCGGATCGGGTTCCGCAGCGGTAGTCGCTCCACCAAGAATGTGGATGTTTTTTCCTTCGGGCTGAGGTTCTTGCTTTGCCTGCGCCATTCTGGCCCGGGACCGCGAAAACTCGCCATTGCTGATCTGATCCGCAAGTCTGTGTATGGTGGTTCTGTTGCCTTGAAGCAGTCGCTTTGCTTCCGCATCTTCGCGGCGGGGGCCTTCCTTTTTCGAAAAAATATCGACCATGATCTCGCTCCAAGTCTTCCATGTGTCGGATCTTTAGAACACACCAGTCCGCTTTGCTGTTGAGGGCGCAAAGCGAACCCAATCCGGAGAGATTTCGGTCCCGATATTCGGCGCGTCATTTTGTCCTGTTCGCTGTGTTCAGGCTAATGAAAATGGAGGGTTGAGTCTAGGAAATAGACCCTGAAACCCCAATAAATTAAGCGTTTTTCACGCGAATCAACCCTTTGGCGGTCCATTTTCCGTCTATTATATTTTAAGCGGAGTGCGCGGGCCGAAATTCGGGATTGCAAGGGCAAATTCGGGTCGTGGAAGATGAAGACGGAGTTACGACAAATTTCTTTCTTTGACAAAAACCCACGTTCAGTCGCGGCCAAAATTTCGCGCACAATCAGTTCAACTGTAGCATCAATCTTTTCGGTCTAACCTGCGGCCGGAACCCGCGGAAAATAGGTCAAGCAAGCGGATTGCGATTGGGAATTTCCAAAAACCATTTGTTGCATCTGTTAGCAGTTTTGCAGCGCTGTCGGTCAGAGTTTCTTGCCTAACTTCCATCGGGTGACGCTTCAGCGAGATGACACGAACACGGATCGTTCCGAATGGTAAGCGCCGATCTTGGATGCTGAACCGGAGTTTTGTCGATGATCTTAGCGCAGCTGAAGACATCGAGTTGCAACAGGAAAACGATTAATACGAAACAAAGGAATCTCGACCCAAGGATATTGGATCGAGATTGTTTTTGTTTTTTAACAGATGTTTACAGGTTTCCCTGGGACATCTGCGAAGCAATGTGATCTGCTTGGCGAATTGCAAGTGCGACGATCGTGAGTGTCGGATTTTCGGCAGCTCCCGTCGTGAATTGCGAACCATCCGAGATGAACAAATTCGCGATATCATGGGTCTGACCCCATTTATTCACCACGCCATCTCGGGGGTTTTCCGACATTCGGTTTGTCCCCAGATTGTGCGTTGAGGGGTAGGGCGGTGTCGGGAATGTTCGGGTTGCCCCAACCGCGTCGTAAACCGCTGCGCCCTGCTTATAGGCATGGTTTCGCATCGCAATGTCGTTCGGATGGTCGTCGAAATGGACATTGGCAACCGGCAACCCGAACTGGTCCTTTACGTCCATGTTCAGTGTCACGCGATTGGTTTCCTGCGGCATGTCCTCTCCGACGATCCACATTCCGGCCATGTTCTCATAACTGTCCAGTGCTGTCGTGAACTCGCGACCCCAACCGCCTGGATCAAGGAAGGCAGCCATGAATGGCAGACCCAATGCCAGTGTCTCCAACTCGTAGCCACCAACGAAGCCGCGAGACGGGTCGTGCCGTGACTCATCTTGGATAATCCCCGCCATCGTAGTGCCACGCCACATCCGGACCGGCTGATCAAAGACGGCGTAAACTGAACCGGTCATGTGCCGCATGTAGTTGCGTCCGACTTGGCCAGAGGAGTTCGCAAGCCCATCCGGGAACATTGAGGAGGCCGAATTCAGTAACAGCCTTGGCGATTCAAAAGAGTTGCCGGCGACACATACGAGCCTCGCTTTCTGCATTTGCAGATTTCCATCCGCATCAAAGTACTCGACGCCCGTTACCTTGCCACTATCGTCGTGCAAAATTCGTGCGACGTGTGATTTCTCTCGGACTTCCAGATTGCCGGTGGCTTCGCCCTCTGGAATGTCAACATATCCCGCAGACCACTTGGCGCCCCATTTGCACCCCTGGAAGCAGAAACCCGTCTGCTGACACATATTGCGGTCACGGTTTTCGTCGGAATTGATCGCCATTCGACCGGTGTGCACTTGCTCGTAACCAAGCGCTTTTGCGCCTGCTTCGAAGATCTTGTAGTTGTTGTTTCCAGGCAGACCGGGGCGATCGCCCGTCCGCGTCACGCCCAGTTTGTCTTCGGCCCGAGTGTACCAGGGATCCATTTCTGCCGCGTCGATCGGCCAGTCCAACAGACTTGCGCCTTGGACGTCACCATATGTCGATTTGGTTTTCCATTCATGGTCTTGAAACCGTAGTGACGCGCCTGCCCAGTGTTGGGTTGTTCCGCCGACTGACTTTACGATCCATGCCGGCAGGCCCGAAAAATCCTTGGCGACCCGCCAGTCGCCTGACGTTGTGCGAGGATCGAGCCGTGCCAATTGGCCAAAGCTCTCCCATTCATCATTGATAAAGTCTTCAGGCAGGTGCCGTCCTCCAGCCTCAAGCGAGACTACGCTGACCCCCTTCTGGGCCAGTTCGTTGGCGAGAACGCCGCCGCCGGCGCCAGTTCCGATTACGACAACAACGCTGTCGTCCGTGAGATCAAAAGGTGCCGTCATGGTGCCAATCTCCCTTAAAGCCAGTTGATGTCGTCAAAGCCGCGGTCGATGTAACCGCCCTGAGAGAAGGACTCGCCTTCGTAACCGAAAAGCGGCCAAACCGCCTTTTGGTTATAGAGACCAGTCACAAGCCCACCTCGGATTTGCTGAAAGAACGGGCTGGCTTCCATCGATCTGAGAAGATCGACGCGATCACGTTCCCATCTCATGGATAAGTAATCGGCGTGGCCCCTGCCTTTCGCTGCTGCATTCAGGGCGGCGACGCCAGCTTCGACGCCGGGTGCGGCGTCTTCGGTATCGTACCCCTTCACGGCGATTACATAGTATTCGTCACCGACATGGTCATGCGGGTAGATGTCACGCGCCATCTGAACCAACGCCGCCATGGTTTCGGGCTGCAGCGACGTCGTTTCCATCGCCCAGGCGGCGTTCGAGCTGGCGACATAGCCTGCGCCCACGACAAACCCGGCCCCGACTGCGACTGATCGCGACAGCAGATCGCGACGCGTTAAAGTTTTGGTTTTATGTGTAAATCTCACTTCTTATCCTCCCGTTCAGATGCGTGTGCCTGCTACTGGTAGTGACCTGCGCGCTGAAGAACTTCGATCTCGTACCCGTCCGGATCTTGAACGAAGAAGAACTTGGCGATCAGATCGCCATCTGGTGCGAACTCGACGATTTTTCTGGGGTTCAACCCTTCAGCCTCAAAGCGCGCATGTTCGGAATCAAGATCGTCGACAACAAAGGCGATATGTCCGTGTCCGTCGCCCAGGTTGTACGGTCCTTCGCGGTCTTTGTTGATGGTCAGTTCGAGCTCAAACGGCCCGTCGTTACCTCTCAGGTAGACGAGCGCGAATGCTGAAAAGTCGAGACGGTGAGATACCTTGAGCCCGAATGCCCGTTCATAAAAATCCAGCGACCGCTCTTCGTTCAGAACGCGGATCATGCTGTGTATGGCTTTTGCCATGCCTTCCTCCGAACCATTTGCCTGGTTCGAAAAGGCTGACAGTTTCTCGCGGCGCCGGGTAGTAAGTGAATACTACAGTGTAGGAAACCACTTACTCGGCTGCGATCCTTGGATCGTTGGAGCTTTCGAGGTTCTCAATGTGAAGCAGACATGTGCATCGCAGCAAAGAGGTGAAATTCTTCGTTTCCCCGTGTATTTCAAGAACTTCGGTGTGAAGTTTGGAAATGAAACCGGGTGTGGAAAACCCCTCTTGCTCGGCGAGTTCGTCGACGATCGCCCAAAACGATTTTTCCAGTCGTATACTGGTGCTTTGACCATTCAACCTCATGCGACGCGTCTCATTCTGATAGCGTGCCGGGTCTTGGCCGGCAAACATCTGGCACATACCAATCCTCCCTTCGGTTGCCCCTTGATTGAGTGCGCCTACGCCCCATTCGGTGCGTTCTGTTGTGTCCGGCGCGCGCTCAAACTAAAGCAAGCAAGTTTTTTCGTAAACAGCGCTTCCCGAAGCAATCGCCGGCAAACTTGCTGAAGGTATAGACGTTGGCGCGGTCTTGTCAGAAGAACATTGCTTGAGCGGGGCAGGGGTGTTGCGTAGCTTTTGCCCATGACCAGACCTGCCTCTTTCAAGTATTTCAAAACCAGCCCCGAGATCATCCGCCTTGCAGTGATGCTGTACATCCGTTTCCCGCTCTCGCTTCGGAATGTCGAAGATTTGTTGCACGAGCGAGGCATCGACGTGAGTCACGAAACTGTCCGGTATTGGTGGAACAGGTTTGGTCCAGTGTTTGCTGCTGAGATCCGAAGAAAGCGTGTTCAGCAATTGAGAGCATACTCCAAATGGAAGTGGCACGTGGACGAGGTTTTCGTGAAAGTGAATGGCAAGAGACACTACCTCTGGCGGGCCGTCGATCATGAGGGCGAAGTGCTGGAAGCAATCGTTACCAAACGTCGAAACAAGCGGGCGGCATTGAAATTCCTCAGGAAATTGATGAAGCGGCACGGTAAAGCTGAAGAAGTAGTCACCGATCGCTTCGCGTCGTATCGGGCTGCTCTCAGAGAGCTCGGCGCTACCGAAAAACAGCAGACGGGAAGGTGGCTCAATAACCGCGTCGAGAATTCGCACCTTCCTTTCCGACGGCGTGAACGCGCCATGCAACGTTTCAGGCGCATGCGAAGTTTACAGAAATTCGCTTCTGTCCATTCCTCCGTATACAACCACTTCAACCAGGAAAGATCGCTGACCAGCCGAGACACCTTCAAGCTGACCCGCGCCGCCGCTCTTAGCGAGTGGCGTCAACTTTGTTCTGGATAGGTTCGCGGTTTCCGCGGCAAACTGAGACTAGTTCGAATTTGTCTGACAGCACCTCGATCTCCAGGCGGATTACAGAGGTTCGTAGCTACCCATTCAGCCGTCCGCAATTGTCAGCCCCCCGCTCGCCGCCGCTCCGCCTTAGCAATCCGGTACCATCGTCTCGAGGCATTTGACGTCTGGAATATCGCCACCCGAGTTGCATGAAATCCGACCATCGGGATTTCTTTGTGGGTCGCTAGTTAATGTGACAACACCGAGATTTCAATTTGCGCCTGTTCAATCGAACCGGCAATACAGTCAGAGTGTCTTCAAATACTCAAGAACTGCTTTACGCTCGTTGTTACTCAAATGGTCGCCGAATTCGTGCCCATCGTTTCCGTATCCTGGGAGGGTCGTATCGTAAACTTGCCTTGCCATTTCTGGATCGTTGACATCCGCCTTTCCCTGTTCCAGGCGATCATAACGCCACCCAAGGTTTGACGGGTCATAATCGCGCGGAGCGACGCGGTGACGCCAAAAATCGGGGCGAGTGCTGCTGTCCAGAAGCGACTGAATGTCGGGCACTGAGCCGTTGTGCAGGTAGGGAGCCGTCGCCCAGACCCCATCAAGCGGCGGCGCAATGTATCCGCGTGCAGGGGCAATTTGCACGGAGTTGCCGTAGTAGGAACTCTCAACCCATTGGTAAAAACGGTCCCGCCTGCCGTCAGTGGCGGCGAGCGCATATTCGTTGTCTGTATCTATCTCGTCGAGCGGAACCACCAGATTTGGGTAGGTCCCATCCTCTCCATAGGTGCCGTGACACCGACTGCAATTATCCTCAAATACGCCGCGGCCTTCCTCGGCCAAATCGACATCGACAGGATAGGGATAGGGTGGCGGTCTGAGACTTTCCAAGTAGGCCCGTATATCCGGTCCGTATGCGTCCACGACTTCGACCTCTGCTATCGAATCCGCGCAAAGCAGCGACGCCATAATCATGAAACGGGAATGATCGCCGCGCCCGATTGTCGTATAGAACATCGCATTCTTCTTTTGCATCCGCCACCAGGGCGGAACACTGACAGGCAGGGGCGAAGTGGGCGGGGGCTCGATAAGAGGCTCGGAGGACCATTCCAGGGTCTTGTTGTTCCGGTGTGCCATCAAAGCCCAGGTCAGATTGGTCGCCGGATTAACCCCAACTGTTTGCGTCTGAATGTACGGAGCGATCCCATCAACCCGGTCCGCCCACCGCTGCCAGGCAGCGGATTCCGCATCTCCCTGCACGTAACTGCCGACCTGGTTCACTATCCTCCGAGGGTCTTGGGTGAAATCGAGAAACTCATTGCCGAGACCAACCACGAGTTTGCCGTTGAAGCGTGAGGCGTGGCACAAAAGACAATTCGACGAGACGATCTCAACGCCGTCGGCGTTCACATGAGATGTGAACGCATATGGAAGTTCAGCGTTCCGGTCCTCGCGTTCTGGCAGAAGATCGTCGGGATCGATTTCCGGATTGAAGCGGCGATACGCGCTATAGGGCATGCCACAATTGACGTAAGGTTCATTAACCAGGGCATAGTATCCCGCATCCTCGTCTCCGGGACGTTGAGGTGTAGCGGGAACAGGCCCGGTCTTCGAGCGGAAGTGGTCGCTACTTTGGCTGAGTGCTCTGTCGTAGTAGCCGGATATCCAAACGAAAGCCGACATCGCGGCGATAAGCCCAGAAATGGCGATTATTACAACCCAACGCTTCATTGAGCCTGATATCCAGTTAACTGCATCATTCCGATGCCACCCATACCGTTGCTTCCGGAATAACCTTCTGCTCTGACCATGCCGTTCCAGACCGGCACGGCGAAATCATACTCCTGTTCGTCGATGATCGGTGTCACCTGCAAATTCAGACTAATCGATTTGAGTAGCCATTCGACTGGATAGGCACCACGTGAGCCACGCCATAGCCGGGCGGGGAGGAGCTCTGTCGAATTGTCATCCAACAAGGTGAATTGCCCTTCGGAATCGACGACATAGCCATCAGCTGTCGTAGTGCCGCCGCCATCTCGCCTTCTGGACCTGATAAGCGAGAAGTCTCGTCCGTCATCAAGATGAAGTTGCAGGCGATCCCAGGCAATAGGTGAAGCTCCGGGTATAGGTAATTCTCCCCAAATATGATCGAACCACGCTGTACCGGAAACAGCGTCGGTGCCTTGCGAACCATTGAGATGACCGTTGACACTCAGGCGAGTGACTGAGTATCCGCGAAATGGGGTCGCGCCGTCATCCGTGGCAATTGGCGCCTTGAGCGGAGTAAGGGTCAGTCCGGCGCGAACCTTCCCCGCCGCAACGTCGAGCTGCATTTCGCCTCGTGCTGTGCTCCTATCGAATTGAAGCGACCAGTTGTCGATCCTCAACTCATGAATATCAGGATCGAAGCCCGCAACCCCTGGCATCCCCCGAGATATTCGCTCGTCACCATCAATCCCACCTTGCAGCATCCCGTTAACAGTAACATTCCCAAGATAGATATCGCGGGCCTCCCAGATCGACGATGGAGGCGGCGCATCAGGCGGCACGATACCGACGCGAAATACTGAGAATTGAAGGCCAATGTCCTCACCGCGTTCGTTTCTAAGAAAAGCAGTGAGTTGCCACGTTTCCATGCGGCCCTCGAAATGGGGACCGTGGTCCCTGGGCAAATCGAGTGTCCATGAACCGGAAAGTTGCTCATGGCTCTCGTTCGACATTTTGCCAGCGGCTGCAAACCAATCGATTCTGCCGGGCGAGCGCAACGGAGCAGGTTCGGGGGTGACGAGCCCGATTACAATGTAGAAACACACAGCGCCGAATAACAGCGCAAGTAGCCCCACGACAAAAAGGCTTCGGAGTCTTAGCATACCAGCCAATTCTATCGATCTGCGGAATGCTTAAAACCTCAGCCCCAAATGACAGCGAGTCAAGCTTTCCCATCGTTTTTTCACTCACCTCACAGGTCGAGATGGGGTGAGAACCAGACCTTGGAATTTACTCTTATGGCAGCTTCACTGCGCATCTTGGAGAACCCCAATTCGGGCAATCAATGCCCGGTTTGGGCTGGCAGCAGTTTTTGATCCCAGACAGGTGAAAGTGAGCTTTGTTGGCAGATTGTGCGTTCGGCTAGGCTTCGTTTTCGCGGTGGCAGCGAATGGCAAGGTTGACGGGCCGCGCAGCAGCATCCTGAAGTCGGGTTCAATTTCTCTTATGGGCCGTCCACGATGGCGTCCCTGATATCCCGCAATTCAGATTCTGCATCGGCTCCGATGGCCGCGAAGAGCCCAATTTGACTGATGCTGCGCTCGGCATGAACGTCTGCAATTGCCCTTTCATCTTCAACTGGGTTTCGCCTGTTTGTTCTGAAATTCAATCAGGACTGATCTCTTCATTGCATTGTCATCAACAACCAGAGACCGGAACATGCGATCTGACCACTTCAATGCGCCAGAAGTCAGCAGGAAGGACTCAGGCACCACTAGCCATTCGGCTATCCACGCACCACCCGAACGCTCGTGTTCGTGCAGTGTAAGCTCACCGATCTGTTCGGCGCGCTGGCGACCAAGACGGGCGACCGCCTCACCGAATTCGGAGGCTCGTTGGTTTTTCTTGTGCGCCATTGCCGACGAAGCGCCCTTACCATCCTCAGGGCGCTCGTAAATCTCACCAATATCCGAAGATGACAGCAGGTTTATGTTGTGCGCAATTTTGCAGAGGGTACTGCAGAGCCCGCCAAGCATGGTCACAATCTCAGCCACACCATCACGGGAATTCTGCCAATGCGGCTCGACTGTGTGCAGCCCCAGTGCGGCGGCAACGGCACGTTTGACCGCGTGACCATCGCCGTCTTCGTAGGCCTGCAGATCCCCCACGGGACCGCCGATCTGAGCATTCAGGCCACGCCCGGCAGCGTCCGAAATGGCTGCAAGGCGGCGCACTAGTTCGGATCGCCAGACCTGCAGTTTAGTTTCCAGCCGGATCGGCACCGCGTACTGCCCGTTGGTGCGCCCCATCATCCTGGTGCTGCCATGCAGTCCGATGTGCCGGTCCAATCCCTCGATAAGTCGAGCGACCCCGGTGCGGACCTGCTCCAGCCCATGCCGCATCTGCAGGCTCACGGCTGTGTCCATGATATCCTGGGTCGTGGCGCGGAAATGGACGAACCTTCCATACTCCCCCGCCAGTGTTCTCAATTGTCGGACCAGCCCGACAATAGGCCGTCCGACCAGTGCCATATCATCACGCAGCTGGTTCTGGTTGAGATCAGACACCGAGATCGCTTCGAGCGCTGTCGCAGCCTCGGCGGGGATAAGCTCGGCCGCGGCCTGACTTCGCGCCAGCGTTTGCTCGACCTTCAGCCAGGCCGAGATGGTGGCGTGTTCGGACCAGATCGCGCGCATATCCGCGCTGGAGAAACAGTCGCGGTAAATGCCGAACTCAAGCATCGCCCAAACCTCCCTCCGCCAGTTTGCGCTCTTTCATTATACCGCGGATACGGAAGGCGATAGCGCCGGCGCCCACAAGAATGAAGGCAAGTGCGATGGGCCGCTCGACGAAGATCATCGCCCCGCCATCGGACATAAGCAGCGCCTGGCGGAAGGTTTCCTCGGCACCTTTGGCCAGTACGAACGAGATCACGAAAGCTGCGATGTTGAAGTCGTATTTGCGCATCAGCCAACCGACAAAACCGGCACAGGTCATCACGGTGACGTCAAACATCGATCCGCGTGCCGAATAGGCGGCAACGAAAGCGGTCATGAAGATCAGTGGATAAAGCACGTTGGTCGGGATCTTAAGGATCAGCCGGGCCACCTGCGTGGCACCGAAATAGCCGATCACTCCATAGGCGATGATGCCCAGCATTCCGCAGGCGAACAGTTTGTAGACCAGTTCCTTGTCCGTCAGGAACAGTGTCGGGCCAACCTGAATGCCGTGGATGAGGAACACACCCAATAGGATCGCGCCAATGGTCGAACCCGGAATGCCCAGCGTCAGAAGCGGTGCCATAGACGGTCCGGAAACCGCGTTGTTCGCTGACTCGGGTGCGGCCACGCCTTCCAAGGCGCCTTTTCCCCATTGCTCGGGGTTATTGGCACGTCGTTTGCCCTCACCGTAGGATATAAAGGCCGCAATCGCCGAACCCAGGCCCGGCAATACGCCAATGCCCGCGCCGATAAGGCCGCCGCGCAGCGCATGGGGTAGACAGGGTTTGTATTCTTCCCATGTCAGTTCGTTGCCATCCGCCGAACTTTCGTTTTCCTTGGTCTCACCAGTTACCTTACGGCGTTCTTCGAGCTGGGCAAAAACCTCACCCAGAACAAACACACCGATCATCAGCGGTACCAAGCCGATACCGTTCGACAATTCGAACGAGCCGAAGGTGTATCGCTCTTCGCTGGAAATAGGATCAAGGCCGACCATAGCGACCAGAATGCCCAACAGCGCCGAAGCCAGCCCCTTGACGATGGATTTTCCGATCACCGACCCGATGACCACAAAAGCTGCGAAATAGATGGCAAAGGTCTCTGGCGGCCCCAGCTTGAGCGCGATGGCGGCGATGTAACCGACGCCGACAACCAGCAGGATGTCCCCCATAAGATCGCCAATGATCGACGAGATCGTAGCGACCTTCATCGCTTTGCCGGCCTTCCCGGCGCGGGCGAG
The DNA here is from genome assembly GCF_013031245.1 of Ruegeria lacuscaerulensis. Taxonomy (GTDB): domain Bacteria; phylum Pseudomonadota; class Alphaproteobacteria; order Rhodobacterales; family Rhodobacteraceae; genus Ruegeria; species Ruegeria lacuscaerulensis_C. The sequence goes on from NZ_WPZL01000001.1 coordinate 382,696, forward strand.
CGGATAGCCGTCGATCTGCGTCGCCGCACTGGCCGCCGTGCCCGGCGTGTTGAACAGGATCGCGGCGATGGAGCCGCCATAGCGACCCGATTTGCCGATGACGTAGAGGAAGGCCAGCGCAAATAGCGGCGACATGTAAAAGGTAATTGGCAGCAGCATCGCAATTGCGGCCGAAGCGGTCAGGCCCGGAGTCGCACCCACGATCATGCCGACAGCGGCGGCAAGCACGATGGCGAACAACAGCATCGGGTCACTGATTACCGAAAGAAGGGCTGGGAAGATTTCCATGAGATGTTACCCCTGTATCCAGCTGAGCAGGTCGAACACTTCGCCATAGGGCGGAAAGACGCCAAGCAGCACGAAAAAGATGAGGTGGAAGAATAACGGGCAGGCAACGACCGATATGGCCAACCCGACCCAATTGCGCACGCCGAACATGTAAAGCACCACGGGCGCTACAATTGCAGTGGGCAGCAGATAGCCGAACCAGCGGAACGACTGCTGGTAGATCAGCGCGATGATGAACAGCACGACGATCTGAAAAGTTGCGCCGTTGTCCGAGGCGGTCGGCGCCGCCGCCGCAGGCTGACGCGATGCGCCCGCGATCAGGAGGGTCGACAGCCCCAGCAGAGCGACAGAGGCGGCAAAGGGCACAATCCCGGCCCAGGTATCTCCGGGTGAGGCCGCAGGCACTTGCCAGGCTCCCCAGATGGCCACAAATGAAATGGCCGCAAGCACCAGACCTTCAGCATAGGCGCGCATGACTTCCTCCCTGAATTATGCGTAGTCCGAATTGGGACCGGGCGGGCAGAACCAACCCGGTCCATTCGGGTTTAGTTTGTCAGGCTTTCGACCAGTGGAGCGGCGGCCTCTTTCATCGAGGTCAGCGTTGCCTTCGCGTCGGTTCCGTTCTGATAGACCGGGCCGGACCCGCGCGAGGCCAGAAGTTCGGCGAATTCAGGCTTGGCCGCGATCTGCTCAAGTGCTGCTTCCATGGCGGAAACAACTTCCGGCGGCGTGTCCTTCGGGGCGAATACGATCACCGGCGAGGAGACGGCGGCAAAGGGAATACCCAGCTCACCAAAGGACGGAACATCGGTCATGATACTATCGCGTTCCTGGCTGTTGACGGCCAGTGCGCGCAGTTGGTCTTCAAAACCGGCAAGCTGCTGAACGCCCAGGAAGCCAAAATCGGCCTGTTCACCGATCAGCGCAGCACGGGTCGGCCCGCCTCCTTTGAACGGCACATCCTGTGCTTCGATGCCATTGTTGGCCAGGAAGCCCAGACCGCCGACATGGTGGAAGCCACCACGACCCGAATGGGCCCAACGCAAGCTGCCCGGATCGGCCCTGGCCGCGTCTATCACGTCCTGAACCGACTGGAACGGGCTGTTTTTGGGCACCATCAAAGAGGTCTGTAACTGGCCGACCTGTGCGACAAAATCAAAGCTTTCCAAAGCGTCGATATCGGTGTCGCGCGTCATCGTCGACAACAGGAACGAACCGCCCGAGGTCATCATCATGGTATAGCCATCAGGACGTGCACCCACGACCGAGTTGGCACCATTCAGACCACCCGAACCGGGCTTGTTCACCACCACGACAGGGACATCCAGAATACCTTCGGCCGCAGCCGAGATGGCGCGGGCATAGGCGTCGGTGCCGCCACCGGCCTTGTAAGGTACAACAAGGTTGATCGGACGTTTTGGCCAGTCAGCCGCAAAACCGGCAGTGGCTGTCGCGGCAACGGCAAGAGCCGCCAGAGCAGTGCTTAGTATAGTACGACGTTTCATTGGGTCCTCCCTAACTCAGTCTTCCTAAGCCTATTCGCAAATGAGGATTGTTAAAAATGCAAAGATGTTATCTACTCTTGCAAAAAGTGAAAGGTCGAAGGGATGAACATCAAAGCACTGCGCGCCTTCACGGCCACGTTATCAGAGGGGTCCCTGGTCGCGGCGTCCGAGATTTTGTACCTGAGTCAACCGGCAGTCAGCCGATTGATCTCTGGACTGGAAGCGGAACTGAAACTCAAACTGTTTGACCGTAGTGGCCGCACTCTGACACCAACACCAGAGGGGCTTGCTTTTTACAGGGAAGCGGGCCGGATTCTGGATAATCTGGATGAAGTTCCGCGCATCGCCGCTGAAATCCGTGCCGGGCGCACTGAAACCCTGCGCATCGTGACGATGCCCCGGATTGCCCAATCGCTTTCAGCCCCGGCCGTCGCAAGGTTCCTGAACGTCAATCCCGAAACCAATGTCAGTCTGGATGTTCGTGCAAGGCGGGAAGCAGGTAAGTGGCTGGCTGGGAGAGAATACGATATCGGAATCGGTGCGTTGCCAGTCGATCACCCCGGCATCCTGACCAAACCCCTTCTTAGAGTTCGCGCACAGGCGGTATTACCCGCAGACCACCCGCTTGCCGCACGACATCAGCTTAACGCGAGCGATCTTGCCGGAGATCCGGTCATACGGCTTATGCATGGGCTGCTGCTACGCGATCAACTGGATGACATCTTCCGCTCAGAGGGCGTTACTCCAAGGCAAACCTGCGAGGTCGCTGCGTCGCAACTTGCCTGTTCACTGGTTGCAGAAGGCGCCGGAATCACTATCGCGGATGAGTTGGTCGCAGCACAAGGCGGATTAGCCAGACTTGCTCTCGTACCGGTAGTACCTGAACGCTGGATGACCTTTGGTTTGCTTTATCCGATTTCCCAGGAAAAAACAGAAGTTTTGAATGGGTTTGAAACGGCGTTATCTGAAGTTGTCAATGAATTGGTACGTCAAAGCCCGACGCTCGAGATGGTTCAATAAGACGTTAGGACCACCACGTTGCCCGCTGCGGTCTTGGCGGTAGAGGCAACAAATTGAGTTGAGATAGCAGTAGTGACGCCAAATTGCACCTTAACACTACAAATCAGCAAATCCGGACATTGGCCTAAGCGCAGAGAACGGCAGCAAAGTTGCACAGACTGTGAGTTCGAAAATCTTAGATATTCGCATGCGCGGCGAATGTCGGCTAAGCGGGCTGCGACCGAGGCATTGCGATTGGGTGTTGAATGTCTCTTATGGGCCGCAAGTGACTTCACCGATTCAATTGAAGGGCCGACTCCATTGTGGCTCGCATGTCAGTTCAAAGCTCATGTTAAGTAGTTCCAACTAGACGGAGAGGGCCTCTTCTGTCGACACTTCATGGATGCAGTTTAATTGATAACGCTGATCACCGTTGTTTCAAATTTTTCGCAAGTATGCCCAAGATACATATCCCTTAAGCCCACGTGCGCGCTCCAAGGAAACGCGGCACCATCGGGTGCCACCGGTTTGCTCGCAACTGTGAACTCGTAAGGCGGTTCCATTTGGCAAACCAACAATCACAATGTAGCCTGTACCAGGCCCAGCCCGCATTTTCAGCATGTCACCGTTTTCGACGCCAAATACCTCGTATCTTCCGAGCGAGGCAGCGGCTGCTGGTTCGACGTTCAAGATGGCCCCCAAGAACAATGCCGCTAGGGGCAAGAAGATTGCATTGCGCATCGCGTTGTCCTGCTATTTTGCCTCAATAGCAACCGTAGCAATTCAGGTCACCAAGATGAACAACTCAAAGACAGAAATGTGCGAATTACCAAAGCCTCTGGGCGATGACTATCGCGTCCAGTGATTTTTGCTAATGAAAATAAAGTGCGGAGCGATCCCGATGATCGACAAGATGCGGTAAGATTCCTCTATGTTTTGGCGCATGACTAAAGCGGTACTTATCCTTCCGGGTACAGCACTGATCTACATCCCGATTTTGATCCAATGGTTCAGCGAACGATGGCCATTTGGCGCAAGTGTGGGAACGCGTCTCCATTGGGCTGTGGCGGCGATGTTGGCTGTCCCCGCGCTTACCTTGGCTGCCATCACGATGAAACTGTTTGTTCTTGAGGGTTACGGAACTCCTGCACCGTGGGACCCACCTCAGAGATTTGTGGTCAGTGGACCTTATCGCTATGTGCGCAATCCCATGCTTTCATCGGTCATCCTGATGATTTTGGCTGAAGCCGTGGCGTTGAACAGCCCGCTCCTGCTCGGCTGGGCGTTAGTGTTCTTTCTCCTCAATACGGTATACTTCATATTCGTAGAAGAGCCGGGGCTGGAACGACGCTTTGGCGAGGAGTACCTGCGGTACAAGGCGGCGGTGCCACGATGGGTTCCAATGTTGCAGCCGTACGAACCCCCAGGCGCCAACGGCAGTTGAATAGCAGCTTTTACCGCGACGTGTGAGCTTGCTTATGACTTGATTTCGCTGTTGCCTGCAATGACGAGCCGCACCGCGGCATCACGTCACCTGATCGTGTGACCGCTTGGGGCCGAATGCTCGCTCAGATATTACTTACCCAAGCTAAGAGCTTTGTGCCCAGGTCACATCGGATTTCAATGGTTGAACAACAGCATCAGATCGCTGTTTTCCGGATGCGCGATATTCGATGGGCGCTTGTCCATACACTCTTCTGAATTCGCGATAAAAATTGGAACGCGACATGAACCCGGATTGCGTCGTGATCTCGGTAACGCTTTGATCTGTGTCGGCCAGCAAGCGTGCTGCATGAGCCAGGCGAAACCGGTTCACAAACTGCGACATGTTCATTCCCTGCGCTCTGTTAACCGCAGCGGACACGTCGCGGGCGGGAACACTCAGGCGTCTGGCAAGACGCTGTACGGTAATGTTGGGCTCAAGGTACAACTGATGCTTCTCCATCAGATTCTCCAGTCGCGTCAGAAGTTCGGCATCGTCTGTTTCTGGTGCCACTTTTGGATATGGCGCGGCACTCGACCTGGAAAACACCATCGGCAACGTAATCAGGGTGGCGAGCAGCAGAAAAACCATCGGAATGGTGCCATAAGAGATTAGTTGTGACGCATACCCGGGCGGGTTTGATCGCAAGATGAAGGTGGCGGCCGACATCAGGGGCCGGGGAATTCCTCTGACGCTGAATGCGGTGATGCACCGGCATAACCTGGACGATCTGGAACGCACCATCGAATGGCGGTCGAGATGCGCGCGCGCCGGCTTGAAGTGGCCTGCGTGCATTTTCACGGCTGGGCCACGAAGAACCGCAATCACCTGTTGCCAACGCGCGAGCAGACCATCGACGCCAAACGTATCGTGGCCGAGGCCGAGCAGCGGCTGCGCGGGACGTTAGCCTTCGACTTCGTACCGCCTGATTATTATGCGGATTTCCCCAAATCCTGCATGGGCGGTTGGGGATCGGCCGGGCTGAATGTAACGCCAAACGGGACGGTGATTCCGTGCCACGCGGCCGAGAGTATTCCGCACCTGACATTCGAATCCGTAAAGGATCGAAGGCTGGCGGAGATTTGGTTCGATAGCCCGGCGTTCAATGCCTATCGCGGCACCGACTGGTTGCCCAATCCGTGTCAGAGCTGTGACCGAAAGGAAATCGATTTCGGTGGTTGTCGTTGCCAGGCGCTGGCAATCTCCGGAGACGCATCGGCCCCGGATCCGGTTTGCGGAAAATCCCCGAACCATGGGCTGATCGCCAAGATTCTCGAGCAGGCGGCAAAGCCTACAGATACGCCCATGTTGTGGCGGGGCACGGTCTTGTCAAAGTAAATCGCTTTGAGGCGTGCGGGGGTACCCAGGGTTCTTGCAGGCAGAGCAAACGAAACTGGTCTGAGATTGCTGGAGTTATTGTGCCTCCGCCGATGCCGAAAAAGCCCCGTTTCTGCAATCGCAGCATCATCAAGGCAGGTGCACAGGTCGAAAGGAACGCGTTTGCGGACACCATCCCGAAGCACGTTCTGGGGCATTGAAATCCTATTCGGTAACCTACACTGGAAGACAAGACAAGGAACGTTGCATGGTCCGCGCCGATGCAACTTTTCCTGATTGGCTTTTCACGTGGGTTGCGACCGCGCGTCTGGAATAGTGTCCGATGCGGTGCCGCATGTGGGGCTTGGGTGGCCGAGGCTAATTTCAACGGCTCCTACTGCGCGGTACTCTAAACGGGCGCGGCTCGTTGCCGCCGCGCCCGAAATAGGAATTTAGAAGTGCGCCGAACGGGACATGGCAGGTTTTTCCAGTGGCGGTGCAAATTTGGTCAGATCGATACCCTCGACAGCCACTTTGTACTCTTCAAGCGTTGGCGTACGACCCAGGATCGCTGACAGAACAACAACCGGTGTCGAACCAAGAAGAGATTCACCTTTCTTTGTCTCGCTGTCCGCAACAACCCGGCCTTGGAAAAGGCGCGTGGAGGTGGCCAGAACAGTATCACCCTTGGCGGCTTTTTCCTGGTTGCCCATGCAAAGATTGCAGCCCGGACGTTCGAGATAGAGGATGTTTTCGTACTCGGTTCGTGCCACTTTCTTGGGCGCTGCATCGTCGAACTCGAACCCGCAGTATTTTTGAAGAATCGCCCAGTCGCCTTCTTCCTTCAACTCGTCGATGATGTTGTAGGTCGGCGCAGCCACCACCAAGGGTGCCTGGAATTCGACCTTGCCATATTGTGCCTCGAGATTGCGCAACATCTGAGCGACGATCTTGATGTCCCCCTTATGCACCATGCACGAGCCGACAAAGCCCAGATCCACCTTCTTTTCTGCGCGGTAGAACGAGATCGGGCGGATCGTGTCATGCGTATAGCGCTTGGAGACATCGGCGTTGTTCACATCCGGATCGGCGATCATGGGTTCGATGATCTGGTCCAGGTCGACCACGACTTCGGCGAAGTAGTTGGCATTGTCGTCGGGCCGCAGCGCCGGCTTCTCGCCCGAACGGATTTGCGCGATGCGGTTGTCGGCAATGTCGATCAGACCTTTCAGCATCTGGACATCGTTGTCCATGCCTTTGTCGATCATGATCCGGATACGGGACTTGGCGATTTCCAGCGACTCGATCAGCGTCTCATCGTTGGAGATACAGATCGAGGCCTTGGCCTTCATCTCGGCTGTCCAGTCAGTAAAGGTAAAGGCCTGGTCCGCCAGAAGCGTGCCGATATGCACTTCGATGATACGGCCCTGGAAAACATTGTCGCCGTGCTGGGCCAGCATCTGAGCCTGCGTGGCGTGCACCACGTCACGGAAATCCATGTGCGGCGCCATTTCACCCTTGAAGGTCACCTTGACAGACTCTGGGATCGGCATTGTCGCTTCGCCGGTGGCGAGCGCCAGGGCAACCGTGCCCGAATCCGCGCCAAACGCCACGCCCTTGGACATCCGTGTGTGGCTGTCACCTCCGATGATGATGGCCCAGTCGTCGACGGTGATGTCGTTCAGCACCTTGTGAATGACGTCCGTCATCGAGTGATAGACCCCTTTGGGGTCCCGTGCGGTGATCAGGCCGAACTTGTGCATAAAGGCCATCAAGCGCGGCGTGTTGGCCTGTGCCTTTAGATCCCAGACCGACGCTGTGTGACACCCGGACTGATAGGCGCCATCCACGCTGGGCGACAACACCGTTGCGGCCATGGCCTCAAGCTCCTGGCTGGTCATAAGGCCCGTGGTGTCCTGAGAGCCCACGATATTAACTTTGACACGCACGTCCGAACCGGCATGCAGCACTTTGCCCGGCGTTGTGCCGCGCGCATTGGCGTTGAAGATTTTTTCGACCGCGGTCAGACCCTGTCCTTCGTGGCTGATTTCCTTTGCCGGGGCGAAAGCAGATTTCAGTTCGATGCCAAGCGTTTCGCAGGCGAATGTCTGCAGTTTCTTGCCAAAGACGATGGCGTATGAGCCGCCGGCCTTCATGAATTCCATCTTCTGCGGAGTGAAAGAGCCAGCCATGTCGACCAGTTCCTGGCTGCCATCGGCGCTGTACAGCTTTTTCTCTTTTGTGTTGATCTTGAGGACAGTGCCGGTTTCGACCGAATAGCGCTGTTCGAGGATCGGGTTGCCGTCATTGTTGAGGATCGCCTTGCCGTCCTCGTCAACCTTCTTGACCCAGTTCTTAAGATCGACCCCGATCCCGCCGGTCACGCCCACGGTTGTCAGGAAGATGGGGGATATGCCGTTTGTGCCGGCCACGACTGGCGCGATGTTGACGAAGGGCACATAGGGGCTGGCCTGCTTACCGGTCCACAGTGCCACGTTATTGACACCCGACATCCGCGAAGAACCGACACCCATCGTGCCCTTTTCCGCGATCAGCATCACGCGCTTGCCCGGGTGCTGCAGCTTGAGCGCCTCGATTTCCTTTTGTGCCGCTTCCGAGATCAAGCACTTGCCGTGCAGTTCGCGGTCTGAGCGTGAATGCGCCTGGTTACCCGGAGACAGAAGGTCGGTCGAGATGTCGCCTTCGGCGGCGATATAGGTGACGACCTCAATCTCTTCATCTACGTCGGGAAGCTTTGTGAAAAACTCGGCCTTGGAATAGCTTTTCAGAATTTCGGCAGCAATTTTGTTGCCCGCTTCAAAGGCTTCTTTCAGCCGGTCTGTGTCAGCCTCATACAGAAACACTTGTGTCTTGAGGACTTCGGCAGCTTGGACCGAAAGAACCTGATCCGCGCCCAAAGCGATATCCAGCAGCACTTCCACCGACGGGCCACCCTTCATGTGAGACAGCAACTCGAACGCGAAAGTCGGCGTGATTTCTTCTACAACCACTTCACCAAGGATGATCGCCTTGAGGAACTTCGCCTTTTCACCTGCAGCGCTGGTTGTGCCGGGCAGCGTATTGTAAATGAAAAAATGCAGCGAGTCCGCGCGATGCGGATGACTGGCGTCCTTGATTTGTTCGGCGATTTCCTTGATCAGCGCGCCATCATCGATGGGTTTGGGGCTCAGGCCCTGTTCTTTGCGCGCTTCGATTTCATCCAAATAGTCTGAATACTGGCTCATGGCTGGTTCCGCTTTGTATGATTCATCTGATTTGTGGGGAGTGGGGCACTCAATTAGACCACTGTTGTATGCATCGGTATACAATTCGTGTGGGAGTTTCAAGAAGAGTCTTGTCAGAAGAGCTTGTCTTGAGGCGGGCCGGGGGCTTTCGTAGCCTCGGTTTATGAATAAACGATCACAATTCAGGGAATTCAAGACCAGTTCCGAGAACATCCGCTTGCCGGTGTTGCTTTACGTTCGACTTCCTCTGTCGCTTCGATATGTGGAAGATCTGCTCCACGAAGGTGGCATCGAAGTATGCCATTAAATTGTTCGCTGCTGGTGGAACTGCTTCGACCCCATGTTCGCATCAGAAATCCGAAGAATACAGGTCCAGCTGTTGTGGGCATACTCAAAGTCGAAATGACATGTGGACGAAGTTAACGTGAAGATCAATGGCAAGCGGCACTACCTGTGGCGCGCCGTTGATCATGAAGGCGAAGTGCTTGAAGCCATTGTCACCAAACGACGGGCCAAGCAGGCAGCTTTGAAATTCCTCTAGAAACTGATGCAACGACACGGTGCGGCGGATGAAGTCGTCACGGATCGCTTGGTGTCATACCAGGTTGCACTCAGAGTACTCGGTGCGACGGAGAAGCAGAAAGCGGGCAGGTGGCTTTGTCCACGGAGCAAAAGTTGGCGGGGTGATCGTTCAACGGCTACTGCCGATTTTGTGGGAAAACAACGTATTGCAAGTGTCTAACGCAATAGCCTTGCGCCCGCATAACTCGCCACGTCGACAACCCGACCATCGCCAGTTTGAAGGCAATTTGCCGGGGTTTCACCTCCAAGTTCGGCATGGGGTGTGGTCATCCAAAATGCACATTGCCACGGCGTCACTTCTTCGGGTAGTGCCTCCAAAATTGGTTCCATTAAAGGAAGCGGAGTTCCGTCTTCATCAAATTGGAAGGACGGATACGTTTCGGCCCCGTCATAGGGTACGGCGAAGATTTTCCCGGTTCTCTTCCAGATATCGCCTATCCGCGTGATCTGCCAAGAGCCTGACTTCCATCGGGCATGTACCGCGCTATCGTCCAGCAGCGGGTAATTTCGGGCAAACTCATCCATTCGGATGTCATTGACGGCACTACAGTGCCCTTCGAACTTGGCCAAATACATCTGCGTACTCACTAACAACACACAGATATCATATTGCCAGAAGTTCACTCTCGCCAAAGTAAACTGGTTCATATTCAGGGTATTAATTTGGTCGCGGATAGGCTTCGCGGTTTATGCGATTGAAATAAAATGATATTTTATGAAACGGTGGCATGTTCAGCACAATTCGAACTAATCAGGTTCTTGGTTTTGTGGCAAACTAGGAGAGTAATCTTTGTAATCAGAGGTGATTAACCACGAAACAGCGTGAGGTTTTAGCGAAGGGAATTGTAGTTGAACAGGGCTTAAGGTGGGCACGGTGCTGGTTGCTGGCTGGAGGTTTGCGGATTGCGACTGCAAGTCTAATGCCCGGCTGCTCATGGTTTCCTTAGGCAGATACACATTCCGAATAGCTCACCCTTTCTGAGTCAAAAGCACGGACGCAAGCTACTAGCGTTCACCGCGCCGATAGGGTGCCATCAGCGCTGCAGGCACTTCTGCCCGGCGGGCGACAAGGACGAGCGCCACGATGGAAAGCACATAGGGGGCCATCAGGAAGAGTTGGTAGGGCACACCCTCGATCGCTGTTTGCAGCCGCAGTTGGTATGCATCAAAAAACGCAAACAGAACCGCTCCGATAAGCGCCTTGCCGGGTCGCCAGCTGGCAAAAACAACAAGAGCAATGCAAATCCAACCGCGCCCCTGAACCATACCTGGGAAAAAGCTGTTGAACGCCGTAGTCGTCAGGAAAGCCCCGCCCACCGCCATCAAAGCGGATCCAACCACAACTGCGCCGATGCGGATGCGGATGGGGTTCAGCCCCTGCGCCTCAACCGCATGAGGGTTTTCACCAGTCATGCGAATGGCCAATCCAAGCGGCGTGCGGCCAAGAACATAGGCCATCACAGCCACCGCAAAGAGCGCCAGGTAGGTCGGCAGAGCCTGGGAAAACAGGATCGGACCCAGAATGGGGATATCGGAAAGTCCCGGAACATTAAGTGGCTGGAATGCCTCGATCGTCGGAGGGAGATCACCCACTTCGACAAGTAGCCTGTAGAGGTAATAGGCCAGCGCCGAAGCAAAGAGCGTTATGCCAAGCCCCGATACATGTTGCGAAAGCCCCAACGGAACCGTCAGTGTGGCGTGCAACAAGCCCATCACAGCACCACAAAGGGCCGCAATCACGAGGCCCACAAGCAAAGGTGCGCCCATGTAGACGGCAAGCCAACCGCTCATCGCTCCCATGGTCATGATCCCCTCGATACCGAGGTTGAGGACGCCCGAGCGTTCGCAGAGCAACGCGCCAAGGACACCAAAAATCAGCGGCGTCGCAATACGCAGCACGGAAGCCCAGAGACTGGTATTCAGCAGCAGATCAATTGCATCACTCATCGGCGCACCCGGTAGGTTGTGAAAAGAAGAGCCACGATCATGGTGAGCAGGCAGAGCGCCACAATCACATCAGCAATGAAGCTGGGAACGCCGGTTGCCCGGCTCATGGCATCGGCCCCGACAAAGACGGTAGCGACGAAGACAGCGGCGGCGACCACACCGGCGGGATGCAATGCGGCAAGCATTGCAACAACAATGCCTGCATAACCAAATCCGGGGCTCATCGTGGTGGTGACCCCTGCTGTAACGCCCATGACTTCGACAGAACCTGCTAGCCCCGCCAAAGCGCCCGAAAGCAGGGCCACACCCATTATCGTTTGGGGCAGAGAAATACCTGCAAATGCGGCGGCACTGGCGTTTAAACCCGCGGCGCGCGTTTCAGCCCCAAAAACGGTACGTGCAAGGATCAGCCAAACGGCGCCTGCTGCAGCGATTGCAAACAGCAGCCCGATATGAAGACGCGTGCGCGGGATCAGATCCGGCAGGCGAAAATCCCCGTCTACTGGCACAGAAGAGGGCCACCCAAAGGCCATTGGATCACGCATCGGACCTTCGATCATGAGGCCTACGAAGAGGATTACGATGAAATTGAGCAGAAGGGTTGTCACCACCTCATCCACTCCGAAACGTAGGCGCAAAAAGGCAGGTCCTGCCAACAGGGCCGCGCCTGCCGCCATGCCTGCCAACATCAATATCGGAATACCGATCCACCCTGGAAACCCGAGTGAATGACCGATCCACGCTGTGATCAGCGCGCCAACGAAGAACTGCCCCTCACCGCCAATGTTCCAAAGTCGTGCGCGGAAGGCGACTGCTGCGGCGAGCCCGGTGAAGATAAGCGGTGTGGCGCGGGTCAGCATTTCGGTGACCGAAAGGCGTGAACCAAGCGCACCGGTCAACATTTCACCGTAAGCCGTGAGTGGGTTGACCCCCGCAGCTGCGATAAGGCCCGCAGCCAAAAACAATGCGGTAAAGATCGCGGCCAGCGGCGCAATGATCACAAGGTGCAGCGGCACATGTGTGCGTCGTTCAAGCCGCATCATCATCTTCCTTCCAGACACCCGCCATCATCAAGCCAAGGCGTTGTGGATCAGCCTCGTCGGCGGATATGGGTTCCGACAAGCGACCTTTGACGATGGCCTGGATACGGTCTGACAGGGCCACGGCTTCTTCCAATTCTTCCGAGATAAGCAGGATCGCAGCACCTTCGGCCCGCGCAGCCAAAAGCTCGGCATGAACTGCGGCAATTGCCCCTTCATCAAGGCCTCGCGTAGGTTGGTTGGCGAGTACAAAGCGCGGCCCGTTGGTCAGGACGCGACCAAGGATCAGCTTTTGCATATTGCCGCCGGACAGCAGCCTTGTTCGTGTGTCTGGACTGGCGCCCCGGATATCAAAGCGTTCGATCAGACCTGAGGTGTAGTCGCGGGCGGCGCGTTGCCGGACAAAGCCGCGGCGCGAAAACTCTGGTGTGCGCAGTCGTTCAAGCACTGCGTTTTCCCACAGACTCAACTCGCCCACGACACCTTCTGCATGGCGGTCTTCCGGCACTCTGCCTGCGCCTGCGCGTATCATCCCGCGCGGCCCCAGATGGCCGATATCTTCGTTCAGGAGTGTCAACTGCCCGGCACTCGGGTGGGCCAACCCAGACAGCAACCCGCCGAGTGTCGCCTGACCATTGCCTGAGACGCCGACGATACCAAGGATTTCACCTGCACGGACGGTGAAGGACACGTCATCAAGCCGCACCTCGTCCTCATCTTCCACGCGCACTTTATCTGCGATCAGAATCGGCGCGCCGATCTCGTGGTCATGGCGTACAGGCCGTTCCACTTTGCGGCCAACCATCAGTTCTGCAAGTTCTCCGGTGTTGGTTTCAGAGGTCTTGCGCTCCGCAACCATCTTGCCGCCACGAAGCACCGCCACACGATCAGAAGCAGCCATGACTTCATGCAGCTTGTGGCTGATGAAGATAAGCGAGAGACCTTCGTTCGTCATCTCACGCAGCGTCTCGAACAGGCGCATCGCCTCGGGCCGGGCCAGTACCGCAGTTGGTTCATCCAGGATCAGTATGCGCGCGTCGCGATAGAGCGCTTTCAGGATTTCGACCCGCTGGCGCTCACCCACGGAAAGCGACCGAACTTTGGCCTCTGGGTTCACAGGCAGGCCGAACCGGTCTGCGATCTGCAACAATTTTTTGCGGGCCTCGCCACGAGCAGAATATGCGCGTGTCAGGGGTTCAGAACCAAGCATTACGTTTTCAAGAACCGTAAGGTTGCCCGCGAGAGTGAAATGCTGGTGAACCATACCCACGCCCACCTCGATCGCTGCGCGCGGCAGGCCCGGAGGCAGCTCTTTGCCGAACACCCGTACAGAACCTTCGTCGGCCGCGTAATGGCCGAAAAGGATGTTCATCAGTGTCGTCTTGCCCGCGCCGTTTTCGCCCAGCAGCGCAAGGATCTCCCCTTCTGCCAGTGTCAGGGTCACATCATCATTGGCGGTAAGCGCTCCAAAACGCTTGGTAATGCCTTGTAGTTCCAGAACCTTGTTCATGAGGGCAGGCCTGCGATTGGGGATGGAAAGGAAATTGCGGGCGCGCGGGCCTCAATCAGTGCACCGAGTTTCAGCAGCGATAAATCCGCGCCGGGCGGTCCGGTCAGCTGCACACCCAGCGGCAGGCGGTTTGCCATGCCAAAAGGCAACGCCAAAGCAGGCAGGCCCGCTACATTGGCAAGCGCGGCGTTTGGGGCAAAAGCCTCCAGCTGCGCCATGTGGTCGTCAGGGGAGGAGCCGGACAGGTCCAAAGTGCCAACAACGGGCGGCACAGATGAGAGGACCGGCATCAGGACAGCATCGGCGGATTTGAAAAGCTTGCGAGAGCGATTTGTCAGGCGCGCAAGCTGTCGTGAGGCCGCAAAAAGCTCGGTGGCCGGTGTCGCACGGCCCTCGGCAGCCATGGCCGCGGCAAGCGGTGGAACCTGGCCATCGGAGATCCTGAGCGCAGTCAGCCACTCGGCCAACGATACAGCCAGTATGGTTTGGGCAATTGCATGAGCCTCGGCCCCGAGCCGGTCGGGGGCACGAATATCATGCACCTCACAGCCTGCGTCGCGCAGTGCGTCGGCAGCACCTTTCGCTGCTTTGCATTGGTCAGCTCCACAACGATCCGGCAATGCCACCGCGATACGGGGGCGTTCTGGCAGACGTACCGGGGCCATTGGCTGAACTACAGCGCCAAAGGCGGCCCCAACGTCGCGAACCGACCGCGCCAAGACCAGTTCAGACGCTATCCCCATCAAATGATTAGCAAAATCAGGGCCGCCGGGCACCGCGCCACGAGAAGGCTTGAGCCCCGTCAAACCACAGCAGGCAGCGGGTACCCTGATGGATCCGGCTGCATCCGTGGCGTGGGCAATGGCAACGATACCGGCTGCCACCGCAGCCGCCGCACCACCGGATGAGCCACCCGGGGTCAGCGCGGGATTCCAAGGATTTCGGGCGGCAGGCATACCATCAGGTTCGCATGTCAGGGAAAGACCGAATGGGGGTGTCGCGGTCAAACCGAAAGGGATCAGGCCTGTATGGCGCAGATACTGCAACAGGTGGCTGTCGCGGTCGGGTTTTCGCCCTTGCGCCTGTATTGCGGCAGATCCTGCCGCAGCCGGTAACCCTTTTGCAAAACCACCGAGATCTTTCACCAAGAACGGAACCCCGTGAAAGGGCCCGCGCTGGTCATATGGCAATGTGTCTGCCGCCTTTGCCCCCGCGCGGGCCATATCCTCATCCAGATATACCACGGCCCCCAGATCCGCCTGCGTGCGGCAGGCGGCAAGGCTAGCTTCCATCACGTCGCTGGCAGTGGTCTGCCCAGCCGTAATGGCAGCTGCAAGAGCCATGGCGTCGGTCACGTCAAAGCCCTCGGGATCAGGAGGGTTCGCTTTCGTCGATCGGTACGTCCCATTCACCGGATTGGATCGCGGCCTGTTTGGCCTCCATCGCCGGGATGGCATCGGCAGGCACTTCATCAGCGACATAGATCAGCTCATTGCCGCCATGGGCCATAAATGAATATTCCGTGTAGTTCCGGCCGGTTGGATTTCCGGCCTGTACATCCGCCACGATGGCCTCGATGGTAGGACCGTAATTCCAGATCGCGTTGGCAAATACCGTGCCGGGATAGCGCGGTGTATAATCGATAAGCGAACCAATGGCCTTCACGCCACGCGCCTGGGCGGCATCTGCCGTGCCAATCCGCTCACCAAACAGGATATCTGCGCCCGCATCGATCTGGGCAATCGCAGCTTCCTGCGCACGGGCCGGGTCAAACCATGCACCGATAAAACCGTTGACGAAGGTCGCATCGGGGTTCACTTCACTCACGCCCATTCGAAAGGCATTGATTAGCAGGTTCACTTCGGGGATCGGATACCCGCCGACCGAACCGAAGACATTGCTTTCGGACATTTGGCCCGCGAGCATACCAGCCAGATAGGCTGCCTCGTGATTGCGGGTCCCGAATACACCAAAGTTGTCACCTTCCGGCCCACCGGAAGACCCCATCAGAAACGCAGTGTCCGGATAATCGCCCGCCACTTCACGCGCTTCGCGTTCCACGGCGTAGGATTCGCCCCAAATGATTTGCGCACCACCTTCGGCATACTCACGCATCGCGCGGGGATAGTCGGTCGGAGCCACACCTTCCGAGAACTCATATTCGATCAGACCAGCATTGGCGGCCTCCTGCATCGCCAGGTGGATACGGCTGTTCCACGCGTTTTCGACCGGAGACATATGCACGCCGGCGACACGGGTCGCCGATTGCGCGTTCACGCGACGGACATAGGCCGGCAGGGCCAACGCGGCCGCTGCGCCGACCATCAGTTGACGGCGGGTTGTGGTGAGTTTCATTGGTAGATCCTCTTCTGTTGGTGGCAATTGTTCTTGTTCTTAAGCTTCCTGAGTATTGGGCCTGGGCGCATAATCTGCGGGGTCCAGGGTGGTGGGGCGACCGGGCAAAGAGAGCTCGGCCAATCGTGGTTCGGTGCGGGCCAGCACCATTCCGTTCTTGATAACGACAAGGCGGGTGGCTTTCATCCGAACAGCTTCAATCGGATCCCGCGCTTGCAGCACAACCATATTGGCGGGGCCGCCTTCGCGGATTGCCGGATCGGGCAGCCCCATGGCCTTGGCGCCGTTCAGGGTGACGGAAGTAAACGCCCACTCCATCGCTTCGCGGGATGTCATCGGCACTGCATGCACGCCCATATGAGCCACTTCCAGCATGTCGGCGGACCCAAGCGAATACCATGGATCCATGGTGCAATCCTGCCCGAAGGCGACGTTTACACCTGCCGCGCGCAGCTCTGGCACGCGGGTCAGACCCCGGCGGCGCGGATAGGTGTCTGAGCGGCCTTGAAGCGTGATGTTGATGAGAGGGTTTGGTACCACGTTCATGCCACTTTCAGCGATCAGCGGAATAAGCTTCGAAGCATAGTAATTGTCATACGAATGCATCGCGGTGACGTGGCTTGCCGTGACACGGCCCCCAAGCCCCAGGCGAGTGGTCTCATAGGCGAGAGTTTCTACATGACGCGACATCGGGTCGTCGCTTTCGTCGCAATGCAGATCCAGCATTAGACCGCGGTCTGCCGCTATCTCGGCCAATCGCGTGACCGATCGAGCCCCTTCTGACATCGTGCGTTCAAAATGCGGGATTCCACCCACCACATCGACACCCATATCGAGCGCCTGGATCAGGTTTTTTTCTGCGTTTTCTGAGCGGTAGAGACCATCTTGCGGGAATGCCACCAGCTGCAGATCGATATAGGGGGCGACCTGATTGCGCACCTCCAGTAGCGCCTCAACTCCGACCAATGGCGTGGTTGAAACATCCACGTGCGAGCGGATGGCCAGCAGCCCCTGCGACACGGCAAGGTCGCAATAGCGCATTGCGCGCTCAATCACCGCGTCGGGTGTCAGCAAGGGCTTCAACTCACCCCAAAGCGAGATTCCCTCCAGCAGCGTACCCGAGACATTCATACGCGGTAGCCCGAGGCTGAGGGTCGCATCCATATGGAAATGCGGGTCGGTGAACGGGGGCGAGACCAAGCGGCCGGCCGCGTCGATCTCTTCGCGCGCCTCAGCCTTGATGTCAGCGGCAATTTCCGCAACGCGGTCACCCTTGATCGCAATATCCAGCGGCTCGCGACCACCCCGCAGGCTGGCCTGTCTGATGATGATGTCGAGCATTCACCCTTTCCCCCAAATTTGACCACATGGTAAAAGTATTCTGAAAAAATGCTATTAATTTTTGCGGTACTTCAGGAACCAGTACTTTCGCCACTCTCGGGGTCTTGTCAGAAGACCTTGTCTTGAGGCGGGCACGGCCCGCCGCTCTTGCCGAGTGGCGCGAGCTAGGCGTTTCATAAAGGACAGCCTCACTGGTCTAGCTGAGACTGGTTCGAGTTCGTCTGACAGCACCGCCACTCATACCCGTTTTATTACCTTTGTGTTTTCTGCCCTGGAATTGTACCGCAATTCCTGTTGGTTGTTTTGCCGTTCCGAAACAGAGACTGTTCAGGTTGCACGCCCAGCCACAGACTGTTCTGGTCGCCAGACAGCGCATAGCGTAGTTGTTTCCAAGTGTTTTTGGATGCTTTACCGGTATGGGACGAGCACAGCCACCGCGCGGTGAGCTTTAGGGCAGCAGTGAAGATCGGTTGGTGCGAATATAATCCGCCACACGGAAGACGAGTGCAGCCAGTGTTGACGTTGGATTAACAGCTCCTGGCGTAGGAAACAGGCTCGCGCCTGCAACGAACACGTTTTCGACCTCGTGCAGTTGTCCAAAGGAATTGGTCACCGATGAGGATGGGTCGCTACCCATTATGGTGCCACCGATCATGTGCATGGGGTTCCGAGGGCCAGCCCACGCCTCACTGGTTCCAGCGGCTTTGAAGATGCGCAAGCCTTCGGACCTGGCAATTTCCGACCTGACGACATTTGCCCGCGGAAGCGAGTTGGTGACATGTGCCTGCGGCAACCCAAAGCGATCGCGTTTTGACGGATCGAGGGTAATGCGGTTTTCCGGTATGCTGTCCTCTTCGCAGAGCACTGTCATGTTTCCGTAGTGCGAACTGGCTTTGCGCAGATAGTCATCCAGCGCAGCGCCAAATACCTCGGGTTTCGCCAGTGCCGTTCCCAACAGGTCATTTGGTTTTGCCGCTTGCCCCACAAGCCATGCCCGGCTGCCGAACGCGTCTTTTGCGGGCTGTTTGTTGTCATATCCGTCGAGGCACAGGGTATTTGCCCCAGAAACACCGGTGTGCGGTTCCGTTTCCTGTTCAAACAGACCATGGATTGTTGTGAGAGCGTGGGACGTGAAATAGTGACCTAACGTACCGCTGCCATTGCCCAACCCGTTTGGATGAGTGTCATCGGATGACAGCAACAGCAGGCGGGCATTCCAAATGGTGTGACAGGCGGAAATGACGATATCGGCGGGTTGAAAGTTCTCCTGCCCATTCTCATCGATGTAAATAACTCCGGTTGCTTTCGATCCAGCGGAGTCGGTCTCGATACGTGCAACATAGGCGTTGTGGCGCAGTTCAACCCCAGCTTTTTTGGCGCGTGGCCATTGCAGAACAAGTGGGTTTGCGAGCGCTCCGATCGGGCAACCGGCATCACACCAACCGTCAAGAATGCAGCCAGCCCTGCCATCGTATGGAACACTATTGACCGCAAGAGTGTTAGACGTGAGCGTTAGCCCCTCGGCATCAAAGCCCCTCTTAATGGCCGTGGATTGGCTGGACATTGGAATGGCCGGCATCGGATACGGTGCACCCGGAGGGGCGTTGGGGTCGTCGTCCCCGGAAACACCAAAATAGGCCTGGGCGTGATCATACCAAGGCCGCAGATCATCATAGCTGATGGGCCAGTCCAAACTGCGCCCATATTGTGAGCGGACGTGAAAGTCATCCGGATGCAGCCGATACCAGTTGGCGTACCAATGCAGGCCTGCTCCGCCGGTGCCCCATCCCATTGCGAAATTTGCGGCCCCCACAAGATCACCAGTTTCCTGAACCTCGGGTCCGGCCCACCTGAGGCGCCGTGACCAGATCTGCGAGCTGATCATGTCTGAAAGCCGACGTTCAGGCCCAGCCTCCAGAACCAGTACGCTGAACCCTGCCTCGCCCAGCTCGGCCGCCATCGTGCTGCCAGCAATGCCAGAACCGGCAATGACGACTTCAACCTTTTCGTGTGAAATCTCTGTCATCGGTCCTCGCAGCTCTGGGTGGTCTCATTCTACGTTTCGCGCTACCAGGGTTTGGGTGGCGGAATATGGGCCAGATAAGGTATTCCCAGATCCGCAAACCCGGCTTGGGTGCCATAAACTACATCCACCGCGTCACTGCGTGAGATGAAGTAAAAGAAGTTCGGGTCGGGATCTCGCCAGACCTGCATTTTGGACGCAACAGCAGCCGCAATCATTTCTTTTCGCTGGCTTCCGGTCAGCTGTAAAAATGGAAAACCAAACCGACTGCGGCTTTCTGTGTCGATCCCAAGGATGCCCTTTCGGTAAAAGTCAGCCATGTTGTTTGCGTTTAGATACCTTAAAAGCAGCAATGACGATGCCTGATCCCCTGAAAGGCTCTGATCGACGAATTGTGCCACTCCGGCTTGCTGAGCCCCCGAAACAATGACGTTGCACCATGCGGCAAGAACTTCGGCTTCATTTTGTGTGAATAGCTTGAAACTGGTCTGTTCGACGGTCTTTGCCTCCGCATTACGAGACAGGCCGCGCATAAAAACGCCTGTCCACAAAGTAGTCGGGATCATGCGGGTCACAAAGCGTCTACGGCCCATCATATGACCTGTCTCCGCCAATTGCGTATGAGTACCGCCATTTTCGCGACTATAATTCTTTTGTCAAATTGACGAGTTCAGTCGAAGCCAAGGTGAAGTCACCGATTTCCCCGTTTCCTCACCAGCGTTGACACTAGATCCGGAATCCAAATTCGGTCACATAAACTCTGGGTGACATCCCGCTGAACAGGTCGCGCAGTTTCTCAAGCTCAGCCTCGGGCCCATTCAATTCAACCCCGGTGATTTGGACCAATTCTTGCGTGCTTTCAAAAATGTGGCTGCCCAATTCCATATGCCGGATTACCGCGTCGGCGCTGTCATAGTCTTCGCGAGACACTGCGGACCCATCGGTGCCAAAACTGTAAGCGGAGGCCAAATGGCCGCTCTCCTGATCGCGCAGTTCAATCATATCGGCGCAATTCTTGCGAAAGGCGTTTGCATGTTCAGCGGGGATCGAAAAGTACCCGATAACGCTTACAATATTTGGGACGGACATAACATTTCCTCCTAATATTTGGCCTGGAATACCCTGCCAGCATAAGCGCTTTTCATACTGTCACCAACTTGCAAACGTGGCGCGGGCGATCAAAGCGCTGGCCGGGCCAGCGCGTGTAGCAGCATTCCGGACGGATCAGCAGCTGGCTTGTCGGCAATTTTTGACATCAGCAGCCCCTGAAGAGGATTGTTCAATCAGTGTCGGTAAAAGGCTGTCACGGGTTCTTACAGGTTGCCAGAATCAACATGCTTGAGACACGCATTGTTCGACCAGGCTGCGATATCCGGCACCGAACAGCCTAAGATGCACGAGCGCGGGCCAAAGTTGGTAAATTGGGCGGCGCTCGGCAAACCCCGGCCTTATGTCACCGTAAGCCTGCCAAAATTTCTGATCGGGACTTCCGAAGAGTGAAAGCATGGCAAGATCGACCTCGGCATCGCCGTAATACGCGGAGGGATCGATCAAACCGGTAATCCGCCCGTCGCGCGCCATGACATTTCCGACCCAGAGATCGCCGTGCAGCAAAGCCGCAGGTGGGTGTTCTGGCAATAAATCGTCAATGCGGTTCGCCAGTACTTCGACCTTCCGGGCGAGATCGAAAGGGATTTCAGAACAGGATGGCAACAGCCGACGCTCAGCCCAAAACCCTGGCCAGGAGCGGACCGGTTCATTTGGGATATTCACCTTTCCGAAAGAGTGGTCTTCCGCCCAACCGAAATATGGACCTTTCGTTGCATGGAGGTGTTTTAGTTCGTGGCCGAGAGAACCCCAGGCGTTTTCCGGCCCATCATCCGGCCCCAGATCTTCGAGGATCAGAATGCCAGACGCAACCGCAACAACTTGGGGGGCTGGTGCACCGGCAGACCTGATCGCATTCAGCATTTGCGCTTCGGTTTTTACCATGGGGCCCGATTTTGCGACAAAACTCCTGCCGTCAGAGGTGAGCAGGCGGATCACGCTGGACAGGCTTCCGCCCCGTAGCGGCTCTGTTCCGGAGATCGTGGTACTAGTCAACGCGGACGCTTTTTCGATGAGTGATCTCATGCTTAGCTATGTAAATGATCCCGAATAGCATTGGAACAGACATGGTTTCGTACCCGGCCTAGTCAGAAGAACTTGACTTGAAGCGGGCAGGGACACTCGTAGCCACCGCGCGTGCAAAGCCTGCACAACTCGCTGCCGGTCATCTCTCGATCGGTTACTACTTCAACCTAAAAAGGTCTCATACTGGGAAAGATACGTTCACGCTGACACGTTCCGCCGCTCTTGCCACGTGACGCGATCTTGGAGGGGCATATAGGACAGCCTCACTGGTCAACCTGAGACAGGTTCAAGTTTGCCAGACAGCACCGTTTTGAAAATCTGACCTTCACCAATAAGATACATAAAAATCTTGTTGCAAAATTTATAACGGAGAAAGCGGTATGACCTCAGAACATTGGACCGTAGGATCCTATTTAGCTAAGCGGCTGCAAGAAGCGGGAATTGCGGATTACTTCGTAGTTCCGGGTGATTATAACCTTGTGTTGCTGGACGAATTGCTCGGCAATCCGGACATGCGGATGGTCAGTTGCTGTAATGAACTCAATGCTGGTTACGCCGCGGACGGATATGCGCGGGCAACCGGAGGGCCATCGGCGGTTGTGGTCACCTATTCTGTTGGCGGCTTGAGCCTGCTGAACGCAGTAGCTGGTGCCTACGCCGAAGACTTGCCTTTGATTGCGATTTCCGGTGGGCCAAACACAAACTCCGAGGCCGAATGGGAATATCTGCACCACACGCTGGGCGAAGTCGACTATGGCTATCAGCGCGAGATGTTCGCGCGTGTCACAGCAGAAGCGGTCATGATCCATCATCCGTCACTGGCACCCGTCGCAATCGACAGAGCGATCGACACCGCGATGTTGCGGAGAAAACCAGTTTATATCGAGATAGCCTCGAACATTGCGGGTGAACCAACATCGGCTCCCATTCCCCGGAGTTTTGCAAGGCAATCAACGAGCGACCCGAACACTCTGGCCTCAGCAGTCAAACAGGCTTCGGCTTTTCTGAACGCAGCTGAAAGACCCGTATTGGTTGCGGGCAGTAAAGTCCGCGCAGGTCAGGCCGAGCGGCCACTGCGTGGTCTGGCCAAAGCCTGCGCCTATGCCCAGGCCTCGATGCCGAACGCAAAGAGTTTCCTTTCCGAAGCGGATGACAACTTCATGGGAATTTACTGGGGGCCTGTCAGCACTCCGGGCTGTGGTGAGATTATAGATGCTGCAGACGGATTGCTTTTTGTCGGCCCCGTTTTTACCGACTACACCACGACTGGACATCAGCTTGGGTTCAATCCCGGTAAAGCGGTCATGGTTCACCCGACATCTGTTCAACTGGGTGATACGCATTTCAGCAATGTCCGCATGGATGAATTTCTGGATGCGCTGACAAAAAAACTCAGACCCAACGAAGGCGCTATCAAGGCTTTTGAACGGGTCAAAACCGAACAGACCCTGCCTGAGCCGGGCGAAGCAGGCACACCTGTGACCGTTCGCCAGCTTTTCACCCGTATTCAGAAGATGCTGACCGAAGACAACACGCTGCTCGTTGAAACCGGGGATTCATGGTTCAATGGCATGGAGATTGATTTACCGGAGGGCACGCGGTTCGAGATCCAGATGCAGTACGGATCCATTGGCTGGTCCGTCGGCGCGTCGCTGGGTTACGCGTTGGGCAATGGCGACCGGCGATTGATCTCATGCATTGGCGACGGGTCGTTTCAACTGACGGCACAGGAAATCTCGACAATGATCCGGTACGATGCAAAACCGATCATTTTCCTGATCAACAATGGCGGCTACACGATTGAAGTGGAAATCCACGACGGTCCTTATAACACCATCAAGAATTGGGATTATGCAGGGCTTATCGATGTGTTTGGTGCCGGCGAAGGCAAGGCCATGGGATGTAAGGTCACAACGGAAGGAGAGTTGGACGCGGCCATCAAAAAGGCGCAAGAGCATGACGGCTTGTGCCTGATCGAGGTACTGATCGACCGCGACGATTGCAACGTCAATCTGCTGCGGTGGGGTAATCAGGTTGCCCGTAACAATGGTCGGCCAAACCGGTGCAGGTAAGGAATGTCCCGTGAAAATCGTTGCGGGAGGCCAAACAGGAGTCGACCTGGCCGCATTGCAGTTCGCGTTGGAGAACAACATTCCATACGGCGGATGGGTTCCGAGGGGTCGGACAAATGAGGCTGGTCAAATACCCGAACGTTTCAGTGGATTGATCGAGACGCAGTCCGAGGATGTCAGCGAAAGAACAAAACTGAACGTCCGGGATTGCGACGTCTTGCTGATTTTTCAGGATGAATCGTCCAGCCCGGGAACAAAGCTGACAATCGAATTTGCCCAAGAGATCGGAAAACCGTTTTTGGTCGTCGATTTGCGGAAAGGTGTGGACGCCTGCGTTCGCCAGAGTCGACGTTGGATCGCGTCCCACCCTTCAGCGGTATTGAATATCGCTGGCCCCAGAGAATCCGAAGCGCCTGAAATCGGTGCGAAGGTGAAGGAAATTCTACGTCAGTCCTTTCCTTCAAGTAGTAAAACACCTTAGGTGCGGGCCCGTTGTTTTGTGTTGTTTCAGACGATCTTAGATAGCGCGATTGCTATTACCAGCCAAAAGCCGGACCGCAAGGTCATGGCTCCAATAGTTCGCCATTCGAAGGGAGTGCCGGTAACAGCCATTGCTATCAGAATAGCGAACACAAAAAGTGTACAGACGGCAATCAACCAGGCAATGCGCTGCGCCCAGAATTCGGATTTCATGAGTGTGAACGCGCCAAGCACATAAACGAAGCCAGCAAAAAAATTGAACCAAAGCACCAATGGAACTGCATCTCCGACGGCAGCTTTGGCAGCAGCACCGCCAAACAACGCCGTCCCCCCGGAAAATACAGTCGCAATGCCAAATACCGCGGCGACTATTGCTACAGGACGAACCCAATTTGGAGACTGATGCATAGTTGTTTTTCTCTGGATTAGACCTGGGATCGTGATGCAACCAGCCTAATCCTTTGAACCAGTGCCAACTTGATCAAAATCAATACGTCCACTCTTCCGTTAGACCCTTCAGGGGACAGAAAGCGGTCACCATGGGGGCTTCTCGTTACGTTTTTGCGGCTGAACGGAAGCGCCGACCGCACCCTTGTAGCGGACAAGCCATGTTCGCTCACGCAGCATGGTGCGAATGCGGATGTAAAATCAGCCCTTTATTAGGCTACCTGATCAGCTCTTGTCGCATTTGTCATAGGGAACACAATGCACCGTTGAGGTCGAAATGATTTGGAAACATTGCACATAAGAAGCGAAAGACAATTCTTACTGCTTCCGAACGGTCAAAGGAATCCGGGTGAAGTAAGTAGTCGGTCCACATGCCTTCCAACATGGCGAGTGTGCCGTGGGTAGCATCTCGTGCGACCTCATTGGGGTGTTCGATTTCAGCTTCCTTCGCGATGCGACCGAAAGCATTGAAGATCATATTCCGAAGTTTGGCGTCGCGCGTATCTGAAAACGCAGCTATTGCTTCTCTGTTCCTGGCCTCTCCTCGAAACGCGTACCAAATCGACACATTCTTCTTGTTAAGGATCTCCTCACTGAGATCACCCCGAACAATCATCTCGATATGCTCTTGGCTGGTTTGGCCTGTCGTTTCCAGCAGGGCATAAATGCCGTTGTAATACTGTTCCGAGGAGTGACGCGCTGCTTCGTCAACCAGGTTATCCTTGCCACCGAAGTGTAGGTGAATCATGCCGCGAGACAGTTCTGCGCGCTGAATGATCTCGCTTACCGAAGTCTCCGAAATCCCTTTTTCCGCGACCGAGTCGAGGACCGCTTCTATCAGTGAAAGGCGATTTCGCTCACGTACCTGTTGGCGTTTTCCTGTCATTTGTTCCGGCTGTTTTCTTTGTTTTCAAACTCTTGCATAGCGATTTAGCGCGGCTCGGGATTTCGCGGACCCCGAGCCTGAAAATATCAGTTGACACAGCTTGCCATAAAATTCCAGATTTAAATGGACGATTGTCCATATTGTGATGGCGATCCCCACGCTACCGAAAACAACATTCAGCAGGGAAGCATGGCTGGAGTAATACGAAGTGAGACGGGCAAAGGCCTTGCATTGAGCGCGCCCGCAACGCTCTATGTCGGCCTGCTTGTTGCTGTGCCGCTATGTATTCTGGTCGCCTACAGCTTCTGGACCCAGACCTATGTCGAGATCGACCGGACGCTGACCTGGGCGAACTATCAGGAGGCATTCACCGACCCCCTGGTTCGCCACCTGATGCTGCGTTCAGTAGCCATTGCCGGGGCAGTTACGTTGGCGACGGTATGCCTGGCCTATCCTATCGCCTATTTCATCGCGTTTCGGACGCAGAAGAAAACCCTCTGGCTGCTGCTGATCACCATTCCATTCTGGAGCAGCTACCTGCTGCGCGTTTTTAGTTGGAAGCTCATTCTTGGCTTCAACGGCGTGATGAACTCGGCCCTGATTTCGCTGGGGATGATACAGGAGCCACTGACCTTTCTGCTATACAACGAGTTTGCAGTTGTATTGACGCTCGCCCATGCTTGGGCACCATTTGCTATTCTGCCAATCTATGTGTCGCTCCAGAAAATCGACCGCAGCCTGCTGGAGGCCGCGACCGATCTGGGGTGCAACAAGCTGGAACGGTTTGTCCGCGTGACCCTTCCCTTGACCGTGCCGGGGATCATCGCGGCCTGCCTGATCATCTTCATCCCCACGGTTGGCGACTATGTCACGCCGGCACTGGTGGGGGGCTCTCAGGGCAAAATGGTCGCCAACCTGATTCAGGTGCAGTTCGGAGCAGCAAACAACTGGCCGTTGGGTGCAACCTTGTCACTGCTGGCCATGCTGTCGGTGGGCTGTGTCGCAATCCTTTTTGTTGTCATCGTTACCGCATTAGGACGGAGGATCAGATGACAAAGGCCATTCGGATCCCCTGGCTGCTTGTCTATGCGATCGCCTATCTGGTGTTCCTGTATCTGCCGGTTCTGCTGCTACCGCTGTTTTCTTTCAACGACGGCACAATCGTGGCCTTTCCGCTCAAGGGGTTCACGCTGAAATGGTACGCGCAACTCGGCCAGCAGGACACTCTGTTGCAGGCCATGGTGAACTCTCTGATTGTTGGCAGCGTGACAGCGTTGATGGCGACTTCGCTGGGCTTGTTCGCTGCACGGGCCTATGTCCGCTATCGGTTCTCAGGGCGTGAAGTGTCCGAAGGTCTGGTCATGCTTCCGCTGGTCATTCCCGGCATCATTGTTGCCAGTTCAATGCTGGTCCTATTCATCAGCATCGGGCTGAAACCTTCGCTGACAACCGTGATCCTTGGCCACGTCTTTGTGGCTTTGCCCTTCGCTGTATCGATCATGAAATCTGCCTTTGACGATTTCGATCAGTCACTGGAAGAAGCGGCATTTGATCTGGGTGAAAGCGTTGTCGGGACCTTTCGGCGCGTCACTCTGCCAATTGTTGCACCGGGCATCATCGCAAGCTTTCTGGTCACGTTCACCGTGTCCTTCGACGAGTTCGTCCTCGCATTCTTCTTGTCCGGTAACAGCCCAACACTACCAGTCTATATCTGGAGCCAGATCCGCTTCCCCGCAAAGCTGCCTAACACACTCGCGCTGGGGTCACTGCTTTTGATGTCCTCGGTCCTGCTGTTGCTGATTGCCGAATACTTCCGCCGCCGTTCCACACAGTCCTCTGATTGAAGCCAAAGGAAATCAACAAGATGAGCGAACAGAACATCATCGAAATTCAAGGCGTTGAGAAACGCTTTGGTACCTTTGTGGCTGTGTCTGATCTGAACCTCACATTGAAAGAGGGCGAGTTTTTTTCGCTGCTCGGGCCGTCTGGGTGCGGCAAGACCACGGCCCTGCGCATTATTGCCGGATTTCAGGATCACGAAGAGGGTGAGATCCGGATTGATGGACGCACGATGGGCGAGGTGCCCGCCAACAAGCGCCCTACCAATATGGTGTTTCAAAGCTATGCGATCTTTCCGCACCTGAATGTAGGCGACAACGTTGGGTTCGGCCTGCGTAAGACCAAGCTTTCCCGGAAGGAAATCAAGGAGCGCATCGCCGAAGCCCTGGAGATGGTTGAGCTTGGAGGCTTGCAGGATCGCAAGGCCAATGAGTTGTCTGGCGGCCAGCGGCAGCGCGTGGCGCTCGCCCGCGCGCTGGTCATGCGTCCGAAGGTTTTGCTTTTGGACGAGCCGCTGTCCGCGCTGGATAAAAACCTGCGAGAGGCGATGCAGCTTGAAATGCGGCGGCTGCAACAGAAACTTGGCATCACATTCGTCATGGTCACGCATGACCAGTACGAAGCGATGACCATGTCCGACCGGATCGGTGTGATGTTCGCCGGTCAGCTCAAGCAGGTCGACAAGCCCGAAGTGCTTTATTCTCAGCCCTGCAATCGCGAAGTTGCATCCTTTATTGGCGGAATGAACTTCCTGAGCGCTGAGATTGTTGCCGAAAGCACCGATAAGCTGGAGGTCGATGTTCAAGGCTTCGGGCGCATGACGATTAGGGTGAATCCCAACGTTCACGTACATGACAAAAAGCTGTTGGTTGGCGTTCGTCCGGAACAGTTGGAAATCAGTGCGGAAAAGCCGGAAGAGTACGACGCCTCTGTGCAGGGCGAGGTGTCGGACGTCGCCTTCTATGGCGAGAGCGTTCACTACTATGTCCGCGTTGATGGGCTTTCGGACAGCATTGCTGTCGCCGTGCCAAACTACTTTCACACAGTCGATCACAGCCGTGGTGATACCGTTTGGCTGGGCGTACAGAGCGCCTCGGTGATCGACCTGGGCAAACGTGAAACATGAATCTGTGGGAGGAAAGAAATGAATAAAGCAACGACATTTACAGCGGCGGTGATTGTCACTTTTGCGGCAGGCCAGGCGCTTGCGAATGCAGCCGATCTGACCGTTTTCGATTGGTCCGGTTATGAGGATCAGGGGTTCTATGGTGACTACGTCGAAAAATACGGCGGACCGCCCAGCTATACCTATTTCGGCAGCGTGGAAGAGGCGTTCACTAAACTTCAGTCCGGTTTCGAAGCTGATCTCGCTCATCCCTGCACGGACGCCCTGAGAAAATGGGTGGCGGCAGATATGATCAAGCCGATCGACACCAGCAAGCTGCAGAACTGGGACAAACTGATGCCCAAGATCAAAGAGGTCGATGGCATCACGATCGACGGGCAGACTTACATGGTGCCCTTCGAATGGGGCAATACCGGTCTGATTTATCGTACGGATATGATTTCGGCAGACGATGTTTCGCTGCAGTTGCTGATGGATCCTTCCTATCAGGGCAAAGTTGCCATTCCAGACGCCGCATCGAGCGCCTTTGCAATGGCGGCGCTGGCAACCGGTGCCTCCAGCTATACCGATATGAGCGATGAGGAATTCCAGAAAGCTGCGGATTACCTGCGCGCAATTCACCCGAACGTGCGCTTCTACTGGTCTGACGCGGGTCAGTTGGATCAGGCAATCGCCAGCGGCGAGGTGACACTGGGCTGGGGTTGGAACCAGTCGGAACTGAACCTGATCTGGAATGAAACCCCGGCAGTCATGATGCGCGATGTGGACAAAGGTATCGCCACATGGGTTTGCGGCTATGTGCACCTGAAATCCGCCAAGCAGTCAGATGAACAGGTCTACGACATGCTCAACGCGCTGAGCTCTGCCGCCAGCGGCAAGTACATCATCGAAAGCTGGGGCTACGCGCATGCCAACGAGGATGCGTTTGCACAGGCAGACCCGGAACTGATCAAGACTTACGGGTTCTCGGACGTCGACAGCTTTTTTGACGGCAGCCTGTTCTTCGACGCGGTCAACCCCGAGCTTGAAGCCAAGATGTTGAAGGAGTTCGAACGCATCAAAGCGGGCTTCTGAGCACAGCTAACGACATAACCGGGAATGGAAGGCCAAGTAACCCTCCCATTCCCAAGGTACTATATCCAATTTTCCTGGAGGAAGCGCGGCAATGTCAGGCGCTGACCAATACTCTGTTCTCTTTGCACCGGTGAAAATCGGGCCAGTGACGGCCCGAAACCGGTTCTATCAGGTGCCCCACTGTAACGGTCTGGGGCATTTGCGTCCGCAGGCCGAGGCCGCCATGCGGGCGATGAAGGCCGAAGGCGGCTGGGCCGTGGTGTCTACCCAGGAGGCCGAGATTCATCCAACTTCGGATCTGTCTCCCTATTCTGAGAACCGGATCTGGGACGATCGGGACATTCCTGCGCTGCGTTTGATAACCAATGCAGTTAAAGAGAAGGGGTCGCTTGCCGCAATCCAGCTGGCGCATAACGGCCATCATGCACAAAACCACCTTAGCCGGGCTCCGCTTCTGGCTCCGTCGGAACTTGCCCTGCAAACCGCGTATCCGAAGCAGGCCCGGGCAATGGACAAGACGGACATCCGCGAGTTCCGCAAATGGCATCGGGCTGCCGCTCGGCGCTCGCGCGAGGCTGGCTTTAACATTGTGTATGTTTATGCCGGCCACCACATGACGTTGCCGCATCACTTTCTGCTGCCGCAGTTCAATGATCGGACCGATGAGTATGGCGGCTCATTGGAGAACCGGGTGCGGCTGACCCGCGAGCTTCTGGAAGAGACCAGAGAAGAAGTCGGCGACGATTGCGCCATTGCCCTGCGGTTCGCGGTCGATGAGCTGCTCGGGACCGACGGGATGCAGGCGCAGGAGGAAGGTCGCGCTGTTGTCGAGTTGCTGGCAGAACTGCCGGACCTTTGGGACGTCAACGTTGCGGATTGGAGCAATGACTCTGCGACAACCCGGTTCGAGCCTCGTGACGGCTTTCAAACCTCTTATATCGAGTTCGTTAAACAGGTCACGTCCAAGCCCGTTGTCGGCGTCGGGCGGCTGACTTCGCCGGATCTGATGGTGTCATTAGTCAAAAAGGGCATCCTTGATTTTATCGGCGCGGCACGACCTTCCATTGCCGATCCGTTTCTTCCCAACAAAATCAAGGAAGGCCGCATCGAAGAAATCAGAGAATGCATCGGCTGCAATATCTGTGTTTCGTCCGATGCTTTGGGTGTTCCTATCCGGTGTACGCAAAACCCGACGATGGGCGAAGAATGGCGGCGTGGCTGGCATCCTGAAATCATCGAAAATCGGGGAAAAGAGGAAACAGCGCTTGTTGTCGGCAGCGGACCAGCGGGGCTTGAATGCGCTATGCAATTGGCGCGTCGTGGCTATGAAGTCACGCTGGCCGAAGCAAAACAGGAACTTGGCGGCCGCGTGTTGCAGGAATCCGGTCTGGCTGGATTATCTGCGTGGAAACGCGTTACGGATCACAGGATCTACGACCTGCAGCAACGCGGAAACGTACAGATGTTCACCGACAGCCGCTTGTCGGCCAGTGATGTTGTCGAACTGGGAATTCCGAACGTCTTTCTGGCAACTGGTGCACCATGGCGGCGGGACGGTCGCGGAAAGTCCGCGTTCCATGGTATTTCAATAAGTTCCGGCACTCAGGTTTTCACTCCGGACGACATCATGTCAGGCGTGTTGCCGGGGGGTGGTCCGATTTTGGTCTATGATGATGACCAGGCCTACCTTGGCGGAGTACTGGCCGATCACTTGGCTCAGACCGGGCGAGAGATCATCTTTGTCACCCCGGCCTCGATGGTTTCGCCGTTCACGGAATTGACGTTGGAACAGACCAAAGTGCAGCGCAGCCTTCTGGAAAAAGGCGTTCGGCTGGTCATGTCCCATACATTGGCCAGCGTGGCACCCGGTACGGCGAACGTGCAATGCGTCTACACGGCGCGAGAACATGCCATCGAGTGCGGCTCCGTCGTATTGGTGACGCAACGAATGCGAGAGACCGATCTCTACGATGAGCTTCGTGGTCTGTCCGAAAGCCCGCTGACAAAACTGGACCTGATCGGCGATGCTGCAAACCCCGGGTTGATCGCTGACGCTGTATACTCTGGTCACATGGCTGCCCGGAATTTCGAACGCGATGCGGGCGATATCGACCGCGAATTTTTCCGTCGGGAGATCGTTTCCCTTGAAACTGTATGAGGTGCGCTATGCCAAAAGATGACCTGCAATTAATGCGCGACTTGATAGAAGCACAGCGGGAAGGGTTCGCTTTGCCGCGCCATTTCTATACGTCTCAGGCGGTTTATGAAAATGACATCAGTACGTTCTGGAACCGCAACTGGATCTGGGTCGGTCACGTAAGCCAGATCGAGGAACCCGGTGACTATTTCCTGTTCGATTACGGCCCCGAGTCCGTGATCATCGTTCGGGACCGCGAGGGTGAAGTACGTGCGCATCTGAATGTTTGTCGCCATCGGGGTTCGCGGGTTTGCGTGGAACAGAAAGGCAAGGCGCGTAACTTCATCTGTCCCTACCACGCGTGGACCTTTGACCTGAACGGAAAGCTACGAAACGGACGGTCAATGGGGGCTGATTTTGACCCGGGCCAATATGGTTTATTCCCGGTTCAGGTGAAGATCTTCCAAGGTCTTATTTTCATCTGCACGGCAGAGGAAGCGCCGCCATTGGACGCGGCGCTGGAAAAGTTAGCTCCACTTTCGATGCCGTTCGATTTCGAGAATCTGAAGGTCGCGCATGAGGCGTCCTATCCGGTTCCGGCGAACTGGAAACTGGCCTTGGAGAACTATCTGGAGTGCTATCATTGCGCACCTTCCCATCAGGACTATTCACGCAGCCATTCATTGAAAGACCCTGCACAGGTTCTGGAGTTCAGTGGTGCACTGCATGAGCGGATGCGAGAAGCCGGAGTTCCGGTTGAGGAGCTTGACCTGACCGGCGAAAACGCTGTCGCGCCGGGTGCGGATGTCTATTGGCGGCGTTACCCGCTGTTTCCCGGCTACATGACCGGCAGCAAGGATGGTGCGCCCCTGGCTCCGCCTCTGGGTGAGCTGAAAACCCACGACGGTGGAGCCACCGATCTGGGGATCGGTACACTGAACTATTTCCTTGTCTATGCCGATCATGTGGTTGGGTACCGGTTCGTCCCACGAGACCTGCAAGAGACGGATATTCAGATCGTCTGGTACGTGCGCGGCGACGCTGAAGAGGGTCGCGACTATGACAAGGATGCCCTGACATGGCTTTGGCATGTCACGTCGCTCGATGACGAAAGGATCATCCGGCACAATCAGGAAGGTGTGAACTCACACCGCTTCGTTCCGGGACCATTGTCAGAAATGGAAGCGAGCATTCCCGGCTTCTATCGCAACTACTTCAGCATGATCTGACACGCTCAGAATTCGGAGAACAAACATGACAGAGTTAACGCAGCGCAGATCTAGACGGCGCGGGGGCGGGCGTGAAGCGCGTGCCGCCGTTCGAACCAGCAACGCCGCCTCGCAGGCAATCTGGCCGGGCATTCCGGGTGGGCGATACAAGCCCCTCTCGGACGTAGACATGTCGCGCATACATGAGGCCGCCCTCAGCATTCTGGAGCGCACAGGGGTAGGGGACCCCACGCAGGAAGTTCTTGATCTCGTATTGCCCAAAGGGGCGACTGTGAATGGGCATGGCCGACTGTGCTTCCCCCGCGCGTTGATGGAAGACCTGTTGGCCAAAGCAGCCAGCGAATTCTATGTCCACGCGCGCGGGTCGCGGGCTGGTAAGAACGATATGCACTGCACCAAGGACAAGGTGTATTACGCAAATTCCGGTACGGCGGTGACCACGTTTGACGCGGAAACGCGCAGCTACCGGCCGTCAACGCTCAAGGACATATACGACTTCACCCGCCTGGTTGACCGGCTCGACAACATTCACATGACCGGCGACACGGTTCTGGCGACGGATGTGCCGCAGGATTACGAGCATGACATGAGCATGCTCTACGCCATACTGGCGGGCAGTGAAAAACCGTCCTGCCTGACGTTCAGAACCCGCGAGCACATTCAGGACGCAATCCATCTGTTCGATCTGGCATCAGGCGGGGAGGGCAAGTTCCTTGAAAAGCCCTCGGTCATCTTTGGTGGATGCCCCATCGTTTCACCGCTCAGGTTCGGGCGCGAAAACCTGGAGATTCTGATCGATACGGCGAAAATGGGCCTTGTCTGCGACCTTGCCGTTCCACCGCAGGCCGGGGCGACGTCACCTGCGCCACTGGCCGGAACACTGGCTCAGGCCGTTGCCGAGACGCTATCGTGTGTTGCCATCGCAAACCTGATCAATCCCGGAACACCTGTTGTTTTCGCGGCATGGCCTTTTATCACCGATCTCCGCACAGGCTCATTCACCGGCGGTAGCGGCGAACAGGCGCTGATCTCAGCCGCGGCCATTCAGATGGGCAATTTCTACAACCTTCCAACCAGCGTCGGCTGCGGCATGACGGATTCCAAAATTCCTGATGCGCAATACGGTCTGGAAAAGGCCTTGACTTTCGCGTTAGCGGCCCATGCCGGGGCCAACAGGCTGTGCGAATTCGGCGGTATGCTTGGCAGTCTGATGGGGTGCAGTTTTGAGTCGATGGTCATCGACAACGAGGCCGCCGGTATGATCTCGCGAACGCTTCGCGGGATTGAGGTGAGCGACGACACGCTTTCTGTCGATGTGATCCACGATTGCGCAATCGATCCCGGACATTTCCTCGGCAACGCGCAAACCCTGCAATACATGGAGACAGAATACGTCTACCCAACACTCCTGGATCGGGAACTGACGGACACTTGGGAGAAGACGGGTCGAAAGGATATGTTCGAGCGGAGCCGTTCTGTGGTGGATGACATTCTATCCAATCATTACCCGAACTACTTTGGCAGCAAGGCGGATGAAGAGGTGCGGTCTAAGTTTCCTATCAAATTACCGCCCGAAGCGATGCGCGCTGGTTGAGTGCTGCAAGCCAAATAGAAGGCATCGCAACCCGCTTGGTTGCGATGCTACGACAAGGTGGGGCCTAAGCCCTGAACCTGCCCTGACGTGTCAGGTCCTCGGTCGCCAATCGGATGCCCATCTCCAAAATGTCGAACATCTTGTTCAACTCACTTTCGGTTATGATCAGCGGCGGAGAGAATACGCACATGTTGATGATTGGCCGCAGGATCAGCCCGTTTTCCTGGCAATGACGATCAATCAGTGTACCCACCGATTTGTCCAGATCCAACGTATCGTCAGCCCCCGCATCAGCAACGCACTCAACGCATCCAACAAGCCCCATTCCACGTGCGTCGCCTACCAGAGGCAGTTCTCCCAAGGCTTGAAGGCGTTCTTCGAACAACGGAGTGATCGCGCGAACGTGTTCGAGGACACCGTCACGCTCCATGATTTCAATCGTCTTCAGCCCTGCTGCCGCGCTAACGGGATGGCCGGAGTAGGTGAAGCCATTTGAGAATGTCGCGTCCTGCGCGTTTTCTCCACTCACATCCGCAATCAGCCTGTCAGAGATTATGCAGGCCCCCATGGGCACATAGCCGGACGTCATTCCCTTGGCGCAGGTGATGATATCCGGTTGAATTCCAAAGACATCTTCGGAGGCAAACCAATGCCCCAAGCGACCGAACCCGGTCACGACTTCGTCCGAAATATACAGGACATCGTATTTCCGACAGACTTCCAGGCACCGCTTATGATACCCCTGTGGGGGCACGATGACGCCACCGGAGCAAAGGATCGGTTCGGCAATGAACGCGGCGACCTTGTCGGCGCCTGTTTCAAGGATCATGTTTTCCAGATCGTCGATTTTTTCGTTCAGAAAATCGTCGAGCGTCTGATCAGGGCTGCGTGTATACGGGTTCACGTTCGGCAAAAACCGCGTCAGGTGGGTTGCCTGATCCAACCATCCTTTGTCGCGCTCCTTACCGGACACAGAAGCCGCCAGATAAGTCGAACCATGATAAGCTTTCTGCCGTGAGATCACGATTTTCTTTTCAGGTTTGCCCAGCAGGTTGTTGCGGAACTGCACAAAGCGCAGCGCGCTGTCCACGGCCGTGGAGCCGCCCGTGGTAAAGAACACATGGTTCAGGTCTCCGGGGGTTCGCTTGGCAATCTCATGCGCCAGTTGGGCTGGCGCCGAATTGGCGTTGTTGAATGGCGAGAAATACGCCATCTCCTTTGCCTGCTGAGCCATTGCATCCGCTATTTCGGTGTTTCCGTAACCCAACTGAACGCACCACATGCCGGCAGGCCCGTCGATCAGGCGACTGTCGTCTGCAGTTATCACATGAATACCCTGACCACTTTCAGCAAAGGTCCGGTCGTTATTGCCCAGATATGCCATCCCCTCCCACGGATGCAGGAAATGCGCGTTGTCCCAATCACGAATGGATTGAAAGCTTGAGTTCAGCAGAGTCATGTTGCACCAAGTTGTAATATTTATCACAAAATGAATGATCGTTCATTCAATGTCAATCCTTGAACTTCCCAGCCACCTGATGCGAGAAAACAAAAGAGTGAGTGAAGTAGCGAAGGATGAGTAAGATTACTGCCACCGCCCATTCCCCATCCAACGCCCGAGAACTGAGCAAATCGCAGAACCGGAAGCTGCTGATAGAAGCTGCTGCGGATGCCATCCACAAATTTGGAATTCGCGGGACCACCGCTGCAAACATCCACGAGTTGTCAGGGTTGTCCCGAGGAATGGTGAACCTGCATTTCGGCTCCAAAGAAAAGCTGCTTTTGGCTGTGGCCGAGGAATTGTCAGCGCGCTACTCTGGCCAGTGGCAGGCGATTGCAGGCGATGCAGACCTGAGTCCCGCAGAAAAGCTGGTCGGTATTATAGAGGCGGACTTCGATCCCTATGTCCTGAATGCGCGAGACGTGGCTATCTGGTTCGCGTTCAGGGCTGAAGCACTTTCCAATCCAGACATCTACCCGTTCATCGACTCGCGAGATCAGGGGTTTCGCAAAACGATCCTGGAGCTTTGCCATCAATTGAAGAACCAAGCCGGTTATGAGGGCGTGGACGCGAAGCTTGCAACAGATGCGTTGATTGCATTGCTCGAAGGCCTCTGGACCGACTACCACTTACATTCGGATACTTTTAAATCCACCGAGGCTGTGAAGATCTGTCTGTTTGTGCTGCAGACATTTTTTCCAAAACACTTTGCGCGGACACCATGAGCTTACGTAGCAGGGACCATTTCAAATTTTTTATGGCTGATTTCTCGGTCCAGCATGCTGTTTGATCAGGGTGTTTTCCGCTCCAAACTGTCTGCTCAACTTCTGATCTATCCCGCAATCGGATGTGTGCATTTAGGCTGGTACAGGGATTGTCACAGGATCCGGCCTTGTATCGTCCTTCGGTGAACTCTGTACGCACACGTTTCGCGGCGCTTGCCGAACAGTTCGGTCTTTGCGCGACGCAAGGGACAGCCTCACTGCGGACTACCTGAGACTGGTTCGAAATTTTCTAAAGGCATCAGGTTACGCTATCTCGCCAATCCAGGCGCAAAATTTGGAACACAACCTTATCTTTAGCGGCGACATATCATTTAAGTGACCGGTCTCCGCGCACTGGTGACCATAAAGCCTGGGCCGGCAGTCCAGGCCTCAGGGTTGCGGATTATTGAAAGCGCTTCGGACAGCATTGCCTTGGACATAAATCCGCCTCCGATCAGCTGGGGCGCCAAGGTTGCCAACGTCAATGACCATGTCTCCGCTTCTGCGCTTCCTGCGGTTTGCCCGGACATGTTCAGGATGGGTTGAATGTGCCTCGCATCAACTTCTGTATAGCCAGTTTTGACCAAAAGGCGTGGAAGCGTGCCGCCAAATCCAAGCTCCCATCCTTGCGCCGCAGCAAACTCAAGATATGCGGTCCAGAATGTTGCCCAAAACCGGCTGGGACCGGAAGCGATGCGGCCGAAGTCCATTTCAGTTGCAACAAATGCGCCGCCGGGTTTGAGCGCCTGCAGGATCTTGGACAAAACCTCGGTTCGGGTCGGCAAAAAGCAAAGCACCGAGCGACAGTGGATCAGATCATACAAGTCCGAACCAAGTTCGTCGCTTCGCAAATCTATTTCTTTTACCGACAGGTTGGACAATGCGTTTTCTTTGACGGATGACACATCCAGATCGCTGGCGATCACCTTTGCATCGGGAAAAGTCTCGGCAAGCCAGATCGCGACGCTTCCGCGCCCGGCACCAATATCGAGACAGTTCGCTTTCGCGGGAAGGTTCAGCCTGTTGATGGTTGAAAACGTATCGGGATCATGCGCATGCGCCATCTGGTCGAGCCGCTCAGCCTCGGTCGGCAGGGTGTGAGGTAAGAGATCTTCGTACATCTGGTGCCTCCGGGATTTGTCCGGAAAATACAACAATATCGGTGAAAATTGTACCCCAGGGGTCCGGCCCGAATTTTGTGGTAGGGTTGGGCAGCCTCGTTCCTAAGCGGTGATCCGGTTGTTCAGAAAGGTACGAATGTTATGAACAGACCCGTCGCACTCGACTATCTGTTGCTGGTTGGGATCAGCCTTATATGGGGGTCTCAATTCGTTTTAAACGAACTGGCGATCCGCAGTTTCACGCCTTTGGTGGTTGCAACGGGAAGAGTGGTGATAGGATTTGCCACCCTGACGGTCATCGCAGCGGTGATGCATAAAAAGCTAGCCCGGAATTCGGTAGGTACTAGCGGGCAGCCCTGGAAGTTGTATTGCGCGATCGCTGTCGCCGAGGCGATATTGCCGTGCTTTCTGATCCCATGGGGGCAGCAGCATGTCGATAGCAGCATCGCCGCGATCCTGTTGGCAACCGTGCCGATTTTCACCCTGATCCTGGCCCCGTTTTTCGTGAAGGACGAGCATTGGAGTCTGATCGCTGCCGTAAGCGTCATTGTTGGTTTTATCGGTATTCTTGTTCTGATCGCTCCAAGTATTAAAGGTAGCTGGCTGGCGAATATTATTGGTGAACTGGCGATCCTTGGCGGCGCGTTGAGCTTTTCGCTGAGTCTGATCATGATGAAACACCTGTCAGGTGTTCCGCCGGTTCTGGCAATGCGCAATGTCTTTATGATTGCGTCCGTAGTGCTGGTTATTTTGGTACTGGTATTGAATACGCAGTGGCACCTGCGTCCAAGCTGGCAAAGCCTGTCGGCCTTGCTGGGGTTGGGAATTTTCTGCGGCGGTATCGCTTATGTCCTGTTCATCTATATGGTTGGCCGAACCGGCCCGACTTTCACCGCTCTTACCGGTTACCTGATCACCCTTGTCGGCGTATTCATCGGCATCGCATTTCTGAGTGAACGATTACAGACAAACGACATCCTCGCGCTTGTTCTGATCATTGCCGCGCTTATCATCGGCAAGTACAAACCCTTGGGCAAAACCGAACCAAACTGAGTCCGGTCACTGCGGCGCAATAAAGACATCGCGTTTCGGGAATTCCTCGACAATGTCCAGTTTCTGGTCGAAATGCGCCGCAAGCAGGTAGTCTGGATTGCTCGCGATCCATTCGGAGAGGTCAATGGCCTGGTATTCCCCGGTGTTGAATGCGATCAG
Source organism: Ruegeria lacuscaerulensis (assembly GCF_013031245.1). Classification (GTDB taxonomy): domain Bacteria; phylum Pseudomonadota; class Alphaproteobacteria; order Rhodobacterales; family Rhodobacteraceae; genus Ruegeria; species Ruegeria lacuscaerulensis_C. Next base: position 421,946 of record NZ_WPZL01000001.1, read on the forward strand.
AATTCTAGCCCTTTCTTCCCCGGTATTTTCGATTGAGTGACCGTAGCCCTGCGGAATATATCCCACATCACCTTTGTTCAGCGTCTCAGTGGCAAAACGCCCGTTTGCGCCAAACACAGTAATGCCGATGCCGCCGCTCATCACGTATTGCCATTCATCCGCATTTGGGTGCCAGTGAAATTCACGCATTCCGCCCGGTTCCAATTCCAGCACGACACCGGTAATTGTTGTTGCAATGGGAAATTCCTCCTGGCTGACCAGCCATTCGCGCCCCCCTTCAAATGAGGAATTGGGCCCCTGATCGAGAAGTCTGTATTTGTGCGTGTGGGGTGGTGTCGCAAGATGCCCCTGATGTGGTAGCGCCGGTGTTTCAGGGGGCGGGTTGCCATGCACGAAATACACCTCGCTTTTGGGAAACGAGTCAAAAGCAGCGGCGGGCAGGCCGAGGCTTTTCGATAGCAGTTCTTTCGGTGCGTGGCCTATCCAATCCGTGATGCTGAAAGTGCCAAACTCAGAGAAATACCCATTGTCGAAGATCAGGATGAAGTGACACGGCTGATCGCCCAGGCATTGTATCGAATGCCCGTAACCTCGGGGGAAGTACCACACATCACCGGGTTCAAAATCATTGGTCTCGGACTCACCCGCCGGGTTTATAACCGTGGTCCGGCAGCGGCCCTCCATGACGAATGCCCACTCTGCCGCAGTGGCATGCCAATGCAATTCGCGGGCCACGCCGGGCTCAAGCTTCATTGAAACGCCCGCAATTCCGGTAGAAACCGGCAACTGTTTGACGGTGGCTTCCTTGCCGAAACTGCCGCCGTCTTCGCGCCCTTTGGATTTTTCCAGTTCAAACTTGAAGTTTGGGAGGTCTTGCTTGGAAAGCTCCGGGTCAGGAACGTTGTTCCAAAACGGGCCGGATGGATACTCCGCCGCCGACACTTGCGTGACAGCAGTTCCGCCCAAACCTGCCGCCGCTGCCGTTTTGAAGAATTCTCGCCGTGATGAATTAACCATGCTGGCCTCCAAATCCATTGGATAAGACCCCGGCAGAATAGCATGCCGTAGCCTGTTCGATAAATTCGGCTTTTTTTTAAACGAATGAAATGATGGCTCGCCTTCACCAAAGCGCGATCCTCTTGCAATTATCGGCTTAGGGTCTGCAATAGATCGAAGTGTGGTATTCGACTAAGCTGGAGGCGTTGGGGTCATCGGAACAACTCAACGCCTTGGTCGCTCAAAAAAGTAGTGTAAACGCCGCGTTGGTTCCAAGGTCTGGGCCGAGCCCATTTGCCAGTCAGTACAGCTAATATCGCTGCAACTGACGTCAGGAACCTGGTATTTGCCTTACTCTGATCTTCCAGATGCCCAGAGCTACTGACAAAAATCAAAAGCTAAATCCTTAGGTAAGTGTGGAATAGACCTCAGCCATGCGCTGGAACGTCCAATAGCAGGCGATGGCCGCACACCCGCCCGCAAGGCCAATACGTAAAGACATCCACAAACCGGCGTTTGCGTGATGGCACAATAACAACGCAGGCCAGAGCGCCAGAATGATGGCGACCTGCCCAAGTTCGACACCAAGATTGAACGCAAGGAGGCTTTGCCAGATGTTTGGAGATGTGACCTGCAAAATCTCTTGCAGCACAAAGCTGAACCCCAGACCGTGCAAGAGTCCGATGAGCGTTGTCAAAAGAACCATCGTGAGCTCAGACCGTGCTGTATTCGTAGTACTTGCAAACGCTGCCACTGCGGCAAAAATGATCGAAAGCGCGATCCCGGTTTCGACCGCGGGAATAAACCACGAACCCGATGGCACAAAGCCGAAGAAGCCGAGCGACAGTGTTACGCTATGCCCGACGGTAAAACCCGTCGCGCGCAGCAGCAATGCCCTGAGTGTCTGTGCCCCGATAACCAGACACACAACAAACAGAACATGATCCAGCCCTTCGAGGATGTGCCGGATGCCTTCCCAGACAAAGCTCAGGAAACCTCCATAGCCTTCCAATTGTATCTCAACAGGTTCGGTCATTAATCCACGTGACCGAAAAACCTGCGGCCTGTCGGACGCATAGTCCAGTATGAGGTTCGCCGTCTGATCCTGATCCGGTAAACCGGGGTCCAGTGTATTCGCGAGGCTGAACGACTGAACGACCCCTTCGGTGTTGTAGTCCAAAACCAGATCAACAATCGTGTCCCCGACATAGAGCGGGGGGAGCAGCGGGGTTTCGGTTTGCACGGCACGCTGGGCCTCTTCCAAAGTGGCAAAGCCGGGCTCACTGCCGATCCGGTGCAGTTGAACCTTTTCAATCGTTCCGCCCAGGCGCTGGTTTTCGACCAGCAGTTGCAACCCATCTTCGGCCAATTGTCCCAAGCCGTCAGGGTCGTTCTTAAATGCCTCCAGATCGACGAAATGAACAAGCTGCCCGTCCTTCATGGCGTTTGTCGTATACGGCGCGGCGTCGGGCAGGGTGGCACCGTCTTGTCTGCCAACCTTGTCTGCAACAAGGTGGGGCATTGGGGTTCGCATGTAGACACGCAGGCCGTCGTCGGTGTGCTGCACATGCATGATGCGAACGTTGAGGTTCAACAGGAAATGCGCCGAGGCTGACAGCGTCAGCGACAACAGTAAACCGACAAACAGCGCGCAGAATAGAAAATTGTTTCGTTTGATTAACTTATGCATTTGGATCACGCGCCTCAATTATAGTGAGTCCATCCAGCTTCCAGTGCCCGTCTTCTGGTACAATTTCGACCAGCGCCCTAAACGCTACTGCGCGAATGTGAGCGTGCCCCCAATGACCTGCTTCGGCCCTGACGGTCCATTTGGCCAATGTGCTGAAGCCGCCCGGTTTGGTGGTCGGATCAAGGGACTCTAACGTCAAGCCACCGATATCAGTCACTCTGGCAATGCTGCCTCCGGGTGCACGTATCGCGAGTCCCCGCTCGACCTCGGATGCAATGTCTTCCTGCGCCTCAGAGGTAACTATTTGCATCAGTTCTGCCCTTCTTGAATCCGCGGTTGGTTCCAGAGTCACCGTGTTCAGGTTTTCGAGCATCAAACGGAAAACGTTCTCGGCAGTCTGCGGTTCGGGTAGGTCCGATTTCTTCCAGGGCATATCTGGCAATGATCCCGAAAAAACAATGACGGTTAAAGCTGCGAGGATCATGACCGCACCACTGGCAGTCCTTAGCCTTCCGAACAGCATCAACAAGAGCGATGCGCGACCGATAACCCCTGCAATCCAAACCAACGCCGGTAAGCGCTGCGATTTTCGGTCAACAGGGATGGCTGATACCGTTTCCCTTTCGTACTTCAGTAAATGGTTTCGCCATCGGAATTGAGGATCTGCTGGCGTCACTGCCCCAAAGAATGGTCCGGCCAAATCGGTTGATATCGTTGCGACTCGCGAGGTTTCCGCGTCAAACATATCCCATGTTACAGTTGCCTGTTCGGGAAGATCGTTTGAGGGGAATGAAAGGATAACGCCTAGAAATGCGTTATTCGCTGAAACGTCCCTTCCGGGTTCAACAATCTGGAACCCCTGTGAGGTCAGCTTCAGCATGTCAGCCGTCGCACGCACTGATTGAACCGTATCGCCGTCAATTGAAACAGGGTTGCGTAAAGCCAGAAACGCCGCCGCCTTTTCAGTGATCCGGGCGCTTTGCAGGGGTGACAGCGTTTGCCCCACTTCGACGGTTTCACCAATCCACGGAGCCAGATCGCGCAGGCGGATTAATGTCTCGTGCCGAACTTCGCGAGGCTCAATATAGAGAAAGGTTGAGGCCGCGTCTTGAGCCTGCCGATTCAGACTTTCGGCGGAAAAGCGAGTGTGCCAGGGGTCTGGCCAATGCATTTCAAGGTTGGCGGATTTTGACAGGAAACTGAAATCTGTTACCGGCACCTCTCGATCCAATACATGCATGCCGATAGTTGCCAGCGGAATACCGTCTTTCATTGGTGGTCGAATGGTAATTTGTTTGGGGCGTTGCCTCAGAAACGGATAGAACAACTCCACGAACAATACACGCGGGTCAGAGGGCGGGCTTGGCACAATTTTGCCAGAGAACGGATCGAACTGGCTAGCAAGCGGAGAAGCCCGGTCGACACGCGTTCGGGGTTCAATCGTTCTGACCGCTGCGGAAAGAGGTCCTTCGCCCTCTGCTATCACCGCCAGCGTCTGACCATCAGATCGTTGTTGATATTGCTCAAGACCAGGCCCGTCCAGCGCGTGATCGATAAGCCAACTATCAGGCAACAGCCCCGCGAACAGCGGTATGTCATCCACGAAGATCTCAAGGTCGAGGTACACACCGTCGTCTTTGACGTGAAAAACGGCGATATTCGGTGCGACTTCCGATCCGTTGGACAGAACCACATCAGCGGATACGAGCATCGCATTGGTTGCCCAAATGCCAAGCGTCAGGAGTAGCCGATGCAGATTTGTCCAGAGTTGAATGACCTTCATCCCTGTATGGCGGTCCGTTTTCCATGGGTGTTAAACTGCACTGAAACCACACTGGAAAACATGACTGTGAAAAGAATGCGGTTGAGATTTTTGGCAGCCATTGATGCGCCCCTTTCCTAGCTTTTTGCATGGCGCATCACTGCGAGAGAACGCGCCATGCTTGAGGGGGATTACCTTCGGCTCCTATCCGTGGCGTACCCATGTTCGAAGATGAGTGCGCATGTCAGGATCGGTGAGATCACACCAAAAGGGTGTTATTGGTCCGGCATTGGTGGCGGGGTGTAACCCTCCCACTTACCGGCGTTGACTTTGTCCGAAGGCTCTTTTTCCTCCGACCGCGGGGCGTTGATGTATTCGTCGCTTACCGCAGGCGGTAAAACATAGTCGTCAACACTCGCTTCACGAACAACGATCTGGTCTTTGGTTACGTTGATCACCTGAAGATCCCGCGCAAGCGTAAGCGGACCGTCATATGTCGACCGGACCCCCTCAAGGATTGCCTGATAGTTTTCAGGCGAAAGTACCGAGTGATAACCCAGAGCCATTCGCGGTTCGACTGCCGACATGACTTTGCCGAAAGCTGCCGGCTCGGTATGAATGCGCGTTGCAACATACGTGGCCTGTTTCATGTCCCAGCCAAAATAAGGGGCAAGCGCATCCGGCGGTAGGAAGGCTTCGTGCGAGGCAAGGTCTGCGCCTTTGGCGTATTCGACATACCATTTATTCGGGTAAGTATCCCCGCCAAAAACATATTTCAGCCCATTCCATTCAAGGGAATAGCTTACCGAGCCATCCAGGCTGTGGATCGCGGGCCAGGACCGAATGGTGACTTCATTTTCTTGATAAACGATCTCGTTTTCCTGCATGTAGTCGAACTCGGTTACGTCAAGCTTGGCGCCTTCATCCGGCAAGGCACCCGTTCTTGTGGCGAGATCCCAGGCATAGGCTTTCGACATGCCATCTACATATGCTTTGGTGCCCAGTTCGTCTTCTGATCCCGAAGGACCGAAAATGCGAAGCGGCGTATACCGGCCTGAAAGCCAGCCGCCCACATGCAGACCCATGAAGTCTCCGACATGGTCAACATGCAAATGGCTGAAAAAAACTTTGTCGATCTTGGAAAAGTCCGGGCGAAGCGAGAAAAGGTTGCCCGTTGACCCCGTTCCGACGTCAAACAGAAAGACATCCCCGTTTCCCAATTCGACAAAAAATGAGATCGAAACAGCCGCCTTGGTCTGGTTCGGCATCCCCGTTCCCAAGGCGGTGATGCGCATCTCGTTCTCTCCGAGAATTTCAGTATTTGGAAAATAAGACGCCGGATACACGCCGTTTTCGATTGCGGTGGCATTTCGCCCAGTCGGCAACATGTTCTGCGCCATGGCAGTTCCGGCGACCATCATGCCTAACGCCAAAACTGTACCGGTTGCGGATTTAACTAAGCTATTCATGGATCCCCCCTTCGTTGCGAAGCGTCTGAAGAGAACACGAATTCGTGAGTCCTCAATTGACCATAGACATCTCTACGGTAGTTCCATAGACTGCTCTATGTCAACTTAAGAATGCCATAATCTGAATGTCAGAAGTTATTTCAAGAAGATCACCTAAGGCTGCCGCAACCAAAGAAGATTGGATTTTGCTGGCCTACAAGCTGCTGAATGAGGGTGGGGTGTCCGCCATCAAAGTTGTGCCAATGGCAAAGCGGCTGAATCTAACAAGCGGCAGCTTTTACTGGCACTTCAAGAATGTCCGAGAACTTCTGGAAGAAGTACTCAGATATTGGGAGCAGGAACTTACTGACAACGTGATAGTCGCGGCGAAGAATTTTCAAGGCTCGCCGGAAGACCGCATTCTTCTTCTAATGAAAAAAGTGATTGAAGAGGATGCAGCACTGCCAGACCACGCTGTTTCGGTATGGGCGAATACCGACGAAACGGTCAACAAAGCCTATCAGCGAACGATCGGCAAGCGGTTCCAATTCGCGGCCTGGATGTTCGAACAAGCCGGGTTCTCGAAAGAAGAAGCCAAGGTTCGCGGAAGGCTGATGGTCACATCGCTGATGGGAGATTCCTCAACCGGCCTGAAAGCCCAAGGCAATTGGGAAAACGTCTTAGAGCGGGAACATGCGATACTTGTGAGAAAGTAACGGGACTTATTCTGAGCCGTGAAAACTCCATACCCAACTCAGGAAAATGACTGATACTCGTTTCGAAGCTCTACTGTTCTTGGCTCGAGATCGCTGTTCCAGCGGGCCGGATCAAACAGGTGGCAACTATGCTCAGCGACGGTTTTCCGGTCAGAACCATCCGGCCGCAAATCTCTTTGTCCATTCAGGCAGTGCTACGACTCAGCCACCTTGCCGTCTAGTTTAATGCACGAATTCCGCGGTCTCTCCGAGACGTCGAAGATTCACTGCATGAAGAAGAGATCGACGTAAGCCAAAAAGGCTGCTGGACGATCCTGTTGGACCCGGTGATTATTTCGTGAATCCCTTCGCGATCACGTCACAATTGCAGTTTTCAGTTGCAGATCGGCAAAACCAGAGGCGGCTGCTTTGGCAAGGATTGCCTCCACTGATTGATGATCGGTTGAAGAGTGCTTTTGGGCCAGAAATTTGGTGAGCCAATTGTCTGTAGGCACGCAGCATTCCAGTAAAGCCCGGCGCGCGATAATGGTTCCCGCTTTTTTACCGCTTTGGCGACAGCGTTGATGTCATTGGATTCCGGATAGATATAAAGGGTCGTCGGGTTACCCTCAACCAGCGCGAGAATTTCCCTGGAAGCGGGCTGAGACCAGGTTGTGCAGCCATTGCTTCGACCGCCAGTATAATTCACCAGTTTTCCGTAAGGGACATAGCCTTCTTTGTCGGCATGTGGGCTTTTCGGGTTCTTGAAGCGACATTGCCATTTTAAAAAAACAGCGGGATGGCCACCGATGGCCCGCTCGCGAGCATTGCTTGTTTCACCCTCCCCATCAAACAAGAGAAATGTGCGGTAGAATGGTTTCCTCTGACCCGAGTGGTAGTAATATCCTTTAAAGGATGTTCGTGTTTCGGCGGTCACATAGGATCCGCCAGCGGTCAGCTTCGAACCCTCTGCGTTACTGAAATTTTTTGCACATTGCCGACCGTTCGAGAAATTTGCGCGCTGTAACTTCCGACCATTGCCATAGCCGGACGAGACGGCACGAAACAACTTCTGTGACTCGCAGATGACGTAAAACCGGCGCCCCGGTTTGCCGCTGGGGGATGTGCTTGGGCGCGTCGCGTCTTTTGCCAGATAGCAGGGGTTCGAAACTTTGCCCTGGCGTACTTTTTTCTGGTAGAGCGCCCGCGCTCTCTTCAGGACCACAGGTGCAATTTGCCCATCGCCTGTCCCCACGTGTTTTTGCAACCATGTCGGTATGTCTGCGGATAAGGCTTTCAGCCGTGTCGGAATTGAGCCCACCAAAGTGGTAACTATCAAAACCGCGAATGCGAGACGGAGTGATTTCGGTAGCAACGGGAAAACTCCTGCCAGAATATCCTCGCCACCAGTCTAACACAGATCGGGAGGAGGACTGCGGTCGTCCGATGAAGGATAGCATCGACTGTGACTGTAAAGCCCGTGCTTCTCATGTGTCAGGAAGATTTCAGCAATCGCTTGATCAAAAACGTCAGCGCAAGTCCGAGGTTGAATTTCGCCTGGTAACGATCAATTCGCCTCTCTTTTCGGCAAGCTCGGTAAGCGCCTTGCCGCGGGCTACTGCTTCGACCCCTTCTGCCAGCAGGTGGGCCGCTTCGTCAGTCAGGTAAAGTTCGCCCAGATCGTCCCGCCAGCCATTGAACGTATCCGAGAAACGGTCGCAGAATGCTCTGTGGCCACCTTCACCTGCGCCGAGGTTAACCAACATGGTCGGCCCCATCGCGGCCCATCTCAGGCCGGAAGCCGAGCTTGCCACGATGGCGTCTGGTGTAAGGGCAGGTTCAATTTCAGCAAAGATCGCGTGTTTGATCGGCAACCCTTCGGGGACATTCTCCTGAGCCAATCCGACACCGGCTACTGCGCTGGCAGCGTCGGTATGGAATGTAATCGCATCCGGTGCACCGTTCCGGGTTAGTCCTGGCTCTGTCATTGTGGGGCAGGCCGTTTCGACGTAATCGCGCACCTTGCGTTCGACATCCGGGTCGGGGTCATACATCGCAACTGAACGACCGGACGCCAGAAACAAAGCTGCCCAACTGGCGCCTATCACCCCGCCGCCAAGGCAGGCTGCGTGTTTAAACTCCACCAGAACAATCCCGGATTGAGAAGGGAGGCGGCGGTCATGCCGCCATCAACGGTGAATAACTGGCCGGTGGCAAAGCTTACCTCGTCTGAGGACAGCCAGACTGCCATGCTGGCGATGTCCTCGGGCCTGCCGAACCGACCTGCAGCATGGCGGGCCAGTGCATCCTGCCGCGCAGCCTTAGGGTCCGAAGCAAGATCAAAGCCGGCGCCCAGCATGCCGGTTTCGATCCAGCCCGGGCAAATCGCGTTGCACCGGATTTTGGGGCCATGATCGACGGCAATTGACCGGGTCAACCCATGCACAAACGCCTTGGACGCGTTGTAGAGCGCCATTGATGGGTCAGCGAAATTGCCTGAGATTGATCCGATATTGATGATCGAGCTGCCCTCAGGCATGTGCGGGATGTAAGCGCGGCAAAGATTGAACACGCCCCGGCAATTGGTGCCGATTACCGCGTCCCAATCGGCATCCGTACTGTCGGACACGGTCTTTTCGACCTGGACGCCTGCATTGTTGACAGGAATGTCGGTGCTGCCTGTCGTGTAGGCCAATTCCTCGACTGCGGCGGCGTCTGTGACATCCAGCGAATACCAGATGATGTTGTCAGCCAGCTCTGCGGTTTCTACTAAGAAAAACAGCTTTTGAAGATTGCGCGCAAGAATTGCGACATCGCCCCGCGAATCTTTTCCTGCCTCAAAGAACAAACTTGAAACTGCAGTTCCATCCGTAGTCACATGAGGAATGATGAACGGTGTATTTGAATGAAGCCATGGAGTTTCATGGTTTACATGTGTTGCACGCTGGCTCTTGTCGCTTGCGCACCAAAAGTTCGCACCTATGAAAAAACCGTAACAACCTCACTGCCTTCAAGTTCGAACAGCGCCCTTGGGCGGACTGCCAACAGACTTGGCGATCCCAAAGACGGGCGATCCGGCGTGAAGCTGATCAGTGATGGCGAACAAGCTCTGGTCTCAAGGCTATTGCTGGCCGCCGCTGCCGAGCAGACGCTTGATGCGCAATACTACCTGTTGCACAACGATCCCACCGGTCACCTGTTCGCGGCAAGCCTTTTGCAGGCTGCGGACCGTGGGGTGCGCGTTCGGCTGCTGCTGGATGACATGGATACGTCCGGTTATGACGCGATGACCGCAGCATTGGACTTGCACGAGAATATTGAAATCCGGCTGTTCAACCCCTTCTGGCGTGATCAGAGCTTGCTGATCGCGGGTCTGACGGATTTCAAACGTATCAACCGCAGAATGCACAACAAGTCCATGACCGGAGACAACGTGTTTACGATTGTAGGTGGGCGGAATATCGGAGCCGAATACTTCCTTGCCAGGGAGGAAATGAACTACGCGGATCTGGATGTACTTGCCGCAGGTCCCGTGGTGAATGAAGTCTCTGAAAGTTTTGATGCATATTGGAACAGCGAGTTTGCCGTTCCCGCCCGTGTGGTTGTTGGAGAGCCGGACTCCTTTAGCTTGGCTGATGCGCGGGACAGGCTCAATGAACTCGTGGAAGAGGCGAAGCTAACGCAGTACGGAGCGGCTCTGAGAAAGTCCGCCAAAGAGAACTTTGCTGACGGCGCTCTCTCACTGGATTGGGTTCCGGCGCGATTGTACGCGGACCCACCTTCCAAAGCAGCGGGCGTTGAAAGCTCGGATCCCATTCTTGCTTCTCAACTGCTCCCGTATTTCGAAAATGCAAGTAACGAGGTGAATATTGTCTCGGCCTATTTTGTACCTCGCAGCAACGGCGTGAAATGGATGACGGAACTGGAAAATCGTGGTGTCGAAGTCAAAGTTGTTACCAATTCTTTGGGTTCAAACGATGTTGCGCCGGTTTACGCACATTACGCCAAGAAACGCCGGGCGCTGCTGCGCGGCGGGGTCGAGCTCTACGAGTTGCGGCCCGACGCGTATCAGGTTCAGCGCCGCGGCATCAACTGGGCGCAATCCCGCTCTGGATTGCATTCCAAGGCGTTTGCAATTGATGACCGTTACCTTTTTGTGGGGTCATTCAATTGGGACCCCCGGTCGGTGAATATCAACACGGAAATGGGTATTCTGATCGACTCGCCGGCGTTAACTGAGCAGACCCTGGGCGCGCTGGACGAAGCGTTGCCGGCCTACACATATCACGTGACTCTGGAAGATGCAGGGCAGCTCAGGTGGAGAACGCGCAACGAGGATGGCACCATCCTGGAATATGATACCGAGCCGACAGGATCGACCTGGGATCACATTGTCTCGGGCTTCCTGAGTATTTTGCCAATTGGTTCGCAGCTTTAGGCCCGCAGGGCGCGGTGATTGCAGGCACTCGCGCAGGACCAGAAGCGCAACAATTAGAAAGGTGAGAAGGACTCTGACGTGAAATATTTCAAACTATACACCGATGCAGCCGGGAACAGCCATTGGGACGATATCGAAGTTGATGTCGAAGAGCGGAGTTTTGCGCCTCCTGCTCAGGCTATCGAGATTTCGGAGCCAGAGCATGTAACACGAACCATGTTTCTCAGGCTTCGGTCCGGCTGGAACGAGCCAATTCATCCGACACCTGTGACCCAAAGGTTGATTTGCCTGGCAGGTAGGGTTCGTGTGACCGCCAGCGACGGTGAATTTCGGGACATTGGTCCGGGTGATGTTTGGCACATGGACGACACGCACGGAACAGGTCATCACACCATGGTCACGAGCGATGAGGATTTCGAGGCTGTTATCATTCAGTTTGAGTGATCTGGAAAAAATCCGAATTTTCTTTTAGCAGGTTAACTCATTCAGAAAGTTCAACAATTGAAAGCGCAGTTACTGCGGAACGGATTCTGAGTATACTGAGTTCAAAACGTCGCGCCTGCGCCATGTGAATCTCAACCGTCCACCCACCAGAAGATGGCTGGCGCGATGGGGAGATGGTTATGGAACAACGGCTCTCGGCAATTTTGGCGGCCGATATGGTTGGATACTCGCGCTTGATGGAAGCAGACGAGTTGGGTGTTTTAACGCGCCAGAAAAAGTATCGGCGCGAGTTGATTGACCCGGAGATTACCCGAAGTCGCGGAAGCATTGTCAAGACAACCGGAGACGGAATGCTGGCCACCTTCGAGTCCGTTCAGGACGCGGTTCAATGCGCCGTCAAAATCCAGCAAGCGATGAGTCTGAACGAAACCGAACTGGACGACGACCAGAGAATTCGGTTTCGGGTGGGGATCAATCTTGGGGACGTGATTTTCGACGAGGGCGACATCTTTGGTGACGGTGTAAACGTCGCGGCGCGGCTTGAAGGGCTGGCAGAACCTGGTGGAGTTTGCGTCTCGGACATCGTGCACCAGGCAATTCAGGACAAAGTCGACACTACGTTCCGGGACATGGGGGGGCAGCGTGTAAAGAACATCAGTCGCCCAATCCGTGTCTGGCATTGGTCCCCGCAGGCTACACCCGCGCGCAAGGCTCCGGATATCTCGCTTCAGCAGCGTGTGAAGTTCTGCAAGTCGGTCGATGGCGTCAATTTGGCATGGGCGTCAACCGGGGAGGGCACTCCCATTCTGAAAGCGCCCAACTGGCTCAATCACATAGAATATGAGTGGACCAGCCCCGTTTGGGGGGACTTCCTTTCAGAGTTCTCAAAACGCTGTCAGTTGGTTCGATTTGATCAACGTGGCAATGGCCTTTCCGACTGGGATGTCGACGACATTTCTGAGGACAGAATGATCGAAGATATGGTCGCGGTCGCCGACGCAGCGGGGCTTGAGCAATTTGGGCTTTTTGGCATCAGCCAGGGCTCGGCCTTTTCTGTGCGATTTGCTGCAAAGTACCCCGAACGGGTTAAGTTTCTCGTTTTGCTTGGTGGCTTTGTTCGGGGAAGGATGATGCGAGGTGACCCGGATGCAGCACAGTTTTACGAGGCCGCCCGCGCCATGGTGTCTGCTGGCTGGGGATCACCGAACCCCGTTTACCGTCATTTCTTCACGTCTTGCTACATGCCGGACGCAACACCGGAAGAAGGTGCCAGTTTTGACGAAATGCAGCGGATTTCCGTAAGCCCGGAAACGGCCTTACGTATCATTGAAATGAACGCCTATGTCGATGTACGTGCCGAGGCGCAAAGCCTGCAGGTCCCAACACTGGTGTTGCACGTCCAGGGCGATATGGCTGCACCCATCAGCGAAGGGCGTGAAACTGCCCGGCATATTCCTACAGCAGAGTTTGTTGAGCTACCAGGAGCCAACCATTGTATGATCCGCGGCCATCCCGGGTTTGATGAGTTTTTTCAGGAAATTGAGCCGTTTCTCAAAGAATATGCCGGTTGATTTTTCTACCTAAAATGTCAGGCGATTTAATCCCGGAATTAGATGGAACCATTCATCCCTGTATGGAAGGACGCCTAGGGGAATAGGTGTTCCCTTTTTTTGGCTCGGGTCGGTACCTTAGTCAAAATAGAACTTGCTGAATGGGATATAACGCGGGCATTTTGCTTTGGGGCGCAGAGGCAGAAGACTCATGGCAGAACAATCCGGTGGCAAGGCGGTCTTTTTGACGGGCGACCTGATGCGGCACGTGACCCGTATGTCTTTGACCACCAGCATTGGCCTGATGGCGATATTTGCTGTTGATTTCATCGATATGGTTTTCATTTCGATGCTGGGTAACGACGCTTTAGCGGCAGCCGTGGGTTATGCGGGAACCCTCTTGTTCTTTACCAATTCGATAAATGTGGGCCTTTCGATCGCGGCCGGAGCATTGGTCGCGCGGGAACTTGGAGCAGGTCGGACAGAGCAGGCCCGCCAGTTTGGCACCAGTGTGGCTGTCTTGGGCATTTTGTTCGGTTTAACTGTTTCCGTGATAGTCCTGTTTAACCTGACGTTTTTTCTTTCGCTGCTGGGCGCGAAAGGGGAAGTGCTTCGGCTCGCAGCCCGCTACGTCTCGATCATTTTGCCGACCATGTGGGTGATGGCAGTAGTCATGACCGGGATGGCAGTTCTGCGCGCGTACGGAGACGCACGGCGGTCAATGCAGGCCACGATCTACGGGGGTGTTGCCAACGCTGTGCTGGACCCGATCCTGATCTTTGCGGTCGGGCTGGGGTTGGACGGGGCGGCCATTGCCTCGGTTATTGCCCGGATATGCATATTGATCGCTGCGGTCACGCCGGCGATACGCGTGCATCAGGGTTTCGCGCGCCCCTCTCTAGGCCAGGTGATCTCGGATATCCGTCCTGTGCGAGCCATCGCAATTCCGGCCGTTCTAACGAATGTTGCGACTCCGGTCGGGAACGCTATCGTCATCCGCGAAGTCGCCCAGTTCGGAACCGACGCCGTTGCCGGTATGGCCGTTATCGGACGGCTGATGCCCGTTGCGTTCTCGGTCGTCTTTGCCCTGTCCGGGGCCATAGGCCCCATCGTCGGCCAAAACTTCGGGGCCGGGCAATTTGATCGTGTGAAAAAGACCTTTTTGGCCGGCGTAAAGTTCACCGCCTTCTATGTCTGTTTGATGGCTGCCACACTCTTTGTGCTGCGCGCGCCCATCGCCGATTTGTTTCAGGCACAGGGAGAGACCCGGGCACTAATTTATCTGTTCTGCGGTCCGCTGGCTCTGGCCTCATTCTTTAACGGTGTGATTTTTGTTGCGAATGCCAGCTTCAACAATCTGGGCCACCCGGTGTATTCGACCTGGGTCAATTGGGGCCGGCACACGCTGGGCACTTGGCCGTTTGCTGTTGCCGGAGCCTATATCGCTGGCGCACCCGGAGTGCTTCTGGGGCAGGCGTTAGGAGGTGTCATCTTCGCGGGATTATGCTGGTTTCTGGTCCGACGGGTCGTGTCCAAGCTGACCGCACCGCAAACCGTCGATCCGTTTGCAGGGCAGAACCGGTTGCAAGTGCTGTTTGGGCGGCGCGGGTGGTAGGATGAACAGTTGCCCTGATTGCGGGCTTCCAACCGATCAATGTTTACTGATTTTCACGATCATCATGCCTGACTAAGGTTCCGCACCTTCGCTGAACCACGCAATATGGCCATCTGTTCGTCTTTTAACAGGTTAGATTTTTGGAACTCGTCGTCGATTCAGCGCTGGGCAACGGATTCGTCGGCTCAGACGGGATTGCGCCCTGTATTGACGGTAGCCGCCGCCACTGCTGAACGTAGATGTCTCCTCCCAAAAAATTTCAGTAAATTGGGTTTGGAATGTTTCCGCTCGCTAGGTTTATCCTCATTTGCCAATTCATGAATTCGTTGTAAGCTGGCTCAATAATTGCAAAAAACGCGCCACAGATTTGCGGCGGTGATTTGAAAAGCCTCTTAGACGAATGAGGATAAGCAATGTCCCAAAGTCTTCTGAAGTACACACGTGTTCTGGAAATTGTGGGGGACACGATCAAGGTCCGAGTGCCGCTGGACGGAGCTGTTGACGCGGTGGTTCGCTTCAATGACCTGGCCGTGATTGAAACGGTCGACGGGCACAAAACGCTGGCGCAGGCGATTTTCATCGATCGGGACGTGGTGACGCTGCAGGTGTTTTCCGGCACCAAGGGCATCTCGACCGAGGCGACGGCAACCTTCCTTGGCCACCCGATGCAGACACCTTATTCGGCTAATATTCTGGGACGCGTTTTCGATGGGGCAGGGGTGGCGATCGACGGTGGCCCGGACCTGTCGGCCGAGCCCCGAATCGATATCGGCGGGCCGACAGTGAACCCGGCCGAGCGGGCCGTACCGAATAAAATGATCCGCACCGATGTGCCAATGATCGACGTGTTCAACACGTTGGTCGAAAGCCAGAAAATTCCGATCTTTTCCGTCTCGGGCGAGCCGTTCAACGCGTTCCTCAGCCGCATAGGGATTCAGGCGGATGCGGATATTGTGGTCTTTGGCGGGCTGGGGCTGATCTTTGACGATTACTATACGTTCCGCACGTCCTTCGAAGATGCAGGCGTGTTTTCCCGCACGGTGATGTTTGTCAATCAGGCGACGGACCCCTTGGTCGAGCGTTTGCTGGTACCCGATATGGCGCTGGCTGTGGCGGAGAAATTCGCGGTGGAAGAGGGTAAACGCGTTCTTGTTCTTCTGACCGACATGACCGCCTATGCGGACGCGATGAAAGAGGTGGGGATCAGTCAGGAGCGTGTACCTTCGCAACGTGGCTATATGGGAGACCTCTATTCCCAGCTGGCGCGCCGGTACGAAAAAGCCTGTGACTATGCCAAGGGCGGTTCGGTGACGGTGCTGACCGTCACCACAATGCCGGGCAACGATGTCACGCACCCCGTGCCGGACAACACCGGTTACATCACCGAGGGGCAGATCTACTTGCACTCGGGCGTAATCGACCCGTTCGGCAGCCTGTCACGCCTCAAGCAGAACGTGATCGGCAAGACAACGCGCGAGGATCACGGCCAGATCATGAACACGATGATCCGCTTCTACTCAGAAAGCCGCGACGCGGCGCAGAAACAGGCGATGGCATTCGATTTGTCGGACTACGATCACCAACTGCTGAAATTCGGCGCCCTGTTCCGGACGCGCTTCATGGACATCAACGTCTCGATTCCGCTTGAGGAGGCGCTGAACCTGGGCTGGAAAACACTAGCCGAGTGTTTTGCGCCGGAACAGTTGCTGATGAAGCAGACCCTGATCGACAAGTATTTTCCAAAGGATGCCGATGGCGCGGTTGCAGCTGAATAAATCGTCGCTTGCCCGCGAGCAGACGCAGTTGAAAAGCTATGAGCGGTTCCTGCCGTCGCTGGACCTCAAGCGCCAGCAATTGATGGCTGAACGTGCCAAGGCGCGCGAGGATGTGCGGCGCCTTGAGGAAGAAGTGCAACAACTGGCGCAGCAGGTCGGGGAAAAGCTGCCCATGCTTGCGCAGAAGGGCGTGGATCTGGATGGGTTGGTTGAGCTGAAAGACTACAAGATCAAAGAGGTCAACGTAGTCGGCGTCAAGATGCCTGCGCTGGATCGGATCGAAGTCGCCGTGCGCCCGTATTCTCTGTTGGCAAAACCCCATTGGGTCGATGCCGCCGCGCGGCTTTTGCATGACATGATCGAGGCGCGTCTGCGTGTGAAAGTGGCCGAAGAACGGGTCAAGATATTCAACAAGGCCGTGGCCACGATCACTCAAAGGGTCAACCTTTTTGAGAAAGTTCTGATCCCGCGCGCCAAAGCCAACATCAAGAAAATCCGCATCTATCTGAGCGATGAACAGATGCAGGCGGTCGTGCGCTCGAAAATCTCAAAGCGCAAACACGCGCAGGAGGCTGCGTCGTGAGTATTGCAAGGCTCAAAAAGCTGTCGCTTGTCGGGCTTGCAGCTCAAAAGGCGGGTACGCTTGTGGCGTTGCAGGAACTGGGCTGCATGCACGTCCTGCCGCTTGCTCCGCCGCCCAGCGAGCCGGAAAAAATCAGTGAACGCGGTGCGCGTGATGCCTATAAGGCACTGCGGTTTCTGAACAATGTGGCCGACCCGCGCCGCCAGATACAGCGCGACCCGGATTTCGACATGGACCAGTTCGTCAAGGATGTGCTGGATCTGATGCAGCGCAGCCGGGACATGATGGACCGGCGGGATTTCCTTGCCAATCGGATCGCGCATGTTCGTCCGTGGGGCGATCTGGATTTTCCGCCTGACGATGTGCTGGCTGGCAATAGGCTGTGGTTCTATCAGCTGCCGTTGAAACATCGCGATACACTGGATGCGGTGCCGTTGCCCTGGGCAATATTGGAGCAGGATCATCGGTTCATTTATGCCGTTTTGATTGCGCCTGATGAGCCAGACGACGACATCCTTCCCGTGACTCGTACCCACACCGGATCGCTGCCGATTCACGAGCTTGAGGCGCAACTGGAAGAAGCCGAAATCGCGATAGAATCTCTTGATGCCGAACGGGTGGCTCAGACACGATACCTGACGCTGATGCGGCGCAACCTCTCAGCGGCAGAAAGCGCGGCGGAACTGGCCCATGCGACGCAAAAAGTTCGCGACGAAGAGGCGATGTTCGCCCTGCAAGGCTGGGTGCCAGAAGATCGTATTGATGCGGTGCTGAATATGGCCAAAGCCAGAGACGCCGCTGTTTTGATCGAGGAACCAGGCCTCAACGACACGCCGCCCACTTTGCTGGAACAACCAGAACGGCGCGGCGCCGCGGTAGACTTAGCCCTGTTTTATCAAGTGCCGGGCTACAAGGATTGGGACCCGAGCGTCATCGTTGCAATCTCTTTCGCGATCTTCTTTGCGATGATCGTGGCCGATGCAGGGTATGGGGTGGTCATCCTGCTGGGCCTCCTGTTGTTCTGGAAACGGTTGGATGGAACGGCCGAACAACGGTCATGGCGACGGTTCGGACTGATCATCTCGGGTGCGACGATCCTGTATGGCATTCTGGTCGGCAGCTATTTCGGAGTATCGCCGCCTGACGGGTCGATCTGGACAAAGCTCAAGGTGTTGGACATTAACAATTTCAGCGCGATGATGATGGTGTCGATCGTCGTAGGCGTGCTGCATCTGGTGCTGGCTAACGCGCTGGCCGCCCGCGCGGCTTGGGGGCAACGCAAGGCAATTGCCAATCTGGGGTGGATCGCAACGCTGATCGGCGGGTTTGTTCTGTGGCTCAGCTATTTGAAAGGCAACTCTCCGGTGCCGGGGGAATTGCTGATGGGCGTGGGCGTTTTGGCGATCGTCCTCTTTTCCAGCGAACGGGTTATCAAGAAGCCAACCGACTGGCTGTGGCGCCTTATTGAAGGGGTGCAAAGCCTCGCTGGAGCGATGGGTGCATTCGGAGACGTACTTAGCTACATGCGCCTGTTTGCGCTGGGGCTGGCCTCTGCCTCGCTGGCAATCACGTTCAACGATCTGGCAGGGTCGGTGATGCATGCACTGAAGGGGCCGGGCATCCTTTTTGCACTGCTGATCCTGATCATCGGACATGTCCTGAACTTCGCCCTCGCGATGATGAGCGGCGTCGTCCACGGATTGCGTCTCAATTACATCGAATTCTTTAAATGGGGTCTGCCAGACGAAGGCATCGTCTTTCGTCCGTTTGCCCGCAAGGAGGTTCAGGAATGAATGAACTTGTTCTCACATTGGGCTGGTTGGGCATATATGCGCCCATGGCGCTGGGCGCCGCAGCGAGCGCCATTGGGTGCTCCATCGCCGGAATGGCCAGTATTGGTGCCATGACCGAAACCGATGGCGGCTATGGCCGCTTTGTTGGCGTCTCGGCCTTTCCCTCGACGATGGTAATCTATGGCATCGTCATCATGTTCACGCTGAACCGTGACGTGACACCCGAAAACGCGGGCGGCTTGTTCGGGATCGGCATCCTGTCCGGCATCGCGTTGATGTATTGCGGTATCTGGCAGGGGCGGGCCTGTGCGGCAGCGATCAATGCGACCAAGGAAAAACCGGAAATCTTCGGATTGGCGCTGGCTCCGGCTGCCATCATTGAAGGTTTCGGCGTCTTCGCCTTCGTCTTTGCACTTGTCATTAGCGCGGGGATCAGCTGATGGCACAGGATGGCATAATCTCGCACGGTGTCGATGAGTTAATCGACAAGTTACGCAATGACGGAGTTGCCGCTGGTCAGACGGATGCGGAAAAGCTGCGCGCCGACGCAAGGGCCGAGGCTGCAAAGATTCTGGCTGATGCCAAGCGTGAGGCTGATGAGTATCAGAAAAAGGCGCGCTCTGAATCCGACAGCTACCGCGCGGCGGGGGAAGAGGCGCTTAACACCGCCATGCGCGATGCGGTGTTGACGATGAAAGCCGGGCTCACGGACCGGTTCCGTGAAGATGTCGAGCGTCTGGTCACCAAGGAAATGGCCGACCCGGACCTGCTGAAACAGATGATCCTGGAAGTTGTCGGTCGCGCCGCAGATGAGGCCAGGCTGGACGGTAAGGTGCAGGTCATCCTGCCAGCGAAGGTTGCGACGCAAGAGGATATCAAACAAAACGCGGACGACATCCAATCCGGTAAGCTGACGAAATACGTGCTGGGCCTGACGGCGGAGATGTTGCAGGAACAGGTCGAACTGCATGCTTCGGACGACACGCAAAGCGGTATTTGTGTTCGGGCCGAGGATCAGGGCGTTGTGCTTGATCTGACGGACAAGGCGGTGGCCTCGCTGTTGATGCAACATCTGCAGCCGCGTTTTCGCGCCGTACTGGAAGGGGTGATCCGGTAACATGTCGGACCCCGACGCCTATATCTCATTGATCAGCAGCCTGCCGGGCTCGGAGCGGTTGTTTGTGGCCAAGCAGCCGCCCCTGTCACGGCTCAGACTGGACCGACGCCTGACGGCGCTGAAGCCCGAAGATGCGCGCGTTTTGAAGGTGTTGGAGCATGCTCTGAACTGGAGCGATTATGACATGGACGTCACGGATGCGCAGGCGATTCAGCGTTGCAAAGAAGCTTTGCGGGACATTCCGCAGCCGACCCTTCGCAAACTGTTTCTGGAACGGATGGACCTGCGCACGGTGGTCGCTGCACTGCGCCTGCGCAATCAGGGTGGCAGCCCGCCCGTCGGAGCATATGGCGTTGGTCGCTGGAGCCGCCACATCCCTGCCAACTGGAGTGACCCGAGCTTTCGGCTGGAGACACCGATGCCGTGGATCAAAGAGGCAAGGCAATTGCTGGACGCAGAGGATCCGCTGGGGCTGGAACGGTTACTGCTATCGGTCAGCCACAATCAACTGAAACGTCACGCCGCCCGCCACCTGTTCGATTTCGAGGCTGTGGCGATCTACGTGCTGATCTGGAACATTTTCGACCGCTGGGCGCAAAGCAATGCGCAGGATGCGGCCAAGAGATTTGAGAAACTGGCAAAGCAGGCCATGGCCGGTGCAGCCGACATTGATTTTGAGGGAGTAAGCGCATGACAGCCCCAACCTCAGTCACGGAAACTGCTACGGCCCGTGTTGTCTCGGTGCAGGAAGGGCTGGTGCTGATTCAGGCCAATTACGATGCCTCGGGGGAGCCCGGCCAACTGGTCAAGAACGAGGTGGTTTTCATCCTGCCCACACGCCCCGGTCCCGGCGGGCGTCAGGAACGGCTCAAGGCCGAGGTGCTGCGGGTGCGTGGCGACACCGCAGATGTGCAGGTTTACGAAAGCACTGACGGCGTGGCCGTGGGCGATCCGGTCGAGCAATCGGGGCAGTTGTTATCGGTCGAACTGGGGCCGGGCCTTCTGGGGCAGGTATTCGACGGGTTGCAGTCGCCTCTGCCCAAGGTCGCGGCCGAGTATGGCACCTTCCTGCCGCGCGGGGCAGATGTAGCGCCGCTGGACACTCAGGCCAAGTGGTCGTTCACGCCTACGGTCAAAGTGGGTGACACGGTGACGGCCGGGGACAGCATCGGGACGGTGCCCGAGGGGCGGTTCAAACACAAGATCATGCTGCCCTTTAACTGGGTCGGTGAGTACAAGGTCGTCTGGGTGCAGAAAGGTGCCGCAACGATCCAAGATATCGTGGCACGGCTTGAGGACGCGCAGGGCGGTGAACACACGCTGACCCTGTCGCAGAAATGGCCGGTGCGGCGGCCTCTGCCAGAGAGTATCCTGAAGCGCGCGCTGTCCGAACGTCTTTACCCGACTAAGCCGGTTCTGACCTCTCAGCGCCTGATCGATACATTCTTCCCTATAGCGCTTGGTGGCACGGCCTGCATTCCGGGACCATTCGGGGCGGGCAAGACCGTTCTGCAAAACCTGATCGCGCGGAACGCCAAGGTGGATATCGTGATCGTCGTGGCCTGTGGCGAACGCGCGGGTGAGGTGGTGGAAACCATATCCGAGTTTCCCAAGATGACCGATCCGACCTCGGGCGGCAGCCTTATGGACCGGACGATCATTATCTGCAACACCTCGTCCATGCCCGTTGCCGCGCGCGAGGCGTCGATTTTCACCGGCATCACGCTGGGCGAATACTACCGCC
Source organism: Ruegeria lacuscaerulensis (assembly GCF_013031245.1). Lineage (GTDB taxonomy): Bacteria > Pseudomonadota > Alphaproteobacteria > Rhodobacterales > Rhodobacteraceae > Ruegeria > Ruegeria lacuscaerulensis_C. Next base: position 443,596 of record NZ_WPZL01000001.1, read on the forward strand.
AGATGGGCTATGATGTGCTGCTGATTGCCGACAGCACCAGTCGCTGGGCGCAGGCCATGCGTGAGACCTCGGGCAATCTGGAAGAAATTCCCGGAGAAGAGGGGTTCCCCGCCTATCTGGAGAGCTCGATCAAGGGTTTATACGAACGTGCTGGTGCCGTGAAAACCAACGGTGGCGACCTGGGCAGCCTCACTTTGATCGGCACGGTTTCCCCCGCAGGCGGAAACTTTGACGAGCCGGTTACCCAGTCGACCCTGTCCACAGTCAAATGCTTCCTGGGCCTGTCATCCGAGCGCGCCTATAAAAGATTCTACCCGGCTGTGGACCCAATGCTCAGCTGGTCGCGATACCTGGATCAGTTGTCGGATTGGTACGACAAAAACGCCGAGGCTGGCTGGACAGGCAAAGTTCGCGATCTGTTGGCACTGATCGAAAAGGGTGAACAGGTCGATCAGATGATGCAGGTCACCGGCGAAGAGGGCGTCACCATCGAGGATTTCGTCACCCAGCAAAAGGCGCTGTTCGTGGACATGGTGTATCTGCAGCAGGACGCATTCGATAAGGTGGACGCGACAGTACCGCTGGAGCGCCAGAAGATGACATTTAAGCTGGTCTACGACGTGACCCAATCGACGGCCGCGTTTGCTGACAAGGCCGAGGTGCGGCAGGTGTTCACTCAGCTCACCGGGTTGATGAAGAATTTCCATTACGCGGCTGAAAACACACCGGAATTCAAGTCGACCTGGGGGCAGATTCAGGATCTGTGCCACGACAAGTTTGGTGTGTGACAAGGGAATGGTAGCCCGTAGGGGAATCGAACCCCTCTTTCCAGGTTGAAAACCTGGCGTCCTAACCGATAGACGAACGGGCCATTAGGTCCAAACAAGCACAAGTGGTAGCCCGTAGGGGAATCGAACCCCTCTTTCCAGGTTGAAAACCTGGCGTCCTAACCGATAGACGAACGGGCCACGCTGGCTTGTGGAGGGCCTTTTACGGTGTACCTTGCACCCCCGCAAGCCGAAAAATGCAGGGATGTGAAAGTTTTTTGCCGGGTCCGAAATCGGGCTTAATTTGCCTCTGCTGCGTCCTCGAGCCTCAGTTGTACGCTCTGTCGCCCACCCCAGGTGTTCACCTCAAGCCGCCCAGCGAAATGAAAGCGCGCGCCGCCGTGATCGCACAGTTTTTCCCCCATCGGTCCGTCAAAAGCACCAAAGGCGATCGCGTCCAACCCGCCACCAACACCGTCGGACAAGGACAGTTTCAGATGGGATTCGCCAACGCGTTTGGCAAATCGAACCTGCAGGTCAGGCAACGCATATCGGGGGGCAGGGGCGCTGGCGCCAAACGGGCCGGCCATTTCGATCTGCTCGATCAGCTCGACGTTGGCCGCGCCGGGCATTAAGGTGCCGTCCAGCTTCATATCCGCGGGCCCGCCTTCTCCCGCGCCTTGCTTGGCCAGCAATTCGCTGAGCCGCTCCATTGCCGGTTCCAACTGATCGCGCATCACCGTCAGACCTGCCGCCATCTTGTGGCCACCGCCTTTGACCAAAAGCCCCTCAGCCGTCAGTCGCTGGATCGAGGCCCCAAGATCGACGCCGGACACCGACCGGCCCGAGCCTTTGCCCTCATCCCCGTCAAATCCGATAACAATCGCCGGACGGTTTGCAGTCTCCTTTAGACGCGAGGCAACGATGCCGACAACGCCTGGATGCCAGCCTTCTCCCGCCGCCCAGACCAATGGCGCATCCAGGCCCCGTTCTTCAGCCTGCTCCATCGCTGCGGCACGAACTGCGTTTTCGATGTCGCGTCGTTCGGTGTTCAGTTCATCCAACCGCTGCGACAGGGCCTCGGCCTCATGTGTCGAATCCGTGCTGAGCAGCCGGGCGCCCAGATCGGCCTGACCGATCCGTCCGCCCGCATTGACGCGCGGGCCGAGCAGAAAACCGAGGTGATAACTGTTGGGTGCCGAATCCATCCGCGCCACGTCCGAAAGCGCGACCAGACCGGGCCTTTGCCTTTGGGCCATGACCTTCAACCCCTGACGCACCAACGCGCGGTTCGCTCCGATCAAAGGGGCCACATCCGCGACAGTCGCCAGTGCCACAAGGTCTAGCAGGCCGATCAGGTCCGGGCTTTTTGAGCCCGCCTCACGCAGTTGACGCCCGGCCTCGACCAGCATCAGAAACACAACGCCAGCCGCGCAGAGGTAACCAAGATCGCCACTTTCATCCTGTCGGTTCGGGTTCACCACAGCTGTACATTCTGGCAAGGTTTCACCGCCCAGGTGGTGATCGAGAACAATCACGTCCGCGCCTTTTGCGGCTTCAATCGGCTCATGGCTGAGCGTGCCGCAATCCACGCAGATGATCAGGTCATGATTGGCCGCCAGCGTCTGCATGGCGGGTACGTTCGGGCCATAGCCCTCGTCGATCCTGTCTGGCACGTAGAGAGTGGCCTGGAGCCCCATCTGGCGCAGCCAGACCAGCAACAAGGCCGCCGAACTGCCGCCATCGACATCGTAATCCGCGAATACCGCAATCCGTTGTTTGTGCCTGGCCGCTGAGATGAACCGTGCAGCGGCCGTCTCCATATCTTTCATGGAACGAGGGTCCGGCAGTAATTCCTTCAATTTGGGGTTCAGGAAACCAGAGGCCTCGCTCGGTGGCACTCCACGCCGCGCCAGCACCTGGCACACCGCTCGGGGAAGGCCGGCCTGTTGCACCAGCATTTCCGCTGCGCGTTCAACCTCGGCCGTTGGCCCGATCCAGCACCGTCCGGTCAGTGACTGCTCAACCCCTAAAAAGCTCATGTTCTGCCCTCATATGCCAAGGCCGGACCCTCCTGGACCCGGCCTCTTCATCTTTTCACAAATACTCGCGCCGAAGGCAGCGGCGCAAGCCGCTATGCTTCGTTATGCGGCCACGTGGGCGTGCGGTAGGACATCCGACGGACCGATCCGGTTTTCGACCGCATCAGCAGCGTCGTCGTCTCGACCCAACCGGGTTCCCGCTTGATGCGCGGCAGCAGCGAGCCGCCGGTCACCCCGGTCGCGGCAAAGATCACATCAGCCGTTACCATCTCATCCCGTGCGTAAACGCGGTCCAGATCGGTGATGCCAGCCTTGGCAGCGCGGCCACGCTCGTCATCGTTGCGGAACAGCAGGCGACCAAAAATCTGCCCACCCATGCATTTCAATGCAGCAGCGGCCAGTACACCCTCGGGCGCGCCACCCTGACCCATGTACATGTCGATGCCGGTCTCTTCGCTCTCAGCGCAGTGCATGACGCCGGCGACGTCACCATCTGTGATCAAGCGGATCGACGCACCGGTTTCGCGCACTTCGGCAATCATTGCTTCGTGACGGGGGCGCTCAAGGATGCAAACGGTAATGTCGGCGGTGTCACAGCCCTTAGCCTTAGCCAACGCCTCGACCCGTTCACGTGGGCTCATGTCCAGATTCACGACACCCTCAGGAAAGCCGGGGCCTATGGCCAGCTTGTCCATGTAAACGTCCGGCGCATGCAGCATCGAGCCGCGCGGCCCCATGGCGATTACGGTCAGCGCGTTGGGCATGTCCTTGGCTGTCAGGGTAGTGCCTTCCAGCGGGTCCAGCGCAATGTCCACGCCGGGGCCACTGCCGGTGCCGACCTCTTCGCCGATATAGAGCATGGGCGCTTCGTCGCGCTCGCCTTCACCGATCACAACAACGCCAGAGATATCCAGCAGGTTCAGCTGTTCGCGCATTGCGTTCACGGCTGCCTGATCGGCCGCCTTTTCATCGCCGCGTCCAACCAGAGAGGCCGAGGCCAGGGCGGCCTGTTCTGCGACCCGCGCAAGGCCCAGAGACAGCAGGCGGTCGTTGAAGTCTATTTTGGCAGCACTCATTTTCGGTATCCTCAGGTCAGTAAAGGCGTTTTATCCGGCATAGCCTGCGTTTAATGCAGGCTGCAAGGGGTCAAACCTCTTCGATGCGCAATGCGACAGGCTCACCGGAAACCACGTCGGTCTCACGGAGGCCCTCCAATGCGACATCCAGCGTGGCGCGTGTGGTCTTGTGGGTGACGATCAGAACCGGCGCGGTGCTTTCGGTATGCCCGTATTGCCGCATCCGATCAATGGAAACGCCTGCGTCGCCCAGAATGGCGGCCACTTTGGCCAGCGCGCCGGGTTTGTCAAACAGCGCCAGGCGAAGGTAGTAGGGCGCCGGGAGTCCGGTCACTGCCGGTATCGAGTCCTGCAACGTGGCCGCCGGGCGGCCAAAGGTCGGGATTTGCAGACCGCGCGCCAGATCGCAGACATCGCCCATTACGGCGCTGGCGGTGGGGCCTTCACCCGCGCCCGGACCTCGCAGAACAACCTGTTCAACCGCGTCGCCTTCGATCACCACCATATTGGTGCCGCCTTCCAGTTGCCCCAGTGGCGACCCGCTTGGCACAAGGCAAGGCTGCATCCGTTGCTCTAGCCCGCGCGCCGAGCGCTGTGCCACTCCCAGCAGCTTGATGCGATAGCCCATATCATCGGCCTGGTGAATATCGTCCAGGCTGATGTGTTGGATGCCTTCGATCTGAATCCCGTCAAAATTCGGCTTGGTGCCAAAGGCTATTGAGGACAGCAGCGCCAGCTTGTGCGCCGCGTCGATGCCGCCCACGTCAAGATTGGGATCAGCTTCCAGATACCCCAGCTGAGCGCATTCCTCGAACAGGGCATTATAGCCCAGTTCCTGCGATTGCATGCGGGTCAGGATATAATTGCAAGTGCCGTTCATCACACCCATGACGCGGGTGATGTCATTGCCAGCCAGCCCTTCGGTCAGGGATTTGATGACCGGGATGCCCCCTGCTACGGCGGCCTCGAAGCGGATCACACGGCCCGCAGCCTCGGCCTGTTCGGCCAGTTCCTGACCGTGGATTGCCAGCAATGCCTTGTTCGCGGTGACAACATCCTTGCCGGTGGCCAGTGCCGCCTCGACCGAGGCTTTGGCAGGACCATTCTCGCCGCCGATCAGTTCGACGAAGACATCGATATCATCACGTTTGGCCAGCGCGACGGGGTCAGACTCCCAGGCATAGTCCGACAGATTGACGCCGCGATCCTTGTTCGCGTCCCGCGCCGAAACAGCGACGATTTCAACAGGTCTGCCTGTACGGGCCTGCAGCAGATCCGCGTGGCGGCGTACGATCTTTACGACACCCACACCAACAGTTCCCAAGCCCGCAATTCCCAGCCGCAGCGCCTGTGTCATCCCGTGGGTTCCTTTCCGCTCGAATTCGTTACTTTCGGGCCGTTTGCCCGTTCAGCGCTGCCTTAGCGGGTTCGGCGAAAGGGTGCAATGCGTCGTGACCGTGGAGCTCTGTGAATTGCGGGGGGTCAGTCGATTTTCGCTCGCTGCAACTTGCGCGCCTTTTTCTGCAGTTCTTTACGACGCTCGACAAGGTCTTCTTCAACCTCAACGGCCTCGCTCACCGGGTTGGCTGGCGGGCCCAGATTTTCCTGCAACGGAATGAGCTCCGGATAGCGTGCTGATTTAACGTTTGCCAGTTCACGCCCCTCCAGCTCCGGGAAGTTTGTGCAACCGGAGCAAGCTAGGACAAGGATCAGCAAAGGCAGGGGTTTCATTCGGAACCCTTTCAACGTCGATTTCAACCGTGATGCACCTTTTGCAAACTTGGTTCAAGCGGGGTTCTATCTGAACAAACGTTCAGATACGGTGATGGAATGGCACGTACTCAAGGATCACATTCCGACATCACTGGCCCCCGCATCCGTAAAGCGGCATTGGGGTTGTTCGCCCGTCACGGCTATGCGGCGGTTTCGATGCGCCAAATCGCGGCCGAAGTCGGAGTGCAGGCCGGTGCACTGTATAACTACACACCGGACAAGCAGAGCCTTCTGTACCGCCTGATGTACGAACACATGCAGGAGCTGTTGTCGGCATACGACCAACTGGAAAAGCCCGCCGATACCGCGGAAGCGTTACGCCAGTTTGTCGGGTTTCACATCCGGTTTCACCTGCAGCGCCCGGATGAAGTTTTCATAGCCTATATGGAACTTCGCAATCTGACCCCAGACAACTTCTCAGAACTCGAAGCGTTACGCCGCACCTATGAAGACGCGCTTGAGGCCATCCTGCAGGACGGGCAGGAGGCCGGGTTGTTTGACATCGCTGATACCAAGATCGCAACACTCGCTGTGATCGCCATGTTGAACGGCGTAATGACCTGGTATCGCTCGGGCGGGCGGTTATCGCTGGATGAGGTAGAGCGGGTTTATTGGGACATGGTACGTCGGTCAGTGTCGGCCTGAGCCGTCTGCCTTTGCATCTTCGGGTTCAGTGAGTAGAGCGAATGAATGTCCCGTTCCGCAACTCCTGAAACGCTTGGTCAAGTTCGGCACGGGTATTCATGACAATCGGGCCGTGCCAGGCAACGGGTTCATCGATTGGCGCGCCGGAAATCAGCAGGAACCGCACACCCTCCGGACCGGCCTGAACCGTGATTTCATCGCCAGTCCCAAAGCGCACCAGTGTTCTGTCGCCGGACATGTCGCGGATATTGACCTCTTGCCCGGCGACCTCTTTTTCCAGAAGAATGCCAGTAGGTTGCGAGGCATCCGCGAAGGCGCCGCGACCCTGGAACACATAGGCAAATGCTCTGCGATACGTGTCGATGCGAAAGGTCTTCTTCACCCCGGCTGGAATTTGAATGTCCAGATATTGCGGGTCCGCTGCGATCCCGTCGACCGGGCCGGTCTTGCCCCAGAACTCACCCACAATCACACGCGCAGTGGTGCCATCGTCATCAGTGATTTCCGGGATATCCTTGCTTTCAACGTCCTGATAGCGCGGCGCAGTCATCTTTTGATCTGACGGCAGGTTGCCCCACAGCTGGAACCCGTGCATCTGGCCGGACATGTTTCCCTTGGGCATCTCCTGATGCAGAATCCCCGAACCGGCGGTCATCCACTGAACGTCGCCCGAACCCAACGTGCCGGTATTGCCGAGCGAGTCCGAATGTTCGACCGTTCCTGCCAATACATAGGTGATCGTCTCGATACCTCGATGAGGATGCCAGGGAAAGCCAGCCTGATAGTCCTGCGGCCGCTCATTCCGGAAGTCGTCAAACAGCAGGAACGGATCAAGCTCCGATGGGTCCTGAAACCCAAACGCCCGGTGCAATTTGACGCCCGCACCTTCCGTTGTAGGAACAGACTTACGTGTTTCCAAAGTCGGTCTTAGGGACATGGTTGCCTCCTGATGCTTTGGACTACATTTATTCTCTACGCTGGGAGCGTCAATTCGCGATGAGGAACGGAATATGTGCGGGAATACGCAAGCTCTGCGCCTCTGTCATTTTCACTACAAAGCAGCTAAACCCAGTCGAAAAGAGCAGGGATGCACATGCAACAAGAAATACTGGCGACCGTGAAAGCCTCATCTCCCAGACGCTGGCTGGGCGTCGGAATGTTAGCCATTGTCGGCGCGCTTGTCATTTACGTGGCTCTGGCATCCCCACCTGAATTTGCGTGGCAGGTGTTCCTGTTTGTAGTCGGAGCTGCGGCATTCTGGCTGGCGCATCGCATGTGGCACGCAACCAAGGACTGGATCGAGCTGACGCAAACGGAGCTCAGAACCGGGGCAGGCCGGTTGATTGCCAGTGTAGAGGATATCGAATCCGTCGACCGAGGCGTCTTTGCCTTCAAACCGTCGAACGGGTTTCTGGTGAAGACGCGAAATAAGGCTGCAAATTGTTGGGAACCGGGGCTGTGGTGGCGATTTGGCCACCGGGTTGGTGTCGGCGGGATGACAGCAGCCGCCGAAACCAAATTTATGGCAGAGATACTTACGACGTTGATACAGTCGGCGTCGATACCGAACAGAACGTAGCTGATGCATTCGAGACAACCTGGCCGTCAAAGCGCGGGCTGGTGAATACGAAACTGTTGAAGGAATGGTCGTCGTCAACCCAGCCGGATCCGAATGTCGGCGCAAACTTGTTTGTCGACTCGACAATGATCAATGGGTCCTGATCGGACATTGGCGGAAGGCTATCGCGCATGTTCTCGATGTTGTCATTGGTCCATATGTCCCCATACCCGCATTCAGAGGACCATTCTACGGCGTAGGTGTCATCAGCATCACTGTCCGGATCATCACCATCATCGAACACGACAACTGATACGCGTAAATTCAATTCAGTGCCATTATTCACCATCCTTGCCATGAGTATGTACATGGATTGGAGATAGGTATCCGAAATGATGTGCGATTCGCGGGAGATCAGGTCTCCCACAGTGTATGCTGCCTTCACATTCGCGGCGCTTTGGCGGAACCCTTCGAAAAAGGTGAAGGTGCCAGTGATCGTCCAAACCAGCATTGGAAACACCAATAGCGCCTCAACGGTCAGCATCCCGCTTTCATTCCGTGCTTTGGAACCAAAGAAACTTCCGATTTTCGAAAATATGCGCATGGTTTTAAGGCTCCTGAACAAAAGCAGTCGTCGCGGTCAGACGTATCTGGCCAGTTTCATCAGCCAATGCGCGCCCCATTGCTGAAGTCGGGAAAACTGGGTTAATTTTAGCGCATGCGCGTAAGACCATCAGTGCGTTAGGGGGGCCGTTTTGAAATTCTCGCACAGGTTTCACCTCTTCGGAGTTGTCTGTGCAGTCCGGCTCCGCAGGCAAGTCGATACCGGCATACGCATCCTGAAGAATCATCTCCAGCCGCAGGTTTTCAGAGCAACCACTGATTATTCCCGCGTTAGCACAGATCGAATCCTTGATCCCATCGTGGGTCGGATTGGTTCCTGTTCCTAGTCGAATATCACGCACCGACAAGTCCACCGCGCGTTCCAGCATCGACTGCTGCACCGTGACCAGAGTGTATTCAACGACACTGAGAATGAAAAACATGAACACTGGGAAAATGAGGCAGAATTCAACTGTCACGGACCCGCTTTCGGTTCGCCTGAAACGAAGTATATTTCCCAAAGTTCTGAGGATCATTGTGTCAACCTCAGCTTCCTGATCGAAGAGGCAATGGATTCAAATGCCTGCTCCAGCGTAATGGGCTGTTCCCCAACGCTGCCATCGAGGGTGCCTTCGCTGTTTACGGCGTATACTTTGCTGGGTGAGCTGGCGCAGTCTGCGATCGTGTTCAGGCCGTGCTCGGGCGCTTCGAAAGCAATGCCATATACGATCACACCTTTGCCTTTGGTGGCTTCACAAATAACGTCGGTGCGCGTGTCTTTGGAGCTCGACCCCAAAGAATAGTAGGCATTACTGTACCAATTATAAGTGTTGTTGTCCTGCCACTCGTAGTTCCACAGGGCATTCCAACGCAACGAAACCATATTGAACAATTCAGGGTATGTCAGACGTACGGCTTCACCTGGCTCTGATTCGTTGTCCCCATAGCGATGATCTCTTTCCACTTCCTGACGAGTCCACCAGTATCTGGGTGGTTCGCTTGAAATGCGGACGCTGTATTCACCATAGTCCCATTCACTATCGTCATCATTCCATTGTTTGTATTCGGAGTTATACCAGACATCGGAATTTCCATCGCGAAGAGAGGACTTCAGGTGGTACTGGCTTGTGTTCTTCCCGTCAGTCATAACGATGAGAACCTTGACGACCTCAGAGTCATAATCCATGGGCCGGGCGCTGAATACGGATGGGACAACAGTCGGCGCAGGCTCTCCGTCAATCGTATCAGGACCATCCGGGTCGAACTTCTGAGATGCCAATTGGCCTACTAAGTCGCGGAATTGTGGGTCCAGCAAAGCGGCGCCCCACTTCACTCCGATGTCAATCGAAGTGTTCCCTTGCGCAGTCAATGCGTCGATCTGACTATGCAGCAAGTCAATGTCGTTTGTCAGAGGGGTGATTTCACTGCCAGGTCGAATAGCGCAGGTTGGATACCGATTTTCTTCCCACATATCACTGTTATACTTGGTTTTGTAGCGATCAAAATGAGCCGTACGATCCAGAACTGTCGCGGGATTTAGGTGAGCATCCTGGAAATGGCTGTATTCAAAGTTCACGCAGTGGGAATAGTTGTGTTCCGCTGTCACGTTGGTGAATTTCCCCAAAATGTTCTCCCCGGCATTTACCTGGGTCGCATAAGGGATAAGCGATATGGAGATCTTGTCCGGGTTCTCCTTGTTAAGCATCGTCGTGACAAAATTTTTGGCAGCTTCTCTTAGCACCTGTATCTTCGTTTTCCCTGCTTCCGCCGAATCCTTGTTCATCGAACCGGACATATCCAGAACCAGGGAAATTTCGACCGATCCGATAGATTCCTCTGCGGTACTTTCAGCTGCGGCAGTCAGTGTGGGGATGCCGGAAAAATACATGAAGTGAGTATTGACGACTGTTGCGGCCTTTGCCGTCACTCTCCTTGATCCGATGCCTTCATAGACTTCGGGATCTTCAATTAGCTTGTCCTGCAGACCCGCCTTGGCCAAATAGTCAATGACCACGTCTTTCGGGGGAAGCTTCTGATCAAGATCAGCCGCCGCAAGAACCGCGCGGTCAAGGGTGGACTGAAGGTTTGCCCTGTCCCGCTCATAGTTCATTACGTCTACGCCAATGCCAGCCGTTGCCAGGATGACAAGAAACCCGAGCAATACGAATACGGTGAATACCCCGCCGTCCTCGTCTTTGGCGAAACGCCGAGCTGGTGACACCTTGTCTTTCGTTTTCTTAGTGCCGCTTTGAAATTCGTGCATTATCATTTTGCCGACCTCGCTGAGCAGACATCCAACACTGCTAAGGAAAAATTAACGTTCTAAAAATAACGCCGAATCATGGCGGGAATTAGGCGGAATCGCCCCAGAACTGGCTGCTTCAAGGGTATTTGGGGGACAATTTTGAAGCGACAGTTGCCGCTGTATTCAGATTGGCGACAATTCCTACGGTAAAGAGTGAAGGAGGCGACTCAGCTAGAGTTTCAGAATTTTTCACGCTTTTTTAGATTTTGTTTCTGCTTAATTATTGATCGTTTACGCATAGGGTGCGACAAAACGTCAGAACGCACGTAGTTCGTTGGCACGGAGGATTAAATGACGGCCGTTAATGAACCCAGCTTTCGCGAGAGTGTAGATTTAATGTTCAACAGGGCGGCGTCCCTGATGGATTTACCGCCTGGGCTGGAGGAGAAGATCCGGGTTTGTAACGCCACTTATACCGTGCGCTTTGGTGTACGCCTGCGCGGTGAAATACACACATTCACCGGATATCGTTCTGTACATTCCGAGCATATGGAGCCGGTCAAGGGCGGGATTCGTTTTGCGCTTGCCGTGAACCAGGATGAAGTCGAAGCCCTGGCGGCGCTGATGACTTATAAATGCGCGCTGGTCGAGACGCCGTTTGGCGGCTCCAAAGGCGGTTTGCGTATCGATCCCCGGCAATATGAAGAGCACGAACTGGAACAGATCACGCGTCGCTTTGCTTATGAGCTTGCCAAGCGCGATCTGATTAACCCGTCTCAGAACGTACCGGCGCCGGATATGGGAACGGGCGAGCGAGAGATGGCCTGGATCGCGGATCAGTATGCGCGGATGAACACCACGGATATCAACTCACGCGCCTGTGTGACGGGTAAACCGCTGAATGCCGGCGGTATCGCCGGTCGGGTCGAGGCGACCGGGCGAGGCATCCAGTATGCGCTGCGCGAGTTCTTCCGGCACCCCGAGGACGTTCAGAAGGCGGGCTTGTCCGGCAAGCTGGATGGCAAGCGCATAGTCGTGCAGGGTCTGGGAAACGTGGGGTACCACGCGGCGAAGTTCCTGAGCGAAGAAGATGGTTCACGGATCGTCGGAATCATCGAATGGGACGGTGCGCTCTACAACCCCGACGGCATAGACGTCGAATCTGTGCGGCAATGGATCGTGAAGCATGGTGGCGTCAGCAACTATCCGGACGCGACGCATTCGGCCGAAGGAGGCGAGGTTCTTGAGGCGGAATGTGACATTCTTATTCCGGCGGCCCTTGAAGGCGTCATCAACCTGACCAATGCGGATCGGATCAAGGCGCCTCTGATCATCGAGGCTGCAAATGGTCCCGTCACTGCCGGCGCGGATGAAATCCTGCGCAAGAAGGGGACGGTGATCATTCCCGACATGTATGCCAATGCCGGCGGTGTGACGGTCTCATACTTCGAGTGGGTCAAGAACCTGAGCCATATCCGCTTTGGTCGGATGCAGCGCCGTCAGGAAGAGGCGCGCCATGAACTGATCGTCAGCGAGTTAGAGCGGCTGGACCGTTATCTTGGCGACGCCTGGTCGATGTCGCCGAATTTCAAAGCCAAGTACCTCAAAGGTGCTGATGAGCTGGAACTGGTGCGCTCAGGCCTCGATGACACAATGCGCATAGCGTATCAGTCGATGCGCGAGGTCTGGCACGACCGGGCGGATGTCGAGGATCTGCGGACTGCTGCGTATATCGTGGCGATTGACCGCGTCGCAAAAAGCTATCGCGCCAAGGGGCTGTAACCTGTTGCAGAGGGGCAATCAGCTAATCGCCTGATTGCCCGCCTGCCATCCCATTCAATTTGATCGTTGCATTGAAATGGACGATAGCGGGCCGAGCGTCTGCCGGGTAAGCTGTCGCGAAAGAAACGATTCCGGGAGATCCCCATGTTGCGTACCGCCATCGCGGCCCTTTTGCTGGCTACACCTCTGGCTGCTGAAGAAACCAAAGAACAAAGCTGCCAGTACCAGGCGGATGTCGTTGCAGCGATCCAAAAGGCGCGGTTGGACCGGGTCAAGGAACGCGACGTACCGCAGGCAGTCGCTGACACAAGCCCGGCATGGCCCGAAAACTACAACGCCGCCATTCCGTTGATCGCTCCTTGGGTCTATGAGCAAAAGATGCGCGATGTTCGTAAAAAAGACCTTGGCGAAGCTTGGCTGGAGCTTTGTTTGCAACAATAATCCACAGGCTCACCATTTCTCTGTGGACAACCGCGCGCCTTCCCCTTGGCGCGCGTTTTCATTTCTGCCAAGTTTGACCCATGTCACTGCCCCCCGGATTTCTAGATGAACTGCGCACTCGGCTGAGCTTGTCTCAGGTCGTTGGTCGTAAGGTCATGTGGGATGCACGCAAGTCCAATCAGGGCAAGGGTGACATGTGGGCGCCGTGCCCGTTCCATCACGAAAAGACGGCGTCCTTCCATGTCGATGACCAAAAGGGGTTCTATTACTGCTTCGGCTGCCATGCCAAAGGCGACGCGATCAGCTTTGTGAAAGAGACCGAGAATGTCTCTTTCATCGAAGCCGTCGAGATTCTGGCGCGCGAGGCTGGGATGCCGATGCCCGCGCGCGATCCCAAAGCGCAGGAAAAGCAGGACCGCCGCAGCCAACTGGCCGAGGTCCTGGAGCAGGCAGCGCAGTTTTATCGCCTGCAACTCAAGACTAGCGCAGGGGCTGCGGCGCGCGATTATCTGGTCCGACGCGGGCTTGATGAACAGGCGCTGGAGCGGTGGGAGATCGGTTTTGCACCCGACGGCTGGCAGGCGTTGTGGGATCATCTGCGCGGCAAGAACGTGGCTGAGGATCTGATCCTCAGGGCCGGGTTGGCTAAGCCCTCGAACAAGGGCAAAAAGCCCTATGACACGTTCCGAAACCGGATCATGTACCCGATCCGCGACCCGCGCGGGCGCTGCATTGCCTTTGGCGCGCGCGCGATGGACCCGAATGACAACGCCAAGTACCTGAACTCACCCGAGACCGAATTGTTCGACAAAGGTCGCAGCCTCTATAACCAGGGACCGGCGCGGCAGGCGGCAAGCAAAGGTCAGCCGCTGATCGTGGCCGAAGGGTATATGGACGTAATTGCTTTATCCGAGGCGGGGTTCGGCGCATCCGTGGCCCCATTGGGAACGGCGATCACTGAACACCAGTTGCAACTGCTGTGGCGTATTTCTGACGAGCCGATCATCGCCCTTGATGGCGATTCGGCCGGCCTGCGCGCGGCGATGCGGGCGGTTGATCTGGCGCTGCCACTGCTGGAAGCCGGGAAATCCCTGCGCTTTGCGCTGATGCCCGAAGGCAAGGACCCCGATGATTTGCTGCGGGCCGAGGGGGCAGGGGCCGTGCAGGCTGTTCTGGACGGTGCTATTCCGATGGTCAAACTGCTGTGGCAGCGTGAAACCGAAGGCAAGGTCTTTGACAGCCCCGAGCGTAAGGCGGCGCTGGACAAGGCGCTGAGGGACAAGATCAAGCTGATCCGCGATCCGTCAATCCGGTCTCACTACGGTCAGGAAATCAAAGACCTGCGGTGGCAATTATTCCGGCCTCAGCGGCAGCCACAAAACCGGCCCTGGCAACCCCGAGGCAAGTGGCAGCCGCAGAAACAGCCTGCGACACCCGGCGCGCGGGCCTCGTTTCTGGCCTCATCCGAGAATGCAGAGATCCAGTTGCGCGAAGCGGCGATTCTGGCCATTGCCGCATTGAACCCGCAAGTTGTTGTACAGTTCGAACACCAGTTGGAAGAAATGGAGTGCCGCGATCTGGACCATGCCGCGTTGCGTCATGCCATCCTGCGTCACGCAATAGATGACCCGGACAACCTGAAAGACCACATTGCTGAAACTTTGGGGGCGGAAGCCCTTGAAAACCTGCTGGCGCTTCGCCATGTCGCTGTAATCCCCTGTGTGTACAAACCGGGCGATGTTGAAAAGGCCGAGATGACGCTGGCCGAGGAACTCGCAAAGATCAAAGCGCTCCGGGGGTTGGATGCTGAAATTGCCGAAGCCGAAGAGGAATTGTCCGATCTGGCCGATGAGGCGCTGACGTACCGGCTGGCGCAAGCCGCCGAAGAGCGCAACCGCACTAGCCGTAGCCAGAACGAGGACCGGGCCGTTTTCGACATCGCCGACAACGGCGCGCGTATCAACCGAGACGAGAAAGACGCGTTCAAGGCAATTACGTCCGGCATCAAATTCGAACGAAAACGCCGGTAAAGTGGTGTTTTCGTAAGGCACTGGAAAAGAAAAACGGGTAAACGGGTGGCCGAATCACTTTCACGCGCTAATGATTCGGTACAAACGAATCACCCATCCCTGCAGGAGCATTGAATGGCCGCCAAGGATACGAACGAAGACCGCAAATCCGACGAGCAGGAACAGGAAATCTCGCTGGACATGAGCCAGGCCCAGGTCAAGAAGATGATCGCCGAGGCCCGCGAGAAAGGTTACATCACCTACGACCAGCTCAATCAGGTTCTGCCGCCTGATCAGGTCAGTTCGGAACAGATCGAAGACGTGATGTCGATGCTGTCGGAAATGGGCATCAACATCATCGAAGACGAAGAGGCCGAAGAGGAAGAGAATAAGGGCTCGACCGATCTGGTCACCACCGAAAGCAACCGTGAGGTTGTGCTGGCTGGTGCTGCAACCGAAAAGCTGGATCGTACCGACGACCCCGTGCGCATGTATCTGCGCGAGATGGGCAGCGTCGAACTGCTGAGTCGAGAAGGCGAGATTGCCATCGCCAAGCGGATCGAAGCTGGTCGGAACACGATGATCGCCGGTCTGTGCGAAAGCCCGCTGACCTTCCAGGCGATCACCATCTGGCACGACGAATTGCTGTCCGAAGACATTCTGCTGCGCGACGTCATCGATCTGGAGGCCACGTTCGGCAACCAGATGGACGAAGACGGCGATGTAGAAGAGCCTGTGGTTGACACGTCGGCAGTACAGGCAGCCAAACCCGCCAAGGACGCAGGGCCCGAGCTGGATGCGGACGGCAACCCGATCGCAAACGACGACGATGATGACGAAGATGATCAGGCCAACATGTCTCTTGCCGCCATGGAGGCGGCGCTGAAGGATCAGGTTCTGACCACGCTGGAACGGATTTCGACCGACTTCTCGATGCTGTCGGAAATGCAGGACAGCCGGATTTCGGCCACTCTGAACGAGGATGGATCGTTCAGTGATAAGGACGAGGCAACCTATCAGCAGCTGCGCTCTGAAATCGTCGAGCTGGTGAATGGCCTTCACCTGCACAACAACCGGATCGAAGCTCTGATCGACCAGCTGTATGGCATCAACCGCCGTATCATGTCGCTGGACAGCGCGATGGTGAAGCTGGCCGACCAGGCCCGCATTAACCGCCGTGAATTCATCGATGCCTATCGTGGCCGCGAACTTGACCCGAACTGGCTGGCCGAGATGGGCGAAAAGCCGGGCCGGGGCTGGCAGATGTTCATCGAACGCTCAACCGCGAAAGTTGAGGAACTGCGCAACGACATGGCTCAGGTTGGCCAATATGTCGGTCTGGATATCAGCGAATTCCGCCGCATCGTGCAGCAGGTTCAGAAGGGCGAGAAAGAGGCGCGGCAGGCCAAGAAGGAAATGGTCGAAGCCAACCTGCGTCTGGTGATCTCGATTGCCAAAAAGTACACGAACCGTGGCCTGCAATTCCTTGATCTTATTCAGGAAGGTAACATCGGCCTGATGAAGGCGGTGGACAAGTTCGAATACCGCCGCGGCTACAAGTTCTCGACCTATGCGACCTGGTGGATCCGTCAGGCGATCACGCGGAGCATCGCGGATCAGGCACGCACGATCCGTATTCCGGTTCACATGATTGAGACGATCAACAAGCTGGTGCGTACGGGCCGTCAGATGCTGCACGAGATCGGGCGCGAGCCGACGCCGGAAGAACTGGCCGAAAAGCTGCAAATGCCGCTTGAGAAGGTTCGCAAGGTGATGAAAATCGCCAAGGAGCCGATCTCTCTCGAAACGCCGATTGGCGACGAGGAAGACAGCCAGTTGGGTGATTTCATCGAGGACAAGAATGCTGTGCTGCCACTGGACAGTGCCATTCAGGAGAACCTCAAGGAGACGACCACTAGGGTTCTGGCCTCACTCACCCCGCGTGAAGAGCGGGTTCTGCGGATGCGTTTCGGCATCGGTATGAACACCGACCACACCCTGGAAGAGGTCGGTCAGCAGTTCAGCGTGACCCGCGAACGGATCCGGCAGATTGAAGCGAAAGCGCTGCGGAAATTAAAGCACCCCAGCAGGTCGCGTAAATTGAGGTCCTTCCTGGATCAGTAAATTCAAAGGCGCCACGGTTGAGGCGCCTTTTCTTTCTCAGCTCGCCAAAATGTCATATTGTCCGCTTCAAGGATCAATTTGGCGAGAACTCACAAGTCGCAGACCCAATGTCGCTTTATATGTCCACAATGTCCACTCATGGGACAGGCCGGGGCGAGGCTGTGTCGCTGATGACCCCCGGCCACCCGCTTTAAGCCTTTACTGAAAAATCCAACCGGCTTCTGAAGGTGCTGGGTGCCTGACCGGTCCAGCGTTTGAAAGCAGTAGAGAATGCAGGCTGGTCGGCATATCCCAGCGAGTAAGCAATCTCAGTCAGCGGTATCCCATTGGTGATGAAGGTTTGCGCCAGATCGCACCTGAGATCATCGACGATATCGCGATAGCTTGCCCCTTCGTCTTTAAGACGTCGGGCAAAAGTGCGTGGGCTCATGCCCAGATTGGCGGCTGCTTCGTCGGCATTGATGATCGTGCCTGGCATTGACCGCGTAATCAGACCTTCGACCTGAGCGCGCAATTTCTGTTTGGGCGATCGCCTCTCAGCCAGTATACGCTCTCCATATTCCAGAAGATGCGCGCGCAGCGTCGGGTCGTAGGTCGGAACCGGCTTGTCGAGCGAGGAGTTCGCGAGAACGATTTCGAGTCTTTCGGCGCCAAAGTTCACCGGAAAACCAGCAAGCTTTTGAAACTTTTCGCTATTCCTCCCAACTTCGTGCTGAAATCGCATTTCAATCGGATAGAAGTTCGATTGCGTTAAATTCCGCATACGCGCGACGGCGGTGAATATAAGGAACTCGGTCCGCCGGTGATAGCGGGCGAAACTCGCGTCCTTCCAATCAGCTTCGATAGAAGCGAAATTTCCGGCAATGCGCAGGCTTAAAAAAATGGCTGGATCAATGATCCTATGGAAACGTGATGTGTTCTCTATGACCTGTCTCAGGTCGCGTGAGTATTTGCTGATATACGCAGTGAGACTGGAAGAGGATGAAAACTTCAATCCAGCCTGTGCTGCAAATGTGATGTCACCCAATGCGTCGCAGGCATAGCGCACGAACATGGCCTCCTGGTGCGCGCTGTATACATTCGCCTCTGAAGTGATGGTCTCTCGACTAAGGTTACATTTTTTAAGGATACGATCTGACAGGCCGGGATCATTCGCTTGTTGATCAAGCGCCTTGGTCAACCATTGGATGCGGGCAATATCTACGTCCATGTCTTTTTCTACTGCACTTTCAAAAATTATGCACGACATCGCAGGACTTGGGGTGTCAGTACAAATCTCGGACTGTCTGGAATTCGTAAGGTTCTGACCAATGTGCGCAAGACCAGAGTCCACACGTTGACCAATAACTGAGCGTTGTCGGGTCAGCACCTTTTAGGGGATGAGGTCAGAGCCGCGGAAATACATGACACCAATTCCGGTGGCTCCCCGACGTTTTTCTTTCTGTAAGAGATGGTTTGGACGGCCTCTTGTCGCATTGTCCGGTTCGGGCTGCGATGAAATGGTGCAACCACAGAGGGTTTTCGGACGGACCGATCATGCCGAACATTGGGGGTTCCCAACTGGAAGTTTTTCATGATCTCATTGTTTTTGATGGGGAATGTGTACTGTGTTCGAAGTTCTTTCAGGTCATGGTAGAGCAAGATAAAGCGCAGCGATTTAAATTCGCCACAGCGCAATCACCATTGGGACAGCAATTGTACAGGGCTCTTGGCCTGCCGACACAGGACTTTGAGACCAATCTGGTCGTCGTTAATGGCAGGGTTCACCAGCGTCTGGATGCGTTCGCCGCTGCCATGGGGGCCTTGCCCGGTGCTTGGCCCATCCTTTCTGTCTGCAAATATCTGCCGAGTTTTATCAAAGACCTCGTGTATTACGCCATCGCCCGAAACAGATATGCGATCTTTGGGCGGTCCGCGACTTGTTTGATCCCGGACGAGGCCTTGCGTTCACGGTTTTTGCCCAAGGGGTTTTGATTGGAACCTGACCCTTTTTTGCAGTCCCTGCCCGCAGA
This sequence comes from Ruegeria lacuscaerulensis, assembly GCF_013031245.1. Taxonomy (GTDB): domain Bacteria; phylum Pseudomonadota; class Alphaproteobacteria; order Rhodobacterales; family Rhodobacteraceae; genus Ruegeria; species Ruegeria lacuscaerulensis_C. Next base: position 462,673 of record NZ_WPZL01000001.1, read on the forward strand.
GGCTGATTTGCCTTCAGCGCTGCGACAACTGCACAATTTCCCGGGACGCTATGTTGGCCGGTGCAGTGTCGAGGGGGGCAGGGGGTGGTTGAAAAAACTGGCTTTGCGCCTGGGGCGGTTTCCTCCGAATGCTGATGATATTCCGGTAAAGGTCAAAATAGACCGTGCCGGACAAGCGTGGGTGTGGGAGCGGGATTTTGGCGGTCACACAACCCGTTCGCTGCTGGCATTCGATCACGGGTCTGGTTGTGTTCGTGAACAAATGGGCCAGTTGACCCTCTGGCTGAAGCCAGAGGTTTCGGATGGAAGGCTGTCGATCCACATTCGGCGGCTCAGCGTTCTGGGTCTTCGTTGCCCCGCATTCCTTTTGCCTCGATCTTCGACCGTGGAATGGCAGGACGAAAATGGCCGTTTCCGGTTCGACGTATCCGCTGAAATGCCCCTTTTCGGGCCTTTGATCCGATATCGCGGGTGGTTGGCTCCCGTTCACGCAGGATCGCGTACTGGCTGAATTGATCGTGAACGGGCATTGCCTGGTTTCAATATAAACTACTTCAATACTTACCTCGAAACAGGAAAGAGTATGATTATGAAAAAGGTTATGTCTTACGCAGTCCTCGCTGCGCTTGCACTGAGTACTCCGGCTTCAGCTTTCAATGGTAGTATCGGATACCAGACAGTCGCCTTGAACAATTCAGTCTTCGAAGTGATCCCAAGAGGCCGCACCGACGTGGATGGCTATTGGTGCGCGGCGGCTGATTTCGCTCGCAGAACGCTGGGAGCAGGCTGGCAACAGCGTATTTACGTATTCCGCGGTTATGGCCCAAGCGAGGCAACAGGCCGAAGAACTGCGGTACAGTTCTCCCTGAGCCCTCCGAAGGAAACCGCGCAACAGAGCAGCAAATATGTGTCCTCGGGTTTTACGGCTGGTGATAGTATGTCAGTTCAAGGCGCAAATGGTCGGTGCTTCCGTCGTCCGCTTTTTGACAATTAAACGAACAAGGTAAGGTATTGCAGACCGAGATTATTATTTCGACGCATGGTCCTGGACTTTATGAATTCACTTCGGACGTGCGAAACTGGCTCAACTCGGTCGGGCGCGATGGGTTGTTGACCCTGTTCGTGCGGCACACATCCTGTTCGCTGGTCATTCAGGAAAACGCAGACCCCGAAGTGCAGACGGATCTGAGAGCATTTTTTGATCGGTTGGTGCCGCCCTCCGATCACCCGTCGATGGCCTATCTGCGGCACACATATGAAGGGCCTGACGACATGCCCGCTCATATCAAGGCCGCTCTATTGCCTGTGTCCCTGTCAATTCCCGTTTCGTCAGGACACCCTGCATTGGGCACGTGGCAGGGTATCTATCTGTTTGAACATCGCACAGCGCCGCACCAGCGAAAGGTTGCCGCACATTTCGCCTGACCCCTTTATATTGCGGTGAAAAATTCCGACTACCCAAATCCTAGCGGCTGCCCTATAGTTGTGGATAAGTGAGCCACAGCGCTTACAAAAAGAGGCGTTACCAGGGACGAGGAGACGGCGGATGCGCTGCCCGTTTTGCGGAAATATCGACACTCAGGTCAAAGATTCACGCCCGGCAGAGGATCACGTCGCGATCCGCAGGCGCCGTTTTTGTCCGGCTTGCGGGGGGCGGTTTACCACCTATGAACGCGTGCAGCTACGCGATTTGGTGGTGATCAAGACCAATGGAAAACGCGAAGATTTCGACCGGGACAAGCTTGAACGCTCGATCCGTATCTCGATGCAGAAACGTCCCATAGACCCCGAACGTATCGACCAGATGATTTCCGGCATCGTGCGACGTCTGGAAAGCATGGGTGAAACCGATATCCCGTCCAGCAAGATCGGCGAGATCGTCATGGAAGCTCTGGCGCGGATCGACACCGTGGCTTATGTTCGCTTTGCGAGCGTATACAAGAATTTCCAGGCGGCCGATGATTTCGAGGAGTTTGTCCACGAACTGCGCCCGCCGCAGCCTTCGACGGACGAGTGAGCGAAACTGATAAGCGATATATGGCGCTGGCCTTGTCTTTGGGGCAGCGCGGGCAGGGGACGTGCTGGCCCAATCCGGCCGTCGGCTGCGTGATCGTGCGCAATGGGCGGATCGTTGGTCGTGGCTGGACTCAACCGGGTGGCCGTCCGCATGGCGAGACTGAAGCGCTGGCGCAGGCCGGCGACGACGCGCGCGGTGCCACCGCCTATGTTTCTCTGGAACCATGTTCTCATCACGGTCAAACACCACCTTGCGCCGAAGCCCTGATCGCAGCTGGAGTATCGCGGGTCGTCTCGGCAATTGAGGACAGCGATCCACGTGTGGCGGGGCAGGGCTTTGCCATGCTGCGCGAGGCTGGAATCGAAGTCACAAGCGGCGTTCTGGCCGAGCAGGCCGCGCGCGATCATGCCGGGTTTTTCCTGAAAACCGAGCAGGGGCGGCCCTTCGTAACACTCAAGCTTGCCAGCAGTTTTGACGGGCGGATTGCCACGTCCAGCGGGCACAGCAAATGGATTACCGGACCTATGGCGCGACGTGCCGTACACGCGATGCGCGCGCGCCACGACGCCGTGATGGTTGGAGCGGGCACCGCGCGGGCTGATGATCCGTCTCTGACGGTCCGCGACCTGGGAATCGAGGCGCAGCCGTTACGGGTTGTTGTTTCACGCCATCTGGATATCCCGCTGATGGGACAATTGGCGCGCACTGCCGGTGAGATACCAGTTTGGCTTTGCCATGGCCCTTCTCCGGATGCTGAGAGAGCCCGCGCGTGGGAGGGGTTGGGCGCGCGTCTGATCCCCTGCGCGCTGCGTGAGCACCATATTGATGCGACCGATCTGTTGCAGCAATTGGGATACGCGGGATTAACGCGGTTATTCTGTGAAGGCGGATCAGCGCTGGCAGCCTCATTGCTGGCCGATGACCTTGTGGACGAGTTGGTGGGGTTCAGCGCGGGCCTGACGATCGGAGCCGAAGGCTTGCCCGCCGTTGGGTCGCTGGGGCTGGACAAACTGGATGCGGCCCCTCGGTTCGAACTGATCGAAACCCGGGCCATCGGGGCGGATATTTTGCATCGCTGGGCACGCGCTTTACGCTAACGGCGACGCCACAGATACGCGTGAGTCGCGAACGCGCCTTGCAATTTGGAAAGCAGGCGCAGCGACGGTCCGCCGTCACGATCACGCCCCTCGGACAGCCGTTGCACGGCGACCTCGACGGGGCAGGGCTGGCCGGTGACCGGGTCCATATATCTGGGATAGTCGATCAGGGCGGCATGAACCAGACCCAGCAGTGATGGGCGCGCGCCCCTGCGCGCCGGGACTGTGCCCAGGTCCCGCGTCAGCCCCCACCCGGCATAGAAAGGCGCACCAAGCGTTGTGACGTTGACCCCGCGCATCAGGGCTTCGAACCCCATCAGGGACGTCATGGTCCAGACCTCCTGTACCTGTGGCAACAGCGCAGCGGGATCAGAATGCGTGGCGATGACGTCCGCAAGCCCCTCGCTATCAATTGCGCCATCGCGCAGGCCTGCCTCGACATCAGGGTGAGGCTTGTAAATCAGGACCGCATTTGGGTTCGCCTCGCGCGCTGCACGCAGCAGGTCGGTATTGGTGCGTACCGTTGTGGTGCCCAACAGGATTGACGCGTCATCTTCGACCTGCCCGGGCACAAGAACGCGATGCCCGACAGGCATTTCAGGTGACGCACCTCCGGTGTTGTACTTGCTGAGATGGCCCGAAATGATCTGATCAATCAGACGCTCGGCCCGCATCTCCTGATCGGGGCGCAGGGCTTCGCGGGCAGTGATCAACTCCTCCAACTGGCTGGGATGGGTCGGGTCGTAATAGATGCCCAGCTCGTCAGTCGCCAGCGACAATGGCGGTACCAGATTGGCACCCAGACCGCGTGATCGCAGAAAGCCATCCTCTATCCTGACCGCGTTTTCTGTATCTCGGGCATGGCTGGCCCAGACCATATGAGGCCTGTCTGACGTGTCGGGTTGTCCTGTTGTAAACCTGACCTTCTTCTGGCGCCCGAACATTTGCTGCAGGTGTTTGCGCTTCCACAACCGCATGCCGGACGCGGTCCACCCATTGTGATCCTGACGCCACGCGCGCGTTTGTGCTTCGAGTGTGTCCAGAACGGTCTCCAGTTCGCACAAATTGTCTCGATACGGATCATACCACTTAGGGTAGAGGATCATGGCTGCGGCAAACAACTGCGCCCGTGTCAGGTTGCGTTGGCGGCGCGGGAAGGGAAGCTCATCCTGTGTCAGCCCCCAGCCTGCATAGAAGGGTTGCCCAAAGATGCGGGGTTTGTGTCCTGCCAGGATGGCCTCAAACCCCAATTGCGAGGACAGGGTGTAGACGCCAATCGCGCCCTCAAGCAGGGTCCAGGGGCTGATTGTCGATTCCAGAATAGAAACTCTGTCCGACAGATCCTGTTCCGAAAAGTACCCCGATCGGTGCCCGGCAATGGTTTCGGGGTGGGTCTTGATCAGAACCTGCGCTCCGGGGTTTTCCTCTTGCGCTATGACCAGCATTTCCCGGAACCGGGCCTGATCCCCCCCGCTTGCAGTTACTGCTGCATCGCCCTTTGTCTGGTCCACCACAAGAACATAGCCGGGATCCGGCGGAGGGAGGGTCAGGTCGAAAGCCGAATACTTGCTGAGATGCAATTCGCGGACTCTGTCCATGCCGTGACGCGCCCGGTTCAGAAGGGCGGTATCATCCAGAGGATGCGTGGCCAGCAAACTCTCAAGATCCGAAGGGTGGGCCGGATCGAAATGCAGACCGGTTCGGTCAAGCACAAGGCCAAGCGGAGGCTCGCCGGTCCTGCCCGGATGCAACGAGCGCAAAAAGGCGTCCTCGACCCGCAGCACCGCTGCGTTGCGTTTGGTCGCAATTGCCAGTCCACGATGCGCCGTCGGGCTGTTGCCCCAGACCCCGACAATGTCGCCGTCCTTGGGCAGACCGAGGCGAATGTCGTAGCCGCTAAGATGTAAAATGCGCCGAATGCGGCGCTGAGTCAGAAAACCGCCGTTGTAAACGAACAGCCGAGTGCGTTCGGACCCGGCTGCCGTTTCGGATTGCATCAGTTACCCGTCAGCGTGGCGACGTTTGCAAGCGGTGTCAGGCCACCGGCGATCAGCGAGATGGATTTGCTCCATTGTGCGTACGGAGCCTCGGTTACGTAGATCGTGTCACCGTCACGAATAACGAAATCACGAGCGATGAACAGCCCGTTGGGCGCGGTGAGGTTCAGCAGGTAGATCATGCGCTGATCCCCTTGCAGGTCAGCGCGGCCCATGACGGTGCGGGCAATGTCGTGTCGTTCTTCACGCAGAACAAAAATTCCCGTCGGGTCCGAGGACAGAGATTGCAGGCCGCCCACCTGGGCCAAAGCCTCAAGCGCGGAAAGATCCTGAGTGTCAAACGCGACGCGGGACTGCCCGCCGGTTGCGCCCAAGGCTATGTAGGATCGGCTGTCTGCCTCAACAAGAATGCGATCTCCGCCGCGCAGCGCGACGTCAAGTTTTGGGTTGCGGAACAAATCTTCGTACCAGACGGTCCCGCGATCGTTTCCGCGGATCAGTGTCACAAGCGCAATATCCGAACCGAGGGACACGCCACCGGCGCTTGACAGCATTCCCGTCAATGTCCGGCTTGGTCGTTCGATCGGATAGACGCCCGGAGCACCGATTTCCCCTGTCAGCGTGACGGTCGACCCATCTCCGGCGGTGCGGCGCACCTGAACCTGCGGGTCTGGCGTTTGATCCGCAAGTTTGCTGGTGATCAACTGACGCAATTGTTCCGGCGTGTTACCAGCGGCGCGAATGCGCCCGGCATAGGGCACGAAGATAAACCCGTCGCTGTCCACCTGTACTTGTTCCAGAATTGTGGCGGCTCCGACTTCACCAGACAGCAATCCGTCATCCACGTTTTCCCAGATCGTCATACCCAGAATGTCGCCCGGGCGAACAGTATCCGCGGTCAAATTCTGGGCGCTTCTGAATGCAGGTGAAAACCCGAATTGCTGAATGGCGGATGTAGCCTGTGCAACCCGATCATCCACTTCGACAACAAAGGCATTACCGCCACTTTCTGTGGAGCCCGCCAAAATCTCGCTTTTGTTGGGGCCTGCCTTGGGAAGTTGGCACGCGGCCAACAGGCCAATTGCGGCCACAAGGGAAATCCCCCGTATCCATCGGATTGGAAAGCGCTGCACTGCCGATTATCCTCAGTCGTCTTTGTTTTGGTCTTTTGTTTGCTGCAGGTTATCTGGTTCGGGCGGTAACATCTAGCATCAACCCGTCTGCCTCATTCAACGACCCTCAACTGTGGCGTCAGCGCCTCTTTGTGGGTCAGGACAGATTGATAGGGGTCTTTCGCATTCAGCATCATGTCAACCACGCTTCGCAGCAATTGCCGACGGCCCCTGCGAGAATAAAACCCGCCAGGCACCTGACACGTCTTGAGAAGAAACTGGCGATAGGTTTGATACGCGTCTCGATCCGGCGGCATCGGGGAGGCGAAAAACTCCGCCAGCGGTTGGCGTGACACGAACTCAGGCTTGTCGTAGACCGACCTGCCGAAAATGCGCAACGGGATGCCCCGCCACAATACCTGTTGACCTGCGGTCGAGTTAACCGTGATGGCGGAGTTGGCATCGTCCAGAAGCCTGGCGAGTTTGCCGCCCGGAACATAATGAACCCGGTCCGCATTTCCCCGTTCCCGCGCCATCTGCCGTACGCGACGGCGCAGGGGTTCGCGGTGGTTTTCCAGCGGATGCTCTTTGATCACCAGTCGGTGATGCGTCGGCGCGCCTGCCGCGAACCCATTGATCACCTGTTCCAGAAAGTCCGACATGCAGGAATAGTCCGAATGGGATTGAACCGAACTGTCATGGCCCAATTGCAGCAGGACCAGATGATAGGGGGACCCGTTTCTGCGCACACGTTCCGTGGCCCAGCGGCGCTGGATCCTGTGAAATGGCATGAGCGCCAGACGCTTGAAATACAACCTGAATTCCTTTGAAACAGGTAACTCCCGATGTGGTCGGAAATTTCGATAGCGCCCGTTCAGAAACAGCACGAACCAATGATAGAGCGCGCCGTAGAATATGTGCTGGCGCATATCCCCCCAATGCGACGGCGGTGGCGGCGTCTGTACCGCTGATTGGTCGAGCGCGTGCTGCATCTGGTCGACGTCCAGAGACATCAGGCGTGAGTTTCCGTTTGAGCCAGACCGCTCATACGTGACCCACCAAGGGCGTAGATACCCTTCTTCAAAAACGTGGACCGTAACACCCTTGTCCCGCGCAACGTCCACCGCGCGGGCGTGAACCGGGCGGGTGTCACCATAAAGGACGATATCCGTAACGCCTTTTTCGTCGATCAGATTGGCTAGTGTTTCGGGCCAGCGCCTGGGGTCGTCGCGGAATGGAATAAAGCTCGACCCGTCGAACCAAAACGCCTGGTCGCCTGCGTTGAAACCGACGCGCCAGACCTCGGCACCTGATGACCGAAGCATACGCCCCAGCCCGCTGAAAAAAGGGCCATGTGGACCCTGCAAGAACAGGAATACGCGGCGTTGCAGGCCTTTGGCGGGTGAAGACATCAATTCTGCTCTTATCGTTCTTTGATGAAATTATGCCCGTTTGGACCATTCCGGGCAAGGTGGGGCTTGCCCGTCGGGCTGCTTGGGCTTACCTCGGCTTTGAACACTGGGCTAGGTTAGGAACTAAGGGTTAGCGGAATGTTTACAGGGATCGTCACCGATATCGGCACCGTCACCGAGCTGGATCAGCAAGGCGATCTGCGGGCCCGCATCAAAACGGCCTATGACACGGCGGGCATTGATATTGGCGCTTCGATTGCCAGTGACGGTGTGTGTCTGACTGTGATCACTCTGGGCGACGACTGGTATGACGTTCAGATCAGCGCCGAGACCGTATCAAAGACTAATCTGGACAGTTGGAAGGTTGGCAAACGCGTCAATCTGGAACGCGCCCTTAAGGTTGGTGACGAACTGGGCGGGCACATTGTATCGGGGCACGTGGACGGCGTGGCCAAAGTGATCGCGGTACAGGACGAAGGCGACAGCACCCGCGTCACCCTGCGCGCGCCCAAGGATCTGGCCCGATTTATCGCTCCGAAAGGGTCCGTTGCATTGAACGGGACCTCGCTGACCGTCAATGATGTGGATGGATGCGATTTCGGGATCAACTTCATCCCGCACACCAAGGAAGTGACGACCTGGGGTGATGTTTCTGTCGGCGACCGCGTTAATCTCGAAATCGATACGCTGGCCCGCTATGTCGCCCGTCTGGCTGAGATGTCCTGAGCGGCCTATATCGACGTCGCGACCTGACCGGCCTGTGCCGCATGCGGTCTGGTCATTGAACGCGTGGTAGTCTATCCACCCGATCAAACTTGCTCTGTGAAAGGCTGCCTCATGAGCTTTGAAACTCCCGGACCCGTCGAAGCCCAGCTGCGCAATGCGATCAGCCCGATCGAAGAGATTATCGAAGAGGCACGCAAAGGCCAGATGTATATTCTGGTCGATCACGAAGATCGCGAGAATGAAGGCGATCTGGTTATTGCGGCCGAATTCGCCGATGCCGATGCAATCAACTTCATGGCCACTCACGGGCGCGGGTTGATCTGCCTGCCTATGACCGCCGAGCGGGTCGACGCGCTGGGGCTGCCGATGATGGCTGTGAATAATTCCTCGCGACACGAGACAGCGTTCACCGTATCAATCGAAGCGCGTGAAGGCGTGTCCACCGGGATTTCGGCCGCCGACCGGGCGCTGACCGTGGCGACTGCGATCAACGAACAAAACACGATGGCGCATATCGCCACCCCCGGCCACATCTTCCCGCTGCGCGCCAAGCGGGGCGGGGTACTGGTGCGCGCCGGCCATACCGAGGCGGCGGTCGATATATCGCGGTTGGCGGGGTTGAACCCCTCGGGCGTGATCTGCGAGATCATGAAACCCGATGGCACCATGGCGCGCTTGCCCGATCTGGTGGCCTTTGCCAAAGAGCATGACCTGAAGATCGGCACGATCAGTGACTTGATTACCTATCGCTCACGCAATGACAATCTGGTGGTCGAGACGTCTCGTGAGGTCGTCAATTCAGAATATGGCGGCGAGTGGGAGATGCGTCTCTTCACCGATCAGACGCACGGCATCGAACATGTGGTCATGGTCAAAGGCGATGTCACCACGCCCGAACCAGTTCTGACCCGCACGCACGCGCTGCACGAAGCGCCGGACATTCTGGGTCTAGGCCCGAAGTCGCCCAAAGAATTGCCCCGCGCGATGGAAAAGATTGCCGCCGAAGGGCGCGGCGTGGTGTGTCTGTTCCGTCAGCCTCGCAACTCGTTGTACGCGGCCGAGGACGAAGGCCCGCGGACCATCAAGCAAACCGGTCTGGGCGCGCAGATCCTGTCCAAGATGGGCATTCAGGAACTGGTGCTGCTGACCGACTCGCCGGAAACCGTATATCTGGGCCTCGACGCCTTTGGTCTGTCCATCGTCGGAACCCGCTCCATTCTCAAGGATGACTGATCGTGGCTGAACAAGACAAACACGGCGTGCTGCCGACACCGACATTCGACAAACCGGTCAAGCTGCTGATCGTTGTGGCTCCGTTCTACCGCGCTATCGCCGACAATCTGGTTGCCGGTGCAAAGGCCGAGATCGCAGCGGCGGGTGGCACTTGTGACGTGGTTGAAGTACCCGGCGCGCTGGAAATCCCCACTGCCATCGCCATGGCTGACCGGCAGTGCAATTATGATGGCTATGTCGCGCTTGGCTGCGTCATTCGTGGCGAGACCACGCATTATGAAACTGTCTGCAACGATTCCAGCCGCGCGATTCAGTTGATGGGTCTTCAGGGGATGTGCATCGGCAACGGTATCCTGACCGTTGAAAATGACGATCAGGCCGAAGTGCGCGCCAACCCCGAAAAGATGAATAAAGGCGGCGGAGCGGCCGCTGCGGCCTTGCATCTGATTGCACTCAGCCGTAAGTGGGGCGCTTCTAAAAAGGGCGTTGGCTTCAAGCCCCCGTCCGAGTCCATCCTTGTGGCGGGCGACAACAACGGACCCACGACAGCATGACCCAGACAGACGCGCCGAAACCGGCCAACCAGAAACGCCTGATGAAATCCGCCGCTCGGTTTTACGCCGTGCAGGCGCTGTTCCAGATGGAACAGTCGGGGCAGACGACGGAAGCCGTCGTGAATGAGTTTCTGGATCACCGGTTCGGCGCTGTCTATGAGGGCGAAGAAATGCTGGACGGCGATATCCGGGTCTTTCGCAAGCTGGTCGAGGATGCAGTGAACTATCAGGCGCCGATCGACCAGATGACCGACCGGGCTCTGGTCGCGAAATGGCCGATCGCGAGGATCGACCCGACGCTACGTGCTACCTTCCGTGCAGCAGGGGCCGAACTGACGCAGGGCGATACGCCGCCCAAGGTGGTCATCACCGAATTCGTCGACGTGGCGCGCGCCTTTTTCCCGGAAGGCAAAGAGCCCAAATTTGTCAACGCCGTGCTGGATCACATGGCGCGCGAGGCAAAGCCCGAGGCGTTCTGACGCCTTTACCGCGAGCAGACATGCGCTAAAATGAATATCAGAGCGCAAGGAGGTCCGTTATGCCAAAGCTGGTCCGTCTGTATATCACTCAGGTTGCATGGGGTTTTGTCATCTCGGCCATATTTGTCGGGGTGCTGTTGGCGCTGAACGTGGCCAATCTGCGCAGCTTGATCACCGGGTCGGATATCGGTCTGGTCGCGTTGTTCATGATCTGGTTCATGAACGGGATCGTTTTTGCCAGTGTCCAGTTTGCCTATGCGATCATGAGCTTGGCGGAAAAGCCGGGCGGCCCGCGCCGTGGTTTGCCTGTCGTGCACAGCTTCAAACCTGCTGCGATTCGTCAGGGCGCGCCGTCAGCGAAGTAATCCCATTTCCGGAAAATGTGGCGGGACCGCCAGTCAACCGTGCGGTGTGATTCCCGAGGACCTGTATGTACAGGTGGGCGCCAGGTAATCAGGCCAGGACCTGAACAGAGCCAGCCCCCTCGGAATTGCTTAAGGCCACCAGAATGCTACCTATCACAAGAAGGGCAGAACCCGCCACGCGCCTAAGTAGGGTGTATGGCGGGCTTGCACAAGGGGTCAGGCATCAACTGTTTCGTGCAATGCGGTGCGCATCTTGCCAAAATGCTCGTCCCAGCCTTTGTCGAGTGACAGGATAAGTCCAAAGGCATCAGCGCTTTGCGGCAGACCTTCGTGTTGCAATCCAAGGCGTGTTCCACCGGCGACGGGCTCCAGCGTCCATTTCACCACGCTGACAGCGTCGCCCATGGGTTTGACGGTGAAAGTATATTCCAGGTATTCCGGCGGGCGGGCCACGCGAACCTCCCCCCAAATCAACAGATCGCCGCTTGTGGTTCCGAACATTTCAAGCTTTTGCCCGGCGGCCAAGGGGCGTTCAGGTTTGTGGAACCATTCGGCCAGCCGGTCGGGATCGGTCAAATAGGCCCAGACGGTCTCTGGTTCGGCCCGCAGAAAGATCGTTTTTTGCAGAATTGAATTCGTCATTTCTTTTTCCTTTCAATGGCTTCTTTCAGATTGTTCAGGCGGTCGTCCCAGAACTGATCAAAATAGTTGAACCAGTCCAGAACAGGGGCCATCCCTTTCGGTTCCAACCGGTTAATGCGTTCCCGACCACGCGCCTCAACTGTAATGAGCCCGCCATCAGACAGCACGGTCAGGTGCTTTTTCACGGCAGCACGGGTCATATCGAATTGGTCCGTCAGCTGCGCGATGGTCATGTCCTGCGCGGCGAGCATCTGCACGATGTCTCGGCGGGTCGGGTCAGCAAGTGCTCGAAACGCATTTTGAATCTGAGTCTGCATTCGTCACCCCATTAGTGATACCTTTTGGTGTTATATTTAATGCAATACCAAAAGGTATCATGTCAAGAATAATGCGGTGCTTGATTTTTGTTCACGAATTGTTCACATTCCACATATGACACTGGATATGCAGCCCGGACAAAAGCTCGCGCGTGGTGTTTCACGCCACCTTTCGACGCACGGCTTTGTTTCTGTTGAGGAATTTGTACCAACGCGCGGGTTGCGCGTTGACGTCATGGGACTGGGCCCAAAGGGAGAGCTGTGGGTGGTCGAATGTAAATCCAGCCGTGCCGACTACCAGTCCGATTCCAAATGGCAGGGTTACATGGAATGGTGCGATCGCTTTTTCTGGGCCGTCGACACCGAGTTCCCGACTGATCTGTTGCCCGAAGAAACCGGCCTGATCATTGCAGATGCTTACGATGCCGAGATCGTTCGAATGGCACCGGAAGACAAGGTTGCTCCGGCCCGACGTAAGAAAATGATCCAGAAATTTGCAACCGACGCGGCACGTAGGTTGCAGGCGCTGCGCGACCCCAAAATCTGAACGGTCAGGGTTTTACCGCGCGGGCGGCTTGTGCAGCCGCAAGAATTTCGTCTGCGATTTCTTCGGCTTCTTCGGGTTCAAAATCCATGGGGACCTCGAGGCCATCCGCCTCAATGAACAGCCGCACCATACCGTGATCGGTGGGGCCGATTTGCAGGTTCGCCTGAATGTCGCGTTCGGTGTTGATGCCCATTTTCGCCTCCGGGACTGAGCGTTTGTGCTAGCGCGCAAAGGGTTGAGAATCAAGCCGCCTTTGCGGTCAGATGAAGCATGGACGACGTTCTGATCAGACCATTTCGCGCTGCAGATGCTCAGTGGCTCGTAGAGCAGCACGGCAGGCTCTACGAGCGTGATGAAGGGTTTGACGCATCCTTCGCGAAATTGGTCCGGCGCATTCTGGATGGCTATGTCTCTTCACACGATCCGGCTCGCGAAGGCGGATGGATCGCCGAGCGTGCAGGGGAAAGGCTGGGCAGTATCTTTTGTGTAGCGCTGGACGACCAGACGGCGAAGCTGAGGCTTTTTCTGCTCGTGCCAGAGGTTCGTGGGCTTGGTCTAGGAAAACGCATGCTGGACACGTGCATGGATTTCGCACGCGGCGCAGGTTTCACGGAAATGAAGCTGTGGACTCACGAAAGCCATAGGGCCGCCTGTGGGCTTTACAAGGCGACAGGCTGGCAATTGACAGAGAGCAGGGATGTCCATTCTTTTGGTGTCGATCTTGTCGAACAAAGCTGGAAAATTCGGCTTTAATCCTCTTGCATTCCGTGGGCACGTTCGGTACATCGCCCCTCACGAGTGCCGCCTTAGCTCAGTTGGTTAGAGCGCTGGATTGTGGATCCAGAGGTCCCCTGTTCAAGCCAGGGAGGCGGTACCATCTCCCTCAAAGCTTTTTGTATTCAAGCGCCGCATTTGGTTGTTTGTGCGCGTAAAATACGGGCCTGCAAACGCAAGCCCGCCTTGTCGCATCGTAGGTGGCAGAACTTACCGCGCCAGATTCAGGCGGAACCGCATCTTGGCCCTTTGTGCTGTTGGGAGGTGCCTGTTCAGGCGCTTGTTCATAACGCCGAAGCCCCAAACGATCATCAGTGTCAGCAGGATGAAGTAGAAGGCCAGAATCGGGTAGGGGACAAATGGATTGAACGTCTTGTCCGCGAAATAACTGGCATAATACAGAGCGTCGCCACGTTGTTGCCAGGCGGGGAACGCAGAAAAGAAGACCAGCGTGGTGGATTGGAACAAAAAGATCGCCTCGTTTGTGTAGGCGGGCCATGCCAGTCGCAGCATGGTGGGCCATATGATCCGGCGGAACCGGGCCCAGCCCGACATGCCATAGGCGTCCGCTGCCTCGATATCGCCCTTGGGGATCGACCGCAGCGCGCCATAGAAGATTTCACCGGAATAGGCGGCCGTGTTCAGGAACAGCACGATCAGCGCGCCCAGCCATGCGGCGGTGAACGCGTCGAACATCGGGTATGATTTCTTCAGCGAAAGGAAGAAGAAATAGGCAAAGAAGAACTGGATGAACAACGGCGAGCCGCGGAAGATAAAGATGAACCATTCCGAGGGTTTACGCAGCCATTTGTTTGTAGACGCCTTGCCGACGGCAAGTGCGGTGGCCAGAAAAAAGCCGGTCGCCAACGCCATGGCGCCAAAATAAACGTTCCAGATCATGCCCGATCCGATCAGTGTGAACTGCTCGCACAGGGTGAAATCGTTTCTGGGCAGCAGGCGCTCGCCAATACCGATCGAACGCAGGCCGTAATCCTGTATGGTTTGCAAGCAGCTCATTGCGTGGTCTCCTTGCGCAGCAGTTCTCCGCCCGAGGTTGCCTGACCATGGGACAGTCGGCGCATCAGGCCTTCAAGTCCGATTTCCGACACGCGCGTCATACCGAGGTAGAAGGCCAGCAGGAACAGGAAGTACCACATGCGCCAGTCGCCATGTGGGTATTGCGTGAATTTGGACGTCTTGGTTCCGCCCAGTTCACGCGCCCAGTACACGATGTCTTCGATGCCCAGCAGGAACAGTAGCGGCGTGGCCTTAATCAATACCATCCAGAGGTTCGACAAGCCGGGCAGGGCATAGACCCACATCTGCGGTACGAGAACCCGCCAAAAGGTCTGGCGGCGGGTCATTCCATAGGCTTCGGCGGTCTCGAGTTGCGCATGCGGTACGGCGCGCATGCCGCCGAACAGAACGTTGGCAGCGAAGGCACCGAAAACGATGGAAAATGTGATGACCGCCAGAAAGAACCCGTAGGTCTCATGCGCCCATTCAGGCGCGCTGCCCAAGGGAAGTTTTGCCGCCTGACAAACAATGAAATCGTTGCCCTGTCGAACCGGGTCGGTCCAGTCGGGGCAAAGAACCCTGTGGCGTGTCCATTCAAAGGCCTGATCAAGTGCGATCACGAAGAACAGGAAAAAAGCGATGTCCGGAACTCCGCGCACGATGGCGATGTATCCCTTGCCCAGCCAGCTAAGCGGCAGGAAGTGCGACCGCGCGGCCATTGCGCCAGCGAAACCAAAACTAAGCGCAACGGGTGCGGTAACCGCCAACAGCCCAAGAACTTTGAGAAAGGACAGATAGAACGACCAGTGGACGCCGTTGGTCAGATAGCACGAGAACCATCGGAACGTGCCGAGTGTATCGGGATCAGCGCAAAACGAAAACATCAGGCGTCTTTCGAACGTCAGGCCCAGCGTTCAGCCGGGGTTGGTCCGGCGCGCCGGGCGCCGAACCTTCGGAAAAGTGCTCAGTTGGTGACGACCGAACCGTCGGTGCCGTAAGTGGCGATTCCGTCACCGAACCACTTTACGAGCATCTCGTTCAGCGTGCCGTCCTCTTTCATCGAGGTGATGGCTGCGTCGAACTTGCCGCGCAATTCGGCGTCCGATTCACGAATGCCAAGGCCGATGCCGCCACCGAGAGGAACCGGGTCGCCGATAAAGACCAACTCACCGCCCGATTCTTCGACCAGCGGGACCAGATAGTCGCGGTCGGCCAAAACGGCGTCCGCTTCGCCGTTACGGACGGCTGCAAGGGTTTCTTCGGGGGTTGCGAATTCAACCAGGGTCGCGCCGGACTCGGCCACGTGGCCGGCCTGAATGGTCGCGGTTTGCGCCGCTACCACGCCACCGGTAACGTCGGCCGCATCAGAGGTTGCGACATAAGCGGATGCAGTTGGCGGGTAATAATCCTGAGTGAAGTCGATGACCTCGTCGCGCTCGTCGGTGATCGACATGCCGGCGATGATGGTGTCGTAGTTGCCCGAGACCAGGTTCGGAATGATCGAGTCCCAATCGTTCTTGACCCATTCGCATTCCAGACCGGCGCGTTTGCACAGCTCGTCGCCCACTTCACGCTCGAAGCCGTCGATTTCACCGGCATCATTGATGAAGTTATACGGAGGGTAGGCGCCCTCAGTGCCCATACGCACGGTGTCGGCCATGGCAATACCGGCAGTTAGCGCCAGTGCTGCAGTGGTCAGAATCAGGTTTTTCATTGGTTACTCCCCTTTTTGGTTCTGTCCTGAATTTATGCCGCCTTGGTGGCGGAGAGAAAGCCCTGAAGCCGTGCGGATTCAGGGGTGGTGAAAATATCTTCTGGCAGACCCTCTTCTTCGATCAGACCTTGATGGAGGAAAACAACATGGCTTGAGATATCGGCGGCCATTTTCATGTCATGGGTCACGATGATCATGGTGCGGCCTTCGGCGGCCAGATCCTTGATCACCCTGATGACTTCCTGTTCCAGCTCGGGGTCCAGCGCCGAGGTTGGCTCATCGAACAGCAGCGCCTCGGGCTCCATGCACAGGCCGCGGGCGATGGCGGCACGTTGTTGCTGACCACCTGAAAGCTGTGCCGGATAGACGTCGCACTTGTCACCGATACCAACCTTTTCCAGATACTTGCGGGCACTGTCCTCAACCTCGGCCTTGTCGCGGCCCAGTACGGTGACCGGAGCCTCCATCACGTTTTGCAGGATGGTCATATGGGCCCAAAGATTGAACTGCTGGAAAACCATCGACAGGTTGGTACGAATACGCAGCACTTGTTTTGGATCGGCAGGGCGGCGGTGATGCAGGTTGCCGGCCCAGCGCACGGGCTCGCCCTTGAACAGGATCTCGCCCTGTTGACTGTCTTCCAGCAGATTGCAGCAGCGCAACAGGGTCGATTTGCCCGAGCCGGACGATCCGATCAGGGACACTACATCCCCGCGTCTCGCCGTAATATCAACTCCTTTCAGCACTTCCAGGTTGCCGAAACTTTTGTGGAGGTTCTTGATCTCGATTACGGGAGTGGAATCTGTCACGGGTGGTCCAGGTGTTATTGGTGTTGGTGCGGTACTAGGGCTTAAATTTCGGGGCAATGCAATGCGCAATTGACACGTTCGGGTTCTGAATCCGTCAATTTGACCAGACGTCTTAGCCAAATCGGTCAGGTGTTAAGCATACCGATCGTGGCTTCAGGCGGATTGGGAACCGAAAGATAGTCGCCCGGCGGGATATCGATCAGCCCGCGAATGCGCAACAAATCCTGGTCGGCAGGCGCAAGGTCCCTGATAGCCGCCCGGACGGCATGGGTGATGGTCTGCGCGTCTTGGCCTTTGGCCGTGATGTAGGGCAGGGCGGGCGTCGGATTGGTCGCCGCCACTTCGCGCAAAGCTGTGCCCAGATCGGTATGTCCCTTGAGTAATTCCCAGGTCATGGCGTCCAGCGACGCAAAATCGGCGCGCTTCTCTATGACAGCTTGCGCTGACAATGCGTGGCCGCCGGTTTCCAGAATGGCGTCGGGAATACGGCTATGCCTGGTCAGATGAACCATGGGAGCCGCCCAGCCAGACTGAGAAAGCGCTTCGTTGTAGGCAAAAGTGCCATCAGCAAGCTGATCCAGATCACGCAAGTCGTCTTTTCGGGCAACAAAGACTGAGCGGTAATAGCCCGGCGGACAATCCACCAATCCATAGTCGGGCGTGCCAACCAATTGTACCTTGCCGTGCAGACGGGTGCGATAGGGCATTCCACATGTTTGGGCAAAAATCAGGTCAGGGTTCTGCCACACCTCCCAGACATCGGCGTCTCGGGTCAGCTGTTCCGGCCCATAGCCAAGGTGTCCGCGAATCAGCGCCCAAAAGCGATCATTGGCAGACCGCACCGCGGGCATGTCGTACATGCCCAGCATTGCAATCACGACTTGGCAGCTTTTTGACGGGCCAGGGCCGAATCCACGTCGCTGACGCCCAGCAGGCTGACCACCAATCGCAAAAGCGAATCCTCTTCCCCCGTTCTGTGTCCGTCGGCCAAAGCAACTGACCATAGGGCCTGTACCACGGCAAGCCGGTCGTCATAGGCAACGGCCTCTTTGATGGCGCGGGTAAAGCGGACGGTGTCCGGTGCTTCGGCCTCGAGGTTCTCGGCGCGGGCGCGCAGAGCCGCGGCCTCGAACGGGGACAAGCCATAGCGTTCGGCCGAAATCCGGTCGATTCGGGCCATCTCGCTATCGGCATAGTCATTGTCGGACCGAGCGATGCGCACCAAAAGGGCCGTCAGGGCAAGGCGGGCGTCATCATCGGCAAGTGGGTCGGGCTTCGGCTGAGTCAGCCGGGACAGGAAATCACTGAACATGCGTTAGATATAGATGGCGTCTAACGCTCTTCCAAGCGCCTTTGCACTCGTTCACGCGCGGTCTTACTGTCGTTGTAACTCAGACCCATGGCAATGCGTGCCTCTTCCACGATCTTGATCTCGCCCTCGTCGGAATTGCCATCGGCCAGAACGACCTCCCACAGGGCGTCCAGAGCGGCCAGACGCTCCTGCAGGTCGGTTGTTTCGCGGATCAACTTTCCGAACGTGTCGGTATCCGGGGCCGCAGCGTGCAGTTTTTCGCACGTGGCCCGGACCTTGGCGGCCTCGATCGCGTTGTGCTGATAGAGCCGCGCAAGGATGCGGTCGATCAGGCTGATTTCTTCCAGCTTGTAGTCCCGATCCGCCTGAGCCACGCGTACCATGAGCGCGCCCAGAGCAAGTTCAGCATCCGGGTCGGGCAGATTGTCGTGTTGCGGCGGGCGAAAGGCCTGAAAAAATTTTTTCAACATGCCGTGAGGTTATTCCATCTTTTGTGGCCCGCCAAGCACGGACTACCTGTCATGACGTCAATGATCAAATGATCGCCTGTCGGAACAGGATCGCACTGAAATGTAATCTTTTTTTGCGAGTGGTCAGCCAGGTTGAATCGCCTGTTTCGCCTGTTCATGCAACCACCCCAGCATCTGCCGGTAAGGTACAGGACCATAGCTGATGCGCGCGACACCAAGGGATGCCAGCGTCGCGGTGTCGGGCGTACCGGGCAGGGCAATGATGTTGACCGGCAGGTCGGTCGATTCGCACAGCCGGGCGATCATGCCTTCATCCTTCAGGCCCGGAGCAAAGAACCCGCTGGCACCGGCTTCGGCATAGGCTTTGGCGCGGGCAATGGCATCGTCCAGCATTGCGTCGTCATGAGTGTCAGGTTTGGCCTTTAGGAAAATGTCGGTGCGCGCGTTGATAAAGGCAGAGATTCCAACCGCGTCGCACCCTTCACGCATTGCGGCAACGCGCGCTTCTTGTATTTCAATGTCGTAAAGATCATTGGTGCCAACGATTTGGTCTTCGAAATTGAAGCCGACGACCCCGGTTTCAAGTGCACGCTGTACGTTAGTGGCAATACCGGGTACGTCCTCGGCATAGGCCCCTTCAAAATCCAGCGTCACCGGCAGATCAACGGCAGCTACAATCCGGCGGGCGTTATTCAGCGCGGCGTCCAACGGGATGTTCTGGCCATCGCTATATCCCTGCGCCATCGCAACCGGGGCGCTGCCGGTGGCGATTGCCTTGGCGCCAGCATCGCGCACAGCGCCTGCGCTGCCCGGATCCCAGATGTTGTAAAGAATGACCGGATCACCCTTTTTGTGCAGGGCTGCAAAGGCTTCCGCTTTGGTGGTCTGGTTGGTCATGGCCGGTCTCCTGTCGCTGTGCTGACGACAGTTAACCGTGTAAATGGCCGGCGCGTACAGGTTTTTTCGCACCGACCGTCACAATGCAGTGACCCGTCCGACGTCAGACCAGGCGTGAGCTGTCTTTCGCTGCGCGGACGAAATCGCGGAACAGCGGGTGCGGGTCAAACGGTTTGGATTTGAGTTCCGGGTGGTACTGTACGCCGATGAACCACGGGTGATCCGACCATTCGACGATTTCCGGCAGTCGCCCATCCGGCGACATGCCCGAGAAGTTTAGCCCCGCTTTTTCCAGCTTTTCGCGGTACTTGATGTCCACTTCATACCGGTGACGGTGACGTTCCTCGATATTGGTGCCACCATAAACCTCGGCGACTTTCGAGCCCTCGGCCAATACGGCGTTATACGCGCCCAGACGCATTGTGCCGCCTTTGTCATCGCCCACCTTGCGCTCGACCTTGTGGTTGCCCTGCACCCATTCCTTGAGGTGGTAAACCACAGGTTCGAAACGCTTTTTCCCAGACTCATGGTCGAATTCTTCCGAGCCTGCCTCTCTGATTCCAGCCGCGTTGCGAGCGGCCTCAATCACCGCCATCTGCATACCAAGACAGATACCCAGATAGGGTACCTTGTGTTCCCGGGCGTATTGAGCGGCCTTGATCTTGCCTTCGGTGCCGCGCTCGCCGAACCCTCCGGGAACAAGGATGGCGTGGAACCCTTCCAGATGCGGCGCGGCGTCTTCGGTATCGAAGATTTCGGCATCGACCCATTCGACCTTGACCCGCACGCGGTTGGCCATGCCGCCATGGGTCAGTGCTTCGGCAATCGACTTATAGGCGTCTTCGAGCTGCGTGTATTTCCCGACGATGGCGACCTTGACCTGACCTTCAGCGTTGTGAATGCGGTCGCTGACGTCTTCCCATTTGGCCAGATCGGGTTTGGGGGCGGGGCTGATCTGGAATGCGTCCAGGACCGCCTGATCCAGACCTTCCTTGTGATAGGCCAGCGGTGCGTCATAGATGGTGGACAAATCCTGCGCCGCAATCACGCTGTCGGGGCGGACATTACAGAACAGCGCCAGCTTTTCGCGCTCTTTAGTCGGGATCGGCCCTTCGGAGCGGCAAACCAGAATGTCGGGGGCCAGGCCGATCGACCGCAGCTCTTTCACCGAGTGCTGAGTCGGCTTGGTTTTCAGCTCACCCGATGCCTTGATGTAGGGCAGCAGCGTCAGGTGCATAAAGATACACTGGCCGCGTGGCTTGTCCTGACTGAACTGGCGGATGGCCTCGAAAAAGGGCAGACCTTCGATATCGCCGACGGTGCCGCCAATTTCACACAGCATGAAATCAACCTCATCCTCGCCAATGGCGATGAAATCCTTGATCTCGTTGGTGACGTGGGGGATGACCTGAATGGTTTTACCCAGATAGTCACCGCGGCGTTCTTTCTCGAGCACGTTCGAATAGATCCGCCCTGAGCTGACCGAGTCAGTTTTGCGCGCGGCAACACCGGTGAAGCGCTCATAGTGGCCCAGGTCCAGGTCGGTCTCGGCCCCGTCATCGGTGACGAATACTTCGCCATGTTCGAACGGTGACATCGTGCCCGGATCGACGTTCAGATAGGGGTCCAGTTTGCGCAGACGCACCGAGTATCCCCGGGCTTGCAGCAAGGCGCCCAACGCCGCCGAAGCCAGTCCTTTGCCCAAGGACGAAACCACACCACCAGTGATGAAAATAAAACGCGCCATGTTTTTCGGCTGCTCCCGTGAGACGTCATTATCAGCTGCCCGGCGGTCTTGAAAAAACCGCTGCATCACGGGACTTCACGTATAAAGGATTCGCGCCAATAGCGCAAGAGAACCGCAAGATGCTGTTGCAGTTCTCCTCCAAGTTTCTAGGTTTTGTGTATCAGTTCGCCTGCGGAATTAGCGGCGCGTTATCGCCCTGTGCCGGAGGAAGAAGATCGTCAGTCGACGGAACCGCCGGTGTGCTTTCTTCGGTCGGTGCGGGGGCCGGTACGCCCAGACGATCGATGACCGAACTGCCCGAGGACTTCTGCGCCGCCAGAATGGTCAGCGTGATCGAGGTTACGATGAAACACGCGGCCAGAATCCACGTGACTTTGCCCAATGCGGTCGCCGCAGCGCGGCCCGTCATGGCACCACCGCCGCCGCCACCCATACCAAGGCCACCGCCTTCGGACCGCTGCATCAGGACAACGGCGATCAGGCCCAGAGCCAAAAGAAGGTGGATGATGAGAACGACGTTTTCCATGGTGGTCCTGTACAGCGTGGCGTGTATCGCGTGGTACTTATGCAAGTTTGCCTGCGGGGGCAAGGGAGGAGTTGGCATCATGACATGTGATGCGCAGTATCACATCAAAGAGACTGGACAGTCAGGCAGGTGGTAACGCAGGCTGCGCCCTATGCCACATGACGATCACGACCACCCGCACGCCCTGCTGCCACCAGAACCTGCGCTCCGAGTCAAAGCGCTCGAGACGATTCTGACCCGCAAGGGTTTGATTGATCCGGCGGCACTGGATGAGATTATCGACACCTATCAGAACAAGATCGGCCCTCAGAACGGCGCTCGCGTCGTCGCAAAGGCCTGGGGCAACCCGGACTTTAAACGCGCGCTCCTTGAGGATGCGACGCCGGTGGTGGCCGATTTGGGATTTTACGGGCGCCAGGGTGAGCATATGGTGGTGGTGGAAAACACACCCCAACAGCACAATTTGGTCGTGTGTACACTGTGCAGCTGCTATCCATGGCCGCTGCTGGGTATTCCTCCGGGCTGGTATAAATCTGATGCCTACCGTGCACGGGCCGTGCGCGAGCCGCGTAAAGTGCTGGCTGAGTTTGGCGTGACATTGCCCAAGGAGACTTCGGTGCGTGTAAGGGATTCGACGGCTGAGGTGCGCTACCTTGTTCTGCCAATGCGCCCTGAGGGGAGTGATGGACTGAGCGAAGATGAGCTGGCCGCACTAGTCACGCGTGACAGCATGATCGGCACGGGTTTGCCAAAGGTGCCATCATGACCCGTGTGCACGATATGGGAGGTCGATTCGGTGATGGAGCGGTTCAACCCGAACCCGAGGATGCTCCGGTTTTTGCCGAGGATTGGCACGCGCGGGCGTTGGCTATAACACTCGCCGCGGGATCGCTCGGGCAATGGAATATCGACATATCGCGCCACGCGCGCGAAAAGCTGTCGCCCAAGGATTACACACGGTTTTCCTATTACGAGAAATGGATTTCAGCTCTGGCCGATCTGCTCGTCGAAAGCGGCGTTCTGAGCGAAGATGATCTGCGCGGTGCCGACGTGGGCGGAAAGCACCCTCTGGCAGATCGCGCAATGAAGGCCGAAGCGGTTGCAAGCGTTCTCGCAAAGGGTGGTCCTGCGGATCGGCCATCAAATGCGCCGGTGAAATTCGATATTGGGCAAGAGGTCGTAACAGCCCGTCCGGCGGTCAATCGACTTGTCGATGGCGGGCACACGCGGTTGCCAATCTATGCGGCCGGCGCAAAGGGGCGCATTCTGAAGGTACACGGAACGCACGTCTTGCCAGATTCAAGCGCGCACAGGTTAGGAGAGGCCCCCGAACCGCTTTACGCCGTGGTTTTTCCGGCGTCTAAACTTTGGACTAACCCCGAGCATCCGGGTGACGAAGTGGTTCTGGATCTCTGGCAAAGCTACCTGGAACCCGCATGACCGATTGCGTCGCACATTCCGCCCCGGAACCGGCTTTTGCCCAGCCGTGGCACGCGCAGGTATTCGCTGTGACGGTGGCATTGAACGAGGCCGGACGTTTTGACTGGCCGGAATGGGCGGCGCGGTTTTCCAATACCCTGAAACGCCACGGATTGAATGGAGAATTGAACGGTGGCGACGATTACTTTTTCGCTTGGCTGGAAACACTCGAGGCATTGCTTGCCGAGCAGGGCGCAGCCCCTTCAGACGATGTGAACGCCTTGCGGGATGCCTGGGAAGACGCCTATCTGACGACCCCGCATGGCGAACCGGTGCGATTGACGGGCGAGTAGACCCCGGATCCGGGCAACTGCGTCGAATTACCGGTTTCCCTGCCGCTTTCCCCTCGCTATACGAGCCGGGTTTGATAACTCAGCGCAGAAGGACCGGATATGGCCAACGTGGTTGTTGTCGGCGCCCAGTGGGGTGACGAAGGAAAAGGCAAGATCGTCGACTGGCTCAGCGAGCGGGCAGACGTGATCGCGCGTTTTCAGGGCGGGCATAATGCTGGTCATACGCTGGTCATCGATGGCGCGGTCTATAAACTGCACGCGCTGCCCTCGGGCGTTGTGCGCGGTGGCAAGCTGAGCGTGATCGGCAATGGCGTTGTGCTGGACCCTTGGCATCTGATCAAAGAGATCGGAACGATCCGTGCGCAGGGTGTCGATATCTCGCCCGAAACGCTGATGATCGCCGAGAACACGCCACTGATCCTGCCGATCCATGGAGAACTGGATCGCGCGCGGGAAGAGGCTGCCAGCAAGGGCACCAAAATCGGCACAACCGGGCGCGGCATTGGCCCGGCTTATGAAGATAAAGTTGGCCGCCGTTCCGTGCGCGTGGCGGACTTGGCCGACGAGGCGACTCTTGAGGCGCGTGTTGACCGTGCGCTGCAGCACCACGATCCGCTGCGCAAAGGCCTAGGCATCGAGCCTGTCGATCGGGATGCGCTGATCGCTCAGTTGAAAGAGATCGCACAGCAAATCCTGCCGTTTGCCGCTCCGGTCTGGAAAGTTCTGAATGAAAAGCGCAAGGCAGGTAAGCGCATCTTGTTCGAAGGGGCACAAGGTGCGCTGCTGGACATCGATTTCGGCACATATCCGTTCGTGACGTCGTCCAACGTGATCGCAGGGCAGGCGGCCACAGGTGTGGGGATCGGCCCGGGTTCGATCGATTTCGTGCTGGGGATTGTCAAAGCCTATACGACCCGCGTGGGTGAAGGCCCGTTCCCGACCGAACTGGACGACGCAGACGGGCAGCGCCTTGGAGAGCGCGGCCATGAATTCGGCACCACCACCGGACGCAAGCGCCGCTGTGGCTGGTTCGACGCATGTCTGGTGCGCCAAACCTGCGCGACCAGTGGCGTAAACGGCATCTCTCTGACCAAACTGGACGTTCTGGACGGTTTTGAGACGCTGAAGATTTGCGTGGGTTATGAACTGGACGGGGAACGTCTGGACTACTTGCCCACAGCTGCTGACCAACAGGCGCGCTGCAAGCCGATCTACGAAGAAGTGCCCGGATGGAGCGAGTCCACCGAAGGAGCACGTAGCTGGGCGGACCTGCCCGCCAACGCGATCAAATACGTGCGCCGGGTTGAAGAACTTATCGAATGCCCCGTTGCACTTCTGTCCACCAGCCCGGAGCGGGACGACACCATCCTGGTGACCGACCCCTTTGCTGACTAATGAGCGACGACGGGAAAACCGGCCTCAGCTATAAAGCGCGCCGTCGCTGGTCGCTGGTGCTGTTGCTGATTGGGCTGCCCGCTTACATTGTGGCGGTTGTGACGGTCGTGAACTGGCTCGACCGTCCACCGATCTGGCTGGAATTGCTGGTTTATGTCGGGTTGGGCATCCTTTGGGCCTTGCCCTTCAAGTTCGTTTTCAAGGGTGTTGGTAAGGAAGATCCCGATCAACCCCCAGAATAAATGCACCTCCTGTCTAAGTTGGGTGTGGCGACGGCGATCCATTTCTGGTGATACTTCACGCCCCGACCTAGCAGGAGCAAACTCAGGATCGTGCGCGCAAGCCCATCTGAAATAGCAAGGGCGTCAATCTACCTGTGCAATGAAAAAGGGCCGAAGAAAATCTTCGGCCCATCGTAAATTGGTTCTTTTGAGGTTTAACCGGCGGCGCGCTCGTCGTCCGGGCGGAACCCGATCTGGGTCGAGGCCGCAAATCGCCCTCCGCCAGCTTTTTCGATTTTACCGTCGCGCAGCAATTGACCGAAGGAGCGCAGGCTTTCTTCGCGGTTGAAGTCATCCTGCTTGAGCGAGCGGATCTTGTTCATCAGCTGCGGGCGAGAGAACTGTTCCTGCCCCTCGATGAAGGAAAGGTACGCTGCAGCGGCTTCCAGCAGGTCCGGCAGAGACTGTGCGCCTTGCTCCTGGGCGAACAGGGCGAAACCACCTTCCTCAGCCGCTTCGTCTTCCGAGTCTGTTGTCACGCGCCGGGGTGTGACCGGCCCCGTGTCTCCGTCCTGGTTGTCCACGCGCTGCTCTGCCACCAGTTTGAGCGGCGCTGCTGCAACGGCTTCCGGGCGCATGCTGGTCACCTGAACCTCGGGGCGACGGGGACTCACTGCCGATGTCAGATCATCACGAAAGCCCTGATCTTTATCATCTTGTTTGTTACCACCTGCGTCATTGCGCTCAGCTTCGGTCACGGCAACCGCCGCGCGCATATGCGAATAGGTTTCCCGCTTGTTGCTGGCCTCCGGTTTGTCCAATTGCTCGCCCACTTGATCCATCAGTCGCAATACATCCTGATCCATGCTAGATGCGTCGGGCGCGGGGTCGGCCGCGCGGTTTGCCAAAACGGTTTCCACGCTCGAAATCTCGCTAAGCAAGTGGATCTCGTCCTCTTCTGTCAGGATGCCTTCTTCGATCTTATCGGAGGCATCGTCTGAGGCCTCATCACTGAGGATATTGATTAGATCTTCGTCTTCGGGCTCGGGCTCTTCAGTTTCGTCGATGTCTGAAAACAGTATATCGGAAAGGGCAGAGACTTCCTCGTCCTGATCTTCCAGTGTTTCGGTAGGCTCATCCTCTTCCAAGGCCAGTTCTGTCAGCTGGCTTTCCGATACGGGAGCATTCGTTTGCTCTTCTTCTTGGTCTTGAGGCATTGCGGATTCGACCAGTGTGTCGGCGACGTCCTGCGTTTCATCCAGAGCTTCGACGGGCTCTTCGTCCGGTTCCACCGCGGTCGTGTTTGCCAGAGCTTCAACAGGGGCATCTTCAGCAGTTTCTGCATCCGCGTCTGTATCTGTTCGGCCGTCCAGATCAGCAGGGTTGAGCGAACCGGCTTCAAAGGCGGCAGCGACAGCGTCAACGGGGCCGGCGCTTTTCATAGTTGTTTCTTCATCTTCGGTATAGATGACCGAGTTTTCCTCGGAATGAGAAACGACAGCCCGTATCCGCTGTAACTTGGCTGCGATGCTGTCTGCAGCAGGGGGTGAGGGTTCTTCAACAGGTTCAGCTTCGGCGAAGAACGGCTGTGGAGCGTGCGAGGGGGGAGGGGTGGTTTGTGGTGTATTGACGACATTCAGGTCCGCTGCACTGGCACCCGGTTGCGAGGCGGCGTCTTCCGTTGCACGGATAAGCAGGCCGGAGTCACTTTGACTGGCTTCCACTTTTCTAGAGGCATCGCGCTGAGCGATCCGCGTCAGCATTTCGGTGTCGGGCTGAGGCGGTTCAGAACCGAAGTAGCGGTCATCTGCTGCCAGGTCACGGAAGTATTCGGCAATTGCTTTCATCGTCTCGAAAGAATCGTCAAAGCCTTCCAAAGTGCACGAGAAGGTTCCATAAGATACTGTCAAAACCTTGTTATTCTGTACCATCAGACGCACGTCCTCTACAAACTACGAGAGCCAACTAACCCGGCGAAGGGTAACCCACTGACTCGGAACTCTTTGCATGAACCTATCATTTTGTGGTCTCAATGTGTCCAAATCCGGGAAAAATGATCAATCAAATAAAAAATATGCCAATTGTGCGTTCGGAAGAGCCAATCGCGTTGGTCGGGGGCGGTCAAATCGGGCCAGTTGATTTGGATCTGGTGCTGATTCGCGTCAATACGGTCGTGGCGGCGGATGGTGGAGCCGCCCCGGTGCTGGATTCGGGCCGCATTCCCGACGCTGTTATCGGTGACTTCGATTCGCTCGAAAGCAGGTATCGCGAAAGGGTTCCCGTAGACCGGCTTTTTCAGATACGCGAACAGGACAGCACGGATTTCGACAAGGCCCTGCGCAGTATCGACGCGCCGCTGGTGTTGGGGGCCGGTTTTCTGGGCGGGCGGCTGGACCACCAGCTGGCAGTTCTCAATACGCTGGTTCGACGCCAGGATCAGCCCTGTATTCTGTTGGGCGAACGTGAGGTCGTTTTTCACGCGCCGCCTCGGATCGTGTTCAACGTTACTCCCGGCGATCCCGTTTCACTGTTTCCGTTTCTGCGCGCAACAGGGCGAAGCAGAGGGTTGGAGTGGCCAATCGACAATCTGGTATTCGAACCCAATGGGCAGGTTGGAACGTCCAACCGGGCACTGGCCGAGGTCGAGCTGCAGATGGACGGGCCTGGTTTGTTGGTCATGTTGCCTCGGTACGCTCTGGATCAGGTCATGCAGGCGTTTCTGTCGGGGCAGACCGGGCGCTGGCCCGCTCGCGCAGAATGACATACAGGCCAGCGGCGATGGTGATCGCAATGCCGGCGGCCGCAATCCCGTCAGGCAGGTCATGAAAGATAAGCCAGCCAAACAGGGTAGCGACCGGTATTTCAAGATATTGCATTGGCGCCAACGTCGCCGAAGGCGCATAGCGCAGCGACCAGGTCATCAGCAGGTGCGCGACGGTTCCCAAAAGTCCGATCGCGATCAGCAGGCCGTGGCTGTCGCTTTTCGGAGTGATCAGCGACAACTCCCAGACATCTCCGAATGTCCCGACCACCAGAACAGGCAGCAGCAGGACAGTTGCTATGAAGCCGGACACCGCCTGCAGGGCTATGGGGTCGGTTTCTTTGGCGATCTGCCGTGTCACCAACATGAACAGGGCAAAGACCAATGCCACGACGAGCGGCAGAAGTGCTGCTGCACCAACCTGAGCAAAGCTCGGCTGTATAACAAGCATTGTACCGACAAAACCTACGGCGCAGGCGATCAGACGTCGCATCCCAACCTCTTCGTCCAGCACGTATTTGCCCAGTACCAACATTATGAACGGCATCACGAAGGCGATTGCGATCGCATCCGCCAGCGGCAGGAATTTCAAGGCGCTGAACATCGCGGCAATGCCGACGATGTGCAGAACGGTGCGAATGACCGTCAGCCTCAACAACCGGCCCCGTATCCGCAAGGTTCGACCGGTTAGGGCGACCAACGGGATCAAGATCAGCGCCTGAACGGCAAACCGGACAAACACCAGCATGCCGATGGGTGTCGTCTCGCCCAATACCTTGGCCATTGCGTCCCCCAGTGGTGCGAGAAGGCAGAAACCAATCATCAATACGATGCCAAAGATAGGGCGATCCTGGGTCATGAGCGCGACGCTACGGGTTTTGCCGCCTGGTGGAAAGCGTTTAGGGCAGGGGCTGGATCTTGGTGTAATCCGGTCCGATGCAGCAGGGCAGGCCGTCATCGAGTTTCAGCCAGCGCAGCATTTCCTCATGCGCCACGTGTAGCGTGGGTTCCAGCAGATTTGGGTCCTCCAGCGTCGCCACGTACAGGTGCATGACGTCCGACATGGATTTCGAACGGAACGAGATCGGCGTGCCGCAGTTGGGGCAAAAGCTGCGCTCGACACCGGGGGACGAGTTGAAGGTCCTCGGCGTTTCCCCGGTCCAGCGCCATTGCCCGTCGCGCACACCGAAATAAGTCGTCATCGGAGCCGCGCATTGCCGCCTGCAACTGTCGCAATGACAGGTCACGCAGGACAGGACCGGAGGGTCAATTTCGAACCTGACGGTGCCGCAAAGACAATGACCTCGCATGGTACTCCTCACAATCGTGCGCCCTGCGTCGCAGTATCAGCAGTTCGGCACGTTCACCGCCAGTCCGCCTAGAGATGTTTCCTTGTATCTTTCGTGCATGTCGAGGCCGGTCTGACGCATGGTTTCGATGGCCGCGTCCAGTGGTACGAAATGCTGCCCGTCGCCACGCAGCGCCAGTGACGCCGCCGAGACGGCTTTGATCGCCGCCAGACCATTGCGTTCGATGCAGGGCACCTGCACCAGCCCGGCAACCGGGTCGCAGGTCATGCCCAGATGATGCTCCAGCGCAATCTCGGCGGCGTTCTCCACCTGTTCAGGTGTACCGCCCATCACGGCGCACAGACCGGCGGCGGCCATGGCCGACGCGCTGCCGACTTCGGCCTGACAGCCTGCCTCGGCACCCGAGATCGAAGCGTTGTATTTGACCAGACCGCCAATGGCGGCTGCCGTCAGCAGGAAGTCCTCAACATGGCTTTCCGATGCGCCGGGCACGTGGTCGAGATAATAGCGCAGAACCGCTGGCATCGTGCCAGCCGCCCCATTGGTAGGGGCGGTGACGACCTGACCGCCAGCTGCGTTCTCTTCGTTCACCGCCATGGCATAGACGCTCATCCAGTCATTGATGGTGTGCGGCGCGTTCAGGTTCATGCCGCGTTCGGCCAGCAGCGCATCGTGAATGCCCTTGGCGCGGCGGCGCACGTTCAGACCGCCGGGCAGGATGCCGTCGGTCTTCAGGCCGCGCTCGATACAGTTGTTCATGACCTCCCACAGGCGGGCAGTACCCTTGGCGAAACTGTTGGCACAGCCACGCGCGATTTCGTTCTCGCGCTTCATCTGAGCGATGCTCTTGCCGCTGTCCTTGGCCATCTCCAGCATTTCGGCGGCCGAATGGAACGGGAAGGGCACGGGCGGGCCGTCATTGGTGTCTTTGCCCTCGGCCAGCTCCTCTTCGGTCAGAACAAAGCCGCCGCCGACAGAATAGTAGACCTGCCGCAGGATCACGTCGCCCTGCGCGTCGGTCGCCATCAGGATCATGCCATTGGCATGTCCCGGCAGGTTGTTGTCGTAGTCAAAAATCAGATCAGCCTTGGGGTCGAATTTCAGGGTGGGCAGCCCTTCCGGTGTGACCGAATGTGTCTTTGCGATTTCGGCCAGCGCGGTCTCGGCCTTATCATTGTCATAGGTGTCCGGCACGAAACCGGCCAGTCCGAGGATGGTCGCACGATCCGTCGCATGTCCGACCCCTGTAAAGGCCAGCGAACCATGCAATGACCCGCGCAATCCCGCAAATTCGAACGGAGATGCTCGCATCAGATCCAGAAACCGCGCTGCGGCGACCATCGGCCCCATGGTGTGAGACGAAGACGGGCCGATGCCCACTTTGAACATATCGAAGACAGATAGAAACATGTCAGGTAGCTGAGCCTTCTTGAGGAGTAGCATAAGTCGGAGACGTGAACGGGGTAACCCCCAATCCCTCGGCCGCGATGGCGGCGCGGGTTGCGGGGCGGGATTCGAGCAGCATCAGAATTTTTTGCAGATGCGGTGTGTCCGCCAATTGGTACCAGCTGCGATCGGACCGGGCAGGGTAGAGCGCCATCCAGCGCATCTGGCAGGCGAGGTAATAGGTCAGAACCGAGGGCTGATCGGAGTGCAGCCAACCGGGTGCTTTCTTCGCTTCGGCATCCAGAACGCGGAGATGTTGGCGCAGACGCGGGCGGATACCGGCGCGTAGCACCTCGGCCTGCGCGCCGTCGATATACTTGTCGGCATAGAACAGGATGCGCAAATCGGCGTGCAGTGTGTTTGAGGCAAAGAAAAGCCATTTCAGAAACGCCGCGCGGTCTGGGCTGTGTAGTGCAGGGGCCAGTTGGGAATGCGTGTCCGCAAGCCAGAGAAGAATGGCGGCCGTTTCGAAGATCGGGCCCTGCGGCGTTTCAAGCACCGGGATAAGCCCGTTAGGGTTCAGCGTCCTGTACGTCGCACTGTTCTGTGCATCACGGCGGCGATCCACCAGTGCTGTGTCGTAAGGCACGCCCATCTCTTCCAGCGCCAATCTGATCACCAGAGAGGCGTTGTCGGGGGCATAGTGCAGGCAATACGGCGCGTTCATGGAATCTATGTATACCGCAGTAATGATGCCGAAAGCCTCGATTGCGACGTTTCCGTTCGGAAACGCGCATTTTAGCGTCATGTTTGCTTGGAAAATCGGTGAATTGGCTCTCGCAGTTGCCTGTAGCATTCCGTATAAGTCCGGCAGCAAAATAGGGGAATGCTGCCATGACCGGAGATCTGTCACCCATCGACAAGGCCAAGTATGTTGCCGCGCGCCGTGCTGCGGATTTGGTGCAAGACGGAATGCGCGTTGGTCTGGGCACGGGATCGACCGCTGCCTGGATGGTGCGCCGTCTGGGCGAGCGGGTGCAGGAAGAAGGGCTGCGGATCAAGGGGGTCCCGACCTCAAGCCGCACAGCGCAACTGGCCCGCGAAGTCGGGATTGAAGTGGTCTCGCTGGATCAGGCCGGTTGGCTGGACATGACCATCGACGGCGCGGATGAGTTCGACGGAGAGTTGAACCTGATTAAAGGCGGCGGCGGTGCACATCTGCAGGAAAAGATCGTCGCTACGGCCAGCGACCAGATGGTGGTGATCGCCGATGCGGGCAAAGAGGTCGAAACGCTGGGCGCCTTCCCCCTGCCGGTTGAGGTCGTCCCCTTTGGTTGGCAGACCACGCGCACCCTGATCGAAGAGGCACTGGACACGATGGACGTTCTGGGCACATCGGCCGCGCTGCGTATGAACGGCGAAGCACCGTTTGTGACCGATGAGGGCAACCACATTCTGGACCTGCACCTGCAACGCATCGGAAATGCGCGGCAACTGGCGCTGGTACTCAATCAGGTGCCGGGCGTGGTCGAGAACGGCTTGTTCATCGACATCTGTGACAAGGTTGTGATCGGGCATGGCGATGGTCGGGTCGAATTGCGTGACATCAACGAAGGTACAGTCGAGACTGATCAGCCGACAGATGGCAGCGAGAACTTGTTTTCGGATCTGGCTGACTGACACCGGTTGTCGGAAATGTAGCTCTGAACGTTAAAGCGCAGTGTTTGGTTTTGAGTTCGTCGCATTTTCTGCAACAGCAAGGGTTGGCAGCATGTCATTCAGCTCCAGATACTCATTGAATTTTAGCCTGATTGAATAAAGGAACTCACGATGAGCTTTGACTATGATCTGTTCGTCATCGGCGGAGGCTCGGGCGGGGTCCGCGCGGCGCGGGTGGCGGCTGGCGAAAACGGGGCCAAGGTGGCACTGGCGGAAGAGGATCGTTACGGCGGCACCTGCGTCATCCGGGGCTGTGTGCCGAAGAAACTGATGGTCTTTGCCAGCGAGTTCTTGGGGATGGTTGGTGATGCGCAGGCCTATGGCTGGGACATTCAGCCCGGTGCGCTGAACTGGAAGACCTTCCACGGCAAGCTGGTGACTGAACTGGACCGGCTGGAAGGCATCTACCGCAATATCCTGAAGAACAACGGTGTCGAGAGCTTTGACCAACGCGCCACTGTAGTTGACGCCCACACGGTTGAACTGACCGATGGGACCCGCAAAACCGCCAAGCATATCCTGATTGCCACCGGTGGCCGCCCGGTTGTGCCTGATTTTCCCGGCTCGGATCTGGCCATCACGTCGAACGAAATCTTTCATCTGGAAAAACTGCCCGACTCCATCCTGATCGTAGGCGGCGGTTATATCGCCAGCGAGTTTGCCGGGATCATGAACGGGATGGGGGTGAAAACCACTCAGTTCTATCGCGGCGCGCAAATCCTGCGCGGCTTCGACGAAGAGGCACGTGGTCTGATTTGTGAAGAAATGCGCCAGAACGGCATAGATGTGCGCCTTGGCACCAATGTGCTTGAGATGACCAAAGAGGGCGACAAGATCCGCGTCAAAGCCACCGACGGCACTGAGGACCAGTTTGACGTTGTGATGTACGCAACCGGTCGTGCGCCCAATGCCGACAAGATGGGGCTTGAAGAAACCGGCGTCGAACGGGGCCGCAAAGGTGAGATCGTGGTAGACGAATATAGCCAAACCGGCGTGCCTTCGATCTTCGCCATCGGGGATGTGACCGACCGGGTGAACCTGACACCTGTTGCGATCCGCGAGGGCATGGCCTTTGTCGAAACCGTCTTCAAAGGCAACCCGACGCCGGTGGATCATGAACTGATCCCGACCGCAATCTTCACGCAGCCTGAGTTCGGCACCGTGGGCCTGAGCGAGGAAGAAGCTGCCGCGCAGGAGCCAATCGAGGTGTATGCGACCTCGTTTAAACCGATGCAGAAGGCATTTGCAGGTGGGACGCAGCGGGTTTTGATGAAACTGATCGTCAGCCAGGCGACGCGCAAGGTGCTGGGCTGCCACATCGTGGCACCGGGCGCAGGGGAGATGATCCAACTGGCGGGCATCGCGGTGAAAATGGGCGCGACCAAGGAAGATTTCGACCGCACGGTGGCGGTCCATCCGGTCATGGCCGAAGAACTGGTGACAATGCGACAACCCGTTCGTACTGCTTGATTTGCAAGCGCGCGCAACCAAGTTACAAGGGACACCGTGATCACACGGTCCAACACGAAGGAAATGATTCATATGGCGGGCAACAGCGGTGGCCCCTGGGGGGGCGGAGGCTCTTCCGGTGGCGGAGGAAATCGGGGTAACAACGGGGACGGGCGCAAGCCCCCCGAAGGCGATGGCCCGCAGATCCCCGAGATCGACGAGTTGATGAAAAAGGGTCAGGAACAGTTGCGTGTCCTGATGGGTGGCCGCGGCGGCGGTCAAGGCACTGGTGGCGGTGGCCCGGTTTTCACCAAAGGCACCGTTTTGATTGGTGTGGTAGTGGCGGCCGTGCTTTGGGGCGCAGCCAGCTTTTATACCGTAAAGCCGGAAGAGCAGTCGGTTGAATTGTTTCTGGGCGAATTTTCGGCTGTTGGAAACCCCGGCCTGAACTTTGCCCCATGGCCATTGGTGACCGCTGAGGTCATTCCGGTTACCCGCGAACAGACTGAGGATATGGGTGGTACGCGCGGCAGTGACGATGGTCTGATGCTGACCGGCGACGAAAACGTGGTCGATATCGACTATCAGGTAGTCTGGAATATCAGCGACCCGGCGAGGTTCCTGTTCAACCTGCGGGACCCTCGTCAGACTATCCGGGCAGTTTCGGAATCGGCCATGCGTGAGATCATTGCTCAAAGCGAGCTTGCACCGATCCTGAACCGTGATCGTGGGATCATTGCGGACCGGCTGCAGGAACTGATCCAAGCCACGATGGATAGCTATGATTCGGGCATAAATATCGTCCGTGTGAACTTTGACAAGGCCGACCCGCCGCAGGACGTGATTGCCGCCTTCCGCGACGTTCAGGCCGCTGCGCAGGAACGTGACCGTCTTCAGAACGTCGCTGATGCCTATGCCAACCGCGTTCTGGCTGAAGCCCGTGGTGAAGCCGCACAGGTTCTGGAAGAGGCAGAAGCCTATCGCGCCCAACAGATCAACAGCGCACAGGGTGAAGCCAGCCGTTTCAGCGCGGTTCTGGAAGAGTATTCCAAAGCACCGGATGTGACGCGTAAACGTCTGTACCTTGAACGGATGGAGCAGGTTCTGGGTGACGTCGACAAGATCATTCTGGACGAGAACTCGACTGGTTCGGGGCAGGGCGTCGTGCCGTATCTGCCGCTGAACGAGCTGCGCCGCAATCAGGCCGAGGAGAGCAACTGATGCGTAAATCACCTATTATCCTCATCCTCGTCGTGATCCTGGGTGTCGTTGGCCTGTCTTCGATATTCATCGTGGACGAACGTGAACGCGCGCTGGTTCTGCAGTTCGGTCGTGTCGTCGCGGTCAAGGAAGAACCCGGTCTGGCGTTCAAAATTCCGGTCATTCAGGAAGTTGTCCGGTATGACGACCGTATCCTGTCGATTGACGTTCAACCCCTTGAGGTGACGCCGCTGGATGACCGCCGTCTGGTTGTCGACGCCTTCGCGCGTTACCGGATTTCGGATCTGAACCGGTTCCGTCAGGCCGTTGGTGTTGGCGGTATCCCGGTTGCCGAGGATCGTCTGGACCGTATTCTGCGCGCCGAAACCCGCGAAGTACTGGGTTCAGTCTCGTCGCGTGACATCCTCAGCTCGGACCGTGCCGCGCTGATGCTTCGCATCCGCAATAGTGCGATTGCCGAAGCACAGGCGCTGGGCGTCAGCGTGATCGACGTGCGTCTGAAGGCAACCGATCTGCCTCAGGCAAACCTCGAAGCAACCTTTGACCGGATGAAGGCCGAGCGGGAACGCGAGGCCACCGACGAGCGCGCCCGTGGTAACGAAGCTGCGCAGCGTGTTCGTGCGCAAGCTGACCGGACCGTGGTTGAACTGGTGTCAGACGCCAACCGCGAGGCCGAGATCATCCGCGGTGAGGCGGATGCCGAACGCAACGCGATCTTTGCTCAGGCTTACGGTGCGGACCCGGAATTCTTTGAATTCTACCGCTCATTGTCGGCCTATGAGAATGCGCTGCAGGGCAATAACAGCTCGTTGGTGTTGAGCCCGGATTCCGAGTTCTTCAATTACCTCGGTTCGCCGACAGGTCGCCGGGCAACTGCCGGTGCGGCATCCGAATAATGGGAATGGTCCTTCTGGCCCTCGGGCTGGTTTTGATTGTCGAGGGGCTGGCCTATGCGCTGGCCCCTTCGCTTATCGAACGTATGCTCGAAGCCCTGAGGTCGCTGCCCGAACAGGCGCGGCGGTTGGCTGGGCTGTTATGTGTCGTCAGCGGTTTGGTGTTGCTCTGGGGTGCGTATCAAGTCGGGTTTTAAGACAGTGATTTCAATTGCAGGTGATTTCACTGCGATCACGAGTTGCGAGCTTGGCTAAACCGACTACATTGGATGCCAAGAGGGATCGCCTGAGGGTGGTTCCGCCAGAATTGTCGACAAGGAGTTCCCAAGTGCAGGCACAAGCACGCAGTATTTCCGTCCGGCGGGACGATGGTGTTGGATTCATGCGGCTGATGTGGCTGGCTTTTGCCGGAATGCTTCTGGTTTTGGCTCAGGCCGTTGCCGCGCAGGCGCGGAGTGAAAGTCTGGCACCCCTGGCTGAAAAAATCAGCCCGGCGGTGGTCAATATCACGACCACAACCCTGATCGAGGGGCAGACGGGTCCGCAGGGCATCGTGCCCGAGGGGTCTCCATTCGAGGATTTCTTTCGCGAGTTTCAGGACCGCAACGGCGACGATGGCAATCGGCCGCGCCGCAGCAATGCGCTGGGATCGGGATTCGTGATTTCGGAGGACGGGTACATCGTCACCAACAATCACGTCATTTCCGAAGCCGATGAAATTCTTGTGGAGTTCTTCCCCGGTGACGGCCAGCCAAAAAAAGAACTGCCCGCCAAGGTTATCGGTACGGACGAGAAAACGGATATCGCTCTGCTGAAAGTCGAAGCCACCGGGCCGCTGCAATATGTGAAGTTTGGCAACAGTGACATTGCGCGTGTGGGCGATTGGGTAATTGCCATGGGCAACCCGCTGGGGCAGGGGTTTTCGGTTTCTGCAGGTATCGTCTCGGCGCGAAATCGAGCGCTGAGCGGGTCGTATGACGATTACATCCAGACCGACGCGGCCATCAATCGGGGCAACTCGGGCGGACCGCTGTTCAACATGGATGGCGAAGTGATCGGTGTGAACACAGCTATCCTTTCGCCGAATGGCGGCTCGATCGGGATCGGCTTCTCAATGGCTTCCAACGTGGTGGTCAAGGTCGTCGACCAATTGCGTGAGTTCGGTGAAACCCGCCGCGGTTGGCTGGGTGTGCGCATTCAGGATGTGACCGAGGATATGGCCGAAGCCATGGGGCTGGATAAGCCGGGCGGTGCGCTGATCAGCGATGTGCCGGAAGGTCCGGCCAAGGATGCAGGGCTGCTGGCCGGCGACGTCATCCTCAGCTTCGACGGTGTCGAGGTTGAAGACACGCGCGGTCTGGTCCGTCAGGTTGGTGAGACCACTGTCGGCAAATCTGTTCGCGTTGTCGTACACCGCGATGGCGGAACGCAAACCGTTCTAGTGACACTGGGCCGGCGTGAAGATGCGGAACGGGCTGACGACGGCGAAGAGGATACCCCAGATGCTCCGTTAGAGGAAAATGCCGATATCCTTGGGCTGACAATTTCGCCGTTGACCGACACGATGCGCACGGATTTGGGTCTGGACGCTGATGCGGAAGGCCTGGTCGTCACCGAAGTGGATGAGGCATCGGAAGCTTATTCCAAGGGGCTGCGCGCGGGCGAACTGATCACCGAGGCCGGGCAGCAAAAGGTGACCTCGATTGAGGACCTTGAGGCGCGCATGGACGAGGCGCGCGAAGCGGGCCGTAAGTCGCTGTTGTTGCTGGTACGCCGTGGCGGTGAACCCCGCTTTGTGGCGCTGAGCCTCGGCGAATAGTGGATGACCAGAACGCGTTAAAAGGCCGGGTTTGAACCCGGCCTTTTTTTCGACTTTCGGTCAGAAATTCGACAGCTTGAGATACAACCTCTGCCAAAAGTGAGCCATACGCCGGGGAGGCATATGGCTCTGATACAGGGAGAGGTCAGTGGACAGATATCGGGGATGATTCTCTGACCTCCTACGGTAACAATTTTTAAGGTAAGCTTAACGCCGCTGCGTGTATGTGAAGCAAGTCACAACGGTGTCAGATCAGGTCGGACTCGGCCAGTTCCTTCAGGGCTTCGAAGTCCTGAATCATCAGCCCCCCACGCGACGCCTCGACCACATTGTCACGTTTCCAGGACGAAATGGTCTTGGATACGGCCTCGCGCGTGGCGCCGACAAACTCGGCGAGTTCGCTTTGCGACAAGGCGATACGCGTCGCTGGTCCATCCTGAAGTTCGGACAGATGCAGCAGCTTGCGGGCCAGACGTATCGGCATTGGTAGAAAGACCTGCTCATTCAGCTGCGAGCCCATCCACCGCATGCGCAAACCGGCCAACCGGATCATGTCAACCGCCAGATCGGGATGCAGACGGATTTGGTTCATGACATCGCCCTGGCGAACGCGCAGGACGCGCGACGGTTCGGCGGCTGCAATGGTTGCCGTGCGTGGTCCGCTGTCGAACAATGCAATCTCACCAAAGACCTCGCCGGGGCGCATCAGGGTCAGAGACAGTTTGCGACCGCTCATCGCCAGAAAAGACACTTCGAGCGTGCCTTCCAGAATGGCGTAAAGCGCGTCGCCTGCGTCGCCCTGTTCGAACAGAACATCGCCCCGGTCCAGAGAAATCTCGGACGCCTGGGCGGCGAGCATGGCTTTCAATCTGTCAGAAGCTTCGGACAGAAAGCCGCTATCGGGGAAAGCCGTCATGAGTGTTTGGTGCTCCGGCTGTAAGTGGTGAGTGGTGTCTCAACTTTCCACAGCTTCGGCGCTAAGCCAAGGTTTTTGTCGGATTTTCCGTGTCGTCAGGACAAATAAGGGCGTCAAAACGCCCTAAACGCATTGGGAGAGTACCTCTGAACTCAGCTCGCTTACTGGTGGTCCGGGTCATCCATGTAGCTTTGCAACAGATTGAACTGCAGCATTAAAAACACCATCAGAGCGATGGGAAAGCCGAAGGTCTCGATCTTGACCCACAGATCCGTCGACATTGTTCGCCAGACGAATTCGTTGGCGACGGCCAGAACCGCAAAACATCCGCACAACCGCCGGGTCAGGATCATCCAGCCCTCATGGCGCATGGGCAGCATTTCGTCCAGAACATAGGCCAGGTAGGATTTCCCTTGCAGCAGGCCGATACCGAGGATCACCGAAAAGAACCCGTAGACCAGAGTGGTTTTCATTTTGAAAAACCGTTCGTCATTGAACCATGCGGTCAGGCCGCCAAAGAAAATGACCATGAAGGCGGTAAAAATCTGCATCCGGCTGAGCTTGCCCGTCAAAATCCAGAGAATACCCATTGCCGCCAACATGAGCGGAACAAAGATGATGGTAGCCACAATGAAGCCGGAGTATTCAGTGCCTCCGATCAGAAAGCTGTCATCACGCAGGCGCAGGTAGATGAAGAAGAAAGCCAGGGGTGGCCCAAGTTCGAGCACCTGTTTCAGAAATGGATTGATTTCTTTTTTGCCTGTCATAACGGTTTCCTGCTGCTTACCCGCCCATTTCAACTATTACGGCGCCCAATGCAATCAATGCCATCAGCGCAATCCGCCTTGGTCCTACGGTTTCTTTCAGGACCAGCCATCCGATGAGAGCAGCAAACACGGTCGAGGTTTCGCGAAGGACGGCGGCTTCTCCGACTTTGTCCAGTCGCGTGGCCAGCATGATCGCTCCGAATGACATAGGAGCGATAATTCCGCCTGCAAGACCTCGCAACATCAATGGGCCAATGGCCGGGCGGTTGATCATGGCGCGCCATCTGAGAAAGGCATAAATCGGCATCGTTGCCCCGTCGATCATGAAGAACCAGGCCAGAAAGGTGAACGGATCGGCAGTGGCGCGTATTCCGTAGGCGTCGTAGGTGGTATAGAGCGCCACGAACAGGCCCGTCGCTATGGCCAGAACCAGTGCGATGCCAAGTGTCTCGCGGTTGGTTTCCAGAAACCGGAGATTATAGGCAGCCAGACCGAAGATACCAGCCAGCAGGACGCCTACCCCGAACCACTGTGTGCCTGTGAAGATTTCTCCGAACAGCAGATAGGCCCCGATGACCGTGAAAAGCGGCCCGGTACCGCGCACGACAGGGTAGACGACGGTGTAGGAGCCCTTGGTATAGGCCATGGCCTGCAAGATCTTGTAGGCAACGTGAATCAGCCAGACAGTTGCGAAAATGGGCCACATGTAAGGCTCTGGCCAGGGCACCACAAAAAACGCAAAGGGGGCGGCCATCAGGCAGTAGCTGGCGTCGATGGCGCCGCGCGACATCCACGGGTCATGACGGCCTTTTTGCAGTGCTCCGAATACCGCGTGCAAAAAGGCGGCCATCAGGGCCAGCCCAAGGGCGAGTTGGTGGCCTGCTTCTGTACCTTCGAGGGAGATCAGCCAGTCGCTCAAATGTGAACCTTTTGCCGGATAAAGAGGGTGGGGGGTGTTCACCCCTACACCTACCGAGGAGATTTGTAGCCAGATGAAGGCCCGGATCAACCTTGTTCGAAGCCGGTAAGGGCGGCGGCGAATTCTTCGGGGTCGAAGGGAGCAAGGTCATCAATCTGCTCTCCGACGCCAATGGCGTGAATCGGCAGGCCGAACTT
Source organism: Ruegeria lacuscaerulensis (assembly GCF_013031245.1). GTDB lineage: Bacteria > Pseudomonadota > Alphaproteobacteria > Rhodobacterales > Rhodobacteraceae > Ruegeria > Ruegeria lacuscaerulensis_C. The sequence continues at coordinate 503,182 of NZ_WPZL01000001.1, forward strand.
GTCCGCCAGTGCCACCAGAACGCCGCCCTTGGCGGTGCCATCCAACTTGGTCATCACAAGGCCCGATACATCGGCCAGTTTCTGGAAGGTATCCACCTGGCTCAGTGCGTTTTGGCCAGTGGTAGCGTCGAGAACCAGCAGAGTGTTATGTGGCGCGGTTTCGTCCTTTTTGCGAATAACTCGGACGATCTTGGCCAGTTCTTCCATCAGGTCGGCGCGGTTTTGCAGACGGCCAGCGGTGTCGATCATCAACAGATCTGCGCCTTCTTCCTGTGCCTTGGTCAAGGCGTCGAAAGCAAGGCTGGCGGGGTCGGACCCTTCGGGGGCGGTCAACACTGGTACACCCGCGCGGTCGCCCCAGACCTGAAGCTGTTCAACCGCAGCAGCACGGAACGTGTCGCCTGCCGCGATCACAACTTTTTTGCCGGCCGCCTTGAACTGGCTGGCAAGTTTGCCGATCGTTGTGGTCTTGCCCGACCCGTTCACGCCAACGACCAGCACCACCTGCGGGCGCTTGGGGTAGATGGGCAGCGGTTTGGCGACAGGCTTCATCACGCGGGCGACTTCCTGCGCCAGAAGCTGTTTGATTTCCTGCGTCGAGAGTTTGCGGCCATATCGGCCCTCAGCCATGTTCGCGGTGACACGCAGTGCGGTGTCAACGCCCATGTCCGAAGTGATCAGCAGCTCTTCGAGCTGTTCCAGCATGTCGTCGTCAAGCGTGCGGCGCACAGCGGTTTTGGCTTCGCTGCGCCCGAACAGACGCCCCAGCACGCTTTTGGATGGCCCGGCCTCGGGCGGGGGTGGGGCGGGTGTTGGATCGGCAGGTGCAGGCTCGGGCGTTTCAACCGGTTGCGGCGCTGGCGTGGGGTCCGGAACTTCCGGCACCGGTTGGGGAACTTCCGGCACTGGCTCAGGCTGCGGTTCGGGATCGGGGATAAATGGGTCCGGCGCGGCTGTTTCCTCTCCACCGTCTTCGACGATAGCTTCAAGCCCCTGTTCGAGGCGGGACGATGATTTGAACAGCTTGTCCTTGAGCTTTGAGAAAAACGCCATTTTTGGTCTCCGCAGATGTTCCTCTCACCTAATGCGGAATTACGGCAGTTGCAAAGGGTCAGAGAAACGCGATCAGCAAACCGGCCTGCGCACCCCAGTACAAAACCCAGACCATGTACGGCGTGACTCTGTGGGCGGGATGGTCCGGATTCAGCAGGAACTTCTCAGTCGCCAGAATCAGGTCCGACGCGATAAAGGCCAGCGCGGCAGGTAAAGCCCAACGCAGGTTACCCGTTTCGGGCAGTGACAGCACGGCAATGCCCATGCCCAGAATAATTGGGATATAACCCAGAACCGGACCTCTGAGATCCCCGGCGCGCGGCGCAATCAGGGTGGCGGCAACGATACCAAGAATGATGAGGGACCAAAAGTACCCGGGTTTGTCGAAGATCAGCGCGGCATTGCTGGTCGGGTAGGTGAGAAACAGGACGATGTAAGCCAGATGCCCAGCCGCGAAGGCCCCGATACCGGCCATAAAGGTATTGTCCGTATCGCGCGACAGCAATGCGTCGCCCACAGCACACAGGGCAAGGGCGAGGGCCAAAAGAAGAGGCGCCGCGTTGACGAGTGCAATCACGGCCAGAAGGGCAACCGACACTGTCTTTAATACAGAACGCATTGTACTGGCCGGCCGAGGCGACATTGGCAGATAAGCCAGGGCACAAGCGCCTGCGATCCAGAGTAATGCCGTCGTCATGGATGGTCCCCCGTTTTCCTCAGCATCGTCTCAGATTCCGGTGCAACTCAACCGGTGACGTAAAGGCAGGCCATTCTGCGGAATTGGTGATTGGCGGAGGCCAATCTCATCTGACAAAGTAGGCCCATGTTCAGATGTCTGGCGATTCTTCTGTTACTGCCCGCACATGCAGTTTCCGCGCAATCAGCGCTGTCCGGTGCTGAATTCGACAGTTACACACGCGGCAAAACCCTGTTTTATGGGTTTCAAGGGCAGGTGTACGGGGTCGAGCGTTACTTGCCGAACCGCCGTGTCATCTGGTCGTTTCTGGACGGTGATTGCAAGGAAGGTCTCTGGTATGAACAGGGCGACCAGATCTGTTTTATCTACGAAGACCGCCTGGACCCGCAATGCTGGGTATTCACCCGGTCAGCGGGCGGCCTGATCGCTCAATTCGAGGGGGATCCGGCAGAGACAGAGCTTTACGAAGCCGAAGACATTGACGAGGAAATGGTCTGCTACGGACCCGACGTTGGCGTATAGGCGCCTATCTTCAGAACAGTGATCCCTGATCCGGTGCATCCTTTTCGGGTGCTTTCTTAGGGCCAGACCGAGGTGCTGCGGTTTGCCCGGTGGTCAGCACTCCATCGGCAAATTCTATCTGAAGCGTACTGTGTTTCGCGGCCTGTTCTTTCGTTGTCAGCACCTGATCATCCGCCCGCACCACCGCATATCCCCGCTGCAACGTCGCTTTGTAGCTGAGCGTTTCGCGTAGCCGATCGGTGGCGTCGAGTTGTTGCCGCATCCGATCAAGACGCGTCGCTTGGGCCGTATTCATGCGGTCAGCCAGCCGGTAGATGCTTTGGCGATGTACTTCGATCTCTCGCTGGATCGGGCGCAATGTCAGACGCGAGGACAAATTTCGCACCGCTTCCTGCCGCGCGGTGACGAGATTTCGGAGGGTAGACGGGCGCAAGTGAGCGGACAGTTTCACTACTTGCAGATGGCGATTCTGGACGCCGCGCTCCAACGCTGGAGTCAGGCGATCTGCAATCAGATCAAGCCGTTGTCGCGGTGTGTTCAGCAAGCTGTCCGGACGTGGTAGTGCGCGGGACAGGTCGCGCAGACGCTGCGCGCGCCTTTGAACGGCGTCGGTCGCTGCGCGGGACAGGCGCGCGCCTTGTTCGCCGGTCCAGGCCAGCAACTCTATGCGGACAGGCACTGCCAGTTCGGCGGCGGCGGTTGGTGTTGGTGCGCGACGGTCCGAAACAAAATCGATCAGCGTAGTATCCGTTTCGTGTCCTACAGCTGAAATCAGGGGAATTGTCGAAGCCGAAGCAGCGCGTGCGACAATCTCTTCGTTGAAGCCCCAAAGGTCTTCGATCGACCCACCACCCCGGGCGACGATAATCAGGTCGGGACGTGGAAGCGCGCCACCCGGCGTCAACTGGTTGAATCCGTTTATCGCGTTCGCCACTTCGGGCGCGCAGTTCGATCCCTGAACAGCCACCGGCCAGATCAGCACTTTGCGCGGAAAACGATCACGCAGTCGGTGTAGAATGTCGCGGATCACGGCTCCGGACGGAGAGGTTACGACTCCAATAATCTGTGGCAGATAGGGTAGGGGCTTTTTGCGCTCGGGCGCGAACAGGCCCTCGGCCTCGAGCTGTTTTTTGCGCTTTTCCAGCAGGGCCATCAGCGCGCCTTGCCCGGCGACGGCGACCTCATCGACATTCAGGTTGTATTTCGACTGCGCTCCAAAGGCGGTCAGGCGGCCGGTGACAACAACCTCCAGTCCTTCCTCGGGGACAACGGACAGGCCCGATATCTGGCCTTTCCACGTGGTACAGGCCAGTACGTTCCGATCATCCTTGATGTCGTAATAGAGGTGACCTGACCGAGCCTTGAACACGCGGCCGACCTCACCGCGCACGCGGATTCGGCCAAAGGCGCCTTCAAGCGTGCGTTTCACCTCGCCCGAGATGTCCGAAACAGTGTATTCAGGTGTGTTTTGACCGGGAATGGGGTCGTCAAGCAGGTCGGACATTTCAGCGCCTTGTGTCAAATGCCCGCCCAGCTTAGAACGCCCCGAAGGCAAGGCCAAGCAGATCGGAGAGCATTCATGAATATCCTCATTCTCGGCAGTGGTGGGCGGGAACACAGCCTGGCTTGGGCGGTTATGCAGAACCCCAAATGCGATCGTCTGATCGTGGCGCCGGGCAATGCCGGGATCGCGCAGATCGCGGACTGTGCCGCGCTGGATATCGAGAACGGTGGTGCGGTTGTCAGCTTCGCTGAAGAAAACGCGATTGATTTCGTTATTGTCGGCCCCGAGGCACCTCTGGCGGCAGGTGTAGCGGATCGTTTGCGCGAGGCGGGTGTGCTGGTGTTTGGACCTTCGGCGACGGCGGCGCAATTGGAAGCCTCGAAAAGCTTTACCAAGGAAATCTGTGACGCGTCGGGTGCGCCCACTGCGGCCTATGCTCGGTTTACCGAAGCCGAACCTGCCAAAACCTATATCCGCGAACAGGGCGCACCGATTGTGGTCAAGGCCGATGGTCTGGCCGCAGGCAAGGGCGTGATCGTCGCGATGGATGAACAAACCGCTCTGGACGCGATCGACGACATGTTTGGCGGAGCCTTTGGCGGGGCTGGGGCCGAAGTGGTTATCGAAGAGTTCATGGAGGGCGAAGAGGCGTCTTTGTTCGTGCTTTGCGATGGCGAAGATATCCTGTCCGTCGGCACCGCGCAGGACCACAAGCGTGTGGGTGAGGGCGACACCGGCCTGAACACTGGCGGTATGGGAGCCTATTCCCCGGCGCCGGTTCTGAGTGCCGAGATCGAAGCGCGCGCGATGGAAGAAATCATCCGTCCGACCGTGGCAGAGATGAAGCGCCGCGGTGCGCCGTTTCAAGGCGTTCTCTACGCGGGGCTGATGATCAAGGACGGTCAGCCGCGGCTGGTTGAGTACAACGTGCGTTTTGGTGATCCGGAGTGCCAGGTTCTGATGATGCGTCTCGGTGCGCAGGCAATGGACCTGATGCACGCTGCCGCCGAGGGCCGTTTGGGCGAGGCCCGCGTCAACTGGGCGGACGATCACGCTCTGACGGTCGTGATGGCGGCAAATGGCTATCCCGGTTCGTATGAGAAAGGAACTGTAATCAACGGGTTGGAGGGCCTTCCTGAAGACAGTAAGAACATGGTGTTCCACGCCGGCACCAGGTCCTCTGACGGGCAGTTGGTCGCGTCGGGCGGGCGCGTTCTCAACGTGACGGCGCGCGGCGATACGTTGCAAGAGGCGCGGGACCGCGCCTATGCCATGGTGGATGGAGTTGACTGGCCGGATGGGTTCTTCCGTCGTGATATCGGCTGGAGGGCGCTCTGACCTGAGAGGCTCCCGCGCCCTGACGCCGCATCAGAGATGCAACGCCAAAGGCCTTGGGCCGGGCAGCCCGCTTTCGCGGGCTGCGTCGGTTCTAAAGATCACAGGCCATTGCCTGATTCATAGCGGTGGGTGAGAAACGACCCAATGTCTCACTCATCCAGTCTTCATCGTACCGAACACTGACAATGTTCTGCCAATCCGCGCTGGCTATGACGAGTTCTGGTCCCGCGCCGCAATCTCTTATGCCTCCAGTGATAAAATCCTCTCCGATTCGATGATTGGTCAGGCCAGGCAGAGTGGCGATTTCGGTCAACGCACCGTCCTGAAAGCGCCAGATTCGAAGGGTTTTGGCCAGATGAGGGCGGTCAATATAAGCAATCTCGACAAGGCCATCGCCATCCAGATCCGCTGCGCCGATTGGGGCAAGCCAGCGAAAACGGGTGCCGATATGGGGCGTGGCGGCGATCTTTTCTCCGCGCGCGTCGTAGATCGCCAGTTGTGCCCCGGTGTGGACGCTGGATTCGACGACGATGACTTCATTTGATCCATCCAGATCGATATCGGCCAGACGCGGGGCGAGGTCTTCGAAGACGCGATTAAGCGGCAATTTGATGGTTATGACCGAGCGTTTGTAGACCGGCTGGATGAAGAGCCGTTGAGGTGATGTATTCGAAACAGTGAGTTCCAGTGTCCCGTATTCGATGTCGTCGCCCAGAACGCCATGGGCGTAGCGATTGGTCGGATCGGTGTAGCGGGCGCTCGTGATGGTTTCGGCTGCTGCTGCGGTCGTTTCTCCCGCCAGCCACAAACAAAACGCAAGCCGCGCGCCGCGTGCCCGGCGTCGCCACGGACGAGCGGGTTGGCGCGGCGCTTTGGGGTGCATCAGATCTGTTTTTCCGGCATCTGTACGACCAGACCGTCCAGTTCGTCGGTGACTTTAATCTGACAGGTCAGGCGCGAGCGGGCAGGATCGGGTTCATAGGCAAAATCCAGCATGTCCTCTTCCATGTCATCCTTACCCGGAATTTTCTCGACCCAGTCGGGGTGAATGTAAACATGGCAGGTCGAACAGGCACAGGCACCGCCGCAATCGGCCTCGATGCCGGGGATGTTGTTGTCACGGGCTCCTTCCATGACGGTCAGTCCGTTGGCGACTTCGACTGTATGTTCGGTACCGCCATGCTCGACATAGGTGATCTTTGCCATTGCGTGCGTCTTCCTTTTGCGATGTTCGAAACCTTCCTTAGTCAAGGCCTTTAGTTCTTTCCAGTCTCATTTGCGTCTCAGCATGCTGCGACTGGACTTTCCTGCTGTTTGTTCTATTTTTGTTCTCATGCTTGTTGCTCCTGCCCACTCCATAGTGTCAGACCGGGACTGGCCGCGCCCGCCTGCCTGCCTGCCTGCCTGCCAATTGGATGCCCCGCCCGAGGGCGCGCGTGTGGCTGTGGCGGGGCTGGTGATCCTGCGGCAGAGGCCGGGGACGGCCAAGGGAGTAATCTTTGTCACGCTTGAGGATGAGACAGGCATCGTCAACGTCGTGGTCTGGCGCAAGATCTACGAACGTTTCCGCCGCGCGGTGATTTCAGGGCGGCTGCTGCGGGTGACGGGCCGGATGCAGCGGGCGCATTCGGTGACTCATGTGATCGCGGAGGAGATCGAGGATATCTCGGGGATGCTGGATGTCTTGGTAAGAGGCGGCGCGGTAAGCCCGTCCTGAAAGACAAGCTAACAGTCTGCATTTCAGTACACGGAGAAAATCTTCGGTATCAAATTGCTAACGGCAGATTGATCCGCCGCGGCGGCGTGCAGTATCAAAATGGAAGTGCCCTTTGTGATACCGATCTGCGTCAGGGCCAAGCACCGTGCCGAACAAACCGCAGGCCCCACTGTGCAGACTGCGCATGACCTCGCGCGAGTTTTCAGCGTCCCACCCACTGCCAACGGTAACAATGGTGCCATCCTTTAGCACGAACGCAGAAATATCGATCGCGCGCCCCCGTGCATGTTCCGAAAGACGCGCAAGGGGTTGGTTATTCTGTGTCTTGCAGGAATAGTGACCGGCAAGACGCATTCCCTTCAGGCCCCCGCCCTGATCGGCAAAGGCTGGTTTGGCCGTGTTTTCAATCCAGGTTTTAAACGTAACTGCGGTTTCGCAATCCATCAGAGCCAACTGACTGAGAAAGACGTCGGAAATCACACGGACCTCAACAGGGTCTGCAATTCCGCATCCGTAGTATTTTCCTGTGATAGGTTTGCGGGTTGTCCCCAGAATGGTCCAATCGCCACACAGCGCGCCGCGCTGCCGCATTTGTTCACGTCCGAGCGCTATTTTGCGAAACTTGCAGGGGCGCAACTCAGGCCGTAACGAGACCAATACCTCTCGCCCCCGAGTGGTTGAGAGCGCCGCAGGCGCGTCCTCTGGGCTGGCGTCAAAGTCGCTGGGTGTCACTGATGCAAGGATTTCGGTGGGTTGCGAGTGTGACCCGTCGGCACATTCCGGCGCTGCCTGCGCCGTGCCTGCATATAACATCAATATGGCGACCAGTACCCGCATTGGACCGGGTTGTTCCTTTCCAAATTTCACTCAATCGGTTTACACCAACTCAGCCTAACTCACGCTTTAGGCTCAGCGCACGGAAAAATGTAGAAAAACGAGCTGTTTCCGTTTTTGGGTGTCGTGCGCAGAAACGATTTTTGGCGGGGCCAATTTCCCAATAATCAGCAGTTTACTGAATGAGGCTGAGGCCGGAATCGTGAATGTGGCAGTCTGGCGCAAATCTGCGAGCAGTTCCGCCGTGCGGCGATCTCAGGGCGTTCGTTGCGGGTAACGGGCAGTACGCAGTGGGTGCATTTGGGTTTCCTTGTGGCTGTAGTGGAGATTGAGAACAGCATCATGGATGCTGGATGAACTGGTGCCGGGGGGGTAGTCTGCTTTGCGGACTTTGCTGCCGTTAGATTTTGGCGCACAAGGACGCTAAATTTCAAATCGCAGCACACTAAACGAGGAGGGCAGGCATGTGGTGGATAATCAGCGGCTTGATCATCTTTTTTGCATACCTAAGCCTGCGAGATCGCCAACCGTACCGGCGCCGTGAAAAAACTTCCACCAAGTCCTATGAACCACTTCCGCAACCCATAAAAGTGTTTCACGGCGTTGGCAGCGGAATAATCAGTTTCAATGACGAAAGAACCCGAATTGAAATAATTCAACAATTCGAAGGAAAGGCAAAGGTTTATCTGCTGCGCAACTACTCAGAACCATTGCCGCAAGAGCTTTTGGCGTTCCTGCGTGAATTTTCCAATCTGGGTATGATGGCCTTTCCCAACGGTGGTAGGATGGGCAAAAGCATCGAGATTAGAACTGAGTCTGAGCTACTCATTCAAGTGAACGCCAGCACGGGGATGTACTGGACTGATCCTGACTATGGTCACATTGACCTGAAAGTTGATCCAATCCGATAGTTAGACAGGCAGCTAAGAGCTCTATGCGGTCTTTCATTGCGATATCGCTTAGCGACGATGTAAAGGCAGCTTTTGCGCCCTTGCAACGCGCGCTGCCGGTCGGCCGACTGGTATCGTCGGACAACATGCATTTGACGCTAGCCTTTCTGGATGATCAGACCGAGGAGACGTTAGAGGAATTGCATGAAGAGCTTTCGATACTTTCAGCTCCACCCTTCGGCGTCACCTTTTCAGGGATCGAAAGTTTTGGGCAGGTTCTGGCTGTTGTGGTGGAGGATTGTCCGGCACTCATAGCTTTGCACCAAAAAATCCAGACTGCCATGCGGCGAGCCGGGATCGTGCTGCCCCGCCGGCGCTTTCGCCCGCATGTGACTATTGCTCGCTTCAAACCAGGACAACGCGAGGCGGTTCAGCTCGTCCAACGTCCGCGCACTATGAGCGCCTTGCCAAAGATGCCGGTGACAGGCTTTACCCTATACCAATCGACCTTGCGTCCAGAAGGTGCCAGACACGAAGCCTTGGCGCATTATTTGCTCAGGTGACGGTGTGCCGTTGCAGCCAAACCGGCCAGCGCTTGGCATACATGTATGACAAAAAAACGATCACTGTTGATCGCCCGTCCAAAAAACGCTCCTTGGTGCGGTTGCAGCGATAACTCTGTTTGTCCGCCCCTTGCCTTTACTCGCCGGTACTCCAAATGTCCGGTTTCCGCTTATTGCGATGTGCCGCGCAAGCGAAAGGCTGAAGCATGTTAGATGGCATCTGTGGGTGGCTCCTGCATTGCAAGAGTTTATTGGCGATTTTTGCGGTCGT
>NZ_WPZL01000010.1 GCF_013031245.1 Ruegeria lacuscaerulensis
CCGTTGCCACCTGTCCCACATCTCCGACTTCTGCTCGTCCGTATAAAACGTTCGCCGACGATACTTCATGCTCAACACTCCATCCTTCCAGAAAGACTAAAGTGTTGCGCTGACCCGTTGAACTCACCGGACTTTACAGACATTCGATTGATGTTCGAGCACTGCAAACCTAGTGAATGCCCAAAGCAAACTATTTGCTGTGGGATATGTCTGATCCGTTCGTGGTTAGACTCACAGTTGTATATTTACGGCGCCTCTCAAATTCAACGAGGATCGCGGCGCATTCCGAACATTGTCGGCGACTTTCCGGCCTGAATCTCTCCGACCACAACAAAGCCGCGCCGCTTATAAAAGTCCAAATTGTAGGGGTTCGTATTTTCAAGGTAGGCGACTTTTCCCTCGGCGTCACATTGGATGAGAATGTGGTCCACAAGTGCCGAACCTAGTCCTTTTCCTCGTGACGTTGGATCGCTCGCAACCATGGCTAGGTGCCAACAAGACTCATCAGGATGAAGTTCATCTTCCAACTCAACCAACCTGTTAGAGTCTTCAAGTATTTCCTTGGATAATACATCATTGAAAAATGCCATGATTCCATCGCCATCCGGATACGCGCCAGGTCGCAACCACAACGCTGCAGCGCTTCCATCGTCTGTGCTCAAAGCTGTGTCGTTTTTAAACGCTTCGCCTGCAAACAGATTCAGCAGCACTGGAAAATGTTGGAGGTATGCATGTGGTTCCGGAAATAACCACCGCATCATTGGATCAGAAGAGAAGCCCAATGTAAGGACATCGATAAGATGTTGTGGCGTTGCGTCGATTCTAATGGCTGCCATGGGTAGGCTCCACCGAATTTTGCATTATGTCGCGGCTTTGAGTTTAAGTTTAAGGCTGGTGCTCAACAAAAAGCAAATGCAGCTGCGGCCAGCTAGTAGCTCCGCCAGCGTAGCCATGCGATTTCTAGGCGCGTCCGCTTTGGGCTCAGACCGGCCCGGTTCTGTTGCGAAGTTTTGAGCATTGACCTTAGTGGTGTTTGCGCCTGTGTGGCGAACGCCATTATTTAGTTGAAGGTTGGTCCATGATTTCTTTCAAAGGTGCGCAGTATCCGAAGGACGTGATCCTGTTCGCAGTATTCTTCTATGTCCGATACGGCGTTTCGTATCGAGACTTGGAAGAGATCTTGGCAGAGCGTGGCGTGTCGGTCGATCACACTACACTGAACCGTTGGGTCGGACGATATTCTTGTGCCATTGCAGAAGCAGCGCGGCGTCGAAAAGCGCCATGTAGCCGATCCTGGAGAATGGACGAGCCCTACATCAAAGTAAAAGGCTCGTGGGTTTACCTCTATCGAGCCGTCGACAAATACGGCAAGACCCTTGATTTCATGCTTTCACCGCGTCGAAACAAGCCTGCAGCCACAAAGTTCTTCGCCAGGATGTTGGAGGCAAATGGATTGCCGAGGAAGATTGTGATCGACAAGAGCGGTGCTAATACCGCTGGCATCAAGGCTATCAACAAAATGCTCAAGGGCTTTGGCTGTCCGATCCCGATCGAGATGGTAAGGCACAAGTATCTCAATAACATTGTGGAACAAGATCACCGATTCATCAAAAGACGAACGCGCCCTATGCTTGGTTTCAAATCTTTCGTTTCTCCAGCTTCCACGTTGGATGGGATCGAAGTCGCGAACATGATCCGCAAAGACCAACTCATGCCCGGAGGCTGTCCGTTTTGTCACTTCGCGGAACTGGCTGCTTAACTCGCAAACACACTGGGATCTCTTCGGTCAGCAAAAAACTTCGCAACAGATCCGACCGGCCCTATGCATCTGCAGCGGTTCCCAAAGAACAAGCACCGGACACGGCCATTCAAACTACCAGTAAAGTTCAGCTGTCAGCGCGGTGTTGGCGTCTGGGCCTGGCGGGGGATTGGAGGGCATATCATGCCAAGAGTCCAACTTCCCGCGGTCACCCCAAAACGAAGTGCCTGGAACAAGGGCCGGATCATCGGCCAGAAAAGGCCGCTGTTGCCGAAACAAGTCTGGGCAATCCGCGCGGCTCGAACTGGCGGATAGCCTGCGCGATGTGGTGCTATTCAATGTCGCCATCGACAGCAAACAGCGTAACCGCGATCTCGTGAGGCTTGCTGTGACCGGTCTGGTCAAGGATCAGCACGTCCGTGAGCGGGTTTCGTTGATCCAGAGCAAAACCAAACGACCGGTTCAGTTCAAACTGACTGAAAATACGCGGGATACAATTTCCGCCTGGGTTTGTTCGCCCGAAATGATCGACTGTCATTTCATGTTCCCAAGCCGGTTCCATGACTGGCCCCATATCTCGACGCGTCAATATGGTCGGCTCGTTCGTGATTGGGTCACCGCGATTGGCCTGGAGCCGAGCGGATACGGCACCCACTCACTCCGCCGAACCAATGCGGCGGAGATTTATCGAAAGACTGGAGATCTCAGAGCGGTACAGCTTCTGCTTGGACACACGAAGGTCGATAGCATTGTGCGCTATCTCGGCGTCGAGTTGGAAGATGCGTTGAGCATTGCTGAAAAGATCGACATCTGAACGATGTTGGCGGACGGCTCAGGCCGTTCGCCACGTTAGACCAGACCTATAGCCGCACCGCAGAAGTTGACCGAACAGAGCCCAAATATTCCAATGCTGCACACTAAGCGATTGTCGGCTTTTGATGGTGAACAACGGGTGCTAGGGTTCAGCCAATCTCAGGGTACGTCCTTTGACGCGTGTAGATTCGAGAGGCAATCGGCGTTTTATGAAGAGAGGTGTAGTTGTAACAGGTCTTCCTGCAAGCGGAAAAACTACGGTCGCGCGTGAAATAGCAAAACACCTAGGTTTTGAATTTCTCGACAAAGACGATTTCCTTGAGGACATGTTCGACCGCTTTGGAGTTAGTTCGTGGGACGACCGAAATCAGCTCAGTAGGCAAAGTGACCTAACCTTTGAAGATGCAGCTATTCGATCAAATTCCGCTGTTCTCGTATCACATTGGCGATCCTTGGGGGACAGTGACGAGAGTGGAACGCCATCAGACTGGCTGGCACAAGAATACGAGCGGCTTGTTGAAGTATGCTGCCTTTGTTCACCGAAAGTCGCACACATGCGGTTTCTCGCTAGAACAAGACACCCAGGCCATTTGGACAGGCAAAGTAACGCTAACGAGCTTGCAAAGCGAATGGCATCATGGGCGTGTCGCTTTCCGTTAGGAGTAGGTACTCTGGTGGAAGTTCAAACAGAATGTGAATTGAACACCACCTCTCTGGTCGAAGATATTCTGGTGGCGTTGTCCAGCAACTGATAGCCGCCATTGATCCATGCTTAGCGAAAGCGCGCTTTGTCCGCAAATCGTGAGTTCGCTGACTTCGAAGTTTTGCACCTGCGGCGAATGTCCGAAAAGCGGGCGCGTAGGCTCCGAGTTCCGCTTTGAGCCCAAACTACTTGATACCGCATTTTTCATGAAGGTCGACTATAGGTGTTGCGCAGTCATAAGGCTCTCTCTGCTGTTTCTTGTCGTCTTCTCGCTACTAGAGAGTGCCATGCGACCATTTTCGATCCCCTATGCCGCAATCAACTGCAGATGCGCTTGACGGTAAGTGTATCTCGCACTAAATAGTTAGTGAGTAATTACTAACAACGTGGTGCGCAATGCCTACACGTAAGCCCGCAGATGAACGCAAGACTGAGATCGTGCAGGCAATGCTGCGTCTCGCGGACGAGTTGGGCCCAGATCGTCTGACCACGCAGTCGGTTGCTGATGCAGTAGGGTTGACGCAGCCCGCAATCTTCCGGCACTTCGCGACCAAGCAGGATTTATGGCTGGCGGTGGCTGCGGGGATTTCTGACCGCCTCAGAACCGCGTGGGCTGACGCGCTGAAGACATCCGACGATCCGACAGCCCGGATAAAAGCTTTGATCTTGGCGCAATTGCACCAGATTGAGACAATGCCGGCCATCCCGTCCATCCTTTTCTCGCGTGAGTTACAGGTAGAAAACGACGATCTGCGCCAATCCGTTCTTGCGCTGATGACCGAATTGGTCGCCTCGCTGGCCATTGAATTGACCAGGGGACAGAAAGCGGGCCTGTTCGACACAGACCTACCGCCAGAGGACGGGGCGCTATTGTTGGTCTCGCTGGTGCAGGGGCTGGCGATCCGTTGGACTTTGGGGAAACGCAGTTTCGCATTGGAATCCGAAGGGCGCCGATTGCTTGACGCTCAGATGCGGCTGTTCCGAATAGCAAGTTCGGAGGTTTCGCCATGAACCGCCGTATCATTCTGAGTGTAACCCTTGTTGTCGTCCTCGCAGTCTTTGGTTGGTTTGTCCTAACAGAGCGACCGATCAGTGTTTCCACCGCCGCCATTGAAAAGAGTGTCCCTGTGCGCGTTTATGGGTTGGGTACGGTCGAAGCACGGATCGTCTCGGATGTCGGATTTGAAGTTGGTGCCGCGCTGACCGAACTTTCGGTCGATAGTGGCGATGCGATCGAAGCGGGGCAGGTCCTTGCCCGGCTTCATCCTACGGAACAACAAGCAAAAGTCGCGCGCGCCAAGGCGGGGTTTGCCGCCGCAGAGGCCACCCTGGGCAAGGCCGAGGCAAACGTGATCCGCGCCCGTGCCATTCTGGCTCAGCGGCAATCGACAAATGCGCGCCAGCAGGAACTTGCCGGACGCAATGCCGTCTCGACTCAGGCTGCAGAAGAGGCGCAGCGTGATGTCGATGTTGCAGCGGCCGATCTGGCCGTCGCAGAAAGTGATGTTGAGGTAGCCAAGTCCATGCACAAGGACGCCGAGGCAGCCCTGCAATACGAACGCGTGCTGCTCGATCATCATGTGTTGCGGGCACCATTTGACGCGGTCGTCGTTGAGCGCCATGTCGAAGCAGGTACCGTTGTTATCGCGGGTGAACCTATCTTTACGCTTATGGATCCGAACACTGTCTGGGCATTGGCCTATATTGATGAAGAGCGTGCCGGGCCTCTGCGACTCGGACAGGTTGCCGAAGTGCGGTTGCGGTCTCTGCCGCATCAGGTCTTCACGGGTAAGATCGCGCGGATCGGTATTGAAAGCGATCGGGTGAACGAAGAGCGCCGGGTCTGGATTGCGTGCAATCGGTGCCCGGAACAGGTTTTTCTCGGCGAACAGGCCGAAATTTGGATCACGGTGACAGAGCTGGCCGATGCGTTGTTGGTTCCAGAGTTCGCCATAACCGGGTTTGATGGGCATGAAGGTCGTATCTGGGTCGCACAGGATGGGCGCGCACATCAGGTGTCCGCAGTCTTCGGTCACCGGACCGAGGATGCGCGGGTCGAGCTGGTCAGTGGTATTGCCGACGGCGCGCAGCTCATTGTGGCACCCGTTAAAGGGTTGTCTGAGGGACGCATGGTTCGGGTTGCCGAGAGGGATGCGCCATGAACCTCGCATACCGCGATGTGCGCCATAATCTATTCCGCTTCGTGCTAACTTGCCTCGGCCTCAGCCTTCTGATGGCGGTCGTGCTGGCTATGATTGGTATTTACAATGGGCTGGTCGCGGACGCGCTGAACATCGTGAAGGCACCGCGGGTTGATCTTTGGGTCGTTGAATCTGGCACACAGGGGCCGTTTGCAGAAGCCTCAAAAATCCCCGGCGGCACGCGTGATGCGGTGACGCGGCTGCATGGTGTGGCCGAAGCGGGCAGCATCAGCTACCAAACCGTCGAGGCGCCCTTTCGCGGCGAAACGCTACGCCTTTACGTGATCGGATACGAGCCAGGTCATCCCGGTGGACCCGAAGCAATCTCGGCTGGACGCGGGATCAGCCAGTCCCATTTCGAGATCGTGGCAGATGCCAAATCCGGACTGTCCGTCGGCGATGTGATCCGACTGGGCCGCGATCCTTTCACTGTGGTCGGGTTGGTCGAGGATACGACGAATTCCGCCGGTGATCCGGCAGTGTTCATCACCCTGCGCGATGCGCAGGTGCTGCAGACGCAACTGGCCCCGTCGGCGCAACGCGTTCAGGAGGCGCGAGGCGCAGGATTGCTCGAAAGTCAGGACAGTGTTGCAGCTGTGATCGCAAGGCTTGAGCCGAATGCTGACCCTCATGCAGTGGCGCAGACCGTGCGGCAGTGGAAACATCTTGGGGCCCTGACACAAGCCGATCAGGAATCTATCTTACTGATGTCTGTGGTGGACCGGGCAAAGCGTCAGATAGGTTTGTTTCTGGGCATCCTATTGTCCGTTTCAGCCGTTGTGATCGCGCTGATTATCTACACAATGACCATGGAAAAGCTGAAGCAGATCGCCACGCTCAAACTGATCGGCGCGCCCGACCGCACGATCGTCGGGCTGATCGTGCAGCAATCCATTGCACTTGGTGCGGTTGGCTGGAGTTTTGGTCTGATCCTTATCCTGCTCGTCAAGGACTACTTCCCCCGTCGGGTGGTGTTGGAGCCGATCAACGCCGCCGCGCTAGCAGGGATCATCCTCTTTGTCTGCATCGTCGCAAGCGGCCTTGGCGTGCGTGCCGCACTCAAGGTCGATCCAGCCACGGCAATCGGAGGGTGACGTCATGCTCAATGATCCGCGTCGCGTGATTGTAGATGTTGCTAATGTCTCCAAGCACTTTGGCGAAGGCGATGCTCGCGTCGATGCACTGAAGGATGTTGATCTGTCAGTCCAGGCGGGTGAAGTGGTGGCGCTACTCGGTCCGTCTGGATCGGGTAAGACAACGCTTCTGAATGTCATTGGCTGCATCATTGCTCCGAGTACGGGCAAGGTTACGCTGGACGATGAGGTTGTTTACGACAACCAATGGCTGCGAGACGATCTGCGTAAGCTCCGGCTCGACAAGATCGGGTTTATCTTTCAGTTCCATAATCTTCTGCCATTTCTCGATGCCAAAGATAACGTTGCGCTGGTGCTGAAACTGGCTGGAAAATCGACGGCTGAGGCGCAAAGGCGCGCCATCGAGCTGCTGGACTATCTAGAGGTCGGTCACCGCAAGGATGCGATGCCCGCGCTTCTGTCTGGAGGTGAGGCGCAACGTGTAGCCATAGCACGCGCCCTTGCCAACAGCCCCCGCATCATTCTTGCTGATGAGCCAACTGCGGCGCTCGACAGCAAGCGGGCCGGGATCGTGATGGACCTGATGCGCAAGCTCGCCGCAGAACAGGATGCCTGCATCATCGCGGTCACCCATGATGAGAAGATCTATGACCGGTTCGACAAGCTGTTCCATCTGCGCGACGGCCAGCTTGATGGAGAGGAAGGGGACGCGACATGAACAATACAAACCCTGGAAACCGCGCCCTGAACATTGCGGCAAGCGTGGCAATAGTGTTCGGCGCATTGACTGTTTTCGCAGGCGGGCGGGCCTTGTTCGGTAGCGAGGAAGCGCGTGCCGCTGTCGGCAATGCGGTGCCCTTCGTGCTGTGGTTCAACTTTCTGGCAGGATTCGCCTATGTCGTGGCCGGTATTGGGCTGTTTCTGCGGCACCGGCCAGCGGTCTGGATATCGATAGGCATTCTGGTTGCCACCGTTCTGGTTTTCCTGGCCTTCGGCGCTCACGTGCTGCAAGGCAACGCCTATGAGATGCGCACCATTGGTGCGATGACCCTGCGCACGGGCGTCTGGTCGGTCATTTCTGTCGTGGCTTGGGTGCATATCTGGCGGGCGCCCCGATTCTGAAAGGACAGCCTGCGAAATGGCGATTCATCGTTGGGCAACGCCAAAACCGCCTGAAGCTCTTCACTACGACATGCCACTGGGGAATTCACCGCTTAGGACAAATGGGCATTGCCTGAGGGTCCACGATGTTTTGTTGCAATCTTTTGAGAACGATGACCTGTTCAAGAGATTGCATTGGAGTTAGGCGGCCAGTTCTGCGAATTGTCGAAACGGACAGAGCCCGGGCGTGAACTGACCTTTGCGGATCATGTTCGCGACTTCGATTCCGTCCAACGTTGCAACTGCCGAAGCGAATGCTTTGAACCCCAGCATCGGTCGAGCGCGCCGCTTTATGAACCGATGGTCCTGCTCGACGATATTGTTCAAGTATTTCCGCCTCACCATTTCGATTGGGATCGGGCAGCCGAATCCTTTCAACATCTTGTAGACGGCTTTGATACCAGCGGTGTTGGCCCCGCTCTTGTAGATCACGATCTTTCTTGGCAAGCCATTTGCCTCCAACATTCTGGCGAAAAACATTGTGGCTGCTGGCTTGTTTCGGCGTCGTGAAAGCATGAAATCAAGGGTCTTGCCGTGCTTGTCGACAGCCCGATAGAGATAAACCCACGTGCCTTTAACCTTGATGTAAGTTTCGCCCATTCTCCAAGAGCGACCACATGGCGCTTTTCTAGGACGCGCTGCTTCTGCAATGGCACAAGAATATCTTCCGACCCAACGGTTCAGTGTAGTATGATCGACCGATACACCGCGCTCGGCCATGATTTCTTCAAGGTCTCGGTAGGAAGCACCGTAGCGGACTTAAAAGAAGACCGCGACCAGGATCACATCCTTCGGATACTGCGCACCTTTAAAAGAAATCATAAACCAACCTTCAACTGGATAATGCCATTCGCCACACAGGCGCTAACGCCATGAAGGTCAAGGGCTCAAAGTTTGCAACAGATCCTGTTCCTGCGACCCGTTTCTCAAAAGCTCGAATCCAAACATCTCCATTTAGTTTCCCCATGTTTTACTCACGTAATGACTTTGTCATTTTCAGCGTAGTTACTTTGCAATAACCCTTGTGGGCGCGGCCTCCGACAATCTTAAATCCGAAAGTCGCAAATTTCGCTTGATTTGTGCGCAACTCAACGCGGGTTTCCAGGGTCAGTTTGTGCAGACCGTTTGCCAATGCATACTGTTCTGCTTCGGTCATCATAACACGCGCCAGACCAGCGCCGTGCAATTCAGGCAAAATCGCGAACCGGTTGAGATAAAGCGCGCCGCGCAGCTTGAGCATGAACATGCAGCCAGCCAGTTTGCCCCCTGCATAGGCCAACAGCAGTGCCTCTTGCCCGGCTTTTTTGATCAGGTCCTGTTCTGTGCAGTCCAACGCTGTATTGGGCGGGTCGACTTTCCCGACGTGTAGTGCAAATGCCCGGTGCATCAATGCCAGTAATTCTGACCAGTCTTCAAAACTGTCATCCGCCAGAACTAACACTGCATTGTTGGAAACCATCCGGCAGTGTTCTGCAATCCTATGCGTAATCTGCTGTGGCGATAGAACGGATTGGGTCAGTGGTCACACCTTTCTTGACTGGATGGGGCAAAAGCCGAACTTTTTTCGAAAACTGCGTGAAAAGCTCGTTACGCTGGAAAAGCCGCAGGCAGCCGAAATGGCGATGACCTTGTAATCCGTGTCGCGCAACAACTGGCGGCCACGCTCCAACCGCAGATCGCGGTAAAAACTTGCTGGTGATCGGCCTGTGTAGGTTTTGAACAACCGTTCCAGTTGTCGGCGGGACACGCCTGAACTGCGTGCAATGAAGTCCATCGGTAAAATATCCTCCAGATTGTCCGACATGATCCGGGTGGCGGTTATCAGGTGTGGGTTCCGTGACCCAAGCGTCATGGATATTGAGCTTTTTGGGCGTTCTTCACCTTGTCGTAGACCAAAATGCACGCACATCTCGGACACGGACATGGCAAAATCCCGGTCGAAGTCCTGCTCAATGAGATTTAACGTCAGATCCGCTGCCGCCATGCCGCCGCCACAGGTGATGACATTGTCATCCTCGCAATACAGGCGGTCTTCGGGGTCCAGAAAGGGGTGCCGTTCTCGGAAACCGGGCTGATCCTCCCAATGCAGGGTAAAGGCGCGGTCTTCTAGCAACCCGGCCTGCGCCATGATCCGGGCACCACCACCAACCGATCCGACCCGCGCGCCTGCACGATAATGGGTGTACAGCCAACGCGCCGCAGATTTCTCCTGACCAGCGCTGAGTTCGTTTCCGGCGACAACAAAGGCGAAGTCGGGCTTATCGGGCAAGAGACAGCGGCCATCGACGGCCACGTTCACGCCGTTGGAAAATTGCAACGACTCACCGTCCAGAGATACGGTTAGCCATTCGTAAACCGTGCGAATACTTAGTTTGTTGGCCATACGCAAAGGCTCGACCGCGGCGCTGAAGCTCAGCATCGAAGCGCCCGGCAGCAGAAGAAAAACATAGCTTTTGGAACCGCGGTCTTCTCCGTTGCCCAGAGCCGTGTCAAAGGCGCGCAACGATGCTGCGCGCCCGGTGAGGCAGGGTGAAAGGTGGGAAAGGGGCCCTGCTTCACATCTTTCAGCGTTATCCTTCATAATCGCTGAGGGTGAAGAACAGCGTGTCGCCGATCTCGCACAGTGCCGGGGTACGCTTGCAGAAGACGACGCCACCTTTGTTGAAATGGAGCTCCTCGGGTTTTTCCCACGGCTCCTTCAGGTTCCATACATAGCCAGCGAATTGTCCATCCTCGACGACGTCCCCGAGGTTTACACGGGGCTCGAACATTCCGTCCTTGCGGGCGAAGATGTAGTGATCTCCGGTTTGCATCGCTTTTAGTGCCACCTTGTGCTCGGGCTCCGGCAACATTTCATCGGTTTGCAGCACACCCATTTCGCGCAGGCAGCGTTTCATGCCGTTCCAGGCGAAATCGCGGATCCATGGCCGGATCTTGCCCGCGCCACCCAGTTCGGTGGACAGATAGATCTTGTCCAGCGGCAGGATCTCACCCGACAGGGTTGTTTCATGCACCCGGTCGCCGACGATGCCCAGCGGTGCGCCGAACAACTCCAGGAATTTCATCTGCATGGCGTCTTTGGCCTCGTCCCCCATCAGGCGGATTTTGACCGACGGGTGGTGGTCGATCGACTTGCCGGCCGAGTGCAGGTCAAAGAACGCTTCGCCGCGCGGCACGATGTGGTTGGTGATGTACCACGCGATCATTTCGGTGGGCGAGCCGTACTGGTTGCCCGGGAACATCCGGTTCAGGTTGGCTTCACCGGTCCAGTCCAGCGGCGAGGTGCGGCGACCGGCATAGAAGGCGGGCGCGTTGGCGGCGGGGAGAAATATGATCTGACCTTTGATATCGGACGCTTCCAGTTCCTGATACAGGCCGTTGGTGACCGATACACCTTCGTATTCGTCGCCGTGGTTGGCGCCGATCACAACCGCGACAGGACCATCGCCGTTCTTGATCGACATGATCGGCATCGGCAGCCAGCCATAGGCGGACCGGTCCGAGCTGAACTGGATACGGACATAGCCGTGGTGCTTGCCTTCGGCGTCCAGATCGATCTCGCAGGACGGGGCGAGGGAAACTTTGGGACAGGGCATTGGGTTGATCCTTCTTCTTATGCCGCTTGTGCTTGGGATTGGAGTTTGCGCCAGGCAACGCCCAGTTTGGCGATGCCCTCATTGATTTCGTCGACGGTGATGAAGCTATAGGCCATGCGGATGAAGTTTCCCGGATCGTCATTGGGAAAACTCAGACGGCCCGAGGACACCTCGACCCCTTCCTCGATGCCCATTTCGACCAGCCGCTCGGCGTCGGCGCCTTCGGGCATTTCGGCCCACAGGAAATAACCGCCCTGTGGCGCGCGGATCTTGGCCTCGGGGAGGTGCTCGGCAAAGGCCGCAATCATCGCATCTCGGTGGGTGCGCATCTGCTGGATCATTTCGTCGATGTGATGCGCCAACTTATTCGACTGCATCAGCTGCACCACAATCCGTTGCGCAAACGCGTTCGAACCGCCATCGGCCTTTTGCATCGCCATGCGTCGGATCACACCGGCATTGCCGATGGCCCAGCCGACGCGCAGGCCGGGGGCCAGGATTTTCGACACGGTGCCCAGGCTGATGACATGGCCCGTGGTGTCCATCGACTTGATCGACGGTATCACCTCACCCTCGAACCGGATACGACGATAGGGGTCGTCTTCGCAGATCACAAAATTGAAACGCTGCGCCAGTTCAAGCATCTTTTTGCGGCGCGCGAGCGAGGTGGTGACA
Source organism: Ruegeria lacuscaerulensis (assembly GCF_013031245.1). Classification (GTDB taxonomy): domain Bacteria; phylum Pseudomonadota; class Alphaproteobacteria; order Rhodobacterales; family Rhodobacteraceae; genus Ruegeria; species Ruegeria lacuscaerulensis_C. The sequence continues at coordinate 12,003 of NZ_WPZL01000010.1, forward strand.
CCGGTCGGATTGTGGAAATCGGGCACATCGAACAGCAGCTTGGGCATCTGTTCGGCGTTGTGTTCCATGCGCTTCAGTTTGTGTTCCAATTCATCGGCGCAGAATCCTTCGTGATCCTGGCCGATATCGAGGAAACGCACGTTATGGGTGCGCATGATATGCACGGCAGTCATATAGGTCGGGCGGGTGACGATCACCGTGTCGCCGGGTTCGCAAAAGGTGCGCAGGGCCAGGTCAAAAGCGCTTTTGGAGCCGTAGGTCACCAGTACGTTTTCACGGCTAGCCTGAATGCCATCCTCGGCCACGAAATTGCAGATCTCGTCGCGCAGGTCATCCAGACCCATCAGCGGCGCATATTGCATCGCTTCTTCGCGCAGGGGGCCGACTGCCTCGGTCGCTTCGCGCACCACATCGGGCAGGCAGGGCGGATAGGCGGCACCGGAATTGAGCGCGATGGTGCCGGGCGCGTGGTCGAAGACCGATTTGCCAAGAATGGCAGACCGGCGGGCGAATCTGAACTCAGTCATTGTCTTTCCCGTCAGGTTTGAGATGCAGCAGTCATGCGGGCAGCGACGAAATCCTCGATCGCGGCCCCTACGGATTTGAAAACGGTGATTTGTGTGTCGGACGCGCGCGGGATTGCCTCGCCCCGGCACAGTTCGGCCATGTCGCCCACGATGTCGTCGCGGGTGATCGCGCCCTCGGCCAGCGGCTGGGTGATGTCCCCCGCCTCAGCCATTGCGCCGTCAAAAGTGTCGACGATGATGCCACCAGCGGCGCGTTTCAGGGCATCGCTGTCGGCCTCGCGCATGTCGGCGGTGAAGCCACCCACCAAATCCAGATGCGCGCCCTCTTTCAGCAACGCGCCCTTGATCAGCGGATCGTTTGTGATCGTGGCGGCGGAGATGACATCGGCCTCGGCCACTGCGGCATCCAGATCGGTGGCGACCGTCACCTTGTCGTCGAACTGATCGGCCAGGGCCTGCGCCTGTTCGGGGCGGCGGGCCCAGATCTGAACCGAATCATAGTCGCGCACGGCGCGGTGGGCGGGAATCAGGTTGCCTGCGATTGTGCCCGCGCCGACGACCAGCAATGTTTTGGCATCCTTGCGGGCCATCAGATCGGCAGCCAGCGCCGAGGTTGCCGCGGTGCGCCGCGCGGTCAGTTCCGCGCCTTCCATCGCGGCTTCGGCCTGACCGGTCGTGGCGTCGAATACCATGACCGAGGCATTGACCGCAGGAACGTTCCGGGCCGAGTTACCCGGTGCAATAAACAGGATTTTTACGGCCAGTTTGCCGCCTTCTTCCCATGCGGGCATAGCCAGGAATGATGCATCCGGCTCACCCGGAACCGACACGGTATGCGCGGTGCGAAGTGGTTGTGAGACACCCTTGGCAAATGCCGCGCGCAGTTCCGAGATCAATCCCTCCCACGGCAACGCTTCTTTCACTTGTGCGTCCGAAAAAACTTTCATCCTGCGGCTCCTGAAGAATTCTCTTGCGTTAAATAATATATTATCTAGTATCACCGCCACGTCAACTCAGAATTACAGGGCTCTCATGGCACCCCAATACGCAGACTTTTCACGTGAGGAATTCGAACAGCGCTTTGCGAAAACGCGTGCGCTGATGGCCGAAAAGAACCTCGACGCAATGCTGATCACCGAGCGGCTAAACTATCAGTATTACTCGGGCCATCGCTCGGAACAGTGCGCGGTGGACAAGATCCGCTCGTACATGGTCATCCTCCCCAAGGATGGCGACCCGACCCTGATCACCATGCCGTTCGAGGTCGCGCAGGTCGAACAGACATCGTTCATCACCGACATCCGCACCACCGGTGGCCTGATGGGCCACCCCGAATTCATCATCGGTGTGCTGAAGGAACTGGGCCTGTCCAAGGCGCGCATCGGCTGTGAACTGGGCCGCGAACAGTATCTGGGCATTTCCTATCTGGGCCTGCAGGAAGTGATGAAGGGCCTGCCCGAGGCCACGTTCGAGGATGCCGCCGACATCATCCTGAAAGTGCGCAACGTGAAGTCGCCGCAGGAAGTCGAATACCTGCGCCGCGCGTCGGTCATTTCGGCCGAAGCGCAGAAAAAGACCTTTACCCAGGTTCGTGCGGGCATGACCGAAAACGAGGTCGCGCAAATCTTGCGTCAGAACCTGATCGAAAACGGGGCCGAGAAAATCTCGCTCTTGTGCGTGCTGTCAGGGGCCAATGACAAAGGCATCGTGCTGCTGCCCACCGACCGGGTGATCCAGAAGGGTGAAACCCTCGGTTTCGATGTCGGCGTCAGCTACAAGGGATACTGGTCGGATCTGGCGCGGACCGCCTCGGTCGGCACCCCGTCGGAGGAACTGAAAGAGTTCTATGGCTGGATGATGCAGCTGCGCCATGACTGCAACATGCAGCTAACCGCAGGCAACAAGCCCGCCGACGTGATCCGCGTCGTCGACAAATATCTGGCCGAACGCGGGCTGAAAACCATGGGCGTGGGCCGGGTCGGCCACGGCGTGGGGATCGAGACCACCGAATACCCCTCGCTGGCCGCGTTCGAGGACATCACCTTCGAGGTGGGCAACGTCTTTGCCTGCAACCCGAACTTCTCGAACCACCTCGGCTTTATCAACGCCGAAGACAACTGGGCCGTCACCACCGGTGAACCCGATCTGCTGTCGGCACCGGCCGCGGATTGGGAAATCCCGGTCGTGGAGGCTTGATGAAATCGGATTGCGCCGTCGTCTGTGGTGGCGCAGTCCTCGAACTAAAATAAGCGGCCATACCATAACTCAGGCTGGAAAACCGGCGGGAAATCAACAAACTGAAGTTACAACTGGGAGCATCTCATGATGATTAAACGCAGAACACTGATGGCGCTGACCGCAACGGCGACCCTGGCCCTTTCCGCAGGCGCAAGCCTTGCCGAAGGGCTGATGGATCGCGCCAAGGGCGATGGCCTGCGCGTCGCTTTCTATAATTTCTCGCCTTACGCCTATAAGGACGACAGTGACACGCTGGTCGGCACCGACGTGGAAACCCTGGCGGCTGTGCTGGACAAGATGGGTGGCAAGATTGCCGAGGCGAACTCGACCGAATGGGGAGCACTGATCCCCGGCGTCAAGGCCGACCGGTTCGACGTGGTGGCCGCAGGCATGTTCGTGACCCCCAAGCGCTGCGCCGAGGTGCAGTTTTCCGAACCGACATTCGGCATCAAACAGGCGATGCTGGTTCTGGAAGGCAACCCCAAGGGCGTCAGCAACTATGAATCCATCGCTGAAAACGGCCTAAAAGTGGGTGCCGTCGCAGGTGCTGCGCAGGTGGGTTATGCCCAATCAGCCGGTATCGACGATGCCAACATCTCGCAATTGCCGGACAACCCGACGGGTGTTGCCGCGCTGAAGGCCGGGCGCATCGACGCCTGGGCGGTGTCCGGGCCCGGTGTCCGCCAGATCATCGCCAGCGATCCGGGCGGTGTTGAATCCACGCCTGTCTTCGCCGAAGTGGCCGGACAGCCGGCGGTATCGCATGGCGCCTTTGCCTTCCGCAAGGATGACGCGGAATTCGTGGCGGCCTTTAATCAGGCCATGAATGAATTCATCGGCTCGCCCGAGCACATCGCCATCATGGAAAAGCACGGGATGACGGCGGATGAACTGCCGATCAGCACAACCTCCGAGCTGTGCGGCGGCTGAATCCTCCTGCGCCCGGCCCTCTCAAGGGGCCGGGTTAACTTTCTGTACTGCGGAGAATGCGCATGAATCGCGTTGCCATCGTTTCCGCGCTGATCGCCTTTTTGGTCGGCTTGTCTGCCGCCACCTTCTCGGAACTGCGGATATTCCTGCCCGCGATCCTCAAAGGTGCGGTGGTGACGGCGCAGGTTTCGGTCCTGTCCATCATTTTGTTCCTGTTCATGTCCTTAATCGCGGGCATCGGCCGGTCGCGTGGTAACACCGCCATCCGCTGGATTTCGACCATCTATATCGAGGTCTTCCGGGGCACGTCGCTGCTGGTGATTCTGTTCTGGATGTTCTTCGTTATGCCCGAATTCGGGCTGACCCTGTCGCCGATGGTGGCAGGAGTTGCGGCTATCGGGCTGAACTTCGGCGCCTACGGGGCCGAGGTCGTGCGTGGCGCGTTGGGGGCCGTGCCAAAGGGCCAGACCGAGGCGACCGTCGCGCTCAACATGTCCGCTTATCGGCGTATGACCCGCATCGTTCTGCCACAGGCGATTGCCATCATGATCCCCGGTATGAGCAACCTAACCATCGAGCTGATCAAGGCCACCGCCCTGGTCTCGGCGGTCACGCTGGTCGATATCACCTATGCCGCCGTGCAGCAAAACCAGTTGCACTACCGGACGATCGAAATCTTCTTGATCACCGTGATGCTCTATTATTGCCTGGCCCAGTTCGTCCGCTTCGGCGGCGAGGCCTTGGAAGAGTATTTCACCCATCACCTGAACAAGAGGGTCTGAGCCATGGATTGGAGATGGGATTTTACCTTTGACGTGGTGCTGCCCCGGATGTGGGAAGCGGCAGGCGTCACTGTTTGGGCTACCGTGGCCAGCTTTGCTTTCGCGCTGGTCGGCGGGCTGATCCTGATGCTGCTGAAAACGCACCGCTCGATATGGGTCAGCCGTCCGGCGACCGAAGTGATCGAGGTGATCCGGGCAACGCCGCTGCTGGTACAGATCTTCTTTCTGTTCTTCCTGCTGCCCGAAATCGGCATCACCCTGCCGCCGCTGACCACTGGCATTCTAGCGATCGGCATCTACAATTCGGCCCTGTGCGCCGAGGTCTACCGCGCCGGGTTTCAGGCCGTGCCAAAGGGGCAGTGGGAAGCTTGCATCGCGCTGAACATGTCGCCTTACCGGACATTCCGGAATGTGATCATTCCACAATCGCTGCCGCCGATCATTCCGGCGCTTGGCAACTATCTGGTGGCGATCTTCAAGGAAACGCCGCTGTTGTCCTTTGTGGCCGTGGCGGAAATCATGCAAGTGTCGAAACTGATCGGCGCCGAGTATTACCGGTTCACCGAAGCGATCACTATCGCCGGAATTTTCTTCCTGGTCATGAGCCTGATCGCGGCGTTCGGCATTCGTCTTGTTGAAAACTACGTCAAGAGGAGCATCCTGCATTGACCCATCCCATGATTCAATTCGACAAGGTCGTTAAGGCCTACGGGGCGTTGCAGGTTTTGAAAGACCTGGATTTCTCAGTCGACAGGGGCGAAGTCGTCTCGATTATCGGCCCGTCCGGCTCGGGCAAAACCACCGTTCTGCGCGTCCTGATGACTCTTGAAGGTATTCAGGGCGGCACTATGTTCGTCGACGGTGAGCCGCTAAACAAAATGAACATGGACGGTCAGCTTGTCGATGCGTCCAAGGCGCATATCCGGCGTATTCGGTCCAAAATCGGCATGGTGTTCCAGAACTTCAACCTGTTCCCACACATGACGGCGCTTGAGAATTGTAACGAAAGCCCAATCTATACGCAGGGCAAATCCAAGGCCGAGGCAACCGAAGAGTCGATGCGTCTGCTCGAGATGGTCGGGCTGGCGGATAAGTCTGGCCATTATCCCAGTCAGTTGTCGGGCGGCCAGCAGCAGCGGGTCGCCATCGCTCGGACGCTAGCGATGCATCCCGAAATTCTGCTGTTTGACGAACCGACCTCGGCTCTGGACCCGGAAATGGTGGGTGAGGTGCTGCAGGTGATCCGCGATCTGGCCAAATCGGGCAAGTACACGATCCTGCTAGTCACGCACCAGATGGGATTTGCCCGCGAAGTATCCGACCGCGTCTGCTTTTTTGACGGCGGCAAGATGGTCGAACAGGGCAAGCCGGATGACGTTTTCGGAAACCCGCAAAACGCACGTCTGCAACAGTTCCTGTCGAAGGTTCTGGAGGCCGGATGATAACGTTAGCCGCACAGCAATCTAACCGGAATTCAGGCCTCTACCCGGATGCAGTGGCGCTGCGCGCCGCCATGGCGCGCCACGAAGTGTCCGCGCGGGATGCGCTGGAGGCCTGTTTTGCGGTGATTGACGCGCGCAACGATGCCGTCAACGCGATCGTCTATCAGGACAGGCAGGGCGCGCGGGTTCAGGCCGATGTCTGCGACCGCACAGGTGACGCCATCGGCCCGCTCCACGGTGTTCCGGTCACCATAAAAGAATGTTTCGATTGGGCTGGGCACCCGACAACCTGGGGCGACCCAGCGCGGGCGAACCATCTGGTGCGTGAAGATTCTGCGGTTGTTGCCCGCCTGAAACAGGCAGGCGCCGTCATTGTCGGAAAAACCAATATTCCCCCATACCTGTCGGATTGGGAAACGGCGAACCCCTTGTTCGGGCCTACACGCAACCCGCATGATCCAGACCGCAGCGCGGGCGGGTCCTCCGGCGGGTCGGCGGCGGCGGTGGCCAGCGGCATGTCCTACATTGACATCGGCAGCGATCAGGGTGGTTCAATCCGCTATCCGGCGCATTGCTGTGGTGTTTTCGGCTTGAAGCCGAGCTGGGGTGAAATCTCGCTTGCTGGGCACAGCCCACTAAACGAACTCCGCGAACCTGACATCGGAGCGGCAGGCCCCTTGGCCCGTTCGGTCCGCGATATCGCACTGGCGTTATCGGTTCTGCGCACCAAGGCCGCCCCAGACAAAAGAAGCGTTTCCAAAAAAATCAAAATCGCACAGTTGCCGACGCAGTCAGGCTGCCCGATTGACAAACGTTATCAGCGCGTGCTGGACAAGTTCGCAGACCATCTGCGCAGTACCGGGGCAACCGTTGTCCAGGCGCAGCCCGATATTGATTTCGACCGGGCGACTGAGTTGATGAACTTGTTGGTTCGTGCGGAAACCTCGCGCAAATCCGAACTTGTTGCAGATTATCGCGCCCGACAGCAGTTGGAACTCGCTACAAATAACAAGTTTGCGGAACTCAACGCAACGGGCACCGCCCTGAGTCATCGGGACTGGCTGATCCTCCATGAGGAGAGGTTGGAGATGTGCCGGAGGGTGGCCCAATTTTTTGAGGAGTTCGATGTTCTTTTGTGCCCATCGGCCGTGGGGCCGGCACCCCCGTTCCGTGTCGCCAATGACGCGACAGACCGGACCGTGCCTGTGAACGGTGTTGAAATGCCTATTCTGAAGCTTCACATGCTGTATATGCTGGGCAGTTTGCTGTATCTGCCCGCGTGCGTCATGCCCACCGGCGACCGATTTGAGGGAATGCCGGTTGGAGTGCAACTTGTCGGAGCATTCGGCAGCGACGATATTTTGCTTGCGGCCGCCAGCGCGTTCAACGGTTCCGGTGTCATTCAAATGGGAAGTGGATTATGAAAGAGCTCCTCAACTACGGCGATGGCCCCAAAGCGATCTATGAGATTTTGAAAAGACAGATTATCGCGGGTGAATGGGAACCGGGCCAAGAGCTAAAGATCATGCCATTGGCATCCGAGATGGATGTCTCGATCGTCCCACTGCGGGAAGCAGTAAGAATGCTGGCCTCGGAAAACCTGATCGAGCTGCGCCCCCGCCGTAGTCCGATCATCGCACGCATCGACGTTCGGGACCTTGTGGAAATGAATCAGATTCGCGGCGCTTTGGAGCCAATTATTTTGGCGGACGCCGTCCCAAGGCATACCGCGAAAACCCTAAAAGATTGTGAAAAAGTTCTGAACCGAACTGCGAAGGTCAAAGACCCGTGGGAAATGGTGAAGCTGAATAAGGATTTCCATCTTACGTTGCTGGGTCCGTCGCGGCTGCAACGGTCGCTGGACATCGTTTCAGATCAGTATGACGGTATAGCACGGCTGACACAGTTTCGCGTGGTCACGCATGAAAATCAGCTGGAGAAACTGCACAGCGAACATGCTCGAATCCTCGATGCGGCCAAAAGCGGCGACGTTGCCGCCGCAGTTGCGGAAATGACCTCGCATATTGATCAAGCTACGACACGCGCTGCGAAGGAACTGACCGAAGCAGAAAACAAGGACGATTTGTCTGTCACCGACACCGCCTGATCTATCGATCAGAGGTGCATCTACAACGAAGTCAAAATGCAAACAGAATATGATTTCATCGTGGTCGGCTCGGGTAGCGCCGGGGCAATCATTGCGGCCAGGTTGGCCGAAGACAGCAGCAACAAAGTACTGTTGCTGGAAGCGGGACCGAAGGACTCCAGTCTGTTGTTTCATGTGCCTGCGGCCATGCGCTATGCCTACAACGCTCCGAAATACAACTGGAACTTTGAAACCGAGCCCGAGCCTTATCTGAACGACCGGGTACTGGTGCAACCGCGTGGCAAGGTGCTGGGCGGATCCAGCTCGATCAACGGTCAATTGTATCTGCGCGGCCACCCGATGGATTACGAAGGCTGGGCCGAAGGCGGCGCGCGCGGATGGTCCTACTCCGAGGTTCTGCCCTATTTCAAGCGGCTGGAAACCCGCGTGGACGGTAATACTGAATACCAGGGCCACGACGGACCTATCCGCGCTTCGACCATGGGCTCGGACGATCCGTTGACGCAGGCATTTCTGAAGGCGGGCGAAGAAGCAGGATACTGCCGCACTGACGATGTAAATGGCGGCCAGCAGGACGGCTTCGGATATCTGCCCAAGAACGTTTCTGAAGGACGCCGGTCGTCGACCGCGCATTGCTACCTACGCAATCCGCCAAAAAATCTGGACATTCAGACCGGATGCACAGTCCGCAACCTGATCATTGAAAACAAAGTCGCCAAAGGTGTGCGTTATGTGCAGAGCGAGCGCGAGATTGCCGCTACCGCCCGGCGCGAGGTCGTGCTGTCTGCCGGGGCCTTCAATAGCCCTACGATCCTGATGCATTCAGGGATCGGTCCGGCTGCACAGCTGCGCGAGCATAGTATCGAGGTGGTTCACGACCTGCCCGGTGTCGGCGAGAACCTGATGGACCATCCCCTGACTTCCCTGCAAGTGAAATGCACTCAGCCGGTCACGCTCTATCGGCATCTGAATCTCTTCAGCCAGGCCAAAGGGGTGATTGACTGGGCGCTGACCCGCACGGGCTTGCTTGCCAACAACCATTTTGACGCGGTCTGTTTTCTTCGTACCAAAGCCGGGGTGCGTTTCCCCAATATGCAGATCGCATTGTTTCAGATTGCGGTTGCCGAAGGGTCTGCGGAATTCATCAAAGAACACGCCTACCAATTGCAATTCACCAACCAGCGTCCAAAAAGCCGTGGATACGTCAAGCTGGCTTCAAACGATCCTTTCACCTCCCCGCGCATCCGTTACAACATGCTGGCACACCCGGAGGATGTCGAAGAACTGAAAGCGGGTCTGCGTTTGTCGAGAGAACTGGCGCAGCAACCTTCGCTGGCCAACTTCACCGGAGACGAAATCTTCCCTGGACAACAGGTGCAGAGTGAATCCGATATCGAGAACTGGCTAAGGGAAAACTGCCATTCTTCTTACCATCCGTCCGGCACCTGTAAGATGGGAGTTGATGAGATGGCTGTTGTTGATCCGGAATGTCGGGTCCATGGCATTGACAATCTGCGTGTTGCGGACGCGTCAATCATGCCGGTGATCCCGTCAGCCAACCTTAACTGCCCGACAATGATGATTGGTGAAAAGGCTTCGGACATGATCCTTGGTAAAGACCCGCTGCTTCCGTCGAACCTTCCCTATTTCTCGGATCCGAACTGGGAAACCGCGCAGCGCTAAGGATATAGGCAAAGGGCGTAAAAAAAGGGCAGCCGGTGGCCACCCTTTCCAGTTTTGGGGGAGTTAAATTCACGATTTTGTGGCAGTCAGGCGTGGGAATAGATACTCCTGAACCGCTGCCTCGCCGCCGACGCAGCCCAAACCACTGATCTTTAGGCCACCGAACGGGACGTCAATATACGCTGTGGTCAATTGGTTGACCGCGACGCTACCGACCTGCAAGCGGGCCGCCACAGCTTCGGCTTCAACTTGATCGGGGCCGTAGACATACCCGGACAGACCCAATTCACAATTGTTGGATCGTGCGATGACTTCTTCTAAGTCGTCATAAGGTGCGATACAGGCGATGGGCCCAAAAACCTCTTCGGCCATGCCCAGGGCGTCATCGGGTACGTTTGCGAACACGCGGGGCGGGGAATAGAAGCCTTTGTTCTGTGTTGCAGGTTCGTTCAGTACAGCCGTGGCCCCTTTGGCCAGCGCGTCGGCTGCGATCTTGTCCATAGTACGCACCCGCTCCATATTCGCCAGCGGCCCCATGGTCGTGTTTTTGTCACTGCCATCGCCCAGAACCAGCTTGCGGGCATATTCGCCAGCGGCTGCGGCAAAGGCGTCATGCTGATCGCGGTTCACATAGATCCGGTTGGGCGCGGTGCAGACCTGCCCAGCGTTCCAGAACCGTTTCGAGATCAGCGAAGCCGCAACGTCTTCTACATTCGAACCCGGCAGCACGATTGCCGGCGCGTTTCCACCCAGTTCCAGCGTGCAGCGCATGATCTCTGCGCCACATTGTGACGCCAGTTCGCGTCCGACATTGACGGAACCGGTATAGGACAAATGCCGCATCGCCGGATGCTTGATCAAGCGGGCCGAAAGTTTGGAGGAGGCGCCCATGACCAAATTAACCGCCCCGCCAGGCAGGCCGGCCTCGTTAATATTCTCGACCAGCATAGCAACCGAAGAAGGGGTGTCGTTATTTGCCAGCACCACCACCGTGCATCCTGCCGCCAGCGCAGGTGCGATATGAACAGCAGCGGTCTCCACGGGAAAGTTCCAAGTGGTGATAACGATCACTGGCCCAACTGGCACCATGTCGATGGTGCGCCGTGCGCCGTGGCCCGGGCGTTCGTACGAGAAGGGCATGGTATCCGCCATTTCGGCAAAATGCTCGAACATTCCGACGACACCAGACATCTCGAGCCGCGCTTCATCCAGAGGTTTGCCTTGTTCAAGCGTGATCTGCTCAGCCAGCTTTTCGGACGCGTCCTTCACGCGGGCTGCAATGTCGTCCAGTATTCTTGCACGGTCTTTAGGCGCGACACGTGACCAACTTTCGAAAGCACGTGCAGCGGCCTTGGCAGCATGATCGACGTCTTCTTCGGAGGCGCAAATAAACTCGTCAAATGGTTGTCCAAGTGCGGGGTTTACAAGTGGAAGGATGTCGCGCTCGTCAGCGGGAATTCTGGTGTTGTCGATGATCGGATGAAACATTTTTGCCTCTTGGCGGGTGCAAATCAGATTTTCAGTAATACAATATAATATATTATTTGTCTACTTTGTATTCTGATGCAATCGCTGCGGAAACAGCAACACGTGGAGAGAAACGCGACGGTTATTAGCCCATAGAAAAGGCCTGCATGAAAGGGATGTGTCGCAAACTTCTTGCGAGTGAAAAGGTCACCTTTCTCTAGACACACTTATCCTACGAGTTGAACGAACAGCTGAAACCCGGTCATTCCTGTGTCGGGGAACTGATGCTTCCTGATCATATTGGCTACTTCGATAGGTTCTGTCGCAAATTTTTTTGAGCAGAATATTATTCTGATAGTCACCATGAGAGGAGGCGAAAGAGGACCAGCATAGGTGTAATTTGGCCTCTAATCACTCAGTTTCGGCCATCAATTCGGCTTCTCGCTGAGTACAAACGGAACGATTTCCTAGTTTTTGACAGCTCCGAGAAAATTTGCGACACAACATATTTTTTGCGCGTGAGGACGATTAATGGAAGGCTACGCAACTGGCAATGGAAATAGGACTTGTTCGACACAAGTTGTTTTCGACTGGGTATTGTTGTATAAATATAGGCTAAATTGGTGCCAATTCTCGCATGTAGCCCGTTACAATCAATAAATGTTTGGAACTACTGCGCTGATGCGAAAAAGCATTTGAGCGAGGCCCATTGAAGTGGAACGTTGAACTGCAATATTTTGAATTGTTTTTTTATTCTGACCGCCGCCTGGACCTGCGGAAATACAACGGCATCTCCATAATACACTGCCTCTGACCATGGGTTGTTAACACCAATGGGGCTGCATTGTCGTAGAAGACGGCAATCTCTTTTTGGCGCCGCAATACAAGCCGGCGGCGTCGGAATTCTATGCAAAGGAGCGACACGATGCCTTGGTCGAAGATCGGAGGACCCGCTCACAGTTTGGCCGTTTACGGCGGCAGACTTGCAGCGCTTACGCCGGACAGGCAGGCGGTGTTCACCCGGAACCCTCGCACCGGCGATTGGTCGCAGATCGGCGGACCGGCCGAGGCCCTCATCGGCGGAGGATGGGATCTCTACGCAACCTCACCTGGCGGCGGCGGCGTTTTCCGCTTCAATGGTGTCGGCTGGAGTGCCGTCGGCGGACCGGGCGCCCAATTCACCGGTGTTTGCAACGCGCTCTACGCCTTGTCGCCCAACCGCGACCGTCTTCTACGCTATAATCGGTTGGCAAACGACTGGACAGTCATCGGCCCGTCCCCTGCTGGAAACATAGTGGAAGGGGGCTCGCGCATTTGGGCCTCGACACCGGGCGACGCTGCAATATGGGCTTGGGCGCGGTACGACGGAAGCTGGCGGCGTATCGGCGGTGCCGGTGCAGAGTGGGTCGGGGTGGGTGCACGGATCTACGGCCTCACGCCAGACCGGCAGGCGGTCTATGAATATGATGAGCGCGCCGACCGTTGGAACAGGGTTGGCGGACCCGCACAAACATTGATCGGCGGAGGAAACCATCTTTGTGCCGTCGAGCCTGGCACGGGCGACATCTGGCGCTATTTCCGTGAAGGAACTCGATGGGAGCGGATCGGAGGCCCTGGCGCGCAGTTCGTAGCCGCGGACGAATTTGTCTACGGACTCACACCCGACCGACAAGAAGTCTGGCTTTTCGAGGATGACCTGGCCGAAACAAGCCGCATCCGCGCGTTTATGCTGCGGTGCTACGACCATCCCGAATATGGCCTGAGCGTTCGGCGCGGCTTCCTTGTGAAGCACGCCTCCGGCCGCGTCCTTGCCGAACACGCGGCGGACACCTGTTTTCAACCACTGAGCGTTTTGAAACTGCTTCCTTATCTGCATGCGCTTATTGATGTCGACCGCGACCCGAATACCTCGATGTCGACACGCGTTTCATGGTTCGAAACTGCGGGCGCTTCAGGCGCTGCGCGGACGGACACTGTCTGCCTTACGGCGGGGCCCGGGACGGTCTCGGGCTCGGCGCCGCTGACAGATGCGTTGCCGACGATGATGTGGGAATCCCACAACCGGTCGCTCGACGCGGTCATGGACCTTTTTGGAACGACGACCATAACACGACGGGCTCAGCAGGAGCTCGGGTTTTCGCAAACGGAGATGTATCCAGGTTGCCCGACGGCAACCCGGCCCTGGGCAGACAACATCATCACACTTCAGGACATGGCACGTCTCTATGAGGGGGTGGATGCCATGCACTTTTTTGACTTCGGGATCTCACGGCGGCTGTTCGAGGGGAACATGATCGTCGCAGACGATTCCGACCCGACCTATAGCAGCCCAATCACGGGCCGGGACTCTGGACCCGCCAGCGCCTCGGATCTGCTCAGCGTGCTTGAGGAAGAGGCATTGTCTGCCGGAAAGTCCGGGATTGTTCAGAACTTCATGCAAAGCGTTGTTCTCCGCAGAAAGGGCGGCTCGGGCGGACCGTCCGGCGATGACGTCGGCTATGCGGACGCTGCCGAGCTGAGCCTGCCTTTCCGGCGCGGCGGCGGCAGACCTGTAATTGAAAAATACGTGCTTGGCTGGTTCCTCAATCAGATTCGCGACCCGGAACGCGACATCCCGCCTGACGCCGACCTCCTGATGCTCGACATTAATGACAATTGGAGTGTCGTTGGTGGTCCCGGCAGCCAATGGGTCGGGATCGGAGCCACGGCGTACGGCCTGACGCCGGATCGACAGGCGGTGTTCCGCCACGACGGGCCCGCAGGCCAATGGACTCAGATCGGTGGTCCGGCTGAGACTTTGATTGACGGCGGCCACGATCTGTACGCCATTGAGCCCGGGACCAGCGACATTTGGCGCTTTACCGGGGCACCCATGACATGGGAGCGGATAGGAGGGCCTGGGGCCGCGTTTGCGGGCGTCGGAGCGACGGTCTATGGAATATCCCCTTCTGGGAACCGACTGTTCCGATGGAACGGCACACCGAATGATTGGACACGGGTGCGCGATAACGTTGTTTCGATAATCGGCGGTGGCGATGAAGCCTATGCCATTGACGGTTCGACCGGCGACATCCTTTCTCATGATGCGAGCGCAAATTCCTGGAAGCGAATTGGCGGGCCGGGCATCGGCTTTGTCGCCGGTCAGGGCGGCCTGCTGTTCGGTATGACAACGGACCGCCAAGAGGTTTGGTCCTATAACGGTACCCCGAATTCGTGGGCGCGAATTGGCAATGCAGCAGACAGCCTCGCAGTGGCCGGTGGCAGGCTCTACGGTCTCACGCCGGGTAAAGGTGCTATCTTCCGCTACGATGGCATGCCGCTCTCTTGGACGAAGGTTGGAGATGCGGTTGGTAGCATGATCGGCGGAAGCAGGTTACTTTACGCATCAAGTTCACCAGTGACAACAAGAAGCGCATTTGCCCGTGAACTCTACCGCGGGCCGATACAGGAGGCGCTCGCCACCTGGTGAGCGCCTTTTTTTGGAGGTTCGTTCAAGAAAGGATATTGCAATGCCAATGATTGCCAAAATCCCTGTCCGGGGTTCACGGTACGGCCCCTTCCTGTCAGTCGGCCGTCTTCTTGGTCTCCGATCGGATGGCATGAAAGACTCATTCAAAGCGCAGTTCCTCCCACAATGGAAGGATAGCGGCAACGAAGTTGACGCCGCATTCAGTAAACGCTTTCTGATGATTGATCTCGGGATGACGGAACTTGCCTATGAAGATCTCGATGGCACCAAGCGGGTCGCCAAAGCACTGTCGGCCGCGGCGCAATCTTCCCCCGAAGAATTGCGGGCGATCGCCAATGCCTTTGGGCCATCAGGTGATCGGGAGGACCGGGAATCTGCCCTGGAGCGGGCCTCGAAGCTTGGGATAGCCAAAGATGATGACGATCCGGTGGCATTCTGGGGCGTTGTCCTACTTGTCGGTGCCGCTCTGTTGGTCTCTGCATGCTGTAATGAGACGGATTCCGATTGCGGCAGCAACGGAACGGACACCGACGATGACAAAGGAGGAGGAACCGGCGGAGATACGGACGGTTGATGGCATGCAACGTCAAACTGGTGATGCGGTGTCGCTTGTCCCGGTTTCCCGGCTTGACGCTTCGGCACTGCATGCCATGATCCGGCGCAACGAAGATCGTTTGGCGCTTTTCTTCCCCGGTCTTCTGCACGCGGGCGCTTCGTTAGAAAAATCTCGTCGCTACATCGATCATCATGAGGAGATGGAGCGGGCAGGGCGCAGTTTCATGTTCGGCATCCCTGCATCTGACGAGGGGCTTGCGGGCCTAATTTTCCTGAACGCCATCGACCCGGACGCGCGGGTGGCAGAGGCAGCGGGGGTGGTCGATTTCGCCCACGAAGGCTGTGGTCTGATGAGCGGTGCCATGCGTTTGGTTTTTGATATCGCACGTGATCGGCTGGGTCTGGCACGGATTCGTTTCCTGATCGCGCCCAACAACGCCCGGTCAATCGCACTGGCCGGAGCGCTGGGGTTTCGGCGCGAACCCCGCAAGCTGCGCCGGTTTGCAGCCGGAACCGACCGGGAAACGCGGCTGCACCGCTACACATTAGAGCTCTGTCGTTAAGCGCCATTGGCGAAGATTCTGAAGGTGTTGGGGAGTGGAAAGAATCCGGGGGGCAGGCGGCGACATTTCTGTGAGAGGCGGCCAGCCGGATGTGTCGCAAACTCTGGGATCGGATTGACGAGAGTGCCATTGTTTGTGCCTCTTGCCAACTGTGACTGTGCCTATAATTGCTGGACGTTCGCTTCAGAAAGTTGAGCAAAATCAGTCCCAAATTGTACCCTTAATTTCTGCACTGTGTCATTAAATGCCGGACTGTGCCCTTAATTCCAAGACTGTGCATTTTGGGGATAAGTCGCGTATCAGTCAGAAGTGGACAGGTACAGCGCCCCTTTTTATCCCTCAGCCAGGGTAATTGAGATCGCGGGTTGGCAACTTGTGGATATCCTAAAATTAAGGGCACAAAATCGGGTCAAATGCCCCAGAATGTATCTGCGTCCAGAAATTAAAGGCACAGTGACAGCAATAATGAGCGCAAAGCAAATTGGAGATTTGTGCTGTTACGGAAATCACGTGGGCCAGGAGAGTAACTGCCAAGCAGAAAGCCGATCTAAGGATCTGAAGGTGTAGACGCCCCGCTGGCCTCGATGTGCCATTGTGGGTTTGCCGCAGCGGCAAGCCAAACACCACGTTCAGCGTCAGACAGGTCTGGATGGCCCTGTCGCTGAACTCCTGCCGCCGACCACGCTTACCAGACGGCGGCGGAGTCCAAACCATTCCAGGATCAAACCAGATCGAAAGCGATCCGCGTTGCCTCAGTGCTGTGTTGTACGAAGGCCAGTTCTTGGTCTTGTACTTCGTAGGGGCCGAACTGCTCATGCTTCCCAGCTGTCATGCTAGATTCATGGAGTGAATCCTTAAGCCAAATTGTGCAACAAAGCCTTTTAGACACGCAGTCAGTTATGAATCACACGTTGATCAAAATATTTAATCACGGTCTTAATAGCATCATATTCCAAAGAACTTTTTCTTACATGTATTCCTGCATCGCGCGGCTCCATCCGGTGCAACACTGGACGGATGACAAGTCCTTCTTTCGCCACGACGTTCGCAAGCAGAAGTGGGGCGGACATGACAAATATCCCGGATTTGACGAGTTGAAGCCCCGTTGCCAGCGATGTCGTCCGAATGTTGATCAGTGATTTGCTTGCCCCTTTAGGGAGCGTGAATTTCTCAATTTTTTGTTCGGTGACTGGATCAACCGTGAAACTCACCCACTTATAGCTGGCGAGATCTGCCGGATTGATCGTATCGGTCTGAGAAATCGGATCATCCTCGCGAAGGACAATCCCATGTTCTACCTGTGTAACATGCTTCACGAAGAGAGAAGGGTCCAATTCTTCTTTCGAAAGAATTCCGAGGTAAACGTCTAACTCTCCGGCCATCAGAAGCTTGCCCATGCTTTCCCGGTGCTCAGTCTTGAGATTGAGCCTCAGATCGGGAAATCTCTCGATGAGATCGGCAAATAAGCCAGCCACCCAGTTAAAATGAAAGATTGGTCCGGCTCCGACGGTTAATTCCGACATACCAGCGGATGCTATGACCCCGATCTCCTCCAACCCGTTGCGGTATTCACGTTCTATTCGTTCCGCCCGCGCCAGAAACTTTTCGCCTGCCTCAGTCAACGACATGCCGCGCCGGTCACGGTGGAACAAGGGGGCGCCCAATTCGACCTCCAGACTGCTGATGCGCTTTGTCACCGATGATTGCGCAAGGTTGATACTCGATGCTGCTGCGGTAATGGATTTATCCCGCGCAACGGCCAGAAACGCTCTGAGCTTCTTGTCCATGATATTCCTTTTTCGAATACAGACCTCACTTAAATTCACTATGCAGAATACATATCCACATGGCAACTTATAGGGAACCGACGAAGGGGCGACCAATTTCATGAAAACGATATTTGTTTTGTTTGACTCCCTGAATCGTCTGGCGCTTGGTGCCTACGGCGGAAAATCGGTTGCGACTCCGAACTTTGATCGTTTCGCGCAAAAGGCCGTGACCTTTGACAAGCATTACGTCGGCTCACTTCCCTGTATGCCTGCACGGCGCGACATGCACACGGGGCGCCTGAACTTCACCCACCGCAATTGGGGCCCGTTGGAGCCTTTTGATGAAAGCTTTGCGCAAATTCTGAGCAAGAACAGCGTTTACACGCATCTGATTTCAGACCATCTGCACTATTTTGAAAACGGCGGCTGGGGGTATGCAAACGCCTTTGACAGCTGGGATTTCGTGCGTGGACAGGAATATGACGCCCTGAAGGTCATGGTTCGACCACCTGTCGAACGCTATAAAGAACGCTTCGACGAGCGGCATTATCCTTTGGACAAACTGCCCAAGACCGGATCTCTCACGACAGGTAATTCAGACAGGATGGCGTTGAAGAAACTGCGTGGCGCCATCTCTGAGGAATGCCTGGTCGAGGAAAGCGACTTCCCGACAGCAAAGTGTTTTGCCAGCGCATTCGAGTTTCTCGACGCCAACAAGGAAGAGGACGACTGGTTCCTGCAGCTTGAATGTTTCGATCCGCACGAGCCCTTCGTTGCACCTGAGCGGTTCAAGGCAGCCTATGACACCGGATATAACGGCAAGATTTTCAATTGGCCGGCCTACGAAAGGAACGGAAATTCGCCAGAGGAGGTTGCGGCAATCCGGGGCAATTATGCCGCGCTGGTGGCAATGTGTGACGAGTATTTTGGCAAGCTGCTGGATTACTTTGATGAACATGACCTTTGGAAAGAAACCGCGCTGGTACTAACCACGGACCACGGGTTCCTGTTGTCCGAACATGACTGGTGGGCCAAGAACCGTATGCCCTATTACGAGGAAATCAGTCACATTCCGATGATGGTCTGGCACCCCGATCACAGAAATCAGAGTGGCACTCGCCGTAAGTCACTAACGCAGACCACCGATCTGATGCCAACGTTCCTGGATATTCACGGCTGCAGCATCCCCGAAACGGCGACCGGTAGTTCACTGTTGCCGATGTTGGCGAGTGATATACCCACTCGCGATAGCCTGATCTTTGGCATGTTCGGAGGACCAGTTGGCGTAACGGACGGCACGTATTCTTACTATCGCTATCCCGATGATATCTCGGGGCAAAACCTGCACCTTTATACTCTGATGCCAGCCCATATGACCGCTCTTTTCGATATTGGTGAATTGCAATCGAGCGAGCTGGCAGCGCCGTTCAATTTTACCAAGGGCGTACCGACGCTCAGGATCAAGCTGGATCCGAAGAACACTCAGGTTGGCCAGGACGGCGACACACTGGAGGATTGCGAAACCGCTCTTTACAACGTCGAAACCGATCCCCGTCAAGAGACACCATTGAGCGACCCTGCCGTGGCAGAGCGGCTTGGATCAGAAATCGCGCATCACTTTGTACTGCACGACGCGCCGCCGGAATTGTTTACGCATTTCGATCTGGCACGGCCTGAGGTCGCGCTGGCCGGGCAATAGCACTTTTTCGGATCGGAAATCTCACAGGAGGAAAATCATGAAGCATATTGGAAAAGTAAAAGGGACCGTTCTTGCAGGTGCATTTGTGACGGCATCAGCTATCGCTGCACTCGCGGAATTCCCCGAGCGGAATATCGAAGTCATCCACCCTTGGGGACCGGGCAATGCGATGGCCATGAGCAAGGTCGTCGCCAAGGCCATGGGCGAAGAACTGGGCACAGACATGCCAGTGATCTCACTGCCGGGCGCGGCCGGAACCAAGGGTCAGAAGACCGCCATGGGTAAGCCCGCCGATGGCTATACCATATTTGACGGCTATGTTGCCCCGTTGGTATTACAGCCCATCTTGGGCAATGCCGACTGGAACTACAAAGATTTCAAGCCGCTCAGCGCGGCCGTGGCGAACGCCTTTGCAATTGCAGGTCAGCTTGATGAATCGCGTTGGGCCGACTTCCAGGAACTGATGGCCTATTGCAAAGAAAACCCCGGCGATCTGCGGTATTCTTCGGGTTCCCGGAACAACCTGCCGCATATGGTAATTGCGAAGGTCTTGCAGTCATATGGTTGCGTTGCCCAGAACGTGCCTTACACTCAGGACGGCAATGTTTTCAAAGACCTGGGATCGAGGGTTTTGGACTTTGCGTTTATCAATGTCGGCAACTACCGGGCAAACCCGGATAAGGTCAAAATCCTGCTGGTTTTGTCTGAACTGGAGAGTTCGAAAAAGGCCTATGACGGGGCACCTACCATCGGTGAACTGGGAATTGATCTGGGTCTCTCGAACCTAGGCCCCATGGGTTGGACCTGGTGGATCGTCAACCCGGATACGCCTGACGATGTGACCGAGAAACTGCGCGGCGCAATGGAGCGCGCAATGGCCAGACCTGACGTTATCGAAGCCATTGAGGCCATTGGCTTTGTCCCGCTTGATTGGGATCACACCAAATATGAGGAAATCGTGGGCTCGGTCGATGCGCAGCTAAATTCGATGGGCAACGCGCTGGCGTGGGAAGAAGAAGAACTCGGAAAACTCAACTAGGGAGAGGGCGCGATGACATCGTCAAGATTACTGAACTTAGCTGCTCTGGGATTTCTTCTCGTTGTCATCGTGACCATCTTTAGGCAGATCGAAACTGACCTGAAAGAACAGGGGATCGCCAGTGGCGGCCCCTATGACAACGCAGCCACATACCCGCGCATAGTTGCGTCATTCATGGGAATCCTTCTTCTAGTCCAACTCGTGACCGAGCTCGTCAGAAAAGGGGACACATCTGACGCCAGCGAGGTCGAGCTATCTGACTTGCGCCGCGCCGGTATGTTGATCGTGGTTTTCGCCGTCTATCTTATGAGCCTGACGACACTGGGCTATCACCTTGCGACCACCCCGATGATCTTTGCGATTATGTGGATCTGCGGGATGCGGCAGTATCTGAATATGGCGATTGCGTCCTTAGGCATCGCAACTGTCTTTGCTTTCTTTTTTGAAGTCTTCCTGAATGTCGTCTTGCCGCTCGGCATCTGGAATATCTTTATCCCCTGGTAGGTGCATCGTGATTGTAGAGTTTCTTTCCGCCGGGCTTGATGTCTTCCTGTCACCGCTTGCCTTAGGGTTCACGTTCTGTGGCATCCTGGTCGGTCTGTTGGTTGGCGCCATGCCCGGCCTTGGTCCCTTGATGGGGATCATACTCTTGCTGCCAGTGGCAATCGGATTGCCACCTGTTGCGGCGATGGGGTTTTTGATCGCGATCTTTGTAGGAGGTTCCTGTGGCGGATCGGTATCCGCAATTCTTTTGCGTATTCCCGGCACACCTCTCGCCGCGGCAACACTGTTTGATGGATACCCGTTGGCCCAGAAGGGCCGTGCCTCAGATGCGATTGGTATCGCGATTACCAGTTCTGCCATAGGTGGCTTGATCGGCGGGGTTGTTCTGATTTTTTGCGCTCCAATTCTCGCAAGCTTTGCCGCGAATTTTGCGCCACCCGAATACGCAATGCTGGCGGTCCTGGGGCTGTTTGCAATCGTGGTGATTTCCGGCGGGTCCATTGTGAAGGGTCTGTTAGCGGGATGTTTCGGTCTGCTCATCGCAACCGTTGGAACGGATTCCTTTTCGACCGGTCTGCGGTTCACATTTGGATCACACAATCTCTTGAACGGTTTCCACATTGTGGCGGTTGTCGTGGGTTTGTTTGCGATATCCGAGATGGCCGCCCAGATGCTGGGCCGGGACCTTTTGCGGAAACCGGACGTCAAGGTGGAAAGACCGGGTCTTGGGACCATCACCATGACGTTGAAGCATTATGTCAACCTGATCCGATCCTCGGCCATCGGTACATTCTTTGGTGCAATTCCGGGCGCGGGGGGCGTGATCAGCTCGTTCACCAGCTATGCAGTGGCGAAAGCGGCTGCAAAGCCAGAGGAGAAATACGGTGACGGTGCCGAAGGTGGTGTAGTTGCAACGGAATCCGCAAACAATGCCACCGTTGGAGGCACGCTGGTGCCCACTTTGGCCTTAGGCATCCCCGGCGACGCATCCTCTGCGATGCTATTGGGCGCGCTTCTGATTCTGGGCTTTATTCCGGGGCCTGCAATGTTCGAAAACAGCCCAGACGTGGTTGGCGGCATCTTCATGGTGTATTTGGCTTCAAATATCTTCCTGCTGATCGCAGGAATTCTGGCCACACCCCTGTTTGTCTATGTTCTGCGAATTCCAAAGGTCTACCTGATCCCCAGCATCCTGTTGTTGTGTTCCATTGGCACATACGCGCTTCAGGCATCTGTTTTTGATCTTCAGATCATGCTGGTATTCGGCCTTATTGGTATCCTGTTCAGGGCTGCGCACTATCCGCTTGCACCCGTGGTCATTGGCATGATCCTGGGCCCGATCCTTGAAGACAACCTGCGACGCTCGCTTCTGATCTCGCGAGAGGGATACTGGATATTTGTGGACCGTCCGGTTTCGACAATTCTGGTCGTTGTCAATGGACTGCTGCTGGCGACGATGGTGTATCTCACCATCAAACGGGCGCGCGGTTCAAAGCAAAGTGAACTGGCAAAGGCGCTGTCAGCGGACGAATAACACAATTCTAACGGCAAGTCCGTGCAAGGTGTCTTTTCAATCTTGGTCAATACGGCAGAGGTACTTCGAATGACAAAGCCCCGACTCAGCTGAGCGTAGAAATCAAAGAAAGAAACCTAATGACCTTGCCCAAAGAAAGTGAAGTGGGGCGAGAACTGTGACACCAATCGCGAAGTAAGCAAACAGCAGTCGAACGGCCTGCGCTGACGGAATTCGACCGATTGACATTGTCAGAAGCAAGGGCGGAACCAGATATGGAAACGGTACGAGAATCCATGTCGGAACTTGCGCCATTAAGACCCACTCAACTGGCCAACCAGTGGCTTCTGCCAACTGCCCTGCCAATGGTGTCATCACACCTGGCGCGGTCGGGACCGTTGTGCACACTGCCACCAGTGATCCGATGGCGGCCAGAGAGGCAAAAATAGCCGTATTGCTGGAAAGATTTGCTTCATGGAACATGGCCACCAGATACTCTCCGGCCCAGGCACTTATACCGGAGTGAAAAACCACGGCTCCGAAGCCAATGACCCCGGAAACAAAGAAGATTGGCGCAATGTTGATTTTCTGAGGTAAGTCGCTGACGGGGATGACACCGATTACCGGCAAAGCGCAGATCAGTGCGGCCCCAAGGGCGACCCACGCAGGTGCGATTCCATGCCAGCTGTCTGTAACCCAAAGTAAAATGGTAACTCCGAGTATGCCGGATAGCCGGAGTTGCGATCCTGTCAGTGGTTTGGGTTCAATCGAAATCGTCTGGCGCTTGGGCGGTTCTCGAAAAAACCACCAGTTCAGGCCAATTGTAGAAATTAGACTGAATACACCAAGAATTGGGAAATTCAGTAACAGATACTGCCCGTAGGTGAACGAGATGCCATAAAGCCCTTCGGCTGAACCCGACATAACCAGGTTCGGAACGTTCGATGGCAAGATGGTGAACGCGGGGAGAGACGTGCTCATTCCTGCGGTCAGCACCAGCCCTGCCTGTCCTCTCGATCCCGGTTCAAATCCGAGCTGTTTGGCAAGATGAACCGCGATTGGAGCCATAAGGACCACGCGCCCGATTGCGGTCGGTATCATAAACGACAATGCAAGACCCGCCAGCGCGACCGTCGTCAATACCCCCAGGTAACCCGGCGCAGACAAAGCAAGTAGGCGATTAACCAACCTGTCTCCGAGACCGCATTGTGTTACCGAATGACCAATGACGAGACCTCCGAAAATCATCCACAGCGCGCCTGATTGAAACCCCGAGAACACCACCTCCGGTGGCGCAATGGCAAGCAATGCAGACAGGAATAGGAATAGTAACGAGGTGAAGAATTCGGGGACTACACCGGTGATCCAAAGGCCCAGAGTAAAGACGACAACGCTCAAAGCCACGATCATCGCATGATCAGAGCCCGATAGTAGGGTGTCATTCAATGCGCCCGTCAGGATGACGATCCCTGCCATTGTTGTGAGCAAAGCGACAAGGTTGGCTGGCTTTAACCTATTGGGCCCAGCCAACCAACGCCGACGGCCAGCTAACAGCTTTGCCATCTCGATCTCCTGATAACCAAATTTGATCTAAACAGGATATCGACACTAAGCATAAAACCCATTCATGGGGTTTTATATTCAGTATTAGAGGGTTTTATTGTTCCTCAATCGAATTGCGACTGCCCAAGCGAGTGCCGGTCACAATTCCTGCATCAATTCAGGAATCTTCGATGCAATCTCTGAAATTTTGTTGCGTAGCCAGATATGTGCCGGATCGTTTGTACTGCGCTCGTGCCAGATCATGTAGATTGTGACGCGGTTACTTTTGAAGGGCAGGGGGGCCACGTCGAGTTCACGCAAAGTGTGCAGGCGCATCAGGCTCACTTCGGTGGCGATCATCTGTGTACCTTTTATGAATGGTGGAATTGCGTTGAAATTGGGTACGGAAACTCGCGGTTCGCCAATCTGCGATGCTTCAAGATCGGTGATGACCTTGATTGAGGTCCCGCCACCTGCAAATCGAACCGTCAAATGATCCGCGCTGCAATACTCTTTCCACGATTTCGGCGGCTCACGCATTTCGGCGTCGTAGAAACACATCATTTCACCTGAAAACAAAGGTTTCTGGAAAATGTCCGGACCATCTGGCGGCAGAGGTGTCAGGGCAAGGGCGCACCGTGCCTCCCGCATCATGTTCACTGTTGGCTGGCCCGATGGCAGAAACTGGAAATCAACCGAAATTCCGTCGCTCCAAGCCTCGCGTATGAGCTGGGGAAAGACGAGATCGCGCTGCATATCGTTTGCTGCAACTACGAATTCCATTTTCTCGGCTCTGGGATCAAAGATGCGATCATCTGTCAGACACTTGAGCCCGTCGATGGCTCTTTGCACTGGTTCTTTCAATGCAAGCGCTGTCTCTGTGGGCATCAAACCTTGCCCTGATCGAACGAACAGCGGATCGCCCAGAATATTGCGCAGCCTGCCCAGAGTGTGACTGACGGCAGGCTGCGTGACACCCAGTTGTTCTGCTGCGACAGATACAGAACTGTTCTCGAGAATTGCCAGAAATGTCCGAAGAATATGACCATCCAGGTCAAGGAAATTAGTTTTCTGCATGAGATATATAAATACACATAAATAGATTGAATGTCGAGCCGCGCGTAACCTGCCCCGATCATGAATGCCGGGAGGAACGCGATGAAACTTTCAAACATACTTGGTGCCCTGACCGTCGCAGCGTCGACAGCCATCGCCTCATTTTCTCATGCGGAGGAGTTGACGGTTGCAACATTCATACCGCCGCAACATCACATCAACTCGAACCTGTTCAAGTGGTTCGGTGAAGAGTTGGAGAAGCGGTCGGACGGCACTCTGACCATGAAACTGTATCCGGCGGGTCAACTGGGCGCCGGGCCGGTACAACAATATAAGCGCGTGGTCGAAGGAGTGGCTGACGTTGTCTTCGGCCTTCAGGCTTACACGCCAAACATCTTTCCGCGAACAATGCTGATTATTCCGCCGGGAAAAGCGACGAGCGCAAAAGAGTCCACTGAAAGGATGCTGAGCGTCTATGAAGAGCATCTCGCCCAAGAATATCAGGACGTTAAGCTGTTGGGTGTATTTACCACGACCGGGAACGTTTGGGCTGCGACCAGCGACGTGTCGACCATGGATGGCCTCAAGGGCAAAAAAATGGTGCCTTATGCGGCAATGACCACTCCGATCGTCGAAGCGCTGGGTGCTGTACCTGTTCAGATGCCGGTCACTGAAATGTACACCGGTCTTTCAACCGGAACCATCGACGCCACCACCGCCACGTACAACAATATCACGGCACCTTGGAATTTCTGGGACGTATCCAGTCATCTCGTCACCAACGTACCAGTGCAGTTTGCCGTGTTCTTTGTCGCGATGAACAAAGAGCGTTACATGGAACTCTCAGATGAGCATCGGGCGATCATAGACGAGCTTGCTGGCGAGACGTTCTCGTTGCAGGGGGCGGCGAGTTTTGACGGAGCCGATGGGCGTTCCGAGGCCATGCTGGATGGCGCGGAACAAATGGCAAATGTCGAGCTTGTCGAAGTCAGCGCTGAAGAGCGGGCCAAGATGGACGATGCCGTCAATCAAGGTCTGGAAGTGATTTTTGCAGATTATGAGTCCCGCGGCATCACAGGTGCGCGCGAGATTTACGAAGCCATCAACCAATAACTGTGCAGGAAGCGCCCGGTTCGGCCAGGCGCTTCTTTGGCTTTATCCCATCGTGGAGGATGACCATGTCTGGCAAAGAGTTGTTGCCGATACCGATCCGGCTGATCGACAAGTTTCTGCTTGGTATTGCTTTGATCGGCGGCGGATTGACATTGGCATTCATGGTATTTTTGAGTGCGGCCAACGTATTGGTTATGCGCAAAATATTTGGTGCACCGATCAAAGGGGCAGAGGATCTGTTGATTCTGAGCCTTGTGATACTGGTAGCTCTGGCCATTCCACTGGGCGGGCGAACGGGCGCGCACATTGAAATCGAAGTATTCGAATCCCGCATGTCGGCTGGTTTTGAGAAATGGTCGATGGTGCTTCTGCGGCTTATCGGCGGCGGGCTGATGTTCGTCATGTCATGGCAACTGATCCACGCGGGGCAAAAGGCCACGAAATTCGGTGAAACAACACAGCAACTTCTGATCTCGTACGAGCCTTTTTACTACCTGTTGGCCATCAGTTCCGGGCTCTATGGGATCGTCCTTTTCTTGGATGTGTATCAGCGCCTGTTCCGCGGGTCTGTCCGCCTTCTTGATCTGGGAGGCACAGAATGAGCCTTACGCTGATTGGAATACTGGGACTGTTGTCTCTGTTTGTGCTTCTTGGACTGCGCTTTCCCGTTGCACTGTCGATGATTTTGGTGGGTGTTGTGGGCACAATCGTCGCGACGACGCAGAAATTCGTGCTGGTCGGAATGGACTCTGACCAGGCATTGGCCCGTGGCCTTCGAACAGCGATGTCGAACATGTCCGGAGAGACATTCGAGGCGGCTTCAAACTACAACCTGCTGGTTATCCCGATGTTTGTTTTGATGGGCAATCTCGCGGGGGTTTCCGGTATGTCGGCAGACTTGTTTAACGCCGCATATCGTTGGATGGGCCACTATCGCGGCGGCCTGGCCTCGGCGACAATTGCGGCTTGTGCAGGGTTTGCTGCGCTTTCCGGGTCGTCACTCGCGGCTGCCATAACGATGGGTCGTGTGGCGCTGCCTGAGATGAAAAAATTCAACTATTCTGACAGTCTGGCAACAGGGGCTGTCGCCGCAGGTGGAACCCTGGGGTTTCTGATCCCGCCATCTGGCGGCATGATTATCTATGCGGTGCTCACTGAGCAAAGCATCGGGCGTTTGTTCATGGCCGGTGTGATACCCGGTATCGTTCTGACGCTTTTGTTCATAGGCGCGATCTATCAGACGGTGTTGCGCAAGCCAGAGGCTGGGCCCGCAGGCGAACGCGCATCATGGCCAGACAGGCGCGACGCCTTGGTCTCTGCGCTGCCTTTTGCATTTGTCGTCGGCATCACCATTGGTGGAATGTACACGGGCTTTTTCACCCCGGTTGAGGCATCATCGGTCGGTGCATTTCTTGCTCTGATTGTTGCTGCCGCGCGCCGTACCCTGACCCTTTCCGCAATCAGAGAGGTCGTATTGCAGACGATGAAGGCCTCGGCCACCGTTTTCCTGATCCTCATCGGTGCCTTCATCTTTATTCCGTTCATGTCACTCACTGAGCTGCCTGGTCAGCTGGTGGTTCTGCTGACATCCCTGCCGATCGGGGATTACGGAATTCTTCTTGTGATTATCCTCATCTACATGTTCTTGGGCATGTTCCTGGAAGGCATCGCTATGCTGGTTCTTACAATTCCGGTTGTGCTGCCAATCATCGCCGCGCTTGAATTCGGCTTCGATCCGTCGATGGCCAGCATGAAAATGATCTGGTTTGGGGTACTTGTTGTGATCGTTCTGGAAATGGGAATGATCAGCCCACCGGTCGGCATCAATGTCTTTGTCGTCAAATCCATCGCGCCCAATGTCTCGATGGCCGAGGTCTTTCGCGGAATTTGGCCGTTTTGGTTTGCGATGGCCTTGATGCTGTTGTTGCTGATCCTGTTTCCGCAAATTGCCGTTTGGCTTCCTCAGACGATGATTGGGTGAGGGTGGCATGGCAGGTCATTCTCATACCAAGCTTAAACCGAAATGCCCGCTATTAGATGCGGACCTACACGGGAAGATGCCCACTTGGCGCCGTCGGCGTCTGGTGTGCCCCCGGCCTCTCACCAGCTTTGAAGGAGCGAAACCATGAGCAACATGGATAAGGTCATTACAACTGGAATTTTCATCAATGGTGAGGTTCGCGATGCTTCGGATGGCAGGGTCTACGACATTTGCAATCCGGCCCGGCCCGAGGAATTGGTCGGGCATGCGGCCTCTGCCACCGAACGGGATGTCGAAGATGCAGTTCAGGCTGCCCACGCTGCGTTTCCAGCCTGGTCCGCGCTGAGCTTTGGCGAGCGTGCGGCGCTGTTGCGCGAGGTGGCCCTGAAGCTCACAGCGGATGATGAAGACGTCAAATATCGCTCGCGCCTGTTCACACGTGAACACGGCAAGATCGGGCGTGAAACCCTGCTGGAGATGTCCCGATTGGGGGATCGTTTCATGCAGGCCGCCGCGTTTGCCGAACGCATGGCAATCGACGAACAGATCAAGGGCCCTCCGTTTGACACGCTGATCGCACGCCAGCCGCGCGGTGTCGCAGCGCTGATCGTCCCATGGAATTGGCCGCTGTCGATCCTGGGGGCCAAATTGCCCGCAGCTCTGGCCGCAGGGAACACTGTGGTTGTCAAACCCTCGGCCAATTCGGCGCTGGCACCTAGTCTGACCCTGCAAATCATCGCCGGATTGTTGCCACCGGGCGTGGTGAACATCCTCACTGGTTCTGCGTCGACCATCGGTGATCCGCTTGTTGGGCATCCCTTGGTACGCATGGTGAACTTTACCGGCTCTACCACCATCGGCCGTCACGTCATGAAGGTGGCTGCCGAAAACATTACCCCGGTCACCTTGGAGCTGGGCGGCAACGATGCCGGGCTGGTTCTGGACGACGCGGTGCTCGATGATGATGCATTTAATCGGATGTACTGGGGTGCCTTCGGATCGTCGGGTCAAATCTGCATGGCTCTGAAACGGCTTTATGTACACGAGAGCCGCTATGACGAGGTGATCGATGGTTTCACCGCAGCTTGCGAGCGCGCGGTTGTTGGTGACGGTCTGTTGCCGGAAACCACCATGGGGCCGATCAACAATGCCAAGCAGCTGAGGGTGGTGACCGACATGATCGCAGAGGCGCGTGCCAAGGGTGCGGAAGTGCGCGAATGCGGTCAGGTGCCGGACGAAGCGTTGTACAACGGTGGTGGCTATTTCCAGAGACCTGCATTGGTCTACGATGCCGATCCGTCGCTTTCGGTCGTACACGAAGAACAGTTTGGTCCGGCTCTGCCGATCATGAAGTTCAAAACCGATGAAGAAGCCATCGCCAAAGCGAACGACAGCATCTATGGCTTGTGCTCTTCGGTTTGGACGCCGGACCAGGAACGTGCGGTCGCGATCTCGCGTCAGATCGAAGCAGGGTACACCTATCTCAATGCTCATGGTCCGACAGCACAGGATTCGCGCGGACCGTTTGGCGGCTTCAAGCAATCCGGGATTGGGCGCAATCTGGGCTACGACGGTATTCTGGCCTTCACAGAAGCGCATACCATCACAGGCCCCGAGGGGTTCTTGCTATGAGTGCTCAACTTACATCAACAGCCCGCGTCGCCCTTTCCCCGGCGTCGCGGTACCTGCAGCAGCTCGCCCAGCATTTCGCACATAAAGTCGATGTGGAACAGACCAAAGCAACTGCGAAAGTAACCCTGAGCTACGGCTACTTTGAGCTGAGCACCGAAGGTGAGGATACCCTGATAATGCGGACATTTGCGGATACCGACGAACACCTAAAACGACTGGAACATGTGGCAGCATCGCATCTGGAACGGTTTGCGTTTCGCGATCCGCCCGAGATCACTTGGTCAGAGGCTGAGTGAGGTGGATGCTCCTTAAATGATGGTTGCTCTGATAAGGCTTGCAAAACTTCCGATGCGGAACCCGCGACCGTCTAGGTGAACTTCACTCCAGTGTTATCGGGTCCGAGACGTTGATTGCTCCGCCCTTTACAACCCGGCAGATAAGCCCGGCGCGATCTGCAAGTGGTACCGAGACCTGTTTGCGAGAAGCGACATTCAGAAACCGGCACGTGTTGCAGAGGCGAAGTCCTTCCAGAGTGACCGCTCCTACAGTAAAGGTTTTGCCGACAAGCTGCGCCAATGCGACACCTGCTGTGGTCAGATTTCGCCTATGCTCGTTTGGCTGCAATTCCAGGCCGTGCTCCTTCCTAAGGGCTTCCAACACTTCATTTTCAAATAGAGTAACGTCGCGGGACCCGGGCGAACGGGAAAAACGTCCAACCCCGGTCAAATACCTGTCGCCCTCCAATCCCGCGTCCGCGACTGCGATGGCGCTTTCGTGCGACACCATTGGCCGCCCTGTTCTTGCAGCTGTGTGAATATGGAGAAGTTTTCCGTTATTCATGAAATCACTCTCGGTTTCTGTGTCCGCGTCACCGCCCGATATCGGGGAACACTTATGAACTTTTGTTTTCGCACCATGGTGGGTGTTACAGAGGCTCGGGATCAGGCAGATGGCTTCGCCCCGTACTTCTCCTCCAGCCGGTGCAAAAGCTCCATCGATCGGGGCAGAAAGAAATAGGAGTTTAGCAGGATGTTGCAGATCAGAAGTACAACGGTCCGCGGATAACCAACTGGAAAATTGGGGGAAATCTGATCGGCTATCCAGCCTAGACACGCCCCGACAACCAGAACCCAAAAGGTCAGGACCGATACGGTCTTCCATTTCTGATGGACATGGCGCGCGCCAAGGCCGCCCAGCAGAGAGTCGAGGTCCCAAAGCCGGTTCTTGACCACTTCACCCTCGATATACTGCGACAGCTCTTCCACTATTTCCTTGCGCGTTGAAGACTGTTCCCAAGAGATTAAATCCTCCAGCGTGGCAAAGGAGATTACGGTCGCGAAAGTCCCACCGGATTCGTTTGATGGTGCATTGTGCCGGACCTCGATGAACCCCGGTTGCGTTTTCAGTGCCAGCTCGAAACGGGCAAGGACCTCGTTT
This sequence comes from Ruegeria lacuscaerulensis, assembly GCF_013031245.1. Lineage (GTDB taxonomy): Bacteria > Pseudomonadota > Alphaproteobacteria > Rhodobacterales > Rhodobacteraceae > Ruegeria > Ruegeria lacuscaerulensis_C. Next base: position 43,051 of record NZ_WPZL01000010.1, read on the forward strand.
GCTGCTTCCCTTTGCGTTTCGCGGAATTTGCGAACGATGACGGACAGGACAGGCGATGTGTTTGACATTCTGTCACTCCAACTTGGAGGCGCATTCCGAGGTGAACTCCGAAGCACTCTAATCATCTTCAGACTAGGAAGGGGACATTGATCTCACAAGTGCCGGGCCGGTTGGGCAAAGGTCCAAATTCGCGATTGGTGAGCCTGCCTGCTTCAATGACGAAGGTATTGCCTTCGCGGAAAACAAACTTGCAGATGTATTGTAAGTATCAGAAAATAAGTAATTTTCTTTGGCGTTGCGGTAAGCGTTCTGATGCCCTGAGGCTTATTTAGAGATTACGCTCAACGCATATTCATAAATTTTGGTCATAATAAATATCACTAAGCATCAATGGATCGAATAAATTTCACTGTCTAAAATCGAATGAACAAGCCGAAGTTCAATACCGACAGAAGGTGAATTCAAAATGCTTACAAATAAAAAAATCGTCGTGACCGGATGTGCCTCAGGTATCGGTGCGGAAACGGCGCGTCTTGTCAAAGAACTCGGTGGCACGGTTCTTGGTGTCGACCGGAATGAAGTCTCTGAAAACGTCGATTCTTTCTACAAAGTCGATTTTGGCGACAAGTCGTCTATCGATGCTTTGGTGGATGCTCTTCCGGGCGATATCGACGGCATAGCCAACATCGCTGGTGTCCCGCCGACGGTCGATGCTGAAACGGTTATCAGAGTTAATCTTGTTGGCCTGAAGTACTTCACAGAAAAGATGATCGACAAGCTGGCTGATGGAGCTTCCATCGTCAATCTGGCATCATTGGCAGGGCTGGGTTGGCCAAATTCTGTGGACCAAATCAAAGAAGCGGCAAATCTGGAATTTGGACAGGTCGCTGATTTTGTAGCCCGCCACGATATCGATAAGGAACAGGCCCGTTCATATTTCTTCGCGAAAGAGGCGCTTGTTGTCTGGACAATGCAGCATCGTTGGACCTGGCGCGATCGGGGTATTCGCGTGAATGCCATTAGCCCCGGTGCGGTGGAAACGCCAATTCTGAAGGATTTCCTTGAGACATTGGGCGAGAAAGCCGAACAAGCCCGCAAGGTCATGGATCGCGCTGGAACTCCGAAAGATGTGGCGCCGGTCGTTGCCTTCCTTCTTTCCGATATGACGCCCTGGATTCGCGGCACCAATATCGCCGTGGATGGTGGTCAGGCGGCCAACGCGCTCTGCAATATGAACGGTTTGTAACCTTCTCCCCCTGGAATGAACCCGGCTCGGTTCATGCCGGACCGACCGGGTTCCTTTCTAAAGCTCAACCAAGTGGACCAACGCCTGCTTACCGGAGAACTATATCATGACGGACAAAAAGAGTGCGCTTGTCATAAGTGCCCATGCCGCCGACTTCGTCTGGCGCTGCGGTGGTGCCATCGCCCTGCATCAGGAAAGGGGATTTGATGTTACCATCGCGTGCCTTTCCTTTGGTGAGCGCGGAGAATCTGCGAAGCTTTGGAAACAGGACGGCTGTACACTTGACCAAGTGAAAACAGAACGGAGGGCCGAAGCCGAAAAAGCCGCGGCGGCTCTTGGGGCGCATGACATCGTCTTTTTCGATGCGGGAGACTACCCGCTTGAACTGAAGCGCGAGCAGAAATTTGAAGTAGTGGACCTGATCCGTAAGGTGCAGCCCGACTTCATGCTGAGCCATTCGGCCTACGATCCTTACAATACTGACCATATGTATGCGACCAGTATTGCGATGGAGTGCCGGATGATAGCGCAGGCCTGGGGTCACAATCCGGGTGAGAAAGTCCTCGGCGCGCCGCAGCTCTATTTGTTTGAGCCGCATCAAACCGAGCAGATGGGTTGGAAGCCGGATACCTTCCTCGACATCACACCGGTCTGGGACAAGAAGCGCGCGGCGATTGAATGCATGCAGGGTCAGGAACACCTGTGGGATTACTACACCAATGTCGCTCGTAACCGCGCCAACCACTTCCGTCGTAACTCAGGGGGAATGGCCGGGGGTCGCAAGGCCGAATACGCCGAAGGCTTCCAGTCGATCTACCCGCGCACGGTGGACGAGTTGTAATGGGCGTGGTTGTGCAGAATATCGAACGCGCAGACCCGGCGGTCATAGCTGGATTGGCTGAATGCGGTGTTGCGACTGTGCACGAAGCACAGGGGCGCAAGGGGCTTTTGGCATCCTATATGCGCCCAGTGTATTCCGGTGCCAGAATTGCGGCTTCGGCGGTGACTATTTCGGCTCCACCAGGTGACAACTGGATGCTGCACGTAGCCATCGAACAACTGCAGGAGGGGGACATATTGGTATTGGCCCCAACCTCCCCATGCAGCGACGGGTACTTTGGAGATCTTTTGGCCACATCGGCCAGAGCGCGGGGTTGCGCAGGCCTGGTCATCGATGCCGGTGTCCGTGATATCCGCGACTTGACGGAGATGCAGTTCCCGGTCTGGTCCAAGGCAGTTTTTGCTCAGGGAACCGTCAAAGAGACGTTGGGCTCAGTCAATGTTCCCGTTGTGTGTGCTGCAGCTCACATCAATCCGGGTGACGTAATCGTTGCGGACGATGATGGGGTTTGTGTTGTTTGTCGGGAGGATGCCGCAGACGTGCTGAGCAAGGCGAGGGCGCGCGAAGCGAACGAAGAAAGCAAGCGCGCACGCCTGGCCAGCGGTGAACTCGGACTGGACATTTACGACATGCGTGGTCGCCTTGCTGACAAAGGCCTGAAGTATGTCTGAAGCGTCTTCATCAGATGCCGTAAGGTGCATGTGGATGCGGGGAGGCACGTCCAAAGGAGGGTATTTCCTCGCCGACGATCTGCCATCAGATAAGGCAGAGCGAGACGCATTTCTGCTGAGAATTATGGGCTCTCCCGACCCGCGCCAAATTGATGGCATGGGCGGCGCCGATCCGTTGACTTCGAAAGTGGCTGTTATTTCCAAATCGACCCGGCCCGGTGTCGATGTAAACTACTTGTTTTTGCAGGTCTTCGTCGATCAGGCGATTGTAACTGACGCGCAAAACTGCGGAAACATACTCGCCGGGGTCGGGCCATTCGCAATCGAGCGGGGGCTGGTCCAACCAAAAGACGAAGTTACGCCTGTTACGGTCTTCATGGAGAATACGGGCCAGATTTCGACCCTTCAGGTGCAAACGCGTAAAGGGCGTGTGGTGTATGCCGGGGATGCACGGATCGATGGTGTGCCAGGTTCAGCCGCACCCATCCCGATTTCGTTCACAGATACAGCGGGGTCAACATGCGGTTCACTGCTTCCAACCGGGCAACCTGTAAATGAAATCGACGGAGTTCAAGCCACGTTGATCGACAACGGTATGCCGGTGGTCGTAGTGCGCGCCCGCGATGTTGGCATCGAGGGCACGGAAACCCGCGATGAACTTGATGGGAACGAGGCCTTGAAAGCACGGCTCGAAGGCATTCGCCTGAAAGCCGGGCATTTGATGAATCTGGGTGATGTCTCCAGCAAATCAGTTCCCAAAATGACGATGATTTCCTCGGCAAAAGCCGGGGGTGCCATATCAACCCGCACGTTTATTCCGCACCGATGCCATGCATCTATTGGCGTTCTTGGGGCGGTCAGTGTCGCCACCGCTTGCCTGCTGGACGGTGCGCCGGCAGCGGCTGAGGCAAATGTACCGCAGGGATCATCCCTATCCCTTTCCGTCGAACATCCAAGCGGTGAAACAACTGTCGTGGTTGAACTGTCAGAAAATGGTGAAATCGAAACTGCGGGAATTTTGCGAACCGCACGCAAACTGTTCGATGGAACGATTTTTGCAGATTGAAGGACATTATCATGGACGCCGACTATCTCCCTTTTCATCCGAATCCGTCGAACCCAGCTTTCAAAGTGCCGCTCGGAGCAGTCGACGCGCATTGTCATGTTTTTGGCCCGGCACAACAGTTTCCCTACGCGCCTGAGCGCAAATACACGCCTTGCGACGCTGGAAAGAACAAGCTGTTTGCCCTGCGTGACCGACTTGGATTTGCGCGGAATGTGATCGTTCAGGCATCATGCCACGGTCGCAACAATGACGCGCTTGTGGATGCGTTAAATACAGCCGGGGATCTGGCCCGGGGCGTTGCAGTTATCGACCCTGCAATCACGGATGAAGAGTTGAGGCACCTCGATGCAGCCGGTGTACGAGCCGTCCGCTTCAACTTTGTGAAACGTTTGGTCGACAGCACGCCCAAGTCGGTGTTCCAGGGGATTGCCGAGCGTATCGCAAAGTTGGGCTGGCATATTGTCGTCTATTTCGAAGCACCCGATCTTGAAGAGCTGATCCCGTTTCTGTCCAGCCTGCCCACAACGGTTGTCGTCGATCATATGGGGCGGCCTGACGTAACCAAGGGCATAAATCACGAAGATTTTCAGCGCTTTATACGTCTGATGACAGAACATGAGAACTTTTGGACCAAGGTAAGCTGCCCAGAGCGTCTGACGGTCAGCGGCCCACCTTATGACGATGTCGTCCCCATTGCCCGTGAACTGGTCGATCTTTTCCCTGACCGGGTTCTGTGGGGGACAGACTGGCCCCACCCGAATATGAAGTCACACACTCCCGATGACGGCCAACTGGTTGATGTCATACCCAGAATAGCGGCGTCACCAGCGAAGCAGCAGGCTTTGTTGGTCGAGAATCCAATGCGCCTTTACTGGGGTTGAGATCGGAAAGCTAAGAATCGGACCCCGAAGTGCCAGTTTGCCGAATTGGTTCTCAAGCGATCGTCAAAATCACATCGAAATTTCTGAATTGGAAAAGAGAGAAACATTATGCCGGACAGCAAAAAGATTGCAAATGCTAAGGGCCTGTATCTGGAAGGTATCCGGGATGGAAACATACGCGAAGCGTTGGATAAGTTCACGGGTGCCCGCTATACGCAACATTCCACTGGCGTGGGCGACGGCAAAGAGGGTTTCATTGAGTTCTTTGAACCCTTCGTGAAGCGAAACCCTGTCAGGGACATTCGGGTCATTCGGGCCATAGAAGACGGAAGAAATGTATTCCTCCATGTCTATCAGACCCTCAACAACGGTGAAGCAGAATGGGTTACCGCCGATCTGTTCGATACTGATGACCAGGATCGAATGATCGAACACTGGGACGTTATTGCGAAGTATGAGGGTGAAAATCCGGCGGGACGCACCATGGTGGACGGTCCGGTTGATATCGAAGATCTGGACCGCACTGCTGAAAACAAAGAGATTGTGCAATGTTTCTATGACGACATTCTTCTGAACGGTCGGTTTGAGAAGATCACTGAGTATATTTCGACGGACCAATACGATCAGCACGCTGCCGGAGCCAAAGATGGTATCGAAGGGTTGAAGGACCACGTTCATCGGCTACGCGATACATATGGTTTTGCGAAGTATCACAAGTTGCACAAACTGATCGGGCAGGGGAATTTCGTCGTAACATATAGGCATCTTCAGCGCGGTGATGGTCACTATGCAGCTTTTGATATTTTCCGTCTGAAAGATGGCAAGCTGGTCGAACACTGGGATGTTCTGGAAAGAATTCTTGCGCCGGAGAAGTGGAATAACTCCGGAAAGTTCTGATCTCTGTCGTCTAAGCCGGTCGAACGATCAAAATTTACAGGGCAATGCGGCGTTCGGCCTGGATGGACTTGTGTTTGTCGACGATATGCTCGACAAGCATTCTCGTTATGGCCTTGTGCCCGCCAATATCCGGCCAGACGGCAAAAATTCCCATGTTCGGCAGTTTCCAGTCCGGAAGCACTTCTTGCAAGCGGCCTTCGGCAATGTCGTCGGCATATAGAAAGCTGGGCCCGCGATGAATCCCCAACCCGGCCAACAACGCTGAACGGATGGCGAAAAAAGAGTCGACTCTTATGCGTGAACCGGATGGCATAAAGAAAATTTCTTCGTCCCACCGAGTCAGTACAAGCTTGGCCTGAAGTCCCTGAAAAGACAGAAACTCGCACCGAGCAAGATCATCGACTTCCAGTACCGGGCCCACTTGGTCCAGGTACCGAGGTGCGCCGACCAGCGTTCGGCTGAAGGTTCCAATTCGGCGGCTACGAAGGTTTGAGCTGCTCAACTCCCCAAGCCGCAGGGCCAGATCGACACCTTCCTTCACCAGATCAACAAGGTGTTCGCTGTACATGACGGTCAGGGAGACACCGGGGTTTTCCCGCGCAAAATCCCAGATCGCATGTTCATATTCGGTGTTGTTCATGAACGTCGGCATCGTAATTGTTAGCTCACCAACAATACTTGGACCTGAGTCAACGATGCGATTCACGCCGTCTTCGGCAGCGCTCAACATTCGCTGCGACGCCTCCAGCAGGCTTTTTCCGTCCGCCGTCAGTGAAAGAGCTCGTGTTGAGCGATAGAACAGAGTGGTTCCAAGGCGCTTTTCAAGATTGCTGACATGTTGACTGACGCCTGATGTGGCCAACCCCAGCCTTTTTCCTGCAGCACTAAAACTGCCGGCTTCAGCCACAACCGAAAAAATGGCCATCCCTCGCAGATAGTCGAACATCTTTCAGATTATCGGAAGATAATTTTCATATTTTTCAGACTAACCGCAAGGTGGTGATGTGTCTAGATTTCATTCGCACAGGCGCGGGGCGAGAGTATTCAAGTAACTGACCAACCATGGATCAGCTCTTCCCTGGAAGTTTCAAGATTGCCCATGTGCTTTTACAAACTGAAATGAACAGGAACCGAAATGCGTAGAATTTTCTTGTCAGCAGTGTCGATGGTGATGCTGGCGACGACTGCCCAATCCCAAGATTTGTCCAACGGCGATAAAGCTGCGGCTGTACTGCAATCTTTCCAGACTGGTGATGCAACCGCAATGAAAGAGTACGTCAACCCGGACAAGTACATTCAGCACAACCCTTATTTTCCCGACGGTATCGCGCCTGTGATTGGTGCGGTGGAATCCGGTGCATTCCAAGGGACACTCGTAAACTCCTACAGAACGCTATCCGACGGAGACTTTGCTGTCGTGCAATCCCTGTACAGCGGCGCATGGAATAACAAATCTCCGCTGGTTGCGATTGATGTGTTTCGTTTCGAAGACGGGCTGATTGTTGAACACTGGGACAACATGATGCCGTTGGCCTCAAAGCCCAACCCCAGCGGCAATACCCAGCTTGATGGTGTTACCCAAATTGTCGACGCTGATAAGACCGAGGCGAACAAAACGAAAGCACACGATTATATCGACACTGTTCTTGTTAAGGGCGAGATCGACAAGATCGGGAATTTTGTCAAAGACGACAACTATATCCAGCATCACCCTGATATCGCAAATGGCGTATCGGGGCTGAAGGCGGCGTTGGGTGAATTCGCCAAAAAAGGCATCACAATGGTATATGACAAGATCCACGCCGTACATGGTGAAGGGAACTTTGTTCTGGTGATGTCCGAAGGAAAATTTGCTGGCAAGCCCTTTGCCTATTTCGACTTGCTGGGGCTGAACGACGGCTACGTCGATCAGCATTGGGGGATCATGGCGGCAATCCCACCTGCGTCCGACTGGAAGAACGACAACGGAAAGTTCTGAAAATTCACTCACGGAACCCAGGCGCAATCGCCAAAATTATCTGCGGGGCGCATATCAGCGCCCCGTATTTTGGTTGAAGGGAACAATGATCTGAACAGTCCCTTTCTTCATCGGGTGCATCTAAAAATTGTGGAAATACAATGAAAACAGTCAGGCTAGAGGCGTTTAGCGATGGTGTCATTGCGATCATCATCACCATCATGGTTCTGGAGTTAGAAGCGCCAAATGAAGTCTCAGCAGTGGCCCTGCTCGGGCTCGCACCGAAGTTCCTAAGCTACGTGATGAGCTTTGTTTACGTTGGAATCTATTGGATCAACCACCATCATCTTCTTGCGGTCACTCGTCGGGTCAACGGTAAAATCCTATGGGCCAACCTGCATTTGCTGTTCTGGCTTTCGCTGATCCCATTCGCGACGTCCTGGGTCGATGAAAATCTGGGGTCCGCTCTCCCTGTGGCACTGTATGGAGGCATTCTGTCGATGTGTGCGCTTGCGTATATGGGACTGCAAAGCTCGATTGCAAAACACGCTGGCGATGAGTTTGTTTTGCGCGGGTCGATCCTGAAAAATCACAGATACAAGGTCATATTTGTTTATCTCGTTGGAATTGTAGCCTCTTTTGCGGCCAGTTGGGTCTCGATCATTTGCTACGCGGTGGTCGCTCTTTTCTGGGCGATGCCGGAACAAATTCTCGAAGAGGTCAGCGATGCTGCCTGATCCGGTAACTCGCAGCACCTTCATCACACTGGTCCACGGGATCGAACAAACAAGGGGTCAAGGCCATGGTGCTTGAAATCCACGAAGTAGAGGCAAAAACCATCATCTCATCCACAAAGGTTCCGAGCGCTGATTTTGTTATTAACCCGTATACAGGCTGCCAGTTTGCTTGCAGCTACTGTTTCGCAAGTTTCATGGGACGGTTCGTCGGCGAAAGCATCTCGAACTGGGGTAACTATGTCTACGTGAAAACCAATGCGGTGGATTTGTTCGAAAAGGAAGTTCATCGCCTGCTAAAGAAGAAACCACATCCGCGCCTCTCAATCAGCACTGTGACTGATCCGTATCAGGGCGTCGAAAGAAAGTACCGCCTGACCCGTGGCGTTCTGGAGGCCTTGGTCAGGCACAAATATCGTGGTCGGGTCAGTATTCTTACAAAGAGTCCTGCCGTCATGGATGATGTAAGCCTGTTGCAAGAGCTTGAGAATGCAGAAGTCGGGCTTTCAATAGCAACTACGGATGACGTGCTGAGCCGAAAACTGGACATGATGGCACCGCTGGCCAGCGCAAGGTTGGATGTACTGCGACGTCTGAATGAGGCCGGGATCAGAACTTATGTCTTCGTCGGGCCATTGTTGCCCCATATGCATCTGCGCCCTTATTTGATCGATCAGCTTTTTTCAGAAATCAAAGGCGCCGGAACATCAGAAATCAAAGTGGAATTCCTGAACATGCCTCGTCATGTGCGGGCGCGCTTGAATGGCTATCTTATGGATGAACCTGTTGAGATTCAGGAAGTTTACTCGAAATCTCAAAACGCGGATTACCGGAAAATTCTTGAAGATCAGATCAGAACCTCGCTCGATGCGCACGGGCTGAAGCTGCGTTTTGACGAGATTGTCCATCATGCCGAAGCACAGTCGTTGGTGGAAGATTGAGATTCAGCCAGTGACTTGAAGTCGATCGATCAAACAACTGGTCGGAATATTTTTCAGTAGCTTCCTCCCACACAAGCGCATCTCATCACGGCCATATGCATAACTGATGTCTATATTGATTATCATTTAGCATGAATAGATCTTATGGTTCTCGGCCGTTATTTTTAGATCACCAATTTGGTACTGGGAGGAGATCGAAACTGACGGGTAATGCCAGCCTAGTGGCAGTGCAGAGCGGTTTGATCTTTGAAGTGTCGCTGACACCTCCTCCCAAATACCTGAGCAGAATAGCCGCGAGAACTCCCGTCGACCGGCCAGAGCAACGGACATTACGGTAAAAAGGAGCCAGCCAATGCATGTCCCCGTAGCCATAATCGGAGCCGGACCATCCGGGTCTCTTCTGGCCTGGATTCTCCGCCAGCGCGGAATCGAGAGCATCGTGTTCGAAAACCGTAGCCGCGCCTATGTCGAGGGCCGCATTCGCGCTGGCGTTATGGAAAAAAACGCAGTCGATCTGATGATCCGCGCCGGTGTGGGCGAGCGGCTTCAGAAAGAATCCATGTATCAGCGTGGTGTCGAGGTCGGCATCAACAATACTCATCATTTCATCGATTTTGAGAAACTGATTGGCGTGGGTGTCACTGTTTATGGTCAGTCGGAAGTGACCAAAGACCTGCTCGGTGCTCTGGACAGCGTAGGACACAACGTACTCTACGAGACCCCTGTGACCGGAGTGTCTGATCATCATGGCGACAAGATCACTGTTACCTATGAGGAAGGTGGCGTCGAAAAGACCCTGACCGCCGATTTCGTAGTTGGGGCCGATGGCTATCACGGTGCGTCGCGCAAATCGCTCCCGGAAGGCGGGATTAGGATGCACGAAAAGACCTACCCGCTGGGCTGGCTGGGCATCATGGTGAAGGCGCCGCAATCCAAACCTGTCGCTTTTTTCACCTACCATGACCGGGGCTTTGCGCTCCTGAGCATGCGGAGCCCGGAGATTCAGCGCCTGTATCTGCAGGTTGCCAATGACGAGAACCTGGAGGAATGGTCGGATGACCGCATCTGGGACGAGCTCGATGCCCGCATGGGCACCGAAGGGTGGGAGCTCATCCGCGGCGAAATCTTCCAGAAGGATTTGGCACCGCTGCGCAGTTTCTTCTGTGAAGAACAGCGCTATGGTCGCATGTTTCTGGCCGGCGACGCGGCCCACATCGTACCGCCCACAGGCGCAAAGGGTCTGAACTCGGCCTTTGCTGATATCAGCGTGCTCTCGGCCGGTCTGATCCAGCACTATACGAAGGACGACTCCTCCATCCTCGATCAGTATTCCAGGCTGGCAGTGGAACGGAACGTGCAGACCCAACGCTTCTCGTGGGCAAATACCGCCAAATACCACATCTTCCCCGGGACCAATTCCTTTGAACGCCGAATGCAACAGGCCGAGCTGGAATACCTGGTGACCGATGAAACTGCGCAGATCTCCTATGCCAAGCAACATACGGGTCTGCCTTTCGCGTACTGGCCGGAACTGTGAGCCAGCGCAGCGACTGTAGTGGTAGCCAAGGGTGCCAAAACTGCGGCGGCTGCAATCCGACAGCCCGGTTCTTTGAGCCAGGACCGGGCGAAGAATCCGTTCAAATTCTCGCTGGGAAAGGAGCAAAGAACATGAGCAAAGAAACCGGACACTCGGACCACATTCCGGGCACCACTGTGTTTACCGGGCAACGGTCGGCAAAGGGTCTCCAGCTGAACAAGTTCGCTTATTCACTTCGCTTGGCCGAAAACCGTGCTGCGTTCGAAGCGGATCCTGAAACCTACATGAACAACTACAAGCTTTCGGATTGGGAAAAGCAGAAGATCGTCGAAAAGGACGTGAAGGCACTGATCGAGGAAGGCGGCGGCAGTATTTACATGCTGATCAAACTTGGCGGCGTCACCGGTGACGGGCTTGCCTCTATGGGTGCTCAGCAACGTGGTGAATCCGTCGAAGAGTTCATGAAGACACGGAACGTTCCACTGAAGCAGAACACCTGAACGAAGTCAGATCACAAAGGATACGAACATGGGAAAAATAGTTGCAGGTATTGGTTCGTCGCATATCCCGTCGATCGGGACTGCCTATGACCAGAACGATCAGTCTCCTGAATGGCAGCCGTGCTGGGAAGGCTACAAGCCGGCAAAGGCCTTTCTGAAGGAAAAAGGCGTCACGCACGCGATCGTCATCTATAACGATCACGGCACCGACTTCTTCTACGACAAGTGCCCGACCTTTGCGATGGGCGCGGCCGATGAATACCCGATTGGGGACGAGGGCTGGGGCATCCGGGATCTTCCGCCGGTAAAGGGCGATGCCGATTTTTCCTGGCATCTGGCCAACTCGCTTATTATGGACAGCGAGTTCGACCTGACCGTCTGCCAGGAAATGGTGATGGATCACGGTCTGCTGGTTCCGCTGCCGCTTCTCTTTGATCACGATCCGGATTGGACCGTCAAAACCGTGCCGCTGCACATCAATGTGCTTCAGCATCCGCTACCGACACCCAACCGTATCTGGCAACTGGGACATGCGCTTCGCAAAGCCGTGGAGTCCTATCCTGAGGACGCCCGCGTTGCCGTGGTAGGCACCGGCGGTCTGTCGCATCAGCTCAATGGTACACGTTTTGGCCATACCAACGAAGATTGGGATGAGGAATTCCTCAACAAAATCGAGGATGATCCGAAGGCCCTGATCGACATCCCGCATGATATCTGGATGGAGCGCGGTGGCGCGGAGTCGGTTGAGATGATGATGTGGCTTGGCATGCGCGGCGCACTGACCCCTGAGGTCAACAAAATCCACCGTAGCTACTACATGCCAATGCTGACAGGCATGGCGGTCACGGTCATGGAAGATGCCAAAGCGGCATAGGAATAGTGGCGTCCGGTAGATCGTTGTAACTGGCCGGGCGCCACTGGTTCACTCTTTCACTCGAACTTTAGCTTCGAGAATTCCATCTGAAAAACCGCTGGGGAAAGCATATTATGATAGCTGATGATAGCAATGTTTGCCCTCATGACGACGCTGCAAACTTTTTCTCGAATTTACTTTCAGGGAACATTGAAGCCATTCTCGACGCATTTGAGGGTGAACCAGTTATGGATGCCCCTCGAAGCGGTCTGGTTACCGGCCGCAACGCAGTGGCCAGATTCCTCAAAGAAGAAAAAGCCTGGTTGGAATGCCTGGGGGCGTCAATTGACACTCTCAAACTGGTGAAAAACACGGCATCATCCGAACGCGTTGTCCACGAGGTCGGTATACAAATGCCGATTCCACCGGCCCCGCGACCGATCATGTTCGCAAATGTATCTGATATTGGCATTTCAGGTGTAACAGCCATGCGGTTCTACTACAGTTATGGCTTCCTGAGCGGCAACCAGAAATTCGTAAGGAAGGCGATGTTGCCAACTGGTGAATCGCTGATTGACTCGTTACCTGGTCCTGTTCGGAAATATGTTGATCAGATCGCTGCCACCGAATTTGACGTCTACAAGCTATTTCCTGAAGACGGTTATCTCGTGGGTGTACCCAGCGTGCCCTTCAGAGGAGAAGAACAGATCCGATTTTTCACCATAGCGATGGCAGAGCGGGGGGTGTCCCTTTACGCTGGGTTTTTGTGACAAGCGGCGAACAAACCTGCGCTATCGAGGAAAATTTGGCCAGCTGGGGCACCATAAACTTTGAGGAGGATACAGCGGGTCTAGCGGTCTATGCCAACAACTCCAACGGACAGGTCACGGCGGCCCGGATTTATGCCGATAATCCCGTGAATCCGTTTTCCAAACCCGGCTGGGTGCACAGAAACTGGAGCAAAATTTTTTACTGCATTGCGAAGGGTGGAGCGAGCACTCCGTTCGAACCAACCGCTGATTCCATGCCTCAGGAAATCAAAATGCAACTCCTATTCCAAAATGCCACTGAAGCGCAATCTGGCATGCCGCGCGGTTCTGAGCAGTAAGCATGTCGCTCTGCGAAGGGGTGGCATCACCCTCTGTTGACTGCAAATCATTTCAGTGTTCCAAACCTTAATAAAACAAGAGGATACAATGCCATCATTCGTAAAGAAAATAAGTACTCTTCTCGGAATGTTCGCACTTCTATCTGTCGCCGCACCTGGGTTTTGTTGCAATCTCTTGAGCAGGTCATCGTTCTCAAAAGATTGCAACAAAACCCCTCTTGGGCTCCGGTTGCGCGGCTTTGACAAGCACAATTGTGGGGGAAGCAGCCATGCAACTGTGGGGCTGGCGGGTTCCCTTTCTTCTGGGTGGGCTGATTGCCATTTGGGGATTGTTGATGCGCTGCCAAATGGAGGAACCAAGTGTTCTGGACGCATCCGAGCGTGTCTCAGGTTCGCCCTAGATTGTGGTGATGCGGAACCACTGGAGGCCCGTCCTTCGCCTCGTCTGCCTGCTGCTGGTCACCAGCATTTGCTATTATATGCAGTTTGTTTACGCCGCCTCGTTCCTGACCGAGAAGATGCACATCTCAACCGCCAAATCCATGGATATCAATACGCTGGCGATTTTCACAATGCTGGTTGTAACCCTGCCCGCAGGCTGGCTGGCTGATCGTTGGGGGCGCAAGCCGATGTTGGCTTTTGTTGCCATTGGCAGCATGATTTTTGCCTGGCCACTATGGTGGCTCATTCATCATCAGAGTTTTGTTTATATTTTGATCGGTCAGTGCGGATTTGATGTCCTCTACGGTGTTGGCTTCGCGGTCATTATGCCGACCATGGTCGAAATGTTTCCAGCTTCGGTGCGATGCAGCGGCACGGCAATTGGTTTCAACCTTTGTCTCGGGCTGTTTGGCGGGACAACCCCTTTGGTGGTGACGTATCTGGTGTCACGCACTTCGAATGATTTTGTTCCGGCCTACGTACTCATGGTAGCCGGAGCCTTATCGCTGATGGCGCTAAACCGCCTTCCCGAGGGCCGCGGCAAGCCGCTGCCGAATTGACGTTTGCTTTTTTCCCAAGGGCCGTTGAACTTGAAGGTTTGGTAATTTTCTCCGTTGGATACGCCCAGATTGCGTAAGCAATGATCTCACGAGGAAAGCGGAACCCTTTCAGGCGCGGCATATTGGTCAGAATGTTCATGATCCGCAGATAACCCGCTCAAGACAAATGAACAACTTGACAATACCCACCGCAAAAATCGCCGTTTGACCCATCGGTAAACGGGTTTGCGCAGCTGTCATTCACCAATTTGGCGATACCCTTCCGGTTGATGATCGCTCGCGTTTCGCAACGACTGCCCATCATGGAAGAGGTGCACCTTGTCCGGGTGTCCCGTCAGGCTAACAGTCTTTCCACGCAAATTCCGCTCAATGCCTGGAAGCTTGGCGATGACACCGTCTGAACCTTGGGTGGCTTCGAAGTAGAGCAAGGTCACTTCTCCCAAGGCTTCGGTATAATCCACTTTACCAGAGAACAAGGCTGCTCCTTCTGTGGGCATCAGATCCTCGGGACGCACGCCCACATTGACCTTCAAGCCTTGCTGCAACGCGTCCGTGGGGATAGCCGAAATAGCTGTGCCTCCTCCATCAAGTTGAACCTTGGTCGCAGCTCCAGTTTCCGTGATAGTACCGGACAGCAAGTTCATAGCGGGCGACCCAATGAATTGCGCCACGAACTCGTTATCGGGTGTCTCATATAATTCCAGCGGCGTGCCAACCTGCGCGATCCCCTTATTCGCCAGCACCACGATACGCGAGGCCAATGTCATCGCCTCTACCTGGTCATGGGTCACATAGATCATGGTGCTGTCGGGCATTGCCTCTTTCAGGCGGGCAATTTCGATCCGTGTGGCCACGCGCAGAGCGGCGTCCAAGTTGGAAAGCGGTTCGTCAAACAGATAGACCTTGGGATCGCGCACAATCGCGCGGCCAATCGCAACCCGCTGCCTTTGCCCACCGGATAGCGCCTTGGGCAAGCGATCGAGGTAGTCGCCAAGCTGCAAAATCTCCGCTGCACGCTCGACCGCCGCATTGATTTCCGCTGCAGGCCGTTTCGCAATCTTGAGTGCAAATGCCATATTCTCGCGCACGGTCATGTGTGGGTAGAGCGCATAAGACTGGAACACCATGGCGATTCCTCTTTGCGCAGGCGGCACATCGTTCATGACGGAGCCTTCAATCTCCAAAGTGCCGCCCGAGATCTTTTCCAGACCCGCTATCATTCGAAGGAGCGTTGACTTGCCGCAGCCGGAAGGACCCACAAAAACAACCAGTTCCCCGGTCTGAATGTCCAGGTTGATGTTCTGAAGCACATCGACTTCACTGTATCTCTTGGCGACGTCCGTGAGTTTGAGTTCCGACATGCCTTACCCCTTATCTTTCGCCATCAGGCAGAACTGCGCAGGTTCAAGCGTCACGGAATCCGAGCCTTCGCACCCTCCCAGTTCTTGACCAATCATGTGCCAACCTTCGCCGGGTATGGTCACCTGAGATGTTTCCTCTCCCAGATTGAAAGCGCAGAAAACCTGCTCATCTTCATCCTCGCGAAGGAACGTCAGGATCGACCCTTCCTGGGTCATTTTCGTCTGCGTGCCAGTTGCCAATGCCGTGTGAGTCTTCCGAAATGCGATTACACGGTGATAGTGATGCAGCATCGAAGACGGATCTGCGTCCATCCTGTCCACTGCATTTTCAGCCTGTCGTGGGCTCACCGGCAGCCACGGTTCACCCGCGCTAAACCCCGCATGTTCGCTTTGTGCGGACCAAACCATCGGTGTGCGGCATCCGTCCCGGCCTTTGAACTCAGGCCAGAATTCGATCCCATAGGGATCTTGCAACTTCTCGAACGGGACATCTGCCTCGGCCAATCCCAGCTCTTCGCCCTGATACAGACAGGCCGACCCACGTAAGCACATCATCAAGACGGCATGTTGGCGTGTGGCTTCTTCGCTCAATCCCCAACGGGACGCATGTCGTTCGACGTCGTGGTTCGAAAATGCCCAGCATGGCCATGCATCGCCTGCTTTGGATGTCAGTTCATCAAAGACGAATTTGACGTATTGCGCGCTAAGCCCCCGCTTTTCAAGGAAGTCGAACGCGTAGCACATATGCATGCGCTTATCACCAGTCGTGTATTCCCCCATGATTTCAAGCCCACGCTGCGCATCGCCCACCTCGCCCAAACAAGCGCGGCCTTCATACTCGTCCGTCAATGCGCGAAGCCGTTCAAGAAAGGCGATGTTCTCAGGCTGGCTTTTGGAAAACAGGTGATCCTGATGATTGTATGGGTTCACCATGGGCGCGATCGAGGCGTTTCTCTGATCCATCGGCAAGGCCGGGTTGCTGCGCAGTTCTTTGTCATGAAAATAGAAGTTAATAGTATCCAGACGGAAGCCATCAACACCCAGATCCAACCAGAACCGTGCCACATCAAGCAGCGCATCCTGCACTTCGACGCAATGGAAGTTCAGATCGGGCTGTGCTGTCAAGAAATTGTGGAGATAGTATTGCAAACGCCGGCTATCCCACTGCCATGCCGACCCGCCGAAGATGGAAAGCCAATTGTTCGGAGGTGTCCCATCCGATTTGGGGTCGGCCCAGACATACCAATCGGATTTTGGACTCTCGCGGCTGGCACGACTCTCGGCAAACCACGGATGCTGATCCGACGTATGTGACAGCACTAGGTCGATCATTACTTTTAGACCCTGCGCGTGTGCTGCATCCAGCATGGTCTTGAAATCATCCATGCTTCCAAACATCGGATCGACATCGCGGTAATCGCTTACATCATAGCCAAAGTCTTTCATCGGTGACTTGAAGAAGGGAGAGATCCAGATCGCGTCTACGCCCAAAGAAGAGATGTAAGGCAGCCTTTGGGTGATCCCGTTCAGATCGCCAATCCCGTCGCCATTGCTGTCCTGAAAGCTGCGCGGGTAGATCTGATAAATCACACCACCACGCCACCAATCCGCATTGGCCTTTGCCGCTGTTTTCATTTCGGTGTTCACTTGCACGTTCATCACACGCCTTTATTTCGCAGGTTATTTCACAGACCCGGTGAGCAATCCGCGCACCAGGTATTTCTGCATTGCAAAGAAGACAGCCAACGGCACCGCGATCGAAACGAAAGCGGCCGTGGCCAGAATTTCCCAATTGCCGCCCCGCGTTCCCAGCAGTTCGACAATCTGGTTGGTCATAACGGTCGTCTGGCCGGTACTGTCGATCAGGAAAACCTTGGCAACCAGCAGGTCATTCCACGTCCACAAGAACTGGAAGATCGCGAATGACGCCAGTGCGGGGAAGCTCAGCGGCAGGATCAGCTTGGTAAAGATCTGAAATTCGGTCGCGCCGTCGACACGGGCGTTTTCAATTAGATCGCGCGGCAGGCCCGCCATGTAGTTTCTCAGCAGATAGATCGCCAAGGGCAGCCCAAACCCTGTATGGGCCAGCCAGACGCCCATATAGCCTTTGCCGATCCCAATGCCCAAATGAAGTTTTAGCAGCGGGATAAGCGCCAGTTGCAGGGGCACAACTAGCAAACCGACGATTGCGGCGATCAATAGTGCGCGACCTGGGAAGTCCATCCAGGCCAGCGCATAGGCCGCGAATGCCGCAATCAGGATCGGGATGATCGTGGCTGGGATTGTCACGGTCAATGTATTGAAAAACGCCTTGGCCATCCCTTCCGAGTTGCTCTCGTCCAGCAGCATCACGTGATAGTTGTCAAAGGTCAGTTCAGGCGGCACTGCAGCGGTCAGAAACATACGTTGGCCGCGCTTGCCTTCAAACGGTTCCGTATTCTCCATCCGGTAGTTCCCGGATGAATCCACAGTGGCCGTCCCCCCTTTGCGCAGCTCCGCCACTTCGCCGGGTTGAAAGGCGTTGATCGCACGCGATGAAATCCCCCAGGAGGAAACCTCGCCCGACACACCTTCTTCAAACAGGTTGCCCTCGATCACATAGAGGTCGCCCTGTTGCACTTGGGTTTCCGGTGCTCCAGCGCGAACGATGATGTTTTGTTCCGATGTGCCAAGGGCGCGCCACCAGCCAGAAGTTGCAATCTGATCCGCCGTGCGAAAACTCGACACAAACAACCCGACCGTGGGCAGCAGCCAAAGGATGACAAGTGCCGCGACCGAAAGGTTAACTGCCCAGCTCAATGTTGATTTGGTACCTGCGATATTGTCCACGATCCCAGCCCTCAGCGCATTTCTTTACGCGCGTTGCGCACGTTCCAGACAAGGATCGGCAGAACCAGTATCATGATCACCACTGCCGACGCCGAACCAACACCCCAATCAAGGCCGCGGAACATCTTGTCATACATGTAATTGGCCAGAACCTGCGTTTCCCACTGCCCGTTGGTCATGGCGAACACGATGTCGAATACCTTGAGCGTGGCGATGGTGATCGTTGTCCAGACAACAAGGATCGTATTCATGATCTGCGGCACCATGATCTTGAAAAGATCTGAAAGGGTCCGGCTCCGTCCACAACCGCGGCCTCAACAGTTTCTTCCGGAATACCACGCAAAGCGGCACTCAAGATCACCATGGCAAACCCGGTTTGAATCCAGATCAGGACAACCATGAGAAAGAAATTGTTCCAAAACGGCAGAGTGATCCACGCATGAGGCGTTTCCCCGCCGAAGAAGATGTAAACCGCGTTCAGAAGCCCGATCTGATCCTGCCCTTCAGGCCGCGCATCATATACGAGCTTCCAGATTACAGACGCGCCAACGAATGAGATTGCCATAGGCATAAAAATCAGCGATTTCGCGATGTTGCCCCACCGGATACGGTCAGTAAGCTGCGCTGCCAGCAAGCCAAACCCGGTCGAGGCTGCAGGCACAACCAACAACCAAAGCATGTTGTTGCGCATCGCCTCCCAGAATTTTCCCTCAGACATCATTAGGGCGTAGTTGTCGAAGCCGACGAATTCATACCCTCCACCCGGAGCGCGCTCCGTGAGAGATAGGCGCAGGGTTTCGATGACCGGGTAGACGAGGTAAAGGCTCAGCGCGAGAAGCGCAGGAGCCAGAAACAGCCAAGGCCGCACCATGTTGGCGCGATTGATATTGGTCCCCGCATTGGGGCCTTTGTTCGGGAAGATAACCTTATCGAGTATAAGGTTCGATCCGTAGAAATAGAGAAGACAAAACCCAACGCCAAGCGCGATGGTCATGATGCCCAAAATTGCCGGATGCATGGGTTTCCCTCTCTTTAAGTCAAGGTTGTGAAGAAAGGCCTGACCTCAGGTAAGTTCGGTGCCCGCTTTAAGAAACAGCGGGCACGGGGTATTTGCTTATTTCAAAGCATCCCACGACGCCTGAATTTCGTCGGCAACATCCTTGACGGGTTTACCACCGGTATAGTCAACCATACCCGTCCAGAAGGTGCCTGCACCGACACCACCCGGCATCAGATCGGAACCGTCAAAGCGGAAGGTCGTCGCGCCCAGCAAGATTTCACCCAGGCCGCGCAATGTGTCGTCTTTATAAGCTTCCACATTCACGCCGCTATGTGGTGTCAGGAAGCCGGTCTGCGCCATCATGACTTCATGGCTGATCGGCAGGGTAAAGAACTTCATTAATTCCGATGTGCCATCCGATGGGCTGGTGATTGCCATCAGCGTACCACCACCCAGAACCGGGTTGCCCAGATCTTTATCGGCGTAAGACGGCATATAGAAGAAATCGGTATCTACACCGAACTCAACATCTTCGGGAAAGAACGCCGGAACGAAGGACGCCTGACGGTGCATGTAGCACTGCGGCGGAGAGGTGAAGAGGCCCTTGGGGCTATCACGGAAATCGGTGGACGCGACTGCGCCTGCACCGCCCGAAACCTTGGCATCATCCAAAGCGAACCAACCAAATTCTTCGATTGCGGCAATCACACGTTCATCGTTGAACGGAATCTCGTTGGTGGTCCACGCATCATAGACTTCTGGCGGCTGTGTGCGGAGCATCATGTCTTCGACCCAATCCGTCGCTGGCCAGCCGGTCGCGGCACCAGAACCCAGGCCGATGCACCAAGGTGTCTCACCATCAGCCACGATCTGCTCGGTTAGGGCTTTCAGGTCTTCCATGCTCTCCGGCACGTCATAACCGGCATCCTCAAAGTTCTCTGGGTTGTACCAGACCAGCGACTTGACGTTCACGTTGTAGAAGAAGCCATACATCTGGTCGTTGCCATCCGCATCGGGGTAGGTGCCCAGATCGACCCAGGATTGGCCAGCGGCATAGTTGTTGGCCACCCAATCGGCCGACCCATCAGCCAGCGGGTAAAGCTGGCCCTTGGACGCCATGACGGCTGCCAAACCTGGCTGCGGGTAAACAGCGATATTGGGCGCGGAACCGGCTTCGGCATCGATCACGATCTGCTGCTCAAAGCTGTCCGATCCAGTATAAACCACATCCGCTCCGGTCGCTTTTTCGAAATAGGCCAGCGCATTGTTGAAGAAGCCGTCTTCAGGTGAAAGCCAAGGGCCGGCAATTGTGATGGTCTGTCCGCTCAGATCCGGCGCAGCTTCGGCCCATGCGTTATAGCTGTCCCAAGTGAATGGCCCGTCGCCCGGCGCAAAGATCAGCCCGTCATCGGCCAATGCAACGGTGCTTGTCAGAGCAGAGACTGCCACACCCAACATCAGTGACTTTTTCATACTCATTCCTCCCTTTGCGCCAAAGGCGCTCAAACTCCAGCGCTCAGCGAATCTATTCAAAGCGCTTTGAATGCACATTGTTATCCCTAACATTCGGTGCCTGTCAATGATCAGAATTCCCTTGACTAGGGCACCATTTGGCCTTCAAAACCATTGGAACGCAAAAAGGCAGACAGTTTTATAGCGGTTTTGACTCTCGAAACTGTCGAATCTCGAATTTGAAGGCGCTTTGAATAACTATGAACCTCAAGCAGCTATCGGATATTCTGGGTTTGTCCCAAACCACGGTCAGTCGCGCACTGAACGGGTATCCCGAGGTCAGAGAGGAAACCCGGCTCAAGGTGCAAGCTGCAGCCGAAAAACATGGGTACCGCCCCAACGTACGTGCCAAAGGGCTGGCCACCGGCCGGTCAATGGTTATTGGGCATGTGATCCCCAGCTCTTCTCAGCACGAGATGGTAAACCCGATCTTCGGTGACTTTGTTGCCGGCGCGGCAAAAGTCTATGCCGAGCACAATTATGACATGATGTTCACCAACGCGCCGGATACTTCGATTGAGGCAAGCTATCGAGACCTTTTTGCGCGTGGTGCCGTTGACGGTGTGATTATTCAGGGACCGAAAGTTGACGAACCCAGAATTCGCACGCTGTCTCGCTTGGGCGTGCCCTTTGTCGTGCATGGCCGCTCAACGGGCGCGACCGATGAATATGACTGGATCGACATCAACAACCAGCGATCTTTTCAAAGAGCCACTCAATTCCTGATCGACCTCGGGCACCGTCGCATCGCTCTCATCAACGGATTGGAATACATGGACTTTGCCCAACGCCGTCGCAACGGGTACTTGGCCGCCCTGAATGAAGCTGGCATCGCGCATGATCCCTCATTGATGCGAAGCGCCGAGATGACCGAAATCTATGGCCACGAAGCTACGCAAGCCTTGTTGGCACAAGGAACCCCGCCGACAGCGATTCTGGTATCATCCATCATTTCTGCCATCGGCGTACGTCGCGCTTTGGAAGAAGCAGGATTGAAAATGGGTCGCGACGTTTCCGTCATCACCCATGACGACGCTCTTTCCTACATGCAGAATGGTCGGGATGTCCCAATCTTCACCGCAACGCGTTCGTCCGTGCGACACGCCGGAGAGATTGCGGCCGAAATGCTCATCGCGCGAATAAACAATCCTGCCGCAGCTCCGAGCACACAATTGTTGGAAGCTGAACTCGTATTGGGACGCTCCACCGGCCCAGCACCAAACAAGGCTTAGTATGAAAAACAAACGCTCCGAATTTCCCGAAGGTTTTTTTGTTTGGAGTCGCCACCTCTGCCTATCAGATTGAAGGCCACGTCTTTGGCGGTGTAGGTGAAACCCATTGGGATAGTTTTGCCCGCACAACCGGCAATATTGTGCGGGCAGAAAACGGTGATCGGGCTTGCGGTCACTATGCGCGATACGAAGCCGATTTGGTTGTGTCGCAAAACTTCGGAAAGGTTGAAATTAGCCTTCGCTTTGACGCACCTATCCAGCGAGCTCAGAAAATAGCCGAAAGCCTGAGGTCGTAGCGTTGGGGATTTGCCTCTTTCGGATCATTTTTGCGATCTCGATCCCATCTAAGGTGGCCGACGCGGCTTCGAATGATTTGAACCCGCACATGTGTCGAACACGCCGCTTTATGAACCGATGATCCCACTCGATCATGTTATTCAGAAACTTGGACCTGATCGTTTGTATTTTGGCGGAACAGCCAAATCGCTTCAAGATCTTGTTCACTTCCCGAATACCGGCCGCATTGGCTCCGCTCTTGTCAATCACGATCTTGTCCGGGATCTCATTGGTGGACAGCGCTTTGGCAAAGAACCTGGTCGCCGCTGAACCGTTCCTGCGCTCAGACCGCATAAAATCAAGGGTATTTCCTGCCTTGTCGACAGCTCGATAGAGATACACCCACTTGCCACGCACACGCAGATAGGTTTCGTCCATACGCCAAGACTTTAGCGTTGGGCGCTTCTTCGATTGCGCTCGCGCTGCGATCAGCGGAGAGTACGTCACCACCCACCTAATCAGAGTGGCGTGGTCAACCCGTACACCACGTTCCGCCATTATCTCCTCTAAACCGCGCTAGGACACAGTGAACCGAAGATAGAAAAACACTGTAGTAACCGCTCAGATGCGGCAGTTCATCGTCCTCGAAACGGTTCCGCTTGATCTCCCGTTAGACGGTTGAACGATGCCTTCCGATCTCGGCCGCGATCTTGCTTACGGGCATCTTTGCGTTCAGCATGTCCTCAATTGCGCGCCGCTCGCGCAGGTCCAGCTCCGTGTTGGTCAATTTCTGTTCTCCTCGCTTTTCAGCAAGATAGGGGATTTGTCGCAACCCAGTTTAGAATGTGCCAAAATTGGCACCAAAATCGCAGAAGCTAAATTATGGTAAAAGTAGTCGCGCCATTGGGGTTGGCCAATGCCGTAGTACCGCCGCTCGGGATAGTCAGGCTGATCTCATTCAGGGTCGACGCGTCACCGTTCCGGTATGAGACCTCATGCACCTCGACCGTCAGGTGCTCGCCTAAAAGAATCGAAGTCGGAAAAAGCAAACTGCCCGCATTATCGATGTAACTGTCAGCGGTGTGGTTATATGCATAAGCCGCGCCATGATCGACTGCCCGCGACCAAAAACCCCTGGCAGTCGGCGCGCGTATCGGCAACTGAACGCTATCAATCGGAGACGGTGCAATCGCATTGACAGCGCTGGCAACCAGCACGCGTAGAAAGGCTACCGGCCCGACCGGTGCAGCGGACACCGACTTCGGCAATGCGACCGGCGACAGAACGGTCAGGAAAACTACACGATGCGGATCGCCCAGGCTGATCGAGTCATCTCGCCCCAGCGCAAGCACATCCAGCCGCCCGCGCTGGCCACAACCGTGCCCTGATCATCTTTGTCAGAATGCTGGCCCGCGGAAAAGTCAAGTTGACCGGAATGATACCCACGAAAGCGCCCTGCCGTTTGCCCACCGTCAGAGGCTCGACCTAGCGCACCCGAGTCAGCAATTGCAACACCGCCCTGGAAAAGACCTCATGCAACACATTTTCGATGGCCAGCTGGTACTCTGGATCGGCTGCGCGGCTTCAACGCGACCAAGATACTGGTCAATTACGCCTCGTTGAAGTCTCCTGCACAGACTCCGAGGTTCAGGATTACGCAATTTCAATTTCAAAGGTTGGGCTCTCAACAGGCCTTCGTCGCGCGAGGTTTGAACGGCTGTTCCCGGCTTAGCGTAGGATTTCACACTCTCTCGCAATGGACCCCAGATAGTCCTGCATTCGAACAGCAACTACCCTCAGCCTGCGCGATCAGTCAGGCGCTTCGGTGTACAGGTCGCGGCATTCGACCGCGCTCCAGCAAGACGCCAACCGCGTTGTGTTGCAGCTTTTTCAGCGTGTTCAAAAAAGAGCTAATTTCGGTCTGGTTTAGGCCGCCGAAAAGCTGTGAACGCGCCGCATCGACATCCGCAGTGCAGGCTTTCAGTATTTCAAGCCCGGCCTCGCATAGGGAAACCTGCGAGAACCGCCGGTCATCGGGCATTTGTTCCTTGGCGACGAACCCCTTCTCTACCAAACGGTCCACCAGCCGACTGGTGGCTGTTCGTTCGATCACCGCCAGCGAAGCCAGATCGCAAACTGACAAGGCGCCCTGATCCGAGAGACATTGAAGCAACCGCCATTCGACCAGCTTCAATCTATGTGGCCGCAGTACCGCGTTCATCATCTCGCGAATCTGCATGTTGAGCGTTGTCAGATGGTATTCGGGCGGATCTGTGTCTTCGATATTCATGATACCCTTTCTGCGCCAACTGAATACATCGTTTTCAGCATAGCAGAAACTTTATACTTAAACCATTTCATTTTATGTGCTATTGCACACATATCACATCCGGAGGAAAAGACATGAAGATCACAGTGATCGGCGGCGGCCCGGGCGGGCTTTACACCGCGCTGTTGACCAAAAAAGCACGCCCGGATTGGGAAATCGAAGTGTTCGAACGCAACCAGGCCGACGATACCTTTGGTTTTGGCGTGGTGTTTTCAGACGAAACGCTGGACGAATTCCTGAGCCGCGACAAACCTGTATTTGACCGTATCAAGGACGAATTCGCCTATTGGGACGACGTCGCGATCCACTTCAAGGGCCACGAGATGCGCTGCGCGGGAAACGGATTCTGCGGCACCTCGCGTCAGACACTGCTGAGCATCCTTCAGGACCGCTGCAGGGAACTGGGCGTCAAAATGGAATTTGGGGTCGAAATCAAGCCAGAGGACCTCAAGGTCCGGTTTGCAGAGTCGGACGTGATCGTTGCAGGCGACGGCATCAACTCGGCCATTCGCACCTACTACGAAGACGGCTTCCAGCCCTCAACTACATGGAAATCAAACCGGTTCTGCTGGATGGGGTCGACCCGTCCTATGGAGGAATTCAACTATTTCTTCCGCGAAACCGAACACGGACAGATAGTGGCGCATTGCTATCAATACGAAAAAGACCATTCGACTTGGGTGTTCGAAATGGACGAGGCCACCTGGCAGGGTCACGGTTTCGAGGAGTTTGACGAAGAAGGCTCGAAAATAAAGCTGGAGGAGATCTTTGCCGAAGAATTGCAGGGCCATCCCCTGCTTCTCAACCGGTCCAACTGGCGCAACTTTCCGCGCGTGTTCTGCGAAAACTGGTATGTCGACAATATCGTCATTCTGGGTGATGCCAAAGCGAGCGCGCATTTCTCGATCGGGTCGGGTACCAAACTGGCCATGGAATGTGCCATCGCCCTGTCGGATGCCCTGCTGAAACATGCCGAAGACGACGTGCAAGCGGCATTCAATGCCTACGACGACGCGCGCCGAACGCCCTGCCAGATCATTCAGCATAACGCCGATGTCTCGCTGGCCTGGTTCGAACATATGAACCGGTCCTGGGACATGGACCCCTATCAGTTTGCCATGGTCGTTATGTGTAGGGCCAAGTCGATCACCTATGACAATCTGGTTGTCCGCGACCCCGAATTCGTGCGCCAGGCCGACGATGAATGGTATGCCCGCCATCTGCGCGAAACCGGCGAGGACCTGCGCGAGACACGCCCAACACCCATGTTCTCAACCTTCAAGCTGCGCGACCTGGAATTGATGAACCGCGTGGTGATGTCGCCCATGGCACAATACAGCTGCGATGGCGACGGTGTGCCCAATGACTGGCATAAGGTGCATTACGTTGGCCACGCCCATGGCGGTGCAGCCATGATTTATACCGAAATGACCTGTACCTCACCCGACGCTCGCATCACCGAAGGGTGTCCGGGCATGTGGAACGATGAACAGGAAGCCGCGTGGAAAGAGATTGTGGATATGATCCACGCGACCTCAGGCGCGAAAGTGACATTGCAGGTCGGCCATGCGGGTCGCAAAGGCTCAACGCAGCTGGGCTGGGAAAAGATGGACCATCCCATCGCGAATGCGGAATCCAACTGGCCGCTTGTCTCGGCCTCTCCTATTCCGTGGTTCGACGGCATCAGCCAGGTCCCGGTCGAGCTGGACCAGCCGGGCATGGACCGGATCAAGGTTGATTTTGAGAAGGCCACGGAACGCGCCATACGCGCCGGGTTTGACATGGTCGAGCTGCACTGCGCCCATGGTTACCTGATGGGGTCTTTTCTGTCGCCACTTACCAACCAGCGTAGTGATGAGTATGGCGGCAGTTTGGAAAACCGCCTGCGCTATCCACTGGAAGTGTTTAAAGCGATGCGTGCAATCTGGCCTGCCGAACGCCCGATGGCGGTCCGCGTTTCGGGCACCGACTGGAAAGAAGGCGGGTTGACCGAGGCGGACCTGATCGCCGTTGCCGAAGCATTCCGCGATGCGGGTTGCGATCTGATCGACGTATCCGCCGGGCAGACCATTCCGGATCAGGAACCGGTCTATGGCCGGATGTTCCAGACCCATCTGGCCGAAGCCGTGCGCAACGTGCCCAAAATTGCCTCGATGGCGGTGGGCGCAATCACCGAAGCGGCGCAGGTCAACACCATCCTGCACACGCGCCGGGCCGATCTGGTCGCCATTGGCCGCCCACATTTGTGGAATCCGTATTTCGCCAATCAGGCCGCCGCGTGGTATGGCGCGGTAAACAAGCGGGCCTGGGCCAAACAATACGAAAGCGGTGCTATGCAAGCTTTCCGAGAGGCCGAAAAGAGCCGCGAGAAGACCCTGGACTTACAACGCAAGGCGGCCCCGGGGCGGCATACCCGCACCGGTTAAGCCAAACGGCCTCCTGCGCGCCGGAATCGCGCAGCTTCGCCGAAGCCATAAATGCCAAACTCCGGGCGCTGCAAAGCTTTTTCAAACACGTGCTGGAAACCCGTGGCAACTGAGGCCAGGACGCGCAGAACGCAATTCTGAAAGCGGGCTACACTCAGACGCAGGTCGTGGAGGTAATGATTGACTTGCCGATGAATGCCCTTTCGAACAGCTTCTTCCGCATGTTCGTCGGGTCGATGGAGGACGTACTAGTTGGCACGGCAAGGGACGGCAACTGCAAGGACTGGCTACCACAAGAATCGGCCGCTGAATTGCTGCGAAATTTCCTGACTGACCCGTGGCCACTTAGCTAGCACTCAATAAATTAGACCGGCGTTTCGATTTTGAAACAGCTGTAATTCACGGCTGCACCTACACCAGACCACGTTCGGGAAAATGCACATTTCTAACGTCGCCAGTGATTGAGACGAGGCAAAACAAGCAGTGGCGTTACGATAGGCCCTCTTGATGTGCGAGCGTCGCGGGTGAAAATCAGAGTGTGACGGCCTGGCTCTCGTCCACTTCCCTGATCCAAATTTATTTGTTCATACTTGTAAAAATACTACATAAAATATTTAAGCTTGAAATATTTAACGAACTCAGCTACGACTAAACCCATCAAAGGGCGGGTAACTGTCGCTGCGAAAGGGAGGGTGCATTGCGTAATTCTTGCCTGTTCGTTGGGCGCGCCAAACTCATCTTTTTCCGGCAAATCACTATACCTAAAGGCACTTTGCGCGCCGTCAGGCAGAGATAATCCTGTGTATGGTTGGCCCAGGAAAACACACCAGTGTGACAGCAAATGTAGTGTTTTGGCCTTGTTCAGATGCGGCGCTCTCCGACAACGACCATACACTTACTTTCTCAGGGGCGAACAATGAACTCCGAAAAACAGCCTGACCCCGCAAGCGAACCCATCTCAAAGTCACGTCTTCGTCTGTGGCTCAGCCTGCTGAAGACCAGCAGCATGATCGAGGACGAAATCCGCAGACGCTTGCGCAGCGAACTGGACTGGACGTTGCCCCGGTTCGACGTGATGTCCACCCTGTCCCGCCGCCCCGAAGGTTTGAAGATGAGCGAAATCTCAAAAATGCTTCGAGTCTCCAACGGCAATATCACCGGAATTGTTGATCGGCTAACGCACGAAGGACTTGTGCTGCGCATTGCCTCACCCAGCGACCGACGTGCCAACCTGGTGCGCCTGACGCCAAAAGGGGAACAGGTGTTTGCCGAACACGCGACGACACATGAAGCCTGGATCGACGAGATACTCAGTGGCCTGAATGCCAACGACATCGAAGGCATGATGTCGCGGCTCGATCATCTTGCTAAATTTCTGGAAAGTCAGGATTGAAAAATGCGTACGGACGTCACTCATTTCAGCTGTTCAGTTGCCGATGGCATCGCCGAAGTCGCACTGACGCGCCCCGAGCGCAAAAACCCTCTGACCTTCGAAAGCTATGCTGAGATACGCGACTGGTTTCGCGATCTACATTATGACGATACCGTCAAAGCGGTGATTTTTGCGCCGAGCGGCGGTAATTTCAGCTCGGGCGGTGATGTGCATGACATTATTGGACCGCTGACCAAGATGAACATGAAAGAACTGCTGGCCTTCACCCGCATGACCGGCGACCTGGTCAAGGCGATGGTGAACTGTGGCAAACCAATCATCGCAGTGGTGGACGGTGTTTGCGCCGGTGCAGGGGCCATCATTTCGATGGCATCGGATTTGCGCATCGCAACGCCAGAAGCCAAAACAGCGTTCCTTTTCAACCGCGTCGGTCTGGCAGGGTGCGATATGGGTGCCTGCGCAATCCTGCCGCGCATCATCGGGCAGGGTCGCGCTGCCGAGTTGCTGTATCTGGGCCGCTCAATGAGTGCCGAAGAAGGCATTGCCTGGGGTTACTTCAATCGCGTTGTTCCTGCGGATGAGCTGTTGGCAAATGCACGGGACCTGGCGCGGCGTATCGCGGACGGGCCGAATTTCGCCAATATGATGACCAAGACGATGCTGGCGCAGGAATGGTCCATGTCGATCGAACAAGCCATCGAAGCCGAGGCGCAGGCGCAGGCCATCTGCATGCAGGGTCAGGATTTCCACCGGGCTTATCACGCCTTTCTCGCAAAAGAACGGCCGGTTTTTGAGGGGAACTGACCATGCAAGCGCAAGATTTTTCGGCGCAAAATCCGGAGGTGCTGGATGGCTGACCGAAGCTTTCTGAACTGGCCTTTCTTTGAGGATCGCCACCGCGATTTGGCCGAGGCGCTGGACGGGTGGGCCACGTCCAACCTGCGCAGTGTCAATCATTCCGATACCGATGCGGCCTGTCGTAAGCTCGTGAAGATGCTGGGCGACGTAGGGTTTCTGACCCATTCGGCAAGCGAGGAAGGGCCGTTGGATGTCCGCAGCCTGTGTCTGATCCGCGAGACACTGGCACGTCATGACGGGCTGGCCGATTTTTCCTTTGCCATGCAAGGTCTTGGCACCGGGGCAATCTCGCTTTTCGGCACGCCCGAGCAAAAGGCCGCATGGTTGCCGAAGACCAGGTCGGGACAGGCGATATCAGCCTTTGCCCTGACCGAGCCGCAATCGGGCTCGGACGTGGCAAACTCGACCATGACGGCAGTTCTGGACGGCGACGAATATGTTCTGAACGGTGAAAAAACCTGGATCTCGAACGGAGGCATCGCGGATGTCTATTCGCTGTTTGCCCGCACGGGCGAGGCACCCGGCGCCCAGGGACTGAGTGCCTTCATTTTCACCCCTGACACGCCGGGTTTCGAAGTTGTCGAACGGCTGGACACCATTGCACCCCACCCGTTGGCAACCTTGCGGTTCACGGATGCCCGTGTGCCGGCAACGTCTATGCTGGGTGCACCCGGTCAGGGGTTCAAAATCGCCATGTCCGTTTTGGACGTATTCCGTTCCACGGTCGCGGCTGCTGCACTGGGTTTTGCACGGCGCGCGCTGGACGAGGCTCTGGCACGTGTCACTACCCGATACGTCCAAGGCGCTCCGCTGTTTGATCTGCAAATGGTTCAGGGGCATATCGCCGACATGGCGCTGGATATCGACGCGGCCGCGCTGCTGGTCTATCGCGCGGCCTGGACGAAGGATTCCGGTGCCCCCCGCGTCACCCGCGAGGCAGCGATGGCCAAGCTGTTTGCAACCGATCAGGCACAACAAATCATCGACAAGGCCGTCCAGCTGCATGGCGGTGACGGTGTCCGGTCCGGTGAGACCGTCGAGCAACTTTATCGCGAAATCAGGGCCTTGCGCATTTACGAAGGCGCATCAGATGTCCAGCGCGTGATCATTGCCCGTCAGACACTTGCGGCACAACAGGGAAGCTGAAACCATGCTCAAGCCTTCTGCGCATACGGATACTTTCACCCGCGACAACCTGCCTCCCGCTGAGAGCTGGCCGGACTTGTTGTTGGACGGGTTCGACTACCCTGACCAACTGAATGCCGCGGTGGAGTTGACGGACGCAATGGTCGCGGCTGGTTTTGGGGATCGCACGGCCTTGATCGGGAACGGACGCCGGCGCACCTACAAGGAACTGACCGACTGGACAAACCGGCTAGCTCACGTGTTGGTAGAGGATCTGGGCGTCAAACCCGGCAATCGCGTCATGATCCGTTCCGCCAACAACCCCGCCATGGTGGCTTGCTGGCTGGCTGCAACCAAAGCTGGTGCGGTCGTCGTCAATACCATGCCGATGTTACGCGCAGCGGAACTGGGAAAATACGTCGAGAAGGCCGAGATTACGCACGCTCTGTGCGACACACGCCTGATGGACGAAATGGCGGCCTGTGCCAAAAGCAGCAAGTTTCTTAAAACGGTGATCGGCTTCGACGGCACTTCGAACCACGATGCCGGGCTTGACCGACTGGCGTTAGAAAAACCCGTTGAATTCGATGCGGTCCAGACATCGCAGGACGATGTCGCTCTGATTGCGTTCACTTCCGGGTCAACGGGCAATCCGAAGGCCACTATGCATTTTCACCGCGACCTTCTGATCATTGCAGACGGCTATGCAACCGAGGTTTTGAACGTTCAGCCCGATGACGTCTTTGTCGGTTCACCACCATTGGCCTTTACCTTCGGGCTTGGCGGGTTGGCGATCTTCCCGCTTCGCTTTGGCGCGGCTGCAACATTGCTGGAAACGGCCTCCCCGCCGAACATGATTGAAATCATCGAGAAGTATAAGGCAACGGTCTGCTTTACAGCGCCCACCGCATATCATGCCATGATGCGCGCAATGGATGAAGGCGCGGATCTGTCGTCCCTTCGCGCAGCCGTGTCCGCAGGCGAGACCCTGCCCGCGCCCGTCTATGACGAATGGATGGAAAAAACCGGCAAACCCATGCTGGATGGCATCGGCGCGACCGAAATGCTGCACATTTTTATTACCAACCGGTTCGAAGATCATAAGCCGGCCTGCACCGGGAAACCCGTTTCGGGGTATGAGGCAAAGGTCATTGGCTCAGATGGAACGGATGTCGTGTCCGGAGAGGTAGGCCGCCTTGCTATACGCGGTCCGACCGGCTGTCGCTATCTGCGCGGTGAACGTCAGGACGAATATGTTCAAAACGGCTGGAATATTTCGGGAGATGCATTCTCCTTGGATGAGGACGGGTATTTCAGGTTTGCCGCCAGAAATGACGACATGATCGTGTCATCCGGCTATAACATCGCCGGACCCGAGGTCGAGGCCGCCCTATTGGCACACGAGGCGGTGGCGGAATGTGCGGTGATCGGCATACCGGATAGGGATCGCGGGTCCATCGTTCAGGCGCATGTGGTTTTGTCGTCGGACGCTGTTCCCGACGATTCTCTCGCCCAACTTCTGCAAGATCACGTAAAGGCCTCTATAGCCCCTTACAAATACCCCCGCTCAGTCGTCTTTGCCAAAACCCTGCCTAAAACCGAAAGCGGCAAAATTCAGCGTTTCAAGCTGAGGGAAACCAAATGAACACCGAAGCTTACAACCCCGGTACAGACGGCGCGAAAATGACGTTCGCAGATGCGATGTCTTACGGCGACTACCTTAAACTCGACACCCTTCTGGCACAGCAGCATCCGCAAAGCACCGCACATGATGAGATGCTTTTCATCATCCAGCATCAGTCAAGCGAACTTTGGATGAAGCTGGCAATTCACGAACTGGCCGCGGCACGTAAAGCTCTGCGCACGGGTGACACAGCGCAGATGTTCAAAATGCTCGCGCGCGTCAGCCGCATTTTCGAACAGTTGAACAACGCCTGGGACGTCCTGCGCACTATGACGCCTGCGGACTACACAACCTTTCGCGAGGCATTAGGCCCGTCATCTGGTTTCCAGTCCTATCAGTACCGGATGATCGAATACGTGCTGGGGAACCGAAACCCCAACATGCTGAAACCGCATGAGCATTTACCCCACGTCCATCAGATACTGGCAGAAGAACTGGCGCGCCCGAGTTTCTATGACGAAGTTGTGCGTGTGCTGTTTCGCACAATCGACGGGCATGAGGACCATGTGCCGCCGCCGCAGATCGACACGCCACACAGCGCCGTGCCCGAAATTCAGGCGAGATGGAAAATCGTCTATGAGGATATCGACGAATACTGGTCGCTGTACGAGATGGGTGAAAAGCTGGTCGATCTCGAAGATTATTTCCGGCGCTGGCGCTTCAATCATGTAACGACGGTTGAACGGGTGATCGGGTTCAAGCGCGGAACCGGTGGCACATCTGGTGTGCAGTACCTGCGCAAGATGCTGAGCGTCGAATTGTTTCCCGAACTCTGGAATCTGCGCGGAGAACTTTGACTTATGGTCCTACCTAAAAAGCACCTTTTCGACCTTCCGGACGACGTAATCTATCTGGATGGAAACTCCCTGGGTGCCCTGCCCCGTGGCGCGGCAGAACGTGCCACCGACGTGATACGTAAGGAGTGGGGCGGCGAACTGATCAAGGCATGGAACTCAGCAGATTGGATATCGCTGCCAAAGCGTGTGGGCGACCAGATTGCCACCCTCATCGGTGCACCTGCGGGTTCGGTCGCCACGGGTGATACGCTTTCCATCAAAGTGTATCAGGCGCTGGCCGCCGGTTTGAAGTTGCGCCCGGACCGAAAGGTTATCTTGTCAGACAGCGGCAACTTTCCCACCGATCTCTACATGGCCCAGGGTTTGATCGACACGATCGACAAGGGTTATGAGCTGCGTGCTCCGGCGCCCGAAGATGTCATCGCGTCAATTTCTGAAGAAGTCGCTGTCGTCATGCTGACACAGGTCGACTATCGATCCGGTCGACTGCATGACATGGATGACATCACACGCCGGGCCCACGATGCCGGGGCAATCATGATCTGGGATCTGGCACATAGCGCCGGTGCCGTTCCTGTGGATTTGACCGCCTCAAACGCTGATTTTGCGGTCGGCTGCACATACAAGTACCTGAATGGCGGCCCGGGCGCCCCTGCCTTCATCTATGCGCGTCCGGATGTCGTTGGCGATGTCCAGGCCGCTCTTGCGGGGTGGATGGGGCATGATGCGCCTTTCGCGATGGAGCTGGGCTATCGCCCGGCGATGACAACTGAGCGCCTGAGGGTCGGAACACCGCCGATCGTGCAACTTTCCATCCTGGAACAAGCGCTGAAAGTTTGGGACGGCGTCAGCATGGAAGAAGTTCGCGCCGCCTCGATAGAACTTAGTGAAACCTTCATCTCGGAGATAGAAGCCCGTTGTCCGCAGGTTACGCTTGCCTCACCTCGGGATGCGTCGCAGCGCGGCTCGCAAGTCTCGTTTGCCTTCGAGCACGGTTACGCCGCCATGCAGGCGTTGATCGATCGCGGCGTGATTGGTGATTTCCGTGCGCCCGATATCATGCGGTTCGGTTTTACACCGCTCTATCTGGATAAAAACGATGTCCTTCGCGCTTGCGAGATCATGGAGGATGTCCTGAACGGTGAACTTTGGCGTGATCCGAAGTACCAGGTGAAATCGCGCGTGACCTGAACGAAGAAAGGAAGAAACTTGGCTTGTCTTATTGTTCAGATCCGCTGTGGACCGGGCACGACCAACAAGGCCGCTGAGCAGATCGGCCGGGATGACCTTTTTCCGCGTTACTCCGAAGTGATCAATGATGGCATCAAGGCCATAAATAGCGACATGCTGGCCCAAGGACATGCGCAATAATATCTATAAAGTCATGGAGGAGACCGCATGACACCTCGGACTATTCATCCCGAAGGATGGGCCCCTGCACTTGGCTATGCAAACGGCATGTTGATGGCCGACGGAACTTTGCATATCGGCGGACAGATTGGCTGGAACAAGGACAAGGTCTTTGTGGCCAAGGATTTTATCGGACAGATGGAACAAGCTTTGTCCAACATCGCAGAGATTGTTCGCGCTGCTGGTGGCGACGTGACGGATATCGGACGGCTGACATGGTTTGTGAAAGACAAATATGAATACCTCGCCAGGCAGCGCGAAGTCGGTCAGGCATATCGCCGGGTCTTCGGCAAACATTTCCCGGCCATGTCGATGCTGATCGTCAAGGACCTCGTCGAGGATGAAGCCCAGATCGAAATCGAAGCAACGGCATTTATTTCGCAGGGTTAGAGGCATAGACGCACTTGTTTTCGGCACCTCTCCTTCACTCACCGGGCGCTCTCGTCGATACGGCAGATGATCCGGCGGCGTCGCTGATAAAGGCGTTGATGAATGATAACCCGAATGTGGGCAGGTTCACGTTGAATGACGTCTCACTGTGTGCACCAACCGGGCGGGTGATAACAACCGCATTCGGCGGGGCAATGCGGTCTAGGATACGACCATCGGCTGGGTCTTTGAGGTTACAATAACGCGCGGTACGGAGCCGAGCCCACGCAGGAAACCGTGCGCCCGGCCGATGCCCCGGAAAGGGCATTAAAACACCTTTGAAACGAATGAGTATAGGCCCAGGCGCCATATGGCATCCAACTGCTGGTTCATGAACTTCGATAAGTCGTGGATGACGCACAAGCCTGTTTTTTTGGCATCAATTTACGATTCAGCTATCCCCTTCAATGCGAAATCATGCATTCTGGAAACCAGAGCAGACAAATTGGGGCGGTTTTCGGCAAGGACACGTGCTTTGAGATCATTTCTGGTGTGCATTGCGCTTTTGACCAGTTGCTTTGCCCCTCCTTCAGCAGCGCAGGATATTAAACCGGACGCCTCGGAAGCCGCCGCCCGCGCGGCCCTGTCAGTTCTGGGGATAGCGGCGACGCCAAATGAAACTCTGCCGTCCTTTTCGTTTTTGCGGGCCACAGGAAACACAAAAAGTCTCAGATCCACACAGTTACGAGGCGGCTACCTCCCGTTTGACAATGGCCTCTATATCGAGGGGCTGGCGGCATATCAGAAATACAATCCTGTGCTTCTTTTTCCTGAAATAGCACCCGGGACCAAAGTGGACGTAACCTGGGCAAGCGTGGCTGCAACGGTTGGCATTGGCTGGGAATTCCCTTTGCCCAACGACTGGACAATTCGCCCCGCAGGGCATTTGTCGTTAGGTCACGTCGCGGGCGATGCCTTTCTGGATGGTTTTGAGGTTTTTTCGATCCGGTCGGATTCGTCACAAGCAGTCGATGGCGACCTGACCGCTTTCGGAGTTGGAGCGTCGCTTAGCATTATTCGAGAGGCACAGATCGGACTATGGCAATCTGAATACCGGATTCGACAAACCTATCTTGAATTTTATCCGATAAACGAACCGCTTGCCGGAAATGCTGAGGCCAACTCCAACCAGACGAATTTGTTCACACGATACCGGTATCCACTTTATGGTGTCAGATTTTTCCACCTGCCAACCAAACTCGTTCTAGACTCGGGTTTGGTTTTCTACCATGGCGATGGCGCAAATGTTCTGGATACCGAATGGTTGGCGACTGCTGGCGTGGGTATTGAAATTGAGACCG
The DNA here is from genome assembly GCF_013031245.1 of Ruegeria lacuscaerulensis. GTDB lineage: Bacteria > Pseudomonadota > Alphaproteobacteria > Rhodobacterales > Rhodobacteraceae > Ruegeria > Ruegeria lacuscaerulensis_C. The sequence continues at coordinate 79,246 of NZ_WPZL01000010.1, forward strand.
ACCAGACGGGACTACCCGGTGTCCGCGCCGGCCGGATAATGTTGAACGGAGTCGTCGCCGAAAAATTCGACGGCTTCTCCATTGGACTTGGTCTCCGGTTTTAACCGGTTGGGTCGAATGTTCCGGCGCTACTGTGCTGTTTTTCAAAGCCTTCCATTTAGACCAGAGCCTCTTGCCATTAATTACGCTGGGGATCCGGGAGGTGTAGATCGGCAACGCAGCATCCGGTTGCCCGCTGATATCCTCTGCAAGATTGGGACCATGTGCCATCACCCCAAGCTCTGTTTACTGTCGGAGGGACCATGTGTCGAAATAGAAGCTTCATCCCACCTGTCGACCAGCTCCTCAAAAACCGTGACGCTGTTGAATTCGGGATCTTGTTAAGTGTGACTACTGCGACGCCGCAATTGGCGCGTCGTAGACTGTTGTGTCTGACGCCAGACGTTTTGGGCCTGAAAGTGGCCTGAACTAATAGAGGATCTGGCTCATCTGGTTGTATTGATTATGCAGCGGAATCCGAAAGAGACAATTCCCTGGCGCAGCGGCATCTGGATATCGGCTTTTATCGAACTCGCAGGATAGGCGCGCCCAAACAAAGGCCCTTGCCACCAACTCAAGAATTTTACGACACAAACCGCGCCATACGCTCAGCTTTATCATAATCCGGAAAAACGCAAGCTACTGCACAGACCCTTGTTGCGATTCAACCAATGCTGCATGGTTCGAAGCATGGAAGTAAGGATGCCCACTCGCAGCCTGATTAAGCAGCATTATTTGGCTTGGAAAATGCCTATCTTATTGTCGATGAAATCACTTTGCGCCACCCGAAGGAATGCTTTCACTAGTTCGGCAGAGGGCTACTGAAAAACATGGACATCTGGGTCATCATCTCTGTTATCGCTGTGCTGTTCTTTGTGACGGGTCTTGCCGAACCCCTGGCTGCTAAACTGCGGCTGCCCTTCACCGCGATCATTGCCTTGTTGGGTATTTTCATTGGCCTGGCCGCGAGCGCCTTTTTGCGAACTGATTTGACGGATGCGTTAAATCCAGTTGCAGAGGCCATTCTCGGCCTGCCGATCCGCAGCGACATCTTTATCTACGTATTCCTGCCCACCTTGCTGTTTCAGGCAACGATCGGAATGGATCTGCGCCAAATGATAAGAGACGGCGTACCGATTGTGGTACTGGCCGTGGTCGCGGTTGTGGTGGCAACCGGATTTGTCGGTTACGCCCTTTATGGAACCAGTGGATTGCCCTTAACTGCCTGTCTGCTGATTGGCGCCATTGTATCCACCACGGACCCATCGGCGGTGGTAAGCATCTTTCGTTCCATTGCCGCGCCCCAGCGTCTTACGCGGATTATCGAAGGTGAAAGCTTGCTGAATGACGCAGCCGCGATTGCCCTTTTTGGCCTCTTTCTGGGGTTCGTCACAATCGGCATACCGGATCCATCTTTGGGAACCGCGTTGTCCGGATTTCCACTGCTCATTGTTGGCGGTGCGGTGACGGGCTGGCTGGCGACTCGTTTCGCGGTGTGGATCATGAGTCTGTTTCCTGATTTCATTCTTGCCCAGCTGTCGATTTCTGTCGCCCTGCCCTACCTGGCATTCATCATGTCCGAACAGGTGCTGAGCGCGTCGGGAGTGATTGCCGTGGTCGCGGCGGGGCTTTCACTGCATCTCACTGCCCCCGGACGTCTGTCGCCTCAGGCCTGGGAAAAACTGCGCGAATCCTGGGACTTGCTGGCGCATTGGGCCGGGGCTTTGATCTTCGTGCTCGCTGCATTGTTCATCCCTCGTCTTCTGCAAGAGATACGGCTAAGTGATTTTGGTCTGATCCTGGTTGTCATTGTCGCCGCCATCGTGGCCCGCGCGCTAATACTTTTTGTGCTGATGCCGGTACTCACCGGCCTACGCGTCTCACCTGCCATTGACCGAAGTTTTCGCTTTGCAATCCTCTGGGGCGGCCTGCGTGGCGCTCTGACATTGGCGTTGGCGCTGGCCGTGACCGAAAATCCAATGATCCCGCATGAAACCAAACGCCTCGTCGGCATTCTGGCCACCGGGTTCACTCTGTTCACCCTGATCGTGCAAGGTACCACTCTGCGCCGAGTGATTAGAAAACTGGGGTTGGACAGGCTTTCTTCGTTCGACGCCGCCATTTCGCAACAAGCCGTCGCCGTTGCTTTGCAGACCGTGCGCGAGGACGTCGCTGATGTTACTCAATCCTACCGCCTGAATCATGAGACCGTGCGCTCCGAAGCCAAAAGCTTTGGCAACAGGCTGGGTGAAGCTGTTCGGGTCGCCGAAGAAACCACGGGATTGCTCGACAAGGACCGTGTCAAGCTGGGACTCGTGTCGCTGGCTGCCGCGGAACGCGAGTTGGCGCTCAACCAGATGCGCGAGCGCCTGGTTTCCATTCGTGTGGCTGAGCGGCTGATCACCAACGCCGACAGTTTGATTGAAGCTGTCCGGACAAAAGGCCGGGCCGGATACCGCAGGAGCGCCGGCGGAATGCTGGCATATGGCCCCGGTTTTCGTATGGCTCTTGCGCTTCATAACCGGCTGCGCGTGTCGGGACCACTAAGTAAACTGACTGCGGACCGGTTCGAATTCATGCTGTCACAACGGGTCATTCTGGAGGATCTCGGTGTTTTCATTGACAGTCGTATCCGAAGGATTCACGGCAAACGTGTCGCACAGCTTCTGCATGCGACAGTCGCGCGGCGTGAAAATGCGTTGTCCGCCGCACTGGATGGATTACGTCTGCAATATCCCGGCTATGCAGAAGAGCTGGAACGCCTCTTCATCCGTCGCGCCGCTCTGCGGTTTGAGGAACGCGAGTACCGGTCTCTGCACGAAGACGGCCTGATCGGCACCGAAGTGTATACGGCCCTACTACAGGACTTGCTTGCGCGAAGGGCCGCGCTGGACAGCCGACCAGGTTTGGATGTTGCGGTTCAACGGGCGGAGCTTATCCGTCGGTTGCCCTTTTACGCCTCCCTTGATCGCCGCAATCGAAGAAGGCTCCAACGCAGTCTCAAATCCATCTTCGTCAATGCCGGCGATAAGGTGCTGACAGTGTCGGCCACGGGAAAGAGTGTGTATTTCATCGCGTCGGGAGCCATTGAGGTGACCCGCGCCGGTCGCACCTCGCGGTTGGGGAGGGGAGACATGTTTGGCCATGATACAATGTTGAACCAGGAACTACGCCCTGCCCAGGCTCGGGCAATTGCGCCGTCGGTTTTGCTGGCGCTTCGCGAACACGAGTTCCGAAAACTGTTGCAGCGCAGCGCCGCTTTACGCGACGTGGTGCATTCCAATATGAACGAACAGAAACTCAACCCGTTGCCGCTTCCAAATTTCAGGCAGGATTCCGGGAACTGAGTTGCTCAAACACGACGGGCATCAAAGCCACCAAAGATAAGGCCAATCCATTTTTGTGCAATTTCACTTCTCGGCACAAATTACCGCAAGACCTCAGCCCTGCTTCTCACGCTCGTCAGAAATCACTCTGGTGCGTGGGTTTGCTCCCACTTCCTTTAACATTTCTATCACTTCGACCTTCCAGCCCGCTCTGATCTTCAGGGCCAAACGCGAAGGCGGACGATGCTCAGGCTTAAGGATCGCGTACTCATACCTGAGGGGATCATCAAAAGGGAGAAATATGACCCTGCCGTTGGAAAGGTTCAGTTCCCGCTCGGTCGCAACGGTCAATGGGTCAACAATCGTGCAACATTGGCCCGAACTGACAAAAGGAATAAGTGGCAGAAAGTACTGGCAAGTTACGTTTGGGTTATAATTGGCGGATACGGCCTGAAATTGCTGTCTCACCTTGCTTTGAAAAGGGTGTGTCGTGTGCAACCCACCCATCGGAACGCCGTCCAGATCAGAGATTTTGACACTGTTCTTGGCGGCCAAAGGATTTTCCCGATCCAAAGCGCAAAAACAATCGCCGCAGATAATTTCGGCCGAATATTGTGATTGCCTGCCTGTCGAGAACTCAAAATCGGCGAATCCGAAATCGATATTCTGAGTGCCGGCCAGTTCCATGATTTGCGGGGAACTGCGCGTGGACAGCGTGATGCGAATATCGGGATTTTCGCCAACTGATTCGCTGATGAATCGCGGAAACAGAAAGGCGGAGGGACCGGGCATAGTAGCAATATTCAAACTGCCCGAATGACCCTTGATCAAGCCCGCCATAGTATTGGAAATGGTCGAGAGCCGGTCCAGAATATCCGTGGTTTCAGCCAGTAAATAATGGGCTTCCGGAACCGGGACCAGCCGTCGCCCCTTGCGTTCAAACAAAGCCAGACCAAGACTTTTTTCCAGGTTCTTTAACGCCAGACTGATCGCCGGTTGTGTGCGGTTCAGTTTCCTGGCGGTCTGAGAGATGGAGCCTGTCTCCATCACTTCGCGAAATACGGTGAGCTGCGTGAGGTTCATCCTTGCTATATAAGTTAAACTTTTGTTTTGTGAAATATAACAAATTTGTATTTATGAAATTTGCTTCTAGGCTTGCAGGATCGAAGTTCGGAGGAGCCGAATCCGAGGATTCAAAACTGGGAGATGACAATGAAATTTATGAAAAGCCTCACTGGCCTTGCATTGGCTGGTGCTCTTGCGGCACCTGCCCTAGCTCAGGACCCAACCTTCTTTCGCATCGGAACCGGGGGCGCAGGCGGAACTTACTTCCCGATCGGCGGAACCATTGCCAACGGCATCTCTGCCCCTCCGGGCTCGCGCCCTTGTGAGGAAGGCGGCCAATGTGGCGTGCCGGGCCTGATCGCAATTGCGCAGTCTACGACCGCGTCGGTCTTCAACAATGCTGCCGTTCAAAATGGTGAACTTGAAGCAGGGCTTGCTGCGGCGGATGTCACCCGCTCGATGTATCTGGGTGAGGGCAAATTCGAAGGCAAGCCGCATCCAAACCTGCGCATCGTCGCCAACCTGTTCCCTGAAGACCTGCATCTGGTGCTGCCAGCCGGGGCCACGATTAATGATCTGGGCGACTTGGAAGGCAAACGCGTTGGTATCGCGCAGGCGGGATCGGGCACGCAGGTCGCCGTGCTTCAAATGCTGGATGCCTGGGGTGTCAACCGTGACAACATGGATGAAGCCGAACTGAACAATAGCCAAAGCGCCGAGCGTTTGGCGGACGGTCAACTGGATGCCTATTTCTATGCTGCGGGCTGGCCGGTTGCCGCGATGGTGCAGCTGTCCTCGACCAAGGGGATGAACCTGCATTCGTTCTCGGATGAAGATCTGGCAAAGATCAACGAGATCATTCCGGCTTATATCCCCTCGGCCATTCCGGGCGGAGTTTATGAAGGGATCGACGCGGAAACCAAGACCCCTGCGGTCAGTGCGATGCTGGTTGTATCCTCGGACTTGTCGGACGACCTTGTCTATCAGCTGACCAAAGCGCTGTGGAATGACAACACCCGCAAGCTGCTGGATAATGGCCATGCCAAGGGTAAGCAGATCACGCCTGATACCGCGCTGGACGGCGTCGAAGCTCTGGGTGTTCCGCTGCATCCGGGTGCCGAGAAGTTCTACAAAGAAGCCGGACTTCTTCAGTAATCAGACCGCAGTCTGATTGGTACGTTCGGTGCCCCCGCGGGGGCACCGCATTCTCAATTTTTGCAAAATCAGGGGGCCATCATGTCCGAGACTCAGAATCTTGATGACCACGAACTTACAGCCGAAGAACTGGCAGCCATCGAAGAACAGTTCGACGAAGGCGCCGCTGTCCGGCAGGTAACACCAACGGCCGGCAAGGTTCTGCGCGTTGTCGCCCTGATCTTTGCGTTCTACGAGTTCTTCACTGCCGGGTTTGGCTTGCCTGCCGACCACTGGCACATGGGTATCTATCTGACCTTTCTGTTCATACTGGTCTACGCGACGATACCCGTGATCGGTGCCAAAAGCCTTTATGCGCTCAAGATCAGCCGGTTCCGGATCGGCAATATTCCATTATATGATCTGGTCTTCATGGCGCTTGGCATCATCGCAGCGCTGTATGTCGGCATTGCCTGGCGCGGCATTCCCTTTCTGGGGATTGAGGAACAAACCTTTCGTATGGGCAACCCTAACGGTTATGACGTATTTCTGGGCGTCGTCATCATCCTGCTGGTGCTGGACATTGCCCGCCGCACGCTGGGCTGGGTGCTGCCGCTAATCATCTGCGTCTTTATCTCTTATGCGTTGCTAGGCCCCTATTTCCCCGGCTTGCTGCAACATCCGGGCGTGAACTTCAAAACCTTTGTCTCGTCGATGTATTTCCCGCAGGAAGGCATCTATGGCGTCACTTTGTGGGTCGTTTCGACCATCGTGTTCCACTTTGTGCTGTTCGGCGTCATCGCGCAGCGAACCGGGTTGGGACAACTATTCATCGATAACGCTACTATTTTGGCGGGCCGCTATACTGGCGGTCCGGCAAAAGTGTCGGTGGTATCCTCGGCCTTCTTCGGCACGATCTCGGGTTCTTCGGTGGCCAACACCGTTTCAACCGGCGCGCTGACAATTCCCAACATGAAGCGTCTAGGATACCCCGGCCATTTTGCCGGCGGCGTTGAGGCCGCGTCCTCGGCCGGGGGCCAGATCACCCCGCCAATCATGGGAGCCGCGGCCTTTATCATGGCCGAGTTTCTCGAGGTGCCCTACACCACCATCGTGATCGCGGCGATCTTCCCTGCTCTGCTGCACTATGTCGGCGTGTTTGCTGTCGTGCACCTGATGGCGCGCAAGCTGAACCTCAAGGGTCTGGCCAAGGAACAACTGCCGCAGCTTAAAGCCGTCTGGGCCGAAGGCTGGGCCAATATCGTGCCTCTGATCGGGCTGCTTGTGGTTCTGTTCACTGGTTACACGCCCTTCATGTCGGCCTTCTGTGGTATTTCACTGGCCGTAATCGCGGGCATGTCGCGCCTGAGACAACCCCCGACGCTGATCTATGCAGCGGCGTTCCTGGCCTTTGTGCTGTGGAAATTCTCAGACGGCGGGTTCGACCTGACCATGACGGCGATCCTGTGCGGTTTGTCTGTGGTCGCCACGCTGAACCCGCAGAAACGGATCGAAGTGCCCGAGATGCTGCAGGCGGTCGAGCTGGGCGTGAAATACTCGCTGGCGGTCGGTGCGGCGGCGGCTGCCGTGGGCATCGTGGTTGGTGTAATCAACACAACTGGGATCGGCTTCCGTATCGGCTTCATGGTGACACAGGGTGCCGGGAATCTTGCCTCGGACCTGTACAACATGATCTCGTTTGGCAGTTTCCAACTGTTTGCCATGGAAGACCTGCAACTGTTCATCTCGCTGGTCTTTATCGCAATCGTCTGCATCCTGATGGGTGCCGGTATTCCGACAACAGCGCTGTACATCATGCTGGTTTCGGTCGCTCAGCCTGCGCTGGCGCAACTGGGCGTTCCGCCCATCGCCAGCCACCTGTTCGTGCTCTACTACGGCGTCGTGTCCGAAATCACGCCCCCGGTTTGCACCTCAGCCTATGCGGCGGCGGCCATTGCCAACTCGAACCCATTCAGAACCGGTTTGTCGGCTTTCACACTGGGGTTGGGGAAAGTTATCGCTCCCATGGCGTTTGTGTACGCCCCCGTACTTCTGTTCGTGTCCTCGACCGGGTTTAACCTGTGGGAATTCACCTATACCGCAACCAGTTGCATTGCCGGGGTTATTGCCCTGTCGGCGGCAGTGGTTGGCTACTGGCTGAAACCCTTGAATTTAGCCTCGCGCATTCTGATGGCTATCGCAGGGGTGATCTTTGTAGCTCCGTCACTGACGGCGGACCTGATCGCACTCGCTGTGGCGTCCCCTGTCATTGTCACCCAGCTAATCGCCCGCAACCGTAGCCATTCCACGGCCTGAACACGATGAGCGAACAAGTCACAATCATCGGCGCCGGTATCGTCGGCATCTGTTGCGCCTTGTCGCTGCAGGAACGTGGTATTCCTGTTCGGCTTGTCGACAGGGGCGAACCTGGTCAGGAAACCTCATTCGGGAATGCCGGAGTGGTGTCGCCATGGTCGATCATCCCGCAATCAGTGCCGGGCATCTGGAAAAAGCTGCCCCAAATGTTGCTGGACCCGAAAAGCGCACTGTCTGTTCGTTTATCCTTCTGGCCAAAAATGGTACCGTGGGGACTGCGGTTTCTTGGAAATTCCGGCGAAAAGACCGTTCGCGAGGTCGCGGACGCAATGGAATTGCTGTGCCGTCCGTCCATCGAGCTGTACCGGCGGCATCTTCAGGGAACAGGCAACGAAGACCTGATCACGGACAGTTTCTACGTTCACGCTTTCCGCCACCCGGAACAGGCCAATCTGAATGGCCTGGATTATCTGATCCGCACGGAAAAAGGCGGCCAGCTGGAACGTATTGACGGTAATGAGTTGCACCAACTCGAACCGGCCCTGTCACGTGACTTCAAAGCGGCCGTGCTGATCAAAGGACAGGCCCGGGTCACTTCGCCGGGCCGGGTCGGTGTGGTACTGGCGAAAAAGGCACGCAGTCAGGGCGCCGAGATTTGCAGGACCGAGATTACGGGTCTGGCGCGCGCGGAAGACGGGGGCTGGAATCTGGCCACGTCAAACGAAACACTGCACGCCAAACATGTCGTGCTTGCTGCCGGTGTCTGGTCCGCGGACCTTCTGAAACCACTCGGGTTGTCTGTACCGCTGGTGGCCGAGCGCGGATATCATGTTGAATTTCCCAACCCGTCCACCTGTCTGAACAACTCTGTCATGGATGTGGATGCAAAGGTGGTGGCAAGTTCGATGCAGGACGGTTTGCGAGTCGCGGGCACGGCCGAGTTTGCAAGCATCGACGCCCCCGTTGATCCGCGCAAAAAAACAATCCTGACGGATCAGGCCAAGGCAATGGTGCCGAATCTCGATACCAGCCAAGCGCGGTTCTGGATGGGGCGACGTCCGTCTTTCCCGGACAGCCTTCCAGCAATCGGGCAGCTCAACGGGAATTCAGGGCTTTATAGCGCATTCGGGCACTCGCATTACGGTCTGATGATGGCACCGAAAACGGGGGAGCTTGTGGCTGATCTTGTATCAGGTCGCCGCCATAACATTGATCTTGCTCCGTTTTCCCTGACCCGGTTCTAAGCAATACCAACCAATTCAGCGCAATCTCATCGGAAGGACGCAACCAAAATGCCGGTTTACAATGGTGGACAGAATATCTGTGGGGCTTCGATTGGCGTTCTGTGCCTAGAGAGCTACTTTCCGAAGCCTCCCGGCCATATCAAAAATCCCTCGAGCCTGCCGTTTCCGGTGCTCTATGAGATGATCGATGGCGTTACTGTTCCAAAGTTGCTGAACAACCCGACGCCAGAACTGTTGGAGCCCTTCATCAAAGGAGCGCAACGGCTGGAAGCAGAAGGTGTACGAGCCATCACTGGCAGTTGCGGCTTTCTGGCGTTGTTTCAAAAAGAATTGGCGGCGGCTGTTTCGGTACCCGTTTTTGCATCCAGCCTGATTCAGGTGCCGTTGGCTTTTAACATGACCGGTGCCCCGGTAGGGATTTTGACCGCTGACGCATCGGCGCTGACCCAGCGACATTTTGAGGGTGTCGGCGCGGCGGGAATTCCGGTGGCTGTGAAAGGGCTGGAAGAGACCAGCGAATTCGCCGAAGTGATCTTGCGCAACACGCGGACAAGAATGGACACGGACCTGATCGAATCCGAAGTTCTGAATGCCGTCCGCAATCTGAAACGCGAAGCGCCTGAAATTCGGTCGCTGGTCTTGGAATGCACCGATTTGCCACCATACGCGTCACAGATACAGCAAGAACTGAAACTGCCGGTATTCGATCTCACGACACTGGCCCAAATGGCACACAGCGTTGCGGCGCGCGTGCCATATTCAGGCATCATGCCCTGGGGTTGAAGGCTCACTGGCCTTATATGGGCAATGGATGGTTTCCGGCGTTTAGGAAACAAGATAGACCAAAACCCAATTCACTGGGTGCCTGCATCCTGCGAGGGACCGAATGTGCCGATGAGGGTTTGAGTTGTCCGTGGAATTGTCCATCCTAATGCTCGCGATCTGTTTGGGTGCAATGCTTCAGGTTGGGATCGGCATCGGTTTCAGCATTGTCGCTGGTCCGCCGATGATGATCCTGTTGGGCACCGCGACCGCTGTCCCGGTCCTGTTGCTATTGAACACCATCGTGTCAGCAGTGGCGACTGACTGGCGCATTCTCACTGAAGAGCGAAAAACCATATCTACGGCAGTCTCGGGGTGTCTGGTTGGCGTGGTACTCGGATTGGCCATTTACCCCATGCTGAGCGAACCCTTTGTGCTGGCATTGACCGGTTGCCTGTTGCTGATCGGACTGTTGACGACCCTTGTCCCGACGCATGCCGTAATCGGCACATCGGGTTTTGCGGCGGTCTCGGGATTATCTGGTTTGGCGACGGTCTGGGCCGCAACTCCGGGGCCTCTTATGGTGTTTGGGTTGATTGCAAAAGGTCGTTCGGCTCGCGCGGTTGCAAGATTGGTTCAACCCATTGCCCTCGTGGCGTATGGGATCGCGTTTCTGTTGCACAGCCTGTCAGACTGGCAATCCATCCCGCTGGGACTACAGCTTTGGGCCTTCGTCGGGGTAACGACAATCGGCAGCTTATGCGGTCGTGCCGCTCGTCCTTACCTGCCACAATCCCTCATCAAAACCGCAATTCGGGTAATTTCCCTTGTGGCTTGCTATGTTCTCTTCCAACGCGCCTATGTGATGGCGTAACTCCAATGGGCGGATGATGACTCAAAACGATATTTTGGCCAGGTTTCCCAGGGCCCAGTTCATGTCCGGTGCGACACCACTGGAGCGGCTTGACAGGTTGTCCGAAGAGCTTGGGATCGATCTCTGGCTGAAACGCGATGACCTGACAGGGCTTGGATTCGGTGGCAATAAAACAAGACAACTTGAGTTTTATTTCGGCGATGCACTGGCACAAGGCGCAGATACAGTCCTGATCACCGGTGCGGTTCAGTCAAACTTTGTTCGTTCCGCCGCCGCGGCGGCCGCGCGGCTGGGTATGAAGGCTGTTCTTCAGCTTGAAGAGCGTGTCCCGAACATGGGGCCGGAATACTACAAGTCCGGAAATGTGCTACTGGCCAAAATCTTGGGCGCAGAGCACATGAGCTACCCTGTTGGTGAGGACGAGGCTGGCGCGGACGCCGCGCTGCATGCGCGCGCTGATGAGTTGAAGGAGCAAGGACGTAAGCCTTACGTCATTCATCTGGGGCTGAACCATCCACCACTTGGCGCACTTGGCTATGTCGCTGCAGGTCAGGAACTGTGCAAGCAGATGCAGGATTTTGATACCGCAGTCGTCCCATCCGGCAGCGGCGCGACGCATGGTGGTCTTCTTACCGGGATAGCGTTGTCGACGGTGCCCGCTCAGGTATTCGGAGTTTGCGTTCGACGGGACACCGAAAATCAGCGGACGCGCATGACCGTCGTATTGCAAAAGCTAGCGGACATGCTGAGCATCGATCCCGGTTTGTTACTGGAAAAAATAGAAGTTTGGGATGGCGCGCTGGCGCCGGGATACGGCCAAATAGGCCCGAAGACGCAATCGGCGCTGGAAAAGATGGCCCAGACCGAAGGTATATTCCTCGATCCTGTCTATTCTGCAAAAACGTTCGCCGGGCTTCTGGATATCGTTCGAGAAGGACAAATCAAACCAGGGCAGAAAGTCGTCATGATCCATACCGGCGGGTTGCCGGCTTTGTTTGGTTATCAGAACGAACTGACGCACAATTAAGGACCCGAGAATGAGTAAACCCACATGACTACAAAAGGTCATGTGGGTTTGCTCCTGTCAAATTCCTGAAATCCTGATTGTTCCAGCTCAGTCGTAGGCGGCAGTTACAATCATCTCGACCTTCAGCACATCACGTGCCAGTTTGGCTTCGCCGCAGGCGCGAGCCGGTGCATGTCCTTCAGGCACCCAGGCATCCCAAACCTCATTCATCTCGGCAAAGTCCGCCATGTCGGCCAGCCAGATTACACATTGCAATATCCGGGTTTTATCGCTGCCCGCCTTGGCAAGAAGGTCTTCGACCTTAGCCAGAATGTCGCGTGTCTGGTCTGCGACAGAGGCCGCGTCAGAGGTCTGGCCACACAGGTAAGCGGTGCCGTTATGTTTGACGATCCGGCTCATGCGTTGGCCGGTTTCGATACGAGTGATCGTCATGGTGGATGTCTCCTGTTAAAGGACCTTGCGGTCAAAGCGGTCGATACGAAGAGGCGATAAATCGAAACGGCTTTGTCCACCAGTCACCAAATCGGCCATGACCTGTCCGACCACGGGGCCCATCTGAAAACCGTGCGCAGAAAAGCCGAAAGCGTGGAAGGCACGGGCAGCATTCACAGCGGGTCCGATGACCGGCAGGTTGTCCGGCATGTATGCCTCCAGCCCCGCCCACATCCGGTTGATGCTGGCCTTGCGCATGATCGGAAAGAACTCGGCCGCGGTCCGGCACGCAGCAGCCAGTTTCGAATAGTCCAACCGGGTTCGATCGTTGGCGCGATCTGCAAACCCTTTGGCACCGCCTCCGATCAGGACCGTACCATTCTCAAACTGCTTAAAGCTGAGTTGGCGGCTGACTGCACCAACCACCGGTTTGGCAAAATGCGGCATCCGGGCCGTGATCATCAGCATGGGTGCCGCGTGGCTTAGCGGTACGTTGTCCCCGATCATCAAGGCGATCCGGTCCGCCCAGGCACCCGCACAATTGACCACAGTTTCGGCCTCGTATCGTTGCTTCCGACCTTGTGCCAGCCATGTGTTTCCAATCCGTCTGAGCCCTAGCACTTCTTCGCCTTCAATTACTTGTGCGCCCAGTGTTTCGGCCGCTCGGCGAAAGGCAGCGGTGGCCTTGTAGGGGATCGCATAGCCATCCAATTCCGAGATCACGCCGCCCACGCATTCGGGGTTCACATGCGGTAGGCGCCCGATCAGCTCGGTCCGGTCGATGATACGTTCATGCGTGTATCCCGCCGCGCGCATCTTGTCCTCGCGCGCCCGCAGGGTGTCCAGGTCCACCTCATTCACGGCAATGTTAATCAGGGCCTGACGGCGAAAGCCTGTCTCGTGACCCAATTCCTCATCCAGACTTTGCCACATTTCCATCGACATCTTGGACAGCGGCACTTCTGCCATGTCGCGGCCCAACAGACGCACGCCACCGGCATTGACACCCGAGGCATGACGCCCGGCATAATCCTTCTCGACCACGATCACAGATACGCCCCTGCGCGCCAGATGGAAGGCCGTGGCGCAGCCCTGTATCCCGCCGCCTATGACAAGAACATCCGCCTTCATTCAGCAGCCTCCGCCTGAACGGCGCCATACCGGCTCAATTCATCCAGCGTCAGCAAGCGCTGTGGGCTGCGCAAGCGGTAATATCCTACTGTTTCCGGATTCTCGCCGCGCCATTTTGCCAGTAACCCGGCCACCACGTGACCACATTGCCGACCCTGACACGGCCCCATTCCGCAGCGGGTCAGTGATTTCAGTGCATTCGGGTCACGCGCGCCCTGTTCGAACCCCTTTCGCAGATCGTCCAGGGATTGCTCTTCACAACGGCAGACCAGTGTTTCCGGGTCGCGCGGCAGGCGCAACGCATCGGTTGGGTGATAGAGGCAATCAATGAAACGTCGAAACGGTTTCAGGGAAGACAAATAGGACAGGTCTTTGTCCGCTTTTTGATCACGCTCGACCTGCGACAAATGGCCAAGGCGGTTAAGGATATTCAGCGCGACCAGCCGACCCGCAGCCTGTGCACCATCGGCACCGACAATGCCCGCGCTATCGCCTGCCACTGACACGTGTGCAATCGAGCTTTGACCGAAGTCATCAACGGAAACCTGCCAGCACATTTGCTCAGGATTCCAGTGGTGGTCCAGATCCATCGCCCGCGTCATGTTCAGGTTAGGCTGCACGCCATGGTGCAGAAATACAGTGTCGGCGGCGATCTCGTGATGTTTGCCTGTCGCGACAAACCTGACCCCTTCGGCCTTATTGCCACCGATCACCTCAAGCCGTTCAGCAAATTGATGGACCGCGACACCCGAGGCGCGGATTTCCCGCAGCAAAGACAAGCCTTTACTCAGCTGCCTGATATGCCCCAACGCCCGGAACATTTGTGGCGCAGCATCAAAATAGTGCCGCCGAGGCGTCGTATCGACCAAAGCCGCCACAGGCACTCCAAGGCGCAGGTACTGCGCCACGATCAGATAGAGCAACGGGCCGGAACCAGCAAAAACCGCTCCTTCGGCCACAACCGCATCTGACTTCAGCATCACTTGCGCCGCACCGGCAGTCATAACGCCGGGCTTTGTCCACCCGGGGATCGGCATGGGCCTTTCCATGGCACCGGGACAAAGCAGCATTTCACGGCAGCGTAATTCTCGCGTGTCGCCCTCGTGTGAAAAGAGAATGCGACCGTCATCGCCCAGATGCCACGCGTCCGCGCCAGCGAAATGCGCAGCACCAGATTCTTCAAATCTGGAAATCAGTGCCGCCCCTGAACTATAGTCAGAACCGAGGGCCGCTACATCCGGAACCGGGCTGTTCGCGGCCGAGCGGAATACCTGCCCCCCTGCCCTTGGCGCACGGTCCAGAACCGCCACTTGAACGCCCGCGCGCGCCAGCACTATGGCGGCGGACATGCCTGCCGGGCCTGCCCCTACAATCGCGCAATCAAAGGCCTGCATCGCTCGCCTCGGAGTCTTCTGCAATATGTTGAGTGGTGACGTTCATACCTTCCGACACACGTCTCAGGCAGGCTTGCTGATTTGGAAGCCCGTCGATGTTCACCATGCATTCGAAACAGACACCCATCGCGCAATACGCGCTGCGCGCATCGCCTGACAGTGCTGCTTTACGGGTCTCGACCTGGCCGCTGACTGCCATGGCGGACCACACGGTCTGGCCCTCGCGCGCGGCCACTTGCTGGCCATTAATGGTCAGCGTCACCCGGTCGCGATTGTGATCTTGCAAGGATCTGAACATTAGAGATTCTCCGTCGGAATACAGGGCAAGGCGCTGGGAAGAGCACGCCTTGCCCAGGTTCAGGGTTATTCGCCGATCTGGTCGAGAATGCCCTGACCCCAATCCGGACCAACGTCCTGCAGGACCTGCGGCCAGACTTGTGCGCGCACATGGGCAGCGGTGGCGGCAAGTTCTTCATCCGTCAGCGAAACGATCGTAGCCCCGTTGTCGGCCAGCTTTTGTTCAAATGCGCCCTGATCGGCCTCGGCTGTTTCCCAACGCGTGGCTTCGAACTCCAGCGCGGCTGTTTCCAACGCAGCCCGATCTTCGTCACTCATGTCGGCCAACGTGCCCGAATTGATGATCATGTACCAAACTTCGAAATGCGTATTGACGGGTACATATGACGTGGTCACATCGCGGAACGAAGCATAATACCCCTCGGCCCCCGACCCGACGACGCCGTCAACAACGCCGGTTTGCACCGCTGTAAACGCTTCCGAGAACGGGATCGGCGACGAGATATAACCCAGAGCGTCAGCAGTCAGCTGGAAGCTCTTGATGCCGGGCACACGCACCTTGATGCCCTTGGCAGAGGTCGGATCGCCCGGGTTCACCGCGTCGGTGTTCAGCGCAACGCCGCCAAAATAGACCGGATAGGCTGCCAGCATGGTGATGTCCTGCTTGGCATAAAGATCCTTCATCGCACCGTGAATCGCACCGCCGGGGCCGTAAATCTCTTTCGCCTCAGCCCAGTTTGCAGCAACGTAGGGGAATGCCGAGATCTGCATGCGGCGATCAACAGCAGTGGCAGCGGGTTGCACGGCCATGTCGATAGCTCCGACCGAGATACGCTCCTGAACCGAGGTATAGTCTCCTAGCGCCGAAGCCGGGAACAGGTTCAGTTCAACCGAGCCATCCGTCGCGGTCTTCAACTCGTCCGCAAAGGCGCGCAGTTCGTTGTCGATTGTTGCGCCTTGGGGGCGGATATGGCTGATCTTCAGCGTATCCGCAGCAGCGATACCGGCGGATGCCACAACGGCAGCGGCCATACAGGTGGATTTCAGAAAGTTCATCATGGATAAGTCTCCTCCGTGAGTGATGAAATGGGCGGCTTAGTAGCCAAAGAAGCGGGGCAGCCACATCGACAGGTCCGGCCAGAAACTGGTCAGGAACACGACGGGCAGATAGCCGAGCAGGATCAGGGTCATGGCGGGGCGGATCACTTTAGTGACCGGCACCTGACCGATGCGCGCGCCCAGATAGAGGATCGAGGCATAGGGGGGTGTCACACCCCCCATGGCGGTGTTGACCCCCATGATCGCAGCAAACTGGATCGGGCTGACGCCGATGGCCTGCATCAGCGGCAGCAAGAGCGGCGCGATCAGGATGATGGCGGTGACGTCATTGACAACCATCCCGACGAGAAACAGCAGGATGTTGATCAGCACCAGCAGCAGCACTTTGTTTTCGGTCACCGAAAAGATCGCCTGCACGATGGCTTGCGGTATGCTTTCCAGTACGAACATCTGGCTGAGGATCATCGAGAACAGGATCATCAGCATGATCGCCCCGACCGAAGTGGCTGCTTCTCTTCCTGCGCCTAAAAAGGTGCGTACATCCAATCCTTTGTAGATCAGGAATCCTACCGGGATTGCATAGATAACCGCCACCGCGGCCGCCTCGGTGGGGGTCATGATGCCACCATAGATACCACCCAGAATGATCACCGGCATCAGCAAAGCAGGCGTGGCCTTGAATCCGCGCTGGGTTGCTTCGGTCATGAAGGCCGAGCCTTTGAGCGGTTCGTTCAGTTGCAGGGGGAACCTGCGGGCCATCCGGATGTTGACCGCTGAAAAACTGGCCATGATCAGCAGGCCGGGCCCCAGTGTCGCCAGGAAGCAGGCCAGGATCGACGTATCCGTCACCCAGCCATAAACGATCATTGTCACGGAAGGTGGGATCAGCAGGCCCAGAAGCGATGCATTTGCGATCAACGCCGTCGCGTATTCGCGGGGATAGCCTTGTTTCTCCATCTCAGGGATCAGCAGAGGACCGATCGCGGCGACACCGGTTAAGCCCGAACCAGAGATAGCTCCGATCAGGGCGCAGGACACGGTGGCCACAACGCCCAGACCTCCGCGCAGGTGACCGATGAAGATGTTCACGAAGTTCAGCAGACTTGCCGCAATACCCGATACGGACATGATCGTACCGGCAAGAACAAACAGCGGAATGGCCAGCAGCACCGGATTTCCAAGCTGCTGGAACCCCCACAGCATATTGCCCTTCATGACTACGTCTCCGGCGAAATACATCACCATCAGACCCGCACCGAAACAGTACGGCAGCGGAACGCCAAGCGTCAGCAGGATGACCAGAACCAGTACGGCGAAAAGCGCAATCTCGATCATTTCAGGCTTCCTTCAATGGCGGGTTCGGCAACTGGGGAGAACAGAGCACGCAGATGCATCAGCAGATGCCAGGCGGTGAAGATCATCATCAGGACCAACCCGACAAACAAAGCGACATCGACATAGAAGGTCGGCAGGTACAGCGTCGGACTCTCGCGCCAGACACGCATCGAGTACGTGGTGAAGTCCCAGGCCCAGGAGGTCAGCCAGATACCTACGATCAGGCTGATGACCTCACCTATGACCGCCAGAACCTGATGCTGGCGCTCGGTGGACAGAAAGATTTCCAGCACATTGGCGCGGATATGCGTGTTCTCGCGCGAGGCATTGACCGCCCCCAGCATGTACAGCCACAAAGTGGGGTAAAGCAGACTTTCCTCCAGCCCCATGACCGGAATTTCCAGCACATAGCGCGTGATCACCTGCACGAATTGCCCAAGAGCAACCAGGCAGATCAGGATTGTCAGCAGGACACTTGCAAAGCGTGTCATTTCCCCCCTCCGTCATAGCGAATGCAGGCGGTGCATTCTTGGAGAGCAAAATCACGGGCCGGGATCATCAAGTCAAAACGATTAAATTGATTGTGGAATAGAGTTACTTTATATGATGAGGAAAAGATGAGGATTAACAACAGCGCATGAATCTCAGTTTTCGCCAATTGCAGGCTTTTCGCGAGGTCATGCGGACGGGTTCGGTGTCTGATGCCGCCCGAATCCTCGGCCGCACCCAACCCGCCGTCAGTGCTTTGATTGCAAACCTAGAGGCCGAATTGAGCATCGCCCTCTTCCGCCGGCAGCGCGGGAAAATGGCCCCTACCCCCGAGGCCCAGTATTTCATCACCGAGGCAGAAGCGATTCTGGATCGCCTGTCGCTTTCGACCCGGACAATGCGCGAGATTGGGGCGCTGACAAAGGGTCGCCTGAACATCGCCTGTATGCCAGCCGCCGCCAGCCTGTTGATGCCGCAGCTACTGGGTGAGTTCCTGGTGGACAAACCGGATGTGCGCGCGTCACTGATGATGCGCGCATCCCCGGTAATCGAGGAATGGGTGGCCTCGCAGCAATATGACATTGGATTGGGCGAAACCCCTAAATCCACCGCTGCGATTGAAACCGTCGACTTTGATATGAGATGCGTGTGTGCGATCCCGGCAGGTGATCCACTGGCCGAACTTGATACGGTTGATGCGCATCACCTGTCGGGACGTCCGATGGCTGGGTTGCAAGAGGGGCATCCAAACCTGATTGCGACCCTCAGGGCGTTTGCCGGTCAAAAGGCCCGGTTCGAACATCGGTTCGAACTCAGAACCTTTCACCCGGCTTTGACATTGGTGGAAAAGGGGCTGTGCTATTGCATCTGCGACCCGATCACCGCAGCCGGATACGTCAATATGCGGCCTGAACCCCGTCCGGTCGTCTTCCGGGCATTTCGCCCAGATGTAGTTCTAAAAGTTTCAATCATGCGGCCCGCACACCGCCCCCCGTCAGCGCTTGCAAGCGAGTTTGCCCAGCTATTGGGGTCGGCACTTGAAAGCATCAACAAGCAGTTCTGAGGACTTTGGCATGCTCAAACGCATGTGTTTCCAATCCAGCGAACCTCTTGGAATGCGATCTGTTGCTAGTTTTGGTGATCTTTCGCTAAGTTGAAACCATCGTGCCAATTGCAACGCGGGTTTCAACACCGGGTAGGACCTCTGAGGACCCCATCCATCAGATGCTGGGGTTGATCGCCCAGGGTTAAATGCACCGCTCTGACAAGATTTCCAAAATTATGCTAACCTTGGCTGAAGGCATTATTCATCGGGTTGCATCCATCGCGCCCTTGTCCTGACTTTGAACGAACTTATAGCCATGGAACTTGCTATCGCAATTGGCCTGATCGTCCTGAAGGTCGCCATCCTGATCGCGGCTCTGCTGCTGCTGCCGCTACCGCTGGTCTGGCTTGAACGCAAGATCGCCGGGCACATCCAACAGAGAATGGGTCCAATGCGTGTTGGGTGGCACGGTTTATTGCAGCCATTGGCCGACGGCATCAAATTGTTGACCAAAGAGGATCATATTCCCGCAGATGCCGATCGGCTGATATTCAAACTCGCCCCGGTTCTGGCAATGCTGCCGCCGTTTGTCGTGTTCGTCGCGATACCCTTTGGCGAGAGCGTTTCGGTATTGGGTCACGAAATCACGTTGTACGTCTCGGACATGAATGTGGCCCTTCTGTTCGTCTTCGCGGTGATCGGGATCGAGGTCTATGGGGTCATTTTTGGTGGTTGGGCTTCCAACAGCAAATACTCCGTTCTGGGTGGGCTGAGAACCTGCGCCCAGATGATCAGCTATGAGATTCCGATGGGCTTTGCCGTCATCGGCGTGGTGATGCTGGCACAGTCCATGAGCCTGCTCGATATCGTGCGCGCGCAGGCGGATATGTGGAACGTGGTGTATCAGCCTGTTGGGTTCTTCGTCTTCTTCGTTGCCGGGTTGGCCGAGGCTCAGCGCATTCCCTTTGATCTGGCCGAGGCCGAAGGCGACTTGGGTGCGGGATTTCACACAGAATACAGCGGCATCCGGTTCATCTTCTTCATGGTCAGCGAATATGTGGTGATGGTACTGGTCTCGGTCCTGACGGTCATTTTGTTCTTTGGCGGCTGGAACGGCGTGCTAATCCCCTTGCCGCCGATCCTTTGGTTCATACTGAAAGTGGCCTTTTTCATCTATGTCTTTATGTGGTTCCGCTTCACTTTCCCGCGATACCGCTATGATCAGTTGATGGAGATCGGGTGGAAAGTCTTGCTTCCGCTATCACTGGCGAACATAATGATAACCGGGGTTGTTTTCCTATGAGGGCAACCATGATCGACGATGTAGACAAGCGGCAAGGCTGGATTGGGTGGGCTTTCTTCGCCGACCTTGGCGATGCGCTGGTGCTGACGTTCAGCTATATGCTGTCGCGACCGGTGACCGAGCAATATCCTGACAAGGAAAAATGGCTACCCTATTCGCGCTATCGCGGCCACCATTTCCTCAAGCGTAACGAAGAAGGTGAGATAAACTGCGTCGCCTGTGAACTTTGCGCCAAAATCTGCCCCTGCGATTGCATCACCGTTGTTCCCTACGAGGACGAAAACGGTGCGCGCCACCCCAAGGTGTTCGACATAGATACGGCGCGGTGCCTGTTTTGCGGGCTTTGCGAGGACGCCTGCCCGGCGGACGCCATCGCGCTGGGGCAACAGTACGAATTTTCCAGCTACGACTCGGCCCAACTGGTGGTGGATCGGGATACGCTCCTGACGAAGCCCGGCAAGGCTGAAACCGGCGGCGGTGTAGTAAACGCACGTCTGGAAACCATAGACGGGGTTCACGTGAAGACCGCGCAGGAGGCCGGATACAATTGGTGGCGGAATATTCGTCGCAAATGAAGATCCGCGGCGCCGGGCACGAGGATACAGAAACGCGCATTTGGCAACTGGCGGGAACACCGCCAAGGAGGTATGGATGTTCGTTTCCGACATTTTGCAGTTGAAAGGCTCAGAGGTGATTTCGGTGAGCCCGGATACAACGATGGTCGAGGTGCTTAGACTCTTCCACGAAAATCAAATCGGCCTGGGCATCGTAAGTACGACGCCGGCTCAAGTATTAGGCACGGTTTCAGAGCGTGATTTTTGCAATGCTGTGGCGCAACGTGGTGCCATGGTCGCCAATTTACCCGTGTCGGAAATCATGCGCAGCGACATATCCACCTGTTCCAAGGATGACTTGCTGCCAAAGGTTTCGGCAATAATGACCCAGGAACGGACACGGCACGTTCTGGTGATGGACGGTGATACGCTTGCCGGGGTGGTCAGCATCGGTGACGTAGTCAAGGCGCGCCTGGACGAAGCGCTGAGGACGCAAAAAGAACTGCATGCATATATCGCGGGAACCGGGTACCACTGACCCCCACCATTTCGCGAGTTTCAACCGTCCGTTTTACGGACCTCGACGCGGCATGGATATTCACCATTCTTCATCAGGCTGTTGAGCCGCAAGCTCCGATAGCTTTCCGGCACAAACACCAGCCCGTCGGGAAACCGCGGATTAATCTTCAGGCGGGCCGTCAGGTGCCCTGTAGTTGACGTCACCACAACCATTTGATTGGCTTCAATCCCCCGCTCTTCGGCTTCCCTGACACTCATCTCCACGTAAGGCTCATCTGCAACCGTAGCAAGCGTGGCCGAATGTTCGGAGAAATATCCCCCGTAAAAAAGCCCGTTTCCCGTGGCCAGCGCCAGCCCTTCCACATCTGCCCCATTGGCCGTTTCTGGGACCAAAAGCGATCTGTCCAGGGGTCGCTGCTGCGCTGATGTGAAAGCTCCATTCGGTCCAATCTGGGCGAGCGAAAGACCGGAATATGCGGGGTTCGTTCTGGTGATTTCGCCAAAAACACCTGCTTGATCAGAGACTTCCAGCGGCGTATCTCCAAGTGACGCAATCCACTCGAATATTTCAATATTGCTTTGCGCTGTGAATACCGGAGTACGGAATTTTCCAACGACCTGAACCCGTCCTTCATTGTTGGTGAAGGTTCCGGTCTCTTCTCCATGTGCCGCCGAAGGCAGAACCACGTCCGCAAGTTCGGCAATGTCCGTCTGCACCCAATCCTGTACGATCAAAAGGTCCACGTTCTTCAGCGCGTCAATAACACGGGCACGATCCGGGTAAGAACTGACAGGATCGGCCCCCGCAACATAAAGCGTGCTGATTTGGCCCTCGGCGCACTGGTCGAGCACTTCGCCGACCGTTGTAAGGGGTTTACCTTCTTTGCCAACTGCCATGTCCAGCGCACCCATCTGGTTGGGGCGATCAAAAAGCCCCTGCAATGCAACGTTTTTTCCAAGTATATGCAAGCGCTGCAAAAGGCAGTGAAGCAACGAACAGACTGCTTCCGTATCCGGGTTTCTGAACAGGTCCATCCCAATAAGAACCGTTACGCTTGGGGCGGCGGATAACGCAGAGATCAGATCGCCAAGTCCTGCCTTTGCCTGCTCGTTCTGACCTCGCGCGCTTCCCGCCTCAAATTCGGAGGCGAATGGTTCGGCGTGCCCCTCGCGCCGGTCAAGCAGACCATCTAGCAACTCTGACAGAACGAAGGCCTCGGTTCCCGGAAGCATCCGCACTGAGGCGCGTGCATCTGCATCGAGCCGCGACGGGCGCGCCGACAGCAGGCAGAGTTGCGTCTCTCCACCTCGCACCGCGCCACGCAAAAGGTACTCGCTGACCGGGTTTTCCTCTGTCACATTGCTGCCGACGACAAGCGTGCAGTCGTTTTTGATAATCTCTTCGAAAGGCGCGCGCGTATAGAAATCGCGTAACAGCGGACCAAGCGCATCGGGAAAATCGAAACGCGAAGACACCGCGACCAATTCGCTGTCAAATGTTCCCTGCATCAGGCGCCCGAACTGAAACAGCGCTTCATTTGTCAATCGGGCGGAGGCAATCCCGGCCGCCCTGCCCCTGGCCCGCGACAGTCGCGTGCGCAAATACTCGCCCGCGTTCTCCCAGGACACTGGCGTCAGTGCTTCTCCCTGCCGAACCATCGGGCGCTTGACCCGGTCCGGGCTGGCAAATACGTCCATTCCGAACCGCCCACGCACGCACAGGGTTTCCAGGTTCAGACCCTTGTCCCATTGCGACCGAACCCGCATGAATTCACCTTCGCGGGTGCCGACCGTCAGATGGCAACCGGTCCCGCAATGAGCACAGATCGTGTCAGTCTCAACCAGATCCCAAGGCCGCGATTTGTAGCGGTAGGGAAAACTCATCAGCGCCCCGACCGGGCAGACCTCGATACAGTTGCCACATTGGTCACAACTGGCAAGGCTGCCCTCGAACCCGGTGACAGCGGTATCCATGCCTTTTTCGACGGTGCCCAGGGCCACAGCGCCGACCACCTCTTCGCACATGCGCACACATCTTTGGCATTGGATGCAACGGTTGACGTTCATGATGACGACAGGGCTGAGCTGGATATCCTTGGAATGAAACACCCGTTTGGGATCGCGGAACATGCTTTCCCGAGGGCCATACTCCATCACCATGTCCTGCAGCTCGCATTCACCGCCCTTGTCGCAGATCGGACAGTCGAGCGGGTGGTTGGCCAGCAGCATGTCGAGCATCACCGAACGCGTTTCGGAGACCTGCTCGGTTGTTGTCCGCACCACCATTCCATCCATGACCGCCGTGGCGCAGGCGGGCTGCAGCTTGCCCTGCCCTTCGATCTCGACAAGACACATCCGGCACGAGGCCAGGACCGGCAACCGCTTCTGGAAGCAGAAGGTGGGAATGTCGATGCCCAAGCCTTCCGCGGCGCTCAGGATTGTGGTTCCCGGCGGCACCTGCAGCTCATGGTCGTCGATGGTGATGGTCAGGGTAGTAACATCGCTGGTATCGCTCAATGAAACGGGCACCTCCCTTCGTCGATATGGGTGACAAATTCGTCCCGGAAATGCTCCAGCGACGCCCGCAGTCCCATCGCCGCGCCATCGCCCAAAGCACAGAAAGTGTTACCGAAAATGCCGCTGCACAGCCCCTCCAACTGATCGAGGTCATTTGGCGCGCCTTCGCCCGCCTCGATCCGGCGCAGAATCTTGACCACCCAGTCCAGCCCTTCGCGGCAGGGTGTGCATTTCCCGCAGCTTTCATGGTGAAAAAACTCGATAATCCGGGTCGCAACCTTGACGATGCAGGTGCGGTCATCGATCACGATGACCCCCGCTGAACCCAACATGGAACCGGCGGCGGCCAGCGAGTCGAAGTCCATCCCAACATCCAGCCCGCTCTCAGGGATTAACGGCGCAGACACGCCACCGGGGATAACCGCCTTGATCCGGTGCCCCTCGGGCGGCCCTCCTCCGTAATCATCGACCAATTCACGCAGCGGGATACCCATCGGAAGCTCGTAGAGGCCGGGCTTACGCAGATGGCCGGACAGACAGTAAAGCTTGGGTCCCGGGCTTTTCTCGGGTCCGATCCCGCGAAACCAATATGCGCCGCGTTCGATGATCGCGGGCACACAGGCCAGCGTCTCAACATTGTTGATGACCGTAGGACTTTCATATAGCCCCGCGACCGCCGGGAAGGGTGGTTTCAGTTTTGGCTGTGCGCGGCGGCCTTGCAGAGATTCCAGCATCGCGGTTTCTTCACCGCAGATATAGGCGCCGGCGCCTTCGTGTATATGGACGTCGAAACTGAAATCCGACCCCATTATGCGGCGCCCGAGATACCCCTGTTCCCGCGCCTCCGAGATCGCTGCTTCCAAGATCCTGATCGCCTTCACGTATTCGCCGCGAACGTAGACATAAGCGGTTTCCGCCCCGATCGCGTAGGCGCAGATGGCCATCCCCTCAATCAACAGATGCGGATCCTCTTCCATGATGATCCGGTCCTTGAATGTGCCCGGCTCACCCTCATCCGCATTGCAGCAGAGGTATTTCGGCTTCTCCGCGCCTTTCGGTACAAAGCTCCACTTGAGCCCGGTCGGAAACCCCGCGCCGCCGCGCCCGCGCAGGCCCGAGTCTTTGACAATTTCTATGGTCTCTTCAGGGGTGTATTCCTTTAACACCTTGGCAAGCGCACTATACCCGCCAGTGGTCTCATAGACGCTCAACCGCTGGCTGTCGGCAATACCGACATTCTTGAGCAGGACAGCCTCAGTCATCCCCCACCCTCCCGGTGTTTCGCAAAGCCGTCAGCAATTCGTCGATCCGCGCCGCATCGAGGTTGCCGTGGTAGTCGTCACCAACCTGCATCACCGGCGCCATCTCACACGCGCCCAGGCATTCCACCGTAGAAAGTGTGAACAGCCCATCCCCGGTCGTGCCACCCTTTTCAATGCCAAGCACCTGTTCCATATGCGCCTGCAACTCCTCAGCGCCGCGCAGCATGCAGGACAGGTTGTTGCAAAGCTGCAAGTGGAACCGGCCCACCTGTTCTGTGTGGTAGAGTGTGTAAAAGGTGGCCAGCTCATAAACCCAGATCCGTTCCACGCCAAGGATATCGGCCACCTCTTCCAGCACCTCGCCGGTCAGAACGCCGCGCTCTTTCTGCGCGATATATAGCGCCGGCATGATGGCCGATCGCTGGTCGGGATACCGCGCCGCCGCCGCCTCGATCCGCATACGCATGTCCATTGGAGCGTTCACTTGTCGACCTCCGCCATCACCGGGTCCAGACTGCCCAGCACCGCGATCATGTCAGCAAGGTAATGGGCGTTTTTCGTACCGTAGAGCGCCTGGAGATTGACAAAGGACGGGGCCCGAACCTTCATCCGGAATGGTTTCGGGCTGCCATCGCTGACGATATAGAACCCAAGTTCGCCCTTCGGGGCCTCGATGGCGGAATAGACCTCGCCGGCAGGGACTTTGAAGCCATAGGCCGAAAGGTCGAAATGCTGGATCAGCGCCTCCATCGAGTTGTGGACCTTGTCCTTGTCGACCGGGAAGGCCACTGTAGGAATATCTGCCAGAAATCGGCCTTCGGGCATCTGCCTGAGGCATTGTTCGATGATCCTGACGCTTTCGCGCATTTCTTCGACCCGACAGCGCCAACGGGCGTAGCAATCACCCTCCTCTCGGGTAATCACATCAAATTCGACCTGATCGTAAATCTCATAGGGTTCATCCTTGCGAATGTCCCAATCCACGCCCGAGGCCCTCAGGTTTGGACCACTGAGCCCAAGGTCGATTGCATCCTCGGGCTCAATTACGCCGATACCTCTGGTGCGTTTGATGAACATCCGGTTCTTTTCAACCAGCCGTTCATAGTCGCGGATACGGTTGGGGAAGATATCGCAGAACTCTCTGATCTTGCCCGCAAATTCCACGGGCAAATCCTCGCGCACGCCACCGACCCGACAATAAGAGGTATGCATCCGCGCGCCAGTGACCATCTCCATCAGGTCCATGATCATTTCCCGTTCGCGCATCGCGTAAAGCAGCGCGGTCATTGCGCCCAAATCCATCGGCAATGCGCCGGTGATCAGCAGATGCCCCGACAGCCGCGCCAACTCGGCCATGATGACCCGGATATACTGCGCGCGAACAGGTGCCTCAATTCCCAGCAGCTTTTCCACCGCCATCGCAAAGGCCAGATTGTTGGACGGTGGACAGACGTAATCCAGCCGGTCGGTCAGCGGAAAGATCTGCGTATAGGTGAAGGTCTCGGACAGCTTTTCCGTGCCGCGATGCAGATAGCCGATATGTGGGTCGACCCGCTCGACATATTCACCGTCCATTTCCAGCACCAGCCGCAGAACCCCGTGCGTACTTGGATGCTGCGGTCCGAGGTTCAGCAGCACCTCCTTGGTATCCGGCAGTCCGCCCGGTGGCGGCCTGAGTTCTGTGGCTTCGGTCATAATTTATCTCCGGTGCCGCCGGGGATGTCCTTGGTCTCAAGATCAGGCCGCGTTGGCGGCACCCCTTCAGCACCAAAGGGGTTCAACTCATCCCTGTAACCTCTGAGCGGAAAGTCCTTGCGCTGCGGAAACCCTTCGAACCCCTCCCACATATAGATGCGACGCAGATCCGGGTGGCCATCGAAGGTGATGCCATACATGTCCCACGCTTCGCGCTCGTGCCAGTTGGCGGTACGCCAGATGCTGGCGACGCTGGCGATATGGGGCGGATCGTCCAACCGGCATTTGAGGCGAACGCGCCATTTGTCGGACAGAGAATACAGATGGTAGACGACTTCGAATCTGGGCGTGTCCGGCAGGTAGTCGACCCCGCATATGTCCGAAAGAAAATTGAAGCCCAGTTCGTCCTTCAGGAAGCGGCAGATATCTACGATGATTTCCGGTGAAACTGTAAATACATGGATTCCATGCGCCACACCGGTGTATCGAACTGTATTGCCGAACCGGGTTTCGAGCCGGGCAACAAATGGGTCCGGCGGGATGGTCATGGTCCGACGGCCCGACCCAGCGGCGTATCCGCAAGCGCCTCGGATTTCTTGATTTTCTCCTGCAGCAGAAGAAAGCCGTGCATCAGCGCCTCGGGGCGCGGCGGGCAACCGGGGACATGCACGTCCACCGGCACGAAGGTCTCGGACCCCTGCACGACCGCATAGGTGTTGTAGACCCCGCCCGAGATTGCGCAGGTGCCCATGGCGATAACCCAACGCGGTTCGGGCATCTGGTCGTAAAGGCGACGTATCACTGGGGCGAATTTTCGTGTCACCGTACCGGCGATGATCATAACGTCGGATTGGCGTGGAGAGGGTCGAAACACCACTCCGAACCGGTCCAGGTCATAGCGCGCGCATCCGGCCGAGATCATCTCGATCGCACAGCAGGCGATGCCGAAAGTTTCGGGCCAGAGTGCTGATTTGCGGCTCCAGCGGACAATCTGATCGGTTGTGGTGAACAGCACGCTGTCACGGATTACGTTTCCCATTCCAACGCTCCTTTCAACCAGGCGTAAGCAAACCCAACCAGCAGCAGGACAATGAAAACGAACATCTCGATATAACCGACGATGCCGATCTCTTTCAGTACGACGGCCCATGGGAAGAGAAACATCGCCTCGACATCGAAAACAACGAACAGGATCGCGATCAGGAAGAACTGCGCTTTGAACTGACCCGCAGCCGCCTCACCCGCAGGGTCCATGCCGCATTCATACGGCATGTTCTTGGCGGGGTACGGGTTGGAGGGGCGCAGCAGTGACGAAACAAAAAGCGTTGCTGTCACCACGAGGATTACCCCGGCAACCATGATGAGAACAGGCAGAAATTCAAGTCCAGTCATATCGCAAAACCCTGTACTCCGGACCTTGCGCTCGTGATACCTGCCCAAAGATCAAGGGCTTACCAGCCCTTGGGAAAGTTCATTGCCTTTCCTTGTGATTAAAAGAATAACCGTGGATGTCTGTTTTTCAAATAAAAAACATGTGCGTGCAAATTAGCAGGCGGTACCGATGGTGACTTGCGTCGACGTATTCGTCCCCTGGTCATCCGCCCAAGACCGACATTTGCGCCAGATTCAAAAACCACGCCGGAAGCAGACCGATCACGATGGTTCCGACGACCGCAATCGCCAGCGCCAGTTTCAAGCCTGGCGTAAACGCCAGCTCGAACTTTCCCGCCGGATCGCGCATGTAGATCACCATGACGATACGAATGTAGAAATAAGCCGCAACCACACTCAGCAGCACTGCGATGACAGAAATCGTCACATGTCCCCCTTCAATCAATGCGACCAGCACATAAAACTTTGCAAAGAACCCCGCCGTAGGCGGAATACCGGCCAAGGCGAACAGAAACAGCAGCATCGACAGGGCAAGCGCAGGGTGCGATCTGGAAAGACCTGAAAAGTCATCAATGGCTTCACCCCGGCCAACCTCGGAACGCATCGCGATTACAGCAGCAAAAATACCGATATTCATGAAGGTATAGATCAACAGGTAAAGCATCACACTTGCCGCACCATCCGGGCCGCCCGCCACAATGCCCAGTAAGACAAAGCCGGAATGGGCGATGCTGGAATATGCCAGCAGGCGCTTGATGTTGTCCTGAACCAGCGCCACGAAACTGCCGAGCGCCATTGTGAAAACAGCAATTACGGCAACAACAATCCAGACGTCCGTCGCAGCCAGTAGGGGGTTCAGGACAACCCGCAGGATTACAGCGAACCCCGCAGCCTTTGGCCCCACGGACATGAAAGCGGTAATGGGGGTAGGCGCACCCTCGTAGACATCGGGAACCCACATGTGAAACGGCACCGCACCAACCTTGAAAACCAATCCAGCCACAATGAACACGACAGCCAGCAACAGACCGGGGTCGCGTTGGCTCGCTGTTACGGCTGTGGCAAGAGCATCGAGTTCCGTGGTGCCGGTCAAACCATAGATCAACGACACCCCGTACAGAAATACGCCCGTCGAAACCGCGCCCAGGATCACATATTTCAGCGCCGCTTCGTTCGAGCGCACCTCGCGCCGCAATAGCCCCGTCAGAACATAAGTGCACAGCGCCATCAGCTCGAGCCCGACGTAGATCGACAGCAAATCGTTGGCTGAGGCCATGATCATCATGCCGGACAACGCAAATAGCAGCAGCACGTTGTATTCTCCGCGCTGGACCCGTTCGATCTCGACATAACGACGCGACAGCAAGAGGGTCAGCACGGTGGAAATGTAGAAAATGGCCTTGAAAAAGGCGGAATAGCGGTCGGACGCGAACATGCCGGAATAGACCAGCAGGTTCTGATCCGCCAACGCCCAGGTCAGCGCGGCGGCGACAAGAACCACGGCAATCGCGGCCAAGTCCAGAATATACCCGCGCTCGGGGCGTACAAACAGGCTCAGGATCAACAGAACGCAGGCCCCGGTGATCACTACGATCTCGGGCAGGCTGACCAGAACCGACTGGAGGAGTTGCGCCTGGTTCACTCCGCACCCTCCTTGTCATGCACCTGTGTCAGCAAGTGATCGGCCGAAGTCTGGATGATGCTAAGGAATGGTTTCGGATAGAGGCCGATCCAGATCACCAGAACGGCAAGAGGCAGGATCGAGGCAAGCTCGCGCCTGTCGAGATCCCAGAAGTCGTACTGCTCTTCCACTCGCGCGCTGCCAAGGGCCACGCGCCTGAACATGCTCAGCAGATATGCGGCTGCCAGAACGGCCCCAAGGATCGAAATGCCCGCCAGCAGCGGATTTGCGGCAAAGGCGCCCGAAAGGATGAGCAATTCGCCGACAAATGAATTCAACCCAGGCAGAGCCATTGATGACAGCGTAAACAACCCAAGAAATATGGAGCAAAACGGCGCTACCTTCATCAGCCCGCCATAATCGGCGATGCTGCGGCTGTGCGTGCGTTCGTACATCAGCCCGACGAACAAAAACAGCGCGCCGGTGGTTATGCCGTGGTTGAGCATCTGCAGAATTCCGCCCGTAACCCCCCGGCTGTTCAGGGCAAAAATGCCGAGCGTGACAAAGCCCATATGAGAGATGCTGGAATAGGCCACCAGTTTTTTCAGATCGTCCTGCGCCAGTGCCAGCAAACCGCCATAGACAATCGCAATGGCGGACAGGATAAGCATGAAGGTGGAAAAATAGACAGACGCCTCGGGCAGCATCGGCAGGGAGAAACGCAGAAAACCGTAGGTGCCCATCTTCAGGAGAACTCCTGCCAGTATGATACTGCCTGCGGTTGGTGCCTCAACATGGGCATCGGGCAGCCAGGTGTGCACCGGCACCATCGGCACCTTCACAGCAAAGGCGATAAGGAAGGCAAAGAACAGCCAGGCTTGTGTAACGAACGCGAGATCCGCGTTCATCAGGGCGAGAATGTCAAAGGTCCTGCCGCCCTGAAAATACAGCACGATAATTCCGATCAGGAACAGCACGCTGCCCGCTAAGGTGTAGAGGAAGAACTTGAACGCCGCATACACACGGCGTTCTCCGCCCCATATACCGATGATCGCGTACATCGGGACCAGCATCGCCTCCCAGAACACGTAAAACAGGAACAGATCGAGCGCCGAAAAGACGCCCAGCATCAGTGTCTGCATGGCAAGCAGACTGACCATGAAGGCCTTTACCATCGTCTCGATGGCATTCCACGATGCGAGAACGCAGATCCAGCCAAGTAGCGCGGTGAGAAAAACAAACAGAATTGATATGCCGTCAACCGCGACGGCATATTTGATCCCCAGCGCGGGTATCCAATTCCGCTCCTCGGCGAACTGCATCTCATGCGTGGACGTGTCGAAACCCAAAAGCAAAAGCAGACAGAGCACAAAATCGACAAGCGTGACCGCAAGCGCGGTCCATTTAATCGTCTTCGCATCCCGCATGAACAGAACAGCAACAACCCCCGCCGTCGGCAGGAAGATGATGAGGCTGAGCAGCGGAAACCCCATGCCGCCCCCTAAAGCCACACAACGGCGAATATTGCGATTGCAGCGATCACGCCTGCGATCATTCCTACCGCGTAGTGAGTAACGATACCGGTCTGAACGCGACGCAGTTTCTCTCCGCCGCGCAGCACCTTGCGGGCGACACCGTTCACGATCGCATCGATCCCGCCGAGATCGGCTCGAAGCCCTGCCTGAGCCGAACGGTGCATGAAGGGCAACAGTGATTTCTCCGACACCGCGCTTACCGCCTGCTCATAGCGCGCGAACGGTTTTTCCGCGAAGCGCATGA
Organism: Ruegeria lacuscaerulensis; assembly: GCF_013031245.1. Taxonomy (GTDB): domain Bacteria; phylum Pseudomonadota; class Alphaproteobacteria; order Rhodobacterales; family Rhodobacteraceae; genus Ruegeria; species Ruegeria lacuscaerulensis_C. The sequence goes on from NZ_WPZL01000010.1 coordinate 110,857, forward strand.
ACGCCCGCGCGCCCTTGCGATAGAACCAATCCGTGTCGATGCTGATCGTGTCCTCGGGGTCCAGGGCTTTCAGGAACAGTACGAAGCCAAGCGCCGTGAACATCAGGATGCCCATGCTCTCGGTCACATGCGGCCAGGTATAGGGGTGATAGTCGACCTCGTACGGCAAAAGCGCATAAAGCGGTGCGGGATAGACGCCGATGCCGATGCACAACGCTGCAGCGATGCTCATGGCGACCAGCATGTTGCGCGGCGGCTCTGGCGGGCGCAGACCAGAATCTTTTCCAAAGAACATGTAATACGGCAGTTTCAGGCCGGTATGCAGGAATGTCCCCGACGACGCCAACGTCAGCAGCAGCATCACAACCGCCCGGTGATCGTACCCGGCAGCGGACACCACCATCGACTTGGTCACGAAGCCCGAAAAGAAGGGAAAGGCGGAAATCGCAAAGGCCCCGATCATGTAAAGCGTCACAGTCAGCGGCATGGTCCGGTAGAGCCCGCCTAGCTCGGTCAGTTTGCGCCGTCCCGTGACATAGATCACCGCACCTGCGCCCATGAACAGCAGTGCCTTGTAGAGGATATGGGCAAAGGCGTGGCTGGTCGCGCCATTCAGCGCCATCTCGGTTCCGATGCCGATCCCGGCCACCATGTATCCGACCTGACTGACGATGTGGTAAGCCAGCAGGCGGCGGCAATCGTTTTCCATCACCGCATAGATCACCCCGTAGATCGCCATCGCGGTGCCGAACCAGACCAGCAGTTCCGCCCCCGGAAAGCCACGGGCCAGCACGTAGACGGCGGTCTTGGTGGTGAAGGCGCTCAGGAACACTGCGCCGGTGACGGTGGCCTCGGGATAGGCATCCGTCAGCCAGGCGTTCAATGGTGGCACGGCAGCGTTAAGTGTAAAGCCGATCAGAATCAGATAGGCGGCAGCGCCCAGCGGCCCCTCAATCGGGCCGAACATAACCGATCCGGTCGCCGCGCCATGCAGGATGACCCCGCCCAACAGCGCAATGCCCCCAGTGAGATGCACCATCAGATAGCGGAACCCGGCCTGCACCGCCCTTTCATCACCCGCAGCGAAGATGAGATAGGCCGAGGCAAAGGCCATGCCTTCCCAAAACACGAACAGCGTCAGGTAGTCGCCGGCAAATACCACCCCAAGTGCGCTGCCGACATAGAGGAAGGCTGCAACATGCTGGCCTGGTCGCTTCAGATGCAGCGCGTAGACCATGCCAATCAGCGACATGATCGTGAAGACGCTGGCAAAGACCAGGCTGAGCTTGTCGACCCGTGCAATCAGCAGTTCCTGCCCCAGAAACCAAACAGTGCCATAGGAGCCCGGTTGCGCAATCGCAACGACGCCGATGGCAAGGGCCGGGATCAGCAGTTGCCAGAACTTTCGCACCGTACCGTTCAGAAACGGGATCACCAAGGCTCCGACGAAGAACAGGATTGTTGGGTGCACGAACTCAGTCATAGTAGTCTTCGGGCCGCATGAGCCCGCCCTGATGACCGAGGAATTTGGAAACAAATATGATCGCCACGCAGGATGCGAACCCATATACTGCCGACCAGCCTGGCAATCGTTCCCATAGGTATTCAACATGTTCGCGGGGAACCAAAAAATCTGCCACGACGATCAGTGCCAGCACAAGATAGAACAGGCGAAGGCGGAGATTGGCATATTTTGAGTCTCCAAAAAAACTGACGATACGCGCGATCATCTGACCACCTCCTCTGCCAATGTGATGAAATAGCCGGGGAAAATGCCCATCAAGAGTGACAGTATCCCTGTTGCGACCAGCGGCACCGTGACCAAGGGGATTTCACGAACGCGACTATCCCCATCCGTTTCTTTACCAAAAAAGGCGATATAGCTGACTGGCAGGAAATAGGCGGCATTCAGGATCGAACTGACCAACAGCACGACCAGAAACACGAATTGCCCCCCCTCGACCGAGCCCCATGCCAGATACCATTTGGATACAAACCCTCCGGCTGGCGGCACGCCGATCATGCCGAGCGACCCGACGAAGAAGGCGGCCATGGTCCAGGGCAGTTGCCGCCCGATGCCCCCCATCTCGCTGATCTTCCGTTTGCCCGTGGCGCAAAAGATCGAACCCGCACAAAAGAACAACGTGATTTTGGAGAAGGCATGCGCGGCGATATGGATGATACCTCCGACCATTGCGACCGGCGAAAACAGGACCGCCCCGAGGATGATGTAGGACAGCTGACTGACCGTGGAATACGCCAGCCGCGCCTTCAGATCATCGCGGGTCAGCGCGTATATCGACGCGGTCAGAATGGTGAACGAGGCCAGATAGGCCGTGGCGATTGCAAGCCCCAGCGCGTCCATCAGCCCGGTGCCGAAAACATCGAACACCACGCGCAACACGCAAAAGACGCCCATTTTCACCACCGCAACGGCATGCAGAAGCGCACTGACAGGGGTCGGGGCCACCATCGCGGCGGGCAGCCAGGCATGTAACGGCATCAACGACGCCTTTGCGAACCCGAAGAGGTAGCAGAAATAGACAACCGTCAGCAGAACCGGCGCGGTCTCCACCCCGGCCAGTAATCCGCCAGGAACAAAATCGAGCGTGCCTGCCAGGTGGTAGGTCAGCGCTATGGCTGCCAGCAAAGCGCTTTTTGATGCGCCCATCAGGTAGACGAGATATTTGCGGCTGCCCTCCCAGGCCTCGTCGTCCTCGTGGTGGTAAACCAGCGGATAGGTCACGAGGCTCAACACTTCGTAGAAGATTACCAGCGTAAACAGATTGGCTGCGAACGCCCCTCCGACTGCGGCGGCAAGGCTAGCAGCAAAGCAGATGTAGAACCGGGTCTGCGCATGCTCACCGAGGCTGCGCATATACCCGATCGTATAGATCGACGCGAAAATCCACAGCAGCGAGGAAATAGTGGCGAACACCATCCCCAGCGCGTCCACCCGGAATGCGAAATCGACCCCCGGCAGGATTTCGAAAAGAACGAGCTCATAAGTTCCGCCCGACAAAACCCGCGGCGCCATTGACGCAACCAGTGCAAACAGCGCCACGGACGCGACGGGTGACACGAGGTCCCGTGGCCCAACGCGATCACGAAGATAAAGAACCAGACCTGACGCCAGTCCGGCGACGGCGATGGCCAGAAGCGGCCTTATGGAAAAAACCGCCTCCACCGCTACCCTCGCATGATCGTGATTTCATCGACTTTCAGCGTGGCCTTGTTCCGCACCAAGGCAACAAGGATGCCTAGAGCAATCGCAACTTCCGCTGCTGTAATCGCGATGATGAAGATTGCAAAAATACGGCCGCGGAAATCGTCGTGGAAATGGGCGAACGCGATGAAGTTGATGTTGACCGAGTTGAGCAGCAGTTCCAGCGACATCAGCACCACCAGAACATTGCGCCGTATCAGAACCCCGGCAGCGCCGATCACGAACAGGATCACACCCAGAACGATATACCAAGACAGCGGCACCATTAACGCGGCTCCTTCTGCGCCAACACAATGGCACCGATCAAAGCCACAAGCAGGATGACCGAGGCCACTTCGAAAGGCAGCAGGTAATCGGCAAACAGAGTCGTACCCAACTCACGAATCTCGCCGCCGGTCGTAGTCCCCGCGACGGTTTTCGGGAACCGCTGGCCCATCATGACCAGAACCAGCATCTCAATCCCTAACAGTGCCACCAGTCCGAGAGCGGCGAAGTTGCTTCCGGGCAAGAACCGCCTCAGCGACGCGTCGCGGATATCCAGCATCATGGTCACGAACAGGAAAAGGACCAGGATCGCGCCGACATAAACAAAGATCTGGATAACAGCGAGAAGCGGCGCCTGAAGCATCACGAAAATTGCCGAGATATTGATGAAACAAGCCATCAGGGCCACCGCGCTGTGGATTGGATTGCGCGCCAACACCACTCCCAGGGCCGCCGCCACGGCCCCAACTGCAAATATCAGAAAAAACCCCTGTTCCATCGACGTCGACTCCCGACGTACGTATTCCATCCGGTCCAAAACTGCCGGAATTCGGATTGCGGTAATGTTCAAAGTGCCCGTGAATTGTGCCTCAAATGGCGTTTTTTAACAAGAATTTCTCGGAGTTAGGCGCCCGGAACCCTTTCCACCCCGTCTTTTCATGTCCACTAAGCGAACATGCGCATTGTCTGTTCAGGGTCGCTTTTCGCCAGGTCGCGCGCTCTGGCAGGCGACCGGAAACACGCCTCGAGAACGTCGCCAATGGCACGAATCCCAGTGAACGCGGATGCTTCACACAAGGGCTTGTTGCCAATCAAGCCAACCCTACGGCTCGGTCAGACCAGGCCCAATGCCACTGCGGATTTCGGATTGATCGCAAGATCAGAGAAATTTGCGACATTTTCCCCGACGACATTGTCCTGCTGCATCAGTGCGACCTGAGCGGGGGTGATGGGCGGCTTGGGCAAAACTGCCATCGCTGCAGCAAGAAACCACCAGAACCGGTAAGGCACGGGCAACAGCAGCCTCTTTTTGCCACTGCGTCGCGCCAATCGTTGCACTACTTCCTTGTAGGTAAACACATCCGGGCCACCCAGTTCGTATACGTGACCATGAGCTTTCTCTAAACCCAGAGCACGAACGGCCGCCTTTGCAACATCACCTGCATAAACCGGTTGCAGTCGAACACTGCCGTCACCGAAAAGCGGCAGGATCGGCATGCGCCGAAGGATCGCCTCGAGCTCACCGAAAAACACGCCGCTGCGACTGAACATGGCGCTTGGACGCAATATTGTGGCCGACGGAAAGGCGCGACGCACCTCATCCTCTCCTTCCGCTCTGGCGCGAACATAGGATGATGGAGAGTTTAGATCGACACCGATCCCGGAGATGTGAACCAGATGGTCTGTACCGCCGGACGTCGCGGCCTTGGCGACCGCACGCGCTCCGGCTACATGCACATCTCGGAAGGATTCCGTGCGGGTTTCGACGTACAGGCCGATGCAGTTGATCACTGCTGCCGCGCCCGCAAAGGAGCGCTCCAAACTACCCGGGTCAGTTAAATCACTTTGCACCACGCGAACATCGCCTTCAGGATCGCCGCCTGCCCGTGCGATCCTGTCAGGCCAGCGCGTCGCGATGCTGACAGCGAACCCATGCTTCTTCAGTTCTTGAACGACACGGCGTCCAAGGAACCCCGTACCCCCGAGGACGACTGCCGTTTTCCCAGTCTTCGGTGTGATCACATTTGCTTCCTCGTTCGGGACAAATCCACCCACCGGCCTGGATCACCCAGACCACAAGCGGCGATAAGATAAATCTGACTGGTCTTCGCCAACACCTTACAGCGATCCTGACAATCCGACCAAAAAATGCAAAGCAGCCTGTCGGCATCCCGGTCTCGTGTCTATGCGCGTGGCACCGAAACTTGCTTCGGTCTGGTGGGCAATCTTGACACCTGGGGAATACTCGTTGCCCGATCAGGTCTGATCGGGAACACTGCAGGTGAAAAACCCGCGTAATGGACCAGGGCTCTGATGGCTGATCTTGTTGAATGGCTGGCGCGAAATAAACTCGCCAATCTGGAAGGGATACTGGTTGATAATGAAATCGACCTGGATATCCTTTTTGATCTTACGGATGCGGACATGCGCGAGATCGGCCTTTCGCTGGGTGCGCGCAAACGGCTGCAGGCGGCTATCGAAGCAGGTGAGCCCGGTCCACCTCAGCCCGCCGTCTCGGGTTCAACAGTAGGCAGGCGCGACGCCGAGCGGCGGCACCTGACAACGCTATTCGTGGATCTCGTCGGTTCAACAGCCCTGTCAACGCGGTTCGATCCCGAAGAAATGAGCGAGGTGATCAAGCGCTATCAAAACACGGTGGCCGGTATCGTTACCCGCTATGAAGGGCATGTGGCCAAATACATGGGTGACGGTGTCCTGTGCTATTTCGGCTGGCCGGTGGCCCATGAAGACGATGCCGAACGCGCCGTGCGCTCTGGCTTGGCAATCACCCGGTCTATTACCGAGTTGCGTTCGCCTGACGGACAGGAACTGTCGGCGCGTGCCGGCGTGGCGACCGGTATGGTGGTCGTGGGTGATCTCATTGGAGAAGGTGCGGCACAGGAAGAAACCGTAGTCGGAGACACGCCGAACCTTGCCGCCCGTCTCCAGGCATTTGCCAAACCCGGACAGGTTTTGGTCCCCGATTCTACGAAACAGCTAATTCAAGACACTTTTGAGTTGGAACAGATCGGCAGTTTCGACGTCAAAGGGTTTGAAACATCTGTACCCGCGTGGCGGGTCGCCGCGGAACGCAGCCTCGAAGGTCGGTTCGAAGCCAAAGACGTCAAACCTGTCCTGCCAATGATCGGGCGCGACCACGAGTTGGGGCTGATCATGGAACGCTGGCAGCGCGCAATTTCCGGCGAGGGGCAGATCATCGTCCTGATCGGTGAAGCCGGTATCGGGAAGTCCAGATTGACACGCGCCGTCATTGATGCGGTCTCAACGCTGGATCATTTCCGGATCAACTATCACTGCTCACCCTACCATACGGATTCGAGTTTTTATCCAGTCATTCAGCAGCTTTCTCATGCCGTGGGCTTTCTGGAGACCGATTCGGCCAACCAAAAAATCGGGAAACTTCGCGAACAGTTACGTATCGCCGATCCGCGGATCATTGCGGAACTTCTTCAGATTGAAACAGATCCATCTGCTGAAAGATCGGATATGTCCCCGCAACAGCTCCGGCTCCGGATCATGGAGGAGACCTCGGCTGAAGTACAGGCGCTGTCACGGGAAAAGCCGGTTCTCCTGGTCGTAGAGGACGCGCATTGGATCGACGCCTCAACGCTTGCGATGATTGAGGCGTGCCTGGACCGGATCGTGGCCGAACGCGTCATGATTCTGATCACAGGCAGACCGGATTTTCAACACACCTTTGGAGGACATCCAATTGTGTCAAAGCTCACCCTGAACCGGCTGGGTTCTGAGCAGACTGAAAGCGTGCTGGCAAAGAAATCAGGCGGGAAAAGCCTTCCGAGCGAACTGGTCGCTGAAATTATCCATCGGACCGATGGTGTGCCGCTGTTTATAGAAGAACTGACAAAAACCATTCTGGAATCCGGCGACCTGAAAGAAACCAAAAACGGCTTTCAACTCGTCGGTCCCATCGATCGGGTGACCATCCCGGCGACATTGCACGATTCCCTCATGGCGCGGATCGACCGGCTTCAGCCGATGAAGGAGATCGCCCAGATGGCCGCCTGCATCGGCCGCAGTTTTGACCGGGCGTCTCTGGCGAAGATAGCGCGTGTCGATGATCTGCAACTAGATGAGGCGCTTGGTCAGCTTGAGCGCAGCGAACTCGTTTTTCGACGCGGAATGTCTCCGGATGCAACATATGTTTTCAAGCATGCTCTGGTTCGGGATGTGGCCTACGAAAGCTTGCTGAAACGCCGACGCCTGGAAATCCACCGTCGGCTCACCGACCTGTTTGAGGCTGACCCGAAAGCACCCGAAGAGTTGGTCGCACACCACGCAGCTGAGGCCGGGTTGACGGAAAGGGCCGTTCTTTTATGGGGAGAGGCCGCCAAGAAAGCCCAGGCACGACCGGCCTACGTCGAAGCAGGAAACCATCTGCGAAACGCCCTGACACTTGTTTCCTGTTTGATGGACAAGCCGGAATGGCGCGAACGGGAACTGGCGCTTTTGGTGCAGCTCGCCCAGGTTCATATCGCCAAGGACGGTTACGCCTCGGCCGAAGCCAGCGACGCGTTCTCGCAAGCGTTGGAACGGATAGAGGCAACCACGGATCCCGAGCTTAAGGTCGCGATCTACTATGGAACCTGGATTGCGCCTTATATCGGCAACGATCAGCACAGCGCCTTCGATCTTGTATCGAGGCTTGTCGAAGATTTGGCAAATGAACCAGACCCGGTCCCGCGGTTGATCTCGCGTCGGATGCGGGCAGCGACACTCATTGCAAAAGGCCGCTCGGCCGAAGCGCTCGAGGACCTCAACACGGCTTACGCGCTCTATCAATCGGCCGAGATCGTCGACTTTTCCACAAAGTTCGCGCAGGACCCGGGTGTTCAGATTTGGTGCTACATGTTCCTTGCACAGTGGATGTGCGGCGACGAGGACAAGGCGCGGGAGATCGCCAACAAGGCTCTGGCCCGGGCTCGCGAACTCAAACATGCCAATACGATCTGCTATGTCGGTTTACATGATGTCACTTTGTCGATCTGGATTGGCGATGTGAAAAGGGCATCCGAAATCAACGAAGAAATGCGACGCGTCTCGGAAGAGCACGACATGTCGCTATGGAAGGACTTCGTTGCCATTCACGACGCTGTCCTCGCCTGCATGACGGATGAGCCCGGTGCCGTCGACAGGCTGGACGCCGCCTTGGAAGAATATCGCGCCAAGGGGTGTTGGCTATGGGTCACGTTGCATCTGGCAGAACACGCAAAAGCCCAGCTCAGGGCGGGCGATTTTGATGCGGCCCAGAAGACGGTGGATCGCGCATACCGCGAACAGGACAACACAGGAGAACGCTGGGCCGAGGCCGAATTGCACCGCATCGAAGGTGAAATCAGAGCTGCCGTGGGAAAAACCGACGCGGCGAATACCTTCTTTGACCAAGCTGTCTCAGTGGCACAGGTCCAAAAGGCCTATGTGCTGGCTGAGCGCGCGCTCAAATCGAAACGGGCCAACAACAGCACAACTGGTTGAGTAGTGCGATTCAATACGCGATCACGAGGCCCTCAAAAAACAGACCAACTGAACTGGACGTGCTTATTGAGGCCCGCAAAGCGTCTGCGTTGTATACCTTTTATGGGCCTGGTATTTTCTGAGTTTCGCTGTTGTAGCAAATGTTTCCTTACATGGGCCGCAATATCCCATTTGAACGGATGATCAGGCGTTGAAGCCGGTTCAACACAGGTCTTTGGGCGCTTTAGCCAGCTCGCGTCCACTTACTGCTGCTTGATGCTGAAAAAAGTCTGTTTACCCACGACGTGCAAAACCCGAAGCATCAGCCGCTACAACTTCTGGCATGCCCCATATCTGTTAAACCGCGACGGCAACCGGAAAGTTCAGCTGGAATTGTTCCCCGACTTGGGGACCAATGTGTCGCAATATCTCAATTGCCAGGCGTTGTTCCATGAACATCAACCACCAGCGTTCCTAACGTGGGACAGGAGCAATCAGATTTTCCCTATAGAAATCGCGTATCCCTACAGGCGCGACCTGAATGACATCGAATTTCACCTGCTGGATACTAGCAACTTCGCGCTTGTAGAATTTGGCCCGCTGATCGTAATACGTATGTCCAACTTTTTGGATCGCGTTCACAGTTTATCCAATTGATCATTGCGGGCCACGATGCATCCAGTCGCGCGGCAACCCCGGGCTAAGCCTTCCGTCTTTTTGGTACGGCATTTCCACCTTTTGCAGATTTTGCAGCCGCTGCGCGAGCGCGGTTTTTCTTGCTACTTGGTTTGCCCTTGGGTGGTGGTGGACCTTTAGTGGCATCACCGATGGGCTTAGAACCACCGTCTTTGCCTGCGCTGCCGCGTGATTTGCGATTTTTCGGCTTTGCGTCCGTTGATTTGAATTTCCCCTCAGTCTTGCCTTTAGGAGCCGTGGGGGCTTGACGGTGTTCTGGCGCGAGCGCCGGAGCATCTGCCCGGGCCTTCTTAAGCTGTTTTTCCGTCAGATTGGATGGCTTGCGGCCCTCGGGCTTGGACTTGCGGCGACTGAGTGCTGGCGCGTCGCTCCTATCCACCGGCGTAGAATGACCCTTGAACGGCCGTTCTTTCCCTTTGGACGCGCGACTAGGCTTGGTTCGGCCAAATGCCGGCAAATCGGGCGCTTTATCCAATCGGACAAGGTCTTTGGAACCTTCGATTTTCAAATCCGATCCAATAGCTGCCAAAAAACCTTCAACACTGGCTTCACGGATTTCGATATAAGACACGTCATCGGCAATCCGAATGGCGCCGATGTCGTCTTTGGTAAGATCGCCTGCCTTACACACCATTGGCAGCAAATGACGCGGAGACGCATTCTGGTTGCGCCCTTCGGATAGCGAAAACCAGACACTGGGACCAAATGCGGCACGCGGTTTTGGGCTCCGCTGATCGACCGCTGCCAGTTCCTCGGGGGCGGAATGGCGTAACTTGTATTGGCGCAGGTAAGCCGCCGCGATCTGTTCGGGGCTAAATTCTTCGATCAGTTGCTTAACCGCCGTACGCTCACTTTCTGTGATCTCTGACTGCCAGTCATCCGATGCGAACATCCGCGTCTGATCGCGTTCATTCACCTCTTCTGCTGACGGAGCAGCCCCCCAATCTGCAGTCAGCTTGGCGAATTTCAGAATGCGTTCCGCTTTTTTCCGCGATGACGGCTCTACAACCAATGCACTGACGCCTTTGCGCCCCGCACGGCCTGTGCGGCCAGAGCGGTGCAACAGGGTTTCATGGCTGTTTGGCAGTTCGGCATGCACCACCAGATCCAGGTTCGGCAGGTCGATCCCACGGGCGGCTACATCAGTTGCAACGCACACACGAGCCCGCCCATCGCGCATGGATTGTAAGGCATTGGACCGTTCGCTTTGCGTCAACTCGCCCGACAGAGCTACAACCGAGAACCCGCGGTTCGACAGGCGCGTGGTCAGGCGCGACACCATTGCGCGCGTATTGCAGAAGACGATCGCGTTGGGCGCCTCGTAATAGCGCAGCACATTGATAATTGCGTTTTCTCCGTCGCGCGGGGCAACCATCATGGCACGATAATCAATATCGGCGTGTTGGGTTTGTTCGCTGACAGTACTCACACGTTCCGCATCGCGCTGATACCGTGTCGCCAGATTGGCAATCGCACGCGGCACAGTGGCGGAAAACAGCAATGTCTGACGTTCTGTTGGCGTTTCATCCAGGATAAATTCCAGATCCTCGCGGAACCCAAGGTCAAGCATTTCGTCGGCTTCGTCCAGAACCACAGCACGGATTGCTGTCAGATCAATCGAACCACGCATTATATGGTCTCGCAGCCGCCCCGGAGTGGCGACAACGATATGTGCGCCCCGAGCAAGTGCCCGGCGTTCATCGCGCATATCCATGCCTCCAACACAGGAGGCCAGATACGCACCCGCATCAGAATACAACCAGTTCAACTCACGCTTCACCTGCAGCGCCAGTTCCCGGGTCGGTGCAACAACCAATGCCAGCGGGGCGTCCGGCGTTCCGAGCGTTTCCTCTTCGCCTAGCAGAGTGGGCGCAATTGCCAGTCCAAACCCGATGGTTTTTCCCGATCCGGTTTGCGCGGATACCAGCATATCACGCCCTTCCAGTTCGGGCTGAGTCACGGCCAGTTGGACTTGTGTCAAAGTGTCATAGCCCTTGCGGGCAAGCGCATCTGCAATGGTTTGTTTCACGGTGGTGGTTCTTTGTATCGGCCGGGTGATGTGAACCGTGCGGTATTGCAATCAGCGCATCATCCAAGGGTAAGGGCTGCCTCTTATAGGGAGTCATCCGCATTGTATAGCCGAGGCTGACATTATCGTCGCTAAAACTGACTTGTTCTGCCTAGGTCGGCGTATAATGACCTAAGGCTTGACCTTGCCACAGTTCACAACCCGAGCGCGGGGCCTTTTCCTGAAACGAAAATTGGTTCCTGAGTACAAGGTCATACTGATTGCCCAATTTTTCTTACCAATCGCCTTTGCTCGGTACCATAGTGACTGCGATTTCATGGCTCTCATTTTCTATAGGGTGCCATTGTTTTGCGATCGGCTTACAAACTCCCAGACAATCAATCGCTCGGGCCGCTATCTGCTCAATAATGTCATTCTGATCGCGCGGACCGAGGTAAAAGGCGGGCACCGGAGGCATTATCACCGCCCCCATTTCGGTCGCGGATGTCATGTTCCGCAGATGGGCTAGTGTCAGCGGTGCTTCTCGGGTCAAGAGAACCAAAGGCCTGCGCTCTTTGAGTTGGACACTCGCTGCCCTTGTCAGCAAATTGTCATCGAGACCCAGCGAGATGGCAGCAAGGGTCCGCATTGAACAAGGAGCCACGATCATACCCGCAACCGGAACCGAGCCTGACGCAATGCTGGCACCTACATCAGTCGTCGCGTGGTGACGGGTTACCAGATGGCGCAGTTCCTCCAATGCACCCTCGCCACATTCCTGCGCCAAAGTCAGGTTGGCCGCCGGGCTGACGACAAGATCAACCTCGATACCCTGCACGGACAGGTTGCGGGCGATCGCAAGGCTCAGTGCCGCGCCTGACGCCCCGGACACTCCTAAAATGACGCGCGCTTCGGTCATCGGCTCAATTCCGGAAAAAGCCGATCCAGAAGGTCAGTCGCAAAGTCGCGGTCCACGTCAGACGTATACATAACCTCACCCCAGTCCCGACTTGTTTCGCTGCCGATCTTTGTGGTGGCGTCAATGCCCATTTTGCCCGCCAACCCCGGCTGAGGTGAGGCAAAGTCGAGATAATCCATCGGTGTATTCTCCAGCATCATCACGTCGCGGGTAGGGTCCATGCGCGTGGCCAGCGCCCAGGCGATGTCATCCCAGTTTCTTGGATCTATGTCTGAATCCACGGCCACGATCATTTTGGTGTAACTGAACTGCGGCAACATTCCCCAAAGCGCCATCATCACGCGACGCGCCTGCCCGGGATAGCGCTTGTCGATGCTGATGACCGCTATGCGATAGGAACAGGCAGCGGGCGGCAGCCAGAGATCGTGTATTTCAGGGATCTGTGCCTGTATCGTCGGCAACGCGAGCCGGTTGAACACCTCTCCGATGATCGTCGGTTCATCCGGTGGGCGGCCCGTGTAGGTGGACAGGTACAAAGGTGCTTCTCGATGGGTTACGGCGCTGACATGCATAACGGGAAACGGCTCAGCCGGGTTGTAATAGCCGGTGTGATCTCCGAACGGACCTTCGGGCGCAGTTTCTTTTGGGGACACCCATCCTTCCAACACAATTTCGGCATCTGCAGGAACCAGCAGTGGCACAGTTTTGGCAGGCACCAACTTAGGCCGCGTGCCGTTCAAAGCACCGGCAAAGGTCAGTTCGGAAACGGTTTCCGGCAAGGGCAGCGCGGCCGACAGAAGTGTCGCGGGGTTTGCGCCAAGCACAATCGCCACGGGCATTTTCTCGTTACGCCGAGCCCAGCTCCGATGATGTGCGGCCCCGCCGCGATGCGGCAACCAGCGCATGATCAGACGGTCTTGATCCAGCACCTGGACCCGATAAACACCGGCATTGTAGCTGTTGACTGCGTCGGGCTCGCCGGCAAAGGGTCGCGTCACGACGACGGGCCACGTGATGAGTGGACCGGCGTCACCCGGCCAGTGTGTCTGAACAGGCAGTGCAGCTAATTCGACATCATCCCCTGTGTGGACCACGGATTGAACCGGTGCCGATTTGACAACCTTTGGCCGGGTCGCAAGCGCAGCTTTCAGCATTGGCCATCTCGACAACGCATCGCGCAACCCGTCGGGCGGGTTCGGCGATCGGAGAGCGGCCAGAAACACGCCAAGTTCACTCAGCCCGTCTGTCGAAACTCCAAGCCCGGCGGCGACGCGTTCGGTGGTACCGAAGAGGTTCACGACGACCGGGATGTCCGACCGCCTGCCCTGTCCGATCACCGGTTGGTCGAATTGCAGAACAGGCCCTTGCGCCTCCAATACAGCCCGGTGCACTGCGGTCATCTGATGGCGCACTGAAACCGGATCTGGCACGGTTTTGAACTGACCGGTCTCCTGACACCAGTTCAGGAAATGACGAAGGCTGGGATGTGGCGGCAGGGTGCGAATGGGATTGCTCCGGTGAACATTCCTTTCCCCTATCAGCGCATCCGGGAGGCGCACTTGACAACAGTCAATTCACCACACCCGTCCGCAGCCTAGGAAAGCAGCGTGCACATTATTGCTGAGGCTGCAGGAGGTCTGTTTGCCCTATCCTCAAAACCAGATACCGCTTTGCCCCGCCCCGTTGGCGGCGGCGCTGCGGGTTATACCACTCGCGCCGCTGTCACTTTCACTGACTGTGTTTTCCCGCAAGATCGCAAGGAACAATCCCGGCTTGATCAACCGCCTCGGCGAATTTGACACCACCGACTTTGTTCTCGACCCGACTGATCTGCCGATAGTGCTGTGCCTCAACCCAAATGGAGGCCTGCCAAAAGTGAAGCTCACCCGACGACGGCAGGCAAAAGGCTCAACGCGGATTTCCGGTCCACTGGCCGCGCTGCTTGGGCTGGTCCACGGCGCATTCGATGGCGATGCCCTGTTTTTCTCACGCGATCTCGTGGTCGAAGGCGATACGAGTGCGGCTCTGGCTTTACGCAATGCAGTTGACGATGCGGAACTGAATCTGGCCCTGGAGGCGGCATCGCTTTCGGGACCGTTTGCACGCCCGATACAACAGTTAATAGCTCTAGCAGAGCGCCAGACGGGGCTCTGCCTGACCAGGCCAGAGGACGCCGCGCTATGGTGATGGAAATTGTTTGCCCGGCGGGCACCCCAGCCGCACTTCGCGCGGCGGTGAAGGCAGGGGCCCACACTGTCTACTGTGGTTTCAACGACGAAACCAATGCGCGCAACTTTCCGGGCCTGAACTTCGACCGGGCGGAAATGCGCGCCGGGGTGGATTTTGCGCATGCGCATGGCTCCAAGGTGCTGGTTGCCATCAACACCTTTCCCCGCGCTGGCGATGAAGCAATCTGGCACCGCGCGGTTAGTGCTGCCGAAGCCAGCGGCGCGGACGCGGTTATTCTGGCTGACCTCGGCCTGCTGGATTATGCGGCCCGAAACCATCCCGGATTGCGTAGGCATCTTTCAGTGCAGGCCGCAGCAGCAAACGCCGATGTCATCAATTTTTACGCGGATACCTTTGGCGTAAAACGCGTCGTTCTGCCCCGCGTCCTGTCAGTGCCCGAGATTGCCGCGATCAATTGCGAAACCAAGGTCGAGACCGAAGTGTTTGTCTTTGGCGGGCTTTGCGTGATGGCGGAGGGGCGTTGCTCGTTGTCATCCTACGCCACAGGATTGTCACCCAATATGAACGGCGTCTGCTCACCGGCAAGCCACGTCGAGTACAACGAACAACAGGGCGTGCTGGATGCCCGACTGGGCGGGTATCTCATTCACCGCGTCGAAAAAGGTCAGCCTGCGCCCTACCCGACACTATGCAAGGGGTGTTTCTCAGCTGGTGACAAGACCGGCCACCTTTTCGAGGACCCCGTCAGCCTGAATGCGGAAAAGCTGATTCCTCAGCTGCAAAAGGCTGGCGTCACAGCATTGAAAATCGAAGGTCGACAACGGTCGAAGTCTTATGTCGCGCAGGTTGTACGCAATTTCCGCACTGCCGTGGATGCGTTGGAGGCGGGTCAACCAATGCCCGAAGGCATGCTGGCGCGTTTGTCTGAGGGACAGGCCATGACGACCGGCGCTTACAAAAAGACTTGGAGATAGCGCGATGGAATTGACAGTCGGTCCCAACCAGTTCTTCTGGCCAGCCGATACCTGGAGCGGGTTTTACAACGATCTTGCCGGCTCGCCGGTGGACCGTGTCGTGATCGGAGAGCTGGTTTGCTCAAAACGTTTGCCATTCTATCAGGAACGAATTCCTGAAGCGATTTCCAAACTGGTTGAGGCCGGAATAGACGTTGCTTTGACCAGTTTAGCCCTCGTGACGCTAAAGCGTGAACGCAAGTTGACGTCAGAATTGGCCGAAATGGGCATCGCAATTGAGATCAACGATTTGACAGCGCTGGCGCATCTGCCCGAAGGCACCGGCTTTTCGGTTGGACCGCTGGTGAACGTCTACAACGAAGGCACGCTGAGATGGCTGGCCTCGCGTGGCGCGCGGCGAGTTTGCCTGCCGCCGGAATTGCCTATCAAATCGGTTGAATCCCTGGTGAAAGCAGCCGCAGATCTGGGGGTGGCGATAGAAGTTTGGGGGCATGGACGCCTGCCGCTGGCGATCTCGGGGCGGTGTTATCACGCGCGCCTGCATGGCCGCACCAAAGACAATTGCCAGTTCGCCTGCGAGGACGATCCTGATGGGTTGGACGTGCGCACCGAGGACGGCAGGCCCTTCATGGCGATGAACGGGGTGCAGACCCTTTCAGATAGCTACGCCTGCACCGATCATCAGATCGAATTGTTGCGTTCTGTGGGTGTCTCGGCCCTGCGTCTGTCGCCGCAATCTCAGGGCTTCATGCAATTGTGCTCAATGTATCGGCAGCGGCTTGACCGCAATCTGAACCGGGGAGAATTGTCAAAAGACGTCCTGTCCACCAACCCTGGTATTCGCCTGAGTGATGGGTTTTTGTTGGGGGCATGCGGGGCAGACTGGTCCGGCGCCTGAAGTCCGTGACGACCATGGTGGGCAGAAGCGAGTTCTTCCTCAATTTCTGGGAGGCCCCACACCGCCCGCTGTTTTCGGCAGCCATTTGTTGCGCGTTGCTGTCAATAGCATGGTGGCCGCTGGGGGTCCGAATTGGGCTTCCTTATCCGAAGTTTGAGCCGGTAGTCGTTTGGCATATTCATGAGCTAATTTTCGGTTTTAGTTCGGCAGCTATCGGAGGGTACCTGCTGACGGCGCTTCCGGCATGGACAGGAAAGCCTCCGGTACGGGGTGCCATTCTGAAAGTGCTGCTGACTTTTTGGGTATCCGCGCGTCTTGCCATGGGTCTTGCCTCTCACGTCCCGAATGCGGCACTCCTTTTCCTCAATACCGGTTATTTTTTGCTGCTGGCGGGGATCGTCGGACACCAACTGCTGTCAAAAGGCGTTTTTAACAAGCTTTGGTTTTTGCTCGCTCCAATCGGTCTCGGCTTCGGAGAAGCTCTGTTTCTGCGGACGACATTAACCGGATCGCCATGGTTCAGTATCGAACTGGGTCATTCGCTGTTGATTGGGCTTGTACTATTGATGGCCAGCGTCGGAATGCGGGCGATCCCGGCCTTCACCAACAACTGGCATGCGCAAAACGACCGCGGAAATCCGGCGTGTACAGGTTCCGAAAAAAATCGGGCAATAGTGCAAGCCTTATTGGCCATTGCGGTTATTCTTAGCCTCTCTGGTCAAAATGACTTGGCCCATCTTACGATGATTGCGGCGGCAGTAGTGCTTTTTTGGATCATGCGTCGCTGGCAAAGCCTGTCTGCACTGTCCAACCCACTTCTTGCAGCGCAGCATCTTGCCTTTCTATGGCTACCCGTTGGTTCGACGGCGGTCGGAATCGCGGGCCTCTTCCCCGCAATCTACCCAACAACCGGCGCATGGCATGCGATAACGATCGGAGGAATGTCCGGGCTGGTAATGGCGATATCAGGGCGCGCTGCAGCACATACTCCAGACGGCGACATGCAAGCAAATTCAGGATTCACAATTGGGTTTTCTTTGGTCTGGTTCGCAACATGGGTTCGCTTGGCAGCACCGGCCTTTCCCGGTGCGCCGCTGGTTACATTGGCATCGGTGCTTTGGTGCTCAGGCTGGATCGCATTCGCTGTCGGGTACTTGCCTGCTCTGACCAGCCCATTGCGACGCCCGGTGCTCAGTGGCCGAAGGCACGGAGCAAATACCTGACTCCATATTCCAGCTGAACTTGGAATGACGGGCCCGCCACAAGCAATTCCGACCCGGGCCAACCAGGCTTTCCGCGTCAATGCCGATTGAACTTCCACAAGGTGCTAAGTGCCTCAGCCTGATCAACCTTTCGGGTCATGGTCTCGGATAACAAAGTGCTTTGTCGTCGTTTCCAGCACTTCCCAATACCCGCGAAAGCCATTTGGAATAATGAAACTTGCTCCGGTGCGAAAATCCTGCCGGGTTCCGTCCTCATGAATTAAGGCGCAATGTCCTTCAACGATGAAGCAATATTCGTCTTTATCCGCGAACGCATGCCACTTACCCGGTGTCGAAGTCCAGGTGCCAGCCGAAAGCTTTCCATCCGGGCTGGCGAAATGCACTCCAATCTTGTGATACGGGTCGCCTTCGACAACGCGGTCCGGCAGATCTGCAAGACGGCGTTCGCTGCGTGTTGCGGGATCTTCGAACATGTTGATGACATGTGCAGTCATTTTCACATCTCCAGATTCGTTTGAGTGTTTGTTTCAGTTGCGGCCATTCAGGTCGATGACCTGAAAGGCCGCTTCATCGGCAATGCCGACTATCCTCAGCTCGCTTCTTACGGGTTATCTGTCACTTGCTTCAGTAGTGCAGCAGATAGACACCTGCCAAAACGAACAGGGCGATGAAAAGCGTCTCGGCCACGATCAGAGCGATGGCTTGTCCACCAACGTCCAGAATTCGCTTGAGCGACGTCTTCATCCCAACCGCGGCAATAGATACGAGCAGGGCCCAGCGGCTCAGGCCGGCCATGGCTTCTGAGACCAATGCGGGGATCAAGCCAAGCGAATTCAGCGTCGCGAAGATCAGAAAACCCACGACAAACATCGGCAGGATCGGCGGCCGCTTGCCTTCTTCGTCCCCGAACTCGGCATGGCGACGCACGAGGGCAGATATTACCAGCACCACCGGTGCAAGCATTGCCACCCGGATCAACTTGACCATTGTTGCCACTTCGCCGGTTTCGTCCGACACCGAAAAGCCCGCTCCGACGACCTGCGCCACGTCATGGATCGTGCCGCCCAGGAATACGCCCGAAATCTCGTCATCAAACGCAAAAGTTTCGGTCAGGATCGGGTAGGCAATCATCGCAACCGTAGAAAGCACCGTCACTGAGAGAACGGTGAAGATCAGGTTGCGTTCGGAATGCTCGTTCTTTGGCAGAATGGCGGACAGTGCCATCGCGGCTGACGCGCCGCAAATTGCGACCGAACCACCGGTAAGAACCCCAAACCGCCAGCCACGCCCAAGCAATCGAGCACCGAGCAATCCAAAAAGGATCGTCAGTATCACACCAGCGATGACAACCGCGATCAATTGCGGACCCAACCCAACCATCAGTTCGACCGAGATGCGGGCACCCAAAAGCGCTACGCCAAATCTCAGTACAGTGCGTGCGGTGAAATCGATGCCAGCCTTGCAATCGCCCGCGTCGTCTTCTGCGAGAAAATGAAAGGCAATGCCAAGTAGCAGCGCCATCAACATCGCAGGCGCGCCATAATGTTCCGATAAGAACTGTGCGGCAACGGCGACAACCACGGATACAAGAAACCCGTGGCCGTTTTTCCGCACAAATGAGCGAGCCCAGGTTACGGGCGATTGAGATGCACCTAACGTCTGCATCGTTTTTCCTTTGCTGAATTCTGGGTTTTCCTGTGGAACACCCGAAAAGGGCCCAAGCCTGACAGAGGCTTGGGCAATTGCTTGTTTATACCGCCTCTTTTTGGGGTGTCATGTCTGCGTCTGAGATGCCTGCGACGGCGACGGGT
>NZ_WPZL01000100.1 GCF_013031245.1 Ruegeria lacuscaerulensis
CGGATCTGAGCAACACGTGCTTCGATCTCGGCTTTCTCGCCAGCACCGTCGACGATGGTGGATTCGTCTTTGGTGATTTCGATTTTCTTGGCGGTGCCCAGCATGTCCATGGTGACGGACTCGAGCTTCATGCCCAGATCTTCGCTGATGACCTGACCGCCGGTCAGGATTGCGATGTCCTGCAGCATGGCTTTACGGCGATCGCCGAAGCCCGGTGCTTTGACAGCAGCAATTTTCAGGCCGCCGCGCAGTTTGTTGACAACCAGAGTTGCCAGCGCTTCGCCTTCAACGTCTTCAGCAATGATCAGCAGCGGCTTTTGCGACTGGATCACCTGCTCGAGCAGCGGAACCATCGGCTGCAGCGAGGACAGTTTCTTTTCGTGCAGCAGGATCATGCAGTCGTCGAGTTCTGCGATCATCTTGTCTGCATTGGTGACGAAGTAAGGCGACAGGTAGCCACGGTCGAACTGCATACCTTCGACAACATCGGTCTCGGTTTCCAGACCTTTGTTTTCTTCGACGGTGATAACGCCTTCGTTGCCAACCTTCTGCATCGCGTCGGCGATCTGCTGGCCGATTTCGGCTTCGCCGTTGGCCGAGATGGTGCCAACCTGAGCAACTTCTGCCGAGTCTTTGACTTCGCGCGAGGCGTCTTTGATGCCTTCAACAACCTTGGCAGTTGCCAGGTCGATGCCGCGCTTCAGGTCCATCGGGTTCAGGCCAGCAGCAACCTGCTTCAGACCTTCGCGAACGATGGCTTGTGCCAGAACGGTTGCGGTGGTGGTGCCGTCGCCGGCTTCGTCATTGGTGCGGCTGGCGACTTCTTTCACCATCTGCGCGCCCATGTTTTCGAACTTGTCTTCCAGTTCGATTTCCTTGGCAACCGAAACACCGTCTTTGGTGATGCGCGGTGCGCCAAAGGATTTGTCCAGAACCACGTTGCGGCCTTTGGGGCCCAGGGTCACTTTGACAGCATCGGCCAGGATGTTCACACCTGCCAGCATGCGGTTACGGGCATCGGTGTCGAACTTGACGTCCTTAGCAGCCATGTTTTTTCTCCTTGAGAAATTGTATTGAGATAAAGCGTGAGAAGATCAGAGAAAGCGTTTGGGCTTACTCGATGATCCCCATGATGTCGCTTTCTTTCATCATCAGCAGTTCTTCGCCGTCGATCTGGACCTCGGTGCCCGACCATTTGCCGAACAGGATCTTGTCGCCAGCTTTTACAGCCATTGCGATCAGTTCGCCG
>NZ_WPZL01000101.1 GCF_013031245.1 Ruegeria lacuscaerulensis
AAAAAAGGGCGTCCCGAGGGACGCCCTTTCCACAAGTTCTCGCGGGTGCGAATTACTCGATGATTTTCGACACAACGCCGGCGCCGACGGTGCGGCCGCCTTCGCGGATGGCGAAACGCAGACCGTCCTCCATCGCGATCGGCGCGATCAGCTCGACGCTGAAGCCAACGTTGTCGCCGGGCATGACCATCTCAGTGCCTTCGGCCAGGGTCACGGTGCCGGTCACGTCCGTCGTACGGAAGTAGAACTGCGGACGGTAGTTCGCGAAGAACGGGGTGTGACGGCCGCCTTCTTCCTTGGTCAGGATGTAGGCTTCGGCTTCGAACTTGGTGTGCGGTGTCACCGAACCCGGCTTACACAGAACCTGGCCACGCTCAACGCCGTCACGGTCGATACCGCGCAGCAGGGCGCCGATGTTGTCGCCGGCTTCACCGCGGTCCAGCAGCTTGCGGAACATTTCAACACCGGTGCAGGTGGTTTTCTGAGTGTCGCGGATGCCGACGATTTCAATCTCGTCACCAACGTTGATCACGCCACGCTCGACACGACCGGTCACAACGGTACCACGGCCCGAGATCGAGAACACGTCTTCGACCGGCATCAGGAACGGCTTGTCAACTTCACGCTCAGGGGTGTCGATGTAGTCATCAACAGCCGCCATCAGTTCCTTGATCTTCTCTTCGCCGATTTCCGGGTTGTTGCCTTCCATCGCGGCCAGAGCCGACCCTGCGATGATCGGAATGTCGTCGCCGGGGTATTCGTAGCTGGACAGCAGTTCGCGAACTTCCATCTCAACCAGTTCCAGCAGCTCTTCGTCGTCAACCTGGTCAACTTTGTTCATGAACACGACCATCTTCGGGATGCCAACCTGGCGGCCCAGCAGGATGTGCTCGCGGGTCTGCGGCATCGGGCCGTCAGCGGCGTTCACAACCAGGATCGCGCCGTCCATCTGCGCGGCACCGGTGATCATGTTCTTGACGTAGTCGGCGTGGCCGGGGCAGTCGACGTGCGCATAGTGGCGGTTGTCGGTCTCGTATTCCACGTGGGCGGTCGAGATGGTGATGCCACGTGCTTTTTCTTCCGGCGCGCCGTCAATCTGGTCATACGCTTTGAAGTCACCGAAATACTTGGTGATTGCTGCGGTCAGCGTGGTCTTGCCGTGGTCAACGTGGCCAATCGTGCCGATGTTGACGTGCGGCTTATTACGCTCAAACTTTTCCTTTGCCAT
>NZ_WPZL01000102.1 GCF_013031245.1 Ruegeria lacuscaerulensis
TGATCCTCCCCCTCTGAAGTGGTCCGCCGTTATGGTTAAGAAAACGGAGGAACCACATGGCGAACAAGCGACCGAAGCCGGAAGAGATTGTCTCGAAGTTGCGACAGGTTGAGATATTGATGGGGCAAGGCATGTCCCGTCTGGATGCAATCCGGCAGATTGGTGTTGTTGAACAGACCTATTATCGCTGGAAGAAAAAGTACGGCGGAATGGGTACGGATCAGTTGAAGGAACTCAAGCGCCTTCAAAAAGAGAATGAGCGTCTTCGAAAGGCCGTCTCGGATCTTACCCTGGACAAACTGATCCTGACGGAGGCGGCCAAGGGAAACTACTGAGCCCCGCCCGTCGCCGTGCCTGCATCAACCATGTGCGCCACAAACTGCGTGTCTCAGAACGCCGGGCGTGTCGTGTCCTGAAACAGCACCGATCCACACAGCGAAAGCTGCCGAAAGGTCGAGCTGACGAGAAGCGCCTGGTGGCGGACATGATAGAATTGGCCCGCCAGTATGGCCGCTACGGTTATCGCCGGATCGCGGCTTTGCTGAGAGATGCGGGCTGGCAGGTAAATGACAAGCGCGTCGAAAGGCTTTGGCGTCGGGAGGGGCTGAAAGTGCCAATGAAACAACCAAAGAAGGGACGGCTCTGGTTAAATGATGGATCGTGTGTTCGGCTGCGGCCGGAGCATCGAAACCACGTTTGGAGTTATGACTTCGTGCATTGTCGAACGGATGACGGAAAGGCGTTCCGCACGCTCAACGTTATCGATGAGTACAGCCGGGAGTGCTTGGCGATCCGAGTGGACCGAAAGCTGAACTCCGGCGATGTCATCGACGTTCTGAGTGACCTGTTCATCATGCGCGGTGTGCCGAGCTACATTCGCTCCGACAATGGCCCTGAGTTCATTGCCGTGGCGGTGCAAGACTGGATCAATGCAGTTGGAGCAAAGACCGCATACATCGAGCCAGGCAGCCCATGGGAGAACGGTTACTGTGAGAGTTTCAATGCGCGGTTCAGAGATGAGTTCCTGAATGGAGAAGTCTTCTACAGCCTAAAAGAAGCGCAGATATTGATCGAAGAATGGAGGAAACACTACAACACTAAACGCCCGCACAGTGCTCTGGGATATAAACCACCGGCCCCGGAAACCATCGTTCAGATGGACCAAAGGCCAATCATGCACTAACAATCAAATTGGACCACACAAGTGGGGCTGATCA
>NZ_WPZL01000103.1 GCF_013031245.1 Ruegeria lacuscaerulensis
TCTGTGGGTGGCTCCTGCATTGCAAGAGTTTATTGGCGATTTTTGCGGTCGTTTTTGTCAGTACCTTCGTCTGTCCGGCCTGTTTGCGTGGCGGCATTGTCGCCACTGGCCTTGATGAATTCCGCGAGCGAGGTTCCAATCGGCTTATCGACCTCTGAGGGTCGCTGCCGTTCCCGGAGTGTCCTTGCTCTTGGTTGACTTAATTCCGCATCATCACTTCAACGTCTTGCATCTCGTGGGCTGTCGGCGCGGTTAGAACGCAGGCTGCCGGTATTCCAGTTTCTTCGTGAGCATCGCCCAGATGGCCCGAGCGGCCTTGTTGGCCATGGCGGTTGTTGCCAATCGGAATGGTTTGTCAGCGATAATTCTCGCTGTCCACAGATCGACCTTCTCTGGCGAACGTTTCGCCATCACAGCGCGCGATGTCATGCCTACGACCAACAGCTTGCGAATGTAGCGATCACCCTGCTTCGTGATCTTGCCCAGACGTTCCTTGCCACCGCTAGACTTGTTGAGTGGGGTCAGTCCGAGCCAGGCCGCCAGATCGCGTCCGGTCCGGAACTGTTTTGCATCGCCGATCGTTGCGACGATCGCTGATGCCGTGATCGGCCCGATGCCAGGCATTCGCATTAATCGGCGTGCGTCTGCATTCATCAGAGCATGTTGCTCGATCATCTTCGAATAGCCGTCGATGCGCGCGTTCAAGCCGATGAACTGGTAGCACTGTATGCCGAGCATGCCGTTCGCGATCTCCGGCATCTCTGGTTGGTCGCCATCATGGTGACGCTTTGCAAAAGCCGTCACTGCTTCGATCCCAATGGGTAAAATGTGCCCAAACTCGCGCAAAAGACTGCGGATCATGTTGGCCAGTTGGGTGCGCTGCCGGACGGCTAGATCTCGTGTCCGATGAATTGAGAGGATGGCTTGCTGCCCTTCCGTTTTGATCTCGACAAACCGCATAGTTGGTCGACGAACCGCTTCACAGATTGCCTCGGCATCAACGGCGTCGCTCTTGCCGCGCTTCACGTAGGGTTTGACGTATCCGGCGGGCATGAGCTTCACGTCGTGCCCCAATTTGCGCAGCTGGCGACCCCAGTGATGAGACGAGCCGCAGGCTTCCATCCCGACCCTACAGGGCGGAAGCGTCTCAAAGAAGCGGAGAAGTTTCGCTCGCTTGATGGCCCTGTTGAAGATAACCCGACC
>NZ_WPZL01000104.1 GCF_013031245.1 Ruegeria lacuscaerulensis
TTTGCCGAACAGGATCTTGTCGCCAGCTTTTACAGCCATTGCGATCAGTTCGCCGTTGTCCTTGCGTGCGCCTTCGCCGATTGCAACAACTTCGCCTTCGCTGGGCTTTTCTTTTGCGCTGTCTGGAATGAGCAGGCCGCCAGCGGTTTTTTCTTCGCTCTCAACGCGACGAACCAGCACACGGTCATGTAGAGGTTTGAAGGCCATTCTGAATTCTCCTCAATTGGCGATTCATCCTATTAGCGCTCCCTGTTGAAGAGTGCTAACAAGCGGGATTTTGGAAAGAAACAGCACCGTTTCAAGAGGTATAAAGAAAAAAATCTTTACGCTAAGTCAAAATAGAATTGTTGCGTTTGTTTTCAAAGCATTACCGTTGATGAAGTGTCTCGACATTCGGTCATCAATTTCGAAACAACCTCGTTATCACATCAGCGGTCGAGAAGGGTAAAATCTCTTGTCGTTCGGTGGGGTTTTTCCCAAATGCCAAAAAGGTAAAGAATCCTTACCTTACAATTGATCTCGCAAAGTCATTGGACAGGATGGCTGAGTTCACCGACAATCGCGTCATGGAACTGACGGCAACCACACCTGTCCACCTGATCCATGTGGACCCGGACGTCAACATGGCGCGGTTCTATGGAATAGAATTGCAGGCGACGCTGTTCGGGGAAGTGTCCGTCCTTCGCACCTGGGGGCGTATTGGCACAAACGGGCAAGCCATGATGGTGACGTACGAAGACGAAGCCGAGGCCGCCGACGCGCTCCAAAAACTCGACAGGCAGAAACGTCGTCGAGGGTATGTCCCGGTCGGAGAGTGACCTCGGGCTGCAATCTGTTTCCGTAGCAAATCCCGAGCCAGTCGGCTCGTGAGCGGGCTCTAGGTTCCAGCCGACGTATCGGCTTCCACCCAGAACACCCCAGCATGATCTCCCTGAGCCAATAGCCCCTGAACCGTCTCATGCGAGCCGGGGCAGAGGCTTTGGGTCATGGTCGGCCCATGCCGTGATGATCTGCCCGTTCGGGTGACGATCCTTTTTGCGCTCCCGCAGGATCGAAGATCCTTTGGCCTTTTTTGGTGGGTCAGGCGGGATTTGGACAAGCCAAACGCCGCCCGACGTCAGGGGGAAGGCGCGGCCTCCCCCCTCGGACAAGACAAATAGACAAG
>NZ_WPZL01000105.1 GCF_013031245.1 Ruegeria lacuscaerulensis
GGCTTTGTTGCACAAATCGGGTGAGGGATTCACTGTGTGAATCCAGCATGATAGCTGGAGGGCATGAGCAGTTGGGCACCCAAGAATTACACGACCACAAACTGGTCGGCTTACAATGAAGGGTTGAAGCAACGCGGATCACTGACGATCTGGTTTGATCCGGCGATGATCTGGATCCCACCGCCTAGCGGCAAACGCGGCCGGCAGCAGCAATTCAGCGACGCGGCCATCCAAACCTGTCTGACAATGAAAGTCCTGTTCGGAATACCGTTGCGGCAGACAACGGGTTTTGTGCAGAGCCTGTTGACGCTGGTCGGATTGGATTGGGCGGTACCGGACTACAGTACATTGTGCCGCCGACAGAAAACCCTGAACTTGAACATTCCGTATCGCGGTGGTGATGGCCCGCTGAACCTGCTGATCGACAGCACTGGCATCAAGGCCGAAGGTGAAGGTGAGTGGAACGCGCGCAAGCATGGTGGTCCGAAGCGCCGCATATGGCGCAAGATACATCTCGGGATTGACGAGGCAACGCTGGAGGTTCGGGCGGTTGAGATCACCGATAGCAGCATTGGCGATGCGCCAATGCTGCCGGAATTGCTGGACCAAATCCCGGCAGATGAGGAGATCGGTTCAGTGACTGCCGACGGTGCCTATGACACTCGGAAATGCCACGAGGCAATCGCCGCTCGAAACGCCGCCGCTGTCATCCCGCCACGCAAGAACGCCAAGCCGTGGGAGCCGACGAGCGCTGGCGCGGTGGCCAGAAACGATGCCCTGCGCTCCTCGAAGTACCTGGGCCGCGCCATCTGGCGACGATGGAGCGGATACCACCGCAGGAGCCGCGTTGAGAGCAAGATGAACTGCATCAAGTTGCTCGGCCAATCGCTGATGGCAAGGGACTTCGATCGCCAAGTCGCGGAATTGCAGGTCCGCATCACTGTGCTGAACGGCTACACCGCGCTTGGCATACCTGTCACACAGGCCGTAGGATAAATCCGCCCGGGGAAAGGGGAACTGCGCTCAGACCCCGTTTTGTGCAACAAAGCC
>NZ_WPZL01000106.1 GCF_013031245.1 Ruegeria lacuscaerulensis
TTCATTGACGGTCTCTATGCAATTACCGGCATCGAATGGATCATGGATTTGGGCGGTGAGGTTCCGACCCCCAGCAAAGTTGGCCTGATTGCGGGTCTGGTTGTCATCATGGGTCTGTCGATCATTTCGGCGGTCTCGGGTGTCGGACGGGGCGTGAAATACCTGTCGAACCTGAACCTGGTTCTGTCGATCATCCTGCTGGGCACATTCGTGATTTTTGGCTCGTTCGTCTTTGCCATGACCACCTATGGCACGGCGATGATCGACTACATCCTGCATTTCATCTCGCTCAGCTTTAACGCCTACGGACCGCTGTCGACCGAAGCCTTTGCCGCGGCACTGCCCGCAGAGGCGCAGGCGCATGCGGCTGACCTGATGGGTGGTGCAACCAATGCATGGGGCAGCTTTGACGGCTTCAAGGGCGGTCTGGAAGGCGCGGCCGCTGAGCTGGACGAAGCAACACTGGCTGCGGCTTATGCTGCAGGCGAGCAAGGCCGTCAGTTCGGCTGGCAGGCTGGGTGGACCACTTTCTACTGGGCCTGGTGGATTGCGTTCTCGCCTTTCGTCGGCCTGTTCTTGGCGCGCATCTCCAAAGGTCGCTCAGTGCGTGAGTTCATCCTGGGCTGTGTCTTCGCACCAGCGCTGGTGTGCTTTGCCTGGATGACTGTTCTGGGCGGCACCGCGATTGATCTGGAACTGGCAGGCGCTGCCGAAGGTGCGATCATCGGGGCATCGAACACCAACAAGCTGTTCGTCACCCTGTCCTACATGATCGATGGTGGTCTGCTGTCCATGCTGAATGTCATGTGCGTAATCCTGATCATGACCTTCCTGGTGACTTCGGCGGACTCGGGCATTCTGGTGATGAACACCATCATGTCGGGTGGCAGCCAGGAAACCGGCATCAAGCACCGCATCATCTGGGGCGTGATCCTGACGGCTGTGATCGGCGCGCTGATCCTGGCGGCGGGCGAGAACAATCCAATGGACGCGCTGCGCAATGCGATGATCATCGG
>NZ_WPZL01000011.1 GCF_013031245.1 Ruegeria lacuscaerulensis
ACCCGTCGCCGTCGCAGGCATCTCAGACGCAGACATGACACCCCAAAAAGAGGCGTAATGGCGTGAAGCCTCTGCGTACAATCCTCGGGGTTGCAAGCAGCTCCGACAAAATCATCGCCCTCGCTGAGGGCGATGATCCTCGTGTCGTAGACGGTGCGTTGAAGGCGCGAGCCGAAAGCGTTGCCCGGATCATCCTGGTCGGAAACCGTGACAAGGTAACCGCGTTATTGGCCGAGCGTGGCGGTGCGGATGTCAAAGGGATCGACATTCACGACCCAAGTGATTCACTCCATAACGAGGGCTTCGCCGCGTCACTTTACGAATTGCGCAAACACAAGGGGATGACCCTTGAACAGGCGCAGCAACAAATCCACAACCGACTGAACTATGCAGCCATGCTTGTGCATGAAGGCCTGGCGGACGGCACCGTAGGTGGGGCTGTTGAAACCACTTCGGACACCGTGCGGGCCGCCTTGCAGATCATCGGCAAAGCTAGGGATGCCAAGATGGTATCCAGTTTCTTTCTGATGCTCTATTGCCGGGACCACCACACCGTTCGCGGCGCACATATCTTTGCTGATTGCGGGTTGGTCGTCGATCCGAACGAACAAGAACTTGCGGAAATCGCCAGAGCGTCGGCCGAATCATACCGGACTCTGACCCGTGAAACACCCCGCGTGGCGATGCTGTCCTTTTCCACTGGCGGCAGCGCAAATCATCCACGGGTCTCTAAAGTCGTCGAAGCGACACAGATTGCAAAATCTGCCAATCCCGATCTTCTGATCGATGGCGAGTTGCAGTTCGACGCGGCCTTCGTTCCCGAAGTGGCAGCCAAGAAAGCCAAGGACTCGCCGCTGAAGGGTGAAGCGAATGTCTTTGTCTTCCCAAATCTGGATGCTGGCAATCTCGGCTACAAAATCGCCCAACGGATCGGCGGAGCCGAAGCCATAGGACCGGTCCTTCAAGGCCTGGCGAAACCGGCAAATGACCTGTCACGCGGATGTTCCGCCGAGGACGTTCTGCACATGATCGCTGTAACCGCCGTACAGGCCCAACATGGCGAGGCAGAAAATTAATCGCATCTGAATGGCGGGGTAAAAATAAAATTCCGATTGGCCCCAAAATGTGAGAATGATCGGATTACAAGCTACAGGGACGCATATGAACCAGCCAGTTATTGAAACCTCGCCCAAAGTCTCGGACGAGGTCCGCAAGACGACCTGCTACATGTGCGCCTGTCGCTGCGGTATCAATGTCCACATGAAGGATGGCAAGGTTGCCTATATCGAAGGCAACCGTGACCACCCCGTCAACAAGGGCGTGCTCTGCGCCAAGGGCAGCGCCGGGATCATGCAGGTCAACGCACCGTCACGTCTGCGCAAGCCCTTGCGCCGGGTCGGGCCGCGCGGTTCCGGTGAATTCCGCGAAATCGAATGGGACGAGGCGATCAGCACGGCGGTCGGCTGGCTGAATGAACTGCACGAAACCGCACCACAGAAGCTGGCGTTTTTCACAGGCCGCGATCAGAGTCAGAGTTTCACATCCTTCTGGGCGCAAAATTTCGGCACGCCGAACTATGCGGCACATGGCGGGTTCTGTTCCGTCAATATGGCGGCGGGCGGCATCTATACGATGGGCGGCGCATTCTGGGAATTCGGTCAACCCGACTGGGATCACACGAAACTGTTCATGTTGTTCGGTGTGGCCGAAGACCATGACAGCAACCCGATCAAGATGGGCATCGGCAAGATCAAGGCGCGCGGGGCAAGAGTGATCGGGGTGAACCCGATCCGCTCGGGGTATAACGCCGTGGCGGATGACTGGGTCGGGATCACGCCCGGCACAGATGGATTGTTCATCCTGTCTCTGATCCACGTGCTGATGAAAGCAGGCAAGATCGACCTTGAGTACCTCAGCCGCTATACCAACGCGCCGGTTCTGGTAAACGCCGCCGAAGGCCCTGAAAAGGGTTTGTTTCTGCGCGACGAAGATGGCAAGCCGCTGGTAATCGACCGGGCGACGGGGAAACCCACGGCCTTTGACAAACCCGGTGTACGCCCTGATTTGTCTGCGACCTACGAAAAAGATGGCGTCACCCACCGACCTGTCTTCCACCTGATGGCCGAGAAGTACCTGTCAGACGATCATGCGCCCGAGGCTGTGGCCAAGCGCTGCGGCATCCCGGCCAGCCGCATCCGCGCTATTGCTGCCGAGATCGCCCGCGTGGCCTTTGATGAGGCCATCGAGCTGGATCAGGAATGGACCGATTTCCGGGGCGAGACGCGCAGCAAGATGATCGGTCGACCGGTCAGCTTCCACGCCATGCGTGGTATTTCGGCCCATGCCAACGGGTTCCAGACCTGTCGCGCCTTACACATACTGCAAATCCTGCTGGGCACGGTCGAGGTCCCCGGTGGTTTCCGATTCAAGCCGCCCTACCCCAAACCGGTAGAAGCGCATCCAACCCCGCATGGTGACCGCCGCCCCGGACGCCCGCTGGAAGGCCCGCATCTTGGCTTCCCGCGCGGCCCTGACGACCTGCTGTTGGACGATTGCGGAACACCGCAGCGCATCGACAAGGCGTTCACCTGGGAAAACCCGATGTCTTCCCATGGCCTGATGCACATGGTGATCTCGAACGCCGCGGCCGGTGATCCCTACAAGATCGACACGCTGTTCATGTACATGGCGAACATGTCGTGGAACTCGTCCATGAACACCAAAGGCGTGATGGAGATGCTGACCGCCCGCAATGAGGACGGCAAATACACCATCCCGCGTATCATCTATTCGGATGCTTACTCCTCGGAAATGGTCGCCTATGCCGACCTGATCCTGCCCGACACAACCTATCTGGAGCGGCATGACTGTATCTCACTGTTGGACCGCCCGATTTGCGAGGCCGACGCCGCCGCCGACGCCATCCGCTGGCCGGTGATCGAGCCCGACCGGGACGTGCGCGGATTCCAGTCGGTGTTGATCGAACTGGCCAACCGCATGAGTCTGCCGGGCTTCACCAACGAAGACGGCAGCCCCAAATGGAAAGACTACGCTGATTACATCGTCAACCACCAGCGCAAGCCGGGTATCGGCCCGCTGGCGGGTTTCCGCGGTGAAGACGGCAACAAGGAAGGGCGTGGAGAGGTCAACCCTGACCAGCTGAACCGCTATATCGAAAACGGTGGTTTCTACGTCGCGCATATCCCTGAGGGGGCCGACTATTACAAGCCATGGAACACGGCCTATCAGGACTGGGCGGTCGGAATGGGCATCTACGACAGCCCTCAGCCCTACCTGTTCCAGCTCTACTCGGAACCGATGCGCAAGTTCCAACTGGCCGCCGAAGGGCATGGCGACCGCCAACCGCCCGAGCATCTGCGTCAACGGATCAAGAACACAATGGACCCTCTGCCGATCTGGTACGAAACCGATCAGCAGGGCAACGAAGGTTTCACCGTTAACGCCCTGACCCAACGCCCGATGGCGATGTATCACAGCTGGGGCACCCAGAACGCCTGGCTGCGGCAGTTGCACGGGCGCAACCCGCTCTATGTGCCGACCAAGTTGATGCGGGAACATGGGCTGCAGGACGGCGACTGGGCCAAGGTCAGTTCTCCGCATGGTGAAATCACGGTGCCAGTCATGGAAATGGCGGCGTTGAACGAGAACACCGTCTGGACCTGGAACGCCATTGGCAAACGCAAGGGCGCCTGGGCTTTGCAGGAGGACGCGCCCGAGGCGACCAAAGGCTTTCTGCTGAACCACCTGATCCACGAACTTCTGCCACCTAAGGGCGACGGAATGCGGTGGGCCAATTCCGATCCGGTGACCGGTCAGGCCGCCTGGTTCGACCTAAAAGTGAATATTGAGAAAGCCGATCCTCCGTCAGACGCGGAAAGCCAGCCAGAATTCGCACCCATCGAATCACCGGTTGGCACCGGCCCGAAAGATCTGGCGTGGAAGGTAGGCAAATGACCCAACTCCCTCAGTCCACTGACCGCAAGATGGGTCTGGTCATCGACCTGGATACCTGTGTCGGATGCCATGCCTGCGTGATTTCCTGCAAGGGCTGGAATACGGAAAACTACGGCGCACCCCTGTCCGATCAGGACGCCTATGGCGCTAACCCGTCTGGCACCTTCCTGAATCGGGTCCACTCTTACGAAGTGCAACCCGCCGAGGGTCACGCGCAGCTGATCCACTTCCCCAAATCCTGCCTGCATTGCGAGGACGCGCCCTGCGTCACCGTCTGCCCCACCGGGGCCAGCTACAAGCGGGTCGAGGACGGCATCGTTCTGGTCAACGAAAGCGACTGCATCGGCTGCGGCCTGTGCGCGTGGTCCTGTCCCTATGGCGCGCGCGAGCTGGACATGGCCGAGGGCGTGATGAAGAAATGCACCCTCTGCGTTGATCGCATTTACAATGAAAATCTGCCCGAAGTGGATCGCATTCCCTCCTGCGTGCGCACCTGCCCCGCAGGCGCCCGCCACTTTGGCGATCTGGGTGACCCGAACAGCGATGTCAGCAAACTGGTCGCGGAACGTGAGGGCATGGACCTGATGCCCGAAATGGGCACCAAACCCGTCAACAAATACCTGCCACCGCGGCCCAAGGACAAAATCGAGGACCAGATCGACATCCTGGCCCCCCTGCTGGCCCCGGTTGCCGAAGAACCCAAAGGCTTCCTTGGCTGGCTCGACAAGACACTGGAGAAGCTCTGATGCATCCGGCCCCTTCTGTAATCATCTTCACGACATTTTCGGGTCTGGGCTTTGGGTTGCTTTTTTTCCTGGGCCTCGGCCAACCCCCGGTAACGGGGTTTGTCGCCTTCGTTTTCTACGCTATCGCCTATGCGCTGGCGGTGGGAGGTCTGTTGGCGTCGACCTTCCACCTGGGTCACCCGGAACGGGCGTGGAAAGCATTCAGCCAATGGAAGTCCAGCTGGCTCAGCCGTGAAGGGGTCTGCGCGGTTGCTGCGCTCATCGTCATGGGGCTATACGCTCTTGGGGCTGTGTTTTTGCAAAGCCACTGGTCACTGTTGGGTTGGATCGGTGCAATACTCAGCCTTGCCACCGTTTTTACCACCTCGATGATCTATACCCAGCTCAGGACCATCCCGCGTTGGAACATGAACCTGACACCGGCTGTGTTTTTGTCCTTCAGTCTTGCAGGCGGTGCATTGCTGTCCGGAGCCGAAACTCTGGCCCCATGGCTGCTGGCCGTCGCAGGTGCTGTACAGCTTGCATATTGGGCGAAAGGCGACCGTGCGCTGGAAAGTTCCGGTACCAATCTGGGTACCGCCACAGGGTTAGGACGCCGCGGTGCTGTCCGCGCGTTCGAACCGCCGCATACAGGAACCAACTATCTGCTGCGTGAATTCGTACATGTCGTTGGCCGTAAACATGCGCAGAAGTTGCGGACGATATCGTTCATACTGGCGTTTGTCCTGCCCTTGCTGTTGATCCTGACACCGGTCTCGGGTGCTGTGATCAAACACATCTTTGCGCTGTTTGCCGTACTGTCGCATCTGACTGGCGTCGTGATCTCTCGGTGGTTGTTCTTCGCGCAGGCCGAGCACGTGGTCGGGCTGTATTACGGCAAGCGCTGACCAAAAAAGAGCCTTCCTCCCGAGGCTCTTTTTTTCGAACCATGTCACAAACCCGGTGACTCATCCGTCCTGTTTTTGTTCACTTCCAAAACAGGAGAATTCAATGTCACCGCGGATCAATCACTTTGCCGTTGCACCGACCTTGCTTCAGCCCATGCTTGACATGGAGGAGCGCCTGCGCGCGTCCCAATTGGAACACAGCCTGATCGAGCTCGTTAAACTCAGGGTCTCACAGATCAACGGCTGTGCCTATTGCATTCACATGCACACACATGACGCCCGCGAGAATGGCGAAACCGAAGATCGCCTGCACTTGCTGAATGCCTGGCATGAATCATCGTTATATTCTGAACGCGACCGCGCGGCGCTGGCATGGGCCGAAACCCTGACCCGGATTGAGACCAGCCGTGCCCCTGACGACGTCTATCAGGTAATGGCCGATCAGTTTTCGGAACAGGATCAGGTGGCGCTGACCCTTGTGATCACCACGATCAATGCCTGGAATCGCCTGGCCATCGGATTTGCGATGCCACACCCGGAATCCAGCAAGGCCACCGCTGCGTGACCCGGTCGGAGTCACAACCTGAAGATCGGGCTTTTGTCGACGTGCAACCGCGCCTATTTGCGGTTGCCTATCGCATGCTCGGATCAGTCAGCGATGCCGAGGATATCGTGCAGGACTCCTATCTTCGCTGGCGGCGTGTCGATACAGAACAGGTACGTGATGAAACGGGTTACCTGATACGGGTTGTGACTAGACTTTGCCTCGACCACTTGCGCGCAGCGCGGGCCGTGCGCGAGGTCTATCCCGGCGAGTGGTTGCCGGAACCCCTGATCACCGAAGATGCCACCGAACGGCTTGACCGCGATGTTTCGGTGGCGCTTCTGATGGCGCTGGAGCGTTTGTCGCCACTGGAACGCGCGGCCTTCCTTCTCCATGACGTGTTCGAACACTCGTATGACGACCTGTCCGAGACACTTAAACGCAGCCAAGGCAGCTGTCGCCAACTGGTCAGCCGCGCCAGAAAACATGTTGAGCAGGTAAAGCCGCGCGTCAGGGTCGAGCGTGAACAGGGTGAAGAACTGGCCAAGGCGTTTTTCGACGCTGCCAAAAGTGGCGACACGAAACACCTGACCAACCTGCTCGCGCGGGATGTTCAGCTGCACTCGGATGGTGGTGGAAAGATCATCGCAACCCTGAACCCGATTTACGGTCGGGACAAAGTTATTCGGTTTTTCGCAGGATTGGCGCGGAAACCCTCCGCTGCTCAAAGCGTTACCTGGGTCTTTTGTTGGCTGAACGGCTTGCCAGCGATCCTCAACCGAGAGCCCGGCGGGTCATTGCAGGCAACGTCACTGAAGATTGAAAAGGGCAGGATTGCGACCATCTACATGGTGCGCAACCCCGACAAAACCCAGCATCTGGAGAAGCTGTTGAGTCGATAGGGCCCACTGGGTCCAGCAGGCCCCGATACTTGGGTTCAGAGCAGCCCCGCGTGCACCATTGCCGCATCAATTGCGGATTTGGTGCTGACCTCCAGCGGAGTCAGCGGTGAACGGACCTCTTCGCTGCACAGACCCAGCTTGCTGAGCGCATATTTCGCGCCAACCAGGCCGGGCTCGATAAAGATCGCTTCGTGAAGCGGCATCAGGCGGTCCTGATACTCCAGCGCTTTGGTATAGTTGCCGTCCAGCGTTGCCTGCTGGAACTCAGCGCACAGTTTTGGTGCGACGTTGGCAGTGACCGAGATGCAACCTACACCGCCATGCGCGTTGAAGCCCAGCGCGGTCGCGTCCTCGCCCGACAGTTGACAGAAGTCAGCACCGCAGCTTGCGCGCTGCTGGCTGACGCGGGCCAGATCACCAGTTGCGTCCTTGACGCCGACGATGCGCGGCAGTTGCGCCAGCTCGCCCATGGTCTCGGGCGTCATGTCGACAACCGACCGGCCGGGGATGTTGTAGATGATGATCGGAATATCCGCGCAATCGTGCAGCGCGCGGAAATGCGCCAGCAGACCCTTTTGGGTCGGCTTGTTGTAATAGGGCGTCACGACAAGCGCTGCGGCCGCTCCAACTTTTTCAGCGAATCGCACGAACCGGATCGCCTCGACAGTATTATTCGACCCTGCACCGGCAATTACGGGCACACGACCGGCAGCTGATTTGACGACCTCTTCAACAACAGTCTCGTGCTCTTCGTGGCTCAGCGTCGGGCTCTCGCCGGTGGTGCCCACGGGAACCAACCCGGTCGAGCCTTGCTGAATCTGCCACTCCACCAAGTGTTTGAGCGTCTTCAGGTCCAACTCGCCGTTGCTGAACGGGGTGACGAGGGCTGGCATCGAGCCTTTGAACATGACACGCTCCTTAGAGTGCAGTTAGTGTTTTTTTGCCCAAGGACCGTCACAATCTTGGCGATGTGAGTTGATACCTTCGGCGCAAGGTTTATCCTGAATGGCTGTATCCTTGGTTGGTTGGGAAATGCAAGGCATGACACGCGTTCTGACGCTTTTGATAGTGGTGATTCTTGGGTCAATTGGGCAGGCGCAGGCCGATACGGCAGGCGATCTGCGCGCCGGTATGACGGAAATGCGCAAGAGCGACTGGAATGCCGCTCTGCGTGTGTCCGGTGCACGCGGGTCTGTGTCCCGCGATATCATCGTCTGGCACTGGCTGCGCGAAGGTTTTGGCAGTTCCGGTGACGTTCTGGTGTTTCTCGATCGGCGTCCGGACTGGCCCGGCCTGGCCTGGCTGCGGAGCAAGAGCGAGCCCGCCTTTACCGGTGCCGACCCCGACCGGGTATTGAATTTTTACGCCGACACGCCGCCGCAGACCGCCGAAGGGGCGTTGAACTACGCTGTCGCGCTGAAGGCAAAAGGCCGTCCAGGCGATGCCGAAGCCGATATTGTCACCGCTTGGCGCACCATGCCCATGGGCAGGGGCCTGCAAAAGGACTACCTGGAGAACTTCAGCACTTTGCTGAAACCTCATCACGCGGCCCGACTGGACCGGATGCTGTGGGACAATCATCTGGTCAGCGCCGGGCAGATGCTGCCGCTGGTCAGCGCAGATGAGCGTAAGCTGGCCGAGGCGCGGATCGCGCTGCAAAAGCGTCAACCGGGCGTGGACGGTAAGGTCTCTGCCGTTCCGAAATCTCTCGCAGACTCTCCCGGACTGGCCTTCGACCGCTTCGTCTGGCGCGACAGGAAGGAACTGGACGAAAGCGCAATTGACCTGATGCTGACTCAGTCAACCGGCCCCGATGCGCTGGGAGAACCGGACAAGTGGGCCGAGGGGCGCCGCCGTCTGGCGCGGCTGGAGATGCGTAATGGTGGCGCGAAGCGCGCCTATGCAATTGCCGCCAACCATCATATGACCCCTGAAATGGGTTATGGCTATGCCGATCTGGAGTGGCTGGCCGGGTTTCTTGCCCTGCGCAAACTGAACGACCCGGCCACGGCGGTCCGGCATTTCCAGAACTTCTCGGATGCAGTGCAATCGCCGATTTCCAAAGGGCGCGGCGGGTATTGGCTGGGCAGGGCCTATGCCGCGCAAGGCGATGCTGAAAAAGCCTATGAGGCCTATGCGAAAGGCGCGGATTACCAGACGTCTTTTTATGGCCTGTTGGCGGCCGAGCGGATCGGGCGACCCTTTGACAGTGAATTGGCCAATCCCCGCCGGGCACCACACTGGAAACAGGCCGAATTTGCTGATTCAAGCGTGTTGGAGGCCGGCCTTTTATTGCTGCGCGCGGGTGAGGACAACCTGGCCGAACGCTTCCTGACCCATCTGGTTGAAGAACTGGATCAGGTGCAGGCGACACAGCTTGGCGATCTGGTGATCGAACTGAAAGAGCCGCACCTGGCCGTGATGATCGCCAAACGTGCTGCAAAAACCGGCATCGTTCTACCCGCCGCCTACTACCCGGTGCACCCGGTGGCTGATATCGGTCTGCCCATGGCCAAAGAAATGACACTGGCCATCGCCCGCCGCGAAAGCGAATTTGACCCAGTCGTGGTCAGTGGTGCGGGTGCGCGGGGATTAATGCAGGTGATGCCGGCAACGGCCAAACTGGTGGCAAAGGAACTGGGCATCCTCAGCGGTCACAAGACGTTGAAACTGACCTCGGACTGGCAGTATAACGCCAAGCTGGGCGCAAACTACCTGTCCGGGCTGGCGGCCGATTTCAACGGCAACGTTGTGATGATGGCCGCAGGGTATAATGCCGGACCGCGTCGGCCAATTTCCTGGATGGAGCGCTATGGTGACCCTCGTGCCGGCGAGATCGACATGGTCGACTGGATCGAGACCATCCCGTTCAGCGAAACCCGCAATTATGTGATGCGCGTGGCGGAAAGCCTGCCGGTCTATCGCGCCCGCCTGGGTCAGCCCGCGCTGCCCATCCCGTTTTCGCAGGAACTTGTCGGCTCAACCCTGGCGTCTTTCGCGCCATAGGGTGAACAGCCCCGCGGCCACGACCAAAGCTGCGCCTACGATAACCGCTGGGCGCAGCGACTCGCCAAAGATTGAAATACCCAGAATCGCACTCCAGACCAGATGGAAATAGGCAAAAGGCTGCACCGCGCTGGCTTCGGCCATCTCGTAGCATTTGATCAACAGCCAATGGCCCAAAACACCGCTGACGCTCAATAAGGCCATCCAGCCCCAGTCTGCGGGCGCCATCGGTTCCCAATACCACATCCCGACCAAAGTCATCGCCACAGCCCCAGCGACACCTGTCCAGAAGAAGCTGGTGGCGGCGCTGTCCTTGCGGGCGGCATAGCGGGTCAGCAACCCGTACAGCGCAAACATCAGCGCGGAAATCAGCGGGATGATGGCCCATGGATTAAAGACTCCAGCCCCGGGTTGCAGGATGATCAGAACCCCGACGCAGCCTACCCCGATCGCAGCCCAGCGGCGCCATCCCACCTGCTCACCAAGGACTGGCCCGCTCAGCGCGGCGACCAGCAGCGGGTAGCAGATGAACACCGCCATCGTGTCGATCAGGCCCAGAACCGTGAAGGCAAAAACGGCGACACATATTTCGGCCGCTAAAAGCACACCGCGAAACACCTGCAACCCCGGCTGGCTGGTCCGTGTCGCGGCCCTCAGGCCGCCGGGCGCGCGCGCTGCCAGCGTGATGACAAACGCGGCAAAGAACCAGTAGCGGATCATCACAACCATGTAGGTGTTGTACGTCCCGGCCAGATGGCGCGAGATACCGTCCTGCAGGGCAAACACGATCGTCGCCGCGATCATCAGGCCGATTCCGGCCCGCACGTTATTCTGCTGTGTCATGCTTTGATCGCTTGGGTCATGTGGCGCTTGCGGCCATAGCCGGGGGTGCGGGTGACAGAGAACCCGGCCTCTTCCAACCCCCGCCGCACGAAACCGGCGGCTGTATAGGTGGCCGCCGTGCCCACGACAGTCGTATGGTCCGCCACCTGTTGCATCAGATCAGCCCCCCACAATTCAGGGTTCTTTGCCGGAGAGAACCCGTCCAGAAACCACGCATCCGCTGCGCCGGTCCAACCCCGCAGGGTCTGGCGTGCATCCCCCTCGACGACTTCAAGCCGCAAAGTACCCAGATCGCACGCTCCGCCCTGCCACTGCGCAAGGAAACGCTCGCTCCAAGGGGCAAGTTCAGGGAATGCCGCCAGTGCGCGGGCCATGTCCGCAGAATCCATTGGGAACGCCTCAAAGCTGGTAAAGGACAGGGGGGTGGTCCGGCCGGACTTCTCCCATTCGGACCATACGGTCA
Source organism: Ruegeria lacuscaerulensis (assembly GCF_013031245.1). GTDB lineage: Bacteria > Pseudomonadota > Alphaproteobacteria > Rhodobacterales > Rhodobacteraceae > Ruegeria > Ruegeria lacuscaerulensis_C. The sequence continues at coordinate 11,367 of NZ_WPZL01000011.1, forward strand.
GCATATTCAGACCGGTGCCAAAGCCCAGCTCGGCAATATGAAACCCCGGCGCGAACCGCGCGGGCAGATCATTGCCCGCCAGAAACACGTGCCGCGTTTCCTCCAACCCGTTTTGCAACGAGAAATATGGGTCGTCGAAACGATCCGAGACCGGAATCTGATCATCGGTCCATGTCAGTTTGGCACGCTGGTCTGCCATTGGGAAATCCTGTAGCTAAGCGGCGCGACACTGAACAAGGATAAGGGGAATGGCAATGGTCGATGTAACGGTGCGCGGTGCGGGGATTTTCGGCCTGTCCATCGCCTGGACCTGCGCGCGGCGCGGCGCAAAGGTGCAGGTTGTTGACCCCTTCGGCCCCGGCACCGGTTCCAGCGGTGGGTTGGTGGGCGCGCTGGCCCCACATGTGCCTGAGAACTGGAACGCGAAGAAAGCCTTTCAGTTCGACAGCCTGATCATGGCCGAACCGTTCTGGAAACAGGTCGAAGCCACCGGTGGCGTCTCACCCGGATATGCGCGGCTGGGACGCCTGCAGCCCATCCCGGACGCCCGCACGCTCGAGCTTGCCCATGCGCGCGCGGGCACAGCGGCTGAGCTGTGGCAGGGGCGGGCCGAGTGGCGGGTCGTAGAAGCGGCTGACATTGGCGCGTGGTGCCCGCCCAGCCCGACCGGGTTCGTGATCCACGATACGCTGAGCGCCCGCATGCATCCCCGCCGAGCGTGTGCCGCGCTGGTCTCGGCGCTGGCGGTGATGGGGGTTGAGGTCCAGAAGGATGCGCCCGACCGTGGCCAGGTCATTCACGCCACGGGTCTGGCCGGATTGCAGGAACTCAGCGCCGCTTTTGGCAAGACCGTCGGCAACGGCGTCAAAGGGCAGGCCGCCCTGCTGCGGTTCGACGCAGGCGAAGTCCCGCAGCTGTTTGCCGATGCCGTCCACATAGTGCCACACGCAGATGGAACTCTTGCAATCGGCTCGACATCAGAACGCGACTATGACGACCCCACCAGCACCGATTCCGCATTGGACGATGTGCTGGACCGTGCCACGCGCGCGGTGCCGCTGCTGCACGGCGCTGAGGTCATTGAAAGATGGGCAGGCGTGCGCCCCCGCAGCAAAAGCCGCGCGCCGATGCTGGGTGCCCACCCGCTGCACCAGGGGCAGTTCATCGCCAACGGAGGGTTCAAGATAGGCTTCGGCATGGCCCCCAAAGTGGCCGCAGTCATGGCCGATCTGGTTCTCGACGGGCGCGATACCATCCCCGAGGAATTCCGACCCGAAGCCTCACTCTGACAGGGGCGTAGCTTCAGCCGTCATGCATTGCCGTCCGTCGGGCCCGCGCACCCACAGAGCCTGACCGTTCCGGCAGAGGGATGCCGTTTCGAAATGCATCAGCGGTGAGGACGCGCGGAACGTGAACTGCTCCAGCGGTCCCATCAATTTCTCGGCGAACAGCATCAGATGCTGCGCCAGCAGCGGGCCATGCACGACCAGCCCAGCATACCCCTCGATGTCGCGCGCATAATCCAGATCGTAGTGAATTCGGTGGCCGTTGAAGGTCAGCGCCGAATAGCGAAATAGCAGGGTGGAATCAAAAGTGACCTCACGCCGATCTGTTTCGTCGATTCGCGCGGTCGGCGGAGCTGGCTTGGCTTCATCGGCTGAGGGATCCTGGTGATAAACCAGATCCTGCCATTCGGTCAGGCACAATGTGTCACCCTGCCAAACCTCATGGCGCAATGTGACAAAGCCCAGCTGCCCTGTGCGGCCGGTTTTCGAAGTTGCATTTTCCCGAACGGACCGCCGTTCGGCCCCGGTGCCCGCAGTCAATGGGGCGTGAAAATGCAATCGCCCCCCTGCCCACATCCGACGCGGCAGTCCCATGTCCGGGATCAGCGCACCTCCCACCTTTGGATGCCCGTCGCGCCCCAACTCCTGCGGCGGGCGCGGCGACCAGAAATACAGTTGGTGAAAGAACGGCGGCAACGGTGCACCGTGCCCGATCGTCACCGCCTGCCCCAGCGCTGCCTGAAATGCAGCGGCGCGGGCCGGATCTATCACGTCGGTCTGAGTTTCTTCCGCCATAGCGGCAGATTAGGTAGCAGTGCGTTTGGGGGCAAGCGGCAGGACAGGATTAAAACCCGGCCTCTGACCGCAGTTTCTGCATCAAAGTTCGCAAAGAGCTTTCATAGCGTTCACTTAGTAGTTTTCCCTGTTCGTCAAATTCGTTCGAACTGCTGGCCAGATGAATTTCAGGCCCCTGCAGAATGCGCGGCTGGAAGGGAACCATATAGCTACGCAGAACCATCTGCGCGCGCTCGCCGCCCGCGCGGCCCGCGGCAGCCGACATCACGGCGACCGGTTTGTCAGCCCAAGGGCGGCCGTCGGTTCGGCTAACCCAGTCCAGTGCGTTTTTCAGAACCCCCGACGGCCCTTTGTTATATTCCGGGGTGGAAATGATAACCGCGTGCGCCTGCGCAATCTGATCGGACAGCAGCTGAACAGCCTGGGGAATACCCTCACCGTCTTCCAGATCGCCGTCATAAAGCGGCAGGTTCAGATCCGCCTCGATAAACGTGCCAGGCTCGAACAACCGCGCCGCCTCGCGCAGCAGTTTGCGGTTGGTGGCGCTTTGGCGCAACGAGCCGGAGAGGCCAAGCAGGATCGGTTCGGACATAGGGAACTCCGTCATGGTGTTTCCCAAAAGCTAGCCCAAAGCTTGCGTGTACCAAAGCCCGGGTGACGCGCAGTCAATGTGCAAAAAAAGGGCGCCCGAAAGCGCCCCGTCACGTTACGTGCGACCGTTGGGGATGATCTCGATATCGACCCGACGGTTTTGGGCCTTGCCCTCGGGCGTCAGGTTCGAGGCGGCGGGCCGGTTTTCCCCAAGACCGATTGTGGTGATCCGCACCCCGTTCACACCATTGGCCTGAAGGATATCCGCCACGGACCGGGCGCGGCGTTCGGACAGGGCCTGATTGTAGGACGCCTCGCCATCGCTGTCGGTATGGCCGATAATCTGAACGTTCGAGTTGGGGTACCTCACCAGATTCTGACCGACCCGCACCAGATCGGAACGCAGCGCAGGACGCACGGTCGAGCTGTCGGTGTCAAAGGTGATATCATTCGGAACGGTGACGATCAGGCGGTCCCCCGCATTGACGATGGTGATGCCGTCATTAGCCAGTTGCTGACGCAGTTCCGCCGCCTGCTTATCCAGTTGATTGCCGATCAAACCTCCGCCGGCCGCACCAACGGCAGCCCCGGCCACCGCACCCAGCAGGGGGTCAGAGCCATTTGCGATGGCCCCGACGCCCGCCCCGACCAGGCCGCCCAGAATTGCGCCTTGCTTGGCGTTCTGGTTGGGGTCGGAGGGCAGGTTCAAGGTACCGGGGTCAGTACAGGCCCCAAGAAACAGGGCCGAGCAAAGCCCGGCGGAAAGAACGAACTTGGAAATCGTCATGGAATCACCTTCTGCTCCGGGGTCCGTTCACCGGACCCGTATTGTTTGGCGCAGTTTATCACGCCGCTTGTACGCAGTCACAAGCAACAATTCGGTGAAATCGGCAATTCCCCGCCGTTCAACTGACGTTTGCGGGTTCTTCCCAGCGGTTCTGTTCCTGCCAGATCGCGCGCAGCGGTTCGCCCTGTCCACAGAAGTGGTCGTCAATCAACTCGCACGCCCAGATCCGATCGGTGCGGAAATGGCGAAACCCGCTTCTTAATTCGCACCACGCAGCCAGCATGGTGCATTCGATGTGATAGATCAGAGCAACAGGCCGGACGATCCGCTCAGTCCGGTCGCCTTGGGAATTGACATAGGTTATACGAATTTTGCGCTCGGCCCGAATGGCCTCGCGGTAATTCACCACGGGGACACAACCTTTGGCCGGGTCGTCCATGGGTGCCCCCCACGGGGCAACTTGTAGCCAATCGGCGGGCACGCGCAGGGCTTCGATCTTGCGGCACACCCGGTCGGCGGCCTGTTGCAGGGTACTGTCACCGGTGCGCGCCAGCATCGACAGTCCGACCCAAAGCGCCTCGACCTCTTCGGCATCGAAATTCAGCGGCGGCAAGTCATAGCCACGCCGCATCAGGTAACCGACCCCCGCCTCGCCCTCGATCGGGGTGCGCTGAGCCTGCAGGGCCGCAATGTCCCTGTAAACCGTGCGCGCGGACACCTCGAGCTTTTCCGCAAGCATCTCGGCCGTGACCGGCGCTTCGGCGGACCGCAGGATTTGGATGATTTCGAACAGGCGGGTCGAGCGACGCATGGGGTTCTCCGGGTGATCTGCTGACACACTAGCACACCCCCCTGACAAGGTGATGTCAGGAGTGATGCGGCAGGTTTGAACCCTAAAGGAAAGGAGTTCGACCATGCCATATCTCGACAACCACGTGATGATGACCCTGAAACTGGATCGCTGGTCACAGGACCACAACCTGCGCGCCTTTGAGATTGAGCGCGAGATCATGGCTGCCCGCCAGCCGTGCGCACCGCGCAAGCGGACAAAACGGTTTTCACTGGGTAATCTGAAGATGCTGTGGACCAGCACAGCCTAAAGTCAAAAATCAGCCGGGGCGCGGAATTTCACCGAGACGCCGCCTTCGGGATTCTTCAGGCGTAACTCCTCGGAATGCAGCATCAGACGCGGAAACTCTCGCGCCGCGCCCTCGGCATAGAACGGATCCCCCAAGATAGGGTGGCCCAGCGCCTGCATATGAACGCGCAGCTGGTGGGATCGGCCTGTTTTCGGAAACAGGCGAACTCGGGTCGTCTCGCCTTCGTGTTTGATTACACGCCAGTCGGTAACTGCGGGTTTGCCTGTTTCATGGCACACCATCTGACGCGGGCGGTTGGGCCAATCCACGATCAGCGGAAGTTCCACAGTTCCGGTTTTCGGCTCGACCCGCCCCCAGACACGGGCGACATAGGTTTTGCGGGTCTGTCGTTTCTCAAACTGCATGCTCAGGTGCCTTTGTGCATGGGGCGACTGGGCAAACACCATCACACCTGACGTGTCCCGATCCAACCGATGCACCAAGAGCGCCTGTGGAAACGCCGCCTGTACCCGCGTCAGCAGGCAATCAGCCAGATGTTCACCTCGGCCCGGCACAGACAGCAGCCCCGAGGGCTTGTTCACTACGATCAGCTGCGCATCTTCGTGCAGCACGTCCAGGGGCGTTTTCGGGGGATCATAGGTCTCGCTCATGCGCGCCTGCCTATCGCAGCACGCTGCCTCCCGCAACGTCGGCCTTGCCTGAACGGATAGGTTCAGCAAATCTCGGGCCAAAGCAGAGGAGAAGCCATGCACCCCACGATCGAGCGCATGCAAGAAGTCGTTGCCGAAGGCGATGAAAACCTGATCCAAGAATTGCTGGCTGAAGATGTACGGTTTTCCCCGCCGACTTATTACAGCACCTGGACTGGGCGCGCACGTGTGGCAGCAGTTCTGGGGCATGTGGGGCAGGTGTTTTCGGATTTCAGCTATCGCCGGATCATGGGCGACGGCAAGGACTGGGCGCTGGAGTTTCAGTGCAAGGTCGGTGATCTGGACGCGGTGGGCGTTGACCTGATCACCCTCAACGACGACGGCCTGATTCAGGAGTTCGAGGTCGTTATGCGACCCTACAAAACCATCGGTGCCCTGCGCGAAGCGATGATGGAGCGGGTTATGGCGGATGCCCGTTTTCTCGAATTCAAAAGCGCGCTGAGCTGACCATGCCTGTCCCAATTGCATCCGATCAGATTCTGCGACTGCCCCTGCTGCCGGTTCTGGCAGCGCAGGGCCTGTCTGTACGCCGCAACGCGCAACTGCTGCCCGAGCCTATTGGTCCCCGCGAAGGGCGCGAGGGACGTGGCCCCCGATTGCGTCTGTTGATCGCGGGCGACAGCTCGGCCGCAGGCGTTGGCGCGGGCACACAGGCGCAGGCGCTGTCAGGTCATCTCGTGGCCCGGTTGGCCAAACACTATGCGGTGGAATGGCGGCTGGAAGCTGCAACAGGGCACACCACACAGGACATGATTGATCGGCTTTGCAGCCTGGACGGCCAATTTGACATGGCTGTAACCGCCCTTGGCGTGAATGACGTCACCAGAGGCGCTTCGCAGAAGCGATTCATCGAACGGCAGACACGGTTGCTGAACCTGCTGACCGGGCAACTGGGGGTTCGACGGGTCGTTGTAACAGCCGTGCCGCAAATGAACCGCTTCCCTGCCTTGCCGCAACCTCTGGCCTGGGTTCTCGGGCGTCAGGCCGAACGGCTTGACCAGGGTTTGCAACAGGTGGCCACGCGCTTTCTGCAGGCTCGGCACCTGACACTGGACTTGCCGGACGACCCCGCGCTGGCAGCACTGGACGGGTACCACCCCAGCCCGAAAACCTATGCCATCTGGGCCGAAGAGGCCGCCCGCCTGCTGCGTCAGGCCTGAGCCCGTATCTGCCGGATCATCGGGATCGTGTACACAATCAGAGCCGCCCAGATCAGTGGGAACGCAATCATGCGCCCACGGTCAATCTGTTCGCCAAACAAGGTGATGGCGGTGATGAAGATCATGGTTGGTGCGATATATTGCAGAATGCCCATTGTCGACAGGCGTACCAGCTTGGCCCCGTTTGCGTAGACCAGCAGAGGAACGGCAGTCACCACCCCGGCACCGGCCAACAACATGGTATCTGTTGCGCCTACCCCGAAATGCCCCGACCCCTGTGCACCCAACCATGTCACATAGGCCAGCGCGGGGATCAGCAGGATCAGCACTTCAAGCAAAAACCCCTGATTAGGACCTATGGGGAGCGACCGTTTGAAGAAAGCATAGAATCCCCACGTGACCATCAACCCCAGCGCTGGCCAGGGCAGACTTCCGGCCTCGACAATCAGAACCAGTACCCCCAACGCCGCAATCGCAACTGCTGCCAGTTGGGTTCTGGTCAACGGCTCACGCAACAGAACCGCGCCCAATGCAATGCTGAACAACGGGTTGATGTAATAGCCCAGCGCCGCATCCAGTGCCCGGTCATAAGCAATTGCCCAGACGTAGATCGCCCAATTCACCGATATCAGCGCGGCAGTCAAAGCCGCCATGCCAAGCATCCTGGGGTTTGCCAGTGCAGCCTTCAGATCCCGCGTACGCCCCAGAGCGACTAGTAACAGACCCGCGACGGGCACAGACCAGATGATGCGATGAGACACGATCTCGACCGGGCCAACATGTGACATGGCCTTCATATAAAGCGGCAGGAACCCCCACAGGACATAGGCTGTTGCGGCCAGCGCCAATCCTCTGGGTGTGTCCACATTGTTCGGTGGTACGGGGGAGTCTGCCACGACAAGTCTCCGGCTGATACTGTTTGTCTTTACGGCAAATCAGACCGGGTTGGAAACTGTGAAAACTGTGAAGCGAGCCATCAGGAATTCTGATATGTCGCGCATTCCGTAAACACGGATTGCAACTGAGCCGGGGCACTGTTGCGCCCCGGCAGTTTTATGAAACTCAAAAAGTCAGACTTTCACCCGCTCGGACTTCGGGTCGTACATCGGCTTGAGCGACGCCTCAGCCTTCACTTTCACGCCGCAAACGTCGATCTCGTACGCCGAGCCCAGCACATCCGCAGCTTTTTCGCCCTCGCAGGGCACATAGCCCATGCCGATGGCCCCGCCCAGTGTGTGGCCGTAGTTGCCAGAGCTCAGATAGCCCACATACTCGCCGTCACGGATGATCGGCTCGTTGTGGAACAACAGCGGTTCGGGATCGGTCAGTTTGAACTGGACCAGGCGGTTTTTCGGTCCGTTTTCCTTGCGCGCAATCACCGCCTCGCGCCCGATAAAATCGCAGCCCTTGTCAACCTTGACGGCAAAGCCGAGGCCCGCATCGACGACGTGATCCTCGCAGGTAATGTCGTGGCCGAAATGGCGGAAGCCCTTCTCGATCCGGCAGCTGTCCATCATGTGCATACCACAGAGTTTCAGGCCCATGCCCTGACCGGCCTCATGCAAAGTTTCGAACACGTGGCCCGCCATATCCGACGAGACATAGATTTCCCAGCCAAGCTCGCCCACGTAGGTCACGCGATGGGCGCGGGCCAGGCCCAGGCCGATCTCGATTTCCTGTGCGGTGCCAAACGGATTGCTGGCATTGGTGAAATCATTGGTCGAGACCTTTTCCAGCAAGGCGCGCGCATTCGGGCCCATCACGGCCAGAACGCCCTCGCCCGCGGTCACGTCGGTGATGACCACGTTGAATTTGCTTGCGTGGCGGTGCATCCAGGTCTGGTCCGCCAGTCGGGTCGCCGCCGGGGTGACAACCAGATACAAGGTTTCGGTCAACCGGGTGACGGTCACGTCGGCCTCGATTCCGCCAGTGCGGTTGAGGAACTGGGTATAGACGATCTTGCCGTTGGGCACCGAGTAGTCGCCACCGCCGACATAGTTCATGAAGGCTTCGGCGTCGGGGCCTTCGACCCGGATCTTGCCGAAGGACGACATGTCGTACATGCCAACGTTTTCACGCACGGCGCGGTGTTCGGCGGCCGAGTTTTCGAACCAGTTTTGCCGTTTCCAGCTGTATTGGTATTCGCGCTCCTGCCCTTCGCTGGCGAACCAGTTGGCCCGTTCCCAACCACCGAGTTCGCCGAAAACGGCCCCCTGTTCCTTCAGGTGGTGATGGAACGGCGTCCGTCGTACTCCACGCGCGGTGGCCTTCTGACGGTAGGGGTAATGGTCGGCATAAAGCAGGCCCAGCGTTTCCTTGGAGCGTTCGAACAGATACTGCTTGTTGCCCTGGAACGGTTGCATCCTGCTGATGTCCACATCGCCCAGGTCGAACGGCTTTTCGCCCGTATCCATCCACTCTGCCAGCGCCATGCCCGCACCGCCGGCAGACTGAATGCCGATCGAGTTGAAGCCCGCCGCGACCCAGACGTTATCCATCTCGGGCGCCAGACCCAGATGATAGGCGTCATCGGGGGTAAAGGATTCCGGTCCATTGAAGAACGTGTGAATCCCCGCCTCGGCCAGCATCGGCATCCGGTTGCAGGCGTGCTCGAGAATCGGTTCGAAATGGTCGAAATCCTCGGGCAGCTGGTCGAATTCGAACGTGTCGGGAATGCCCTCCATCGCCCAGGGCTTCGCGTTCGGTTCAAACGCGCCCAGCAGCATTTTGCCCGCATCTTCCTTGTAATAGGCGCATTCGTCCGGCACCCGCAGCACCGGCAACTGGGTTAGGCCGTCGATAGCTTCGGTCACGATGTAGAAGTGTTCGCAGGCGTGCAGCGGTACGTTCACACCGGCCATGCGACCCACTTCGTGGCCCCACATACCGGCACAGTTTACCACCATGTCACACTCAATATGGCCCGAGGCGCTGCCATCGTCGGCAACCCAGTTGACACCGGTCACCTTGCGGCCATGTTTGACGATATCGGTAACCTTCACGCGTTCCTTGACAATGCCGCCGCGCTGACGGGCACCTTTGGCCAGCGCCAGAGCGATATTCGCCGGATCGCCCTGCCCGTCCAGCGGCAGGTAAACGGCGCCCTTTACATCCTCAAGGTTCAGATGCGGGTACAGTTCGGCCACTCGGTCGTTCGAGATTTCCTCGACCTCGACGCCAAAGGCGCGGGCCATGGCGGCCTGACGGTAAATCTCTTCCCTGCGCTCTTCGGTCAGGGCGACGGTGATCGACCCGCACCGTTTGAACCCGGTGGCAACGCCTGTTTCCTCTTCCAACGCGCCATAAAGCTCCTGACTGTATTTCGCCAGCTTGGTCATGTTCGCCGTCGCGCGCAGCTGCGCAATCAAGCCCGCCGCATGCCATGTTGTACCACTGGTCAGCTGCTTGCGCTCCAGCAGCACTACGTCATTCCACCCCTTTTTGGTCAGGTGATACGCGACCGAGCATCCGATGACGCCGCCGCCGATGATGACCACTCGGGCCTTGCTGGGAAGATCAACCATCCTGAAATCTCCGCTGTGTCAGGTTTCAGCTTAATTGCCACGAAAGATCGACAATAAATGCACCAAAAACGTCAGAGCGTCCGCAAAAATCACCGATGTGAAGCCGCTCGCTTTTCCCGCCTTAGTACAAAAGGCGTGACGCCAAAGAAACTTTTGTAGACCGAGGAGAATCCGTTGGGAAAGCCGCAGGCCAGACCAATTTCCCGGACGCTCATCGTGGTGTTCAGCAACAGGTTGTTGGCTCTGGCCAACCGCATCTCGCGGTAAAATCCGTTAGGTGTGGTTCCGAAAAAGGTTTTGAATTTGCGTTCCAGTGACCGGTTCGACAGATGCAGCGAATCGACGATCTGCTGGATCGGCAGAGGGTCCTCGATATTGGCCTGCATCAGCTTGATGCACTGATCCAGCTTGGCGTCACCTGTCGAAGTCATCTTTGTTCCTGAGAAAGGCTGCATCGAGGAAAAGTCGCGGATGTTTTCATGCAGCATGATATCGGCGACCGTCATCTTGGCCGGCCCCGAGATATGGCGCCCGATCACGGCCAGGGCGACATCGGTTGTCGCCTCCATCCCCGCACAGGTCACTACGCCGCCCTGTTCCGTGGCAATTGACATCTTTGCCTCGAACCGTGCGCCGCGTTCGCGCAGGAAGGAGGCGTTTTCCCAATGGGTTGCCATATCAGCGGTACCGTGTTCATCGATATAACGGCTGGCGGCTTCTGCCAGCAAAAAGACCTGAGACCCGCGGAATGTATAACCCGACACGACGCGACCCAGCGAAAGGTCTGGATGATCCGGGTCGGAATTGCCAATCACGAACAGGTAATCTGCCTTTGGATGTGTCGGAACCGTTTCAGTCTGGATCGTCGCGTCACTGCTGCTGTCAATCGGCCCACCCTTCAGAGACCGGTAGGTGAAGGTGAACGGTGGGTGCGGACATACGCGGTTCGCCAGTCGCAACACCTCGACCAGTGACGCAAGTTCCAGCAGCACATAGCCCGGTGCGACGAGGATATCGAAATGACGCCGATCCGGGTCCGTTGAAACTTTGGGGGTCGACCGTGCCCGCATGACCATCTCCTCAGACAATCCGGTGCCCGGCTGCTCGCAACCGGTTGGCAAGTGTTTCGATGTGATCCGGGCCAACTTCGCAGCAGCCGCCGACAATCGTCGCCCCTTGTGCAACCCATGTCATGGCATGATCGGCATATGCCTCGGGCCCGAGGTCCCGACGTTGTTCCAACGCATCTACGGTCGGCGCGTCTCTCAGAAATTCCTGGGAAATCCTGGTGAAGCCGTTGGCATAGGCACCAAAGGGCCGCCCCATCTGTGCAATGATCCTCAGCGCATCTGGTACGACCTCTGGGCGCGTGCAATTGATAAGCACGGCTTCGGGCGCAAAGCGATCCACCAAAGGTGCGACATCGGACAGTGGTTCACCGGAGCGCAGGCGCGTGCCATCGTCATCCATCACTGAAAGCGCCAGCCAGACCGGCTTACCCGCCTGCATTGTGCCACGCAGAGCGCCTTCGGCCTCCTGCACTGACGACACGGTTTCGATCAGAAACAGGTCCACGCGTTCGGTCATCATACGCACGATCTCGGCGAATTTTTCTGCGGCTTCACTGACATCAGGGTTCAGATCCGGGCGGTACGACGCCAGCAACGGGCCAAGTGCCCCGGCGATGCGCCCTCCAGCCGTGCGCGCCCGTTCGGCTTGCGACAGTGCCGTCTCGATCAGATCAATTAGCTGATCTTCCAGCCCCACACGCTCAAGTCGTGACCGGTGAACAGCATAGGTGTTCGTGGTCGCAATCGTTGCCCCGCGGCGGAAATAATCGGCATGAACATCCCCGACCAGATCCGGGTGATCGATCATCACCCGCGTCGACCACAATGGCGTCGACCTGTCACCGCTGCGCCTGACCAGTTCTTGCCCAATTGAGCCATCCAGAAGAGTGATATCTGCCATGTTTCAGCCTCCTCAGGGAACCAGAACGAGATTTCCGGGATGCGCCTTGGATTGAAAATCCTCCTGCGCCATTGCGATATTTTTCAGGGGGTAGGTCCTTGCGATCAGCGGCTTGATCCTGCCCGCGTTTATCAACTCAACAAGCCGTCCGAACACTTCGAAGGTCTGATGGGTGCAGCCGTGAATGGTGATATCGCGCAGATAGATGTCGCGCAGGTCGGTCTGAACCATGGGGCCGGCAATCGCCCCCGAGACGGCATAATGGCCACCCGGCTTCAGGGCCAGGATCAGGCCCGGCCACGCGGGGCCACCCACGACGTCAATCACAACATCGAACATGCCACCCGGCAAAGGCGCGTCGCGGTCGAAGGTTGCAACGGCACCCTGACTTTTCACCTCATCTGCCTTGGCCGGGTTGGTTACACCCCAGACCGTTGCTCCGCGCAGCGCGGCCAGTTGGACGGCGGCAAGACCAACTCCGCCGGATGCCCCCGTGATCAGAACCTTATGCCCACAGGTTACCCCCGCACGGGTCAGCAGGTTCTCTGCCGTGCCGAACGCGCAGGGAATGGCGGCGATTTCCACATCGGACAGCGGTGATGCCGTGACATCGTAAAGATCACTGGCTTCGACCAGACAATACTGCGCGAAAGCACCATCCACTTCCGACCCCAGAGCAATGAATCCAGTCGGGTTGCCCGGCCGCGGACGTGGCAAATTTATCGGGCAGGTCACCCGCTGACCCGACTGGAAGCCGGTTTCAAGTCCGGCAACCTCGACAATTCCGCACAAATCACCGCCCTGAATGCGCGGGAACTGAAGCGCCCCGCCCCAGCCTCCGGCGTCGACTTCCTGAACAACCGCATTGGTCGCCCCGGTCACTTCGGAAGAATACCAACCAACGCGCGTATTGATGTCGGTGTTGTTTACTCCTGCCGCCGCTACGCGAACAAGCACCTGTCCGGGCCCCGGAATAGGAACCGGAATATCCTCGCGCCACTCCAACGCCTCTGGCCCACCATGGCGGGTCAGGTAGACGCCGGACATGCGTTCGGGTGGTGCCATCTCAGGTCGCCTTCAGCTCTGATCGTCCGGATGAGGCGGAACTGGCCCCATCGGAACAATGTCATAGCGGGCATTCAGGTCAGCCATCTTCGCCTCATCCGCAAAGTCAGCCTCGCTCATCGTTGCAAGTTCCGCGAGAAGCCCATCGAAACCCGAAGGCTGAAAGATCATCAGCATCTTTGCCGGCGCCGACTCCGCCACCCGGCACGCATGAGGGACGCCCGCAGGCACATGCATAGTCGTACCTGCCGCGCAACGAAGCCAGTCGCCATCGACGTAGAAGTCCACTTCGCCTGCCAGGAAATAGAAGGTTTCGGCATGGCTGTCATGACGGTGAAGGCCAAGCGCAAAGCTGGCCTTCAGGTTGTCTTCCATGAGCGTATAAGCGCCATTCGTATCCTGACCGGAGACCTTGACGAACGTATGGTCGTTTTCCCAGTCATAGTTGGGACCCTCTCCGGGTCCCAATTTGGAATATCGCGTACTCATGGTGCCCTCATTGCAGCTTATGCCCGCAGCCGCTCGTTCGCGGGATCCCAAAGCGGCTGGTCTTCCTGTACCACAGCGCGACATTTTTCGCCGTAGATTTCGACCTCGAGCTCAGTACCCGGAGCCGCCAGATCAGGGCGGACCATGCCAAGCGCGACAGAGGCATTGATGCGGTAGCCCCATGCGCCAGAGGTGGTTTCGCCTACGATCTGACCATCATGCCAGATGCAGGACATGTAGGGCGCGTCACAATCCCTGGCGTCGACCAGAAGCGTGACGAACTGTTTTTTCGCGCCCTGCTGCTTTTCGTTCAGGATCGCAGCCTTGCCGGGGAAATCCTGCGGCTTGTCCAGTTTGACGAAGCGACCCAACCCACCTTCGAGCAACGAGAAGTCGGTCGACAGATCGCCTTTCCACGCGCGATAACCCTTTTCGATACGCAAGCTGTTCAGCGCGTACATACCGAACGGTTTTGCACCCGCGTCAGTGATTGCGCCATAGATCGCGGGCATGTGCTCGTTCAGGGCATGAACTTCCCAACCCAGCTCTCCGGCGAAGGAGACACGGATCAGATAGGCGGGCTGCCCGGCAACGGTGGCCGACTGGTGAGTCAGCCAACCGGTCGACAAATCCGCATCGGTCAGACCCGACAGGATCTCACGCGATTGCGGACCGGTCACGATCAGCGTGTCGCGAGTGGTGGTCACGTCCTCGACGGTAACACTTGCGGGCATCGCCTTGATCAGAATATCGCGGTCGTGCCACTGGGCGGTAGCGGCGGTGATCATCATGAACTCGTCATCGCCCAGACGGATACAGGACATCTCGGTCAGAATGCGGCCACGATCATCCGAGACATAGATCAGGTTCATACGGCCGACCTTCGGCAACCCACCGGTTGCGAGGCCGCGCAACGCCTCGGCGGCGCCTTCTCCTTTGACCATGAAACGCGAGAAGCCTGGCAAATCCAACACGCCACAATGATCCCGCACGGCCTCGCATTCTTCCTTGATCCGCTGCTCCCACGGGCCGGAGCGGCCCCATGTGTGGGTGCTGTCCTCGCTCACGTCATCGCCCGGCTGCGCGAACCAGTTGGCGCGTTCCCAGCCGTTATAGGCACCCATGACACCGCCCAGTTCCTTGACCTTGGCGTGGACCGGGGACAGTTTCTTGTCGCGCGCCGCAGGCCATTCATGGTGCGGGAAGTGCATGGCGTATTCGTTGCCGTAGACTTCCAGACCTTTCTGGTTGCAGTAGTCCTGATCTGTGTAATCGGTATAGCGGCGCGGATCGACGGCCCACATATCCCATTCTGTGAACCCGTCGACGATCCATTCAGCCAGCACCTTGCCTGCGCCACCACCCTGCGCGATGCCGAAAGTGAAGGTGTGTGCCTCAAAGGCGTTCTTGACGCCCGGCATCGGTCCGATCAGCGGCAGCCCGTCTGGCGCGTAAGGGATCGGGCCGTTGATGACGCGACCGACGCCCGAGGTTGCCATCAGCGGCACCCGCTCCATCGCATCGGTGACGATATCCTCGATCCGGTCAAGATCGTCATTCCACAGCTGGAACGAGAAATCCTCGGGCATCGGGTCATCCTCGGTCATCCAGTGGCCCTTGCAGTTGGGCTCGTACGGGCCGAGGTTGAAGCCGTTCTTTTCCTGCCGCAGGTAATAGGAGATATCCACATCGCGCAGCAGCGGCAGTTTTTTGCCATCGTTTTCTTTGGACCACGCCTCGATTTCGGGAACCTCGTCGGTTAGCAGGTACTGGTGGCTCATGACCATTGCCGGAACGGTTCGACCACCGAAAGGCTTGAACCACTCACCTACACGCTGCGCGTAATACCCGGCAGCGTTCACGACGTATTCACAGGCGATGTCGCCTTTCTCGGTGCTGACCGTCCAGGTGCCGTCGTCGTTCTGAGTCACGCCGGTTGCCGGAGTAAAGCGCAGAATCTTCTGCCCCATATCCCGCGCACCCTTGGCCAACGCTTGTGTCAGCTGTGCCGGATCGATGTCACCGTCGCTCGGGTCAAACAGCACGCCTTCGAGGTCGTGGGTTTCGAGGAACGGGTACTGCTCCTTGGCCTGCTCCGGCGTCCACATCTCCATCTCGATACCCTGATAGCGGCCCATGGCGCAGGCGCGCTCGAACTCCTGCACGCGCTCTTTCGAATGCGCCAGTCGGATCGAGCCGGTCTGGTGATAGTTCATCGGATAGTCGACTTCCTCACCCAGACGCGAGTACAGCTCGGTCGAATACCGCTGCATGTTCATGATCGCCCACGAGGTCGAAAACGTCGGTACATTGCCAGCGGCGTGCCAGGTCGAGCCTGCGGTCAGTTCGTTCTTTTCCAGCAGAACGCAGTCGGTCCAGCCTTTCTTGGCCAGATGGTAGAGTGAGGAGGTCCCCACCACGCCGCCACCGATAATAACCACGCGGGCTTTTGTCGGAAAATCACTCATGTTGTTTGATCCCTATTACTGTGCCTCTTGAGGCAGATCGTCTGTGATGTCGTAGTAATCGCCCTTGTCGGCCACAAAGATGTGCCGGGCGAGGTTCAGTCCGGTGGGCGCGTCCAGCGCGCCCATGGAAATCGAAATCGTGTCCTCATCATTGTGCTGCCAGAAAAGGAACGAACCGCAGGAGCGGCAAAACCCGCGTCGCGCAATGTCCGAGGCACGAAACCAGCTCAGCGTGTCGCTGGCGGTGAAACTCAGGTTGTCCTGATGAGTCGAGGTCGATGCCCAGACATGGCCCGATTGCTTGCGGCATTGGCCGCAATGGCAGGCCGAAGGCGGCGACAGCTCTCCATCTATATTGAACGCAACCGCGCCACAGAGGCAGGTACCGGTGTGCATGTGATTACCCCCTTGCTGTGGACGTGGTGCTGGCCCCCAGCAACACGCCGTAGATGATGAAACAGGTCGCCATCACACGGCGGACCCAGGCGTTGAACACCGCGCCCAGCGCGGCCTTGCCCATCAACGCGCCCAACAGGGTAAACCCGGTGTAGCTGAGCGTGGTGATGACCAAAGCGGTCGGCATGATCACCGACATCTGCTGCCAGATCGGCACGCCCGGCTGCACGAACTGCGAAAAGGCGGCGAGGTATCCGGCAACGCTTTTGGGATTGATCGTGGCAACGGCCAGCGCGTGCAGATAGACATGCCGCGCGGGCCGTTCAGATGCAGGCACGGGCCTGCCGGCGTTCATCCAGCCACGAATGCCCACCCAAATCAGGAATCCGGCACCAATCAGCTTGGCGATGAAGAACCCGGTTGGTGACGCCGCGATCAGTGCGGTTACACCCAGCGCTGACAAGATTAAGAATGCGCTCGCCTGAGTCAGGATCGCCAGAACACTCAGCATGGCCTTGGGAAACGGCAGGCTCATCCCGTTCGAGATACAGTTCACCGCATTTGGTCCCGGCGTGGTGACGAACACCACCCAGAACAGCGCGAATATGGTCCAGGCCTCGAAACTCATCAGTACACCGGCGGCGCGATGACCCAGATGGCCACGGCGGGTTCGTCATACGGGTTCGACCATTGATAAGGCTCGTGCCGGATCCGAAAGCTGTCACCGGGGCCGACGGTGAACTTGCGGCCACCGATAATCAGATCAAGATGACCCGAGATCATGTATCCGACTTCCTGCGTGGAACGGTCTGCAGGTGTCTGCATGCACGAATGCGGCTCGAATGTGGAATGCACCATCTCGAAGTCATCCGTCAGATCGGGTGAGAGCAATTCTTCGATCAAACCTTCCTCACCCGACCCCATTGGGCGGCGCGATCCGGTGCGCACGACATAGCCCTGCTCATCTGCGGGCGCCGCCGAATGGGCAAACAGCATCGACATCGGCACGCCCAGGCACTCGGCAATCTGGCGCAGGTCCGAGATCGAAGGGTCGGACATATCGCGCTCGACCTGGCTGAGCCACCCAACCGACCGGTTCAGCCGTTCTGCAATCTCGGTCAGCGTCAACCCACGTGCCTTGCGCAAGGCACGGATATCCGCCCCGAGTGATGCGCTGTGCGGTGCCTGGCTGTTCACTGGTTGCCCCCGATTGCCGTGAAATTTATCCTCTGTTTTTCACGATGCCCCGAATCGGTGAAAAAACCAAGGATTTTTTCACTTGGGTGTTTCGCTGGGTTTGGCTATCCATCCGCCATGTGGATTGCAGTGATATATCTTTGGACCATCAACGGCCTGACATTGCTGGCTTTTGGATGGGACAAGCTGGGTGCAAGGCGGCGAAAACGCCGGGTTTCTGAGCGGCGTTTGCTGTTGCTTGCGCTGCTGGGCGGCAGCCCCGGCGCGATTTTAGGGCGCTGGATGTTCAGACACAAAACGCGCAAGCGTCGATTTACCCTGTATCTGTTTGCAATCTTTGGTGCTCAGACGGTTCTGGTTTACCTGCTGGTCACAAAAGTCCTTCCCGGCATTTCATGAACGAAATGCCACGCGTGAAATAAATCTAACCAAGTCGAAAACCGCCTGTTACAATTGCATGGTTTCCGTTGCAGGAATTTCTCGCAGATTAGCAAAGGGTTGGATGAAAATGGACAATGGGATTGGTTTCTTCGATATAGTCTGGTCGATCTTCTGGCTGTTCCTGATGGTGGCCTGGTTCTGGGTGATGATATCGGTTGTCGCCGACGTTTTTCGCTCGAAGGACCTGAGCGGTGGCGGCAAGGCGCTGTGGATCGCTTTCGTAATCCTGATTCCCTGGATGGGCGTTCTGGCTTATCTGATTGTGCGCGGGGAAAAAATGCACCAGCACAGTGTCGAGACCATGAATCAGATCGAAAACGCCCAGAAAGAGTATATCCGCTCGGTGGCGAACGTATCGGCGGCAGATGAATTGGAACGACTTGCAGCGCTAAAGGAAAAAGGCGTTCTGACCGACGAGGAATTTGCTGCGCAAAAGGCCAAGATCCTCCAAGCCTGACGGTTGTCGGCATCTTCGGAACAATGAACAAGCTGGGGCAGGCTTAGGTCGCTACAACGCAAGCGCAGAATTGCGATCTGGTTAAAGCCGAATAGCTGCGCCCGAGGCCCAGCTATACAATGTCCCTAAAGTACATTTCAGTGCTTTCAGAAGATTGTTCAGGCAGCAACATAAATCCCGTTTTCTGCAGCACACGGGCAGAGGCGGGATTGTCGTGCTCGACTCCGGCAACAAGGCGAAGAGTTTGATCAAAGCTGCACGCGGCGACAAATCCGTTCAGCAGCTCAGTTGCATAGCCAAAACCCCACGCCGATTCCGCAAACAGATAGCCGATATGGATTGTCAGCGAATCCATTGCATCAGGGCTGCGGGCCAAAATCATCAACCCGATCAACTGATTATCTTGTTGTTGGCGGACAAGCAGTACGTCGCTTTCAGCATGGCGCGCATCTATCCACGCCGTGACACCTTCCAGCTGGCCCTCCAACTGCATGGACGGCGGCAAAGGCTTTAAGACCGCTGGGGTCAACACCTTTGTCAAATCAACTTCCAGCGTACGCCGCAGACGCTGGTCAGCGATTTCGGGGCGCCAATCGCTGACGGAAAGCCGCTGAGTGGCAAAACGGTCTGGTATCATGTCTGCATCCGCACCTTTTCGATAACCCGACCCTAACAAATCTGAGGCAAGCGCGTCAGATCGCAACCCAGCACCGCTTGCGCGTGAACTACGCGCTCGCGAACGTCTTCGACAAAATCGCAGTCAGGTTTTCAGCATCAACCGCCGTAAACGCATCCGGCCGGTCGCTGTCGATGTCGAATACCGCAATGATCTCGCCGGACGCGTTGCTGACCGGCAATACCAGTTCGGATCGCGTGGACGAGGCACAGGCAATATGTCCCGGAAATGCGTCGACATCCGGCACCAGCTGAACCTTACCCGTCCGCGCGGCAGCGCCGCAGACGCCGCGCTCGAAAGGAATCACCAGGCAGCCGTGACCGCCCTGATACGGCCCGATTTTCAACAGGCCCGGTTCGGTGACGCGATAAAAACCTGTCCAGTCAAACCGATCATCCGCGTGATGCACCTCGCAAGCAACCGTCGCCATTAATGCGACCTCATCGGTTTCGCCTTCCGTCAGCGCGGCGATGGTTTTGGCAAGCGTGTCATAGTCGGCGGTCATGGTCATACTCTCTGGCAAAAGTCTGCCCCGGAGTATTTGGAAACGGTTTAAGCGTCAAACACGTTCGATCGCAATTGCTGTGCCTTCGCCACCCCCGATACAGATCGCAGCCACGCCACGTTTGAGGTTCCTCTTTTCCAAGGCATTCAGCAGCGTGACCATGATCCGCGCGCCTGATGCGCCAATCGGATGGCCCAGCGCGCAGGCCCCGCCGTTCACGTTGACCTTGTCGCGCGGCAGGCCCATCTCATGCATGAAGGCCATCGGCACAACGGCGAAGGCTTCGTTGACCTCCCACAAGTCCACATCGTCATTGGACCATCCGATACTGGTCAACAGCTTCTGCGCCGCTGGAACCGGGGCGGTGGTGAAAAGACCGGGAGCCTGCGCGTGGCTGGCATGACCTAATACGCGGGCGCGAACGGTCAAACCTTGCGCCTCGGCCGCCTCGGCAGACGCCAGTACCAGAGCGGCGGCTCCGTCGGAGATCGATGAAGAGTTGGCGGCCGTTACAGTGCCATCCTTTCGAAAGGCCGGTTTCAGCGACGGGATTTTTTCAGGCCGCGCGGATTTCGGTTGTTCGTCTTCGGCAAAGGTAACCTCTCCCTTGCGGGTTCGTGTCACGACCGGGGCAATCTCTCTGTCGAACGCTGCGTTTTCTTGCGCCGAAAGAGCATTGGACAAAGACTGCAGCGCGTATTCGTCCTGCGCTTCTCGCGTGAACTGATAGGCTTCGGCGCAATCCTCGGCGAATGTTCCCATCAGACGACCCTTGTCATAGGCGTCCTCAAGCCCGTCCAGAAACATGTGATCAACCACCTGCCCATGCCCGATCCGCGCACCTCCGCGCATTTTCGGCAGTAGGTAGGGTGCATTTGTCATGCTCTCCATGCCGCCCGCGATCATCGTGTCCGCATGCCCCAGGGCAATCTGATCGAAGGCCATCATCGCTGCCTTCATCCCCGAACCGCACATCTTGTTGAGAGTTGTCGCCGGCACCTCTTCGCCCAACCCCCCCGCAAACCCGGCCTGACGCGCGGGCGCCTGACCCTGGCCCGCAGGCAAAACGCAACCCATCAGAACCTCATCCACTGTTTCAGCTCCGGCGCCCTGCAATGCGGCGCGGATGGCGGTTCCGCCCAATTCGGCTGCGGCCACGCCGTCGAACATCCCTTGAAACCCACCCATAGGGGTGCGCGCGGCGCCGGCGATCACAACTTGCTTCATCTGGATGCTCCTCCTCTTTTCCTGATTGATGGATACCGAATGGTAAGAATTGCCGTCTAGCGTATTTCTACCAGTGAATTTCAGTTTAAAGGACCGTGGCGCATGGCCTTGACCAGCACTACAACCGACGCGACCCAGATTATAACAGTTCATTCCGACCGGATTGATGCCGCAATGGCCATTCAATTCAAAGAAGACATGCGCAGTGAAGCTGACGGCGGGGCCACTCGGGTGGTGCTGGACCTGACGGGGGTCGAATTTATCGATTCGAGTGGTTTGGGTGCAATCGTCGCCTCTATGAAACAGCTTGGCAACGACCGCAGACTGGATCTGGCCGGGTTGCATCCTTTCGTTGAAAAGGTGTTTCGACTGACGCGCATGGACACGGTATTCAAGCTGTACCCGACTTTGGATGACGCCATGTCGGCGACTGCGGAATGACCCCTGGGAACATCTGAATAGGCGCGTCGCCCATGTGTAACGGCAAGTGTTTAGATTTGAGCTTCGCAGCCACCGAGTCCGAGGCCAGTATCGGCATCGCTCAACTCAGCAGGTGCCTGGCGGCACAGGGGCTTCCGGCTCACAAAGCCAGCGATGTGAAGATCGCTTTGGCAGAAGCCATCAACAATGTGGTGGAACACGCCTATGCCGGCGTCACCCCTGCCAAGGTCAAGGTGCGGTGTCGTCTGCACCGGAACTGGCTTGTTATTCTAATCTCTGACACCGGCAATCCGTTGCCGGGTTTTCGCGTTCCGGAAGGGGTTCCCGCGCCGCTGGGATCATCCGTTGACGAGTTGCCCGAAGGCGGGTTTGGCTGGTTTCTGATACATGAGCTTACCAGTGATATCCGCTATGAGCGCAGT
The DNA here is from genome assembly GCF_013031245.1 of Ruegeria lacuscaerulensis. GTDB lineage: Bacteria > Pseudomonadota > Alphaproteobacteria > Rhodobacterales > Rhodobacteraceae > Ruegeria > Ruegeria lacuscaerulensis_C. Next base: position 33,075 of record NZ_WPZL01000011.1, read on the forward strand.
GACGGCTGCAACAGGCTGTCCCTGCGTTTCGATTTCCCCGAAATGACCTAGCGGCAAGAAATGGTCACATTAACGCCCAGATCGAACCATTGTCGCGCCCCAAACGAGGGGCATACATTTCCTTGTAGCTCAGATAGCTTCCCTCGGCGCCATATGTCACAGCCCCCACCCAGTGAGCGGCGCCGAGGATCTTCCCATTGATTTGACTGGACAACCTCAGGGCGCGCGATACCTTCTCCGCGTTCGATTGGGAAGGCAAAGCAATGCGGGATTTTCACACAACAGGCCGGTCCGAAGTTCTTGCGACAGAAGGGATGTGCGCAACGTCTCATCCTCTGGCCGCGAAGGTTGCAGTGGATATTCTTTCGCAAGGCGGCAACGCAATGGATGCGGCCATTGCCGGAGCGGTTCTATTGGGCATTTGCGAACCACAAATGACCGGATTGGGCGGCGATTGCTTTGTTTTGTTTAACCGTGCGGGTGAGACCAATATCCGCGCCCTGAATGGCTCGGGCCGCGCGCCTGCTGCTGCCGATACGAGTAAACTACGAGAGCGGGGACTGACGGAAGTTCCTCTGAACACCCCGGATGCGGTGACCGTACCCGGCGCTGTGGATGCGTTTTGCCATTTGGCGGAAACCGAAGGGAAACTGGGGCTGGACGCCATATTGCAACCCGCCATTCACTACGCAGAGACCGGCGTGCCGGTTGCACCAAGGGTAGCATTTGACTGGAAAACAGGGGCTGCAACCCTGCAGGGGGCAGCACGCGCTTTTTACCTGGATAACGACGCGGCGCCAGAAACCGGGCAAGTCTTTCGGGCACCCGGTCAAGCCGAAGTTCTGCGCCAGATCGCCCGGACAGGGCGGGATGCGTTCTATACCGGTGACATCGCCGAGGACATGATCGCAGCTTTGACCCAATTGGGCGGCGCGCATACATCCGAAGATTTTCAAACCACCAGATGCACTGACACCCGGCCCGTCAGCGGTATCTATCAGGGTATCGACCTTGTTGAGCATCCGCCGAACGGACAGGGCGCGACCGCCATATTGCTGCTGAACATCCTCAAGAACTTCGATATTGCACGCATGGATCCTTTCGGGGCCGAACGCATTCACATCGAAGCCGAAGCCTCGAAACTCGCCTATGACGCGCGGAACCGGTTCATTGCCGACCCCGATCATACGACGCACGCTGATCGGTTTCTGGATCAGTCTGTGGCCGATAAATTGGCCGCGTTGATTGACCCGAAACGTGCCATGCCCGCGGCTGCATCGCTGACCGAGGCCATCCACAAGGACACCGTCTATATCACGGTGGTTGACCGCGACAGGATGGCTGTGTCGCTGATCTATTCCATTTTTCACAGCTTCGGGTCAGGAATCGCGTCTGAAAAATACGGAATTCTACTCCAGAACCGCGGGGCCGGCTTTACCCTGCAAGCCGGCCACCCGAACGAGCTTGGCCCCGGCAAGCGCCCCATGCACACGATTATTCCCGGAGTTTTGAAACAGAATGGCCGGGTTCTGATGCCATTTGGAGTAATGGGCGGCGCATTTCAACCGACCGGGCACGCCCGGTTTGTGTCCAACCTGACCGACCATGGCCTTGGCCTGCAGGCCACAATCGATGCACCCCGTGCTTTTGCCGACAATGATGTATTGAAGTTGGAACGCGGTATTTCGCCAGTAGTTTCTCAACAATTATCCGAAATAGGTCACAACGTTCAGATTCCGGAAACACCACTGGGCGGAGCACAGGCGATACGAATCCGTGAGAATGGCGTTTTAGAGGGCGCAAGCGACCCCCGAAAGGACGGATGTGCGCTTGGATACTAAGGAATGAGGTGCCAGTTCGTTAAGTCAGTTCAGATGAAAGTGAAGCGGGTATGCCCCGTTTTCGAAAGGACCAAACATGTCAGGAATATCGGGGTGCTCAACCGGCTCACCGGATTGATCCGCAACCAGATTTTGTTCAGAAACATAAGCTACATAGAAGGATTGGTCGTTTTCTGCCAGCAAATGATAAAACGGCTGATCCTTGATCGGGCGGCTGTCCTCGGGAATGGCCTGATACCATTCTTCCGTGTTTGAAAATTCCGGGTCCACGTCAAAGATCACCCCTCGAAAGGGATGTTTTTTATGGCGGACCACCTGGCCCAGCCGGTACTTGGCGTGTGTCTTCAACATTTTATTGCCCCCAAGGATCTTACTACCTCTTTCCGGGCCGAAATGCCAATCATTGATCTGAAAATCAGGGAAACAGTCTGTGAACCTCTTGCTGACAGTGTTCGAAATCGTGGCTCCGGTCTTTCTGCTTGCGGCGATCGGTTTTACGTGGGTTAAGCTTGGGTTTGAGTACCGGCTGGAGTTTGTGACACGGCTGGCTGTGACCCTTGCGGTCCCCAGTCTGATCTTTGTTGCGCTGATGCAAACCGAAATTCCGGCAGGAGAGCTGACCCGTTTCACGCTGGCTGCGATCACCGGGCATGTCGGGCTTGCCATCGTCTTTGAAGCGTTCGTACGGCTTAAGGGACTGGACCGGAGAACATATCTTTCACCGCTGATTTTCGGCAACACCGGCAATCTGGGCCTGCCGCTGTGTATATTTGCCTTTGGGCAGGCCGGGCTGGGGTTTGCGGTGATTTTTCTAGCCGTAACCGCATTGTTTTCTTTCACTTACGGGATCTATCTGGTCGCCGGGAAAGGTGGGTTCGGCAAGGCGGCACGGGAACCGATGGTCTGGGCCACGTTGTTGGGGGCTCTGTTCCTGTGGCGTGGCTGGGAAACGCCGGTATTTCTGACCAACACACTGGAATTGCTGGGTCAGATGGCCATTCCGATGATGTTGATAACGGTTGGCGTCGCAATCGCCCGCCTGACGCCGCGCAAGATTGGTCAGGCCGTTTGGCTGTCGCTCCTGAAACTCCTCGTGTGCTTTGTTCTGGGCTGGGGTTTCGCACTGTTGTTCGGACTGGATAAAACCGCCTTTGGTGTCATGGTCCTGCAGATGTGCACGCCGGTTGCCGTTACCTCTTATCTGCTGGCCGAACGCTTTGACGCGGATACGGACGCGGTGGCAGGGCTGGTTATGGTCTCGACCGCCTTGGCCGTGGGCGCGTTACCGCTAATTCTAGCTATTGTTCTGTAACGATTGTGATTTCCTCGCGGCTCAATCTGCGCTAGAATAAAGAAAAAAGGCACGAGGCACATGAGCAGAATTCTTATCGTACTCTTCGGGGTGCTGCTTTTGGCATCCTGTGGGGGCGGATCCAAGCAACCGCCCAGCAAATTGAATGACGCGTGCAGCATTGCGCGCGAACGGCCCGATTACATGAAGGCGTTCAAAAGCACTGAGCGTAAGTGGGGCGTACCAATCCATGTTCAGATGGCAACGATCTATCAGGAAAGCCGCTACAAGCACGATGCACGGACCCCGCACAAATACGTATTGGGCGTAATCCCGATGGGCCGGCAGAGCAGCGCCTATGGTTTCAGCCAGGCGTTGGATGGAACTTGGGATCAGTACCAAAAGGAAACCGGTAAACGCCGCGCCAAGCGCGACCGTATCCGCGACGCGTCGGATTTCATTGGCTGGTACATGAACAAAAGCTATGAGCGGAACGGCATTCACCCGAGCGACACGCGCAACCAGTATCTGGCCTACCACGAAGGCCATACCGGCTATGCCCGCGGCAGCCATTACGGCAAGACCTGGCTGCTGAATGTCGCTAACGACGTGGATGCGCGCGCTAAGCTGTATCAGGCGCAACTGTCCGGTTGCCGCTACTGAACGATCCGCGGGTCAGCGATTGCCTGACCCGCTTCTTTTCGATTTCGAAAACAGATCGTTACTGAGGTTTCCACCTTTGTTCAGCTGACCCAGCAGCACGGTTGTCTGATTGCCTGCGTTGTCGTGAATGACCCATTTGCGCAGCTCGATCGGATCTCCGGTGAACATCAGCTCGATCCGCCCAGAGTCGGGGTTCTTCGGATCCTGAGCCGTAACGACCGTGGCGGTACCATCGAAATCATGGCCGACCACCATATTCGCCTGCTCCAGATTGACGTTCCGCGCCAGCACCAGTGACAGCGGCGTGCGCTTCAGCGGGTACTGCTCGGGCGGTTGATTGGATTTCGGATCGAATATCTGAACGGTTCCGGCCCGCGCCAGAACAACGGCGCTGTTGGGCGGATCATATTCGAACCGCATCTTTCCGGGCCGCTCCATCCACAACTTACCGGTGCTGAGCGAGCCGTCATCATTGACCTGCGTGAACGTGGTCTCAACGGTCTTGAGACCATTCAGATAGTTGGAGATTTGCGACAGCGGCAGCTTATCAGCGGCCCAGGCCGCAGGCGCGGCCAGTGTCAAAGCAAGGGCAAAAGCAATCTGTTTCATGAGGAACCAGATAAGCGCTTTGCCCTTGTTATTAAATATCCTACTGCTCGGGGACGAGGATTTCCCGCTTACCGACGTGATTTGCCGCCGAAACAACGCCTTCGTCCTCCATTTGCTCAACAAGCCGCGCAGCCTTGTTGTAACCAATGGCGAGTTTCCGCTGAATGTACGAGGTTGAGCATTTGCGATCCTTGATCACAATCGCCACCGCCTGATCGTAAAGAGCGTCTTCTCCGTTGGTATTGCCACCGGTGTTCAGACCCAGAACGGCATCGATATTGTCGGCTTTGTCCTCGGCCGGGCCGTCCAATACAGTGCTCACGTAGTCCGGCGGACCGAACTGTTTCAGATGGTTGACGATTTCTTCGACCTCTTCGTCTGAGACAAACGGGCCATGGCAACGGGTGATCTTGGCGCCACCGGCCATATAGAGCATGTCGCCCTGCCCCAGCAGTTGCTCGGCGCCCATCTCGCCCAGAATCGTGCGGCTGTCGACTTTTGACGTCACCTGGAACGAAATCCGGGTCGGGAAGTTCGCTTTGATCGTACCGGTGATCACGTCAACCGAAGGTCGCTGCGTCGCCATGATCAGGTGGATTCCCGAGGCCCGCGCCATCTGGGCCAGACGCTGAATGCAGGCTTCGATCTCTTTGCCCGCAACCATCATCAGGTCGGCCATTTCATCGACGATCACGACGATATAGGGCATCGCTTCGGGCGCGAATTCTTCGGTCTCGAACATAGGTTCACCGGTTTCATCGTCAAATCCGGTCTGCACCGTGCGGCTGAACATCTCGCCCTTGGCCAAAGCGTCCTTTACGCGGCCGTTGTAGCCGGCGATGTTGCGGACGCCCATTTTGGACATTTTGCGGTAACGATCCTCCATCTCGCCCACGACCCATTTCAGGGCGACAACCGCCTTTTTCGGGTCGGTCACAACGGGCGACAACAGATGCGGGATGCCGTCATAAACAGACAGTTCCAGCATCTTGGGATCGATCATGATCAGGCGGCACTCATCCGGCGTCAGCTTGTACAGCAGCGAAAGGATCATGGTGTTGATCGCCACCGACTTACCGGAACCGGTGGTCCCCGCGATCAGCAAGTGAGGCATCTTGGCAAGGTTCGCCACGACGGATTCACCACCGATATCCTTGCCCAAGGCCAAAGGCAGCGCATGGTTGCCATCCCCAAAGTCGCGGCTGGCGAGAATCTCGCGCAGCACCACCATCTCGCGGTTTTCATTTGGCAATTCGATCCCGATCACCGAACGGCCCGGCAGGGTCGAAACCCGCGCCGACAGAGCCGACATTGACCGCGCGATATCGTCCGCCAGACCGATCACGCGGCTGGCTTTCAGGCCCGGGGCCGGTTCCAGTTCGTACATTGTGACGACCGGGCCGGGGCGCACACTGACGATCTCACCCTTGACGCCATAGTCATCCAGCACGTTTTCGAGCATCCGCGCGTTTTCCTCCAGCGCCTCATCGCTGAGGTGATGACGCTGAATGCTGGCCGGGTTGGACAGAAGACCAAGCGGCGGCAGTTCGAAATCCGAGTGCCTTTCCTCGAATGACAGCGCAGGCTGCGCCTCGGCCTGCGCCCGGCGCGAGGGCGGCGGGGTACGGCGTACAGGCTGCGCTACTACTGGTTTGCGCGGCTCAGCGACCGGGATTTTCATCGCGGGGCGCTGTTGCGGTGCTGGTTCGGGAACAGGTGCGTCCTCGAACACCGCCTCATCCACGTAATCGGACTCGGGCGCAAAATCCTGATGCAGCGGTTCCTGCCATTCGGGCGCAGGTTCCCCTGTCAGCATAGGCTCGGGCGGCAATCCGGTCGCAGTCATCGGTGGTTCGGGCGGCAGATCTCCGGCGGGGCCGGAGTTCAGGATCAGCGGGTCGGGTCCCCGACCTCGCCCCTTGGTCAGAGGCAGGTTCGGATCATGCTCAGGCGTCACCTCGCCTGTTGCCACCTTGCGGTTGCGCACGGCGGCGGAAATCTTGGAACGGATACGGTCCTCTCCCGGCATCTCGTCAAACCCGGCCACAGGCTCCCGATCGATCAGTTCGGGCTCGGGCATCGGATCCGGGCGGCGGATCAGGCTGGGCATCCGCGCCAGCAGACCGGGTTTTGCAGGCTCGGGCTCATCGAAATCAGGATCTTCGAAAACCGGGTCCGCATAGGCCAAATCGTCATCGAACACGGCCTCGGAAGCCTCAGCGCGTGCGGCCTTGCGCTCGTCCCACTGCGAGCGGCGTTCGCGCGCAGCTTGCGCTGTGGCGGCGGCGCCGCGGCCCAGCTGGTTCATCAGGATATCGTAAGACATGACGAGACCCAGCAGGAAAGCGCGGAACCCTTTACGAACGTCCCCTTTCGTAAAGCCCAGGACGAACACACCCAGCGCCAGCATCCCGGTGGCCATGGCCAGAGACATCAGCTTGACCATGAAATGCGAGGAAATCGGCAGCAGCGTCAGCAATGCGCCCATCACCGTATCGCCAAACAATCCGCCCAGACCAAAGCTATGGGTGGTACGCCACGCCTCACCCGGTACCAGTGTGGCCGCGTAGACAGAAACAACAGCAATCCAGATCGGCGCAAAGATCAGGCGACCAACCGCGCGTTCTTCGCCAAAATGCCCGGCGAAACGTACACCCCAGCCGATCAGCACCAGCGCGATGCTCCAGCTACCCCACCCGACGATCATGAACAGCGGCGCCGCGATCGAGGCACCGGTCCGACCCATCCAGTTCTGTACCGGCGCGTCCGTCGAGACCATCCAGTTCGGATCATCCGGCGTGTAGGACCAGATCATCGTGGCGGCTGCCAGACCCAGCAGGATCAGGGCGATCCCGATCAGTTCCTTGCTGCGCCGTTCGATGGCGGCCTGAGTCGTGCTGTCCAGCAATGGATCGCGGTTGCGCGCGTTATATGATGCCATTTTGCCCTCGTACCTCACGAATAGATGCAGTCGCGGAGTGTGATCAGACCGCGCTTCATCTCAGTTTTTGGGGCCACCATCGCAACCCGGATAAATTGTTCGCCCGGGTTTTGCCCCGGATCACCTTGTGAAAGATATGCGCCCGGCAGGACCCGAACCCCGGTCTCCTGCCACAGCTTCAATGCGGTTTCTTCGCCGTCTTCGACCGGCAGCCACAGGAAAAACCCGGCCTCGGGCGGCATATAGCCCTGAACGCCGGCAAATACCTCATCGGCAATCGTGTATTTTTCCTGATAGAGTGCGCGGTTCTCGGCAACATGAACCTCGTCCACCCAGACCTTTGCCGCGGCCGCCTGTAACGGCGCGGGCAAAGGCGCACCCGCATAGCTGCGCAATAGCTTGACCCGTTTGATCGTCTCTGGCCCGCCAGCAATCAGACCCGAGCGCAGACCGGCCAGATTCGATCGCTTCGACAGCGAGTTGAACAGCGTGATCCGTTCGGGATCGGCCCCCAGTTCCTGCGCAACGGTCAATACGCCGGCCGGCGCCTCGTCGCGGTAAATCTCGGAATAGCACTCATCGGCAAAGATACGGAAATCGTACTTTTCGGCCAGCTGGATCAACTCGGCCCAGTAATCGCGCGACGCAACGGCCCCCTGCGGATTGGCGGGCGAGCAGATGTAGGCCACGGCAGTACGGTTCAGCACGTCCTCGGGCAGACCGGCATAATCGGGCAGATGGCCTGTGGCGGCGGTTGCAGGCACAAAAACCGGCTCGGCCCCAACCGAAATCGAGGCAACCATATAGACCTGATAGAACGGGTTCGGGCACAGGATAACCGGCTTCTGGCCGTTTTTCTGCTCCGGGCACAGCGCCATAGCGGCGTTGTACAGGCCCTCACGCGTGCCGTTCAGCGCCATTACGTTGATTTCCGGGTCCATCGTCACGCCGTAGCGACGCGCAATCCAGTCAGTAATCGCACCACGCAGCTCAGGCGTGCCCTCGTTCTGCGGATAGCCCTGAAACCCGGCGGCGTTTTCCATGATCACATCAGTTACCCAGGCAGGAAAATCATGCTTTGGCTCGCCAATGGTCATGTGAATCACGTCTCCGCCCGGCTGATGGTGGTCCAGCAGGGCGCGCAGACGCGGGAATGCATAAGCCGGTAGGTTCGAAAACCGCTCGGGGAATTTCATAATAGCTGCCTCAATATCGGGGTCATTTTCGCCCCGTTTTTTTGGCAGAATATCGTCGGCACCGACTTACGTCCAGACAAAGAGGTGCCGAATCAGGGGATTGTGGCATTCAGGCCAACGCAGCCTCGGCCGCTGATCCAAGCCGCAACAGGGCCTCTTCCGAGCCCGGATACCCCATCATCATCAACCCGCAGCCGGGCGTTTCGGTGGGCAATGTGAGCGCGGCCAGCCCCATCAGGTTGCCGATTCGCGTATTGCGCAACGCCAGCAGGTTTTCGGTCACGTAATAGTCGTGGTCGTTCATCAGCCGGTCCAGATTCGGCGGCATAATGGGGGCCGTCGGCGCGAGAACGGCATCGAATCCGGCGGTGGCTGCATCCCACGCACCCCGACACGTCTTCAGCTTGGACCAGGCGGCGATGTAGTCGGGGCCGGAGTTGTTTTTGCCCGCACGGAACCGTTCGAGAATCTCGGGATACATGGCTTCCGGATTTGCCTCGATCACATCGCGCCACAGGCCATACGCTTCGGTTGTATAAAGAAGGCCGGACAGGCCCATCGCATCGTTCAGTTCGGGCACTTCGAGAGGGACGATCTCGGCCCCGGCTTCGCGCAGCCGGTCCAGCGCGTCGTCGAAGGCTTTGCGGGGAACGTCCCGCAGATCGTCTTTGGCCACGTTCTGAAGATCGGCGAACCGCCGACCCTTAAGGCTCGCACCACGCAGATCGGCCGGCGTGCCCCCTTCCAGCAACGCCAGCATATGGGCGGCATCTTCAACCGACCGGGTCAAAGGGCCAACCGTATCAAACCGCAGGCACAATGGCACGGTGCCCTCAAGGCTGACGCGGCCAGCTGTGGTTTTCAATCCAACCAGATTGTTCCAGGCCGCCGGAATGCGCACCGATCCTCCCGTGTCCGATCCGACCCCGCACGCCGCCAGGCCCCACGCCACCGACGCTCCAGCGCCCGAGGATGACCCGCCGGGCACTGCCTCTTCATCGTCGATGCAAGGCGGCGTTCCGGTAATCGGGTTCAGGCCCAGCCCGGAGAAGGCCAGTTCACTCATGTGCGTTTTACCCAGGCACACGGTTCCCATTGCGGTGGCGTTGCGCACCACGACTGCGTCGGCCTCGGGTACACGGCCTTTCAACAGGGCCGATCCGGCCTCGGTTGCGGTACCGGCCGTATCGAACAGGTCCTTCCAGCTGATCGGCACGCCGTCCAGCAGCGACCGGCGCAGGCCCAGTTTGGCCCGCTCTTGCGCGGCCTCGGCCTCGGCGCGGGCTCGGTCGTGGGTAACGTGGGCATAGATTCGGTCCAGGTGGGGGTGCGCGTCGATGGCGGAAAGGTAAGTTTCAGTCAACTCAACCGGATCGATCCGCCCCATGCCGATGCCCCGACCCAGATCACATGCCGTCATGGTCAGCCAATCCTGCATCCCTGCCCCCTTCTGGAAAATTGTGCTGTGTTGGACGGTAGCGACAGGTCCGCGCATGGACAATCCCGAATAGCCGCGCATATTGCGGGTCATGGAACAGAAGTCCGATATCCTGATCGTTGGCGGCGGCCTGAACGGCCCGGCCCTGGCCTTGGCCCTTGCCCAGACAGGGCATTCCGTCACCGTGATCGACGCACTGGCCGAGAAAGTGCGCAAAAACGCTGCCTTCGACGGGCGTGCCTATGCGCTGGCACTGGCCTCGCAACGTTTGCTGGATGCGATCGGGGTCTGGACCCGCGTGGCTGAGCACGCCCAGCCAATGCTGGAAATCAAGGTCACCGATGGGCACGCAGGCGCAGGTCCGTCACCGTTTTTCATGCATTTTGACCACGCCGAGATCGAAGAAGGTCCGATGGGCTATATGGTCGAAGACCGCCATCTGCGCCGTGCCTTTCTGGATTCGATGGCCGAGGAAAACCGCATCACACAGGTCAGCGGCAAGACCGTTGTCGCGCAGGAGGCTGACGCGGCCGGTGTGACCCTGACACTGAACGATGGCTCCACCCTGACAGGCGACCTGTTGGTCGGCTGCGACGGGCGCCGTAGCGGCACCGCCGCCCGTGCGGGTATCAAACGGTCTGGCTGGGATTACGGGCAAACCGCTCTGGTTTGCGCAATCGAGCATGACCTGCCCCATCACGGTGTCGCACATCAGTTCTTCATGCCGCCCGGCCCTCTGGCGATTCTGCCCCTGACCGGGAATCGCAGCTCGATCGTCTGGAGCGAGCGGACCGAGATGGCGCACCGCATCAATGCCCTGCCCGAAGCAGACTATCTGCAGGTGCTTCGCCCCCGGTTCGGCGATTTTCTGGGCGATATCCGCCTGCAGGGTGACCGTTTCACCTATCCGCTGAACCTGACCATCGCCAATTCCTTCATCGGCGATCGAATGGCCTTGGTCGGGGACGCCGCGCACGGCATGCACCCCATCGCAGGGCAGGGCCTGAACGCGGGCCTGCGGGACGTCGGCGCGCTAGCCGAGGTTTTGACGCTTGCAGGACGGCGCGGCGAAGATATCGCTTCAATATTGGTTCTGGAACGCTATCAGGAATGGCGGAGGTTCGACACAGCGGCGCTGGCAATGGCGACGGATGTGTTCAACAAGCTGTTTTCCAACGACAATCCTCTGCTGCGGATCGGGCGTGACATCGGAATGGGAATCGTCGGCTCACTGCCAGGTCTGCGGCGAGGGTTCGTACGTGAGGCCGCCGGCCTGACCGGAGACCTGCCGAAACTGCTGCAAGGCCGCGCGATTTAATCCAGTTCGCGCGCCTCATCCACCAGCATCACCGGGATGCCGTTGCGGATCGGAAAAGCCAGGTTTGCGGCCTTGGACACCAGTTCCTGCTTTTCAGCATCATAATGCAGCGTGGTATGCGTCTGCGGGCAAATCAGCGCCTCAAGCATGTGACGGTCAAAGGTGTGTTCAGGGTCGCTCATTGCAGTTTTTCCTCATTCGATCCGCCGCGCATGGCGAATTCAATCAATGTCACCAATGTCTCGCGCCTTGTGCGCAGACACGGTGCCTCCAGCAGGGCCTGTTTTTCCTCGGGGTCGAAATCAAGCAGCATCGACAGCGAGTTCAGAAGCAACTCATCATCCGCATCCTTCAGCGTGTCCCAATCAGTGGATAATTGGCGCGAGGAAAAGAACCGTTCCAGCAAATGCAGGAAATCGTCCCGATCGAAACCGTCATCATGTTCCGCCTTGCCCAGATCGCGGTCAAAGCCATCCCACGTAACCGAACAGCGGCGATAAGGGGTAAAGGCGTCCAGTTCCGATTTGATGCGGAACCGGGAAATCCCGGTCAGCGTAATCAGGTAGCGGCCATCTTCTGTCTCAGAAAACTGCGTGACACGTCCCGCGCAGCCGATCTGGTGCAGCTTGTCCTCATCGCTTTGGCAGGGGTTGGGCTGGACCATGCCAATCAACCGTTCCCGTGTTTTCAGGGCGTCGTCCAGCATCTGCAGATATCGCGGCTCGAAAATATGCAGCGGCAGGCGTGAACGGGGCAACAACAGCGCCCCGGGCAATGGAAAAACGGATACCGTTTCCGGCAGGTCAGCGGGATGCATCATGTATCCGAGTGTAGCTCTGATCGGAAATTAGGCAAATATCATCGAGCTGAGCTTGCGACGACCGTTCAGAACGATCGGATCATTGGGCTTGAGCGCATCAAAGATCGTGAACAATTGCGCTTTGGCAGCACCGTCATTCCACTCACGATCGCGGCGGAACAGGTCCAGCAACTGCGCAACAGCCTCTTCAACGTCGCCATTCGCGTGCAGCGCCTGGGCCAGATCGAACCGGGCCTGATGGTTGTCGGGCTCGGCCTCAACCGCCGCGGTCAGTTCTGCAACCGGGCCAGCATCCGCCGCCTGTTTGGCGAGTTCCAGTTGAGCATGGGCAGCCTCAATCTCGGCCGAGGTGGAAATCTCTGCCGGAGCACCATTGAGGATGGCCTCGGCCTGTTCCAGATCACCCGAAGCGATATGGGATCGGACCAGCCCGCCATAAGCAGCAGCATGATTTGGGTCTTCGCCCAGAATGGCGGCAAAGGTCTGCGCCGCGTCCACGGCTGCGCCTTCGGCCAGCATTTCTTCGGCGGCCTGCACCGCTTCTTCCAGTTGACCACCGGGGCTTTCGCCGCCTGCGGCTTCAATAACTCGGTCCACGAACGCCTTGATTTCGGACCCCGGAACAGCGCCCTGGAATCCGTCGATTGGCTGGCCTTTGAAAAACGCATACACGGTCGGGACGGACTGAACGCGCATTTGTGCCGCGATCATCTGCGCCTCGTCCACGTTGATCTTGACCATCTTCACCGCGCCTTTGGCGGCGGTCACGGCCTCTTCCAACAAAGGCACAAGGGTCTTGCATGGGCCGCACCACGGCGCCCAGAAATCCACGATGACCGGGGTTTCCTGCGAAGCCTCGACGACATCGGCCATGAACGTGGCCTCGGACCCGTCTTTGATCAGGTCAGTGGTATCAGGGCCGGCTGCAGCGTTCAGAAGATCCATTGCATTCACTCTTTCGTTCGAACTCGCGCCCTATATGCAACTGCTGCGGGCAGAAACCAAGGGCCGAGTTGTGGAATTACAGGTCGAAACTTGCAAAGACCGGTGCGTGATCGCTGGGTTTTTCCCACCCACGCGCATCGCGGAGGATGCGGCTGGAATGGCCGGAATTGGAAATATCCGGTGTGGCCCAGACGTGATCCAACCGCCGTCCCTTATCCGCTGCGTCCCAATCGCGCGCGCGATAAGACCACCAGCTATAGAGCTGTCCTTCGGGGATGTCCTGGCGGGTGATGTCGACCCAACCACCTGCATCCTGCGTTTCGGCAAGGTGATCAACCTCAATGGGTGTGTGTGACACAACCTTGAGCAACTGCTTGTGCGACCACACGTCATCCTCGCGCGGAGCGATGTTCAGATCACCGACCAGAATGGACTTTTCCGGCTTTTCCGCATGGAACCAGTCGCGCATGTCGGTCAGGTAATCGAGTTTCTGGCCGAACTTCACGTTCTTGTCGCGGTCCGGCACGTCGCCACCCGCCGGCACATAGAAGTTGTGGATGGTGACGCCGTTCGCCAACCGCCCAGCGATATGACGCGCATGACCCAGTCCGGCGAAATCCTTGTCGCCCACCTCTTCCATCGGCAGGCGCGACAGGATGGCAACGCCATTATAGCCTTTTTGTCCGCGCGCGATCATGTGGGTGTAACCCAGTTCGGCAAACCCTTCGGTCGGGATCTTTTCGACCGGCGACTTGCATTCCTGCAAACACAGAATATCCGGTGCCTCTTCCCGCAGTAATTTCAGCACGATAGGCTCGCGCAAGCGGACCGAGTTGATGTTCCAGGTGGCAAGGGTAAAGGGCATGGGATGGGATTCCTCTGTCGCGATTTGCGCAACCTAGCGCGACGATTGGCGCGGCACCATGGGAAAAGAATTCTGGCGTGTTTGTTTTGATTTGCTTGGTGGCGTGGTTGGTTTCGGCTGCAACGTTCTGCACATGAAGCACAGGTGAATTCCACTTAATGAACCGCGGTGAATATGGAAATCACCCCTTTGGCTGCCAACATTTAAGGCATGGAATAAGGAGGAAACCATGACCAGACTAAAGACACTTGGCGCCGCCGCTCTGGCCAGCACCCTTGCCTTTGCCACCCACGCTGTTGCTGAAGACACACCCGATTTGCGCGGTGTATGGAGCGGCACCCACACCGTTGCAGCCTTGCCTAACGAACACAGCGATGGTGCTCCGCGTTTTAACCAATCCGAATGGGTTCTTGAGATAAAAGAACAACAGGACAATGCGTTCTGGGGAACCAGCAAGTGGAGCCGCACCGACTCAGACAGGTGGAATGAAGGCCAGGTGACGGGAACAATCAGTAGCGATGGATCCGGCTCAATTGCCATGGTCGAAAGCCGTGTCGGGGAAAAACGCCAGGTCAACGGATTGATCGATGCAACCTTTGAAGATGGCAAGATCTATGCCGATTTCCGTAGCCTGCGCAGTGGCCTCACTTATAGCACCGTGTTGGAGAACGACGGTACCAGCTAGCCTGTGAATTGGGACCGCAGATATGGATACCGGATTTGCGCACCCAAGCATCCGACAATTTCAGACCAACGGGTTAATTTACGCCCCAAACCGCTTTGCGCCAAAAAAAGGCCGGGCCATCAGGCCCGGCAGTCCAACAGGGAGGTGCATGTCATAACCCGGACATGCGCGGGTTGGGAGTAACCTAATGATGACTACAGGGTATCACTTTGATCCAAGTCAATCCACATCCAGTTAAGAAACCAGCCTATATCCACCCGATTCTGTGACCAAAAGGCGCGCATTGGACGGATCGGGCTCGATCTTCTGGCGCAGGCGATAGATGTGGGTTTCCAGCGTGTGCGTAGTGACACCGGCGTTATATCCCCAGACCTCGTGCAGCAGCACATCGCGCGCGACCACACCATCGGCGGACCGGTATAGGAACTTGAGAATATTGGTTTCTTTCTCGGTCAGGCGGATCTTTCGATCCTCCTCGGTGATCAGCATCTTCATGGCAGGCTTGAAGGTATACGGGCCCAGTACAAAGACCGCGTCCTCGGATTGTTCGTGCTGGCGCAGCTGGGCGCGGATGCGAGCCAGAAGAACCGGAAACTTGAAAGGTTTTGAAACATAATCGTTAGCGCCCGCATCCAGGCCCAGAATCGTGTCCGCATCGCTGTCATGGCCGGTCAGCATAAGAATCGGGCTTTTGACGCCCTGCTTGCGCATTAGGCGGCACAGCTCTCGTCCGTCCGTATCCGGCAGGCCGACGTCCAGAATCACCAGATCGTAGATCGCCTCACGGGCGCGCTCCATCGCTGATTGACCGTCATGCGCCTCGAACACGTCGAAATCCTCGGTCATCACGAGTTGCTCACTGAGCGCCTCGCGCAGGTCTTCATCGTCATCCACCAGCAGGATTTTCTTGAGCTGAGCCATGATCCGGTCCTCCTAAGCCTTTTCCACCACTTGCGCGCGGAATATGCAATCAACAAGGTTTACTGCAGCCGTTTCACGCCCTCGTGTCTGACGCTGAGGAAATGTTTCACATTTCCGTCTGATCAGGCTAGGAGAAAGTCTGAACGTTACAGGGTAACATAGATGAGCCTTATCCCGGATATTTCAGAATTGCTGGCACGGGCCCGCGCGGATCTGCGCATGGGGGTTCCGGTTGCGTTGACGGATGACAGGGGGTTCAGCGTGCTGGCCATCGCGACGGAAACGCTCAGTGCCCAACGGCTTGCGGATTTGCGTGGTCTCGGGGGAGAACTGGTGGTTGCGGTCACCGTGCGGCGGGCCGAAACACTCAAGGCGCGGGCCTATGACGGCGATCTTGCGCGCGTGATCATCCCGGCGGACGCTGACATAGCCTGGGTGCAGGCCGTGGCCGATCCATCGGATGATTTGAACACGCCGATGAAAGGGCCCCTGATGACTGAGCGTCAGGGCAATGCGCACCTGCATCGCATTGCCATCGCTCTGACCAAATCGGCACATTTGCTGCCCGCGGCCGTGGTTGTTCCGATCGAGGATGGCCGTGGTTTTGCAGCAACAAATGAACTGACTTGCATTGATCACACGCGCGCAGCGCCGCATCTGGCGGACCGCAGCGCCTTGCACGCGGTTGTTGCCGCGCGCCTGCCGATGGAGGTGTCCGAGGCCGGGCGGTTGCACGTCTTTCGCCCGGAAGATGGCGGCGAGGAACATTACGCCATCGAAATCGGGCGCCCGGATCGCGATAAACCGGTTCTGGCGCGGCTGCACTCGGCCTGTTTCACCGGCGATCTGATGGGCAGTCTGAAATGTGATTGCGGTCCCCAGTTGCGGGGCGCGCTGGCCCAGATGGGGTCGGAAGGGGCGGGCGTACTGCTGTATCTCAATCAGGAAGGCCGTGGTATCGGTCTGGCCAACAAAATGCGCGCGTATTTCCTGCAGGACCAGGGGTTTGACACCGTCGAAGCCAACCACCGGCTGGGATTCGAGGATGACGAGCGCGATTTCCGGCTGGGTTCGGACATTCTGAAATCACTGGGTTTCAGTTCGGTTCGACTGCTGACCAACAATCCAGCGAAAATCGCAATGATGGAAAAGACGGGGATCGCGGTGACCGAACGCGTACCGCTGAAAGTGGGGGAGACAGCGCATAACCGGGGGTATCTGGCAACCAAGGCGGCCAAGTCGGGTCACCTGCTGTGACCGTTGATGATCTTGTTCTGACCCCGTGCGGCATGCGTTTTGCCGGACGGTTATTTCCTTGCTCTATCGGTAAAGGTGGGCTTAGCGACGACAAGCGCGAAGGAGATGGTGCGACGCCAACCGGCCTGCACCATATCGTCGGTATGCTGTACCGGCCGGACCGGATCAAGAAGCCAGCCCCTTGGGCCATTCCGATTGGTCCGGGCGATCTCTGGTCGGATGACAGCAGCGATACTCACTATAACCACATGGTCAGCGCACCCTATACTTTCAGCCATGAAAAGTTGCGCCGTGCGGATCCTTTGTATGACCTGGTGCTAATTACGGATTGGAACTGGCCCAATTCCGTGCCCGGTCGCGGATCGGCTGTCTTTATCCATCAATGGAGGCGTCCCGGATACCCGACAGAAGGTTGCGTTGCCTTTCGCCGTGACCACCTTCTCTGGATCGCCGGCAGAGTATCCCCGGGGACACGCCTGGTTATCCCTCGGGCTTGACCCTTTCGCCAAAAATCGCAGATCCCACGCGCACATGGGTTGCGCCCAGCGCGATTGCCTTCTCGAAATCGCCACTCATCCCCATCGACAGGCCCTGCAATCCGTTGCGGCCGGCAATTTTGGCCAGCAATGCAAAATGTAGAGAGGGTTCTTCGTCGACCGGAGGGATACACATCAAGCCATGAATCGGCAGGTCCAGTGCCCGGCATTCGGCGATGAACGTGTCAGCATCGTCAGGTAATATTCCGGCTTTCTGTTCTTCTTCCCCGGTATTGACCTGAATGAACAGATCCGGGCAGGTGCCAACCTCCTGCGCCAGCCGTGCCAGTGTTTTCGCCAGCTTGGGCCGGTCTACCGAGTGGATCGTACTGAACAGTTCCATTGCCTGGCGGGCTTTGTTGGTTTGCAAGGGGCCGATCAGGTGAAGATCAATATCTGAATATTGCGCGTTGAAGCCCGGCCATTTGCCAGCAGCCTCCTGAACCCGGTTTTCGCCGAAACACCGATGCCCTTGATCCAGAACGTCCCGCACACGCTCATTCGGCTGCACTTTTGAAACTGCTATCAGCTTTACAGACCCCGCAGGCCGCCCTGCGGCGGTTTCGGCGTTGGCGATGCGGGCATTGATTTCTTGCAACGACATAGGGTTCCTCAATCTGCTTTGCCCGCAGAAAAACAACATCCCGGCACAAAAGAAAAGGGCAGGTCCGAAGACCTGCCCTTAAACCTCGCGGTTCAGATCAACTTAGAAGTTGAACTGAGCACCGAAGTCGGCTTGGATCGTGTCCGTACCAGCGTCGGAGTCGTTGCGGCCGATACCACCGCGCAGCGATGCACCGCCGCCCAGGTCGTAGATGCCGCCGATTGCAATCTGCTGTTTGTCAGCAGAAGCGTTACCGTCACCGTAGGTGAACAGCAGGGTGGTTGCAGCGCCCAGGTTGTAGGAAGCCGACAGACCCCATGCGGTGCCGTCGGTGGAGGCTACTTCGGTGGCGTCGTCTGCAACAAACAGAGTACCGCCAAAGTCACCCCATTCGCCACCCAGGGTCAGAACGGTCAGGCTTGGGTCGCTGCCCGTACCGCCGTCGGTTTGACCATAAGCGATAGCCGCGGTGATGTTGTTGAAGACGTAAGTCGCGCTGATGTCCCAACGGTCGCCGTCCGCGAAGGAAATTACACCACCGGTGCTGGACGCTACGCGCGCCTGGTCATACGACGCACCGAAAGAGAAGTCGCCAACAGCGTACTGGAAGAACACGGCGTTCGCGCCCGAACCGGTCGACGAATAGGCCAGGAAGTCATAGTTCACGCCCGAGTACTGACCCGCGAACAGTTCCAGACCAACTTCGTTGCCGTAGTAGTTTGCCAGGTTGTCGAAGGAGCCGGCAACGTTGCCCGCGTCAACACGCAGACCACCGTAGATGACCGAGAAACGTGCGCCGTTCAGGCCAGCCGAGTTGGCTTCGCCGTTGCTGTTTTCGTCAGCCTGCAGACGAACACGCGCCGAGAACTCAACACCACCGTCGGTTTCCGCGGTGCCGTCGATGTTCAGGCGGAAGCGCGAAACCAGGATGGTGTCATCCGGGTTGGGGTCGGACACGTTTGCTGTGGCGGTTACGGTAACTGTCGCACCGCTTGCGGTGGTCAAAGTGGTGGTAGCCGTTACCGGACGGCTGGTGGAACGGTCTTCCAGGTAGCCAAGACCAAAGCGGCCGTAGCCGCTGAATTTAATGTCGGCCGCGGCAACGCTTGCGGTTGCGATCAGAGCGGTCGATGCGAAGAGAACCTTTTTCATGGTGTTTCCCTCGTTTCCCTCGGTTTCAAAGTTTTTCTACTCGACACATGCCTCAGCACATGTCTCAGCACGGGAACCGTTTCGCTTTTTTTGCCCCCCTCACGCAAGCTTGGCTTAGGTCTGTTGTCTGCATTGACGGCAAATTGGTGCAAGGATGCCACAGTCCGTTTGTGGCCTGATCTGCTGGCAAGCCCACCCTTATGTGACATTAATAGGGTTGTTGCGGAACTGGACCTTGTCTAGGAGTAGCATTTAACAAGCTAAACCACGTGAAATAGGACCATTCGACAATGCGCCTGCAGACGATTTTCGGTTTGATCATAATCACTGCCGCCGTATCGGCCTGCGGACAAAATCGAGGCGCCGCGCCGAATCCCGATTTGCTTTATACTGACAGCACCCGCACCGAAGAGCGCGAGTTGAACGACCCGAATCGCTCGACCATCTGGGATGTGTTCGACAACGCCAACGCCGAGCAGATCACAAATGTGAATCGGTACCTGTGGGCGGCGTCGCTGGACGTTCTGAATTTCCTGCCCGTGCAGGAAGTCGATCCGTTTACCGGTGTTATCGTAACGGGTTACGGCACGCCACCGGGTGGAGGACGGCAGTATCGCGCGACGGTTCACATCAGCGACCCGGCGCTGGCAGCACGCTCGTTGTCGGTTTCGCTGCAAACAAGCGGCGGCTCTCCGGTGAGTGCCGCGACGACACGTGCGGTCGAGGACGCGATCCTGTCCCGTGCGCGTCAACTACGCATTGCGGACAACAAACTCTAGCAACCCGCCGAAAATCACAATATTACCACGCCGGGTTCTCACCCGGCGTTTTCATTCACGAAGGACCGTACGATGTCTCGCTACTCGGCCACCGAAATCGAAGCAAAATGGCAAGAAGCCTGGGACAAGGCCGGAATCTTCGCCGCCAGCCACAAGGCGGACAAGCCGAAATACTATGTGCTAGAGATGTTCCCCTACCCGTCGGGCCGCATTCATATGGGGCATGTACGCAACTATACGATGGGTGACGTGATCGCGCGGCATAAGCTGGCGACCGGGCACAACGTTCTGCACCCGATGGGTTGGGACGCTTTCGGGATGCCTGCGGAAAACGCCGCAATGGCCATCGGCGGCCATCCAAAAGACTGGACATACGGCAATATCGCCGACATGCGCGGCCAAATGAAGCCGCTGGGCCTGTCGATCGACTGGTCCCGCGAATTTGCCACCTGCGACCCAGAATATTACGGCCAGCAACAGGCGCTGTTTCTGGACATGCTCGACGCAGGACTGGTCTACCGCAAGAACGCCGTGGTGAACTGGGACCCGGTCGATATGACCGTTCTGGCCAATGAACAGGTGGAAAACGGGCGCGGCTGGCGCTCGGGCGCGTTGGTGGAGCGCCGCGAGTTGACGCAGTGGTTCTTTAAAATCTCGGATTTCTCCGAGGAACTGCTCGAGGCGCTTGACACGCTCGACAATTGGCCTGCCAAAGTGCGCCTGATGCAGGAAAACTGGATCGGCAAATCGCGCGGACTGCAATTCGCTTTTGAACGAACGGATGATGGAGAGCCGATCACGGTCTATACGACTCGTCCCGACACGCTGCTGGGCGCGTCCTTTGTTGGGATCTCACCAGACCATCCCATTGCCAAAATGCTGGAGGCCGGGAACCCGGAAGTCGCGGAATTCGTTGCGGAATGCCGCAAGGGTGGCACAACTGAAGAAGCCATCGAAACGGCGGAGAAGCTGGGTTATGACACTGGCATCCGCGTAAAGCATCCGCTTGATCCCAACTGGGAACTGCCGGTCTGGATCGCGAATTTTATCCTGATGGATTATGGCACCGGCGCGATTTTCGCCTGCCCTGCGCATGACCAGCGCGACCTGGATTTCTGCCGCAAATACGGCCTGCCCGTAGTCGACACCTTCTTTGCGCTGGATGATGACACGCCGGTCGACAAGATCGCCTTTGTCCCCCCGAAGACTGAAAACGTCCGCTGGGTGAACCATTTTGCGGGCCTGACCGAAGCCACGGGCGATGAGGCAATCGATGCCACAGTCGATTTCGCCGAAAAGGCGGGTTGGGGTGAGGGCGTCACCAAATACCGTCTGCGCGATTGGGGCCTGTCGCGCCAGCGTTACTGGGGCTGCCCGATTCCCGTTGTGCATTGCGGTACCTGCGGCGTGGTACCTGAAAAGAAAGAGAATCTGCCGATCCGCCTGCCTGACGACGTTACCTTTGACAACCCTGGCAACCCTCTGGATCGCCACCCGACCTGGCGGGATTGCCAATGCCCATCCTGCGGGGCTCCGGCCAGGCGCGAAACCGACACGATGGACACGTTTGTCGATTCGTCGTGGTATTTTGCCCGATTCACCGCTCCACACGCCGAAACGCCCACCGACCTGGCCGAGGCCGAATACTGGATGAATGTCGACCAGTATATTGGCGGTATCGAACATGCGATTCTGCACCTGCTTTATTCGCGGTTCTTCGCAAGGGCGATGAACATCACCGGTCATTTGCCGAAAAAAGCCATCGAACCATTCGACGCACTGTTCACGCAGGGCATGGTCACGCATGAGATTTACCAGACCCGCGACGACAAAGGCCGCCCGGTCTATCACCTGCCCGAGGATGTGACCGACGGCAAACTGGCCGATGGCACCGAGGTCGAGGTCATCCCGTCGGCCAAGATGTCGAAATCCAAGAAAAACGTGGTGGACCCTGTCAGCATCATCTCGGCCTTCGGCGCCGATACGGCACGCTGGTTCGTACTGTCCGATTCGCCGCCCGAGCGGGACGTGGAATGGACCGCCGCAGGGGCAGAGGCCGCCTATAAACACCTGAACCGGGTGTGGAATCTCTGTGACAAGATCGGGGCCGTGGACCCTGATGCAAAAGGCGAAGGCGACGAGGACCTGCTGCGCGAGATGCATAAGACCATTCGCGACGTTACACTCGGGGTCGAAAGCTTTGGCTTCAACGCAGCCATCGCAAAGCTTTATGCGTTCACCAATACGCTTGCCAAATCCAAAGCCGCTGCCGCAGCCCAGAAGCAGGCAATCAAGACATTGGCACAACTGATGTCGCCGATGACGCCGCACCTTGCCGAAGACATCTGGGCCCATCAGGGTGGTGAAGGTCTGGTGGCCGTTGCCCCCTGGCCGGTGGCTGACGAGGCGATGCTTGTTGACAATACCGTCATCCTGCCGATCCAGATCAACGGCAAGCGCCGCGCGGAAATCAGCGTGGCCAAGGATCTGGACAAGGCCGAGGTTGAAAAAATCGCGCTCAGCACCGAAGCTGTGCAAAAGGCGCTGGATGGAAATGCGCCGAAAAAGGTGATTGTCGTCCCGGGCCGGATCGTAAATGTCGTTGTTTGATCGCAGAACTTTGCTGATGCTCCCGCTGGCGCTGGCCGCCTGCGGCTTTGAACCTGTCTACGCGCCCGGCGGCGCGGGGTCGGCGCTTAACGGCAGGGTCGAGGTTTCCGCCCCGAACACTGTTGAAAGCTATCTGCTTGTGCAGAATCTGGAACAACGGCTGGGCCGCAGCGCCACTTCGGGTAAGGAATACGTCCTGAACGTAAGGGTTACCACCGTATCCCGGCGCCAGGCGATCACCACGACCAACGTGACCAACCGCTACACGATCGAAGGACGCGCCAACTTTTCGCTGAAATCGAATGAAACAGGGAAGGTGCTTGCTTCCGGCAACGTTTCGGATTTCGTCGGCTATTCCGCTGCGGGATCTACTGTGTCCACGCTTGCGGACGAGCGCGACGCAAGAGAACGCCTCATGGTGATTCTGTCGGACCAGATCGTGAACCGCCTGTACGCCGCACCGGATCTGTCAAAATGAAGCTCAGCCCGCGCGAGGCTGAAGGGTATTTCGCCCGACCCGACGCCGACAAAGCCGGGCTGTTGATCTACGGCGCGGATGCGATGCGCGTGGCGCTGAAACGGCAACAGGTTCTGGCCGCGTTGCTGGGCCCCAATGCCGAAGAGGAAATGCGTCTGACCCGCATGCCGGGCGCCAATCTGCGCGGCGAACCCGCCCTGCTGCTGGACGCGGTCAAGGCAGTGGGTTTCTTTCCCGGCCCGCGCGCTGTTTTTGTCGAAGACACGACGGATGTAGCTGCTCTTGCGCTGATCGCTGCTTTTGAGGACTGGGCTCCGGGCGATGCCCAGATCATCGTCACTGCCGGGCAGCTCAAACCCAGTTCCAAAATCCGCAAGGCATTCGAGGCGCACCCGGCGGCCTATGCGGTCGGCATCTACGACGACCCGCCGTCGCGGGGGGAGATTGAGCGAGTTCTGACCGACGCGGGGTTACGGAACATCCCACAGGACGCCATGTCGGCGATCGCCGAACTGGCGACCGGGATCAGCCCGGGAGATTTCGCGCAAACAGTTGAAAAACTGTCACTCTATAAACACGGTGACAGTTCAGAACTGACCATCGAGGATATCGAAGCCTGCGCGCCCCGCTCGACCGAGGCCGCATTGGACGACGTTCTGAACGTAGTCGCCGAGGGTCGTGCCGGAGAAATCGGCCCGCTGATCCGACGGTTGCAATCGCAAGGCACCAACGCGGTGAGCTTGTGTATCGGGGCGACCCGGCATTTTCGTACGCTTTACGCCTGCGCCTCTGATCCCGGCGGGGCGGCACAGGGCATCGGCAAACTGCGGCCTCCGGTCTATGGCAAACGACGCGACCGGATTTTACGGCAGGCTCAGGGCTGGGGCGCGCCGAAACTGCAGACGGCCTTGACGGTTCTCACAGACACTGACTTGTCGCTACGTTCGGCAGGCCAGACGGCACCGGCCATGGCGCTTGTCGAACGGGCCATGATCCGTCTGGCGATGCTGGCTCGGTCGCGCTAAGCGACGCGGCGCAGCCAGTCCGCGGCTGACTTACCGGCCCAACGACCGCTCGCCAGACAGGCGGTCAGCAAATAGCCACCGGTCGGCGCTTCCCAGTCCAGCATTTCCCCCGCGCAGAATACGCCCGGCATTGAAACCAGCATCAGCCCATCGTTCAACGCGGCGCGCGTGACCCCTCCGGCCGTGGAAATTGCTTCGTCCATCGGGCGCAGTCCGGAATGCCGAATCGGGAGGCGCTTGAAGACACCGGCCCATTCCTCTGGCTTCGGTGGTCCGCCCTTAACCATCTCGTGAAACAGCGCGATTTTCTGCGGCGGCAAGTGGAGTGACTTTTTCAGCCATTGCGACAGCGTGGTTTTGGCTTTCCTGGAAGAAAGGCGCGCTTGCAGAGCGTTTTCGTCCAGATCGGGAACCAGATCGACAGTAAGCGGCGCGCCGTTACGCAAGGCCGGGGTCAGGGAATACAATCCCCCACCCTCCAGCCCTTTCGCTGAAATCGTCGCTTCACCACGGCTCTGCACGTCTCCGGCCGCCCAGCGGACCGATTTCAACGCCGCACCGAAATGGGGCTGCATGTGGTGGCTCCAGTCCACGGACAGGGCTGAGTTCGCTGGGGCAAACGGAGCGAGACCGACGCCTTTGTCTCGCAGAAACCGCGCCCAATGCCCGTCTGATCCAAGTCGGGCCCAGCTTGCCCCGCCCAAGGCCAGAACTGTCACATCCGCCGCAATGACGTGCCTGCCATCCGTAGTGTCGAATGCAAGCGAATCGCCAACCCAGCCAACCCAGCGCCAGCGGGTCCTGATCTCAACCCCCGCGGTCTCAAGCCGCCCGAGCCAGGCCCGTAGCAGAGGAGAGGCCTTCATCACGGTCGGGAACACCCGGCCTGTCGAGCCGGTGAACACCTCCCGCCCCAGCCCCCGCGCCCATTCCTGCACGCCAACGGCGTCGAAATCGGCAACAATCGGGCGCAGCCAGTCTGCCGACTCGCCATAGGATCGAAGCAGAGTTTCGAACGGTTCGTCCTTGGTCAGGTTCAGGCCCGATTTACCAGCCATCAGAAACTTGCGCGCCACCGAGGGTTTGGCTTCGGCCACCAGAACATCGTGGCCTGCTGAGGCCAGTTCCTCCGCCGCCATCAGGCCTGCGGGTCCGGCCCCGATTACCACTGCCTGCGCCATTGCCGTACCCTTGCGTTCTGCGCCGTCCGGCGCGACTTTGTGATTACCATGTCGAACAGTGATCCGATCTGCCCGCTCTGTGACCGCCCAATCCCCGACGGGGTCGGCAGCCTGCACCATCTGATCCCAAAACTCAAAGGGGGCAAGGGCGGACCCACGGTATTGCTGCACCAGATCTGCCACAAAGAGGTTCATTCCACCCTGACCGAAGGCGAGCTTGCGCGCGAGTTCAATACGGTCGAAGCCCTGCGTATCCATCCAAGATTGGAAAAATTTCTGAACTGGGTCCGTAAACGCCCGCCCGGTTTTCGGTCAAAAGTGCCGGGCAAACGACGCAAGCGGTGATCAGCCGGGCCGGACCGGATCGCCAAAGGCATCCCGGATCGAGTCATTCAGCCCTTGCACCTCCAATCCCCGATAATCCGGAACCGGAGCAAACTGCGCTCCGGCGAGGTGCTGGAACTCCAACGTTGTGTAGGGGCGCTTCCACAGCCATTCGCGGTTTTCGACCGACCAAAGATCTGCATTCGGCGGCACCTCTTCGGTAAACGCATAGAAATGCAGATCAAATCCGTATTGGGACACATCTTGCATCGACAAAAGGCGCATACCTTGTGCCCGACAGAACGTGTCCTCGGCAGTAATGTCGCCGGTGCGCAAGGTGATCTGTCCGATGCAGGCATCAGCAAAAGGATCATCGGGGTCTGCCGCGTTTTCGGGGCGGTCGCCCTCGAAATCGTGCTGGAGCAGTTCGATCACAAAGCCTTCAGGGTCTTTCAGGTGACACATGTAGCCAATGTCCAGAAACTGTTTCGGGTCCGAGACCTCAACCCCCTTTTTCCCTAAATATGCAACGGCAAGGTCGACATCCGGTACGGTGATCCCGATCTTCCAGTACCTTTGGCCACCGTCATGAACATACCCGCCGCCACCCGGCATCAGCAGAAGGTCCGCGTCCTGACCGGCATATCCAACGCGGCGGTTCGGCCCCTGCTCCCATACCAACATGCCCAGAGCATCCGCATAGAACCCGGCCAGTTTGTCGGGGTCAGCTGCGCGCAGCAGCACAGCGGACAACCTCATTGACACATCCTTGCGATACCAGCCGCAATCTGCGGGTCGGCGGCAAGACTGTCTGCAACCAGTTCACGCGCCACCTGCATCAGCACTTCGGGTTCAACCACCCGATCCACAAGACCGAAGGTATAGGCCTCCTCCGCCGTGATCTTTTGCCCTGCCATCAGAACCATCTTGGTGCGTGCTGGCCCAATCAGGGCGGCCATGCGCAAAGGGTCAGAAGGTTGCGGCAAAAAACCCAGTTTCATGACCGGATAGAAGAATTTGGCCTGCGGCACCGCGATGCGGATGTCACAGGCCAGCACCATACCGTTTGCCCCACCCGCAAGCGTTCCGTTCAGAGCCGCGACTGTCAAACAAGGCAAGGCGGCGATTGCTCCGGACAATCGCTCCCACACGTCCGAGGTCGCAAGACCGGCCCGAGCTTCGTCCAGATCGGCCCCGGCGCTGAAGACCTTGCCTGTGCCGGACAGGATGAGGGCACGGGCCTCGGTTGCATCTTCGGCAATCTCGGCCAGTTCGGTCAGCATGGCACCCGTCAGGGCGTTAGCCTTGGTCGGGTTATTGAGTGTGACGGTCCACAACCCATCCGCCTTTGTCAGTTCGATCACGTCAGCCCAACCCTTCGCCGGATATCTTCGCGCCGCAGCGAGATTTCGGTGCCCAGAAATTCGTCCGCATCGTCCGAGCACATCCATAAAAGCGCCCGCGCGGGCCAATCGGCGGGGATGTGGTCGTTCCAGTCCAACTGGCTGACGGCGTTGATACCGCTGGCCTTGATGACCCGCTGCATGTCGGTGGCCACGGTTCCGGGCGACAGGCCCATGGCGCGAATGCCGTGAATGGACTCCTCAAGATGCAGGCATTCTGTCAGCATCTTTGCCCCCGCTTTCGAAGCGCAATAATGGCTCCATGCCTCAATTGGGTTGGACGCCGCGCCGGACGATACCGTCAACACGGTACCTCCACCCGCTGCGCGCATAACGGGCATGGCAGCGCGCATTCCGTAGAAAACACCCTTGAGGTTAATGTCGATCGCCTTGCTCCACGCAGTGACATCGGCATTGGTCAAATGAAAGATTGGATCGATCACACCCGCATTGCCGATCAGAACGTCCAGCCCTCCGAACCGGTCAACGCAATCTGCAACCGCTTGCTCCACCTGCGCGAAGTCGCTGACATCACATCCCAGCGCGATTGCATTGTCACCCAGGGCTGCGGCCAATGCCGCGATCTGATCCCTGCTGCGGGCAACCAGTGCTACATTTGCCCCGGCTGCGGCAAATACACGCCCCGCCTCGGCACCGATGCCACGGCTGGCCCCAGTTATCAGTACGGTTTTCCCCTGCATCTAGACCCTCTACCTCTGTTGGATTGAGATTGAGTGAATCTCTACCGCGCGAACGGGGAAAGGGTCCAGCCCTTGCCCCTTGACGCCCGGCGCTGCAAGCACGACGATGCGCGCAAATTTATCAAGAAGGGTTCTGTAATGTCCGTTTTCCTTCGCCGCAGTTGCGGCGCAGTTTTGGCTTATGCCGCTATAACCCAGGGCGCGTTCGCCGATGTCACCGCACAGGAGGTCTGGGATGATTGGCAGGCTTACCTGACCCAGATGGGCTACACCGTTTCGGGCGATCAATCTGTCTCGGGCGACGTGACCACGATCACGGATATGACCTTTGCGGTGGAAATACCGGACCAGGACGGATCGTTCCGCATGGTCGTTCCCGAGATGACCCTGACCGAGAACGGTGACGGTACCGTCAGCATCGGTTTACCCGAGAGCTTCCCCATGACTCTGTCGGGCGAAGAAGGCGACGAAGAATTCTCGGTCGATATCGGATACTCCCACAGTGGATTGCAGATGGTTGTTTCGGGCGCGCCGGACGACATGACCTATGACTATTCCGCCGAGACGCTGGGGATAAAACTGGATGAGCTGACCGTTGATGGCGAACCCCTGCCGGATGACGTTCTGGGCGTGCAAATCGCGTTGGCCAACCTGGCGGGCAGTTCGCGGATGAAAATCGGTGAAAATCGCGATATAGATCAGAAATTTACCGCCGACGGGCTGACCTATGATCTGGTGTTCAACGACCCGGAAAGTAATGAAGACGGCAAAATCGACGGATCGCTGAACCAACTGACCTTTGAAGGCACCAACGTCATCCCCGCAGGTTTTAACGTCGCGGACCCGCAGGCTTTTTCCAAGGAAGGATTCTCGTTCTCCGGCCTCTTTACCTATGCTTCGGGCAAGACCGCCATTGCCGGCACCAGCGAAGGCGAAGCGTTTTCAATTGGCAGTGAATCCGAAGGCGGGCGGTTTGGCGCCAGCTTCGATTCCCAGCGCCTTGCGTATGATGTCGAACAAAACAGCTCGAAGCTGGCGGTTACGACCGCCGATCTGCCCTTCCCGATCGAAATCGCGATGGCCAATGCCGGGCTGAAATTCGAGTTCCCGGTGCAGGAATCCGAAGAAATCCAACCCTTTGGGTTCGCCATGAACCTGACCGATTTCACCATGTCGGATGTTTTGTGGAGCATCTTTGACCCGGCTGGCGCTTTACCGCGTGATCCGGCAACCATTGCGCTGGACACCACCGGCACGGCCAAGATCCTGACGAATATCTTTGATCCGGCCGCCGTCGAAGAACTGGAGTTTTCCGAAGAAGCTCCGGGTGAACTGCATTCACTGAAGATTAACGAGTTGCTGGTGTCGCTGGTCGGCGCAAAGCTGACCGGTGACGGCGATTTCACTTTCGACAATTCGAACACCGAAGAATTCGACGGCATGCCCGCCCCGTCGGGCATTGCGAACCTGAAACTGGTGGGCGCAAACGCTCTGATCGACAAACTGATCGGCATGGGCCTGGTTTCCGACAGCGACGCGTTGGGTGCACGAATGATGATGGGTCTGATGGCCGTTCCCGGCGAAGAACCGGACACTCTGAACTCAAAAATCGAGTTCACGGAAGACGGTCAGATTCTGGCAAATGGTCAACGCATCAAGTGATGACATCTTGGGAGGGCGGCCCGGCTGCCCTCCCCCCATTGGCGTCGACTTGCACCCGCGCCAACCACCTCCTTTTGCACCATTCAATACAACTGTAGGTCTTGCGGGACGGGCAGTCCAAGGCTAGGTCCAATGCAATAAGACCGGAGGCCGCATGACCCGAACACCTGAAGAAATCAGCCAAAACCTGCTGGATGCGGCGCGCGATGCCGGAGCCGAAGCGGCGGATGCCATCGTGCTTGATGGCTCTTCGGTATCGGTCGAAGTGCGCAGCGGAGCATTGGAACATGCCGAACTCTCAGAAGGCACAGACCTTGGGTTGCGGGTATTTCTGGGCAAACAGCAAGCCATCGTTTCAAGTTCGGACAGTCGCCCTGAAACGCTGAAAGCCATGGCCGAGCGCGCCGTTGCCATGGCGCGCGAAGCCCCCGAAGACCCGTTCACCGGTTTGGCGGATGCCGATCAACTGGCCAGTAACTGGGACGTAAAGGCACTGGAATTGTTTGATCCTGCTCCGGAGCCAGCAGCCGAAGACCTCTTGCATGACGCGCTGGCCGCCGAAGCTGCGGCCCTTGCGGTTCAGGGGGTCGCGCAGGTATCCGATGCGGCAGCGGCCTATAGAACACATCGCGTGCATCTCGCTGCTACAAACGGGTTTTCTGGTGGCTATGTCCGCAGCAGCCGCTCCACATCCTGCGTGGCGATTTCAGGCGAAGGCACCGGGATGGAACGCGACTATGACGGGGACAGCCGCACCTTTCAAAGCGATCTGCGCAGCCCCGAAGAGATTGGCCGGACCGCAGGCGAACGCGCCGTTGCGCTGGTCGGCGCCCGGAAGCCCGCCACCGGCACTTTTCCCGTGCTGTTCGATGAACGCATTTCGTCCTCATTGATTGGCCACCTTCTGGGGGCCAGCAATGGCGCGGCCATTGCCCGTGGCGCGTCATGGCTGAAGGATTGTCTGGGAGAGCAGGTGCTGCCGGAACAACTGTCTCTGATCGAAGACCCGTTTCGCCCGCGCATCGCGGGATCTCGTCCCTTTGACGCCGAAGGGCTGCCGACCAGGCGTCGGGCCATTGTCGAAAACGGAGTTCTGACCGGCTGGACACTGGACCTGTCCAGCGCGCGCAAACTGGACATGACCCCGACAGGGAATGCGGCGCGGGGCGTGTCCGGACCGCCATCGCCCAGCAACTGGAACCTCAGCCTGACGCAGGGCGATCAAAGCCGCGCCGACCTGCTGCGCGATATGGGCACCGGCCTGCTGGTGACATCCATGATCGGATCGACGATCAACCCGAACACGGGTGACTATTCTCGCGGGGCGTCAGGTTTTTGGGTCGAAAACGGTGAAATCACCCATCCGGTCAACGAATGCACCATCGCGGGCAATCTGCGCGATATGCTGAAACGGATCATCCCTGCCAATGATGCACGCCCCTATCTGTCACGCGTGGTCCCGTCGGTGCTGATCGAAGGAATGACACTTGCCGGCAACTGACCTGCCCCTGCTGATCGACGCCGCATTAGAGGCCGGAAAGATCGCAACCCGGTATTCGGGCACCACGGCGCAGCGCTGGGACAAACCGGACGGCGCCGGCCCCGTGACCGAAGCCGATCTGGCCGTCAACGCGATGCTGGAACAGCGGCTGCCTGTCGCCCGGCCCGGCTATGGCTGGTTGAGTGAAGAGACCGAGGATTCCAAGGATCGGCTGACAAAGGATCGTGTGTTCATCGTTGACCCGATCGACGGCACCCGCAGCTTTGCCGAAGGGTCGCGCACATGGGCGCATTCTCTGGCCATTGCCGAACAGGGCGAAGTGGCTGCCGCCGTGATCTATCTGCCGCTGCGCAATCTTCTTTACGCCGCGGCCAAAGGACAAGGTGCGACGCTGAACGGCACGCCGATCAGGGTATCTCAGGTCTCCGACCTGGAAGCAGCGGAAATCCTGGCCGCCAAACCCAATCTCGACACGCGCCACTGGCGGCAAGGCCAGCCACCCACCTTCCAGCGGAAATACCGCCCTTCGTTGGCTTACCGCATGGCTCTTGTCGGGCAAGGCCGTTTCGACGGAATGCTGACGCTCAGACCCAGCTGGGAATGGGATATTGCCGCCGGTGATCTGATCATCCGCGAGGCAGGCGGCATATGTTCGAACCGGCTGGGACAGCCTTTGAAATTTAACAACGCCCATCCGCGCCTGAACGGCGTGGTCGCAGCAGGCAGGGTCATACACGAAACGCTAAGTGCACGGCTTGACCCGGACAGCACCGGAATCAACCCATGAGCAAGCCGCGCTCACTTAGTCTGGCCGCGTACCGCGTTCTGTCCTGGAGCGTGCCGAACAATGGCAACCACCCCCAAATTCCGCGGCCCGAGGGCGAGCTCTTATGGGTTCATATCTGTTCACAGGACCGTCTGCGCGCCGTCAAAGGTTTCTGCCGCAGGCTGCAGCTGGTCCGTCCTGATCTTTCGGTTCTTTTGACCGCGCCTCCCGAAGCCAATTTGTCGCGTTGGGACCGTGGTGAATACCTGCTGGTGAACCTTCCGTCGGAACAAACCGGCGCGGCACGGGCATTTCTGGATCACTGGCGTCCGGATGCTGGCCTCTGGGTTGGTGGTGGGCTGATGCCCAACATTATCACCCGCGCCGAAGAACGCGGTATCCCTCTAATCCTCATCGAGGCAGAGGTCGATATCAAGGTCGTGCGAGGGGGCGGATGGCTACCCGATATCACCAGATACACCTTTGATTGTTTCAAGGCGATCCTGACAACGACGGCCGAAACGGCCCGGCAAGTCCGCCGCCTGGGCATAGCCTCGGTCAAAGTCAAGGAATCTCCGCCGCTGCATGTCAGTCCGAACCCGCGACCATGGCCCGAAGACGAACTGATCGAAACAAATCACGCTCTGGCGGGCCGCCCCGTTTGGCTGGCAGCACGTGTGCAGGCGAAAGAGTTTATCTCGGTCCTCAGCGCACACCGTCAGGCGATGCGGATGCTGCCGCGGCTGGCCCTGGTCTTGCATGTCGCGGATATAGCCGAGGCAGACCCATTGCATCGTCGGCTGGAAACCATGGACCTGCGCTGTTCCAACTGGGATACAAGCGGGCAGATCGAAGACACGACGCAGGTCATCCTGTCAGCAATTCCCGAGGACCTGGGCCTTTGGCACCGGGTTTCGCCGGTGACCTTCATGGGCAGCTCGCTGGAACGCGGCGCAGGCAGTCACGATCCGCTGGTCGCCACGGCCCTTGGGTCGGCGGTCATCCACGGCCCTTTTGTTCATCTCCATCAGCAAGTGTACGATCAGCTGGACAGGGCCGGCGCCGCGCGCGAGGTGAGGTCGGCTACTGAACTGGGTGACGCTGTTGTTGAGCTGCTGGCCCCGGATCGCGGCGCGGATATGGCGCTGGCCGGATGGGAAATCGTATCAGAGGGCGCACCACAAGCTGATCAATTGATCGAACTGGTGCTGGATTACCTGGATCAGCGGAGCGAAAACACGTGAGAGCACCTGATTTCTGGAACACTTCGCCTGATGATCCGGACCTGCGCGCCAGAATACTAGCCCCGCTGGGGCGCATGTATGCCGCCGCGACCGCCCGCCGGGTCGCTTCGGAACCCGGAATCAGTCCGGGCGTACCCGTCATTTGCATCGGCAATCTGAACGCGGGCGGAACCGGTAAGACGCCAACGGTTATCTGGATAGTCGAACAATTGCGCGACGCCTGGCACCAGACCCATGTCGTTACGCGCGGCCATGGCGGATCACTTGATGGGCCCGTGCGCGTTGACCCCGGCAAACACACTGCCGCTCAGGTCGGGGATGAGCCGCTGTTGCTGGCGGCTTTTACCGAAGTTTGGGTGGCCAAGGATCGCGCTGCCGGGGCCAAGGCCGCCGTTGACGCCGGAGCAACCGTGATTGTCCTGGATGACGGGTTCCAGAACCCCTCGGTGGCCAAAGATCTATCGGTCATCGTTGTCGATGCGGCACGCGGGTTTGGCAATGGCCTGTGCCTGCCTGCCGGTCCATTGCGGGAACCGGTCGATATCGGGTTGCGTCGTGCCGATCTGGTTCTGTCGCTGGGGGAAGCCGCCGCGCAAACCCAATTCGCAAAACGTTGGGGTGACAAGTTGACCGCGCCTCACGCCACCGGCGCGGTCGAGCCGCTGCAAACCGGCATGGACTGGAGCGATACACCCGTTCTGGCCTTTGCGGGCATCGGCCACCCCGAGAAGTTCTTTGCCACCCTGCGCCAGCAAGGCGCGGAACTGCTGCGGGCCGAGGCTCTGGACGATCACCAGCCGCTGACACCAGCCCTGATGGCGCGGCTTGAGAACGAAGCGCGGCTCCTGGGTGCGCAGATGGTGACAACGGAAAAAGACGCCGTTCGCCTGCCCGCCGCGTTTCGCAGCAAAGTCATCACCCTGCCCGTACGTCTGAAGGTGAATGAGGGTGACAAGGTCAGGGACATGCTGCTGCAAATAGCCCCGTCACCCTGAAGGGCGACCGGCCCGTATCGAGCCGGCCGTATTAGCAATTAGCTACCCAGTTCGTCTTCAATCAGCTTCTTGAAGTCGTCGTAGGACTGGTTATCGACTTTCTTACCGTTCACGACGAACGTAGGCGTGGCCTGAATGCCGTCACGCTCGGCGTTTTCCTGATACCAGGCCACAAGCGTCTGGGCGCGGGTGCCGTCCTGAAGGCAGGCCTCAAGCTGGTCATTGTCGATACCCGCCAGACGACCGATCTTGCGCAGTTCGTCCACGATCTCGGCCGGACCTCCGGCTTTGGTCCATTCGGATTGGCCTTCGTAGATCAGGTCGGAAATGCCAAAGAATTTCTCGGGTCCACCGCAGCGGGCAATCATCGAGGCCCACAGACCATAGCGGTCAAAATACACCTCGCGATAGATGAACTTCACCTTGCCGGTGTCGATGAAATCCTTCTTCAGCTGCTTAAATGCCCCGGTGTGGAAATTGGCGCAATGCGGGCAGGTGTAGGAGGCATATTCGATGATCTCGACCGGCGCGTCCTCGGCACCCTGCACCATTTCGACGATTGTCGAGGTGTCCAGATCGGCCTCTTGTGCCTCGGCGCTGCTGATCAGCGGATAGGAGGGGTTGGAATTCGACAGCGACAGCCAATAACCGCCAGCGGCAACGGCGACAGCCGCACAAATTCCGGTTGCAATACGGCTCATTACTCAGCCCTTTCTCAGCGTTTTTGCTTGGATAAAACGTTACGGCCCAGACGTTCAAGTGCCGCGCGCAGATCACCGTCATTGACGTCACGCGCGGTTCGGTCCGCCTCGGCCGCGATTTCTGGTTCGATCTTGGGTTTCGCCGGTTTCGGCTTGTGGTCGAAACTGGCTTGCCCCTCGGCAAATCCGGTCGGAGCGGTCTGCGTGATGCGCACCCGGCTGATCGCGTTATAGCCATAGACCGCATTCACCTTGCCGCGCAGCTGTTCTTTCTGCATCTCCAACATCGGCGCCTGCGGTCCGGTGGTCAGCACGGTCAGCGTCGCGCCGATCCCGCCTTTGCCATAGCCCACATTTACGGGTCGCGCGATGGCGGCCATATCCTGTCCCACAATCTCGGACCAATGAGTCAGAAGGCGCGACACGGCAAATCCCCGGCTTTCCCCGGCGCGCCGAATCTGGTCGTTCAGCAATGTCGCGGTGCGTTTGAACCCGCGGGTCGAAGAACGTCTGCGCTGCATCTGGTTTCCAACTCCTGCGCCGCTATTGTAAAGGGCATACAAATGGGCGCCAGCGAAACCCGACAGGGAGATAGATAAAACTTGCGTGACACCGGTGAATTCGACGTGAGCGGCGCTCTGCTGGGCTGGTATGACCGCCACGCCCGCGAAATGCCTTGGCGCGTCGGGCCTGCGGACCGGGCTGCGGGCGTGGTGCCCGACCCCTATCGAGTCTGGCTCTCCGAAGTGATGCTGCAACAGACAACCGTTGCCGCCGTACGCGACTATTTCCTGCGCTTTACGACCCGCTGGCCGACGGTCGGCGCGCTGGCCGCGGCACCCGATGATCAGGTCATGGGTGAATGGGCCGGTCTGGGCTACTACGCGCGTGCCCGCAACCTCCTGAAATGCGCGCGGGTCGTGGCCAATGAACAGAGTGGTCGGTTCCCCGACACTTACGACGCCCTGCTGAAACTGCCGGGAATCGGGCCCTATACGGCCGCCGCGATTTCGGCCATCGCTTTCGACCGCCCCGAGACGGTGCTGGACGGCAACGTCGAACGCGTGATGGCCCGTCTTTACGACATCCACGAACCCCTGCCGGGATCAAAAACGATTTTGAAGGAAAAAGCCGCCACTCTGACGCCTGACGCCCGCCCGGGCGACTACGCACAAGCGGTGATGGATCTGGGGGCTACGATCTGCACGCCGAAATCTCCGGCCTGCGGGATATGCCCGTTGCGCGATCCCTGTCAGGCGCGTCTGGCCGGAACTCAATCAGACCTGCCGCGCAAAACGCCGAATAAACCCAAACCTACGCGGTACGGGCACATCTACATTGCTCACGGCGACACCGGCGCCCTGCTTCTGGAACGCCGGCCGGACAAAGGCTTGCTGGGCGGTATGCTGGGCTGGCCAGGATCCGATTGGTCCGATACCCCGGTCGAGACGCCCCCCTTCCCGGCGGACTGGCACTCACTTGCGGGTAAGGTGCGGCATACCTTCACACATTTTCACCTGATCCTGCGCATCTGGACGGCCCCATTGCCGCCAAACACTGCCCCCGACGGCCTGATTATCGTGGAAAAACACGCCTTCCGCCCGAGTGACCTGCCGACCGTAATGCGCAAGGCTCATGACCTTTGGCGCACCCGGTAACCCATTGTACGCCGTGGCAGGGTATGGCTAACCTCGGCGCAATTGTACGGAGCCAAATAATGACCGCATCAGACGCCCTGTCACGCTGGCAATCGGCCCTGCCCTTTTGGGCATCACTCCTGCTGATCCCATTGATCTGGGTCACCGCCATAGCGGGCAGCTGGTGGGTGTTGCTGGTGCCGCTGTCGACGTGGTGGGTCTTTGCCGTTCTGGACCGTCTGACCGGGCTGAATCTAACCAACGCCGATCCTGAAACCCCGGACAGTGCGTTGCGGTGGTACATCCTGTTAACCAAAACCTGGGTTCCGGTGCAGTTTCTGACCCTCTACGGGCTGATCTGGTTCGCGACCCACACCGATCACCTGTCGCCGCTGGCGAAGGTAGGCCTGTTCTTTGGGATGGGTGTGCTGTCCGGTACAATCGGCATCAACTACAGCCATGAACTGATGCACCAGAAAGGGCGGCTGGAACGCTGGTTGGGCGATATTCTTCTTGCGATGGTTCTGTATTCGCATTTCCGGTCGGAACATCTGCTGGTCCATCACCGATATGTCGGCACGCCGCGCGACCCGGTCACTGCGCGCTACAACGAGGGCTTTCATCGGTTCTACCCGCGCGTCCTGAGGCAATGCCTCGTTTCAGCCTTCCGCGCGGAACGTGACAAACTGGCGCGCAAGGACCGACCGTGGACCGACCGCTCGAATCCCTTCTGGCGTTATTGGACGCTTCAGGTCGGAATGCTGGCCCTGGCCTTCGCAATCGGAGGCCTCTCTGGTCTTGCGCTGTTTCTGATCCAGGCCGGGGTCGCCATCTGGCAGCTGGAACTGGTCAACTACGTCGAACACTATGGCCTGACGAGAAAACACCTTGGTGAGGGCAGGTATGAACATGTGCAGCCACGTCATTCGTGGAACGCGTCGCACAAAGCGTCCAACTGGCTGCTGATCAATCTGCAACGCCATTCAGACCACCACTTCAAACCCAACCGCCGCTTTCCATTGCTGCAGCACCATTCCGAAGACGCCGCCCCGCAACTACCCTATGGCTATCCGGTGATGACTGTTGCGGCGATGATCCCACCGCTATGGCGTCGCGTCATGAACCCGCGGGTCCGAGCATGGCGACGCCAGTACTACCCCGAGGTCACGGACTGGGTGCCTTACAACAAATCTCTGAACCCGTTACCAGGATCCTGACCGCAGCGCGCGCAGGCGCGCTGCCCGGCCCAACGGTCCGCCTTGCATCTGAGATGCATGGCCGATCGGCGGGAGCCTTGCCACCTACGCCACCCAAATATCCATCGGATCCTCTACGCCCCGAACCGTCCGGTTTTCATGCATCTCGAATCCCGCTGTCAGCTCGGACGCGCGACTGCCTTCCTGTTCCAACTGTCGACGCACCGCATCGCTCAGGACAACTATTGCCTGAAGATCACGGGTGAGCGCCTCAAGCTTGGCCGCCACGTTCACGGCGTCACCGATCACGGCAAACTCCAGCCTGTTGGCGCCGATATCGCCAAGAACGACCGAGCCATAGTGGACACCGATACCGACACTGATCTCGGGCTCGCCCGCCCGGCGGCGCTCAACGTTCCAGCGGTCGATCACATCGACCATGTCGCGCGCGCAGGCCACCGCGTTGCTGGCATCCGCAGGCGTTGGCACCGGAGTACCAAACGTGGCCATCAACCCATCGCCAAGATATTTGTCCAGTGTGCCATGATGGCGAAACACCTCGGTCTCCATCCGGGCATGAAACCCGCGCAGGACCTCGATCACTTCGTAAGGATCACGGCCGGCGGCATATTTGGTGAACCCGACGATATCGATAAAAAGAACGGCCACATTCTCTTTGCGAACCTGCTTGAGCGGTTCGTCATTCTGGCTTAGTTCCTCGACCACGTTAGGCGAGAAATACCGCGACAGGTTTGCCCGCTCACGCTCCAGCCCCGCATTCGTCATCAGCAATCGATTGAGACGCCGCATCGACACGCCTAAAGTCACGGCCACCATTACGAACACTATCGCCTGCTGAATGCGCAGTTGCGGGGCGAAGCTGTTGGGATCGAGCAGTTCGGCCACATCCGGGTAGCCTGCCAAAGCTTCAGCCACCCGTTCGCTGATGCCCGGGATCGGTGTTGAGACCCACCAGGCGATGATCCAGCCCACCGTCCACATCACGGCAGTCCAGGACCCGATGGCCACCACCGTACGCCAGGAATAAGCCAGAGTTCCCGCTGCCAGAATGATGAAGAAATACTGAAAGTTGTCGAACCGGTACTGCATCGCCAGCGGCCGGACGTCGTCGCTGAACGGGTTGGGAATGATCATCCCCAGGGTCATGATCAGCAGGTCCACAAAGATCAGCAACAACTCGGTCCGCGACTGCCCCACGCGACCCGCCCGCCGGATCAGCCAGCCGTTTGCGCAGATCAGCAACAGGATGAAGTGGTACCACAGCACCTCCCAGTGCGGGTTGAGGTAGATCAGCAGGATCCCGGTCAGCCCCATCGCGATCCACCGGGCGCGTACCGCAAGTTCCAGCCCTTCGCGCTTGTGCCGTTCCAGCGCCGCCTCTGTATACTTGTTGTCCAGATCGAAATTGTCCGGGCGCGTCACGAAGAACCGTCCAAAACGGGACTCGCTGGCTGTGGTGTCCGACATTGCTGGAGCTCCTTCACTGCGCCGCAGGATAGGACAAGCTCATATCGGAACCGGGCGGCGAAGAAAACAAAAGACCCCGCCGAGATCGGCGGGGCAAGGCGTAGTGCCTTGTGTCAGGCCACAGGCACCGGCGGTGTTCGTGAAATCAGTTCATCTCTGCCCGGATCTGCTGGCGCAGCACGTCGATCGGCACTGTCTTGCCGTCGCGCTTGAAGCACCAGTAGGTCCAGCCGTTGCAGGACGGCGCGTTTTCCAGATGCGCGCCAACCTGATGGATCGACCCTTTGACGTTGTCGCCCACCAGTGTTCCGTCGGCCCTCACCTTGGCCTTGTGACGCTGGTTCATGGAATACAGTTCCTCGCCAGGGCGCAGCATGCCGCGTTCGACCAGCTGACCAAAGGGCACGCGCGGCTCGGCGCGTTTGCTGGCACTGACCTCCAACGCCTCGCGGTCGAATTTTCGAACTTTCGAAATGCGCTTTTCAGCCACCTTGCGATAGCTTTCCTCGCGCTCAATGCCGATGAATTCACGGCCCAGCATCTTGGCCACGGCACCCGTCGTACCCGTGCCAAAGAACGGATCCAGAATAACATCGCCCGGATTGGTGGAACCAATCAGTACACGGTGCAGCAGCGATTCCGGCTTTTGCGTCGGATGCGCCTTGTCGCCGTTTTCATCCTTCAAGCGTTCATGCCCGGTGCAGATCGGCAGAACCCAGTCACTGCGCATCTGCACACCTTCGTTCAGCGCCTTCAGGGCCTCGTAGTTAAAGGTGTATTTCGCGCCTTCGCGCTTGGACGCCCAGATCATCGTCTCATGCGCATTGGTAAAGCGTTTGCCGCGGAAATTCGGCATCGGGTTTGACTTGCGCCATACAACGTCGTTCAGAATCCAGTACCCGGCATCCTGAAGGGCCGATCCCACGCGGAAAATGTTGTGATAAGACCCAATTACCCAGATCGCTCCATTGGGCTTCAGCAGCCGGTGCGCTGCCTTCAGCCACTCACGGGTGAACTGGTCATAGACACCAAAGCTCGAGAACTGGTCCCAGTGATCGTCGACCGCGTCTACCTGGCTGTTGTCGGGGCGGTGCAGCTGTCCTTTCAGCTGCAGGTTATAGGGCGGATCCGCAAAAATCAGGTCTACAGACGCCTCGGGCAGACTGTTCATCACATCGATGCAGTCCCCGGATAGAATCGTGTTTAGAGGGAGCGCTTTTGCGCCCTTTGTCTTGGTCGTTGTCATATCACTGCCTCAAGTTCCACGGCGCTTTTGCGCTCATTTGGTTGAGACAAGGATGAGTCATCCTGGATTCGCCGTCAATTTCTTTTTTGAATCAGCGACTTACGATTTACTCTTGATACAAGATATTGTGGACTGGTTTGAACGAACATCTATGGTGTGGGGTTACACCGAGATTTTGCAGCGCATCCTTGTGTTGTTTCGACGGATATCCAGCGTTTGTCTCCCACCCGTAACCAGGATGCTGTTGCGCCAAATCCACCATCAGCTGATCGCGCCAGTTTTTCGCAATGATCGAAGCAGCCGCGATCGACACGGAACGGGCATCCCCTCTGACCACTGCCTGAGACTGAATTTTCAGCCCCCGGGGGATCATATTGCCGTCAATCAACAGGAAATCGGGGGCGGGGTTCAACGCCGCCACTGCTCGCGCCATCGCCAGATGAGAAGCCCTTAGAATATTAATCTCGTCAATTTCAGCCACCGATGCTTCGGCCACCGCAAACTCAGCCCGTTCCCGCAGCGCTATATCCAGCGCTGCGCGGCGTTTGGCCGTCAGCTTCTTGGAATCGTTCAGCCCCTCCGGAATATCATCCGGGTTCAGGATGACAGCAGCGGCTACCACTGGTCCGGCCAGCGGTCCGCGACCAACCTCATCCACCCCGGCGATCCGCAAGCAGCCCCGCGCCAGCAGCGCATTTTCAAGCTCGAAATCTGGAATCGTCATGCACCCGGAAAACCGTGTTTCGCCGCCTATCGCAAGAAAAAAGAGAGGGCAGCTTGAACCGCCCTCTCCCGTGCGGCACTTCTGTGGCACCGCTCCTGCTCGAAATCTGTTACTTGTAACTCACGCGGTATCCCTTTTGGCGCAGACACGCGGGTTCGTATGCCCGCTTGACTTCTTTGCCATTCCAGAAACCGACCTTGCACTGGTACGGCAGGCTATTGCTGTATTTGTAATACTTGCTCAGGCAGCGTGTTCCCAGCAGCGGGCGGTTGTGGGAATACGCCTTGTAGGTGCGCAAGCATCGTTGCGGCAGGGTGTAGCGCGCGACACGTTCCGGCAGGGGGCGCACATAATGCGGCCTGTCCTTTGGTTTTGCGTACACGGGTTTTCTGGGCGCCTTATAAACATGATTGTGGTTTCGCGTAACGGTGTTCTTTTTGTTTTGGTCACTAAAATGCTTCACGGCGGCACCGATCAGAGCGATGGCCGCAAGCCCGCCAATGATGTCTCCGGTATCAGCAGCCCGCGCCTTGGATGCCGAAATACCGGTTATAGCGACTGCAGAGGCAACGATCAGCGCGATGAATTTCTTATGCATGGTTCTTGTCCTTCAGAAGTCTCGGGAAGGCCCGGTGGCAGGCCGTGTGCTTGATGCACCGAAACTGGCCGCTCCCCAGTCAGACAAGCAATAACGGCCCGTTGTTATCCGATATCAGCCCTGCGAAACCCCTTTGGTTATTGAATATCTTGCGAACCCGTGCGCAGGATGCAGCCTATGAAACAGATCCTCTCTTCTCTGACTATCCTGGCCCTGATATCGCTAGGCACCGCAGTTTCGGCGGCGGACTGCTATGCCGACTACAAGGCCAAGAAGGACAATCCGCTGCGCCTGCACTATGGTGTCATGCAGGTTTCCGCCTGTGGCAAAGGGCAGGCCAAGAAAGAGGTCGCCCAGCGCCTCAAGGGTTCCGGCTGGACTTTGCTGAACGTCATGTCGGTGTTCGGGCCGGAAGGGTTGGATAAAAGGAAGGCCAATGCCGGAAAATTCTATCTCCGTTACTGAAGCCCGGAGATCTGGAGTCAGACTGGTCGGCGCAGGTATCGCGGCGATCGTTTTGATTCTGGTGACGGCAGCGATCTTTCTGTTCTGGACCTTGCCCGACGCGAATGCCTTTAACGCGCGGGTCGAACGGTTGTTCATCGAAAGCGACCTGACCTCGCAGACCGAGATTCGCCTGCTGGAGATTCTGGCGCAGTCCGGCACCGCCTTTGCCGACACACTGTCCAGTTACCGCATGGTGATATTCGTCCTGCTGGTCTTTGCCAGCGCCAT
Source organism: Ruegeria lacuscaerulensis (assembly GCF_013031245.1). GTDB lineage: Bacteria > Pseudomonadota > Alphaproteobacteria > Rhodobacterales > Rhodobacteraceae > Ruegeria > Ruegeria lacuscaerulensis_C. The sequence continues at coordinate 75,151 of NZ_WPZL01000011.1, forward strand.
GCTGGTGACAGCGCTGGTGTTTCTGGTGATGCTGGTGATGCTGAACCGCCGGATGGCGCAGATCGAGCGTACCGGTATTCAGGTAACGTCCTTGTTGATCAGCCGCGAAGAAAACACTGTTTACCTGAACAACATGGATTTCAAGCTGACACCGGCGGCGATGGAGACGCTTTCGGTGCTGGCGGAATCGCGGCTGGATGACGAGGTGCTGTCCGGTGTCCAGATCGAAGCGATGATTTCCGGCAAAAACGCCGCCGATTGCGATGAGGCCGCAGGTGCCACGCGGATCAAACGGCTGCGCGACGCCCTGGGTAACCAGATGGTCAGCGAGTTGCTGGTCAAGAACATCGCAAAGAAGGGTTATATGCTCTCTATCGAAAAAGATGTGATCCAGATGGTCTGAACCGGCAATGCCGTACATGGGCTGTGTGGTAAAATGCCGGTCAACCCCCTTGGAAAAACGCGGTCCAGGCCCCATCCTATAAAGACCCGTGCCAGGGAGGTTGATGATGAACGTCTACGCCACGCCAAGAACCAAAGGCTATGGGATATCAGTTGAGCGGCTGAACGGTCGGATTGCGATTTACCGCGACGAAATTCTGTTGGCCGATAGCTCCGATGCCAAAGTCATGTACGAAACGCGGCTACCGCCGGCGATCTATATTCCGCGCGAAGATGTGCGCATTGATCTGGGTGAAGAAACCGAATTGCAGACATTTTGCCCTTTCAAAGGGACGGCGACCTATCACGATGTCGTCCTTGAGGGACAACGCCTGGAAAATTCCGTTTGGGCTTATGAAGATGCTCTTCCCGAAAGCGCCGCCATTCAAGGGCATATCGGGTTCATGCCCGATGCCTATACCCGGATCGATCTGGGTGAAAACCGACTGCGCGAACCCGATGACGGCAACATCAGCGGGCCTCTGATTGACTGGCTGATGCGAGGAGCGTCCCAAAACGACACGCCTGAAGCGTTCACCAAAGCGCTGGCCGAGAAGATGCTGGAACACGGGATCGCCATTCAGCGTCTGAGTATTCTGACCTGGTCACTTCACCCGCTGATCGCGGGCAAACACTATATCTGGGAAAAGGACGAGGACGAAATCTCGACCAACATCCCGACCTATGAAATCCATGACCACCCGGCCTATATCAATAGCCCCCTGCGCCACGTGTCGAACGGGTTGGGTGGCGTACGTCAGCGGCTGAACGACGAAAACCCTCATAACAGCTTTCCGATCATGGAGGATCTTAGGGCAAAAGGCGCGACCGATTATGTTGCCATGCCCCTTCGTTTTTCGGACGGCCGGACCAACGTGCTGACGCTGACCTGTGATCATCCTGACGGGTTCACAACGGCAAATCTTGGGCTGGTGTTTGAATGCTCGTTGGTGATCGCCCGGTTCTATGAGGTCTTCATGCAGCGCGAAAACGCTCAGGTCCTGCTTGAAACCTATGTGGGCAAACGTTCAGGCGCGCGCGTTCTGGGCGGAGAAATCCGGCGTGGCGACGGCGATGAGATCGATGCAGCCATCATGTTTTGCGACCTTCGCAATTCGACCAGCCTGGAAGAACAGCTTGGCCGCACCGCCTATATCAATCTTCTGAACGACTTTTTCGAAACCGTGTCGGGCATTGTACATGAAAACGGCGGCGAGGTTCTGAAGTTTATCGGCGACGCTGTTCTGGCGGTCTTTCCTGAAGGCGAGGATTCAATCGCTGCGCGCGGAAATGCCCAACGCTCGGCCATTGAAATTGTCGAGAAGCTTGGCGAACTAAGACAATCAGGATCCGATGCTCATTGCGATTGCTCTATTGGCGTTGCTTACGGCCGCGTGACCTATGGCAATGTCGGATCCCGCGAGCGATTGGATTTCACCGTGATCGGGCAGGCTGCCAATATCGCCGCCCGCCTGGGGGAATACGGCAAGACGGTCAATCACCGAATTGTCGTGTCAGCCGATATTATGCCCGCATGTGCAAATGCGCAGCCGCTGGGTGATGTCAAACTACACAACGTGTCCCAACCGGTTAAATCCTACGCTCTCAGAACATCCGCGGACGCGGTGCTGAACGCCTGAAGCACCGGATATCCGTTAGCATCAACCACCGTTGCGCGGCGCAACACTGATCTGGTCTGGCTGGCGGGTTTACCCAATGCGAGCAGCGGCAAGCACATAACCTGCGTTTCGGTCAGGTGTCTTGGCCGGTTACGCTCCGAGCAGAATCAATGCTGTTTGCGCAGGCGAAATCGTGCTTTGGAGCTGGGCGATCTGGCTGCGCGCCAGGAACCGATCCGTCAGTTGGGCAACGGCTGCCTCATCCGCAAACTGGGCCAGATCGTCGGACCCCGTCAAACCTGATAGCCTGTCCTTGAAAACCTCAAGCTGCTTGTCGATGTTCAGCTGCGCGAAACTCGAAGGCAGTCCAAGCGCCGTTTCCATCATGCTGCGCAGGGGCGGCAAGCCCATCAGGTCGAACCACTTGGTGTCAGCGCTGCTGTCTTTTGCCGCCAGATCGGCAAGGGCGTGCTGCGCATAAAGCGATATGCGCATCGTCTCATCAGAATCACCTACAGCGATTTCGAACCGGGACAGTACGCTGTCCTGCGCAATCTCTTCCATATTGGTGATCAGGCCCGTCTTTCGCACCTCACCCGGGCCCAGACCGAATGCCTCTGAAAACTCCCGATACCTTTTGTCGGCCAGACGATTGGAGAGCGCATCATCGGCACTCGTGCCATCGGACAGAATTTTCTGGATAAAGTAGCGATTGTCTAAATCGCCCTTCAAACCGAAGGCTCCCAAGGCTACCTGCAGCAGACGCCGGTCCGAGACCAGATCCTCTGCGGATTGCACATTGCCGATGTTTTCAAGAAAGTACTGCGTCTCCCTTTCATTGACGGTCGATGACGAAAAACTGTCCAGTTGCGCATCGTAAGTGCGCTGCAGGAACCGCCAGCCGACAATTCCGCCGGCAGGTATGACCGGCTGGAAGGTCATTGCTGATACGCCATCAACCGTTCTTCACGCGGCAACAACGCGCGCAGGGCCTTCAGGCACTTGTAATACTGTTCGGCCAACAAGGCCTCGGTGGCCTCGGACAGTACTCGGCGACTGTCCGCATCGGTAAAGACCTGACTCAGTTCCTCGACCCGTCGCAGCAGTTGCTGACGTGCCCGGTCCGGTTCCATGTCACCGGAAAGCACAAGCTGGGCGGCATAGCACACCCGCCGAACCGGCGTATTCACTTCATCCGGGTGGATGGCATCCCGCAGCCGCAGGACATTTGCTTGTGGCGTCATGATCGAAAACCGGCTGCGACGGTCTCCGTTTTCAAGAACCACACCGTTGATCAGCACCCTCTCTTTGGGTGCCAGTTTCAATACCAGCCCGCTCATCAGGTCGCACCCATTTGCCGCAGGCCGCGCAGGACTGCCATGTTGATCTCCAGCAAAGGCTCGACCGTTGCTTTGTCGCCCAGAACCTGGCTGCTGTGCTGTTCGGTAAACTCGGCCAAATAGAAAATCCGCGCACGCAATTCGTTGGGCAACGCGTTTTCTGAATCCGATACACCGCTGGCCAGGACCGCCCACAGTCGACGGTTTTCGTGCAGCGCCTGAACGAACCCGCCAAAATCGGACTTTTTCCGAGCTGCCGCAGCTTTGAGCCGATGGGTGATTTTTGAAATAGCCTCGTACTCGGTGTCGCGCGGGGTGCGCGTTGGTGCGGCGGTCTGCGAATAGGCGCGCTGTGCAAGAGTCTGCGGTGTCACTTGAAGTCCTTCCAATAGTCCGTCTTTTGGCGGTCAGGGTCGGGGCGCATATCCACGCCCCGACCGGGTTCCGAGATTTAGCGGAACAGCGACAGGATCGATTGCGGTGCCTGGTTGGCGATCGACAGCGACTGAGTGGCCAACTGCTGCTGCACCTGAAGGGCCTGCAGACGCGCCGAGGTTTCCTCCATGTCGGCGTCAACCAGCGAGCCGATACCGGATTTGAACGAGTCCGCCAGATTCGAGATGAACTCTTTCTGGGTTTCGATCCGACCCTGCGACGAACCAAACGCAGCCGATGCATCAATGGCCGTGTCGATCAACGTTTCAACGGTCGCCAGTGCCGCATTTGCGCCCGCACCCGTAGAAACGTCAATTGAGGACAGCGCGCCCAATCCACCTGATCCGGCATTGGCGAACTGGCCGCTCACGGTCAGATCGTTACCGCCGCCATTGGTGAAATTGAGCGTACCGGGCGTGCCGCTGTCATAATCGACGGTCAATCCCGCAACGCCCAGCTCATCGACCTTAGCCTTGAGCGCCACGGCAACAATATCCGCCGTGGTGGTAGACGCGGCATCGTCCGCCGTTACTGTATAGGAAACAGTCTCGTCACCCACCGTCAGGCTGACACTGTCCCCGGCCGCGAAGGCAGCACCGTTCTCAGCGATTTCGATCTGTTCGTTGCCCCCGCCGTTGTCGAGCGCAATTGCCACGGTGTCACCGTTGACCGATGCCCCCGCCGAACTGCCCGAAAAGATGTCGTTCGCTGTATAGCCGCCAACGGACAAATCCTGCCCGGTCACTGTAATCGACGATGCCGTCACATTACCCGTGTTGTCGCGGTCGAGCGACGCCAGGATTGAAGCGGAACCAGCCGAGCCGTCAACCAGGTTGAGTCCATTGAACTGGGCCGCGCCTACCACGGCAGCGATCTGATCACGCAGCGCAGTCACGTCGTCGTTGATCTTGCCACGGTCGACGTTGTCTTCCTGCGCGGCGACAATCTTACCCTTCATTTGGGTCAGAAGGTCGGTCACTGTTTCGGAGGCGTTCCGCGCCACAGCAACGGTCGATTCACCCAAGGCAAGACTGCCTTTGATCGCGTTGAAACCGTTGACGTCGGATTCCATAACTTTGGAAATCGCCCATACGGCCGAATTGTCTTTGGCCGTCGCAACGTCCTTACCGGTCGAGATCGCGTTCTGAGTCTGCGCCAGGTTCTTGTTGACCGATTTCAGGGTTTGCAGCGCAACCATTGCGCCATTGTTGGTCAGAATGCTGGACATAGCTTTCTTCCTTTTCCGTTCGGGCCTTTTGCGCCCTTGCTAACCCCGCATCACATGCGGGCTTTGACGTCTTTCTGATCGGTGCGATCCGCCGTCGGGCTGTTCGCGCCACCTGTTGTTTCAGGTGCAGGAACACCTTTGACGTCGATCCCCTAACGGAGTGCTAAAGTGTCCGAGCTGGAAATTTCGGATTTGAATCAAACCTGTCGTTATGCCCGCTTTTCCAGCTTCACGTTGCTGCGCACGGTAAATCCGTTGCGTTGCCCGTCGGCCCCATAGGTGCTGAACTCCTGGCGAACCCGCCGCAATTCGGCCATGCGGCTGGCAACCGCGCGAATCCCTTCGGCAGCGCTGTTCAGCAACGCCTGGTTTCTTTCGACCTTTTCCTGAAGGCGAATCAATTCGTCGCTGTCAAAGACCTGCAGCTCATTGATCGCCCCGATCAGTTTTTCCTTTTCGGGGACCATCTGGTTCAAACGGTCCAGATCGCCATCGACAAGCGCGGTGCGTTCAAGATCCAGAACTTCTTCGAGGGATCTGATCAGGGCGGCGTCAGCTTTGCTCGGCATTGGTTTTCTCCATCATGGACTGAAACAGGATTTCGGACAGGCCGACGCCTCCGGATTTCGCCAATTGCAGGGCCTGTTGCTTTACAAGAAACGAGGAAAACTGGTCTTCGCCCGCCCCTCCGCCAAAAGACTGGCGCGCTTCGCCCAGGCCAGCCGAGGTCAGCATTTCAGCCAGAAAGGCGGCCTCCAACTCAATCGAGGCTTCTTTCAGTTTTTCTGTTGTCGTGGGCGGCTGCGCAGCAGGAAGAGTCGCAGAAATCTTCATCGCTTTCTCCGAATTTGCATCGAACTTTCTCGATCAAAGGCGAAAGCGGTTAAAATATACGTAACTTCCTGCTGGCAGATTTCCGGTCACACAATCGGAGCCGGAGCAAAATGCCCAACCCTCTTTCAGCAGTGATGCCCCCGCCAGCAGCCGCCGCGAAACCTGACGCAAACACGCAAAAGCAGCGCGACCCGAAAGGCGCGACATCATTTCAAACGGTCATGGATCAGGAGGCTGATCAACACTCCGAAGAACTCGAAACGGCAGAACTGAAAATCCAGAAGCCCGACCCCGATTCGGAAATGGACGAGATCATTGCAGAGGTTGATCCAGCAGAGATCTCTGTTGCACCTGAGGTTCAGCAGCCTGCTGATGCGAAAAGTTTTGCGCCAGAAAGTGTGCCAATACCGCCCGTTGAGGACCACGAAGCGAAACCGACCTTGTTGCCTTCTGTCGGCATTGCGGACGAGGAGCCGGAGCTTTACGCTCCGCCGGTCGCGCCAGGTCGGATATCCGTTAGATCGCCAGAAAACTCTGGCGAACGTCTCGTTCCACCGGTTGACCAAGCGCTTGCAACAGATTCCGTTTCGGCGCTGAGAACGACAGAAACAGCTCTGAAATCGCAACACACCTTTAAGGTTCCGGCGGTTCTGCACTCACGCCCAAGGGAGACAGCCGATCTCTCCTCATCTTTTGGACAGGACCAGAACGCACCGCGCACCCCAACTGCACCCGAACTGGCGCCGAAGCAGCCGACCCTTCCCGATCGCGCGCCTGCATTGGTGCAAATACAGCTTTTGGCGACCGAACGGAGCAGTGACCGAATTGAATCCTCGGCTATGCCGGAAACCGAGGATGCGCTCCCGGTCAGGGATGCACCATTGCTTTCCGCGGCACGAGAAACAGGAACCACTCTTCAACCTCTGACGGCGGCACGGGCTGAAACGGCAAAGGCCATCGCCGGGCAGATGGCAACTGCCGTCAGCGCCCGCCCTCAGTCCGGTGCCATTGAGATCGCCCTGAACCCCGAAGAACTGGGGCGCGTTTCGATCGTATTGAACGGCCGTGACGATGGTTTGCATATGACGATTGCGGCGGAACGTCCGGAAACGCTGGATATGATGCGCAGGCATCTTTCGCTTCTGGAGACAGAGTTCCAAAATCTTGGGCTTGGGGACCTGTCCTTTGATCTGGACACCTCGTCAGACGCTCAGCAGGACGGATCAAACGCTGATGATAGATCGCCGTTTTCGGCACCCGAACCCGAGCACACCGCCAAAGCAGGTCCTGCTCTTCCGAGAATCGGCCCCGACGGGCGAATCGACATGAGGCTTTGACCATGATCACACCAACGCAATCCATGACCCAGCCCTACGCACAAACCCAGTCTGGCACACAATCACAGACGTCGGCCCTTACGTCGGATTTCGAAACTTTTCTGTTGCTGATGACGACTCAGGCCCAAAATCAGGATCCACTGGAGCCGATGGATTCAAGCGAATACGCCTCGCAACTCGCGCAGTTTTCCATGGTCGAACAGCAGGTTCAGACCAATGACCTGTTGGCGGGACTGTCACAAGGCAGTGTCAATCTTGAGGAACTCGCAAGTTGGGTCGGCATGGATGTCCGGACGGCCGGAGAATTTCATTTTGATGGCACGCCCGAAACCCTGTTCGCTCAGGCGGATCCTGCCGCAGAAGACGCCTCCATCGTGATTCGCGGCGGCGACGGCACGGTTATCGACCGGGTTGCAGTCCCCACCACCGCGACCGAATTTACCTGGGCCGGAACAGACAGCGACGGCAGCCCGTTACCAGCTGGTACATACTCCGCAACGTTGGAAAGTTATGACGGAGAGGAGTTGCTGTCCGAGCAACTGGTATCTGTCTACAATCAGGTGATTGAGGCGCAGGTCGTAGACGACACGATCCTGTTGACGCTGGAAAGCGGTCAGGTCGTTCCGGCGGGAACAGTTACGGCAGTGCGAACCGGAGCTTGATCTACAAGGCAGGACAGGCCAAACCGGGACAAAATTCGACTCGCTTACAGTATCGGTGACCCCACTGCCTGACCCGACTACCCCACCTCCGGATCTTGTTGACGAACTGGGCGACCGGGGCCTAGTCGACTCCGGTGCGCAATTTCAAACGCTCTATGGCGGACGCACCAATCAGGTGTGGAAGGTGCTGGGCGGAGGTGGCGGCAAGGTCCTGAAACTGTACCGTACCGCGCTTCGCAACCCGCTGTTTCGCAATGATGCCGAGTTGGAAGCACGTTGCCTGATGGCCTTGGAAAACACGGGTTTTGTCCCTCGTCTGCGCGCGACCGGCCGGCATGAAAACGGCCGGTGGGTCTTTTACGATCACGCTCCGGGGTCACCGTGGCAGGAGGATCCTGCGCGCGTCGCACAGTTGCTGCAAAAGCTGCACACGCTCGACCTTTCTGTTGAGGTGCCTGCTGGATGTAACGGCAGTGAGGATCTGGCCCGACACGGGCAAAGCATTCTTGATGAGTGCAAATCTGAAATACGCCACAGATTGGAGCGTCTGCGCCCTAAGGAACAGGTGGCTTCGGCTGCCCGCACTTGCCTGATCCACGGAGACCCGGTTGCCGGAAACATTCTGGTTGCCCCGTCTGGCCTGACCCTCATTGACTGGCAATGTCCGGCGCAGGGTGATCCCAGCGAAGATCTGGCGCTTTTTCTGTCGCCCGCGATGCAGCACCTGTACCGGGGCGCCCCGTTGAATACGTCGGAAGAGAACCAGTTTCTGTTCGCTTATGGCGACATCGACACGGTGGAAAGATATAAGAACCTGCGCCGTTGGTATGCGTGGCGCATGGCGGCCTATTGCCTGTGGCGTGTCGAAAAAGGTGCGCCGGATTACTCAGTCGGATTGGACTTGGAAATTGCTGCGCTTTAGCCCTTACAAATCGCCAAGCGCCATCATTGCATAAGCAGGCGGCAGCAATGCGCGCCGCCACGGCCCAAGTGGGAAACGCCCCGGATCGCGCACTATCGGCTCCGGCAGATCCGTGTCCTGACCCAATACCAGTCGCGCCAGCGCACGCCCGCAATAGGTACCCATCGCCACTCCGTTTCCGTGATAGGCAAAGCCGGCGAACATGCCCGTTTGATCCGCAACAGGCCCGACATAGGGCATGAAGTCTCGCGACAGACAGACCATACCCGACCACATATTGGTAACGTCGACACCCGCCCAAGCCGGAAACATCCGGCGGAAATCCTGCTGGACGTTTCGGCGAATCGCGACCTCGGCCTGGGGCGACGACCAGAGCCCGCCACGCATCCCAAACAGGAACCGTCGATCGGGCATAAGTCGAAAATAGTGCAACAAATGGCGGGTGTCATAAGACATCTGATCGCTGAACCAGCCCTGCGCCAGCAACTCGGCCTCGGACATGGGGCGTGTCACCAATACCGTGGACTGGGCAGGCATATATCGACCGGACATCCAGAGCGGTACGTCTTCACTGGAATAGCCGTTGGTGCAGATCAGCACATTCGAGGCTCTGACCCGGCCCGATACCGTCTGAACGTCGAACCCGGATTGTGCATTGCGGATGTTTCGAACGGCGCTTTTCTGGAACAGGTTGGCGCCACGGGACTGGGCAGCATTTGCCAGCCCGAACAGGTATTTTCTGGGGTTCAACCCGAACCCGACCGGGTTGGTATACCCGCCGTGAAAAGCCCCACCAAACCCCAGTCCCGGCAGGTCGACAGATTCGTGCAAAATACCCGCCTCGTCTGCTTTGCGACGCAGGCCCTCCATTGCGCGGGCGTTATGGGCCAGCTGGGTTTCACCACTTGAATGCGTGTCCGCGTCGATTTGGTGAGTATCAAGCAGGTCTGCAACAAGATGGACCGCATCTTCTTCGGCTTTCTCATAGCTGCGCGCGGCGGCCCCTCCGAACCGCCGGACCATGGCTCGATGGCTCAGTTTTGACCCGCCAAGACAGCAAAACCCGCCATTGCGGCCCGAGGCACCCCAGCCGGGCGTTTCGGCCTCCAAAACAGCAACCGAAACACCGGTTTCGGCCAGATGCAGTGCGGCTGAAACGCCCGTGTATCCACCGCCCACAATTGCGACGTCAACGTCCAGATCGCCTTGCTGGACCGGCCAGTCCGGGCAGGCAATGGTCTCGTCCCACCAACAGTTCGTGCGGGGGCCGGGACCATAAGTGTAGTCTGGAAACAGCCGCTTCATTCCGTACGCGCGGCGGCCATTTCATCCTGTTTTTGCCGCACCATTGCGCGTTTCGTGACCAGTGAGGCGGTGATGACCCCCACTGTCACGACCGCAATCATCAGCGTCGACAGGGCGTTGATTTCGGGACTGACGCCAAGACGCACGGCAGAGAATATCCTCATCGGCAAAGTCGTTGCCGACGGTCCCGAGGTAAAGGATGCGATCACAAGATCGTCCAGCGACAGCGTGAAGGCCAGCAGCCAACCCGAGATCACCGCAGGTGCAATGATCGGCAGCGTCACAAGGCGGAATGCCTGCGCGGGTGAGCAACCAAGGTCCAGCGCGGCCTCTTCCAGCGATTGGTCAAAGGTCACTAGGCGCGAGGAGACGACGACCGAAACGAAACACATCGAAAAGGTTGTGTGGGCCAGAACGATGGTCAGGATGCCCCGATCCAATCCGATGCCGATGAATAGCAGCAGCAGCGACAGGCCGGTGATCACCTCGGGCATCACCAGCGGCGCGTAAATCATGCCCGAAAACAGGGTGCGGCCAAAGAAACGGCCCCCGCGCACCAACACATAAGCGGCGGCAGTGCCCAGAATTGTTGCGATTGTCGACGAGAACACCGCAACGCGCAAAGTCACCCATGCTGCGTTCAGCATCTGCTCGTTCTGGACCAGTTCACCGTACCATTTGGTCGAGAACCCGGCCCAGACCGTCACCAGCTTGCTTTCGTTGAAGCTGAAGATGATCAGTATGACCATCGGAATGTAGAGGAACGCAAACCCCAGCGTCAGGGAGACCGCGTTGAACCAGCTCATCCTGTTCATTGTTCGGCCTCCGCCTGTTTCTGCTGATTGCGCTGGAACAGCACAATCGGCACCACGAGGATCAACAGCAGTACCACCGCCACGGCGCTGGCCACCGGCCAGTCGCGGTTCGAGAAGAACTCTTCCCACAACACCTTGCCGATCATCAGCGTGCCGGACCCACCCAGCAGCGACGGGATCACAAATTCACCGATCACAGGGATCATCACCAGGAAACATCCGGCGATGATGCCGGGACGGGACAGCGGGATGGTCACCAGCCAGAACGCCTGAATGCGCGAGCAACCCAGATCCTCGGCCGCTTCGATCAGGGATTCGTCCATCCGCTCCAGCGCCGAATAGATCGGCAGGATCATGAAGGGCAGATAGGTGTAGACGATGCCAATATAGACCGCCGTATTGGTGTTCAGAATGGTCAGCGGAGTCGAGATGATGCCCGTCCACAGCAGCAACTGGTTCAGGTAGCCTTCGTTGCTGAGAATGCCCATCCACGCATAGACGCGGATCAGGAACGAGGTCCAGAACGGCAGGATCACCAGCATCATCAGCGTCGGACGCCACTCAGTAGGTGCGCGGGCCATGCCATAGGCGATGGGGTAGCCCACAAGAAGCGTAAATATGGTTGAGATCAGGGCGATTTTGACGCTGGACAGATAGGCTTTCCAATACAGGGCGTCTTCTGTCAGCCAGATGAAATTCTCGAAATCCAGCTGGCTGAAAAAGTCCTGGATCCCGACCCACCCCTGCGACAGGTCCAGCGTCGGAGTGTAGGGCGGAATGGCCAGAGCGATATCCGACAATGAAATCTTCAGAACGATGAAGAACGGCACCAGAAACAGCGCCAGCAGCCAGACATAAGGGACGGCGATCAGCAGGGCGCGGCGCATCAGTTGGCCAGCAGGACCGCGGCCGTCGCTGTCCAGGACAGCCAGACCGGGTCTTCCCATGTAAACGAGCGGCGCGAAATGCGGCGGGTGTTGGCCGTCTGCGCCTTGATAATCGTGCCGTTGGGTAGTTCAACGTAATAGGTGGACAGGTTGCCCAGATAGGCGATGTCATGCACCTTGCCCTGAATGGCATTGATCGCATCAGCCGGGCGGTCCGCCGAAATCGTTACCTTTTCGGGCCGGATGGCCAAGTGGCACGCCTGACCGTTCGAAACCCCATTGGCTGAAGTCGCGGTCAGCGGCGCCTGCCCTTCGGCCCAGTCGATCTGATAGGTCTCCCCGCCATTTTCCGTCGCGCGACCTTCGATAATATTCACGTCGCCAATAAAATCGGCCACATAGACCGAGTTCGGGTTTTCGTAAATCTTGTCCGGCGTCGCCACCTGCATCAGCTTGCCCTGATCCATCACGGCGACCCGGCTGGCGACTGTCATCGCCTCTTCCTGATCGTGGGTCACGATCACAAAGGTGGTGCCGGTCTTTTCCTGGATATCCATCAATTCGAACTGCGTGTCCTGACGCAGTTTTTTGTCCAGCGCGCCCAGAGGTTCGTCCAGCAGCAGCAACTTCGGCGCCTTGGCCAGTGACCTCGCCAGCGCCACCCGCTGGCGCTGACCACCGGAAATCTGATGCGGCTTGCGGCGGGCAAATTGCTCTAGCCGGGTCAGGCGCAGCATTTCTTCCACACGCTCTTCAAGGTCGTGCTTGGGCATGTTGTCCCGGCGCAGGCCGAAAGCGATGTTTTCCCAGATGCTCAGGTGCGGAAACAGGGCGTAGGACTGAAACATCATGTTCACGGCCCGCTTGTTCGGCGGGATCGGGTCGATATCCTGACCACCCAGCAGAATGTGCCCCTCGGTCGGGGTTTCAAACCCCGCCAGCATCCGCATCATGGTGGTCTTGCCGCAGCCCGACGGCCCCAGCAGAGCAAAGAATTCCTGTTCGAAGATATCCAGAGACAGATTGTCGATGGCCGTGAATTCACCGAACCGCTTGGTGACATTCTGGAACTGGATCAAAGGTTTCGCCTGTGGGTCATCCCACGGCGCAAAGACGTCAGAGTTCAAAACGGCCCCCGTTCGGCAATCTGGAAAATGGGGCAAGGCGGCAGGGCCGCCCTGCACATATAAATCGGATCAGGTGCCCGATTTGATCTTGGTCCACAGACGGGTCACAGTCCGCTGTGTTTTTGCCGGGTAAGGCGTTGTGATGTAGAGATTCTGCATGGTTGAATCATCCGGGTAAATCGCCGGATCACCGATCACATCTTCCGCAAGAAACTCCTGCGAGGCCTTGTTGCCGTTGGCGTAGTACACATAATTGGACGCAGCCGCCATGTTGTTGGCGTCCAGAATGAAATTCAGGAACTGATGCGCGCCTTCCGGGTTTGGAGCATCCGCCGGAATCGCCATCTGGTCGAACCACATCAGCGAGCCTTCGGCGAAGGGATGGTATTCGATGTTCACCCCATTGTCCGCCTCGGCCGCACGATCCCGCGCCTGAAGAATGTCGCCCGACCAGCCAACGGCCACACAGATGTCACCGTTTGCCAACGCGTTGATGTATTCAGAGCTGTGGAACTTCTGGATATGCGGGCGGACGCTGACGAGAACCTCTTCGGTCTTTCCGATCACGTCGGTGTCGTGGCTGTCGGGGTCCTCACCGATATATTGCAGCACCATCGGGATGATCTCGGAAGGCGCATCCAGGAAATGCACACCGCATGAGGCCAGCTTTTCCATATTCTCAGGCTTCAGAACCAGGTCCATGCTGTTGAGGGCGACATCTTCACCCAGCGCTTCTTTGACTTTGTCAACGTTGATGCCAATGCCCGTGGTGCCCCACATGTAGTTGATAGAATAGGCGTTGGCCGGGTCATATCCTGCGGTACGTTCCTGAATCACGTCCCACAGATTTCCAGAGTTCGACAGTTTGGACGCGTCCAGTTCCTGAAACGCGCCGGCTTGAATCTGGCGCTGAAGGAAAGTGCCCGACGGCACCACCACATCATAGCCCGAGCCACCGGCCAGCATCTTGGTTTCCAGAACCTCGTTGCTGTCAAACACGTCGTAGATCAGGGTCAGGCCCGTCTCTTCTTCGAATTTGCTCAGAAGGTCCTCATCGATGTAGTCGGACCAGTTGTAAACACGCACCTCTTCGGCAAAGGCGGCCGAAGTCCCCAATGCGATGACCGCTGTCATGGTCAGCGTTTTGATTGTCATTTTCTTCTCCCTGCAAGTGTACGGGTATTTTCCCGTTTTTTTGGATTTGATCAAGTTTTGCGTTTTCCCCCGATCCCGCGTATGGTTTCACGAGGTCAGAAACCTGGCAAGTCAGCATCTTTGAAAACAGGGCAAACCAATTGGATTTGATCAAAAATAAGGCATCCGGCTCGATCATGGGCAGTGAGAAACGACCCGCGCATGAGCAGGTGTACCAAACCCTCAGATCACAGATCATGTACGGGGAACTGGTGCCCGGACAGCCTGTAACGATACAGGGCCTGACTGATTCGCTTGGTGTCGGCATGACCCCGGTGCGAGAGGCAATTCGACGCCTGATTTCGGACGGTGCGCTGATGTTCCAGGGCAACCGTCGGGTCAGTGTACCGTTGCTGACGGACGGTGATGTCGAGCAGATGATATTCGCCAGAATATCAATAGAATCAGAACTTTCCCGCCGCGCGACTACGAATGTGAAGTCCTCGGATATCGATCATCTTGAGCGTATCGACCGGCAGCTGGACCGCACCATAGCTGACGGCGATGTCAGCGGGTATCTGCGCCTGAACCACACGTTTCACGAAACACTCTATTGCCATGCGAACGCGCCGATTCTGAACGATCTGGCAGAACGGCTCTGGCTCAGATTTGGTCCGTCCCTGCGTGTTGTCTGCGGTCGATTCGGCACCCAAAGCCTGCCGGACCGGCATAAGGATATCGTCGCGGCGCTGCGCGCGCAGGACGCCGATAATGTCGCCAAAGCCACCGCTCAGGACATCGAGCAAGGGATGGAACTGATGATGGACGCTCTGATCAGCGGCTAGGACCGTCCGATTCGATTGACAGAAAAAAATTTGATCATATTGTGATCTGCAACCGCTCTTGCAGGAGATTCCCGGATGTCTACCATCACGAACCACATGCCCACCACCGAATTGCAGGCGCTGGATGCTGCCCATCACATGCACCCGTTTTCCGCCAACGGATCGCTTGGCGAAGAAGGCGCGCGCGTCATCACCCGAGCCAAGGGTGTCTATCTGACCGACAGCGAGGGCGAGGAAATACTCGACGCCATGGCCGGTCTGTGGTGCGTCAACATCGGCTATGGCCGTGACGAACTGGCCGACGTGGCCGCCCGTCAGATGCGTGAACTGCCTTATTACAACACGTTCTTCAAAACGACCCACGTTCCCGCGATTGCTTTGGCTGCGAAGCTGGCCGAACTCGCGCCAGGCGACCTGAATCACGTGTTTTTTGCGGCAGGCGGGTCCGAAGCAAATGACACCAATATCCGCCTGGTGCGCACCTACTGGGCCGAGAAAGGTCGGCCCGACAAGAACATCATCATCAGCCGCCACAACGCGTATCACGGTTCGTCCGTCGGGTCGGCGTCTCTGGGCGGCATGGCGGGAATGCACGCGCAAGGTGGCATCCCGATCCCGAACATCCACCACATCAACCAGCCGAACTGGTGGGCCGAAGGCGGCGACATGTCCCCCGAGGAGTTCGGTCTGGCCCGTGCACGTGAACTGGAAGAAGCCATTCTCGAGCTGGGCGAAGATCGTGTCGCAGCCTTCATCGCCGAACCTGTTCAGGGTGCAGGCGGCGTCATCGTCGCACCCGATACCTATTGGCCGGAAATTCAGCGTATCTGCGACAAGTACGATATCCTGCTGATCGCGGATGAGGTGATCTGCGGTTTTGGGCGCACCGGCAACTGGTTCGGGTCGGAAACCGTAGGCATCAAGCCGCATATCATGACCATCGCCAAGGGCCTCAGTTCAGGCTATGCGCCAATCGGTGGGTCGATCGTCAACGATGAGATCGCCGAGGTGATCGGCGGCACCGAATTCAACCACGGCTACACCTATTCCGGCCACCCGGTGGCGGCGGCCGTGGCGTTGGAGAATCTGCGCATCCTCGAAGAGGAGAAAATCGTGGACCATGTCCGCGACGTCGCCGCACCCTACCTGAAAGAAAAGTGGGAGGCTCTGGCAGATCACCCTCTGGTAGGTGAAGCCAAGATCGTGGGCATGATGGCGTCGATCGCACTGACACCGGACAAGGTCAGCCGCGCCAAATTCGCGTCCGACCCGGGCACCATCGGCTATATCTGCCGTGACCGCTGCTTTGCCAACAACCTGATCATGCGCCATGTGGGCGACCGGATGATCATCTCGCCGCCGCTGGTCATGACCCCGGCGGACATCGACGAGATGTTCGTGCGCATCTACAAGTCGCTGGACGAGGCGCAAGAAGAAATCAGCAGGCAAGGGCTGATGAAAGCCGCGTAGTGGGGAAACGGTTCCCGGGAGGTATCAGAAACAAGGGGCGGCCTGCACAGGCCGCCCTTAATTCGAATAGGGCCTGAGCATTGGGTTTGCCTGCTTTGCAACCTATGCGCATATACTTACCTGCCAGGTATGTAGCCCCGGTTGCCCCTGTGCGGTATTTTGCTGTGCCGGAATGACAACGGGCAATTCTTCGCCGGATTATATGGCAATAGGGCAACGGTAACACGTCTCATCGCCGAGATGAGTCTGTGGGAATCGAGATCATGCATCATACTGAGCGCTCACTGCCTTATTTGATTGCTTCAGGACGCGCCCATATGTCTGTTTCCACCCCTACCAGCCGAGAGCTGGAAATCCTGGTTGATGCCTATCTTGCAGCCAACCGTTTGGATATTCCCGCAAGCGCAGGCGTAAGGCGGGCGGCGCAGGCCGCCGTGCTGGAGAAGAGCGAAGCAGAGCGCCAGTCTATACTAAATGGGACCAGGCCGGGGAAAGCCGTCACTTTGAGGAAAGTGATTGTCTGGGCTGTAAAAGCGGCAGTCCTGGCGGCGTTGTACGTGGCCGTATTTTATGGCGTGCTGGTCATGCAGATTTCTCTTCTACAGTATGTATTCCTGGTTGCTTTCACATGCATTGTCAGGATCGGCTATGACAGCCTCCGCGACATTCGCCGGAACAGCCTGATCGTAGCGGAACAGAAGTAACGCTCTGTCTCTAAAATGTATGTTCAGGCTGCAACTCTGCCTTCGACGCATACATTGAACCGCAACAAGAATGGTTGAACCGCAGGTCTTGGGGGACCTGAATCAGGTGGGTTCCCGAGAATATGAGATTGAGAATCCTGATCTAGGTTACTGCGTCAGCTTCGCGGACCCGACTTCAAAACTGACGATCTACTTTAATGATCACCAAGAGAGAACCATCTCGTCCGAAATGGCTCTGGAGATTTTCAAACAAGCGGCCCCCGGGGTATTGCCGCTGTTGCCGAAAAACGCGGAGCAACGTTGGGTGAGATCAACGCCTATCAAATGCACAATAAATCCCAGGTGATGCCGCTGCGGGCCGAAGCTGAGTCGACAGATGGTATTTCCGAACTTCTCGCCTTGGGGGTGATCGATGACTGTATTGTCAATCTGCGGTTCACGGCCCGATTTCCAATGGACAAGGCGCAGGTCTGGATGAAAGTCATTTCGGATGACCTGAACGAAGGCTACAGGCAACCAACGAAATAGAAACCCGCCGAGTTGGCGGGTTTCCCGTTTGTGCGCATCCGATCAATGCACCACAGCATCATCTGGTCGCGGTCTTTCTGACGTCCCCAGCCGGTCTCCAATAATCAGACCATCTGCCCCGGCAGTCACAGGAACGGTCTCGCCATCCTTGATCTCACCGGCCAGCAAGGCTTCGGCCAGCGGGTTCTGCAGGGCGCGCTGGATCACGCGTTTCAGCGGACGGGCACCGAAGACCGGGTCATAGCCTTCGTTGGCCAGCCATTCCTTGGCCCTGTCGTCCAGAACCAGTTCGATCTTGCGGGCCGCCAGACGTTTCTGCAGACGCGCCATCTGAATATCTACGATACCATCCATATCGGCCCGCTTGAGTCGGTCGAAGATGATCGTCTCGTCCAGACGGTTCAGGAATTCCGGCCGGAAATGCGCCCGGACCGCATCCATCACGTCCCGCCGTGCCTGCGCACTGTCCGCGCCTTCGGGCAACTGGCTCAGCGCCTGAGACCCAAGGTTCGACGTCAGGATGATCAGCGTCTGTTTGAAGTCCACGGTGCGGCCCTGACCATCGGTCAGCACGCCGTCGTCGAGAACCTGCAACAGCACGTTGAACACATCCGGGTGCGCCTTTTCGACCTCGTCAAACAAAACGACCTGATAGGGCCTGCGCCGCACGGCTTCGGTCAGCACACCGCCCTCGTCATAGCCAACATAGCCCGGAGGGGCTCCGATCAGACGAGCAACCGCGTGTTTCTCCATGAACTCGGACATGTCGATGCGGACCATCGCATTGTCATCGTCGAACAGGAAGTTTGCCACGGCCTTGGTCAGTTCGGTCTTACCTACGCCGGTGGGTCCGAGGAACAGAAAGGAACCCAGCGGGCGGCCTTCGTCGTTCAGACCCGCACGGGCACGGCGCACAGCGTTGGCAACGGCTGTCACCGCCGCATCCTGACCGATCACGCGGGAATGCAGATCGTCTTCCATCCGCAGCAGCTTCTCACGCTCACCTTCCAGCATTTTCGAGGTCGGGATACCGGTCCAGCGCTCCACCACCGAAGCGATCTGTTCGGGACGCACCGTTTCCTCGGCCATCATGGCGTTGCTTTCGGCGTTCTCCGCCTCGGTCAGTTTTTTCTCAAGCTCAGGGATGACGCCATAGGACAGCTCTCCTGCCTTCGCCAGATTGCCTTCGCGCTTGGCAATCTCCAGATCGGCCCGCGCCTTGTCGAGCTGCTCTTTCAGATCACGCGCACCTGCGAGCTTGTCGCGTTCGGCCTGCCACTGGGCGGTCATCTCGGCGGATTTCTCCTGCAGATCCGCCAGGTCCTTTTGCAAGGTTTCCAGACGATCCTTCGAGGCCGCGTCATCTTCAAGCTTCAGCGCCTCTTCCTCGATCTGCATCTGCAGGATCTGGCGATCCAGCTGATCCAGCTCTTCCGGCTTGGAATCCACCTCCATCCGCAACCGCGACGCCGCCTCATCGACAAGGTCGATAGCTTTGTCAGGCAGGAACCGGTCGGTGATATAACGATGCGACAGGGTCGCCGCCGAGACCAGCGCCGAATCCGAGATACGGACACCGTGGTGCAGCTCGTACTTTTCCTTGATACCGCGCAGAATGCTTATCGTGTCCTCGACGGTTGGTTCGGTGACCATCACAGGTTGGAACCGACGTGCAAGGGCTGCGTCTTTTTCGACGTATTTTCGATACTCATCCAACGTGGTCGCACCGATGCAATGCAGCTCACCCCGGGCAAGCGCAGGCTTGATCAGGTTTGCGGCATCCATCGCGCCGTCGGATTTACCGGCGCCGACCAGCGTGTGCATCTCGTCGATGAACAGGATGATCTCACCTGCGGCCTCAGTGACCTCGGTCAGAACGGCCTTGAGGCGTTCCTCGAATTCACCACGGTATTTCGCACCGGCGATCAACGCACCCATGTCGAGCGCAAGCAGCTTTTTATCCTTCAGTGATTCAGGCACGTCGCCGTTTACGATGCGCAGGGCCATCCCTTCCGCAATCGCGGTTTTACCGACACCGGGTTCCCCGATCAGAACCGGGTTGTTTTTGGTGCGGCGAGACAGAACCTGCATCGAGCGGCGGATTTCCTCATCCCGTCCGATGATCGGGTCGATCTTGCCTTCGGCCGCAGCCTCAGTCAGGTCGCGCGCGTATTTCTTGAGGGCGTCATAGCCCTCCTCCGCCGAGGCAGTATCGGCCGTGCGGCCCTTGCGGATGTCATTGATCGCTTCATTCAGTTTCTGTGCGGACACGGCTCCGGCTTCCAAAGCGTCTTTGGCCTTGGATTTCACCATGCACAGCGCCATCAGAACCCGTTCGACCGGCACAAAGCTGTCGCCCGCTTTGGTCGCGATCTTCTCGGCCTCATCCAGCACCTTGGCGGTCTGGCCGTCCATATAGATCTGGCTGGCGTCGCCGCTGACCTTTGGGATTTTCCCCATAGCGGCATCCAACGCCTCAACCACACGGTTGGGCGCGCCGCCAGCGCGTGTGATCAGGTTGCTCGCCAGCCCCTGATCGTCATCCATCAATGCTTTCAGTATATGTGTGGGTTCCAGTCTCTGGTGCCCCTCGCGCAGTGCAATCGTCTGCGCCGCCTGCACGAATCCCCGTGCCCGCTCGGTGAACTTGTTCAAGTCCATATTATTCTCCTTTTCTCAAGCGCCCTGAATGTGATGCGCCCGCTAGGCAGCACGCGTCGGTCTGGGCCTCACATTCAATCTGGGAAATATCTTTGTCCGTTCAAGAGGCTAAACCGCAAATTCCGGCTTAACGACGGGGCACGGTATAAACAGTGTACCCTCCGGTTTCCGCAACCTGCCGCGCGCCGTACATGGCGACCAATGATTGCGCGGCGTCACTGCCTGTTGGACAGGACACGAGGTCTGCCGCATCATCCAGGTAGTTGACCGTGAAAGCGGTTTCGCCTGTCAGTTGGCAATCGTCATCGGTGGAGCGATACCCGCGCACCAGTCGCAAATTGTCATTGGTCGGAGATTTGATGACCGTATCCGCCGCCTCGTTTTCCAACGGCATATCCTGACACCCCACCAGAGCCAGAATGAACCCAACGCCAATTACCTGTTTCATAGTCCCCCCATCTGAAAAGTTCTTTTGAATGATCGGCACCATAACACAGTCCGCACCTGACCGCTTGTTCCCGATCACCAACCCGTCCTGCATGGACACAAGCGCCGGAACCCGTTAGGACGCAGACGTTTGCCAAAAAGGAGCTTGCCCCATGTCTGATGATCGCCTGATCGTTGCCCTCGATGTTCCCAATGCCCTGCAGGGTCTGGCCATGGCCGAGCGTCTGGGCCAAAGCGTTTCGTTCTATAAGATTGGCTTGGGGATGCTGACCGGTGGCGGGCTGGCATTGGCTAATGAACTGAAACAGGATCACGGCAAGCGCATCTTTCTGGATATGAAGCTGTTCGACATCGGCAACACGGTGGAGAACGCGGTGCGCGGGCTGGCGCAGTTCGATCTGGATTTCCTGACGGTGCATGGCGATCCGCATGTGGTGCGCGCCGCAAAGGAAGGGGCGTCGGGCAAGGACCTCAAGATTCTGGCGGTGACCATCCTGACTTCGCTGAATCGTGACGATCTGGATGCCAGCCTGTTGAAAGCCGGGGACGTGCAGGAACTGGTGGTCGAACGTGCGGCCAAAGCGCTGGAGGCCGGGGCCGACGGTGTCATCGCCAGCCCGCAAGAAGCCGCTTTGATCCGCGCCCTGCCGCAGGCCGAAGGTCGCCTGATTGTCACCCCAGGTGTGCGCCCTGCAGGGGCTGCCCTTGGCGATCAGAAGCGCGTGGCAACGCCGGCCAGCGCCATAGGTGACGGGGCTGATCACATCGTCGTTGGGCGCCCGATCTATCAGGCGGAAGACCCGAAAGCGGCCGCCGAGGCGGTTCTTGCCGAGTTAAATTCCTTGACACACCACTAAAGGATTGCTCGAAATCCGGGATTTTTCGGCCAGAATTCGCCTACAACCAGTTGACCTTACGTCACATTCCGGTCCACCCGCGCCAAATCGTCTCTGTGCCTCAAAACACACATGAAAAACACGAGTTTTCGGGTCTGTGACCTAGGTCCTACCGAAAGTTTGGAATTTGAGCGATTCTAAGTCCGTGATACTCCCCGCGGACCGTGTCTTCCTGTGGTCCGTCACCTCCCCCCGCCCAATTGCGGGGGGTCTTCTTTCGATCTTCTGTTCAGATCTGCTTCCGTCAGGGCTTTGCTCAGCGCCAAGGGCTGATATAAATAGACCGCTGAACTGATCGCACGGAAAGCGGGAAGATTTGAATGCCCGGTCTTTGCCGAGATTGCCTGACTATACTGACTGATGAACGGCGCTGCCCGGCCTGTGGCAGCCCGCGGATCAAATCACACCCCGAACTGTTTGACCTGTCCATCGCGCATATGGATTGCGACGCGTTTTATGCTTCTGTCGAAAAGCGCGACAATCTGGAACTGGCCGATAAACCGGTGATTATTGGCGGTGGCAAACGGGGCGTTGTGTCGACCGCTTGCTATGTGGCACGCATACGCGGTGTGCGCTCGGCCATGCCGATGTTCAAAGCCCTGCAACTCTGCCCCGAGGCTGTGGTGATCAAGCCACGCATGTCAGTCTACGCCGAGGTTTCACGTGAGATCCGGAAGATGATGGACGAATTGACCCCGGTGATCGAGCCGCTGTCTCTGGACGAAGCCTTTATGGACCTGTCCGGAACAGAGCGCCTGCACGGCGCCCCGCCCGCGGTAATGCTTGCGCGGCTTGTGAAGCGGATGAAAGAAGAACTGGGTGTGACCGGCTCGATCGGGCTGTCGCACAACAAGTTTCTGGCAAAGGTAGCCTCTGACCTCGACAAACCGCGCGGGTTTTCCGTGATCGGCAAGGCCGAGACGAGTGATTTCCTGTACGACAAACCGGTGCGTTTGATCTGGGGTATCGGGCCTGCTGCTCAGGAGTCTTTGGACCGCGCAGGTATCCGCACTTTTGCCGATTTGCTGCGCTGGGATCAGGAGGCACTGACGGTCCGGTTCGGGTCAATGGGTTATCGGCTGTGGCATCTGGCACGCGGGCAGGACAAGCGGCGCGTGTCCTCGCATGAACCTATGAAATCCATCAGCAATGAAACCACTTTTTTCGAAGACACTTCCAGCATCGACATTTTGGACGGGCATTTGTGGCGCATGGCCGAGAAGGTCGCCGACCGGGCCAAAGCCAAGGGGCTGGCCGGGCGGGTCGTCACGCTGAAGCTGAAAAAAGCCAATCACAAAATCATCACGCGCCGCGTTTCGCTACGCGATGCAACGCAGATCGCGGACCGAATCTATCGCACCGCCCGGGGGTTGTTTGATCAGGTCGGGGATGAGGGGCCATACCGTCTGCTGGGCTGTGGTCTCTCCGACTTGTGCTCGGAAGAACAGGCGGATATCTCAGGCGATTTGTTAGACCCGGGCGCGACCCGGCGGTCGCAGGCGGAACGGGCGACAGATGAGATACGACGCCGATTCGGAACCGATGCGATTGTGAAAGGTCGCGCCCTGCGCTGAGGCTACTCTGCCGCCAGACGCAAGGGCTCGTCGCCAATGCGGGCGATGTCCTGAATGACCTCGCGCAGAATTTCCTGAAAGGCCGAGAAGTTGTCGTTCGGCTCGATCTGCGCCTCATCCATATATAGCGAGCGGTCGATCTCAACCTGGACCGCATGTTGCTGGCGACCGGGTCGACCATAGGTCTGGGCTACATAAGCACCAGCAAAAGGTGCATTGCGTGCAACACTCAAGCCGGCGGATACAAAGGCTGATTCTATCTGGTCGACAATCTCGGCTGAGGCCGACGCTCCGAACCTGTCCCCCAGCACGACCTCCGGCCGCCTGGATTTTGCATTGCTGGCCATGGCAACAGCCTCATGTGGCATGGAATGGCAATCAATCAGGATCGACTGCCCGAAAGCATCGTGGGACTCGGCCAGCAATGACTTGATCCGCGCGTGATACGGGCGCCAGCAGGTATCTATGCGCAAACGCGCCTCATCCATCGTCAGCTTGCCACGATAAATCGCGCGCCCGTTGGCTACCACCCGGGGAATCACGCCCAACCCCGAAGCTACGCGCGGATTATGCCCGTGACGGCGAGCGCCCTGAATCAGCGCGGGATCCAACTCTTCAGCGCTGCGGTTCAGGTCAATGAAAGCCCGTGGCATCGTGGCGGAAATCATCGGAGCACCAAACTCAGCCGCCGCAGAAAACAGCTGATCGACGAACGCATCTTCCGAGGATCGAATCACGTTCTGGCTCAGAACGGTCCGGTTCAACAAGGCATCAGGGTAATTCCGGCCGCTATGAGGAGAAGAAAAGACCACGCAAGACGTGCGCTTGGCGGGCATATCCAATACATAGGGGACGTTCGGCATGGTGACTCCTTGTTCGCTTTGAACATAGACCGGAAAATAGTTCTACCAAACCCCTTGAACCCCTTTGCGACTCCTTTTATAGACCCCGCTACCGGCGCGGGGTTCCGCGCCCCATTTCGTTATGGGGCAGGGCACGCAATGGTTCCAGTGGGCGGTTAGCTCAGCGGTAGAGCACTTCGTTGACATCGAAGGGGTCACAAGTTCGATCCTTGTACCGCCCACCATCTATTCACTGTTCCGGTCCTCCGGGACACCCGACTAACCCAGGCGCTGGCCACGTCCTTGATGAAGGCGCCGCAGATTGGAGACAGACCATGAAGGTCAAGAACTCGCTCCGCTCGCTCAAGAACCGGCACCGTGATTGCCGGGTTGTGCGTCGCAAAGGCCGCGTCTACGTGATCAACAAGACGCAGCGCAAGTTCAAAGCTCGCCAGGGCTAAGAACGGCACACGCTGAATTAGGAAACCGCGCTTTCGAGCGCGGTTTTTTTTGTTTTCTGCACCTTCGAACGTTACGTGTTACCCTTGCTCCACCAAAACGGAGCGCGGAGTCCATGCCAAAACAAGGCGTCGACATACTGGTCGGAACGACCAAGGGCACATTTATTGTCACCAGCGATCAAGCAAGGTCAGGTTGGAAGGTATCGGGCCCGCATTGCGATGGCTGGCCCATCAACCACGTGATCGGCGATACGGAAACCGGTTCTCTTTGGGCCGGGGGCGGCAGCGACTGGCACGGCGCAGGTGTCTGGCGGTCCGAAGACAGCGGTGAAAGCTGGGAACTGACTAAGCTCACCACCGGTCAGATGGATCAGTGGGCCGCCAATGACTCTGAATTTGCCCAGATGATCGGCTGGACGGGCGAACCGGCACCATTCGCCGAGGAGTTCTCACAAATCTGGTCGCTGAGTTACGGACATGGAACGCTATATGCAGGCGCCAAACCGGCACGCCTGCTTTCCAGCCGAGACAACGGGCGAACATGGGAGACGGTTGAGGGTTTATCCAACCACCCATCGGCGCCGAACTGGAATCCGGGTGGTGCCGGACTGGTTCTGCACACAATCCTGACAGATTCAAGTGATGATCAAAAACTCTGGGTTGGAATCTCGGCAGCCGGTGTCTTTGCGTCCGAGGATGGCGGGACGAACTGGGAAAGGCGTAACAGGTTGTCCAACGCGGAAAGCTGCGGGCACCATGATCATCCCGCAGCGCCTCGGGACGGCGAGACTGGCCATTGCGTCCACAACATGGTTCAGGCCCCAGGGACGACGGATTTACTGTATCAGCAAAATCATCACGGCGTCTGGCGCTCACCCGACGGAGGGCGCAGCTGGGAAGATATCACCGGGGGCCTGCCATCGACATTTGGTTTTCCGATCCATGTTCACCCCCGTGACCCCGGCACGATCTGGACCTTGCCATTGAACGGCGACAGCATCGGTCGTTTTCCACCCGACGCTGCGGCTGCGGTGTGGAAATCAACCGACGGAGGCGCAACGTGGGAAGATCATCGGCACGGCCTGCCACAGGAAAGCTGCTATTTTACGGTGTTACGTCAGGCCATGGCGGGAGACCGCCGCAACCCCGCAGGAGTTTATTTTGGGACGAACAGCGGATCTGTTTTTGCCAGCGGTGACGAAGGTGACACTTGGGACGAAGTGGCCAGACACTTGCCGACTATTCTCGCCGTCGAGGTTCTGGATCGAGAGTAAACCATTTGTCGAAAAAGGATGCTGATCCATTGGCAACCAGAGGCTGGATTAGATCATGAAAATGGCCATGGGACCGGCTGCGCCATTTTGACCAACTAATTTGGTCGGAAATCCTTGCATCTCCAGAAGAATCGTATAATTGACCAATTCAGTCGGATAACGACCCGCTACAACTTTCATCGTTGGGAAAAATGATGCTGAAATCTTCTACCTGTGTTGCCGCCGCTCTGACGGCCCTGCTTGGAACCTCCGTCGCTGCCGAAGGCGAACTGAACCTCTATTCTTCGCGCCACTACGACACGGACGAGCGTCTCTACAGCGATTTTGAAGAAGCCACAGGCATCACCATTAACCGCATCGAAGGCAAAGCCGACGAGTTGATTGCACGGATGGAGGCTGAAGGCGCGAACTCTCCTGCGGACATTCTGCTGACCGTTGATACATCGCGTCTGGCGCGGGCCAAGAATGCTGGCATTCTGCAGCCGGTTGAAAGCGCCGTTCTGGAAGAGCGCATCGCGCCCAACCTGCAGGACGAAGACAATCAGTGGTTCGGCTTCTCGCAGCGCGCCCGGATCATTTTCTTCGACAAGGCCGACGTTGCAAACCCACCCGCAACCTATCTGGATCTGGCCAAGCCCGAATACAAAGGTCTGGTCTGCATCCGGTCGTCCAGCAATACCTATAACCAGACCCTGCTCGCCTCGATCATCACCAACCACGGCGCCGAGGCCGCCAAGACCTGGGCGGAAGGCGTAGTTGCCAATATGGCGCGAGAGCCGCAGGGCGGCGACACCGACCAGTTGCGTGGCATTGTTTCAGGTGAATGCGAAATCGCCGTTTCGAACTCCTATTACTTCGCGCGCGCTCTGCGCAAGGACGTCAAAGGCCTGAGCGCCGATATCGACATGATCGGAGTACAGTTCCCGGCGCAGGATGCTGAAGGCGCGCATATGAACCTGTCGGGAGCGGGTGTTGCGGCCAACGCGCCGAACCGCGAGAACGCCGTCAAGTTCCTTGAGTATCTGGCCGGTGATCAGGCGCAGGTGTATTTCTCGAACGGCAATGACGAATACCCGGCGGTCGAAGGCGTTGCACTGGCGGAAAACGTCGCCGCATTGGGTGAGTTCAAGGCGGATGAGGTAAACCTGTCCGAAGTCGCCAAGAACATCCCCGAGGCGCAGAAAATCTTTAACGAAGTCGGCTGGAAGTAATCCATCCGGCGAACACGGGCAGTACAAGGGGCGCAGAGATTTCTGTGCCCTTTTTCTTGTTGCATGACGTTTAGTTTTGACCGATATTCTCTTAAATGAACGAGATTCCCGTATTTGATCCATGCTTGATGACCTCTCAAACAGACTCGCCAATCGTCTGAGCGAACTGCGCCGGGGACGCGGATTGTCCCTGGATCAGTTGGCAGAAATCAGCGGCATCAGCCGCGCCACCTTATCCAGAATGGAGAAGGGCGATGTCAGCCCGACCGCTGAAACTCTGGGCCGCTTATGCGCCGCCTATGGGCTACCGATGTCGCGCCTTCTTATGATGGTCGAGGACAGCTTTGACCCGCGCGTGCCCTTCGAGCGGCAACCCGAATGGAGCGACCCGGAAACCGGGTTCACGCGCCGGTCCGTCTCGCCCCCTGCTGCGGGGTTGAGCGGTGAGGTGCTGGAAGGGCATCTGCCGCCGGATACGGTGATCTCGTATGACACGCCCCCAAAACCGGGGCAGGAGCATCACCTGATCATGCTGGACGGCGCTCTGACCCTGACGGTCGACGATGTTGCACACGAACTGAATGGTGGAGATTGCCTGCGCTATCACCTCTCTGGCCCGTCGCGGTTCGCAACGTCGACCGCACGTGGCGCGCGGTACCTATTGGTGCTGATATGATCTCACGGCTGACCGAGGATACCTTTGACCACGCGCTGACTGACCTAACGGAAATTCTGCACGCCTGCGTGCATACCGGGGCCAGCATTGGTTTCATCCTGCCCTTTACTACCGACCAAGCCCGCGACTATTGGCAGAACCGGGTGAGACCGGACCTGCAATCGGGCGCGCTGGATCTGTTCGCTGCCCTTGAGAACGGGCGCATCGTGGGCACAGTGCAGTTAATCCCGGCGGCCATGCCAAACCAACCGCACCGCGCCGACGTGGCCAAACTGCTGGTTCACCCGGACGCCAGACGCATGGGTCTGGGGCGCGCCTTGATGAACGCGCTGGAAATCCGTGCGGCCGAGTTAAACCGGACCGTACTGGTTCTGGATACGCGCAGTTCTGACCCGTCGCGGATACTCTATCAGAACCTTGGGTTTCAGATCGCCGGGGAAATTCCGAACTATTGCCGCAATCCGTTCGAAAATCGGTTGGAACCCACGACTTATATGTTCAAGGAACTGACTTAAAAGGCGGTCTTGCGAACACTGGCCGCGAAGCAATAGCCAATGCCGTGTACCGTCTTGATATAGGTCGGGGCCGCGGGGTCGGGTTCGATCTTTTTGAACAACCGCATGACATGCACGTCGATCGTGCGGTCACCGACAATGGTTTCGTGCCCCCGTGCCTTGTCCCACAACTGATCACGGGAAAAGACCATGTGAGGATTGGTCACGGAGGTCTGCAAAACATCTAATTCCGGGGTCGTCAGAGGGGTCGGCTCGTTCGCACCTAATTCGGTAAGGGTACGTTCGTTCACATTCAGCACCCAGTCGCCGAGCCGGATCAAAGGGGGCACCAGCGTCGTTCGTCGCCTTCTCTTCCGAATGGGCGCGGCGCAGAACAGTGGGGATGCGGGGCAGAACCTCGCACGCCTCGAACGGTTTGGTGATATAGTCATCGGTGCCGAACTCCAACCCGACAACCCGGTCGAAAATCTCATCGCGGCCCGGCAAGCCGATTTCCGGCAGGATCAGGTCCACATCTGCCTGCTCCAGAACCGCATCCATCGCATTTCCATCACCCACGCAAGTGACCCGGCAGCCCTGCTTTTCAAGATAGCGCTACAGGAACGAGGTGATCTGCGGATCATCGTCAACAACAAGGATATGTTCTTTGACGCTATTGGGGTACCGGACGGGCGGGGTCGGCCGACGCGGAACTGTTGTAGCTGGAGGACATTGGAGCGCGCAGGGCGCGGACCGCGCTGGATACGGAACCGTGACGCTCCATCAAAAGCGCAGAAAGTCCAGAGCCTCTCCTGCCGCCATGGTTTCGGTCTCGGCCGGGATCACTGCCAGACCATCCGCCTGCGCCAGCAAGGCCACCCGCCCGCTATAGGACGCAGCCATCAGGCGCAGCCGGGGCATGCCATCCGATGTCAGGCCATCGATATAAACGGGTCGGTATTCCTGACGTCCGGCGCGACGTTCCAGCGGCTCAGCCAGAACCGCCTGCTCGGGCATCCGGGGCACGTGATGCAGCCCGGCGCGGCGGGCCATCATCTGCGAGCCGATGATTTGCCAGGTCACGTATGCCGATACCGGATTGCCCGGCAACCCGACATAAAGCGCAGCACCCCGACGTCCGAACATGATCGGCTTACCCGGTTTCATCGCCACTTTCATCACATCCGCCTGACCCCCAATTTCCGAGAACAGGCGCGGCATGTGATCTTCGTCACCAACCGAGACCCCACCAGTGGTGACGATAAGATCGGATGTATCGCAGGCCTCTCGCAGAACCTTTTCCAACAGGTCAGGGTTGTCCTGGACCGGCCCTTTGTCGATCAGATCGATCCACGGATTGTCCAGCAGTGCGCGCAGCATATAGCGGTTCGAGTTGTAGATCTGGCCAGGGCCGAGCTCTTCGCCCGGCTGACGCAGCTCGTTTCCGGTGGAAAAGATCGTGACCCTGAGCTTGCGATAAACCGTCACCTGCCCGTACCCGGCCGAGGCCAATGCAGCGGCTTCGCGCGCCCCGATCTCGCAGCCCTTACGCAGGACCGGACCCCCGGCCTTCAGGTCTTCGCCCGCACATCGAATATGCTGGCCGGGTCTTGGGCGACGTGTGAAGCGGATGCCGTCGGCAGTCGTTTCACAATCTTCCTGCATCAGCACCGCGTCAAAATCAGCAGGTACCGGCGCGCCTGTGAAAATGCGCAAGGCGCTGCCCGCAGGCGCGTCATGCGCGCCACTGTCCCCTGCAGCCACGCGCCCGGCAACAGGCATGTCGAACAAGGGGCCGTCGCCCAGATCGCATGTTCTGATGGCGTAGCCATCCATAGCCGAATTGTCGAAGGCGGGCATATCGACCCTGCTGGTGCAGTCCTCTGCCAAAACCCGGCCAATCGCGTCAATCAGAGGCAGGACCTCGGTGCCGGTGATCGTATCTGCAGCCGAAAGGCCCCGGGTCAAAGCCTCGGACACCGTCAGGTACACATGAGTGTTGCGGTCGCAGGCGCATCCATCAGCCATTTTGTCCCTCCAGAGCCGCAAACAGCTTCTCAAATTCCACGCGTTCCGCTTCGGCAAGTTTAGGCAGATAAGCCCGTGCTTCCTCCAGATTTACAGAGGGGTCGCCGACGACCAGCAGCATGACCATTCCATGACGACCATGAACGCGGCAGCGGATGCCATAGACGC
This sequence comes from Ruegeria lacuscaerulensis, assembly GCF_013031245.1. Taxonomy (GTDB): domain Bacteria; phylum Pseudomonadota; class Alphaproteobacteria; order Rhodobacterales; family Rhodobacteraceae; genus Ruegeria; species Ruegeria lacuscaerulensis_C. The sequence continues at coordinate 105,516 of NZ_WPZL01000011.1, forward strand.
CCTCTTTTTCGAAGGTCAAATCCAGTTCGGGTTGGCCACGGATCTCAAACGCCCGCGCCCCGACCGGTATCATCCGCAGGATCGATGTCACCGTGTGCCGCCCGGTCGAGCCTTTGAACCGCACAGTCGCTCCTGCCGGGACCTGTAAAAGCTTTGGTTCGAACCGGAAAGCATGCGCCGGGGTATCGGCATTCAGGTCAATGATCTGGTGCACCACCGCTACTTCGGGCAGGTCTTCGGCCTGCGCGGCTGGGGCTAGGGCTACCGCCCCGGCTAACAAGAAAGCCACTACAGCCCGTCGCGCGTATTCCATCTGTCCCTCCGGGTTCAGGCCACCCGCGGGGACTCCCGCAGAAGATCGGCCAATGCGCTGATCATCACCGGCCATTGCGCACGGCGGTCTTGGTCACGCAGCGCGGTCAGCAATGTGCGCCCAATGGACAGCAATGCAGGGGTGCTGTCATTGACATAGGTCACGATCCGCTGCTCGGGATTGGCCAGCAGGAACGGAACGATGGCCGCCCCCGCCTGATCCGGCGCGGTTTCCGACAGCAGCCGCATCGCCGCTTGCCGCACCGGGGCTGAGATATCATCCAGCAGACTGCGCGCGACATCTGCGGTACCGTCCCATTTTGTCAGGATCTGCATGGCATCGATACGGAACGGGGTATCTCCTGTTTTCAGCATTGCCCGCAGTTTGCCACGCAGCGCGTCCTGCGGCGGCAGGTTGGCCTGTTGAAGCAGCTTCAGTGCTTGCAGCGAGAGGTTGGTATCCGTGTGTGACAGGCCTTGCGTTATCAGCTCGACCAGATGGTCTTCGCTTAATTCTGCCCCGTGGCGGGCAATTGAGACGCACAACGCCGACAGGGCTTGTTGCGCAATTTCAATATCAGGATCTATTGCGATCTGGGCCAGCATGACTTGCATACCCTTCACCTCGCCCAGCAGACGGATGGAGGACATGCGGGTTTCCTGTTCCAGCGCCTCGGCATTGTCGTCCAGCGCGACACGGCGACGTTTGGGGTGACGTGTGGCTTTGGCCAGCAGCGCCTGCTCGCGCGGGGTCAGAGGCTGAACCTCGTCTTCCTTGGCCTCCTGAGTCATTTCGGCTGCAATAGCATCATGACCAAGGATCGCACCGAGGCTTGAGGTCGGGCCATTTTCGCCTTCGTTCGAGACGTCCAGACCGGCCGCTTCCAGCGCGGCGAAATCGGTTTGCGGTGTGACTTCCTCGGGCGCATCTTCGGCGACCGGCATCGGAACCAGCGCAAAAGACAACAGCAACTCGCGACTCTGCTGTTGGTTTACGTGTGACCGGGTGTCGTCGGTCACAATCATCGCAAGCGACGCCACCGCTTTCAACCGTACCGACCGGAAAGGCGAGCGGCAGGCCCGTTGTAGCCACTCCGCCGCCTCGCGCAAGGGTGAGGTAGTCAGCGCATCGACGACGGCCCATTGAACGCGCTCGGCCTTGAGGTCATCGCCGTCCACTGAGAACAGCGCGTTCAGGCGGTCCGCGACCAATTCAGGGGACAACGCAGCCAGAAGGCCCAGCGCTTGCGCGGATACTTCGGGTTGATGACCCGTCGCCAGGAAATCCAGCACCTGCCAGCGCAGGTCGTCCGGGTCGGTTATGGGGGTATCCCGCTCCAGCCGATTGATCAGGGCCAGCTGCACCTTGGCGCCGGGATCGCGCATCATGCGATCCAGCAGTTCCGGTTCCGAAAAGCCCGAAAGGGTCAGCGCTGCGATGCGGATGTCCTCGACTGTATCGGTCAGGGCCTGTTCGACCAAAGCCGGATCATTTGGCATGAGCGCCTCATAAGCGATCATCCGGACAGCTCCATCCTTGTCGATCAGTGTCTTGCGCAGAATTGCTTCGGCTTCGGCCCCGCCAATTTTGGCCAATGTTCGCAGCGCACGGTGGCGCAGGCGGCGGTTCGAAGACTGGGCAAGTACACCCAGCGTTGGCACAGAAGGTTGACCGATCCGGCCCAGCGCCTCACAGGCCACATCACCCAGCTCCTGACCGTCTTCATCCATCAGAGCCACGACAATTGGTTCAATCGCGGCCTCATCGCCCATGGTGCCCAATGCCCTGATCGCCGCAATCTGAATATCCAACCAGTCGTCCCATTCATCAAGATGCACCTCGTCCTCATCCCAAGTGATCTCATCCCCGCGCCCGGTGACCAGAGTACGCAGATACGGTGCGGCATCCTCGGCCTTCAACTCGGCCAGAGCGGTCACGCAGGCCAGTTTCACCTCACCACAGGGATCGTGGATCAGATTTTCGAGTAGTTGCGGCACAGCCTCTTTCACACCCAGCGCACCCAGTGCCTGAGCGGCATCCTGACGTACGTCTTCATCGTCATCCAACAGCGCCTTGATCAATGCCGGTCTGTTCTTCGCGCCAATTGCAGCCAGCGCCTGAATGGCGCGCAGGCGGATCGCGTCATATTCGGATTTGGCCAATTCGGTTAACAGGCCGGTGGCCTCATCGCGCAGTGCAGTATCGGAATGCATGTTCATATCAAGCTGCCATGATGCGGTTGGGCGGGTTGGGGCGAAGTGGAAGGCAGGTTTCCCAACCGATACCTGCTTTCCAGACGGTCCCTTCTGCAGTGGGACCAGACCCGAGGGGCGGTATGGCGTCCGCCTCCCGGAAAGCTGTCATCAGGCGATGTCGCGCGGTGCAAATGACATCGTACGGAACGAGGTCTTGTAGGGGCTCGGCCCCAGTTTCCGCAGCTTGGCAACGCCCATCTTGTAGTTGTAGTTGCCGCTGATCCAGTCGACGATCCGGCCCTCGAGCGCGTTTGCGGGCTGCTGCATGTGCAAGAAGTCCATGTAGACAACGCTCTTCTTGATGGCGGGCGTGACCATGGCCACGGCGGTGATCGCCGCTTTGGTCAGTTCGATGTGCCCGTTCTCCATCAGTTTCGAGAACTGGAAGTCATCGCCTTCCACGCCCAGCAGCGTGGTCTTGTTGCCCGGAACCCGTTCCGAATAGACCATCACATAGTCGCCGCTTTCGATGCCACGCTCGGCCGCATCGTCGGGGTGAATCTCGACCCAGTTTTCGGGCCAGCGCTGCACGATATACGGTCGGCGGCGGTCGTCGAAGCCGGATTGCCAGCGTTCGTTGATCCGGCCGGATGTGGCCCAAAGCTCGCCTTCGTCCTTGTTGGGTTTCAGCCATTCCCAATAGTCCGAGAACAGACCCCAGGGCGATTTTTGGATGTTGCACTTGCCGGTCTGGCTGTTGAAATGCGTCAGCTTCTTGTTGAACACATCCTTCCCCGCTGCGCCGGTATCGGGCAGCGTACGGGTCGTGTCGTGCAGACGCTTGGTTTCAATCAGCGTGACCCCATCGGCATCCAGCATGACCGGACATTGCACACCGTCGGTACCGAATTCACGGACCTTGGCATGCAGGGTCTTGCCTTCGGCCTTGGCCAGACGGTGAACCGCGTGGAAGTCCTTGCGCGACCCGCGGGTAAAGCGCACGGCTTCTTCCGCGACCTCGTTCGAGGTCTGCCAGTCGAACCCGTCAAAGCCCATCCGTGTGGCAAGTTGCGCGATGATCCACCAGTCCGGTTTCGCCGAGCCGGGCGCATCGTAGAACTTCTGGTACAGACGCAGGCGGCGTTCGCCGTTAGCGCGTAAAAAGTCCTCTTCGCCCCAGGTCGCTGCCGGAAACACGATATCGGCATAGCGGTTGCCGATGGGGTCCTGCAAGTAGATGTCCTGATTGATCACCACCATACCGCCGCTGTCGGCACGGGCCTTCAGCGTATCGATCATCTCTTGCTTGTCGAAAGAGGCGATCTGGTGCGGGTTGCGGACGGTCAGCTCCTCGAACTTGTCGGCCAGTTGCTGGCTGCCACACATGGACTGAATCCAGGTGGTGCCGATCACATGGGCCATCCGGGTATGACCCGCGATCAGATATCGGTCGGTATCCATGGCACGGCGACGGCGGCCCGGCAGTTTCTCGGGCGATTTGTTGCGCGGGTATTTCCCGCCCTTCACGCCACCCCGCTGGTGACCACCGGCCCGTCCAATGACCTGGCCCGGACGTCCACCACAGCCACAAATGATGCCCAGCGCGGAAATCGCCTGTGTGTTGCCGGTGTTGTTGGACCAGTAGAACCCTTTCTCGATCATGATCGAGGTTTTCGGGCGCGAGCCGTCATCCTTGGGTTTGGCGAGCCATTCGGCAGCGGTGTAGATCTTCTGCACATCGATCTCGGCCATGGCCGCGGCGGTCTCAGGCACGAACTCGTCCTGTGACAGCAGCCACTCTTTCCAATCCTCGAAACCTTTGGTCTGAAACTTGCCCCAGGTCGTGCGCCACTGCCATGGCGTGTTCCGGGTCCCCTGACCAAAGCCGGATGAGCTTTCCCACTTGTTGTTGACCCATTTCTTGATCCAGTCGCTGTCTTCCCAGCCATTTTCCACGATGACGCGGGCGATGGCGTTGACGACCAGCAAGTCAGTACCGGGCAGGACGTCGATATGCAGACCACCCATCTTCTCGGCATGGGCCACACCGGCGGACCGGCGCGGGATCAGATAGATCTCACGCTGACCGTTCTGCATCCCCTTCATCATCCACTGGGTATAGAGGATGGTCTTAGTCTCATACGGGTCGGTGCCACAGACCAGAAGGGTTTCCGCGTCACGCCAGTCCTCATACGCCGGGCCGAAATTATCGAAACCCGCATCCCGGAAACCGGGGGTCGAGGTCACGTCGGACGGCGTGTCGTGGAAGGTGAAGTTTGCGGTGTTGATATGGCGCAGCGCGTATTTCGAGATCGCATAGGTGTTCTCGATATACTGATAGCTGAAGGTCTTTACGCCATAGGCATTGGTGCCGTGCTTGGCGATTACGTGGTTGCCCACCTCAGCCGCCACATCCAGCGCCAGATCCCACGGAACCGGCATCAGCGTGCCATAGATCCGCATCAGCGGCGTCTTCAGACGGTCGCGTGTGGGGGTCTGCGGGTTATAGCATTTCTGCGCTATACACCCACCCCGCAGGGAACTGTCGCCATCGGTATTGACGGTCTGGTTGTCCTTATCCGGGATGATCACCACGTGGTGTGGCTGGCCCTTGTGCAGCACGATATTGTGCTGGTTCGGCGCCACCCATGCGCCCAGAGGGGCCACCGGGAAATCCTCACCAAAGGCGTTTTCATCCGCGCCGGGACCGCCCGATTTGGCCGTCACGGGCCAGCGGTAGACTTTGTAACCACACGCCACGATGCAATAGTCACAGGCGGTCGAGATGACCTCGGCACCTTTGGGCGGCAGCGGGACGTTGGTTTCGGGTACGTAATACGGGGTTGCCATGTCAGTCTCCCCTCCGCTTATGCAATGAGATTGTCGAAGCGGCCGTAGATCAGGCCGAACATGCCAACGGCGTAGATGTCATCGCCGTCCAGTTCCAAAAGGACCTGCGGCAAAGACTGGTAGGCCTGCCCCGAAACGAGGATGCCGTGCCGTGTCACGTCATAGGTGGACAGGTGCAGCGGGCATGGGCCCAGCACCTTATGTTCCGACTTGTAGCTGTCATACATCGACCCGCCCTGGTGGGTGCAGGTGAGGTTGAAGGCCACAACGTCTTTCTGCGGACCGACGCCGCCGCCGCTTTCCACGCCGGTCTTGACCAGGATCGAGTCCGAATAGTCGCCCTCATCCGGGTAGTAGAACTCGACCGGGACGTCCTGTTCCAACTCGGACAGTTTGCCGATCAGCTTGCGCGGATAGGTGGAGACCAAGGCGGGAACCTGTTCAGCCTGACCGTGGCGGGTGGGCATGGCCACCATCACGGCAAAGGTCGTGGCACCCGAGGCGAACAGGAACTGGCGGCGGTTCACGGTGCAGGCCTTTTTGGCCTCGCCCGAACAGCTGCATCCGGTTGCGTTATGATCTGTCATGACGCTTACTCCTCTGTGGCAACCGCAGGAAGCGGCTGGTAATCCGGCAACTCGGGTTCCTCGATCAGGATTTCCTCGCCGGACAGGGATTTCAGGAACGCCACCAGATCCGCCTGTTCCTGATCAGACAGGCCAAGGGGTTGGATCAGCTGGGATTTGTTTTCGGCGAACTCATTTTCGCCACCGCCCTGGTTGTAGAATTCGACCACATCCTCAAGCGTCTCCAGCATGCCGTTATGCATGTAGGGTTCAGTATAGAGGGTGTAGCGCAGGCTGGGTGTGCGGAACTTGCCCTTGTCGGCCTTTTCTTTGGTGCGGAAATAGAAGCCGGGGTCGTCCTTGGTGTGGCGATACATCTCCTCGGTCGAGCCTTTGGCATAAAGCTCATACCGAAAGGTAACCTGAGCCAAACCGTCATCCTGCCAACCGTCATAGGCGGGTACGCCGGTATTGTAGTATTTCTCATCCGACAGCAACGCGCCGTTGTGGCATTCGGAACACTGCGCCTTGCCGGTGAACAGCTCCAGCCCGCGTTTCTGTTCCTCGGTCAGCGCCGCATCATCCCCGCGCAGGTAGTTGTCAAAGGGGGTGTCGGTCTGAACGATGGTCCGCTCGAATGCAGCGATCGCGCGCCATGCGTTGCCGATGCGGGGCCACTGGTCGCCGAAGACATCGTTGAAGCGTTCGACGTATTCTGGAACGAAGGCCAGACGGGCCTCCATCATGTCAGCCTCGCCGTTCCCGGCAACCGCACCGCCTGCGGCGGATTTGGCCTGACTTTCGAGGCTCTTGGATGAACCTGCCCAGAACAGCTTGCCATAATAGGCCGAGTTCACAACCGTCTGGCTGTTGCGCCAGTGGGTCGTGCCGGGATAGCCGAACGAGATCGGCGCTTCGACGTCCCAGCCGATATCTGGCATGTGGCAGGCCGAACAGGGGGTCGACGGGTTGCCACCCAGACGCGGATCGAAGAACAGCATCTTGCCCAGCTCGATCTTGGCCTCGGTCTGTGGGTTGTCCAGCGGGATGGGCGGTTCGCCCAGCGCCACCAGCGGCGCATCGGGATCGGGGTCCGCCCCGCCGATGCCAGCTTCAATCTCCAGACTGTCCGCTGCGATTGCCTGCGAACCAAGGACGGCAAACAGGGCAGCGGTGGCGATTGTGCCTGAAAGGTAAGACTTAAGGTCTTTCATGGGTCCACTCCTCAGTTTGTTGCGTCTTGCCAGTTTTCGATCGGCGCATAGTCCGTATCGATGTCCCCGGCGACGAAGTCGGGGCCGGTCAGAGGTTCGCCGGACAGCGCCTTGAGGAAGGCCACCAGCTGCGATTGCTCGGTCTCGGAAAGGCCAAGCGGCTTGATGCGCGGGTCCTTGTTTTCATCCTCGCCACCACCGGCGTTGTAGAAGGCCACCACGTCTTCGAGCGTCGCCATCATGCCGTTGTGCATATACGGCGCGGTGTAAGTCAGCTCGCGCAGCGTGGGGGTCATGAATGTGCCATAGGTGTCAGCCGTGTGGGTGCGGATATAGGCACCCGGATCGCGGCGGACATTCATGTAGTTTTCAAGCCCGAGGAACTTCATCATCGCCACGAAGGTGATATGGCGTTCAGGTGTCGCCCAGATTTCCGGATTGTCCGGAACCCCGATGTTATGCGGCAGGTCGTCAGTGAACCGCTCGCCCGAGTGGCAGGCGTTGCAACCCTTGGCCTTGAACAGCTCGAAACCGGCCTTGGCCTCCTCGGACATTTCACCGCTGTCAAAGGGAGCCCCGCGCGAAATCAGCATTTTCAGGTATTCCGGGATCGCATTGCGGACACCGCCGTTCGAGGGCTCGCCAAATCCGGCAGCTTCGAACATCTCGACATAGACCGGGTCCTGCTTGATGCGTTCCTGCATCAGACGCATGTCCATGTTCATCGAGTATGTCTCGGTGATGCTTTCGCGGGTCACGTCGTTGAGGTTGGTGCCGATCCGACCGTCATGGAACCACGCCGCGCGCTTGGCGCTGTTGATCAGCGTTGGAACGTTGCGGAAATGCAGGTTGCCAGCATAGGCATCCGACAGGGCCTGCCCGTCGGTAAAGCCATTTTCCGGCTGGTGGCAGCTGGCACAGGACAGTTCGGTGTCGCCGGACAGGCGCGGATCAAAAAACAAACGTTTGCCAAGCTCTGCCTTGGCCGGGTCAAACTCAATGGCTTCTACCGGACCCGGCTCATCCGCCTGGGCCTGGTGAACCGGTAATGCGGCACAAATCGTCAGCAAAGAAACCGTCGACAGCGCCGAGAACCATGTTCTGGCTTTGGTCATCATCTAAAAGCCCCTTTTTCGCTAATGCGATCACTCGGGTTGGCCGAGGACCGGCTGAGTCAAGCATACGGGGCATTTGTTTCGTGGCGATATGATCCAGGTTAAAGTCTGTGAAAAGATGTAAAATTTTGTAACGAAACTCAGCTGAGCAACGTCCGGATAATCCTTGCAAGAGTCTGAACATATGCGGGTTTTTGGACCCGTACTGTGGTGTCATCCGCATCAGGACATTCAGTGTCATCGAAATAGCTGCTGACCAGAATGGACGGAATTCCGGGGCAAATTGCCTGTGCCGACCGGATCAGATCGGTTTCGATGAGACCCGGCACAATCAGATCGGTCACGATGACATCATAGCTTTCCGGCGCCGCCCGGAACGCATCCAGCGCACGAAGTGGGTCGGAACAGGCCACGACCCAATAGCCATACCGGGTCAGCAACCGCCGTGTGACATAAAGGGTGTTTTCATCGTCATCGACCAACAGCACATGATCATCCCCTGTCACAGCACGGATCTCGTCCTGTTCTGCTGGTCCAAGCGCAGGCATCAGAGAATAGAACAGGCTGAACTGTGTGCCCTTTCCGGGTTCCGAACGCAATTCGACCCGCCCGCGGGATTCCTCGACGCTATTATGTACGATGGCCAACCCCAGCCCTTTACCCTTGCCCACAGGTTTGGTTGAGAAGAACGGCTCAAAGGCTTTCTTCTGCACCTCTTCCGTCATGCCCGGGCCGGTGTCGGTGACATCCAGACGGATTGCGCCGATGGCATCGTCCGGCAACTCATCCAGCGCATAATCGTCTGCCCGGCTGATGCGCAGAACCACTTCTCCCGCCTCTTTGCCGATCGCTTCGAAGGCGTTGTGACACAGGTTCAGCAGGGATTGGAAAAACAGAGTGCCGTCGAATTCGGAAAACGTTGTATCGATCTCGATTTCAAAGCGGGTTTCCACATTGGGCGGGGCGGAAACCGTGATCAGGTCCAGCGCCTCCTGCGTGGCTTTCACCATGTCTCCGTGTTGGGGATTGCGCGGACGCTGACGTGCAAAGGTCAGCATTGCCGATGATGCTCATCAGCACGTTGTTGAAATAATGCGCGACCGAGCCTGCAAGAATGCTCACGGCCTCCATTTTCTGAACCTAGGCAAACTGTTCTCGGGTGCGGCGGATTTCGGTCAGGTCTTCGCCGATGCTGATATAATGCGTGATCGTGCCGTCCTGATCCACCAGCGGGAAAATCGCTGTCGAAACCCAATAATGGGTTCCATCTTTGCGCAGGTTGCGGAAAACGCCATACCAGCTTTGACCGTGTTTCAGCTTGTATTTGAGGTCGCTGTACACACCCTGTCCGGAATGTCCCGATTGCAGCATCCTGGGAGAGTGCCCATAGACCACATCCACTGAGGTCAAAGAATTTTTGGTTGGCATTTTCTATTTTCAGATCAGTATCGGTATTGATGATCGAGGCCGGGCTTTGTTCCACCGCGCGCGCCAGTTTTCGTTCGGCCAGTTCGACCTGTTCGCGATCAGAAAGGTGGTCAGAATGGCGATCACGCCGACAAGAATGATAAGACCCACCAACAGAACCGAGAAATTCCGCACCAGCCGCTCGCCCTCCGAAAACGTCCGAACCATTGTCGTCAGGCTTTGGTCCCGTTCTTCGATCCAAAGGCTTTCCAGCGCGGCCAATGCTGCCAGCGCCTGACCACCATCCACCCGGATTCGGGCGTCGATCTGTTCAGCGCTGAGCCTGGCGGCAATACCGGCCGCGATCAAATGGATATTGCCGGTATACTCCAAAGCAACATCTTCGATCTGCCGTAACGCGATCTATTCGGTCGGCGACGCACCCGGTTGTTGCCAATACAGAGCTTCACCTTCCCGCAGGTCCGCCACCGGGGCAGTAAAATCCACAAACATTGGGCGGCAGTATTCCCTACGCCCGGGACCTCCATCGCGGCAAAAGCGTTTCGCGATACAGTATGAACCGGCATGGACATAATCAGGCGCGCGTTTCCCGCACTTTCAACGGCCCCTCCATAAGAACAACGGGAAAACCGGCGTCTGAACCAAAAGGAACTTCGATCAGATCAAAACGCCGCAACCCCATCCGTTCATAGAAGGGTTCGGCGTTCAGACTGGACAGCGCCTGTATGCGTGTAGCGCCTGTTGCCAGAGCGTCCATTACACATCGTTCAAAAATCGCCCGACCTACACCCGTTTGGGCGCAAATCGGGTCAACCGCGAAATGACGTGCGTGAACAAGCCCTTCTGTCGTGGCACCGGTCCCCGGCGCAGTGCATGTCCACCCACCACACCCTATGATGGCCCCGTCTTTTTCGGCCACGTAATAACTGCCTGAGGTTACGAGTTCCGGGTTGGCCTGCATCATCCACGGCAGGGCACGGGCCAGTACATCCGGCGCATAGGCTGGCTGCATCAGACCCGGGTAGGAACGCTTCAGCAGCGCATCAATATCCTTCAAATCACGGTTGTCGGCGACCCGAACGTGCACTCTACATCCCCCGGCGTTGGCTGTTTCCCAATGTGCCGCAGGCTCGAAGTCTGGTGCAAGGAATGTCTCTTGCATCCCCCGTCAAAGAAAATGCGGGTATGCCCTCCGAAACCTCGGGTTCATTATCCGGGGTCAGAAATCCAATCCGATGTCGATTGTTCGGTAGGAGTGCGTCAGCGCACCGGAAGAAATGTAATCCACACCGGTCGCCGCGACGGCCGCGACCGTTTCACGACTGATATTACCAGAGGCTTCTGTCACCAGCCGACCATCCACAAGCGCGACCGCTTTCTCCAGCGTGGCAGGCGACATGTTGTCCAGCAGGACCACGTCGGCGCCGCCGACCTCAAGCACCTCGGCCAGCTGGTCCAGAGTATCCACCTCAATCTCGACCTTCATCATGTGTGAGGCACGGGCCTTTGTTGCCTCCAACGCCGCGTGCACCCCGCCAGCGGCAGCGATATGGTTGTCTTTGATCAGGATCGCATCCGAAAGGGAAAAGCGGTGGTTGAACCCGCCGCCATGCAGCACCGCCTGTTTCTCGACAATGCGCAAACCGGGCGTGGTTTTGCGGGTACAGGTGATGCGCGCTTTGGTACCCTCAGTTTCGGCCACCAGCGCGGCTGTTGCCGTCGCCACACCAGTCAGTCTACCCGCAAAGTTCAGCGCCACGCGCTCGCCCGACAAGATCGAGGCCGCGCTACCCCTGATCTCCATCAACGTATCGCCTTTCGCGCAGCGCTGCCCGTCCCTGAAATGCGTGATGACCTGCAGCGACGGATCCACCAGACGAAAAGCCAGTTCGGCCACCTGCATGCCGGAGACCACCGCATCTTCGCGCGCGTTCAACCGCGCGGCATACGTAGTGTCTGCCGGGATCACGGTCAGGGTCGTGATATCTCCGTTTGAACCAAGATCCTCCATCAGAGCGGACCGAACCAGAGGTTCGAGGATCATGTCAGGCAGTGCCGGATAGCTCATGTTGGGTCCTTTGCGATGCGGTCCCGCAGTGCCATGGCCTCGCTCAGCAACAGGGCCGAGCGTTGGCCGGGGCCGGGAATGGGGTCGGGAAAATCAGATCGATAATGCGCGCCACGGCTTTCTTCGCGGATCAGGGCAGCAGCGGCGATCAGGGTGGCGGTGGCAGTCATGTTGCGGAAAATCTCGTTATCCGCGTGGGAGGCTTCAAGGGCCGCGATATCGGTAAGCGCACGGCGCAAGCCAGCGCCATCCCGTACCACGCCCACGTTCGCAGTCATTGTCCGGCGCAGGGTGGTCACGGCCTGTTCAATGGCCTCACCGTCGCCCAGGGCAAAGCGCAACTGCACCTCCGGCGCATCGCTCGCCGTTACTTCGCCGGCAATGTCCCGGGCGCAGGATCGGGCGAATACCAGCGCTTCTAGCAGCCCGTTCGATGCCAGACGATTGGCACCGTGCAACCCGGTCGAAGCTGCCTCGCCGCAGACCCAAAGTCCGGTCAGCGAACTGCGGCCCGCCAGATCCGTGGCTACCCCGCCCATATGGTAATGTGCCGATGCGGTAACCGGGATGGGTTCAGAAACCGGGTCGACGCCATTGCGCATGCAAGCCTCGGTTACTGACGGAAACTGTGTCGCGATCTCTGCCCCGATGGCCGCGCGGGTGTCGAGCGCAGGGCATTTGCCAGCTCGCGCTTGTAAAAAAACGGTGCGGGCGACGGTGTCGCGCGGTGCCAATTCTCCATCGGGGTGGATGTCAGGCATGAACCGGTGACCGTCGCTATCAATCAGAACGGCGCCTTCGCCGCGCAGCGCTTCGGTCGCAAGTGGTGTGGGGTCTTCGCCTACGTCGATGGCAGTCGGGTGAAACTGCACGAATTCCGCATCGGCGATTTGCGCACCAGCCCGGGCGGCCATGCCGATCCCCTGCCCTCGAATGCGGGCAGGATTGGTGGTTTGCGCATACAGGCCTGAGGACCCGCCCGTTGCCAACACGTTTGCGGCCCCGCGCAACAGAACCGGTGGCGCATTGGGTGCTTCAATGCTCGTGAGATAAACTCCCGTAACCTGCGCCCCATCGCTTTCCAGCCCAACGGCCTGAGCCCCCTCAATCACTTGTATCGACGGTGTCTGATGCAATTCGGCAATCAGTGCGCGCATGATTTCGGCCCCGGCCTGATCGCCTTTGACCCGTACCACCCGTGCGGCAGAATGCGCCGCCTCGCGCGATTGCACAAAACCGCCATCCTCGGTGCGGTCAAACCCGGTGCCAAGTTCAGACAGGTCGAGAATATGTTCCGGCGCGGCCCGGGTGACAAACTCTGCCACCTCGCGCAGAACCGACCCGGCGCCGGCACGCATGGTGTCATCCGCATGCGCTTCAGCGCTATCCGTCCGCGCCATCGCCGCCGCAACGCCGCCCTGCGCCCAAGCCGAACTTGCGCCCGATCCCAATGGTTCAGGCGAGATCATTACCACCGGATGCGGTGCCAGTTTCAGGGCCGTATAGACCGCCGCAAGCCCGGCCCCGATGATGACCACGCGCGGGGTGACGATCTCCTGCATGCCGCGGATCAAATACCCAGTTGGCGCGACAGATCGATCATGCGCTGAACAGACAGGCGCGCTTTGTCGGCAACCTCGGCGTCCACTTCCACCTGCCCGGTCATGGTGTCGAGTGCAAACAGCACTTTCTCAAGCGTGATCTTCTTCATGTAGGGGCACATGTTGCAGGGACCGACGAAATCCACCTCAGGCAGCTCGTCGGCTATGTTCGACGCCATCGAGCATTCGGTGATCAGCAACGCCTTTTCGGGTTTTTCGTCGGTGACGTATTTGATGATGCCGCTGGTCGAACCCGAAAAATCCGCCTCGGCCACAACGTCCGGCGGGCATTCCGGGTGGGCGATCAGGCGCGTGCCCGGGTTCCACTCGCGGAAGTCGCGCAGATCGCTGGCGGAATATTGTTCATGCACGATACATGACCCTTCCCACCAGACCACATTCTTTTGCGGCACGTCACGCGCCACGTTCTGCGCCAGATACTGATCCGGCGTCATGATGACCGTGTCACTGTCCTGCGCGGCTACAATCTGGGCCGCGTTGGACGAGGTGCAGCAGATGTCAGAGGCCGCTTTGACCTCGGCGGTGGTGTTCACATAAGACACGACCGGCGCGCCGGGATAGCGCCGACGCATTTCTTCAATGCCTTCTGCAGTGATCGACTCCGCCAGCGAACACCCGGCCTCCATGTCGGGCATCAGCACCGTTTTGTCCGGGCTCAGAATCTTCGAGGTCTCGGCCATGAAATGCACACCGCATTGGACGATCACGTCCGCCTCGACCTCGGTCGCCTTGATGGCCAACTGCAGGCTGTCGCCGCCGAAATCCGAGATGCCGTGATAGATTTCAGGCGTCATGTAGTTATGGCCCAGAACGACCGCATTGCGCTCGGCCTTGAGATCGTTGATCGCCTTCACATAGGGCGCATAGACCGCCCAATCGACGGGTGACACCACACGGGACATGCGATCATAGATTTCGCTCATGCTCGCCGCCAGCTCGGGCGACGGGGTCAGATCATACTTTTCGGAGAGATGCGCGCGCTGCGCTGGTAGGTCGAACACGGGACTTTTTCTGCCTGATGGATTCGTGACGCATTTAATATGGGGTTTGCCGCAGATTGACCACCACCCAAACTAGAAGAATATTCCAATTTTCGCCAACACCATGGAAGTATCTGACCAATACACCCGCAACCGCGCGTGTGACTGGGCCGCATGACCATCTCAATCAGCTTCCGGCGGTGAACCGCTCCACGATCTGGAAAACGCTGGTAGTTTCCCGGCAGGTTACAGGTTGGATCGACGTTGAGCGTCTTCGACACTCAAAAAATGCGGCGAGTTAAAAGGGGTTACCTAGTTAATCACCGCAGACGATCCAGCAATTTCAGACTGGCGTAGCCATCGGGCAAAATCCCCTGAGCCAGCTGGTATGCGCGCACAGCGTCGATCGTGTTTGGGCCGATTCGCCCGTCGACGCTCTGCGTATCGAAGCCGGCCTGGGTCAGGCGTGTTTGAAGCTCTTTGCGCTCGGTAAAGCTCAGAACCCGGTCGCCACGCGGCCAATCGGCCTGAAATGTGCCGCGCCCGGAAAGACGGTCGGACAAATGGCCGATCCCGATCACGTAGGCGTCGGCACCGTTGTATTTCTCGATCACCCTGAAATTGTCGAATATCATCAAAGCAACCCCCTGTCCGCCGGCAGGCAACAGGATCGCGGCCTTCCCGTGGTCAGGAACCGGTGCGCCATCCGGTGTAACCACCCCGTGGGAGGCCCACTCCGATGGCATCAAAGTGTAATCCCGCTTGGCGGTGGCAAAGTCGAACCCCTCGGGCAGGCGGACTTCAATCCCCCATGGCTGCCCCTTGGTCCAGCCATGCCGTGCCAAATAGGCGGCGGCTGAGGCCAGCGCATCGGTCGGATCGTCCGACCAGATATCGCGCCGCCCGTCACCATCGAAATCCACCGCGTGGTCCAGATATGAGGTCGGCATGAACTGCGTATGACCCATCGCCCCGGCCCAGCTGCCGACCATATTGCCGGGGCTGACATCTCCGGCCTGAATGATCCGCAACGCGGCGACTAACTGGGTCTCAAAAAACTTCGCCCTGCGGGCATCAAAGGCCAGGGTCGCCAGCGACCGGATCGTCTGATCACTGCCCCGAAAGGTCCCGAACGAGGTCTCAAGCCCCCAAATCGCTGTTACGACTTCTTTTTCGACGCCGTATTTCGCCTCGATCCGAGTCAGGGCATCGCGATGACGCTCCAGCCCGGCACGGCCATTGGAGACGCGCGTGTCCGAGACGGCGGAATCCAGATATTCCCAGATAGGTTTTGAAAACTCGGCCTGATTGCGGTCCCGCTCGATGATCTTTCTGTCATAGGTCAGGCCCGCCAGGGCCCGATCCAATGTTGATGCAGTAATACCCTGCACTGCCGCGCGCTTGCGGAACGCGCCCAACCACGCCTGAAACCGTGCGTTTCCTTCGGTCGACACCCGGTACTCCTTAGCTGAGGGCCGAACGACCGGCCGGATTGATACCGCCACATCGGCCGAGGCCAGCCTTATGGCACGCGACTCGTTCGGTTGGTCGGTTGATTCCGCCTGCACAATGGATGCCCATAATGCGGCGGCCATGATGCCACCTATGCATTTACGCATTCCGAATTTCCTGATTACTGCTCGATTTCAGAATAGCGCAATTCCGGGATTTCACAAAGCGCTCAGGTCTCGGCATCACGGTCTTTTGCGGCGCGCTCGGCACGGATGCAGGCCAGCGCCTCACGCAGCAGGGGAACACGATTTGGCCTAAAGCTTTCATCTGTCACCGACATTTCGCCCATACGGTCCAGCCGGAAGACGCGGAAATCCTGCCTCAGATGGCACCAGGACAGCATCACGCTGGCGCGATCCATATAGACGATGCTCAGCGGATTGACCTTACGCCGGGTGTCGTCGCCTTTGGCGTCGGTATAGGCGAACTCGATGACCCGCTCGTCCCAGGCGGCTTGCCGCAGTTCGGCCACATCGATTGTCGGCTTGGCCGGACGATCAAAACGGGTAGCGGTCAGCACCGCGTGGCTGAGGCGATGCGACTGGCGCTGCGGCAAGCGTCCCTGAAGTTTGCGCAGCGCCGCGCTGGCAGCATCCGACAAGCCGGGATCGCCGATCGCCTGCACTTCGCGCAGGCCCAGAACAAGCGCCTCAAGCTCATCATCGGTGAAGCCCAGGGGTGGCAAGGTGGCATCCTCGATCAGGGTGAAGCCGAACCCGGCCTCGCCGTCAATCACCGCGCCAAGGCCCCGCAGCGCATCGATGTCGCGGTGAACGGTGCGGGGCGAAACACCAAGGTCCTGCGCCAGCTGGCCGGAGGTTTTTGGCGACGGGCCAGAACGCAAAGCTTGCATCAATTGGAAAAGTCGGGCGGTACGGGACATAACGCAGGTTACTCTAAGCCTAATGACAGAAACTGTCATCAGGCAGCGATATCCATCCGGCATCCCAATGATGGAGCCACCGATGCTGACCCTACTGACTTTCCCCGCAGCCTTTGGCCTGTTCAGTGCCAGCCCATTCTGCGTCAAGACTGCCCTCATGCTGCAACATTCCGGCCAGCGCTGGCAGCGATCCGACATGCTGGACCCCCGCAAAATGCCGCACCAGAAATTGCCGGTCTTACGCACGCCAGGGCGTCTGGTCCCGGACAGTGACCTGATCCGAGATTGGTTGGAAACTCAGGGCGCCGACTTCGACAAGGGCCTGAGCGACGTTCAGAAGGCCCAGTCACGCGCCCTGATCCGCATGGCCGAGGAACATCTGTATTTTCAGGTCGTTCTGGATCGCTGGGGAAATGACGAGGTCTGGCCGATCCTGCGCGATCTGTTCTTTACGGAAATCCCGGCTCTGATCCGCAGGCCAGTTAGTAACTCCATCCGAAAATCCGTGCTGAAAGGGCTTGGCGCGCAGGGCGTGTCGCGATTCTCGGATATGGAAAGGAAAGACAGAATTGAACGCGACCTTGAAGCCATCTCAGCCTTTCTGTGGCAGTCGCCGTTTCTGTTGGGGAATCATCCGACCGCAGCGGACATGAGCGTCGGCCCTGTGCTGGCCTCAATGCGCGCGACGCCTGCCGATACCCCGCTGACCCGGCGGATCAAACAGGATAACCTGCTCAACAGCTATGTGGACCGGATGGAACAGGCGATACCCTTGGCATGAGACCGTTTGACGACCCCGCCGTTGAAGCCGTCTTTCAGGCATTCCCCCAGGGCACCCGAATGGGTGTTCTGACCCTGCGCGAGCTGGTGTTTGAGACGGCAGGGTCACTGCCTGATGCGCAACCCCTGTATGAGGCGCTACGTTGGGGTCAGCCAGCTTACTTGGCGCCCAAGGGCTCCACGATCCGGTTGGGCGGGCATAAAGCCGCAAGTTTTGCGCTGTACGTGCATTGCCAAAGCCGTCTCATGGGCGACTTCACCTCAGCTTTTCCCGGCGAAGATCGGATCGACGGCAATCGGGCCATCCTGTTTGATGACCCAAGCCAGATCGACGAAACCCGCCACGGCTGGCTGATTGCACGGGCGCTGACCTATCACCTCTGACGGCGCTTGCGCTCGATCTTGCGTTTGATCTTGTCTTTCTTGCGTTTGGAACTGACCGCTTTGCGTCGGGTTGGCCGCTTGGCTGGTCCGCGACCACGTGGCAGGGCCTGATCGTCGATCGACAACAGTTCCAATTCCAGCCCGCCGGTCACCGGCGTCGCCTCGGTCAAACGCACCGTAACCCGTTGACCAATGGCGATGATCAACCCGGTATCCGAGCCCATCAGCGTTCCAGCCTCGCGGTCGAAATGAAAGAACTCCCGCCCGAGCGAGCGCACGGGCACCAGACCATCCGCGCCAGTTTCATCCATTTTCACGAAGGCACCGAAACGCGCGATACCGCTGATCCGTCCCGAAAACTCATTGCCCACCCGTTCGCTCAGATAGGCGGCCAGGTAGCGATCCGTCGTGTCCCGTTCCGCCATCATCGAGCGGCGCTCGGTGTCCGAGATATGGGTGGCGGTTTCGTCCAGGCGCACGATTTCATCCTCGGTCAGCCCGTCCTTGCCCCACCCATGGGCCGTTATCAGCGCGCGGTGCACGATCAGGTCGGCATAGCGCCGGATGGGCGAAGTGAAATGCGCATAGTTCTTTAGCGCCAGCCCGAAATGTCCGAAATTCTCGGGGTTGTAATAGGCCTGCGCCATCGACCGCAGCGTGCTGAGATTGATCAGTTCGGCATCCTCGGTTCCCACGGCAGCATTCAGCAGCGCGTTCAAGTGCCGGGTTTGCAGCACCTGCCCCTTTGCCAGATTCAACCCCGCGGCCTGCGCGGTTTCCCGCAGGCTTTCCAGCTTCTCGGGCGCGGGTTCTTCGTGCACGCGGAACAGCAACGGGCGACGTTTGGCGATCAGGGTCTCGGCGGCGGCCACATTGGCAAGGACCATGAACTCTTCGATCAGCTTGTGCGCATCCAGTCGCTCGCGGAAGGCCACGCTTTCGACCTCACCCTGTTCGCTGAGGACGATCTTGCGTTCGGGCAGGTCCAGATCCAGCGGCTGCCGCGCCACCCGCGCCTTTTTCAGCGCCTCATAGGCGGCGTAAAGCGGTTTCAAAACCGGTCCTAACAATGGTCCGGTGCGATCATTGGGAGTGCCGTCGATGGCCTCCTGCACTTCGGCGTAATGCAAGGACGCGGCTGAGCGCATCAGCCCTCGTACAAACCGATGCCCGATTTTGTTGCCATCAGCGTCGATCTGCATCCGCACCGCAATACAGGCGCGCGGGACGCCTTCGTGCAGCGAACACAGATCGCCCGACAATCGATCCGGCAGCATTGGCACCACACGGTCGGGGAAGTAACTGGAATTGCCCCGCTTGCGTGCCTCGCGGTCCAGAGCGGTGCCCGGCTGCACATAAGCGGCGACATCTGCGATGGCGACCCAGATCACATGTCCGTCAGGGTTCTTGGGATCATCGTCGGCATGGGCGTAACAGGCGTCGTCATGGTCCCGCGCATCCGAGGGGTCGATAGTCAGCAAAGGCATATCGCGCAAGTCTTCGCGCCCTTTCAAGCCGACGGGTTTAGCCTTGTCGGCCTCGTCGATCACCTTGTCGGGGAAATCATCGGGAATGCCGTGCTGATGGATGGCGATCAGAGACACGGCTTTGGGGGCCGACGGATCGCCCAGCCGTTCCACAACCCGCGCGCGCGGCAGACCCATACGGTTCTTGGGACCGGCCTGTTCGGCCTCGACCAGTTCCCCGTCCTTGGCGCCCAGCACAGCACCGTCGGCGACCAGCCATTCAGTCTGGCCAGCTTTGTCGATGGGCACGATACGCCCGCCCTCGGCACCTTTGCGGAAGATACCCACGATGCGGCGCGGGTTGGTTCCAATGCGGCGGATCAGGCGGGCTTCGTAATTGTGGTCCTCTTCATGCACAACCGTCAGGCGCGCGAGAATGCGGTCACCCTCGCCCAGCGCGGGATCACTGGCGCGGGCGATGATCAGAACGGTGGGCTCGACCCCTTCGCCATGCCATTCCAGCGGGCGCGCGAACAGGTCGCCATCCGCATTGGGCGCCTTGACCTGCAACACGCTGACCGGTGGCAGGCGGTCCGGATCACGGTAGCTGCGCTTGCGCTTTTCCAGATGTCCTTCGGCCTCAAGCTCTTTGAGGATACGCTTCAGATCAATCCGATCCGCGCCCTTGATGCCAAAGGCTTTGGCGATGTCGCGTTTCGAGGTCAGGGTGGGGTTCGCCGAGATCCAGTCGAGGACCTCCTGCTTGGTGGGGATGCGAGTCATAAATTCGGCCTACCACGGCGATGCGACTGCGTCATGACCAAAAAAGCAGTGTAACGGATCAGGATTGCAGATCGGCCACCGTATCGACGTCGCGTAGTTGGTCAAGCAAGGCCACCCGACATCCGCCAGCCGAAGCCAGCGTGTCGGCCAGCGCATGTTCGGTGGACCAGCGGACATTGCGGAACAGACCTGACGGCAGCGCGCCATAGCGCTGCGTACCGACCAGCCAGTATCCGCCATCCGGCGCTGGGCCGAACACCATCTGGTTCTGCCCCAACGACCTGAAGGCCTGCGCGATGTGCCCTCGCGTGATGCCGGGGATATCCGCACCAATCAGACAGACCGGACCTTTCGGCATGCTCTGCAACATCCGTCCCATGCGATCACCAAGATCACCCCGCCCCTGCGCCACGCGCTGCAAGTCCGCTGGCCAGACTCGGCTGTTGAGCCCCTCCCGGTCCGGCGAGACCGCCAGAACGGTTTGCCAACGTGGGTCGCACAGGCGGCGGATAAGCGACCGGGTCTGATGCCTGAACCACCACGCTGCGCCAACCATACCAATGTCACGCCCCAGCCGCGTCTTGACCCGGCCCGGGCGTGGCTCTTTGACCATGATGACCAAAGTGCGCTGCATGGATCAGGCGAAATAATCCCGCAGAATGCGTGTATAGATCGCCTTGAGCTGTTCGATCTGCGCCACCTCAACGCATTCATCGACCTGATGCATCGTCCGGCCGACCAGACCGAACTCCACCACCGGGCAGTGGTTCTTCACGAACCGCGCGTCCGAAGTACCCCCGGTCGTGGACATCTCAGGCTGGACACCGGTTTCCGCCGCAACCGACTGAGCGACTAGTTCGGACAAGGGGCCGGGCGGGGTCAGAAAGCTTTCGCCTGAGATCTTGATGCGAACGTCGACCTCGACGTCATAGGCCTCGGCCACGCTCTGCGCCTCTGCCTGAAGCCACTCGCTGAGGCTGGCACCGGAATGCAGATCGTTGAACCGGATATTCACCGCTCCGCGACATTGCGCCGGGATCACATTGGTCGCCGTGTTGCCGGTGTCGATATTCACTACCGCCAGTGTCGAGGCGTCGAAATGGTCCGTGCCCTGATCCAATTCATGGCTGGCTAACTGGTGCATAAGCCGCGCCATCGCGGGCAAGGGGTTTTTCGCGCGGTGCGGATAAGCAGAATGGCCCTGCACGCCAGTCACGGTAAACCACGCAGTCATCGATCCGCGCCGCCCGATCTTCATCATCTCGCCCATTGTGTTCGGGCAGGTCGGCTCACCCACCAGACACACGGACATCCGTTCATCCGTGCTGGCCATGTAATCCAGCAGCGCCGTGGTTCCGTCCACCGCGTCACCTTCTTCATCGCCGGTGATTGTCAGAATGATCGCCCCGTCCGGGGGCGTGTCGCGTACAAAGTCCACGGCCGCTGCCGCAAAGGCCGCCACGCCAGATTTCATATCGGTGGTCCCACGGCCGTACATGATGCCATCACGAATCTCGGCACCAAATGGCGGCATCGTCCACGCAGCCTCATCCCCGACCGGCACAACATCGGTATGGCCGTTGAATCCAAAGCTGCGCGCGTGACCTTTTTCGCCCCATCGCGCAAACAGGTTGCTGATGCCGCCGCGATCTACGCGCGTGCAGTCAAACCCCGCACTCGACAGGAGTGCCTCCAGCAGAACAAGAGCCCCGCCCTCTTCGGGTGTGACCGAAGGGCAACGGATCAGATCTGCTGTCAATTGTACCGGATCTGTCATGTTTGGCCCCTTCCAATGATCTGCGCGCAGGTTCGCGCACAGATTCAACGAATTGGCCGGATTGCCAACCCCAATGCGCTCGTTTCTGCCAGCTTTTTCGCCTGTGTGCCGAACTGAGACCTCAATAAAACATGGAGTTTGACCCTGCGGCGACCTTGCTGCCCCGTTCAAAAATACGTTAGAGGGCCGCCAAGCAGGTGAAATGACAATGAAACGCGTCCTCTTTGCATTGATCTGCCTGACTTTTGCTATCCTTGCGCGGCAAAGCCAGGCCCAGACTCTGACGGTCACCACCGTGACCCGCCCCCCGTTTTCCTATGTCGAAGACGGGGTGCAGGAGGGTTTTTCAATGGACCTTCTGCAAGCGTTGGCAGAGTCGCTGAACTGGGATTTCGCAGTCGAGCGGGTCGGGGCTTTTGGCGACATGCTGGGCGCGGTGCAGGATGGGTCCGCGGATCTGGCGATCGCAAATATCTCGATTACTGCATTGCGTGAGACTCAAATGGATTTCAGCCAGCCTATCTTTGAGGCCGGCTTACAGATCATGGTCCCGTCTGATGCAGCGCGCCGGCCTTCGCTGCTGCAGGCGCTGCTGTCGGCGGAACTGTTCATTGCCATCGGGCTGGCCTTTGCCATCCTGCTGGGCGGCGGCATGTTGATGTGGAGTTTCGAGCGCCGCTCACAGCCCTATTTCGACCGAAAGCTGAACGAAGCCTGGTTTCCGTCTTTCTGGTGGGCCCTGAATCTGGTTGTGAATGGTGGGTTCGAGGAACGGATGCCGCGCACGCCATTTGGCAGGATGCTGGGCGTTGTGCTGGTGGTATCTTCGCTGTTTATCGTGTCGGTGTTCACGGCCCGGATCACCTCGGTCATGACGGTAGACGCCATCACCGGAAACGTAAACTCGATCAACGATCTCTATGGCAAGCAGGTCGGCACCATCTCGGATTCGACTGCGGCCAACTTCCTGAACCGGCGCGAAATCGAATTCAGCGGCTATCCCGGGCTGGACGCGTTGCTGACCGCCTTTACGAACGAAGAACTGGACGCTGTGGTCTTCGATGCTCCGATCCTGTCCTATTTCGCATCCCACGAAGGGCGCAAAATCGCGTCAATGACCGGCGGTGTTTTCCTGCGCGAAAACTACGGCATCGCCTTCCCGACAGGTTCGCCGCTGGTTGAGGACGTCAATCAGGCCCTGTTGTCACTTCGTGAGGACGGCACGTATGACGAGATTTACCGCAAATGGTTCGGAGTGCGGAACTAAGCCGTCTCTTCGTCCCCGAAAAACGGCGTCATCTGTGCCACGATAACAGCGTTTTCGTCCAGCGCCCGCTGCATAAGGGCACGTTCGTCGGGTTCGATGTCGTGACCTTGCGCTTCACGCTCTGCCAGCGTGCCATAGCCGGTGACATCCAGCGGAGCAGTGTCAGCCTGCTTTAGAATAGCCACCGTCTCGCGCACTGCTTCGGCCTCGTCCACACCGCTGGCAAAACACATCAGCGCTGCGCCGGTTGCACCTTCGGGCAAACCGTCACCATCCTTGCGGCCGATTTGCACAAGCAGGGTATAGACTTGCTGGCGAGAGGGTTTCTTTTGCTTTTCCATGCCGCCTGCCATACGTGCGGAATAAAGCACGGTCAACTCAATCGGCAGCCTGTCTGCACGCCG
The DNA here is from genome assembly GCF_013031245.1 of Ruegeria lacuscaerulensis. GTDB lineage: Bacteria > Pseudomonadota > Alphaproteobacteria > Rhodobacterales > Rhodobacteraceae > Ruegeria > Ruegeria lacuscaerulensis_C. Next base: position 129,123 of record NZ_WPZL01000011.1, read on the forward strand.
CGGCGACAGATTGGCACGAGAGACGTCTGACACGCAGAAGTGAATCAGCACCCCGATCCATGCAAAATTGTCACATGACAGAAGCAATCATTTTTTTAGCGGGTTGACATGAAATTGCACAAGAATCCGTAAAGTTGAAAATGGCACCAAATTGCCGATGACTCCTGTTTCGCTGCGCGGATTTCAGCTTACTGCAGCGCCGCTATTCCGAGCTGTTACGAGGTGTAATGAACGAAACCTAAAATGTGCGAACTGTTGATAGATATTTTGAGAAGGGAAGTTCAATGAGTACGTTGTCCAAGCTTCTGACTACCGTAGCGAGTGTGTTTGCGCTGGCACTTACCCCTGCGGTGGTGGTCTCGACAATTTTATTTTCTAACACCGCCTATGCAGAAGAGAGCGGCGAAACCAATGGGGGAGAGAACGGGTCTGAGGGCGAGAACGGGTCTGAAGGCGAGAACGGGTCTGAGGGCGAGAACGGGTCTGAAGGCGAGAACGGGTCTGA
>NZ_WPZL01000012.1 GCF_013031245.1 Ruegeria lacuscaerulensis
AAAATACCCGCAAACATCACCAAAAAGTTCTTGCAATGCAGGAGCCACCCACAGATGCCATTGGCCTCACTACTCGACGCCGCAGCGCAGCTTTCGCATTGCTGCCATTCGCTGCACGCGCGAAGTCAATGGTCAACTGAATTCATGGACAGCGCAACAAACAAAACTTTCGCTACGCAACGTACTGAACGACTACCGACTGGCGTCGGTAGGATCGGCGATGTGGTTTTTGAGGTATTGCAGCACGATGTCTTCGGTAATGGCTCCGTTGGTGGTTGAGAAATACCCCCTGCCCCAGAACCGGCGACCCCAATAGCGCCTGCGCAGAACGGCAAATTCCCGTTGTACCTTGTGAGACGAACGCCCCTTCATCTTGCGCACCAGATCCGAGATGGCGATCTTCGGCGGCACCGACACGAACACGTGGACGTGGTCGCTCGACAACACCCTGCGCAAGATGTCGACCTCGTTCTCGCGACAGACCTGACGGATGATGGCGCGCACCCGCAGGCGCACCCCATCTCTCAGCACCTAGTAGCGATACTTGGTCGACCAGACAATATGGTAGCGATGATAGAAAACGCAGTGTTTGCCAGTGTCATATTGCATGACCTTACCCTCTGGAAAATGAGCCTCACGACCGGCTCCGGCTCATTTTCCAGAGGGTAAGGTCACAACACGATTCTCCGCGCTGAAGCAGGTCCGACTGGAAGTCGGAGGGTTTGCTCCAAGGCGTCGATACTAAAGTCAGAATTCTTCGCTTCGCGCCTGTGATGAAATTCACAGTGGCGGGAACCAGTCAGTCGCTGCACCCGGTGAAAGGCACCGCATTCTCTCTAGAATGGCGCACGCGATCTCTGTTCTCGAAGGATGAATGCGTTCTCGGTTCAGTTTCCGACCACTCATTCAAGTATTCAAGATGTATCGGACTTGTATTTGAATGTGTTCAGGTGTGCATTCAATTCCTTCAGGTAAGCTCCTCGTCGAGCATCTGGTATCCAAGATCCAACGAATGCGTTCCTCATGAACTGGGTCATTTCTTCAGCCGAGAATTCTCCCTGTTCCTGAACGACGCTGAGCATGTTTGACATGTATCTGCTGGCAAATTCTTCGGGATCATCTGTATTGAGGCATGCTGGAACGTTCATTTCCAGCATCTTGCGGATCGCTGGAATTCGCCGCGGCCCCGGATCCCCCAGGCGCCAGGTCGGGCACATGGTCAACGTGATCCCACGTTCCTTAACGTCTTCAATCAGCTGCGGATCGTCCATGACATGTACGCCATGATCAATGCGATGTACGCCAAGATCATGGATGCACTGGCGAGCGTGCTCCACAGCATTATTCTGATCGCAGTCGCAGTGAGCAGTGAGCTTAAAACCCAACTCTCGTCCACGATCATAGTATTCCTGAAACTTAACCGGCGGATTTCCTTCTTCGACAGAATCCAAACCCAAGCCGACAATATCGTCCTTGTAGTCCTCCGCCAGCTTCAGCATTTCGAGCGCGCTCTCCAGCGTACGGTCTCGGTTCATGCACATAACCAATTGTGTCGAGACAGGAGAATCCTTGCGTGCTTTGTTGAGAGCATCAATCAGCTCGCCAAACTCAATCCCGCGTTCCAAATGGCCTTGGGGATCGAATGAAAGCTCCACGTGCCGTGTATTTTCTATGACGCATTTTTCCAAATAGTCCTGGGTGATTTCAAAAATATCCCGGCCTGTTCGAAGAACGTCTGAACACATGTAATGATATTTCAGGAAATTCTCCAAAGGAGGCGTGCCATAGTCTTGTGCATCCAAAAGCTCCTTTTCCGATTTGAATTCAATGTTTACCCCATTTCGGTCAGCCAATTCGAGAACGCGCTTTGGAGAAACCGTTCCTTCTATATGGAGGTGCAGTTCTGCCTTCGGCATCTCCTGAATGAATTGCTTCATGTCCATGAAATATGCTCCTTCCTGAGCATTCGAACTTTCGATTGAACGGCGGACTTCAGATTTTCCGATGCTACAGTCTTCTGGAGCCTGTTGCTCAGAGCCGGGAGGCGAAACCGGGAGGAAATTGTTCCGCCTCCCGGGATCGCCGGGCCGAGGTCCTGAGCCCGCCGGATCACGCAAGGGTCAGCAAGTAGTAAACTAGGGGAACGCACATCACGTACAGGAACCAATGCACCTCTCGACCACGGCCAGCAAACAGTTTCATCGCGGCCGCAAGAATGATGCCGACACTCAGACCTGTCGCGATGTTAAACGTAAACGCGGTCATGATTACCGAGATGATCGCTGGCAAGAATTCAGTTGGATCGTCGAACTTCATGCCTTCAAGCGTCGTGAGCATACTGGCGCCAACCAGGAACAGAGCAGCACCCGCCGCAGCTGCTGGCACCATCAAAGCGATGGGAGTAAACAACAACATCACAGAGAAAATGAGTGCCGTGAATATGGCGGTAAGACCTGTACGTCCGCCTGCTTCAACGCCAGCGGCTGATTCTGCGTAGGTAGTTATTGTGGACGTACCGATAAGTGTCCCGGCGGTCGTCCCAACTGCGTCCACCATGAATACCTTGTCAGCTTCTTCGAATTCTCCTTTTTCGTCGAGTTTACCCATCTTGCCCCCGACAGCATAAAGTGTGGCTGTGGTGCCGAAGAAATCCGATACGAAGAAAGCAAATATCAGTGGAATGAACGCCAAATTCATGGCTTCTTTCAGATCAAGCTGAAAAGAAATCGGTGCAATGGAAGAGGGCAGCCCGATCAAGCTGTCTGGAACGGTTGTCACACCAAGCGGCACACCGACGGCGGTAGCAAGCAGAATACCGTATACGATTGCGCCTTTGGATTTGCGCGCCTGAAAGAACAAGATCGTAATGAAGGCGATACCAGCGACAACTGCAGCAGGCGTATGAATGTCGCCCAGAACCATTGAGCGGCGGCCGTGTTCAAGAATGCCCATGTTCATCAGGCCAAGCAAACACAGGAACAAACCGATCAACGGAGCCAGTGCAAACTTCATTCCCGCAAGCATTATGTTCACCATGAACCGCCGAATTCCCAGCGCCGTAATTACGATGAAAATTACGCCTGAGATGAAGTTGACGGCCAAAGCGCCCTGCCAGGTTGCCAATCCTGCGCCAACTATGGAAAACGCAAAGAACCCATTCGCCCCCATGCCAGGAGCAAGCACAAAGGGCATTTTTGCATAAAGGCCGCAAGCCGCCGTCACCACGACCATAGCTATGATCGTTGTTGTGGTCAGTGCCGCCTGATCCATTCCAGCATTCGACAGAATAAGTGGATGAACGATGATGACGTAGGCCAGCGTCATGAAATTCGCCAACCCGCCCATCGCCTCTGATCCGACGGTTGTATTGTTGTCGCTTAGCCTGAAGTACCTCTCAAGTAAGCCCTTCGGCGATTTAGCTTCGCCAGATTCCAAACGTCCCTCGACAAAATCATTCATGGCATCTCCTCCTGTATGCCAGCGTCAGTTTTTGCTTTCCTGCATGCCTCCCACGCAAGAAATCCAATTTCGATCTTAATGCGGGACACCTGATGCAAAAAGAACATAGATCGCAGCGTATCGTTGCGATTTATGCATCCCCTGATACACTCTGAATGGGGTCTCCAAGCTCAGAAACCTTATTCGGATGGGGCAGGAATGCACGGAATTGCGTTGAAATACATTGATGCCGTCAATCGGCATGGATCAATCCGTGAAGCAGCGCGCAGGTTAAACGTGTCGTCGTCATCCATCACCCGTCAGCTTCAGAAGGTAGAGTATCATTTTGGCATTCGAATTTTTGAACGCGGTACGGATGGCGTTCGCACGACGGATACGGGGCGTATTCTGCTTGCTCACATCGGCAGCACACTGCGAGATTGGGAGCGCACTCAGATCCAGCTCGAGGCAACTATCGGAAAGCGCACAAAAGTAATCGATATTGCTGCCACCGACAGCATCGCCTCGTCATTTTTACCCAATCTGCTTTCCGATTGTCTTGAAGAAAACACGGCTGTGCGGTTTCGCACCTTGTTGAAGCAATCGCCTCAAGTTTGTGAGGCGGTGTTTCAGGGTGAGGCAGATGTTGGCTTCACGTTCTTGTCCAAGGATGATCCTGGGGTAGCTACAAAGGTGGAACATCAGTTGCAGGTTGGTATCCTCGCCTCCCAAGAACATCCTTTGGCAATCCGGGATTCAGTAAGTCTTGGAGAGGCGCTTGAGTACCCTATGGTCGCGTCATCTGTGAGAGCGCCGGTCTACCAAGAGATAGGAAAACAACTGGGAGAAAGGTATGAAAATTACGAGCCCTGGATAAAAACGGATTCTATCACAATGATCCACGCGCTCGTAGATTCCGGTAGGTTTATTTCTTTGGGAACTGTTCTTTATACGATCAAGAATCGTTCAGGCGCAAAAGAGCTTTTCAGGATTCCGATTTCAGACTCAACGCTTCCGGATGATCGATTGGTTCTTGTCACCAGGAAGGAAAATCCGACCGACACCTTAGATTGGTTCGTAAGAAAATCTACGGACTTTCTCGACAGGAGCTTTGGTGGCAACTCGTGATCCCTAAACCAAATTGTGGTGCTCACTTGGGAGTTCTGTGGTGTATGACCCGAAATCTATTCTGGCACATGCAATCCACGAAAGTAATACCCAGTGCGGGCTGTTCTCATTGCAGACGACGGCCGCTGTCACTCGCTTCGCGCCTGTTCGTCGGATGTGCAGAAACAGGCTGTTTGGGCTCCCAGCGGTCATCAGACGCGTCGCCGCATCTTCTTCAAACTCAGACCAACTGCCTTCGAAGTCGGGCCCAAAGCCGCCGTTGATTGGTTCCATCAACGCTGCTTTGCGGTTTTCCCAAAGCGGACTTTTCGCCAAGGTGGCAAACCTACTCTGCACTAACATCGAAGCGGATGTTGTACTATTGATTGAAGAGCAAATCTATGAATCTGAATGATTACGCTGGCGGCCCAATGCTTCCCTTCACCTTAGAGAGATGCCCCTATACACCTGATCGACACAAATGAAGGCGACATGGCTACAGAAGATGACCGGACGGCGATCAGTCGACAGTACTCACCGCAGTATAAAGCCTACGAAACCGCGTCAATCGCTCGGACAGTGCTGCCGGGTCAGCGGGCTCGAACCTGTCCGTTGTTAAAGGGCGATCCGAAAGATCGGTTATGGCCAATGCACCGGTACCACAGGCTGCCAGCCGAGCTGCGCCATAGGCCGGTCCAGAATCCGCCCCATCTGAGCGTACTATGGGTTTCCCGGTTACCGTTGCAATCAGGCCCAACAACAGATCTGATCGACTGCCACCTCCTATGGCGGCCAGTTCCGACAAACTGCCGATAGTGTCGCCGAAGCTCTGCGCGGCATCGGCAAAACAAAAGGCAATAGCTTCAACCACGGAACGGCAGATTTCTGCGCGTGTTGTAGAATCCTCAAGGCCAAAGAAACATGCTCGAATTTTCGGATCCCCAAGTGGGCTGCGTTCGCCTGTCAGGTAGGGTAGGAAAACCGGCACGCGATCACCGCTGACCGATTCAGCAAGCGAAACAACTTCAGCAGCGGACAGCCCGAATTGCCCGCCAATCCACGAGATGGGCCTTGCGCCGTTCAACATTGCGGCCATTTGATACCAACGGCCGGGCAGCGTGTGCGCAAAAGCATGCACATAGCATTCAGGGTTGGGCTTGTACTCAATATCCGCCGCAAACAGCTGGCCGGACGTTCCCAGAGAGATGAACCCACGCCCCGGTTCGGTCGCGCCCAGAGACACCGCCCCCGTGGCCGCGTCTCCGCCACCAGCCACAACAGGTATGCCGGGTTTCAATCCGGTCTCGGACGCGGCTTGCGCAGTCACCGCTCCTACAACACTGTGACCGTCGACCACCTGTGGCAGCCAGTCGAAATCAACATCTGTAGCGGCGGCTACTCTGACATGCCATTCGCGTGCAGCCTGGTCCAACCACAGTGTCCCTGCGGCATCGGATGTATCGGTTGTCAACTCTCCATGCAGGCGAAAGCCGACATAGTCCTTTGGCAACAGAATACGGGCAATACGGGCGTAGCTGTCTGGTTCATGCTGTTTTAGCCAAGCAATCTTGGGTGCAGTAAAGCCCGGCAATGGAAGAACGCCCGCGATTTGACCTATCTGCGGTTGGGCCGCATACAGCTTATCGCATTCTCGCGTTGCCCGGCTGTCATTCCACAGGATCGCCGGGCGGACTGGGCGCAGAGCGCGGTCCAGCAAAACGGCGCCATGCATCTGTCCGGACAGCCCGATGGCCTTCACGTCCGACAATGCGACCTGCCCCTTAAGCTGCTGCAATGCAGCGCGTGTTGCGCGCCACCAATGACCCGGGTGCTGCTCTGACCAGCCCGGTTGTGGCGAGGTTGTTTCGAGCCCTACTGAAGCCGTCGCAACAATTCGATCAGTATCCGCGCAGACAAGTTTGACCGCTGACGTTCCAATATCGATCCCGAGATACATTTGAACCTCTTGCCCCGCGTAGCACCTGTCTGGCTATTGATTTTTTAGCGCGCGCAAAGAATATGTAAAACTATGATAAGATCAAGGCGGCGAAGATCCGCAGGCAGACCGGCATGACCAAAATAAAGAATATGGAAGAGTTTGCGGCCCTCAGCGGGATATCCCGGCCCACGGTTTCCAAGTACTTTCAGGATCCGGACAGTGTTCGGCCCACAACACGGGCCCGCATTGAAGAAGCGCTTGAACGGTTTGACTATCGACCGAATATCTATGCGGTGAACCAGAACCGAAAATTGACCAAGAATATCGGCATCGTAGTGCCTTATCTTGCCGATCCGTTCTTTGCCGAAATCGCGCGATATCTGGAGCAAAGCTGTATAGCAGCAGGCTATCGCCCATCCCTGTTCAGCTCGCACGGCGAACAAAAACTGGAAAACGACATTCTGGACAGTCTGCAATCTATGAAGCCCGCTGGCGTTCTGCTGGCACCTTTGGGGCGCGTCTCGGACAGATCGGCGATCGAGAAGTTCTGCGCCAGTGTGCCGACTGTTTTGTTTGACAGTAACCTTGATGGCTTGGGTGCCGCCTTTGTTGGATCGGATAATTTCAGCTTTGTCTCACAAACTGTCGAATACATGACCCGTACGGGCGAACCGCCCTCGTTCTTCGAGATGCGCACACCTGCGAACCCGAACGCAAACAAACGAAGGAAGGCCTATGTTGAAGTTATGGAACGCCTCAGGTTTGAGCCTCATATCATCAAGGTCGACGGCAAAGGTTGGGCGTTTGAAGAAATCGGCCACAAGGGCGCACTGAAGCTCCTGGAAGAACGTAAACTGCGAACTGACTCAGTCTTGTGCAGCAATGACCGATTGGCGATTGGATTTCTTGCGGCATGTTACGAACAGGGGATTCGGGTCGGTCGCAAAGACAACTGTACGCTGCGAGTGGCCTCGAATGACGATCATCCTTTCGCAAAGTTTACATGCCCATCCCTGACAACCGCTGCGCATGACTATGACAACGTTGCCGGGCGCAGCGTCGAAACCTTGTTCGAACTTATTGAAAATGGGGGAAAATTTGACACGCGAACGGAAACGCTTTTCCCTGCAAGGCTTGTTTTAAGGGATTCTGCATAAATTCCCAATTTTAACGCGCGTAAAGTTTTTATTGACGGCGCGACAATTTCCGATCTACTCTCTCGGCACGACATCCAAGCTCAGGGAGGACAGGGATGTACCTGAAGAACGCATTACGTGCGGCGACTGCGCTGACATTCGTCGCCACGGCAGCAGCCCAAGCGCAATCCATTACAATCGCCACCGTGAACAACGGCGACATGATCCGGATGCAGGGCTATACCGACAAATTCACCGAAGCGACCGGGATCGACGTCGAATGGGTGACGCTGGAAGAAAACGTTCTGCGTCAGCGTGTGACCACCGACATCACCACCAAAGGCGGCCAGTTCGACATTATGACCATCGGCATGTACGAGACCCCGATCTGGGGTGCCAACGGCTGGCTGGTGCCGTTGGAGGGGTTATCCGCTGAATATGATGTGGATGACATCCTGCCTGCGATGCGCAACGGGCTGAGCAATGACGGCACTCTGTATGCGGCACCGTTTTACGGCGAAAGCTCGATGATCATGTATCGCACAGACTTGATGGAAAAAGCTGGTCTGGAAATGCCGAAAGCTCCAACCTGGCAGTTCATCCGCGAAGCCGCAGCAGCGATGACGGATCGTGACAATGATATCAACGGTATTTGCCTGCGCGGCAAGGCCGGCTGGGGTGAAGGCGGTGCTTTCATTACCGTGACCGGGAACTCGTTCGGCGCACGTTGGTTTGATGAAGACTGGAAGCCCCAGTTTGACCAACCCGAATGGAACGAAGCGCTGACCTTCTTCGTGGAGATGATGGCTGAATCCGGACCTGCGGGTTATGCCACGAACGGATTCAACGAAAATCTGTCGCTGTTCCAGCAGGGCAAGTGCGGGATGTGGATTGATGCCACCGTTGCGGCATCTTTCGTGACCAATCCCAACGATTCGACCGTGGCGGACAAAGTCGGCTTCGCACTGGCTCCGAATTCGGAAGGCATTGACAAGCGATCCAACTGGCTCTGGGCTTGGGCGCTGGCCATTCCGGCCGGAACACAACAGGAGGCCGCCGCAAAGCAATTCATCGAATGGGCAACGTCCAAAGACTATATCGAGCTGGTGGCCGAAAACGAAGGCTGGGCCAACGTCCCGCCGGGTGCGCGCACCTCTCTGTATGAAAATCCCGAGTATCAGAAGGTTCCGTTCGCCAAGATGACGCTGGATTCGATCCTGTCGGCTGATCCGAACGATCCGACGGTGCAACCGGTGCCTTACGTCGGCATCCAGTTCGCGGCCATTCCGGAATTTGCAGGCATCGCCACACAGGTCAGCCAGGAGTTCTCGGCGGTTTACGCCGGGCAGCAAACGGTGGAAGAAGCACTTGAAAAAGCACAAACATTCACCGCTGAAGAAATGGAAGCCGCAGGTTACTGAGGCATCCTCCCCGGCGGGTGGGCAGAGGTCTGCCCCCCGCTCAAACCTTCCACAACTCGGTTTATTCTCGCAGGCTGGGTTACGCCTGAACAGAGAGGGTTTGCGTTATGGCTACTCAACATTCCAGATCGGTTGCTCGACTGATGATGGCACCTGCAGTGATCCTGCTGCTTGGTTGGATGCTCGTACCACTAACGATGACGCTGTATTTTTCCTTCAAGAAATACTTGCCTCTGCGCGGTGGTGATTTGGGCTGGGTCGGGCTCGACAACTATATCCGCTTTGTCTCCTCCAGTTCGTTCTGGCCCGCAGTGCAGGCAACGCTGGTGATCGTCGGAGGCGTGCTGGTGATCACCGTAGTTCTGGGAATTCTCCTGGCGATGCTTTTGGACCAGCCGATGTGGGGACAAGGCGTTGTCCGCATTCTGGTGATTGCGCCCTTCTTTGTGATGCCCACCGTGTCAGCTCTGGTCTGGAAAAACATGTTCATGGACCCCGTGAACGGCTTGCTGGCCCATCTGTGGCGCTTTTTTGGGGCCGAGCCTATCTCGTGGCTGTCCGAGGCCTCGATGACCTCGATCATCATGATCGTGTCATGGCAATGGCTGCCCTTTGCGACGTTGATCCTGCTGACCGCGATTCAGTCGCTGGACAGCGAACAGCTGGAAGCGGCCGAAATGGATGGTGCGCCGCCGCTGAAACGCTTTTATCACATCATCCTGCCGCATCTGAGCCGCGCGATCACGATTGTCATTCTGATCCAGACGATCTTTCTGCTGTCCATCTTTGCCGAGATCTTCGTAACCACCGGCGGCGCATTCGGAACCCGCACACTCACCTACCTGATCTTTCAGCGCGTGCTGGAAAGCCAGAATGTCGGCCTCGGATCTGCAGGTGGCGTGTACGCAATCATCCTTGCCAACATCGTTGCCATCTTCCTGATGCGCATCGTCGGCAAAAACCTGGACGCGTGAGGAGGTAAGAACCATGGCCCGCGCAGTCACACCCCGTCGTAAATCGCTGAACACCGCCCTTGCCTGGGCCGTTGGTCTGCTGATCTTTTTCCCGATCCTTTGGACGATCCTGACCAGCTTCAAGACCGAGGCGCAAGCGATTGCCAGCCCGCCTTTGTTTCTGAACTTCAACTGGACGCTGGAAAACTATGCCATCGTGCAGGAACGCTCGGACTACATGCGGTTCCTGTGGAACTCGGTCATCATCGCGGGCGGTTCGACCGTTCTGGGTGTAATCATCGCGGTGCCCGCCGCTTGGGCAATGGCATTTGTTCCGTCCAAACGAACGAAGGACATCCTTCTTTGGATGCTGTCCACCAAGATGTTGCCTGCCGTGGGCGTACTCTATCCGATTTACCTGCTGTTCATTCGGCTTGGGCTGCTGGACACGCGTGGAGGACTGGTCGTCGTGCTGATGCTGATCAATCTGCCGATCATCGTCTGGATGCTCTACACCTACTTCCGCGAAATCCCCGGCGAGATTCTGGAAGCCGCGCGGATGGACGGGGCAACGCTGAAAGAGGAAATCCTCCACATCCTGACACCCATGGCCGTGCCCGGAATCGCCTCGACGGTTCTGCTGAATTTCATTCTGGCATGGAACGAGGCGTTCTGGACACTAAATCTGACCGCTGTTGACGCGGCCCCGCTCACCGCATTCATCGCCAGTTATTCAAGCCCCGAGGGCCTGTTCTTTGCCAAGCTAAGTGCGGCTTCGACCATGGCGATTGCACCAATCCTGATCCTCGGCTGGTTCAGCCAGAAACAACTTGTCCGCGGCCTGACCTTCGGCGCTGTGAAATAAGGAGCACTCCTCATGGGACGCATACAACTCAAGTCCGTGACCAAAAGCTTCGGCGACGTGCAGGTCATTCCTCCGTTGGACCTGACCATTCAGGATGGAGAATTCACCGTCTTCGTCGGCCCCTCGGGTTGTGGCAAGTCCACGCTGCTGCGCCTGATCGCAGGGCTGGAGGATATCACATCCGGTTCCATCGACATCGATGGGGCAGACGCTACCGACGTGCCCCCCGCCAAGCGCGGTCTGGCTATGGTGTTCCAGTCTTATGCTCTCTATCCGCATATGACAGTGCGTAAGAACATCGCCTTCCCACTGCGCATGGCGAAACTGGATCAAGCTGAAATCGACAAACGCGTCGAAGGCGCGGCCAGTGTCCTGAACCTGACTGATTACCTCGACCGCCGCCCCGGTCAATTGTCTGGTGGTCAGCGCCAGCGGGTCGCCATTGGGCGCGCTATTGTAAGAGAACCTGCAGCTTTCCTGTTCGACGAACCGCTCTCTAATCTGGATGCTGCGTTGCGCGTCGGCATGCGGCTGGAAATCAGCGAACTGCATGAGCGTCTGGCGACCACGATGATCTACGTTACGCACGATCAAGTCGAAGCGATGACCATGGCCGACAAGATTGTCGTACTTCAGGCAGGTGTTATCGAACAGGTTGGCAGTCCGTTGGAACTCTACCGCACCCCTCAAAACTTGTTTGTCGCAGGCTTCATAGGCTCGCCAAAGATGAACTTTATCGAAGGCGAAGAGGCTTCAAAACACGGAGCCCATACTATCGGAATCCGCCCTGAACATATAGCTGTGTCAGACAGCGAAGGCACGTGGTCGGGTAAGGTGAGCGTATCCGAACACCTTGGGTCTGACACCTTCTTCCACGTCCACGAAACCGGTCTGGCCGAAACGATCACAGTACGCGCAGATGGCGAGGTCGCCTTCCGTCACGGCGACCGCATCCATCTGACACCACGTGCCGACGTGATCCACCGGTTTGACGAGAAAGGCTTGCGGATCGAATGACACGTCTGGCAGGCAAAACCGCCCTGATCACGGGGGCCGCGCGCGGCATCGGACTGGCCTTTGCCAAAGCCTATGTTGAGGAAGGCGCGCGTGTCGCCATTGCCGACATAGACAGCCAAATGGCGCGGGACGCAGCGGCTGAAATCGGTGAGGCTGCATTGGCCATCGAGATGGATGTTACCAACCAACAAAGTATCGATGAGGCGGTCGCGCAGACAACTGCACATTTCGGGCCCATCGATATTCTGATCAACAACGCTGCCATCTTCACCGCTGCCCCAATCGTTGAGATCGAGCGCGCCGACTACAACCGGGTCTTTGACATCAATGTTGCTGGCGCTCTGTTCACGATGCAAGCCGTCGCACGACACATGATCGAACACGGGATCAAAGGCAGGATCATCAATATGGCGTCGCAGGCCGGGCGAAGGGGCGAGCCTCTTGTCGCCGTCTACTGCGCCAGCAAAGCGGCGATCATTTCTTTGACACAGTCGGCAGGGCTGAATCTGATTTCAAGCGGAATCAACGTAAATGCTATCGCCCCGGGCGTAGTCGACGGTGATCATTGGGACGGTGTCGATGCGTTCTTCGCAAAACACGAAGGCAAACCTCGCGGCCAGAAGAAACGCGAAGTAGCCGCAGCTGTTCCTTACGGCCGCATGGGGCGTGCCGAAGATCTGACCGGGATGGCTGTATTCCTGGCATCTGACGAAGCCAAATACATCGTCGCACAAACGTACAATGTCGACGGCGGAAACTGGTTGAGCTGATGGACCCTCTGGCGAACGAAAAACTTCCGATACGGCTACGACGTGACAACTTAACGGACCTGCCTGCGACTGTCAGGAGTATGGACTATGAGCTCTCGGACCTGAAACCGGGGATCGTTCATATCGGGTTGGGCAATTTTCACCGCGCGCATCAGGCGTGGTTTATCCACCAGCTGATGCAGCAGGGTCAGGCCAATGATTGGGCGATCATTGGGGCCGGTTTGCGCAGCTATGACACCGAGATGCGTGAAAAACTGCTGAGACAAAACTGTTTAACAACGTTGATCAAATTGGACCCGAAGGGGCTGTCCGCCGAAGTGATTGGTCCGATGATCGACTATCTGCCAATTGAGGAGGGCAACGCGGCACTGATCCGAAAGATGACGGACCCGGCAATTCGGATTGTGTCTCTGACTGTGACCGAAGGCGGGTATTTTCTGGACGCCAACACTGGTGCATTCAACACAGATCACGAAGATATTCGCCACGATGCTGGAAACCCCGACCAGCCCCGCACAGCATTTGGAGCCATCGTTGCCGCGCTCGGGCAGCGCCGAGCCGACGGTCTGAAACCCTTCACCGCACTCAGCTGCGACAATCTTCAGGGCAATGGCGCGATACTTCGAAATTGCGTTGTTGGATTGGCTCGCATGTCCGATCCTGATCTGGCCAACTGGATCGACCTGAACGGCGCGTTTCCAAACTCTATGGTGGATTGCATCGTGCCCGCCACGACCGAGCAGGTGATATCGCAGTGCCGTGCGCTTGGGATCGACGACCGTGCGCCGGTCTCGCATGAAAACTTTCGCCAATGGGTGATCGAGGATGATTTCTGCGCTGGACGACCGCCTCTTGAACAGGTCGGGGTAACGCTGACCGACGACGTGCACACTTATGAGACGATGAAACTACGCATATTGAACGGTGGTCACCAATTGCTTGCAAATGTTGGGGAAATTCTGAACGTCCCGACGATATCGGATTGCATGCAGGACCCAGACATCGTTGCGTTTTTTGGAAAGGTGCAGGCAGAAGAGATTCTACCGCATGTCAAAGCTGTCCCGGGAACAACACCAAAGGGATACCATGAGTTAGTTGCGGGGCGTTTTGCGAATACTGCCATTCTCGACTCAACACGGCGGGTCGCGTTTGACGGATCCGCACGGCACCCGGGGTTCCTGCTACCGTCGCTGCGCGACGCACTTTCGTCTGGCTCATCGATTAGCGGGCTCGCGCTGGCTGAAGCTTTCTGGTGCCGGATGTGTGCAGGCGTTCGTGAAGATGGCTCCGAAATCGCCCCAAACGACCCCCAATGGGACGACTTGAAAAAAACCGCGCTGGCGTCCCAAGCTAATCCAGTATTGTGGATCGAACAAAGCCAGTTTTATGGTGACTTAGGCCGCGACACACACTTTGCCGAAGCCTTCGCCTCTTGGCTGACCGGGATCTGGCACCATGGCAGCCGGGTAGCGATAGCTGATTATACCGCTCAGGATTCAAAGCCACACTGATTTCGCGCCGTGAAGCGTAATTGGTCGCGGATACAAATTGCACTTGCCGATAATTGAAACTGTGACGTCCACTTATAGTCCTCACTCACGCAAATAATGCACTTGCAGCGAAGGACTGCTTTCCGCCCATTCTGTTGAAAAACAACGTGTTGCTGACGCAGAAAGTGATGCGCTGAACAGAGCGCGAGCGCCTTTCTGATCAGGCTTTGCGCGTTTGCTGCGGTGCAGGAAATTTCTTGGCCAATTTGCGGAGGTTTTGGGCGGTGGCGGCGAGGAGGAATTCGTCATTGGCACCACATGGTCCGCGTAATCGGAGCCGTCCCAGACCGAGGATGCGTTTGAGGTGGGCAAAGAGCATCTCGACCTTCTTTCTGAGTTTCATCGAGATGTCGTATTGGCGGGTTTTGGCGATCTCGCGGGCGACCTGGCGAGCGTCTTCGTGCTCTTCGCGGGTGATTTTGCGCGCATCGGCATTAGGGCAGCATTTGGCTTTTGATGGACAGGCCTGGCAAACGTCTTTCAGGGCGCGGTAGCGGGCCGTGCCCTTGCCAGTTGGCCCTCGGTTTGGGTCAGAATAGTTGCGGCGGAACTGCTTGAGTTCCTGGCCCTCAGGGCAAATGTACTGATCGTTTTCTGCATCCCACTCGAAATCCGCCCGCGTCCAGGTGCCATCGTTGCGCCCGGACTTGTCGAAGACCGGAATGTGCGGGGCGATGTTGCGGTCGACAAGCCAGCCCAAGAGCGGCCCGGTGCCATAGGCGGTGTCCGCGATCAGACGCTCCGGGTTTAGATCGAACTTCGCTTTCACGCGGTCCAGCATCGTCTTGGTCGATCCGACCTCTGCCTGCCGGATTGATCTGGTGCCTTCCACATCGACTATCACCCCATGGTCGGTGTCGATCAGGTAGTTGTCGGAATAGCTGAAGAAAGCAGGACCTTTGCGGGCCGCGGTCCATTGGCTGGCAGGGTCAGAATGCGAGGTGAACTTGGGCTGCACCTCGCTCGCAGCTCCGAAAGCCGCCTCATCCAGAGTGTCGAGATATTCGCGGACCGCGCGCGGCGCATCTTCTGGATCGATGGTTGATGCATCCCATTCTTCCTTTGGCGTTGAGTTTTGTTTGTTTGCATCGGCTTCGATCAAGCTGGCATCGATTGCCATGCGCTGACCGCTGACCAGACCTTCTTCGATGCACCGCGCGACAGTTGTTTCAAACAGATGACGCAGAAGCTCACTCTCCCGGAAACGCCCGTGTCGGTTCTTGGAAAACGTGGAATGATCCGGGATACGGTCGGTCAGATCGAGGCGGCAGAACCATCGATATGCCAGGTTCAGATGCACCTCTTCGCACAGCCGTCGCTCAGAGCGGATGCCGAAGCAATAACCGACCAGCAGCATACGGATCAGCAGCTCAGGATCGACCGATGGACGACCAGTGTGGCTGTAGAAATCCGCGAGATGCACTCGAATGCTGCTCAAATCGACAAAGCGATCAATCGACCGAAGCAAGTGATCTTGGGGAACGTGGTTCTCCAATGAGAACTCATAGAACAGCGACGATTGCGCTTCCTGCCTCGGTCCCAACATCGCTCAATCCTCCCACCCATTGGAAGAATTGAATCAGCAGTTCATGCACCGATCAAGGAAGAGTTTTTCAACAAAATACGCCCATTTTACAGGCCGGCCAACTCTGTTTATGGCCGCAGGATCACTATTATTTCCGAGTTTCGTGTATATTGTAAAAGTTAGAATGGACCGTAACAGGTGCCTGAAGCCCATTGGGCGGCCAATTTTGGGGGTTCGCGACAACTTGTCGAGGTACAACCCGACCGACTACTCGCATACAGCGTTTCGTGGCTACCCACTCGGCCATTCGGAATTGTTTTTGCGTTCCCGCACATCGTCGCTCCGCCCTTAACAATCCCATATCACCGTCTCGAAACTATTGACGCCTGAAATGCCGCCACCCGAGCATCTTAAAATTCGTACATCAGGATTTCCTTGTGGACCTAAAGTTAATGAGGCAACGCCGTTGGTGGCGGCCTAAGGGCTCACGACGTCGATCAGGCTGACATGGGAAAAAAAAGTCCGCTAAATTGATTGGAGTTGCGATCGCCCGGGGTTCAATACTTGAGCCACTATGGAGGCCGCCGCAACGCGCGTGAACTGGGTGTTCCAGATATCGGCGATGCGCTGAGTTTCCGTGGTTAGATCGCCGAGTTGCGCGCAAAATGAGGAGGCAAGTCATGAGTGATGCAATTTATAAGACTGTTGATGTGGTGGGGAGTTCCACGGAAAGCATTGAAGATGCAGTGAGTGGGGCCATTGCTAAGGCATCCAAAACCATCGACCACATTGGCTGGTTCGAAATCGGCGAGATCCGCGGGCATGTCACGGACGGCAAGGTTGCCCACTTTCAGGTCGGCATGAAGATCGGGTTCCGTCTTGACTGAGACTGTAAAAACGGTGGGAAGTGGAACCGGCTCGACCCATGTGCGCAGCGGAAATCCGTAAGAATCGTCGCGTTGTAGGTAGATTTGGGGATGCATCCATTCTCAGGCCGCGCAGAAATGGCACCTTAGGCTCTGAGCCGACGCGCAGTGACATAGCTTCAGCGCTCACAAATCTCGCCCACCGCAACTGAGACGGCCAAGAACGTAGCCGATGGGCGAACTCGGCCAGTGTTTGGCGATCGGCTTGATACGAGCACTACACGGTTATTGCTTGTGAATTACCGTCACGCGCAGCAGGAATTGGTACTGAATGCTACGCGGACCTCGAAACCCAAAGAGGAGTTTTGACCAATACTCAAACAGTTCGAGCCTTGTCCGGCCCATGTCCGTGAACAGTTTCTGGAAAAAGAGGAAAACAAATTATACTGGGCCTCTGTTCCTTGTCTTCGGGAGGCAGGGGTCGGAGGTTCGAATCCTCTCACTCCGACCAAATAAATCAAACTGTCAAGTGCAGAGATATTTTGCCTTTTGACCAGTTAACTTACCTTTCCACCAACTAAAGTTACCTCTGGCGGTCTATCGGTGCTGAATTTAGTTGTCAGATGTCACTAGCTTGCGAAGTCTCGAATGTCGCCCAGCAAGATCCACATTGAAGCAATCGAAATGTTGCTGGCATCTATGACCCTAACGATGGGAGAGGATGGCTCTCAGGCTTCATTTCTGTTTGGGCCTCCTGGTGCACCCTGAACCTCCGCAACTGAATTGGTCCACGCCTATGTTTAGGAAACGGAGGACCAAGAATGGCAAACTAGCGACCGAAGCCCGAAGAGATTGTCTCTAAGTTACGACAGGTTGAGGTGCTGATGGGGCAAGGTATGTCCCGCTTGGATGCGATCAGACAGATCGGCGTTGTTGAACAGACTTATTACCGTTGGCGAAAGAAATACGGCGGAATGAGCGTAGATCAGTTGAAGGAACTGAAGCGACTTCAGAAGGAGGACGAGCGGCTGAGGCGTGCGGTTTCCGATCCGACGTTGGACAAATTGATCCTGACGGAGGCCGCAAAGGGAAACTTCTGAGCCCCGCTCGCCGCCGGGCTGCATCGACCAGGTTCGCGCCCAGTTCAAGGTATCTGAGCGGCGTGCCTGCCGCGTGTTGGGACCGCACCGAGTCACCCAACGGCGCATCCCGCAAGGTCGTTCGGACGAGGACAGATTGGTCGCCGATATGATCGAGGTGACCCGACAGTACGGTCGATATGGCTATCGCGGGATCGCCGCACTGCTTCGGGAAGCGGGGTGGTCTGTCAGCGACGGACGGGTTGAACGCCTGTGGCGGCGAGAGGGGCTGAAAGTGCCAATGAAGCAAGCGAAGAAGGGACGGTATTGGCTGAATGACGGATCATGTGTTCAGCGGCGGCCGGAGCATCGGAACCATGTGTGGAGCTATGACTTTGTTCATTGCCGACCGAAGATGGCAATGCGTTTCGGACGTTGAACATCATTGATGAACGTAGCAGGGAATGTCTGGCAATTAGGGTCAAGCGGAAGCTGAACTCGACCGGCGCGATCGATGCTTTGACGGATCTGTTCATACTTCGTGGCGCACCCAGTTCCATTCGTTCAGACAATGGCCCCGAATTCGTCGCCCAGGCCGCCAGAGATTGGATTGCCACCGTCGGCGCGAAGACGGCCTACATCGAACCAGGGTCGCCTTGGGTGAATGGGTATTGCGAAAACTTCAACGCGCGGATGAGGGATGAACTTCTAAACGGCGAGATCTTTTACAGCTTGCGTGAAGCGCGGATAACCATCGAAGAATGGAGGAAGTACTACAACACAAAGCGGCCCCACAGCGCTTTGGGCTACCGTCCGACCGCTCCTGAAACCACCATCCCGATGGATCAAAGGCCGATGATGCACTAACAATCAACTTGGACCAGTCAGACGAGGCCGTTCACCCTCGAGATCGAGGTTGTGACGCCAATTGGCTTCGAGACCCGTTGAAAGACAAAGGGATACGCGCCTGCATCCCCGGTCGGAAGCAGCGCATGACACCCGTGTAATACGACAAACGCCATTACAAACGGCGCAGCCGCATCAAGTTCATGTTTGGAAGGCTCCATGACTGGCCGCGGGTGGCAACCCGATACGGCCGATGCCCGAAGGTGTTCCTGTCGGCAATCGTGATCTATTGGCTATGAGTCTTTACCTATTTATGTGCCTAGGGCAGCGCCATGGAACCTTTTTGTAAAGGGAGTAGTTTGCTCAACGTGCCAGCCCTTAAGCTTGGAGCACCCGATTTTTCAATCGACGCGGTATGGTTGACCGGAACTTCGTCACCATTTCGACGCCAGACTTCTCCCTGCCGTGTCAAAATTATTAATCGCGAAACAAACCAAATAAGTCCTTCTGCTGGAATCGCCTTTACACCTTGTGCCCTGCGTGGATGCCAGCTTCAATTTTTGTCATGGAGGTTTATCGAGTTCTGGCCGAAGGCCTAGGGTCAGGCTGCGGGGATTTGCATGAGACTTTTTTTGTTTGACGGACCGTTGAGCACAAATAGGGTGGCTGCAGAAGCCCCTGAGACAAGGTCGCGAATTCTCATGCCTATTGAACATGCTCCTTTCAGCAAAGCGGAATACGACCGTCGGATTACCAAGACCCGTCAAGCCATGGATGTCGCCGGTATCGACGTTCTGTTTGCCACGGACCCGTCCAACCAAGCCTGGCTGACGGGGTATGACGGGTGGTCCTTCTATGTACATCAGGGTGTCATTCTGGGCATGGAGGGCGATCCTTTGTGGTGGGGGCGCGTTCAGGATGCCAACGGTGCGCGTCGGACCGTGTGGATGAAGGACGACAAGGTGCTTGATTATGCCGATCATTATATCCAGTCCACCACTTGCCACCCGATGGAGGATCTCGCCGGGCATCTCAAGGCGTTGGGGTTTGAAAAGGCCCGCATCGGTGTCGAGATGGAGAACTACTATTATTCCGCCAAGGCTCACGCAGTCCTTTGTGCGGAGCTGCCCAACGCGACGCTGGTGGATGCCACCGCACTGGTGAACTGGCAGCGCGGGGTGAAGTCCGGTGAAGAGATGGAATTCATCCGCAAAGCTGCCAAAATCTCGGAAAAGATCGTCCGTGTCGGGCTGGAAAAGGCCAAACCAGGCCTACTCAAGAACGAATTGGTGGCTGATATTTTTCACGCGGGCATTACCGGCGTTGATGATGACTGGGGCGATTATCCGGCCATCGTGCCACTGACCCCTTCAGGTATCGATGCCACTGCGCCTCATCTGACCTGGAATGGCAACGAAATGAAGTCGGGCGAAATCACTTTTTTCGAACTGTCAGGATGTTATCGCCGGTATCATGCACCGTTGTGCCGGTCCGTATTCCTTGGCCAGCCACCGCAGGACATGCTCGACGCCTCCCAAGCCTTGACCGCCGGCCTCGAGGCCGGTCTCGAAGCGGCCCGCGCCGGCAATCGGGCCTGTGACATTGCCAATGCGCTGAATGAGGAACTGGCCAAAGTAGGCATCGACCGTGGCGGGCGCTGTGGTTACCCGATCGGCCTCAGCTATCCGCCCGATTGGGGTGAACGCACCGTTTCGATCCGCCCGACCGACAAGACCATCCTGCAGCCCGGCATGACTTTCCACTTCATGCCCGGCCTTTGGCTGGATGACTGGGGTCTAGAGACCACCGAGACCATTGTCATCACCGAAAGCGGCCCCGCCGAGGCGCTGTGCAACGTCGAACGCAAGCTCTTTGTGAAGGACTAAACCTTGGGCGCGCGAGATGAAACCAAGACTCCGCTGCAGGAGCTGATCAACTTCCCCACGGTCTCATCAGACAGCAATCTGGACATGATCAAGCACCTTGCGGAAAGGTTGGCCGACTGCGGGGCAGAGGTCGAGATCTGGCCCGACAAGACCGGAACAAAGGCCAACCTTTTTGCCACGCTCGGGCCGAAATGCGACGGTGGCATAGTGCTGTCCGGCCATTCCGATGAGGTGCCGATGGCTGATCAGGACTGGTCGTCCGACCCCTTGCGTTGGAGGAACGGGACGGCAAATGGTTCGGACACGGTAGCCACGACATGAAGGGTTTTATCGCCGCCGCCGTTGCCATGGCACCGCAACACGCAAGGCTTGATCTGCAGCGCCCGGTTCATTTTGCTGTTACCTATGACGAAGAAGTCGGCTGTTTCGGCGCCCGTGCGCTGGCCGCCACTCTGCGCGAGAAGGGCATCAAGCCCGCAGTGGCAATCATCGGTGAGCCCACTTCGATGCGGATCATCGAAGGCCACAAGGGTTGCTATGAATACACCTCGCATTTCACCGGTCTGGAGGGGCATGTCTCGGGTCCCGATCGCTGCGTGAACGCGGTGGAATATGCCGTGCGTTACGTCTCGAAACTGCTGGAACTGAAGGCCGATCTGCAGGGCCGTGCTTTGGCAAACAGCCGTTTTGAACCACCTTGGACCACAGTCGACACGGGCGCGTTTTTTGGTGGAATGGCCCATAACGTTACCCTGGGCAAGGCACGGGTGGAATGGGAAATGCGGCCCGTACAAGAGGCTGATGCGGAATACGTCAAGGATGAGTTGCACCGTTTCTGCGCCCATTTCCTAATTCCCGCAATGCAGCCGGTTCATCCTGACGCGGGCATTCAGACCAAAGTGATCGGAGAGGTCGACGGGTTGGAACCGATGGACAACAACGAGGCCCGTGACATCGAGATGGAACAGACTGGCGCCAATGGTGCCGATGTAGTGCCCTTTGACACCGAGGCAGATATCTTCCAAGGGCTGGGTATGGGCGTCGTGTTCTGCGGTCCCGGCTCAATCGACCAGGCGCATAAACCGGACGAATACGTCTCGGTCGTTCAGATAGCGCAATGCCTCGACATGCTCGGGCGGTTGCCTGCGAAACTGGTGTAATCAATGACCTCAGCGCGCGTGGTCTCGGTATTCTGGACGGGCGCGCCGGTGCTCTTTGTTTTGTTCTGGGCGGGTGGCTACAGTTTTGCTAAGCTGGGCCTGCCCTATATTGAACCGATGACCATGCTGGTGATCCGGTATGGTATTGCAGTTTTGTGCCTCTTGCCGCTGCTGGCGGCGTTCCGTCCAGCCTTGCCACGCGATCCGGTTCACTGGGCCGCAATGGCGGCGGGTTCCTTATTCAATGCGTCTATTTTGGGCTGGCGTATCAGGCGATGAAACAGGGGCTTGCCGCAGGCACCACTGCCATCGTTATGGCTTTGCAACCCGCGCTGGTTGCAGCCCTCTCGCCGCTGGTCGGTGAGGCGCGTGGCAGGCCCGTGATGTGGGTCGGTCTGGCGCTGGGATTTACCGGAGTTGCGGTCAGTGTCTTTGACCGAACTAACGCTGTGCCCTTTACCGCCGGATTGCTGGCCGTCAGCGGCCTTTTTGGTCTGATCGCAGCAACACTGCTGGAGAAATTGCACGGACGGCGCAGCGACCCGGTGCTGGGGGGCGCAGTACAATATGTGATCGGTTTTGCCGTATTGCTGCCCATCGCCTTTGCCACGGAAACAATGGAGGTCACGTGGCACCCGGAACTGATTGTGTCACTGGCCTATCTGGTGGTTGCCAACTCCCTGATCTCGATCAGCCTTTATGTCGCCCTTGTTCAACGGGGCGCCGCGACCCGCGTGTCCACCCTGCTCTACCTCGTCACACCATTGGCCATTGCTCTGGCTTGGCTGATACTTGGGGAACCTGTTACCTGGCGTGTGGCGGCCGGTTTTGCACTTTGTCTGGCAGGAGTCCTTATTGTGCGGCAGTCCAAGAACTGACACCGAAGCCAAGATCAGCGAGGTAGAACGAAATAACCGTCTCTGCGTGGGACGGGCGAAACCACGAGCTTTGGCACAGCTCAACGTTATTTTTCTCATCAACTATGCAGCTGTTTTTATGGAACCGGAGAGTGCTTTCAAAAGCAGGTTAAGCTGACGCCGCTGCTCGGTGGAAAGCCCGCCCATCAGGCGATGTTGCGTTTGGACGTGATCGGTTACGGCAGCATCGATCGTTGAAAACCCGCTGTCAGTCAGACGAATGAGGAACCCGCGCCCATCTTCCGGGTTTTGGACTCGTTCCACCAAACCGGATTTGACCAGTTGATCAACCCGGTTGGTCATTGTGCCGGAGGTTACCATTGTCAGTTCAAGCAACTCTCCGGGGGACAAACCGTCGGGCTTTCCCGATCTTCGCAACGTCGCCAGAACATCAAAGCTGGCTGCGTTCAGACCATGTGCCTTCCAGGTCTCCTCCATTCCTCTTCGCAACTTAACTGCGAGGCGTGACAGGCGACCGATGGTTTCCATTGGCCCGACGTCAAGGTCGGGGCGCGCGTTGTTCCACTGAGAGATGATGAGGTCGACATGATCCATGGCAGACAGGTATTTAAATTTTATCTTGACGTCAAGATTTAAGTTTATATCTTGAGGTCAAGATAAAACGAGGTTGGCCGTGAAACATCAAATCGACATCGCTCTGACATCCGTTGCGCCCTTGGTTTGGGGAAGTACTTACTTTGTGACGACGGAGTATCTGCCTGAAGGTTATCCTGTGACGATGGCCGCGTTGCGCGCCCTGCCTGCCGGTCTGTTGCTGCTCATCATAGCCCGCCAATTGCCTCATGGGCTCTGGTGGCCTCGTGTCTTTGTGCTTGGCGCACTCAACTTCACATTGTTCTGGACGTTGCTATTTGTGGCGGCCTACCGGCTTCCGGGCGGCGTCGCGGCAACGGTTGGGGCAGTTCAACCGCTTTTGGTGATTTTCCTCGCGTCGGTGCTGTTGGGGGCTAAGATTGGGGTCACATCGGTATTGGCGGCAACAATGGGATTGGTCGGCGTCGGTTTTCTGGTGCTCGGCAATGATGGAGCACTGGACCCAGTTGGAATAGCTGCCGGGCTCGGCGGCGCCGCCTCGATGGGGGCGGGCATAGTGCTGACCCGCAAGTGGAAACCACCGGTGCCATTGCTGACGTTCACCGCCTGGCAACTCACGGCCGGAGGAATTCTGCTTGTTCCGCTTGCTTTTCTGCTGGAGCCTCCATTGCCCACGTTGGACGCGCGAAACCTCACTGGAATTTTCTACTTGTGCATTGTCGGGGCGGCATTGACTTACATCCTGTGGTTCCGCGGAATTGCTCGCATTGAACCCCCGGCCGTATCAGCCCTTGGCTTTCTCAGCCCACTTTCCGCCGTTCTGATCGGGTGGGTCTTGTTGGGCGAGGCGCTGACTGTTTGGCAGATCGTGGGCGCAGGCGTCGTTCTAACCGCCGTTTCGTTGGGACAGCTTTCGAACCGACCAATCCGCCCTGCCCCTCTGGATCATGTAATCCCAACATCCAACCAAAGGATAACTCAATGAAAATCATCGTTTTTGGCGCAACCGGTGACGTTGGTTCGCGCGTTGTCACAGAAGCCCTCTCACGGGGCCATCACGTTACGGCGGCAGTGAGAGATAAGGCGAGTCTCGCGAAGCTGCCCAAGTCCGTCCATGGCCGTATCGCCGATGTCAGTGACCCGTCAAAAGTCGCCGCAGCGATGTCGGGCCATGATCTGGCAATCAGCTCTCTTCGGACGCCGGCTGGACGCGAAGGTGAAGTTGTCGCGCTGACACAATCAGTTCTGGATGGTGCTGCCTGCGCAGGAATTAGGATCATTATTGTCGGCGGTGCTGCCCGGTTGCGCCTGCCGAATGGAAGCCCTCATACCGTACTGTCAGATCCGGATTTCCTGCCCGACAGCATTGTTCCGACAGCAAGAGCCTCTTTCGCGCAGTCCGAACTGTGCCAAAGCAATGACAATGCAAACTGGACCTATGCCAGCCCTTCTGCCCTGCTTCAGCCTGGAAAGCGCCGAGGTTCATACAGGATCGGCACTGACACGCTATTGATTGACGGCAATGGCAACTCAGAAATATCTATGGAAGATTTCGCAGTCGCACTGGTGGACGAGGCGCAGAACGCACATTTCACACGCACATCATTTACTGCCGGTTATTGATGTCTCCGGCGGTTTGCGGCTTTCACGGTTTCCAGGAAATCGCGCTTAGCCAAAGTCTCATGTGTAGAGGCCGCTGAAAACTGTATGCTAAAATAATCAAACGCTTACTCACTGGAGGACGAAGCAATGTCTTGGATCATGGCGTATGTCGGGGCAGTTCCCTCGGCTAAGAAAGCGGAATATCAGGCGCATGCTGCGCAAATGGCGTGGGTCTTTCGCAAACACGGCGCATTGCGGGTCGTCGAAACCTGGGGCGGGGCTGTACCCCCCGGTGAGCTGACATCCTTTCCCCTGGCCGTTCAGGCGGGGCCGGACGATACTGTTGTCTTGGGTTGGCAGGAATGGCCCGATCAGGCGACACAAGAGGCCGGCTTTGCAGAAGCCATGCAAGATCCGGAGATGGGAGACATGAGCGAAGCGCCGATCAACGGCAAGACCCTGATTTTTGCAGGATTTGAAGTTCTTACGGATATCTGAAACCCGGATAATACCGAGGCTATATGTTACAGTTTCTCATCACCAGTTACGCCCTGAACTTCATGTTTTAGGCGTTGCTGGTTTTGCATGAATGAATAACGTCCTCGGCGAAAATTTCCACCGCCCGCCTGTGTATCCGGGATGACCGGGTCGCGAGAAAAAAAGTCGAATTCCATTGCAACTTCTCTGGTGCAAGCTCACGAAATTTGTCGCGCCGTGCTCGGCTTTCCACGAAATGAACCGGCAATGGGCCCAAGTAGTGCCCGGTTTCAATCATCGTGGCCATGGCTTCCATATTTGCCACAACCGCCTTTGATTCAGTGCTATGAAGCTCTGGTGACACCAGCATGCCGTAGGAGCGCTGGCAAATCTGATAGTGGGAGATAACGTCCAGATCGATTTGATTATCCGGTGCACGAAACAGCGGATGGCCGCGACCGCAATACAAGCGATGCTCTTCGTCACATAGTTCTGTGTACGCCAGATCGGCGACCTGATTTTTGAACGGGGCAATTCCGATGTGAAGATCGCCGGTGATCAGCCGTTGCGTCAGCTCTGTTGGCGAAGCAACGATGACTTCCAGTTTCACTTCGTTCGGGCGATCCAGAAAACGTTTGAGCGCGCCTGCCAGGTTGAGGTTGGCAAGCGTGTTTACCGCATCGACAATACCAATTCTCAGATCGCCCGTCGTTGTGCCACGGAGTTCCAGCAATTCGGCATCAAAATCGCGGACACTTCGCAGAATGTCGCCCGCCTTCTGATAGGCGATTTCACCGCGTTCGGTCAGGCTGAAACCGCCACGCCCGCGTTCGCAGACTCTGTAGCCAAGCGCCGCCTCAAGGTCACGGATCCGAACGCTGATCGCGGACTGGGTGATGCCCAACGCATATTGCGCGTCGGTAAATCCACCGCATTCCACCACGGTCACGAATGTCTCTAACAGGGTATTTCTGAGCAGTTTCAACGGGTATCAGTCCTTTGGCATTCTCCATATTAATTACATAAAAATTGTTCATGTGAACATAATCAATATGATATTTTTTTGTGTAAAATTCTGTGCTGTCCTGCCTGTGATCTCTAAACCACTAAAGATCCAAGGGAGGAAACCAGTATGACATTTACCCCTCGTCATGTAAGAAATGCCGCCGCTGCGGCCCTGCTCAGCCTGACGCCGCTAACGGCTTTGGCTGAAGACTGGAAATTCGCTATCGAAGAGATTCCAGGCTCGATCATGGACGCTTATGCGCAAGAGTTCAAATCGCGCATCGAAGCAGCCACAGATGGCGAAGTCACTGTGACCGTCTATCCGATGGGCACATTGGGTACACCCACAGAAACCGTCGAACAGGCCGCTGACAGCATCATTCAGTTCACCAACGTCTCGATCGGCAACCTGGGCACCGTGGTACCAGAAAGCCAGGTCTTCCTGCTGCCTTACCTGCTGCCTTCTGATCCGGCGGCGATTTCAGACATCCTCAGCAGTTCGGATACCATCTACGGCCCGCTGAACGACGATTTTCGCAAGCGTGGTCTGGAAGTTCTGACTATGTACTCCGAAGGTCCACAGGTCTGGACCACCAACCGTGAGATCCGTACGCCCGAAGATTTTGACAACTTCAAGATGCGCGTGATGGTGTCACCGATCCTGTTGGAAACCTACAAGAACATGGGTGCCAGCCCGACGCCGCTGCCGTTCGGCGAAGTTTTCGGCGCGCTGCAACTGGGTGCCGTTGACGGTCAGGTCAATCCGATCCCGACCATCGAAGAGATGAAGTTCTACGAAGTCACCAGCCACCTGATCTGGGCCGGTGAGCAAGAACTTGTCACCACCGTCGTGGCTGGTTCGGACTGGTTCGAAACCCTCAGCCCGGACCGGCAACAACTGGTACGCGACACCATGGCGGACATGACAGGGTTCATCGACGGCGTTGTCACCGACTTCAACCAGCAGCGTCTGGACATCATTAAGGAAGCCAAGCCTGACATCGGTCTGGTTGTGCTGACTGAAGAAGAACGTGACGCCTTCCGCGCCCGCAGCACCGACACGTCGTCGGCCTACGTCGAGACGGTTGGTGATCGTGGTCAGGAACTGTTGGACGCACTGCAGACGGAACTGTCGGGCAACTGATCCTTACTCAAGCCACTCACTCAAAACTACCTCACGCGCCCCGCGCGTGAGGGTTTTCAAAGGGAGGACACAATGCAAAGCGGTACCGCCACTCCCTTCGGCTTTTTGGGAAAGATCGACGCCGTCATCGGACGGATCGAAGTCTGGATCCTGGGCTGGGGGGTCATTCTGATGGCCGTGAACACGATCGCCAATGTCTTCGGCCGGTATGTGTTTAATCAGTCCATCTATTTCTCCGAAGAACTGAACGAGTTCCTGATCGTCATCGTCACCTTCATGGGGCTGGGCTACGCAACCCGGAAAGGCATCCACATTCGCATGTCGGCAATCTATGACGCGCTGCCGATCAAGATGCGCAAGGGCCTGATGGTCGTGATTGCAGCAACCACTGCCGTGGTGATGGCAGTTCTGGCCTGGTACGCGCTGGAATATGTTCAGAAAGTTGCCTCACGCGGGCGGATCACCCCGGCACTGCAACTGCCGCTTTACCTGACCTATGTCTGGGTGGTGGTCGGCCTGACCCTTGCGTCTTTCCAATATCTGCTGACAGCGATCCGCAATCTGAACTTCGCCGAGGAAGAGGTCTACGTCTCCTACCTCGAAGTCGACAGCTATGAAGACCCCGAAACCGCTGCTGCAATTCAACGCTACGAAGAAGCCACGGAGGCAGACAAATGACCGAGTTGATGCTGGCCGTCATGATCGTCCTGTTGCTGGCAGGGTTCCCGATGAAAATGCCGCTGATCTCGGCAGCGGTGCTGGGGTTCCTGGTCTATTTCCCTGACATGAACATGCAGATTCTGATCCAGCAGATGATCGGAGGTGTGAAACCGGCCGCTCTGATCGCTGTGCCGATGTTCATTCTGGCCGCCGACATCATCACTCGCGGTCATTCCGCCAACCGGCTGATTGATCTGGTGATGAGCTTCATGGGGCATATCAAGGGTGGGCTGGCTATTTCCGTCACCTCCGCCTGTGCGCTGTTCGGCGCAGTCTGTGGCTCGACTCAGGCCACTGTGGTTGCCATCGGTGGAGCGATGCGGCCCCGTATGCTGAAATCGGGCTACAGCGACAGCTTTTCGATCGGCCTGATCGTGAACGCCGCTGACCTCGCCTATCTGATCCCGCCATCAATCGGCATGATCATTTATGGTGTGGTGTCCGGCACCTCAATCTCGCAGCTGTTTATCGCGGGTATCCTGCCGGGGCTGCTGATCGTGGTGCTGTTCTCGGCATATTGTATGGTCTACGCCTATCGGCATGACATCCCCGTGCTGCCGCGCGAGGGATGGGGACAGCGATTTACCGCCCTGCGCAAGGCGCTGTGGCCGATGGGCTTCCCCGCCATCATCGTCGGCGGCATCTATGGCGGGGTGTTTTCACCCACTGAGGCTGCCGCGATCTGCGTGCTATACGCTGTTGTGCTGGAAGTTGTGATTTTCCGCTCGATCAAAATAGGCGATCTGTTCGACATAGCTCTGTCTACCGGGGCCATCACTTCGGTTGTGTTCATCCTGATCGCGGCAGGTGCGGCGTTCAGTTGGACGCTCAGTTTTGCACAGGTGCCTCAGACTATCATCGCCGCGCTGGGGCTGGAACAGGCCAGCCCGCTGATGGTGCTGCTTGCGATCAACGTGGCCTTCTTTGTAGGCTGCATGTTCGTGGACTCGATCGTGGTGATCCTGATCCTGGTTCCGATCTTTGCGCCTATGATCAAGGCCAGCGGGCTTGACCCGGTACTGGTTGGTGTTCTGATCACTTTACAGGTCGCAATCGGTGCCGCCACGCCGCCCTTCGGCTGCAACCTGTTCACCGCCATCGCCGTCTTCCGCCGCCCCTTTGTCGAGGTGGTACGCGGAGTGCCCCCGTTCCTGATCATTCTGTTGATTGTGACGGGCTTGCTGGTAGCCTTCCCCCAAATCGCACTGTTCCTGCCGGAACTGGCTTATCGCTAAACTACAAGAAACGGAGACAATAATGTCGGGACATGGATATGAAGCCGGTCGTCTGAATCTGCCTTTCGTCGGCATCTCGACCTTTGGCAAGAAACCCTATGTCGAGGACTGGGACGAGATTGACGCGGATGTCGCAATCCTCGGCGCGCCATTCGATTTCGGCTGCCAATTCCGTTCGGGCGCGCGGTTTGGGCCACGGTCAGTGCGCGAGGCGTCGACCCTGTTCAGCTTTGGTCACGCCGGTGCCTATGATCACGAGGATGACGCCACCTATCTGGGCAGCGATGTGCGTATCGTCGATTTAGGTGATGCCGACATCATTCACACCAAGACCGAGGAAAGCCACGCCAACATCGAATATGGTGTGAAAAAGATTCTGGATGCAGGCGCAATTCCGGTCACCATTGGTGGAGATCATTCGGTCAATATCCCCTGCATCAACGCCTATGCCGAAGATTGTGAAAAGAATGGCCCGATCCATGTCATCCAGATCGACGCGCATCTGGACTTTGTGGATGAGCGCCATGGCGTCACTGTAGGCCACGGCAACCCGATGCGCCGCGCCATCGAGAAAGATTATGTTTCGGGCATGACCCAGCTGGGTATCCGGAATGTCTCTTCGACCGCGAAAGAAGGGTATGACGACGCGCGGGCACGGGGTTCCGACATCCTGTCGGTGCGGCAGGTTCGCAAACTAGGCACCCAAGGTGTTTTGGACCGCATCCCTGAAGGCAGCCGCTACTATGTCACCATCGACATTGATGCGTTCTGCCCCTCAATCGCGCCGGGGACCGGAACGCCCAGTCATGGCGGCTTCCAGTACTATGATGTGCTGGAAATCCTGCAGGGGCTGAGCAAACGTGGCGACGTGGTCGGTATCGACCTGGTCGAAGTTGCACCCGCGTATGACCCGTCGGAAAGCACCCAGATTCTGGCGGCGCAGCTCTTGCTGAACTTCATCGGGTTCATCTTCCACAATAAAAAATAAGTTCCCTCCCGTGGTTTTCTCTACCACCAACACCGCTGCATTCCGGCATGCAATCATCCTATTTTAGTGCCGGAATGCGTTTCTTGCCCAAACGACGTGAAACGTCTTTCGGAAGGCAAATGTGTATTTTCCAGTTGATCTTGGGCCTGTCACACCACGGCACGCCAGTATGGCCGTTGTCAGGTGCCTAACAAATTTGTGAAATCAATAGACTGGCACAAACAGGTTACATTTGGCTCAATGGCCGTCTAGGCTGTTGCTTCCAGCACCTACCGCCGTATTGGAGCTAAAATGCGCGTCAGCGTAGGGATCGTCGTATCAATGCTCGTAGCCCTGTCGATCGGCGTATCGACATTCGTTGTCCATTCGCTGTGGTGGACAACAGCACGAGAGAACAGCCGCATGCTTGCGGCCGAGATCAACAGTCAGATTGCCAACACCGTACGCATCGAGGTTGGGCTGACACTTAGATCTGCCGAGGCCGCATGGGCGGCCGTCAGAACGATTTTCATCCAGAATGTCATTGCGACGCGACAAGCTGACAAACGGGAATTCGTATTTCTCTCTCAATTGCAGGCGCAACCCAATATTTCCTGGATCACCTTTGGCTGGCCGAACGGCAACTTTTTTGCAGCGCACCGTCTGGGCGACAGCGGGCTTGAGATGATAGAAATAGACGAAAACATCCAGGACCGGATGCTGCGCAGGGATCGGTATATTTTCCTTCCCGGCGACATTCAGTTCGAAGAGCGCACATTTACTCCCACGATCTACGACCCACGAGAACAAGCTTGGTACGGGAATTTCATTGAACGAGACACGCCGGATTGGATCGAAGCCCGCGATTTACCCGGCAGCAATAAGACGGTCTACGCCTTTGCCGGACCCATCGACGTAAATCGCAGGCGGCAGGGTGTCTTATCTGTCGTCATCGAAACTGATCGGTTGTCGCGTTTTCTTGGGTCCCTGCGACCTGGCGAGTTTGGTGCCGCCTTTATCCTTGATGCGGAAGGCAAAGTCATCGCGGTACCGGACCCCAACGCTGATGAGGTGACACCCGCCCGGATGGGAGAAGGCGATCTTTATGAGGTCGCAAAAGCATCCGGGGAAAAGCTGCTGGCCAGTTCTTCCGCACGTTCGGCTGGGAACGCGACAACCAGAATTATCAGTGATGGTGTACCTTATGTGGTGGCCCTGACTCCGTTGGGGTTTTACGGCTGGCGGGTTGCCACCGTCATACCGGAATCGGCGTTCCTGTCGGGGATCGACAAAACCCTGACAAACTTGCTTTACGTGCTGATTGGTGTCGTCATTGCCGCCACCGGGTTGGCGATCTGGTTGGTGCGAAGGGTGGTCGCCACACCTTTGTCGCGCATCGTCGAAGACCTGAGCAAAGTCGAACGATTTGATGTTGAAGAGATTGCACGTCGGCCATCTAGGCTCTCGGAACTCGAAAACCTCTCAACGGCGACAGAGAACATGGCCGCGGGCCTTTCTGCCTTTCGCAAATATGTGCCCACGGATCTTGTCCGGATGCTGGTTGCCGAAGGTATCAAAACGCAGCCCGGTGGGGAAATTAAGCAGATTTCCGTTCTGTTTTGCGATGTTTGGGGCTTCACCGGCATGTCCGAGAAGCTTGGGCCGAAAATCGTTCAGATGATGGAGCCTTTTTTCGCTGCGGCGTCGTCCGCGATCGCGCGTCATGATGGCACAATCGACAAATTTATGGGAGACGCCGTCATGGCGTTCTGGGGTGCGCCTCGCCTGGATCCCCGACACGCCGAAAACGCCTGCCGCTCAGCGTTGGATCTGGTCGCTGCCGTGTCAGATCCGGGCATCAGGGACGATACCGGCCAACCTCTGCGAATCCGGATAGGGTTGAACAGTGGCGAGGCGCTGGTCGGCAATATCGGCTCGGAACAACGCTTAAACTACACGGCAATCGGTGACGTGGTAAATGTTGCCAGCCGGCTGGAAGGAGCCAACAAGGAATATGGCACCTCAATCCTGATCGGCCCTGAAACGCGACGCGCTGCGGGCGATACTATCGTTGTTAGGGAGTTGGACACACTCGCGGTTTTCGGCCGAACAGGTGGGCTCATCATCTACGAACTGATTGCGCTGAGCGAAGGCTTCGAAGGGCCACGGGAATGGATCGTTGCCTATGAAGAAGGCCTCAGGCTTTACAGAAACAGACAATTTGACGACGCGATCACAGCTTTCGAGGCCGCCGAGAATGCGCGGGGTGCTGACCCGGCATCGGTTGTCATGAAAAAGCGCGCCGCGGCTTTCCGGGATAGCCCGCCACCTTCGGACTGGAAAGGCGTCGCAGTCGCGGACACGAAGTGAACCGTTCGCCCCGGCATTTCGACTTTTACGCTGCGTCACCTGGTGGGCCCCATATTTTTCGCGACCCCACGGCTTCCTATGTAAGCACTGTCCAACAAACGACCTTTCCAACGCGTGCACGCCCGGATCGTCGCCCTTACATTGAGAGGAATCCGAACATGAAAAAGCTCATGTGTATTGCGCTGCTTGGCCTTGGTGCATGCACTCAATACCCCATGCAGAAGCCGCTGGCCGTTGACGGTACCAGAAACGCAAATTTCCTGTCTGACGAGGCCGAATGCAGAGCATTGGCTGTGAATTACCATTCGGGCAAGAGAGGCATGGAGACCGCCTTCGGTGCGATCGACGGGGCAGTAACCGGCGCCATGATTGGGGATCGCTATGATGCAATGGGCGGAGCCATCGCCGGTGGCGTTCTCGGCTCGGTCAAAGGACAATACGAGGATGATCTGGTCAGGCGGCAAGCCCTGGTGAACTGCATGCTGGGTCGTGGCCATCAGGTCATCGGATAGCGCATCCCGGGCCTGCCGTTGCGCAGAGCGACCGTCGGCTCGATGATTCATGTCAAAACCTGGAACGCGCTGTCGTTGTATCGTTCAGTACGACACACGAAAGGCGGCGGAACAGCCAGATTGCTGGAAACTAGTCTCACGGAGTTTCAAAATGAAAAAACCAATTCGAAATATCGTTGCGGGGGTCGGTGGAATCCTTGCTGTTGGGGCAATGACGGTGTCCGCTGATGCCTGCACCCGGCTTCTCTACAAAACCGGAACCGAAGGGTACCTTACAGCCAGAAGTATGGACTGGTTCGAAGATATCGGGTCCGATTTCTGGGCGTTTCCCAAAGGGATGGAACGAGATGGTGGCTTGGGTGAAGGCTCAATTGAATGGGTTTCCAAATACGGATCGATTACCCTGTCCGGCTATGACATCGGCACCGTCGATGGCATGAACGAAGCCGGGCTCGTGGCGAACCTGCTGTATCTGGCAGAGGCCGACTATGGCGAAATGACCGGCAAGCCGAAACTTTCGGTTGGGGCCTGGGCGCAATATGCGCTGGACAACTATGCCACGGTGGCCGAGGCGGTCGAGGGGTTGTCGGCAAAGCCATTCGACATGGTGGCCCCCAAACTTCCCAACGGTCATGATGCCGGCCTGCACCTGTCGCTGTCCGACAAGAATGGAGACTCGGCGATTTTCGAGTACGTAGACGGTGAACTCATCGTCCATCATGGCGAAGAATACCGCGTCATGACCAACTCGCCGATTTATGACGAACAACTCGCGCTGACGGCCTATTGGGATCAGGTCGGCGGCCTGTCCATGCTGCCAGGAACAAATCGTGCGGCGGATCGGTTTACACGGGCTTCATTCTATCTTGGAAGCGTTCCCGAGTTCGAAGACCCTCGCATGGCGACCGCAGCGGCATTTTCGATCATCCGAAATGTTTCGGTCCCATTAGGTATTACCGACCCCGATGCCCCTAATCTGGCGACAACCGTCTGGCGCTCGGTGGCGGATCATGACAGCGGCAGATTTTATTTCGAGTCCGCAATCAGTCCAAATGTTTACTGGGTCGATATCCACGCGCTGGACCTTGCCGAGGGCAGCCAGCCGCAAAAGCTGGAATTGAAGGATCATCCGATCCTGGCGGGCGATGTTTCCGCACAATTTGTTCCGGCGGAACCATTCAAGTGGCTCGCACCGTAGGATTTGCAATATTGGGATAAGGAAATTCCTGCCCGAACAAAGCACTAGTGACCGGGGCACCAAACATGCCCTGGTCATCTTATTTGCTACCTTCGGTGGCGGTCTGGGGTCTTACTCGGTCAACCAACTGCTAGGCTCATGTGCCATTCCCGGTTGTTTTCACGTGGCTGTGGTGGCTCGGGTTTGGCGTCAAACATCGTCGGTCAGCACGTTTTCATGATCTTCCGGGCGACAAATTCCTGCCTCACGGCCTGAGTGCGCGGAAAATTGGTTGTCTTTTTGTTCGTTCCCCCCTAGTCACGACTTCACCTCGGGGTGCGTGGCTTGCCGCGCTGAGATGCCATTGGCGAACCCGTAGAACCTGAACCGGCTAGAACCGGCGGAGGGAAAGGTAACGGTTTCATCCATCCTTGCCCTCTCGCCGCAATGGAGGATGACATGAAACATCTGATGATTGCTGCGGGATTACTGAGTGCAACATCGGCTATCGCCGACGACAAGCCACAGTTGACCGTTTACACCTATGACAGCTTTGTCTCGGACTGGGGCCCGGGCCCGCAGGTCGAAGAGGCGTTCGAAGCGGTGTGCAACTGCGACCTGAATCTGGTCGGCGTCGAGGACGGCGCCGCCCTTCTATCGCGCATTCGGCTTGAAGGAGAAAGTTCCGACGCTGATGTCGTGCTGGGGCTGGATACCAATCTGATCACGGCAGCCAAGGACACCGGCCTGTTTGCGCCCAGCTCGGTTACTGCTGACTACGCACTGCCGATTGAGTGGGCTGATGACGTCTTTACGCCGTACGACTGGGGCTACTTCGCATTTGTTCATAACGCTGACACCCCGGCACCTGCCAATTTCCGTGAACTGGCAGACGGCGACACCAAGGTCATCATACAAGACCCACGCTCATCCACTCCGGGTCTTGGCCTGCTCTTGTGGGTAAAAGCGGCCTATGGAGAAGAAGCACAAGAAATCTGGGCGGGGCTTGCCGACAATATCGTGACCGTGACCAAAGGCTGGTCCGAGGCTTACGGGCTGTTCCTTGAAGGTGAAGCGGATATGGTTCTCAGCTACACGACCTCTCCGGCCTACCACCTGATCGCTGAGGAGGACGCCAGCAAAGCAGCGGCGGCCTTTGACGAAGGTCACTATATGCAGGTCGAAGTTGCGGCAAAGCTGGCCGGAACCGATCAGCCCGAGCTGGCTGATCAGTTTCTGGAATTCATGGTTTCTGACGCATTCCAGCAGATCATTCCGACGACGAACTGGATGTATCCCGCTGTAACTCCGAGCTCTGGTCTGCCCGAAGGATTCGACACCCTGATCGTACCAGAGAAATCCCTGCTCTTTGGAGCCGACGAAGCCGCCGCCGTGCGGGAACAGGCGCTTTCGGAATGGCTGGGCGCGCTCAGCCAGTAAGCCCAAGGCCGGGTATCGGCGCGGCTGCTCTGGTCGCCGCGC
Source organism: Ruegeria lacuscaerulensis (assembly GCF_013031245.1). Classification (GTDB taxonomy): domain Bacteria; phylum Pseudomonadota; class Alphaproteobacteria; order Rhodobacterales; family Rhodobacteraceae; genus Ruegeria; species Ruegeria lacuscaerulensis_C. The sequence goes on from NZ_WPZL01000012.1 coordinate 35,722, forward strand.
TGATACTGGGCACACTCGCCGCAGTTGCCCTGCGCGCTGAAACAGCAGGCGGGTTCGGTCCAGCCGACTGGGCCGCCCTGCGCTTTACGCTTACGCAGGCCATATTGTCCGCGGTGTTCAGCGCGGGATTAGCAGTTCCGGTTGCGCGGGCGCTTGCACGGCGACGGTTCAGGGGGCGGCGCGCCCTGATTGCGTTACTAGGTGCACCCTTTATCCTTCCGGTCATCGTCGCGATCCTTGGGCTTTTGCAAGTATTCGGCCGCGCGGGATGGATTTCAGACATTCTGGGCTATTTTGGTCTGCCCCCCATTCGCATCTACGGGTTGCATGGGGTCGTTCTGGCCCACGTGTTCTTTAACCTACCCTTGGCAACACGCCTTATCCTGCAGGCGTGGCAGGAAATACCCGCAGAGAGATTTCGACTGGCTGCGCAGCTGGGCTGTAATGGCATTGCAATGTTCCGCTTGATCGAACTGCCCATGTTGAAGCGAATACTGCCGGGCGTCCTGGCCGTGATCTTCGCTATTTGCCTGACAAGCTTTGCAGTTGCCCTGACCTTGGGCGGGGGGCCACGTGCAACAACGATAGAACTGGCGATCTATCAGGCCTTCACCTACGACTTTGACCTCGGCCGCGCCGCATTGCTGTCCGCGCTGCAACTGACCCTGACCGCAGTCGCCGCGCTGGCGGCCCTGAGGTTTTCGCGCGGCGACGGATTTGGGGCGGGTCTGGACCGAGCCCTACGCCGCTGGGACGGCGGGGCGCCCGCAATTGACGCTTTCTGGATCATTGCAGCGGCGACATTCCTGCTTCTACCCCTGGCATCGGTAGTGATTTCGGGTTTTGCGGGGCTCTTTGAAATGCCGGCAATAGTATTTCGCGCCGCTCTGACCTCGGTCATTGTGGCAGCTGCCAGTACCGCGATCCTGCTGATGCTTGCGCTGCCCATGGCAACCGCTGTCGCGACGGGGCGGTACGGGATTGTGGAACTCAGCGGAATTCTGGGACTGGCGGCATCACCTTTGGTCATCGGCACAGGGTTGTTCATTTTAATCCGCCCGCTGGCAAACCCAACGGCGCTGGCGCTGCCTGTGACCGCGTTAGTGAACGCTGTCATGGCCCTGCCCTTTGCGTTGCGCATTCTTGTCCCAGCAGCGCGCGATGTGGTTACACGGAACGGACGTCTTGCGCTGTCATTGGATATGGGTAGGAAAACCTTTTTTATCCGCGTTCTGCTTCCCCGCATGCATCCGCAAATCTGCTTTGCTGCCGGGCTTGGAGCGGCGTTATCTATGGGAGATCTTGGCGTTATCGCTTTGTTCGCGGATCCGCAAATAGCAACCTTGCCACTGCAGATTTATCGCCTGATGGGCGCGTACCAGATGCAAGCCGCCGCAGGCGGTGCGCTGTTGTTGCTGTTGCTATCGATGAGCGTGTTCTGGCTTTTGGATCGCGGAGGGCGCTGGCATGCTGAAGCTTGATGGCTGCGTAATAGAAAACGGTAATTTTGCACTGCGCGCCGATGTCTGTATTGAACCCGGGGCCAGTGTTGCCATCGTCGGACCGTCCGGGGCAGGAAAATCCACCCTGCTTGAAGCAATCGCCGGGTTTCGCGACCTCAAACAGGGGCAAATTCTCTGGAATGGTAAGCGAATTTCCAACCTTCATCCCGGCAAACGCCCGTTAGCGATGCTTTTTCAGGATGGAAACCTTTTCCCACATTTGACGGCCGAGCAGAATGTCGCGTTGGGATTGCGCCCAAACGGGCACCTGTCGGAAGAGGAGCTATCCCAAGTACAAACTGCGCTGGCCCGGGTTGCGCTGCGCGGTCTGGGCAACAGAAAGCCCTCGGAGCTGTCGGGCGGTCAACAAAGCCGCGTTGCATTGGCCAGAGTACTGGTGCAACGACGCGAGCTTTTGCTGTTGGACGAGCCTTTTGCCGCCCTGGGGCCGGCGCTAAAGGCTGAAATGCTTGATCTCGTTGCCGATTTGGTGGCCGAAACGGGGACGACTTTGCTGATGGTCAGTCACGATCCACAGGACGCCCGCCGTATTGCCGATCAGACCGTCCTTGTGGCGGATGAGGTGGTGCTTCCTCCTGCGGCGACCTCGCAACTGTTTGACAATCCGCCTCCCAGTTTGCGGGATTACCTGGGTTAATACCGAGCTAGCGGCCGGAGGATGCATTTACCTGCGCCTTCGATTCCGGAAGTTTTTTCTTTCGACCAATTCAATTGTCGAACTCCACCTCAAAGCCCCAAAGCTTGCGCAAGTGCTTTAAGGTCTCGTCTCGGGTCTTCGCATCCAGCGATATGCCATTGTGTTCGGTGTGATGCAGCTTGAGGCATCGGTTCCCCAATAAATCCACATCGACGATTTGGATGTCAGGATCGAATTCCGCAACGTCGAAGCTCCGCGCCAGCGTGTCGCGCACTTCGTGGTACCCACGTTCGTCGTGAATTGCGTCGACCGTGTAGAACGGCTTCCCGTCGTCATCGGCTAGCGTGAACATGCGGAACTGCCGCATAACGGTGGGGCTGAGAAACTGCTGGACGAAGCTTTCGTCGCGGTAATTGGCCCAGGCATCCTTTAACACGTCGCGCCACACGCGACTGCCTGCGATGTCAGGAAACCACTCGCGGTCCTCGTCCGTCGGATCGGTGCAAACACGCCTGATATCCTGCATCATCGCGAAGCCAAGCGCATAAGGATTGATCCCTCTTGCGTGTGGAGAGTCAAAGCCCGGTTGCGTCAGAACGTTGGTATGATTGTGCAAAATCTCAAGCATGGCACCATCTGTCAGCAGACCTGCATGGTGCAGCGCGTTGGTGATGTAATAGTGAACAAAGCAGGCGCACCCTTCGTTCATCACCTTGGTCTGACGCTGAGGGTAAAAATACTGTGCAATGTTACGCACTATGCGTAGCACTTCGCGTTGCCATGATTCCAGGATTGGGCTGTGACGTTCGACAAAATATAGCAGGTTTTCCTCTGGCAGCCCCATCTCGCGCTTACGCTTGCGCGCCTCTTCATCCGGTTTCGACGACGGCGCAGGGTGATCAAAGGCATCCCATAAGTAATGCACCGCACGCTCTTCCTCGATGCGTCGTTCACGTTGGCGCGCGCGCTCGTCCGCAAGCGACGTGTGAGGTGGTCGGCGATGGCGGAAAACGCTCGACGGCATGAGCGCATGGGCCGCATCCAACACTTGTTCGACATCCTGCGCGCCATGCTGCTCTTCGCACTGGGCAATGAAGCTGCGCGCATAGTCGAGGTAGTCGAGTATTCCCTGCGCATCGCTCCACTGGCGGAACAAGTGATTGTTCTTGAAGAAATGATTGTGCCCAAACGCCGCGTGAGCAATCACCAGCGCCTGAAGGGCCATTGTGTTATCTTCCAGGCAATAACTGATGCAAGGATCGGAGTTGATGACGATCTCATAAGCGAGACCCTGTGCACCCTTGCTGTAAATCTGTTCTTCGCGGACGAACCGCTTGCCGAATGACCAGTGCTGGTACATGAGCGGCATGCCTGTCGAGGAATAGGCATCCAGCATTTGCTGATACGATATGATCTCGATCTGATTGGTGTAGACGTCGAGTTCCAGTTCATCGATGGCAACCCGTTCAATTGCATCATAGCAGCGCTGAACAGCCTCGAAGTCCCATTCCGCACCCTCAAAAAGCGGCGCCTCGGCTGTTGCACGATCAGCCATCGCGAACACCGCTTGACTTGCGCGCGAAAAGCTCGCGCAGAACAGGGTAGATGTCGGCGCGCCCCGAAATCCGCTTCATCGCGAAGTTTGGCCATGCTTCAGCCACATGCCGATAAGCGCGCCACAACTCCATGCCGTTGTCCTCGCTGTTCATCAGGTTGGCTTCTTTCTCGTCAACGATCTCGGTATAGGCGAAATACTGGCAGCGCTTCATCAGGTCGTCGGTCAAAAGCTCGGCACACAGGCTTGAATCCCCGCTGAAATTCTCGCCGTCCGAAGCTTGGGCGGCATAGATGTTCCAAAGCGAAGGTGGATAGCGTGCCTCAACAATCTTCTTCATCTCTTTGAGCGCGCTGCTAACAACCGTTCCGCCTGTCTGGCGCGAGTGAAAAAAGGTCTCTTCATCGACCTCTTTCGCGACCTGTGTGTGACGGATGAAAACAAGCTCGATCTTGTCATAGCGTTGTTTCAGGAAAAGATGCAGGAGCACGAAGAACTGTTTGGCAAGATCTTTTTCTCGCACGCCCATCGAGGCTGAGACGTCCATCAGACAGAACATCACCGCATTGGCGGCGGGCTCGGGACGCATCTCGAAAAACTTGTACCTCACATCCAGCGGGTCGATATACGGAATGTGCAGGCGACGGCGCAGGACTTTGTCGAGCTCAGCGCGCAGCGTACGCAACTCTGCCTTCTGAGCTGCATTGGGCTTTTTTAAATCTTTGAGCTCTTCCACCTTTTGTTCGAGCTTTTGGATTTCGGCAGGTGATGGCCGCCGCATCGCAAGCCGGCGGCCGAAAGCGTTACGCATCGTGCGCGAAACACTGAGATTTGCGGGTGTGCCAGAGGCGGTGTAACCCATGCGCTGCGGCTTGGTGACCGTAATCTCCTTCAGGCTGCGTTTGATCATATCAGGCAGTTCGAGATCTTCGAAAAACAGGGTGAGAAACTCGTCCCGTGACAGAACGAACAGAAACTCATCCTCTCCTTCCCCGTCGGCTGCCCCCTCCTTACCGGCCTGACCACTCTGGCCGGACGGCGGTTTCTTGATCTGGTCGCCCACGCGGAATTTCTTGTTGCCAGTCAAGACATTGCGTCTGTAGCCGCCTTGAGAGGCGTGCTGGAAATGCGGCTCTCCAATCCCGTCTGCCGGCACGGATATGTTTTCCTGCTGGTCGACATCGGCAATTTTTCGGCGGCGAACGCTTTCATCCACCGCCTTTTTTACAGCGTTGCGGACACGGCGTATAAACCGCCTGCGATTTCCGAGACTTTTGTCTTTAGGGTTCAGCCTTCGGTCGATGAAATGGGCCATCTGTGATGGACTCCTCACCCTGCCTTGTTGACCCGCATGTACCACTCTACGAGGCGCCTGACCTGTCGGCGCGTGTACCCACGTTCAATCATCCGATCGATAAACTCGTTGTGCTTGGCTTCGGTTTCCTTGTCACGTTTGGCACCGAAACTGATAACAGGCAGGAGGTCCTGGATTTGGCCGAACATGCGCTTTTCGATAACCCTTCTCAGTTTTTCGTATTTGCGCCAATCGGGGTTGTGGCCCTGATTGTTGGCCCTTGCGCGGAGCACAAACTTGACGACCTCGTTTCTAAAGTCCTTGGGGTTGGAAATCCCGGCTGGTTTCTCGATCTTTTCCAGTTCCTGTTCTAGAACGCTGCGGTTAAGGATCTGGCCGGTATCAGGGTCCTTGAAATCCTGATCCTCGATCCAGGCGTCCGCGAAGGCGATGTATCGATCGAAAAGGTTCTGGCCGTAGTCAGAATATGATTCAAGATAGGCCTTCTGAATCTCGTTGCCGATGAACTCCGCGTAACGTGATGCCAGATCATCCTTCATGAACGACAGATATCTGCTTTCGACATCTTCGGGGAACTGCTCGCGCTTTACCGACTGTTCCAGAACATAAAGCAGATGCACCGGATCGGCGCCGACCTCATCAGTGTCGTGATTGAAGGTTTCCGACAGTACTTTAAAGGCGAAGCGGGTCGAGGTGCCCGTCATCCCTTCATCCACACCGGCCGCATCACGGTATTCCTGAACCGACCGGGCCTTAGGATCAGTATCCTTCAGCGTCTCGCCATCATAGACACGAAGCTTGGAGTAGATGGGCGAGTTTTCATGTTCCTTTAATCGCGTCAGCACGCTGAACTGCCCCAGAAGGGAAAGAGTTTCCGGTGCGCACGGGGATTCGCCCAAACTGCTTTCCTCCAGCAGCTTCTCGTAGATACGGATTTCATCCGACGCCCGCAGGCAGTACGGCACCTTGACAAGGCTGATCCGGTCCAGAAATGCCTCGTTGTTCTTGTTGTTCTTGAATTGCTGCCATTCCGCTTCGTTGGAATGAGCCACAATCACACCCTGGAAGGGGAACGCACCGATATTCTCAGTGCCGGCATAGGAACCTTCCTGCGTCGCCGTCAACAAGGGGTGCAATACCTTGATTGGCGCCTTGAACATCTCAACAAATTCCATCAACCCCTGCGTTGTGCGGTTCAGGGCGCCGGAATAGGCATAGGCGTCGGGATCGTTCTGGCTGAATTCTTCCAGCTTACGGATGTCCAGCTTACCGACCAGCGAGGAAATATCCTGATTGTTCTCGTCACCAGGTTCGGTTTTGGCGACGCAAATCTGACGGAGTTTCGAAGGATATAGCTTGACGACCGAGAATTTGGAGATGTCGCCGTCAAACTCCTCGAGCCGCTTAACAGCCCATGGTGAGATCAATCCGTTCAGCAGACGTTTGGGGATATTGTACTTCTTCTCAAGCAGGTCACCCATCTGTACCCGGTCAAACAGTCCCAGCGGCGATTCAAAGATCGGACTGATCTCGTCTCCGGCCTTCAACACATAGATCGGTTGTTGCTCCATCAGGTTTTTGAGGATTTCAGCAAGCGTCGACTTGCCGCCGCCGACAGGACCCAAGAGGTAGAGAATCTGCTTTCGCTCTTCGAGCCCCTGGCTCGCGTGGCGGAAGAAGCCAACGATACGTTCAATGGTTTCCTCGACACCGTATATGTCTTGGAAGGGCTTATAACGCTTGATTGTTCTGTTGAGAAATATGCGACTTAACCGCGAGTCCTGACTGGTGTCGACAAGTTCTGGTTCGCCAATTGCAGCAACCATCCTCTCGGCGGCCGTGGCCCTCATCGTGGGGTCTTCGCGACACCCCAGCAGATAATCTTGTAACGTCATTTCGATGAGCTTGGTACGCCCATACTCTTCTGCAAACTGCTCGAAAATCTCCATTTCTAGATTCCTCTTGTTTCAGATACTCCTTCGATCCGGATCTGCCGCTTACTTATAGTGTACCACAAATTTGGTGCGTAATTGCTTCTTTTCCAATCACAATTTGTTTCCCGTTCCTTCATGGGGGTCCAATCTACTATGAGGAGCGGGCAACTAGGCGACGAAATATTGATCAGAATGCGGCCTTAAGATGAAGGCTTGACCCGGGCTCAAGATTGCAGATGCCAGTTCAACAACCGATGGCGGAGCACATGATTGGCCCTGCGGCGCACACGGCGATTGCGGATGCGCTTTTTCCTGCCATTCGTAATCTGACCTGAAAAAGGCCCGCCGGATGGCGGGCCTTTTCAATTTACGTCGAAAAATCCTGATCTTACGATCAGCCCAGTTTCTCGGTCAGTTCCGGCACTGCGTTGAACAAGTCCGCAACCAGACCGAAATCCGCAACCTGGAAGATCGGCGCTTCTTCGTGTTTGTTGATCGCCACGATGACTTTCGAGTCCTTCATGCCCGCGAGGTGCTGGATCGCACCCGAGATGCCGACGGCGACGTACAGGTCCGGGGCGACGACCTTACCGGTCTGGCCCACCTGCCAGTCGATCGGCTCATAGCCCGAGTCGACGGCGGCGCGCGAGGCACCAACAGCCGCGCCCAGCTTGTCGGCCTGACCTTCGATCAGTTTGAAGTCCTCTTCTGAGCGGATACAAACGCACCGGGCTCGATCGCCTAGGCGACCTATGCGCGTGAACTGGATGGGCCGGATATCGGCGATGCTCTGCCGTTCGACCGGGAAATCACTGAGCTGGCAGCCGATTAAGCGCGGCGAACCAGATGTTCCCAGACTTCGGTCAGTCTCGAGGTCTGCGCTCCATCTTTCATCCCGCCAATCCAGAGGGCATGGCCAACAATTAACGGTGGAAATTGACCATGTCGTATAAGAACCAGCTCACTCTTTTTACGGAAACCGAGAAGTGGTACCGCTGCGAAAAATTCCTAACCTTCATCCGGCAATGGCAACCTGTCCCGCACCAGTTTGGCCCAAAAATCGGCACCGATCGGAATTAGCGCATCGTTGAAGTCATAGTCGTTTGCGTGCAGTGGCTGGCCATGCGGACCCGTCTCGCCATTTCCCAGCAGAATGAAGCACCCCGGTACTGCCGCGCTGAAATGAGCGAAGTCCTCTGAAAAACTCATGGGAGTTCTATCGGGGATCGTATCGAGCCCGGCTTCCTGCGCCACACGGATGGCGGCCTCGGTCGGAACGGGCGCGTTGATTGTCTCGATGAACTCAGTCTTAAAGTCCACTTCGACACTCACGCCATGAGCGGACGCAATGCCACGAGCGATTTGACGCATGAACACTTCGATCTTATCCCGATCCTCTGGGCTGCGTGCCCGCGCGTCGCCTTTGAGCGTCGCCGTTCCGGGCAACACATTGCGCTGCCCATCCGTCAGAAACTCGGTCACAGAGACAACGGCCCCCGCACCAGGGGCGAGCTTCCGCGCAACAATCGTTTGAAGTGCCAGTACCATTTCCGATCCGATCGTGATGGCATCTCGGCCTGCCTGAGGCATCGAGGCATGCCCGCCCTGTCCCTTGATCGTGATTTCAAACAGGCTTTCAGAGGAACAGATCAGCCCCGTCCGCGTGGATATCTGCCCCACGGGTGCGCCGGGTAGATTATGAATGGCGTAGACTTCTTCGATTGGAAAGCGCTCCAGCACCTTCTCATCCAGCATCGCCTTTGCGCCCAGGCCAAGCTCTTCATTTGGCTGGAACAGAAACACCACTGTACCGCTGAAGTCGGGATCAGCGGCCAGAGTCTTTGCCGCGCCCAAAAGCATGGTCATATGCCCGTCATGGCCACAGGCATGCATCACGCCGGGGTTTTGCGATATGTAATCATGTTCGCTGGCTTCATGAATTGGCAGCGCATCCATATCGGCGCGCAGCCCTATTGCGCGGTTGCCTTGCCCTGCCCTGAGGACGCCGACCACCCCTACGCCCTCATGCACTTCGAGCCCGTACTCTCGCAGCAAACCGGCGACTTTCGCTTTGGTTTTCATCTCTTGGAAACCCAACTCGGGCGCATGGTGGAAATCCTGCCTAATTCGACTTAACTCGACTAAGTCCAAATCCATCAAAGCCTCCTTGCCCTGGTACCAGGCGTAATTTGGTCTGCACCATTTCGATGCCTCAAGCTGATTGGTAGGGTACGATTTCCCCTGGGTCCACAAGAACGATTGTCGAGATGCCCTACTGGCACTGGGCCCAAAGAAGTCGGTTCGATTTGGTGGTGGGACAATTTCTTTTCGATTGTTGCAAATGAAACGGTATTGACATTAGTTTCATATGTAACGATAGTCGTTGCAATTGTAACGACATGAGTCGCGCCGATAGCAGACTTCGGGAGAACACAATGGCCAAGGCATTCGCATCTCAGGGGGATTTGGGTGAGAAAACAATAAGCTTCACCGAAGTGGGTGAAGGACTTTGGGCTTTCACTGCTGAAGGAGATCCCAATTCAGGCGTGATCATCGGCGATGACTGCGTAATGATCGTCGAAGCGCAGGCAACGCCGCGGCTGGCCGGCAAGGTGATCGAGAAGGTCCGCGAAGTGACTGACAAACCGATCACACACCTTGCGTTGACCCACTATCACGCAGTTCGTGTTCTTGGCGCTTCGGCTTATGGCGCGGATCAAATTCTCATGTCCGAAACAACCCGGGCGCAGGTTGTTGAGCGTGGTCAGGAAGATTGGGACAGCGAGTTCCAGCGCTTCCCGCGTCTCTTCGAAGGGCATGAAAGTATTCCCGGCCTGACTTGGCCCACTACGACCTTCAAAGACCGCATGAGCGTCTATCTCGGTAACCGACGGGTCGATCTGATGCATCTAGGCCGCGCCCATACGGCTGGCGATATCGTCATTCACGTGCCCGACCAGAACGTCATGTTTACCGGCGACATCGTTGAATATCACTCGGCTTGCTATTGCGGCGATGGTCACTTCAACGATTGGGGCGGTACGCTCAACAACATCGCCGCTTTCGATGTTGATGCCATTGCGCCTGGACGCGGTGATGCGCTGGTCGGCAAAAACATGGTCGAGGCGGCAATCGAGTCCACCCGTGATTTTGTCGAGAGTACGTATCGCCCGGCGGCGAAGGTAGCGGCTAGCGGCGGCTCTCTGAAAGAAGCCTGGGACGCTGTGCGGGCTGCCTGCGACCCGAAATTCGCGGATTACGCGATCTACGAACACTGCCTGCCGTTCAATGTAGCGCGCGCCTATGACGAGGCCCGCGGTATCGACACGCCACGTATCTGGACGGCTCAGCGGGATCTGGAAATGTGGGAACAATTGCAGGGCTGAACGCCTGAAGGGAGGGGATTATCCAATGTTTGATGACCGTTACACGCTCGCCTACAAGAGCTATCCATACGAGAAATCGCCCGATCAGGATCTTGACGCGCCGGTGCGTCACCCGGTCGTGGTCATGGGCGGCGGGCCGATCGGAGTAGCCACGGCGCTGGACCTTGGTCGCCAGGGTATTCCGGTGGTTGTGCTTGACGACCATGAAGGCATCGGCATGGGCAGCAGGGCGATCTGTTTTGCAAAACGCTGCCTGGAAGTGGCTGACCGTTATGGCTGCGGCGAGCCGATGCTCGACAAGGGTGTTGTGTGGAACCTCGGCAAGGTATTCCATCGCGACGACAAGGTGTTCGAGTTCAACCTGTTGCCGGAAAACGGACACAAATATCCCGCCTTCATCAATCTCCAGCAGCCATATTTCGAGCAATACATGATCGATCGCCTGCGCGAATTGCAGGACGAGGGCGCTCCGATTCAATTGCGCGGCAAGAACCGGGTGGACACGGTCGAAGTGCGCGACGATCACGTCGTTCTGACTGTGATGACGCCGGACGGACCTTACACGCTCGAAGCCGACTGGCTGATCGGTTGTGACGGGGCCAATTCGCCGCTGCGCCGGATGCTCGGCCTCGATTTCAGCGGCCGGGTTTTCCAGGACAGCTTCCTGATCGCCGATATCAAATTGAAGGGCGATCTGAATTTCCCCACTGAACGCTGGTTCTGGTTCGAGCCGACACACGGCTCGGGCGCCTCGGCCCTTTTGCACAAGCAACCCGACGATGTCTGGCGGATAGATTTCCAGATTGGCTGGGATGTGGACCGCGAAGAAGAATTGAAAGAGGAAAACATCCGTCGCCGGTTGGATGCGATGCTGGGCGACGTGGACTATGAGATGGTCTGGTCCTCGATCTATACATTCCAGTGCAAGCGGATGGACAGCTTCCGCTCCGGTCGGGTGTTTTTTGCCGGTGATGCGGCGCACCAGGTGTCCCCCTTTGGGGCGCGCGGCGCCAATTCCGGGATGCAGGATGTGGACAATCTGGGCTGGAAACTGGGGCTGGTGCTTCAGGGTAAAGCCCCGGAAAGCCTCCTCGACACCTACGATGTCGAACGCATCCATGGCGCGGATGAGAATATCCTGAACTCCACACGCTCCACCGATTTCATCACACCCAAATCAGAGATCAGCCGTATCTTTCGCGATGCGGTGCTCAGCCTGAGCGGAACGTATGATTTCGCAAGGCCGATGGTGAATTCGGGCAGGCTGTCGGTGCCGTGTGTGTACGATGGCTCAGGGCTCAATTCGGCCGATGCATTGGCGGGAGGCCCCGAGAGAACAAGACCCGGCGCCCCCTGCCCCGATGCGCCGCTGGGCGAAGACTTCCTGCTGTCGAAACTCGGTGATGAGTTCATCCTCCTGACAATCGACACGGAAGCGCCCGAAGTTCTGGAAGAGGACGGGATCACTGTGCGCAGGCTGGCGCTTTCGACCCGCGACGACCCGACCGGTCAACTCAGGAAACGCTATCTCGGCGACGCAAGTTCGGCGGTCTACCTTATTCGCCCGGATCAGCATGTTGCGGCCCGCCGGGCGGAATTCAACGAACCCTTGATGCGCACGGCCTTGCGCCGCGCTACCGGCAAGGAGGTATGCCAATGAGTGACCTGATCCTGACCCCGAATATCGACGGTACCGACGATTTCTATGCCGATCTGCTGGCCACCCATGAAGGTCGAAACAAGGCCGAGAGCGATGCCATCAACGCGCGGCTGATCCTGATCCTGGCCAACCATATCGGCGACCGCGACGTCCTGAGCCAGGCGCTCAGGGCCGCAGACATCACGTAATCCCTGGGAGGATACCATGAAACTCAAACTGAAGGGCAACGCCCTGCTGCTTGCTGGCATTGCGACTGCTGCCATGTCCATTGCCTCGACCGCCGTGGCCGAAACCAAGCTGGCTCTTTCAAGCTGGCTGCCGCCGCGCCACCCGATCGTGGTCGGGGCAATCAAGCCCTGGGCCAAGCAGGTGGAGGAAGTTACCGATGGCCGCGTGACCGTGCGTGTGCTGGCAAAACCGATGGGCCCGCCCCCCGCGCATTACGACATGGCCGCCGACGGAATTGCCGACATCACTTACGGCCTGCACTCATTTACCACTGATGACCGGTTCACCCGCTCGCGGATTGGCCAGTTCTCTTTCATCGGTGACGACGCCGTCGCTGGTTCCAAGGCATTCTGGAACGTTTATTCCGGCCCGTTGGAGGCACAGAAGGAGCATGAGGGCACCAAGCTTCTGGGACTTTTCGTACACGGCCCCGGAATGCTGCACAACAATGTCCGCAAGATCGAGACGACGGATGATTTCGCCGGTCTGAAGATTCGAGTTCCCGGCGGCTATATCTCGGACCTGATGTCTGGCCTCGGCTCTACGACGCTCTTCATGTCTTCGGGTGAGGTCTATGAGAAGCTTTCGCGCGGCGTGATCGACGGTGTGACCTTCCCCTTTGACGCCCTTGCCGCCTTCAAGCTGACCGGAGACGTCAAGTACACAATGAAAGTGCCCGGCGGTATCTACAACACCACCTGGTTCATGGTCATGAACGAGGCGAAATGGAACGAGATCTCTGAAGAGGATCAGGCCGCCATCGAGGCGATTTCCGGTGAAGCCTTTGCCGCATTGGTGGGCGAAGCCTGGATCGGTGCCGACGAGAAAGGCAACGCAGCGGCAGAAAAAGCCGGAATCGAAATCTACGAAGCGCCTGCCGAAGTGGTTGATGCGATCAAGTCCCAGGCAACAGACGCTGAGACGGCGTGGTCCGAAGCAATCTCGGCGGACGGCTATGACGGCGTGTCCGCTCTGGTAGAACTGCGCAAGCAGGCTGGCGTGGACTTCTGATCCATGGAGCGGCTTCGCCATCGGTTCCCCGACCAGCCCCCTGAAGAGGGGCTGGATATCGGGCTGCTGCTCGACAGATCGCTGGGTGTCGGAGCCGCACTGATCCTGTTCGCCCTCGTCCTCATCACCTGTGTGGACGTGGTCGGACGCTATTTGTTCAATGCGCCGCTCTCTGGCGCGTTCGAACTCACTGAAATTCTGCTGGCTGCCCTTGTATTCCTGGCCCTGCCACTTACGACGGAACGCCGCGAACACGTCGAGGTCGATCTGCTGAATCTGGCGCTTGGACGGAAAACACAACGCCTTCTGGCCGCGTTCGCAGGTCTGTTCTCTGCGGCCCTTCTGGCCACTTTCGCCTGGCGGCTGTTCACCCATGCGGCCAAGTCAGCCCATGACGGCGCAGTGACCAACGCACTGGAAATTCCGCTGGCACCCTTTGGCTACCTGGCCGGTGCCTCCTGCATGGTTTCAGCCTTCATCGCCTTCCTGCGCGGATTGCAACCACCCGTCGAGCACGAGACTGACAAAGATCATTTGGAGAGCGCGCCATGATGGAATCTCTGATCGGCTTCGCAATCCTGTTGGGTCTCATCCTGCTGCGCGTGCCCATAGCATTTGCAATGGCGGCAGTTGGCGGTTTCGGCTTTGCCGTCATGCGCGGCTGGGAACCAGCCTGGGCAATGACGGGTCAGGTCGCTTTTGATACTGCGCTGTCCTACAGCCTCTCAGTCATTCCCCTGTTCATCTTCATGGGCAATGTATTGGCTGGCTCTGGCGTGGCGCACGGACTGTTCGCTGGCGCTGATCGGCTGTTCGGCAGACTGCGCGGTGGACTTGCCATGGCCTCGGTCTTTTCCTGTGGCGGCTTCTCTGCGGTCTGCGGCTCGTCGCTGGCCACGGCGGCCACGATGTCAAAGGTGGCTATGCCTTCGATGCGCCGCTTTGGCTATGACGACCGGCTGGCAACAGGCTCGATTGCCGCTGGCGGAACGCTGGGCATCCTGATCCCTCCTTCAGTGATCCTGATCATCTATGGTCTGCTGACCGAGACCAATATTGCCAAGCTTTTCATCGCGGGGATCGTGCCGGGCATTATCGGCGTGCTGCTTTATCTCGGCGCGGTCATGGTTGCGGTACGGTTGAATCCCGCTCTGGCGCCCGAGGAAGAGAACACCGAACCGATGAGCCGGGCCGATGTGGTGGGCGTCTTCTGTGTGTTGGGTCTGTTCCTCTTCATCATGGTCGGCATCTATGGCGGCTTCTTCACACCAACCGAGGCAGCCGGAATGGGCGCGGGCGCGGCTGTGCTGATTGCCCTGGCGCTCCGGACGATGACATGGCGAAGCTTTTACGCTGCCACCTTGGATTCCATCCGGGCCACGGCGATGATCTTTGCTGTCATCATAGGCGCTGAACTTTTCACCAACTTCATCAATTACGCAGGGTTGCCGGATGCGCTGTCAGGCTTTGTCATCGACAACGAGTTGCCGGTCTGGGCCGTCATCCTGTTCATCATTGTGACTTACATGGTGCTCGGCTGCGTGCTGGAAAGCCTGTCGATGATTCTGCTGACGGTGCCGGTCTTCTACCCGCTGATGTTCGAACTGGAGTTTGCCAATGAATTGCTGCTCGACCCTGAGAACGCGCTGATCTGGTTTGCCATCGTCGTCGTTGTGGCCACCGAAATCAGTCTGATCACCCCGCCTGTGGGCATGAATGTCTTTGTGCTGAAGGGCGTGCTGCAGGACGTTTCCCTCGGTACGATCTTCCGCGGTGTGCTGCCCTTCTGGATCGCAGACGTTTTGCGGCTGACCCTTCTAATTCTTGTTCCCGCCCTGTCGCTCTGGCTGGTGGGACTGATGTGAACGGCCGGGGCGGGCCTTCGTCGCCTCGGCCTTAATAAACTGCACCCTCGGAAAGGAGAAACCGATGAAAATCGAGAAGATCCATCACGTCGCTTACCGCTGCAAGGACGCAAAAGAGACGGTCGAATGGTATGGTAAAATGCTGAATATGGACTTCATCCTGGCCATTGCCGAGGATCATGTCCCCTCGACGCATGAGCCAGACCCCTATATGCATCTGTTTTTGGACGCCGGGAATGGCAATGTGCTCGCCTTCTTCGAGCTGCCCACGAAGCCGGAAATGGGTCGGGACCCCAATACCCCGATCTGGGTGCAGCACATCGCCTTCAAGGTGAAGGACCGTGAAACGCTGCTTCAGTTCAAAGACCATCTGGAAGCTAATGGCGTGGACGTGCTTGGCGTGACCGACCATTCGATTTTCCATTCCATCTATTTCTTCGACCCTTCTGGCCATCGTATAGAACTGGCGTGCCCGGATCCGGAAGAAGAAGCGATGCTGGAGCGTATGGACGAAGTAAAATGGCTTATGCTGGATGAGTGGTCGAAGACCAAAAAGGCTCCGAAACATGCTGATTGGCTGCATGCCAAGGAACTCAACAAGAACGGCTGATGAGTTTTCCCGCACCGGATGGTATTCCGGTGTGGGGGCCGTCCATCAAACGGTCATGATGCGGTTGTTCGGAAATCTAAAGAAATATGAAACTATACGGCTATTGGCGCTCGACGACCTCCTATCGGGTCCGGATCGCTCTGAATCTCAAAGGTGTTTCCTACGAAACGGTTCCAGTCAATCTGGTTACCGGCGAGCAGCGTGCGCCTGACTACGTTGCGCTGAATCCCGGCAAGGGCGTCCCGGCTTTAGTCCTGGATGATGGAAGCGTGCTCACTCAATCGCTTGCAATCATCGACTATCTTGATGTCACTATTCCCGAACCTGCCTTACTGCCGGATCACCCGTTGAAGCGCGCTCGTGTACAGGCCGCCGCCCAAACCATCGCGTTGGACATTCACCCGATTAACAATCTTAAGGTCGCCACTCATCTGAAGTCCCGCTACGGCCTTACGGCCGAGGACGGGATCGAGTGGTTCCGGCATTGGATGACAGAAGGGTTCCACGCCTACCAAGCGCTTTTGCCAGATGGTGCCGCATTCAGCTTTGGCGACAGGCCGGACCTAGCCGATATCTGCCTGGTCGCACAGCTCTATAATGCTCATCGCTGGGGCGTCGACATGACCCCATTCGCCCGGCTTCTTGAGATTGAAGAGCGCGCATTAACCCTGCCAGCCTTCGATGCCGCCCGCCCTGAAAACCAGCCCGACGCCTCCTGAAGGAATCGCCATGACTGATCTTATCCGCTCCTGGATCGACAGCGCCAACTCGGCCGAGACCGAATTTCCTCTCAACAATCTGCCCTATGGCGTGTTCCGCAATGCGGATGGTGGGCTTCGCTGTGGCGTAGCAATCGGGGACATGATCCTCAATGTGTCGCGGATGGAGGAAGACGGCAAACTGGACTTGCCGAAACCGTCAATCTTCGCCGCCGGGGTTTGGAACGATTTCATGGATCTGGGTCCAAACGTTTGGGCTGACTTCCGAGAGCTTCTGATTAAGGCGCTGGCTGAGGGTTCCCCCCGCCAGAAAGAGCTGGAATTCTATCTTGTTCCAATGAGCTCGGTTGAGATGGCTATGCCCTTCCGCGTCTCCGAATACACGGATTTCTACGCCGGCCGCCACCACGCCTTCAACGTCGGAACAATGTTTCGCGGCGCGGAAAACGCCCTGCCGCCGAACTGGCTGCACATTCCCATTGGTTACAATGGCCGCGCATCTTCGGTCGTAGTGAGCGGTACCGACGTCCGCCGTCCCTGGGGCCAGCTCAAAGGCCCCGAGATGGATGCGCCGGTTTTCGCGCCGTCCAAACGGTTTGATCTGGAACTGGAGATGGGTGCCATTGTCGGTCAGCATTCCGACGGCCCGATCAGTGTGCAGGAAGCTGACGACATGATCTTCGGCTATGTGCTTCTGAACGACTGGTCGGCACGCGACATCCAGGCATGGGAATATCAACCTCTCGGCCCCTTTCAGGCCAAGGCAACCGCCACGACGATCAGCCCCTGGATTGTCACCAAGGCCGCATTGGAGCCGTTCCGTACCGCAACCCCCGAGCGTGAAAAGGAATTGCTGCCATACCTGCAAGAGCCTGGCCCGATGCTGTACGATATAGACCTCGAAGTAGGATTGGCGCCCAACGACAAGGCAGAGACGACCATCTCACGTACTAACTACAACGAGATGTATTACTCCGCAGCCCAGCAACTGACGCATCATGCAAGCAGCGGCTGCCCGATGCGCGTGGGCGACCTGCTTGGTTCCGGCACAATCTCGGGGCCGGAAAAGGGCAATCGCGGCAGTCTTCTGGAATTGAGTTGGGGTGGGAAGGAACCGCTGACGCTTGAGACTGGGGAGACCCGCAGTTTCCTTGAAGACGGCGACCGACTTACGTTGCGTGGCCACGCCCGCGGAGCGGGATTCCGCGTGGGTTTCGGTGCATGCACAGGAAAACTGCTGCCCGCGCTTGAAAGAAACTGAGTTGCGCCGAACCGACGTGAGCAGGATCGGGTATCTCTAGGTCTCCGTTGCTGCCTTGAGCAATGCCGTCACGCCCCGGTCCAGCGCCGCGCGGTCTTCGGCGGACATGGAATTCAGCATTCCCTGCGCACGTGCTTCGACCTGCGGCAGTAGCGTTTCGAATTGCCGATGGCCCTCTGGCGTACAATGATAAACCCTGATCCGGCGATCCTCTTCCGAGATTGCACGCGTTATCAGGCCTTTATCATCAAGTTTCTGCGCGGCCCGACTGACCTGAACCTTATCCAGCGTCGTGCGTTGGGTCAGTTCAAGTGATGTCAGACACTTGGCGTTTGCCAGAAGAAAAAGCAGTCGCCACTCCTCGCGGGATAACCCAAACTCGCGCTGATATACCTCTGTCAATTTTCGTGAGAACGCCTCGGACGCGACGGCGAGACGGTAGGGAAAGAAAGAATCTAGTTGCATACGAAACTTTAAGTCGGCTTAGTTTCACGTGCAACGAAATTCCTTGGCGGCGAGACTTGCCACAGAAATAATTGGCACCGCGAACAGTGTGGAATTGCGGCGCCTGGCAGGGGCAACCCTGCTCTCTCTATTCACTCGTTCCAACTCACTGGTGCTAACCCCTAACTGCTTAGTGATATTTCCAACAGAGCTCTGAATACTTATTCCGACGGTGCACAGATCCACATGATCAACCCCGACGATTGGACCAGCGCAGGATAAGATTGGCCGCGATAGGCGCTCCGATAATCACCAGTACGATCCGTGTCAGGTGATGAGTGATCACGAAACCCAGATCAGCACCGGAAACGATGGCCAGCACCGTCATTTCAGCCTGTCCGCCCGGAGCGAAGGCAAGGAACGCTTCGACCGGGCGACCCAGCCCAAGAGTCGTGACAATGACAGTGAATCCCGCAGCCAGAATGGCAAGTACCAGGACATAAGCTACACCCGCCGCAACCACGCGGCGAAGTTCGCTCCAGGTTACCCCGACGAATTTCACACCAATCGCGCATCCGAGGAAGAATTGCGCCAGCAGAATGGCTTCGCGCGGCGGTCGGGAATGTATGAAATCACCCAACGACAGCGCGGCTGTCAGGATCATTGGGCCAAGGATTGAGGCGCCGAACAACCCTATTCTCTCTCCGCCCTTCCATCCGACAAAGGCCGCCAGCACCATGAGCAGTAATTCGTGAACCGGAAGCTCGCTCGTTGGCTGCCCGATGGGATTGGTCAGTTCGGCATCGTAAAACACCGTCAGAAACAGGGGCGCCAGCGTCACAATGATCAGAACGCGCGTGCCGTGGATCAGTGACAGGGTCCGCGGGTCGGCGCCTGCCTCGCTGCCAAATATGATCATGTCCTGCAACCCACCGGGCATGGCTGCGTAAAACGCGGTCTTGTCGTCGAACCCCCAGACCTTGCGAAAGAATGGCACACCGACAAGCGCAATCAAGATGATGAAAAAGGGAATCAGCATGATTGAGGCGGCCATCTTCGGCAATTCATCGAAGAGACTGGGCGTAATTGAGGCTCCAACAGCAACGCCCAGAATTGTTCGCGCCGCAATCGAAACCTGTCCGAACCCTTCCAGAGGCGCATGGGCCAATGCTGCAACAAGGCAAGCCAACATTGGGCCAAACAGGAATGGCAGCGGGAGGTCCAGCGCCCAGAATATCACCATACCCAGAAGCGCGAGAGCAAATGTAAAAACCCTCTTCATCGAAGGGGAAAGCTGGATCTTTTGAACAGACAAGAATCGGTTTCCACTGCATTGACTTTCCATGTATCCAATTGCATACACTTGGACGCAAATGCAAGTGTGAGCGTGATGAGCATCCAAGACGATCAAATACAGCCCGGCCCACAAGGAAATTCCGCTTATAAACGGTTGCTGGAAGAGATCCGCGAGGGCGAAATGCTGCCGGGGGACCGCCTGAGAGAAATCGACTTGTCGCAACGTTTGGGCGTGAGTCGAACACCGGTCCGGGAAGCAATCCGGCAACTTGAGACTGACGGGCTTGTCACCCATGTCCCGAGGCTGGGCGCGACGGTTCGGAGCCTCGACTACACCGAAGTCATGGAGCTCTACGAAATGCGCGCGGTGCTGGAAGGTACTGCGGCGCGGTTGGCAGCACGGGCCGCGTCAGATGTCGAGCTGGACGAGTTGGATGTGCTGAACGATCGTCTGGCCGAAGCAGGCACTGGCCCGGCCGCAATACGGATCAACCGGGTATTCCATGCCACTTTGTTGGATGCCGCCAAGAACCGGTTTCTGGCGAAATCCATGTTGTCTCTGCAAAAGGCGCTGCTGATCCTGGGGCCTTCGCAATTGCTGGACAGTGATCGGGCCGAGGCGGCTGTCGGCGAGCATCGGCGCGTTATGGCGGCTCTGAAGGCGCGAGACGGCGCAGCGGCCGAGGCGGAAATGCGAGCTCACATACAGGCAGCCCAGCGCATGCGTATTCGCGCATTGCAGGAACGTGACCGAGCCATTGATCCAAGCCAGTAAAAAGACCAGGTATGACCGCCAAGACGGAAGCATACGATATCGCGGTCATCGGGGTGGAAACTCCTGCCACACACGAATTTTTGCTGTATGCATTCCTGCCGATTGGACCGCTGGTCGGGGAATTCGGCCAGGACGAGTATTATAGAACTACCACGCAGGTTTGTGGCCAACGGTCTTGATCAAAAAATCCATGAATGCCCGGACTTTGGGAGAAATCACGTTGGTTTTGGGATAGACCAGCTAGAGCATCGTGCCTTCGGTTCCTTCAAACCCCGGCATCACCTGTACCAGTTGCCCGGCAGACAACTCCTATTGGACGCTCCAGCGCGCATTCAGTGAAATACCAAGCCCCGCGAGGGTCGCAATTTTCTGACTGAGACCATCATCGATGATTAACTGTCCACGTGCGCTGGCAGGGTCAAACTGCCCGACTTGGCCTTCGGGACCCTCAAGCGGCCGAGCCCGCAAGTCCTGAAACGCGATCAGCCTGTGACCTGACAAATCGTTGGGTGTGTTCGGCGTGCCGTGTGTTTCAAGATAAGTCGGCGACGCGCATAGGATCCGACGATCATCTGCCAGCTTGCGGCCCTTGAGGCTGCTGTCTTCCGGCACCGAGTTCCGCAGCGCCAGGTCAATGCTGCCTTCAATCAGGTCGAACTGAGTGTCGGACAGTCGCATATCCAGCGTAAGTTCAGGATATGCATCGAGGAAGGCGGGCACTATATATATTGCTGCGCAAAGGCGCTGGGTGCGGCAAAACGCATTGTCCCGCTGATCTTTGCCTGACTTTTGCCCAGTGCGGCAAGCGCGGTGTCCTCCTGCGCAATGATCTCGCGAGCGAAAGGCAGAAAGTCCTCACCCTCTGATGACAACGACACTTTGCGCTTAGAGCGGTGAATGAGGTCGGCGCCTATACGATGCTCAAGCTTTGTCAGCTTAGAGCTGGCGACAGCTGGTGCCATGCCAAGCTGCAGACCAGCGGCACTTATGTTCAGCTATTCACTGGCAAGTACGAACAGGCGGAGGCCTTGCGTATCCATTTATTATATCCAAATCACGATTTCTGAATAAGAAAACCGCCCATTTATGCGTCAAAAACAATAGCTATCTTCGCCACAAGCAAACAGCGACACATTACCTGGCCGCATCGAACATAACGGGAGAACCACGCATGACGCGGAACTCACACAACTTTGCAGAGCAACCTGGCCGCCAAAGAGGTAATCATTTTCGATCACACAGTTCGCGTGGACGACCCCGCAGCGATGCGCAAACCGGCGCGCACCGTTCACAGCGACAATAGCGAAGACGGCGCGCGTCAGTGCCTGATCGACCTGTTGGGACCAAAAACCGCGGGATTCGAGCGATGGCATTTCGCCTTCATCAATGTCTGGCGCCCTATCGAGAATCCGATCAACGGCGCCACTTGGCTTTGTACGCCCCTCAAGTGTCGATCCAAGTGATTGGATCCTGCTCGACCTGATTTATCCGGATCGAAACGGTCAGATCATGGGGCTTGTCGGAAGCCCCGGTCACGATTGGATATACTTGTCCAGTATGACGCCCAACGACATCGCATTCTTCAATATCTACGACAATCATGAACTACCTTCAGTCGCACACAGCGTTCTCGACATGGTCGAAGACCCGACGGTCAATGCCATATGCAAGAACCCCGAGAGCGGCACTTTGGTGCGGTATTAATCAAGGATTGCACTCATGCTGGACTTACCAAAGCAACAGGGTTTTCCGTCTCTGAACAACGCCTACAATGCGGTGTTCAAATCAGATCGCCTGAGAATTGGGTTAATTCTACCGGTTGAAGCGTACCCGGTGGGATCAGCCCCAACGATGGCAGGGCATCTTGAAATCGCTCAACTTGCTGAACGGCTGGGATTCTCGGCCCTGTGGCTGCGCGGTGTCCCATTTGATGTGCCTTCGTTTGGGGATGCCGGGCAAATCTTTGATCCGTTTGCCTATCTCGGCGCACTGTCGGCCGTCACTCAGACAATCGCTCTCGGCACCGCCGGCATTGTCCTGCGCTTGCGCCACCCGGCTCATGTGGCCAAGGCGGCGGCATCGGCAGATGTTTTGTCAAACGGACGACTGCTTTTGGGTAATGCCTCCGGTGATCGGCCCGAGGAGTATCCTGCGCTCATTATGTCCTATCCAGAACGGGGAGCACGGTTCCGGGACGGCTATGTCTATATTCGCGACATGTCCAAGGCCTACCCGCATCATCACGGCGACCATGGTACGTTGTCAGGCAATATCGACATGCTGCCTAAGCCTGTTGCCGGGCATATCCCGATGCTTATCACCGGTGGGAGCCAGCAGTCCCCGGACTGGGTGGCACAAAACGGCGACGGCTGGATTACCTACCCGCGTGAAGCGGAATCGCAAGGGCGAGTAATTGCAGATTATCGTAGTCGCGTTCGCAGTACGAGCCTGCCAAACAAACCGGTTATGCAATCGCTTTATATTGATCTGCTGGCGGAACCTTCGGCTCAGCCGCGACCGATCCATCTGGTATTCCGGTCGGGAAGTGACTTTTTGAAACGCTATCTCGAGGAAGTCCGGGCGCTTGGTGTGAACCATGTCGCGTTAAACCTGCGCTTTAACCAGGCACCCATCCAAGACACACTGAAGCGGCTTGCAGAAGATCTGTTGCCTGCCTTCACCAAGTAAAGGGAATACCCAATGTCCAAAACAATCTTGATTACGGGGTCGACGGACGGCATAGGCCAACTGACAGCCAAAAAATTGGCGGCGGAGGGGCATACGGTCCTGCTGCACGGGCGCAGCGCGGAAAAGCTTTCTAAGGCCGAGCGACAAATCGAAGGCAATACCGAAACCTATGTTGCCGATCTGACCTCCGAATTAGATGTCGCCGGACTAGCAGAGGCCATCCTGGCCAAACACGAAAGGCTGGACGTGCTCATCAACAATGCGGGCGTACTCAGAATGGCGGCCCCGATACTTGATTCCGGATTAGATGCCCGTTTTGTCGTGAATACCTTTGCCCCCTACATTCTCACGTTACGCCTGCTTTCAATTATTCCCAAGGACGGGCGGGTGGTAAATCTTTCTTCAGCGGCGCAGGCGCCTGTCGACACCCAAGCCATGCTCGGCAATAGGCAACTGGACCACATGGGAGCTTACGCGCAAAGCAAACTGGCTATCACCATTTGGACCCGCGAGATGGCGAAAGAGATGCCGGATGGGCCACAACTGATTGCCGTTAACCCGGGTTCCCTACTCGCGTCCAATATGGTCAAGGGAGGGTTCGGAGTCGAAGGCAATGACCTGAGCATCGGAGCGGATATTCTGTGCGAAGCAGCATTGGGGGCACGTTTTGCGAACGCCTCAGGCCTCTATTTTGACAACGACAGCGGCCAATTCAACGAACCGCACGCCGCTGCGCTTGATGCAGACCATTCCGCCGCCGTGATGCTGGCGATCAGGAAATATGTCTCGGAATACTTATGATAGTTTTACTTTAAACCGGAATTCAGAGGTTCCGATTCAAGCAATTACAACCTTCCGTCAAATAAATATGACTGAGTACAGAGGTAATAACGAACGCTCATCCTATACCCAAACCCAGAGTTCGGGCGACTTCCCTGGTCGGTGTCAGCCGGCTATGGCGGGCTAAACCGAAAACCCCAACGCACCTTTGAAACCGCCAGGGGCGGGCTCAATCTTTATCAGCAAGTTCGGTTTCATTGCTCTTCCATCTAATGCTGCGGTTTCATGAGGCGGTCGAGCCGGGAACTCTGAGAGGATTTTGAACGAGAAACAATGTTTCGTATTCGTTGTGGAATTTGAAACGTCATGACAAGCCTGCGCGAATAAGCTAATTGTTCCTTTTAAACTAATCAAATTTCGGGTGGTGATTGTGGAACAAGTGGCCTTCAATTTTGAGATGGGTGTCGTATGCGCATTACTGGCCTTCACTGTATTCCTATTTGTATCTGAAATCGTCAGGATTGACCTCTCTGCCATACTGGTTTTGGTTGTTATTGGCCTGCTCAGCTATGCGCCCGGGCTCGAAAACCTCGCGGATGTACCACACCTGTTCGATGGCTTTGCCTCAAACGCTGTGATTTCGATCATCGCGGTCATGATCGTTGGTGCGGGGTTGGACAAAACAGGTATCATGAACAAAGTCGCGGCGGTTATCCTGAAATACGGCGGCACATCCGAAAACCGAGTATTGCCGATCATATCGGGCACCGTTGGCGTGATTTCTTCGTTCATGCAAAATGTGGGGGCTGCCGCACTATTTCTGCCGGTGGTGAGCCGAATATCTTCCAGATCCGGGATTCCGTTGTCGCGCCTGCTGATGCCCATGGGATTCTGCGCCATTTTGGGCGGCACGATGACGATGGTTGGCTCATCGCCGCTTATTTTGCTGAATGACCTGATCCAAACGGCGAACCGGGGCTTGCCGGAAGGTCAGGAAATGGAACAGTTCGGCCTTTTTTCGGTAACCCCCATCGGATTTGTCTTAATCCTGACCGGTATAGCATATTTTCTGCTTTTGGGTCGGTGGGTGCTGCCCGGTGATGCAGGCTCTGAAAACACGGGAACAAGTCAGGGCACACAGGAATACCTGCAACGGGTCTACGGCCTTAAAGCGGATGTTTTCGAGGTGATTGTGCCAGCGGAAAGCCCATTGGTGGGTCAGGTTCTGGCCGATATCAACCACGAGAACCATCTTTATATTATTTCCACGTTCTACCGCGGCAAGACATCGATGGTTCAGGTTCTGACCGCCGAAATCGCCGCGCCCTGCAGGCTCGCTATCATTGGGCGGCGCTGGGTTGTAGAGGAATTCGCCGAGAAGTACGGCCTGACTGTCATGCCGGAACTGGACATCTTCGTCGAAGAATTTGCGCCTACCAATGCCGGAATAGCCGAAGTTGTTGTGACGCCGGACAGCAAGCTGATCGGCAAATGTCCCCGCGAACTTCTGTTTCGCAAAACATACGGCATGTCCTTGTTGGCGATCCACCGAGGAGAGGAAACACTCAGCCACGTTGAGACCGAAACGCATGAGTCCACTCAGATCGGTCTCGAAAAATTCCAGGCTGGCGACATGCTTGTTGCGCATACCAGATGGGACAACCTGATGCGGATCAAGCGAGACCCTGACTTTGTCGTCGTGACGACGGATTTTCCGCAGGACGAATTGCGGCCGCAGAAGGTCGGGTGGGCTCTGGCCTTTTTCGCCATTTCCCTGTCGCTGATTTTGTTCACGGACGTGCGCCTGTCGCTTTGCCTGTTGACGGGGGCCGCAGGTATGATGCTCTCGCGCGTTCTCAGCGTGGACGAGGCTTATCGCGCGGTCGGATGGAATACCGTTTTCCTGCTCGCGTGCCTCATACCATTGGGGCAAGCCGTGCAAAATACGGGGACCGCGGCGTGGATTGCGCAGCAAATTTTGATCATTCTGGACGGTTGGCCGATTTGGGCCCTTCAGGCCGGTGTCGCAATTCTGGCCACCGTCTTCTCGCTGGTCATGTCAAATGTCGGAGCGACCGTGTTACTTGTGCCACTCGCCGTGTCGATTGCCGTTGCCGCCGGGGGAAACCCAGCCGTCTTTGCGCTTACGGTTGCCATATCCACCTCAAACAGCTTCATCATTCCGACACATCAGGTAAACGCTCTGATAATGGGTCCTGCCGGCTACAAGGTAATGGACTTTGTGCGTTCAGGCGGGGTCATGACAATCCTGTTCCTGGTTGTTTCACTACTGATGCTCAACCTTTTGTACTGAACGACCTGAAAGGCAAGCAGCCGTGTTGTCTAAAAGTCAGGTGTTCGAAATTCGAATATTCAGGAGAACCTAACACAGGCACGCGCGCAGGCGCATTGGCAGTTTTGTCCCCCATTGGGCCTCGACTTGGAACGCTGCGGAGTTCAGGATTATAGTCGTTTCGATATCTTTCAACGGTTAGAGGAACATAGATGCTGGACGTAGGGCTTTGTTTTGACCGGGTAACCTGGATCAGCGTTGCATCTACGTTTGTAGCTTTGTTTTTTTGCCCCGTCGAAGTCAGGGGAGAAACGAATTCCATTACCCCAGAGCAGCTGGAAGTTACTTCGACTGATGAGAATTGGGCCGAGGTTAAAACAATCTTGGACACCCGCTGTGTCGTCTGCCACAGCTGCTATGATGCACCGTGCCAGCTAAAGCTCACCTCGCCGGATGGAATTTTGCGCGGGGCCAGCAAACAAGCAGTCTATCACACCGAACGATTAGAGGACGCACAACCCACCCGACTTAGTATAGACGCTGATACGATTTCGGAATGGAGGGCTCTCGGGTTTTTCCCGGTTGTCCCCGATCCGGGGCAGCCTACGAATTCTCAGAGTCTGCTTGAAAGATATCTCGACCTTGCGCGAATGAACCGCTTGCCGGAGAACGCTCCTGTTCCGGATGAACTTGGTCTCGCTATTGATCGCCCTCTCGTTTGCCCTTCGTCACAGGAGTTCGGAACGTTCCGGGTTAATCACCCTCTTGCCGGTATGCCGTATGCGACAGCGCCGCTTGACGACACAGAGTTTCAGACGCTGATCACCTGGGCACGCGGCGGAGCAACGGTTCCATCCGCGCCCCAGGATATTCCCGAAGAGATCAAACAACAGGTCACGGAATGGGAAACATTCCTGAACAGTAATGACATGCGAAGCCAGTTGATGAGTCGGTATCTCTATGAGCACCTGTTTCTGGGTCGGCTGCATATTCAGGGAGACGCTCCAAGACGGTTCTTTGAACTTGTGCGTTCGGCCACGCCACCAGGTGAAGCCATCGACATCATCGCATCACGGCGCCCTTTCGACGATCCGGGGGACAGGCCGTTTTACTATCGATTGCGCCTGGTTGATGAAACCATCGTGCACAAGGAACACCTTGTTTACGTGCTTGGGCCGGATCGGATGGCGCGTTTCAAGGAACTGTTCCTAGACTCCAATTGGAGCCTGACAAAATTGCCGGATTACGGAGACGCAGAAGGCGGTAATCCATTCAGCACCTTTGCGCCATTGCCCGCCAAAAGTCGCTATCAGTTTCTTTTGGATGACGCGCTGTTTTTCGTCCGCAGTTTTATCCGCGGTCCCGTTTGCCACGGGCAAACGGCAGTCGACGTCATCGAAGACCGGTTCTGGGTCAGCTTCCTGGACCCGGATGCGGATTTGTCGATCACTGACCCAAGTTACCTGAAAGACGGAGCCGATTTCCTCGAACTGCCCGTATCTCAGGTTGATCGCGGCACACTGGGCGATTTGCACGGGGTTTCGCACAAGAACCAGATCAAGTATCTTGAATTTCGCGACGCGAGATACCGAAACAGCCCGGCGCACCAGTCCGGGTTTGGTTACGATGCGATATGGGATGGCGACGGCACAAATCCGAATGCATTGATCACGGTTTTTCGCCATTTTGACAACGCATCCGCCGTGACCGGATTTCACGGTGAGATTCCAGAAACCGCCTGGGTCATCGATTACCCGATTTTTGAACGCATCTACTACGACCTGGTGGCCGGATATGATGTCTTCGGGCGCATTGAGCATCAGCTTGCAACGCGGTTGTATATGGACGAACTGCGCATGGAGAGCGAGGATACCTTCCTGACTTTCATGCCAAGAGGTGTCCGCCAGCGGATGCATAAGTATTGGTACCGAGGCGCACTTGCTGAACTTCATACATACTGGCATCGGCGCCGTGTCGATGACAGTTTCTCCACGGGTATCACCTTTGAAACAGCTAAACCCAAAAAGGAATTCCTTTTGGCATTGCTGAATCGTGGCGACGGGCTTTGGCCAGTTTCAGATCCAGTCAACAGGTGTTCTGACGCAAGCTGCCCGCAGTTTAATGTTCAAAATACCGCATCGGTACTTCGTGACCTGGCCAGCCAGAACGGTGATTGGGTAAAATACCTGCCCGATCTGTCCGTTCTCCTGATTGAACAATCAGACGGTATGGCTGAGGTCTTTACGCTTGTGCACGACAAGGCGCATTACAATGTGGCCTTTTTGTTTGATGAAGAGGCGCGACGGGAACCGGAAGCGGATGTTCTGACAATCGTACCTGAACTGATCGGCAGCTATCCAAATTTCTACTTCAAGGTACAGCAGGGCCAGTTGGCTTCCTTTATTGACGCGCTAAAGTCCATGCGAACCCAAAGCGATTACATGGACGTCGTAGCACAATATGGCATACGCCGGACGAGTTCGGAGTTTTGGCAGACAAGCGACCAAATTCGTGAGGTTTTTACCAATCAGCATCCGGTTCAAGCAGGAATATTCGACCTGAACAGGTACATCGACCCAAAGCCGGACGATTCCCCAAATTGAGATCGCGCATTGAACGCCCTGCCGACTTGTTAACTTGTAGAGCCATCTTTCGGCCCCTAGATTCTAAACTATGCAGTCCTATGCACATATTCGCCCGGCATACAGCCGGGCCGAGCGCATCAGCGACGGGTTCGTGCATGTTCTGGGCGTAACTTCGGCGCTTGTCGCGGTCCCTGCTCTCATTTCGATAACCGTTCTCAACCGCTCTGACCCTGCCGCTATTCTAGGGGCTTCCGTTTACGGATTCACCCTTGTCCTGATGCTGTCTTTATCCGCAATGTACAACATGGTGGAAAGCCAGAGATGGTCTGAACTTCTTCGTCGCCTCGATCATTCTGGTATTTACGTAAAAATCGCAGGCACTTACACACCATTCCTTTTACTTTCCGGCAGCCAGTTAACCGGGCTGCTTATCGGTCTTTGGTCGTCTGCAACACTCGGATCGGTCTTGAAAATGACTGATCCCAATCGATTTCGATGGTTTGGACTCGCGCTGTATTTGATGATGGGTTGGGCCATTGTCTGGGCGGGTCATTCTATCCTTGCCGAACTTTCGCCCGCCGTTCTGAAACTGATGTTTGCCGGTGGATTGGTCTACACAGTTGGTGTCGCCTTTTATCTTCTTGACTGGTTACCGTTCCACAACACGATCTGGCACGTATTTGTTCTGACCGGGAGTGTTTTGTTTTTTATTGCTGTCGCAGTCCACATTTTGTACTGGCCGCAAGTCGAACCTCAATTCTGATACAATGGTGGGCCGCCTTATCTGAACGGGCCACCACTATGTTCCGAAATCGGCGGACCTGATAAGGTAACCGAAGGTCGAGGGGGAAGACTTCGAGTTTTCGATAGGCTGATGTTCAGGCCTTGTGCTGAGTTTGCCAGCCAACAATGCTGAAACACGCAAATAAGATTGCGGCCACACAAACTATCGACGGGCCGGCTGGTGTATCGAAAACATAGGCTGCCCGCAAACCCGTCACGGCTGAAACCGAGCCGATCAACGCAGCTATTACTGCCATCATTTCTGGCGAGCGCGCCAGGCTTCGGGCGGCGGCGGCGGGAATTATCAACATTGCCGCAATCAGCAATACCCCTACAACTTTGATCGCTACCGCCACAGTAACTGCCAGGGATAATGTCAGGATCAACTGTTCACGCTTTGGATCAAAGCCGCTTGCATATGCCAGCTCTTCATTGAGTGTCGCGGTCAGGAGTTGAGACCAGCGCCACACGACCAATACAACGACAAGGGCCGCACCACCCCAGATCACAGCCAAGTCACTGCGCGAAACGGCCAGGATATCACCGAACAGATAACCCATCAGGTCGATACGAACACCGGACAGGAACGAGACCGCGACAAGGCCAAAAGCAAGCGCGGAATGAGCCAGAACGCCCAAAAGCGTGTCCATGGCGTATCCACGACCTGCCAAAAGGGTCACAGTGAACGCCATCAAGAGTGCAACTGCCAGTGCGCCTGCAAATATCGACATCTGAAACGTTAACGACAACGCAACACCCAGAATAGCAGCGTGCGCCGTGGCGTCTCCGAAATAAGCCATCCGGCGCCACACAACAAAACACCCAAGAGGAGCTGCTGCCAAGGCCACGCCGACACCTGCGAGCGTTGCCCGCGTCATAAAATCGTCAAGCATTATTCAGCCGCTTCCTGTGAATTATCGCCGTGATCATGGTGGTGATCGTGTTCGTGCCGATACAGCGCTAGCGCGCCACCTGTGCCTGTTCCAAACAATGCTCGGTATTCCGGAGCCGAAGCAACGACGGCGGGCGACCCTTCACAGCAAACATGACCGTTCAGGCAAATTACGCGGTCCGAGGCGCTCATAACCACATGTAGTTCGTGGCTGATCATAAGTATGGCGCACCCTGTTTTGTGGCGCACCGCCTCAATCTGCTGGTAAAACCCTGCCGATCCCCGCTGGTCCAGCCCCTGCGTGGCTTCGTCCAGCAGCAAGACGTCTGGCCGGTTGATTAAAGCACGGGCGAGCAGCACGCGCTGAAACTGGCCACCAGACAGTTGTGACATCTGACGTTTCAAAAGGTCGTGAGCACCGGCGGATTCAAGTGCCCCAGCGCAGCTTTTTCGGGAAACGCGATTGGTCAGACGCATGAACCTTTCCACCGTGATTGGCAGAGTCGGATCAATGTGCAGTTTTTGCGGGACATACCCGATTTTCAATCCAGGCTTTAGCAAAACCCGACCGGCAGACGGTGATGTAGCACCAATAATAGCACGTAACAAACTGGTCTTGCCCGAGCCATTGGGACCGACGATGGTTACAATCTCGCCGGGTTCAACTGACATATCTACATGACGCAGAACGGTGTTTGCGCCATAGCGCACGCTGAGATCTTCAACGGTGATAAGGGCCATTGCTAAGCCTTCTCGGTGCAGTCGGGGCAGAGTCCCTCGGCTTCTACAACGGTCCGTTCAATCTCGAAACCCACGGCTCGCGCGGCTACATCAAGTGCACCCTCGGCTGGCGCGGATTGAGCCTCGGCAACAGCATCACAAAGCCTGCAGATCATGAAGGCGGGAGAGTGCGTGGCCCCCGGATGCGAACACGCAACAAACGCATTCAACCGCTCAATCTTATGCACAAAGCCGTTTTCAACGAGAAAATCGAGTGCGCGATAGGCCACTGGTGGCTGGGACCCAAACCCTTCTTCGCGCAGACGATCAAGAATGGCATAGGCCCCGAGCGCCCGGTGTTCCTGCAGCAGCATTTCCAGCACTTTGCGCCGAACCGGAGTCAGGCGCAGCCCTTCGTCCCTGCATCGCGCCTCGGCCGTGGCCAGAGCTGTTTCAACGCAGTTTTCATGGTCATGGTCCTGAAACCCAACGACGTCCGTTTCCTCGTCCGGCATAGGTCGCACATCACTTGTCATGTTATTCCATATCATATATGCCGCTTGCAACGTTATAAAATCACATAGAGGTTCTGATGTCCAGAAGGCTTCTCCCAGTTTCGATCTCGGCTGCTCTGATGGGTGGCACGGTTTTGGCAGACGTCCCCAACGTGGCGGCTGATATCGCACCGGTTCATTCGCTGGTGGCAATGGTTATGGAAGGTGTCGGAACACCTGCCCTGGTTATTTCTCCGGGTGCTTCCCCCCACGAACATAACCTTCGCCCGTCCGAGGCAGCTGCGCTGCAAGAGGCAGATCTGGTGTTCTGGCTGGGCGAAGACCTGACCCCATGGATGGAAGGCGCGATTGAGACGCTCGCCAGCGGTGCAACCGTTACAACCTTACTGGAAACCGATGGAACGATCCTTCACGACTTCCGCGAAAGTACATTGTTCGAGGCGCATGAACATGGGGAAGAGGGTGACCATGATGAGCACGCCGAAGACAGGGATCATGACGGACACGACCACGAAGAACATGCCGAGGACGACGACCACAATCATGAAGAACACGCCGAGCATGAAGGTCATGACGACCATGACAACCATGGCCACGGTGATCATGACCCCCATGCCTGGCTCTCGCCCGATAACGCGGAAACCTGGCTAAACCTGATCGCAGCTCAGCTTTCGTCAGCTGACCCGGACAATGCGGGTGCCTATTTTGCAAACGCTGCAGCAGCACGCGCCGAAATGGATGCGCTGTCCGCCGAGGTTGCCGGGATTCTTGAGCCTGTCCGCGGCGGCAGCTTCATTGTATTTCACGACGCCTATCAGTACTTCGAAGATGCTTTTGACTTTCCCGCCTCGGGCGCGATTTCCCTCAGCGACGCATCTGATCCAAGCCCCTCACGTATCGCAGAAATTCAAGGTCGCATTCATGAAGAAGGCATCGATTGCGTCCTGGCAGAACCCCAATTCAACCAGGGAATTGTCAACACCGTTCTGGACGGAACCGATGCCAAAACAGGTGTGATCGATCCGCTTGGATCTGATCTCGAGCCCGGTAAGGCCCTCTATGCACAGGTTATTCGCAACATGGCCAACACACTGGCCGAGTGCCTAAATTAGTGATGTCAGCCCGGTCAATGTAGAAACATCGGCTGGGCTGATCATCATCAGGGCAATGCAGGTAATTACTGTGCTCAGTTATTAGTAGATTGTTGTCCCTGACGGTCTTTGATTTGAAACTATTACACGCTTCATCATCCGAAATTTCCGGATGACCCGTGAAAAGCTTTAAGCTGCCACGCAAGTTTCATCTTGATCATTGTTGAAAGCTGGCTATCGAATTTGACCGGCATTGTGAATTTTCTTCAGGTGACTTGATGGCGGACGGCCCATTCCTTGATCTTCGGCATCTCAAGATGATCCAGGCGATTGCGAAACACGGGCGTGTGACGGACGCAGCCGAAGCGTTGGGCGTGACACCCTCTGCTCTATCCCACCGCATCAAAGAGGCTGAGCGGCGGCTGGACCTGGTTCTGTTCACTCGCATGCACAAGCGATTGCGTATGACACCTGCCGCCGAGTATCTGGCTGAGGTTGCCGAGCGTATCCTGAGTGAATTGGACCGGGCCGAACGCGACGTGCGTCGCATGGACCGCGGGGTTGAGCATGTTGTGCGCATCGGTGTTGAAGCCTACAACTCATACCACTGGCTGCCTGGATTCAACACGTACCTGCGGGCTCATTTGCCGGGTGTCGAATTGCAGGTGATGGCCAACGTAACGCGCGATCCTGTTCGGGCACTGACAAACCGGCATGTCGATATTATCGTCACCTCCGGCAACGCTCAGCCAATGGGCACTTGTCAGTTGCCTCTGTTCTCCGATGAATTGCTGTTCATTGTGCCACCGGATCATCCTCTGGCAGACAAGCCATTTGTTGATGGTGCAGATATCGAAGGCGAAGAGTTCATTACCACCACATTGACGCCGGAACCGGATCGGGAATTCGCACGTCTGTTTCGTCCTTCCGAAAGCTACCCGCGCTGGACCGCGACGGTCGAGCTTCCCGAGGCCATCGTGGAGCTTGTGGCCGCCGGTCAGGGCAGCAGCGTATTGGCGGGTTGGGCCGTGCGTCCCGCAATTAAGGCAGGCCGTATAGTTGGCACGCGCGTAGGCAAAGAAGGTATTGAAATTCCCTGGCAAGCCCTAATCCGATCGGAAGACAAGGACGCCGGTCCGACAATAGAGGTCGGTCAGGCGCTTGCGGATTGGACTACTCACAACGGCGGGTTTGGCTAGGCGCGCAGTTTGATGTTTTCGGGATCGTAGACGTGGTGCTGATGGCGAAGGGCAGCACGCATGTCCCCGAAGGCTTGAACGTGGCATGCCTCTCCCATTGTCAGTGCCCCATGTTCAGAATAGCCCAGGGCCAACAACTTTCCTGTCCGGTAACCACTTGTAACCGAAGTAAGATACCCAACAACTTCGCCTCCCTTGATGATCGGATCCGAAGGCAGGGGTTCCGGGCCCGGATCGGTGATCTCAAGCCCGACGAACTCCCATTCGGGATCTGACTGCCCCTGCTGCACCACCGCATCTCGTCCGATGAATGTTCCGTTGGACAGGTTGGCAAACTTCGACAGACCGGCGTCAAACAACGTGTATTCAGTGCCAAAATCGGCACTCCAACCGTGATAGCCTTTTTCAATCCGCATCGCGTTCAGCGCATAGGACCCGAAATTGCAGATGTCATGTTCGATCCCGGCCTTCCAGATCGCGTGATAGAGCAAAGGCAGATCACCAGACGCAACATGCAATTCCCACCCCAGCTCCCCGACATAGCTGACACGCAGGGCCGTGACGGAAATGCCTGCGACGTCGATTTCTGCCAGGCTCATCCATGGCGCATTCAGATCGGCGTCAGTCAGTGACTGCAGAAGGGCACGAGACTTCGGCCCCATTACCAACAAGGCGCCGTCATGGACATAACCTTTGCTCAGTATCGCATTCGCCGAACCGATGCTCTGCAAAATCCAGTCAAAATCCCGATCCACAGCAAGGGTCGGTCCGCAGAGTAAAAACCGATCCTCGGCCAATCGCGCAATCGTCGCTTCGGACCAGATACGACCCTGCGGCGTTAGCATGTAGGACAGGCGAACCCGCCCGACGGAAGGCAGCGTGCTACAAACCAACCGGTTCAGAACACCAAAGGCATCCGGCCCTTCCAAAACGAATTTCGTGAACCCGCCATGGTCCATCACTCCAACGGCATCACGCACGGT
The DNA here is from genome assembly GCF_013031245.1 of Ruegeria lacuscaerulensis. Taxonomy (GTDB): domain Bacteria; phylum Pseudomonadota; class Alphaproteobacteria; order Rhodobacterales; family Rhodobacteraceae; genus Ruegeria; species Ruegeria lacuscaerulensis_C. The sequence continues at coordinate 70,470 of NZ_WPZL01000012.1, forward strand.
TTCGCATTCTAGCCGAACGGCATCCTGCCAGGGCTCATGTCCAAAGCTAAGCTCGGTGGCGTCCGACACGCCTTTCCTTTTGAACCAGAACGCCCGCTCCCATCCACCGATCTGCCCCATCACCGCCCCTTGTTCCCGCAAGTGGTCATAGAGCGGAGTTTGGTTCACGGGTCGCCCGGACGACATGATCCGATGTGGATACGAAATAGCGTATTGCAGGTCATAGTGTTCAGAGGCGCGGGCCGCAGCATAGTCCTGAGTTGCCCATTTGCCAAAACGGCGTGGATCCCAGGTTGACAGATCCCACTCGGTCTCACCCGCCGTCAGCCACTCAGCCATGGCTTTGCCGATCGCGGCAGAATGGGTGATGCCGATCTGGACCCCCGTCGCATGATAGAAATTGGGCACGCCGCCCGCTGGCCCGACCAGTGGCAGCGCGTCCGGGGCGTAAGGGATCGGACCGTTCACAAAGCGCTGCGCGCCCGCCTCAGCCAACAGCGGCACATGCGTTGCAGCCGCTTCGAACACGGCCATCATCCCATCGATATCATCAGCGAAAAGCTGGTGATCAAAGTCCGAAGGCACGCCATCTTGCCAAACCGGGCGGCCTTCGTGCGCATAGGACCCCAGTAGCAGGGCATTGCGTTCACGGCGCAAATAGAACCGAATATCCGGGTCACGGATGAGCGGGAAAAGAGAGGTATCTTCCTCCAGTTGAGGCAACGCTGTTGTCACCATGTATTGATGTTCAAGCGTGACGACAGGCAGATTCAACCCTGCCATCGCAGCGATTACAGCGCCACTGGACCCGGCCGCATTGATCACGGTCCCGGCAACAAGAACCCCATCCGGGGTATGGATGTCCCATTCGCCGTTTGGGCGTTGCTTCAAACCTGTCACGCGGGTGAACCGGCGCACTTCGGCGCCAAGCTTACGCGCATGCCTGGCAAGTGCCTGAGTCAACTGACTGGGGTCGATGTCACCTTCGTACGGGTCGAGAATGCCACCAAGAACAGTGTCGTCCGCCTGCCAGTAAGGGTGCATCTGTTCAATCTCGGATGGTGTGAGCATGGATAACTCAAACCCGGCCGAACGTGATACCCCGCAGAGATGTTGGAAAAGTTGCATGCGTTGCGGTGTATGCGCAGGCCAGATTGCCGAAGTGTGCCGGTATGTGATCGGAGCCTCAGGATCCTTCGCAAGTTCTTTATAGAGCGACCAGGCATAATTGCCTGCCCGCATCCCAAGCCATGAATTTGCATAAGTCGGAATATTACCCGCTGCATGCCAGGTTGACCCGGCGGTCAGCTCGTTCTTCTCGAGCAGGACAGTATCTGTGATACCTGCTTTGGCCAGATGAAACAGGATGGCCGTCCCGACCGCACCGCCGCCAATGACAGCGACCTGAGCATGTGTGCGCATCTAGTGTTGCTCCAATAATTTACCAAAGCCCAAAACCGGATCGGTGATCCCAATGGCGCGTAGAGTCCGCCAGTAGACCGCCGCATTGCAGGCCACGATGGGCTTGCCGTGAGCTTGCTCAAGCTCGGCGATCAATGCCACCACTGGCAATGCTGTCCCCACCTGAAGGATAGCGTCGCAGTCCGATGTGGCCACCTGAGCGAATACGTCCCGAATATCACCCAAAGGTGTCTCGCATATCTCAGGCAAAGATGGCGCCTGGGTGCCCTTGATCGCCACCACTTCAAACCCTGCCGCCTCGGTGTTGGCCTTTACCACCGCATCCATTTTGGCGTTGAATGGGGTTACAATACCCACGCGTTTCGCATCCAGAGCTCGCAATGCCTGGTAGTCCGCACCGGAAGCCCCCAGAACCGCAACGCCCACCTGTTTTGCCATCTCATCGCAACGGACCTTTAACTTGCCCGGACCACCCGGTCCCGCATCCGTGGTCAACCCCACGGCAATAGCGGAAGGTTTGCAATCCATCAGTTTAGCAGCCTCGTCCGGCAAGTCATCCGAGATATTGTCTCCACCCAGACGAAACCGTTGCATTTGGTTGGTCACGCCATCAGGCCGCAACAGTTCGAGTTCCGGCTGAACAACAGTGTTCATTGCCGGTGTCATGACGCCGATGACAGCACGGGGGGCAAGCGTATCAGCCACTGTCATTCTCCCTTCAGAAATGTGTTCAATCCGGTCATGCCGCCAATGTAGATCACATCGCCGACAATCCGCTCCAACTCAGCACAATCACTTGGGGCGCATTCAAACCGGCTTTCCCAAATTCCCAGCGTCTGGCGAGTGTGGGTGATCGGAATGAACCGGTGGGTGGCCACGTATCCGTTCACTGGAAGCGGGCTTTCAAGAATGTCGTAGGTGTAGAAATGATCCAGATCGGAATGCGCCAGCAGGGTCTCGCGAAAGACCGACCCATCAGGGATATGGAGTTTTCGGATAGTACCGATCGCGGTTTTTGTACCGGTCTCCAACTCGGCCAGTTCCACGCCCGGGTTCCATGCCGATACACTGTCAAATGCGCGTACAGCGGACCAGACTTTGTCTATTTCTGCTTCGATGACCATGCTGCGAAATACATGCATCTCGGTTCCTTTCAATGCTCAAGACGGATGGGGAAGCGGGCGCGAATACGGGCCTCGGCCGCTTCAGTCAGATGCGTAGAGGGTGGGGCTTTCAGTATTTCCTGAACACGGCTCTGCGCACGGTCCCAGATGCTGTGCGAACCAGTATCTATCCAGTCATCAACACTTTGACGGTCAGCGAGTGTGGGATAGTAGTAGTCGGATTTCATTCGCTTGAGGGTTTCGGCCGCGCCCAGATAATGCCCGTCCTGCGTAACTACGCGTTCCACGGCAGCCAGATCCAGCGTGGCATCCGACACTTCTATGCCTTTGACGGACCGCAGGATGGCCCCGCACATGTCGTCATCGATGACCATCGCCTCGGGGCTGGCCACCATGATTGACCCCAGCATCCCGACCGAAAGGTTGATCATATCGGCACCTGCATGACCTGCCAGAGCAACAGAATAGCCTTTCTCATAACCCGCCTGCGCATCCACCAGCTTGGAATCCGTCATGCCGGCCGACACAGTCGATGGCAGCCCGACATGGGCCAGCAGTTGGGCCGCTGCCGCATTTGCTATGGCAGCCTCTCCACCACCGCCGCTCATCGCGCCTGTCCTCAAATCGGAAATGAAGGGCATCAAGGCGTAAATGCAGGGCGCGCCGCTCTGAATTCCGTCAATCACAACCAAACCCGCAAGGCATTCAGCCAACCCTTGCGCGAGTGCCCCTGCCAAAGTGACGGGGCTGGTCGCGCCTGCCTGCCCGGCTGAGCAAATCTGCGGGATCATGCCCGCACTCACCGCTTTCTCGAGCATTTGAATGCCTTCAGCCGCATAGGTGAGTGGCGGAACGACATGCACTATGACCGCCATGCAAAACGGCTGTGTGCGAAACGCTCCCTCGTACCCAAGCGCGATGTCGAACATGTCGATGATTGGATCTATGTGACTGGCTTCGCAAAAGCTGATGCCAATTGGCTTGGACGTCGCTTTCAAACAAGCAAAGGCTGAATTCACGTCCAGCTCAAAGGGGTCAGAAAGGTTCCGGGCGACGACCGGGCGCAGTCCGTAATGGATGTTTGGCGAAGCTTCCAATACCCGCATCAGATCATAAAGGTCGCCTAAATGGCATTCCCGAAATTTACCGGTTGCGGCCTCCAGCACCTGAACTGCTGCTCCGCCGGTGCCAATGTGAACCGTTCCCCCGCCAATTCGCAGGTTGCGTTCAGGAGTGAACCCCGGCAAAACGACCTGCCCCGGAGCACGTGCCAAGGCACGCTGGATCATGTCCTTTGGAAAACACAGCCTGCCATCCCGGCGCCGCGTTGCTCCTGCAGCCAGAGCGCGATTGGCTGCCCCCTCCGGAAGACCGGCCATTCCAACGGTTGCGAGAATGTCAAAGGCATGGGTCACGATCCTGACGACGTCGGTTTCCGAGAGCGGTTGCAGATCACCCCCTACATAATATTCCTGCGCGGCCCCCAAGTCAGAGCCGCGTGTTTTGACTTGCCGCCTGACTTTACGTCTTGCCATTCTCACTCCTGATGGAGCGATTAGACTTAAAAACTTAGCCGTTTGAAATTCAATAAGACGGCGAAGATGGTGAATACTTTTCACAAAATAGGAAGAGGAATTGCAATTATGCGTTTCTTGGATCGCCTGCATACCAACTGAAACAAAACACTTTCGCCTGCTGGGTGTTTCGTATGTGTGCCGTGAATGTCTAACCCAATAAGCCGACTTCGTGCCCGTCGATGATGATCGCGAGGTCCCAGAACTTTCTGATTTCCTCTTCAGCGGCTCGCGCCGCCGGTTCATCATCTGGGATACGCTCGATGCGGAAACCAAACTGTTCAAATCCGCAATAGTCGGTTCGACTTAAAATTATTGGAAATACACTTCTTTCAATGGCAGCGGCGGCAAGGAGTCGGGCAACTTTATAAGAGGATTCAGGAGGTTCATAGATTCTGATTCCGATATAGGTGTGGTTCCCAGCTTCGCGCTCCCAGAGGGCGGATGATGGCAGCAGGTCCATTTTGGGAAACAGGACATTACCCATTGGCTTCACTCCCCGATCGCAAGGAATGACGTCGTCCAGATTAACCGGTTGTTCCGGCGACGTGTTGCTCAGGATTTTGTACCAGCAGTTTTCTGTCATTTTTTCAGGTCTTGATTAGTAAATCAGCGGCTGCGGCTGCGCCTGCCTCAGGCAATTTGATTTTCTTCAGCGCAGAGCGAAAGACTTCCACACCGCCATCGTCCAGACAATCTAACACTGTCCTCTCCAGTTTCATGAATTCTGTTTCGGTAATGGTCGCGCAGAGTTCGCGGTCAGACAAAGCCCGTGCACGGCGCTCCTGATCGTCCAGGTAAGGCGCCGACTGTGGGATCAGAATTGAGGGGATATTGTGGTACAGAATCTCATGGACCGAATTGTACCCCGCGGCAGATATGACTAAATCCGCAGCCAGACACAGCTTTGTGGCTTCCAGAGTGTGAACCACCCGGGTGTTCTTCCACCCAAACACGGCAGGCTGAACCTTACTTCCGGGCCAGGTTACAACCAGATGCAGGCAGTCAGTCCGGGCTTCCAGCATCCCGGATATCGCCTGCAATTGAGCGGATCTGTCGGACGCGACCCCGCCGCCCAGCATGCTCACAACCAACTGTTTAAAATCACGCCCGAACCGTTCCGCCAACCGGGCCCGGAGATGATTGATGTCCTCTGCGGATTGGATGACCCGGCGAAAAACAGGGCCGACATAGTGTATATGATCGCCGTAACTATAGGCGTCATTGAGCTCTTCGAAAGCCTCTGACGGAACAATGACCCGGTCGAATATGCCCTCGCGATGGAGCATCGTATGCCTTGACCGACCTTTGGGCCATAAGCCGCGCCGAATCCAAACCGCAGACAGCCCATGTTCGAGGATCACGCGATTGACTGAATCGAATACATAGCCACCGTCAAACACCAATCTGTCGCCTTCCTGCAACGCGGCGCTCAGCCGACGATAAGTCAGGATGTCATTGGCGTTGGAATTGTCCTTTGTGTCCGTTCGGGCGACCAGCGGAATGCAATCCATCCCTTCGCGCCGCGCAATCGGAACACAACTGGGGAAGGCCGCGAATATAGGGGATATATTGTCTGGAAGCGCGTTGGCGATCACAGCGCACCGTTGCGCGTGCCCTAAACCAACGCCATTCGTAGGCAAAAACAATGTTCTTTGCGTCGTCCGCTCAGGTCGGCGCGGTTTGGCAACCAGTTCTGCCGCCGTTTCCAGCCGGGAAATCTCTATTGTACGCAACCATTGCGACTTCAATGCCTGCTCAGCGATTTGCGAGGTGTTTCCAAGAATTTTCCCGGTCAGGTATCCGTCCAAAGCAAAAAGTGTTTTTGGACCAAGTAACGCGGGCGCTCCCGAGGACATCAATACTTCGTCCTCGGTGCAGTCTATCACGACGCCACCGGCCGCTATCAACTCAACTGCAAGCTCGGCCATTCGATCTCCGGCGACGCCGTGCCCGAACATCACAAGAATATCCGTCGATTTTGCCAGTGTTAGCGGCGAAAGGTCGGTATACAGAATTCTGGGAAGATCGTTGAAATGCGATGCCGTTATGAACTCGTTCTGAGCCCCGCTTACGACAAGTTTCAGACCATAGTCACCCTGACTGCTCATCCGAGACAAGCAGGACAAAGTTTCGGGATTGTCCAACTCCATAGAGCCCAGGACAACGGTAACGTCAGTTACCTCACCAATTGGCCGCACAATGGGTCGGGTTTCAGCAACCAGGGGGCTGACAGCAGAAGGCAACATTGATCGCGGCTGCGTATCGGTCAGATCGATAACACTGGCTTCACGGCCAAGTGCAAACGCCAAGCGTGCTTTGGCGCCAACGTAGCTTTGCTGAGTCTTGAACCGACCAGTCGCTACCACGGGAACATCCGCCCCGAGTTGTTTTTGCCTTAAGGAGGCAAGCAGCAGGTCTTCTACTTCTTCGGCACCGAGGACAAAGACAGCTTCCGCTACGTGCTCTTCCGGGTCAGTAAGAAAATTGGCCGCCTCGTAAAGCCTGCCGCGCCCTGCGTCCTCTGGTAGATAATCTGCATCAATGCACGCATCGAAACCACGCGCTGTTAGTTTCTGGGCAAAAATCAATTGTGCATCAAAGGACCGTATTGAGCGTGTGCCAGCCTCAACGAAAATCATGCCGGCACCCCACGTTCCGGGGTCAGAACTTTCGACAGGTGAGCCCTGAAGTTTTGAACGGAATAGCGTTCAAGCGCGGATTGCGACCTGGAAACCTGCTCATGGTATCGGCGGGGGTGTAAAATGAAGTCAGAGATGATCCCGTCAACCTCTGATGGGTGGCAAGTGATTACGGCCTCTCCGAACGTTTTGCCGGTTTTCGGATCCGTCAGAACCACCTTGCCGGCTGCAAGTGCTTCGGCGACCACGCGCCCAAAGCTCTCTTGCCACGTCGGCGCTGTGAAATAGACAAAAAAGTCAATCATTTCAAAAAAATCTTCCACACTTATGGCATCAAAGGGCAGCAGCTTCCAATGCGCGCGATGGACGCCGGCATCCAACAATGCGTTCGCGCCGAGAATAACGTTGGACTTTGCATGTTTCGGAAAACACATATCAAGTTCGGCAACAGGTGGAAATTTTTCGAACCCCGGACGCGAATGCCGACCGCGGCGGTCTTCTGGCATATCGCAGGGATGGCACAAATCGGTGGAGAAAATATTGAACCAGTCCGCCTCCAGAACCTGCCAATGCCGCGCCTCTCGAAATCTCGATACCCAATTCGTCACGGTCTCACGATTATACGCGGAAACCGGTGCAAGGGTTTTTCTCAGCGCAATCGCTGAGGCATCAATCTGACCAAGGCAGTTTGAAACATCGAAACCTTCTTCGCCACCGGGGCGTAAGAAATTTTCATGGGTTACCACAATCAGTTCCCGAGCGATAACTTGCGCGTTCAAAGAGTTTTGGAACTTCAGAAAAGACGGGTTGTGCAGGATAACAAAGTCAGCACTTATGCGGGGGGAATCCCAAATTACCGGGATACATAGTTCGTCAACCACCCGTCGCAGCACTGGCGCGACATTTTGTGTGTCGCCGAACATCTTCGATGTCCTTGCATGCACAACCAATTGACCGAGTTCGGCGGCTATGCGCAATTCCGCAGCGACCGCCGCAGACGTACCACCAGAGAATCTTGGCTCAATGACATAGGCAATCTTCAGTTTATCTAAACACTGAACAGTTCGAACTACAGCCATTGGCTTTAGTGCTGCAAGGAACTAGCAAACGCGGGATTGCTTTCGCGACCGACGTCCGGATCGCTAATCGAGTCGTTAAAATCAAAATCCAGGCGACCACGTGTCGCGGCTTCATTAAAGTTGCGCAACTCCCGTGACAACTCGTCATCACCCAAAAGCAACTCCGGGTTTTTTTGAAGATACGCCCTTAGTTCCTGAGTGTTATTTGCAGACAAATACTGATCTATGACCAGCAGGTGTTCCAGCGTTATCTCGGCCCTCGCGCCGTGCGACGTCATCAAGAACAAAAGGGCAGTTACTATGGCAACAAGTTTACTGTCAGTCATCATTCGGTACCCGATCGCTAATTGTTAACACTACGCAAGTCGTTTCAGCTTTTACCAACAGAAGCAGTTGGGATATCACTGGTTGGCTGTCTTAAGCTTACTTAAAACCTGCCTCCTAAGCTGATTAACCTGGTTTTCAGGAGAAGCCCTGCGGCGAACTGTTTTTGCCTTTGCTTTTGGTTTGGTTACGCTTTTCCCCGCCAACCATAATTCTACTATTCCGCTCGGGGTTTTGGTTTTCGAGCCGGTGAAATCCCGCAACACAGCACCGGCATCCTTCGCCAGCGCAGCTGCCTGAGCAGCGTCCTGCTTGTGATAGAACCGTACGTTGGACTGACTAATCCCAAACCCAACGCGTGCGGTTCCGCCAAAATCATGGCCTGTCGATACAAGACTGGCGACAACTGAATCCACGGCATCCACCGAAAGGCTGCCGGGAGCAAACAGCTTGAATTCTGCGCCGCCACTGCCAGAGACTGACCCGATAGCCTCAACATCCGTGTTCCGCGTTGTTGCGCTGCTTATTGCCTCTGCAGGCTTCGCCATTGGGTTCAATTGGCCCGGTAACGTTCCCTCCGCGGTAGGTGCCACGTCTTCAGTCTCTATCAGCGGGTCGATTGCAGCCGTCGTTAGACCTGTCGAGATGCTATCAGCCGGATTAGACACTTTCGGCGGATCCACATAGCCCAAGACCGCCAGAGGCACTGTGGTCGAAAAACCCGGTCTTGCCGGAGTAACATAATTTGCATTTGGTGACGGAGCCTGTTTCTGCAGTGGCTTGTGTTCTTCGCCGGACGTTAACGAGGCAAGCTGAATTGTAACGTCCGGTGGACGCGGTGATTTTGCAATCGCGGCGGCCAGGAAATCACTTCGATCAGCTTTGATCGCAACCTCATCGGATGATGCCATTGCCGTACCTGACAATTCTGGCGACTTGTGATTCAGCGCAAAACCGGGGGCTGCTTCCTGACGGGTTTGAACTCCGGAAGTTACAACAGACGTCTGCGGTTGTTCAATGGATGCGAGACTTGAGCGAACATTAGGCGCAACCCGCCGGATATTTGGCTGGACCTGCGCGGGACTCTCTGTCAGTTCGGGTGGAAGGAGCGATGCTGCGGTAATGATCTTTGGCGCCATGTTATACCGGACAAAACTCGGGATCGGCTCAGCTTGCGGATGGAGGTCGATGGTCGGCAACCATAGGTGATCAAAGGCTAAAAGATCCGAGCGAACGTCTGGTGCAACCGGTTGCGTTCTTGGCGCAGCGAGTATTGTGCCGCCTTCCAAATTGCCATCGGGCGCGATCGAAACGGCTGATGGTTCGGACAGGTTCGGCGTATTGGCCAATCTACTTTCTGCAATTGTCGGCGCGTCAGGTTGCAAGGGCTCCGATTGCACAATTTCCTTGCCCTGCAACGCAGCGGATTCGGCAAGTTCCGCATCTGAACTCCCCAAACCAACACTTTCACGTGTGACCCCTGGCCCCCATGCGGACAAAACATAAAAGGTTGAAGACGAAGCGATCACACCGATGGCACATCCAAGTACTACTGAGCCTACCCTGGCCTTGAGCGGTTGTTGTCGATTGACCCAACTGCGAAGAAGCTTTCTGCGAAGTTTTTTGTTTGCCTCAACAGACGGTAAGCTTGCACCCTGACCGGAATTACTCTGATCCTGTTGATCGCCTTTAGACGTACTGTCCCTGACAGGAATGCCAACGGGCGGCCATTTGACAGACACCTTACTGTCTTCGCTTGACCTTTTCGCATGCAACGGCACCGCCTCTGGCGCAATTTGCTTCTGGTTTTGCCGACGAGCCCCAGAGGGCTTTTTTTCCTGTTGCTGCGTTTCAAGGGGCGTGCCGGGTTTTTCACCGCCATCAGCATCCGACTCACTTCTTTCGCGCTCTTCTGCCTTAGCCGCGCGGCTGGCAAGCACTCTCTCTCTTTGCTGACGCGCTGCTTCCAGCCGATCCAACGGGTGCCTTGGCCCAGCTGTGCGCTCCCTATTGGTTGAGTGATCAGTTTTGTGCTGGTTCGCTTCAGGTAGCGGGTTTTCCTTGCCGCCCTGCTTTCGCGCCGAAAGGTTTTTTTCTCGCTGTATCCGAGCCTTTTCAAGCATCTGCTGCCAGTCATCGGATTGCAGAAAATCATAGACTTGCGACGAGTCACCGCTGCCTTTGTTGGCAACTTCAGGTAGCGTCTTTGCGTCGCTAGCCTTTGACATGCTTTACCCCCAAACTGGCCACTACAATATGCTCTACGTTATTGAAACAAGAGCGAAACTAACACTTTCCCTCACGTCGAATATTTTTTTCAAATTGGGTTCTGATTATAAAAAAATATATCCCGAAGACAAGTAAGTAGCCTTGACCTTCGTTGTCGGAAACGTGCTGCAAGACAATGGTGAACAGCCTCTGGTCGACCGGCATGACTGCCTTCATGTCGCTATTATCAGACTATGCCGCAAGTGCGGCATAGGTAGCGGGGCAATTCCATGGTGGTCGCCGAGACTGTATCCAGGTGCCACTTTCGTTCGCACAAGCTGTCCAGGTCGGACCTGTTTTCTACCGCATTCTGAGGCACAGCTCTCACTTCACGACCAGACGATGGCCGAAGCAAGACGCTTGCGGACGACAGGAACAGCACTCCCCATCTACTACGGCGGGTCGTGACGTGTCGCTGGGTCGTCGCGGGTCACAAGACATTGGAGATGATCCGGAAGTGCCGAGTACAGGCATGGCGATCAAACGCAGGAAAAATATGTGAAAACAATGTGGTGCGGGTGGAGGGACTTGAACCCCCACGCCTTGCGGCGCCAGAACCTAAATCTGGTGCGTCTACCAATTTCGCCACACCCGCACGTCCGGATCTATATGCCGGGATGACGCGCTCAATAGCAAAGCTCGTCGCCAAGTGCGAGAGGGAAAATTTGCATACACAGAAGATTTTTGACCACCGCATCGCACCGGTTCACATCAACCACAGAGCCAGTCATTATTTGGAGCCACAAAGCAGGATCGCCTGAGAATTCCAAAGAAGATCCCGCCTGCCACTCTAAAATGTTGGCCTTCTGTCTTGTGGACTTCGTAAAGGGGCACAATGTGCGCGTCCTTATTACCAAATCGTGATCGCGCGATTGTTCTCCATTTGCGGACATTGAAGCAAAATGGGCCAAATTTTTAAACACCCCTACGTTGAGTACCTGCAAGGACTGAGGCGATAGATTTGCGACACACCATTGCAACTAAGCCAAGTGACCAAACTGGAAGATGGTCTTTGCGCGTCGCAGACCCAAACTAATCGGCGCTTAGCGTATGTTTTATTGATTAGTGTAAGGAAACTCGACCTATGTTCGGGCATGTCCCATCCGGCAATTCTCAGGCCTTATCCGGTACCGCGAGGTGAGACGACACGGATCACACCCTCAAGGGTTGAGGCCCACATGCGGGCGGACAACCATAATTGCGCCACAATTCAAACGCCAAAAAATCTTATTCACGTCAAAATAACACCGCCTTGCCAGTAGTTGATGTGCATCGGGAGTTAATGAGTCTTTTTCTGCCTCCGGGCACAGTACGAGTTTTTTGCTCAACTCCAGTACAAGGGTCTTTGCCGTGACCAATATGATGAACTCCGCCGCTGCCGAGCAAGACGCCGTTGGTCTTGCCCGCGAAAGTTTTCTTGGTGAACTCAAATCCCTGAACCGTAACCATCCGAACACTGGCTTTGGCGTTTCGCTGCGCACACATACCGGGGGTCGCTATTTGCTTGCCAATTCCCGGATGCCGCTGCCGGAGACTAAGTCGCAGGGGTTTCCGACCGGGCGCCGTCTTGCTCTGCTGGAAAACAGTGAGCGATTCAGCTCGATCGAAGTGCTCGCCGATTCCCGTACTTATGAAAAGATCTCGCCGCGCGACGAAGCCGCTATTCTGGGCAACGCTTTGAACCTGATCGCCCGGATCGACACACTGACCAGTTCCCCTGATGGTCAGGATCACCAACATATCGCTGCCACTGGAACCGGAGGCTGACAATGGCCCGCAACGACCATCTTCTGTCCGTAGGCAACGAAGCGCTGACGCCAATGACGGCGGCCATGGCTTCGCTGACCACGCAGATCGACCAACTGACAGAGGTGGCGGACGCACGGTCCTCGGCCCGACTGGCAACGCTCAAGACGCGCATGGAAAACTTTACGGCCAGTGTAACGCTGGTCGGGCAGGTAAAAGCCGGTAAATCCTCAATTGTGAATATTCTTGCCGGACGCCCTGCTCTGTTGCCATCAGACGTAAACCCGTGGACCTCGGTGGTGACCACGCTGAACATCAACACCCGCACCGAGGGCGACACAAAATCCAAGTTCACATTCTTTGAGCAGGAAGAATGGGACAACCTGATGGTGGGCGGCGGTCGTCTCGGCGAACTGGCCAACCGGGCTGGTGCAGATGACGAGATGGAAGATATTCGCCGCCAGATCGGTGAGATGAAAGCCAAGTCCGAGGCCCGGCTGGGCCAGCATTTCGACCTGATTTTGGGGCAAAGCCACCAGTACGACTACTTCGATGAAGAGCTGATTCAACGCTATGTCTGTCTGGGCGATCAGGACGACCCGGATATCAATCCGAAGACCGGGCGCTTTGCTGATGTCACCAAGTCCGCGGAATTGTACATGGACATTCCGCAATACCCAATCTCACTGAAACTCTGCGACACACCGGGTGTGAATGATACCTTTATGGTGCGCGAGCAGATCACCCTGCGCAGCCTGCGCGGATCCGAGGTCTGTGTGGTTGTCTTGGCTGCCAGTCAGGCGCTGACGACGATGGACATGGCGCTGATGCGAATTATCGCCCAGTTCGAAAACCGTCAGATCATCCTGTTCGTGAACCGGATCGACGAACTGGCCGATCCGGTCAATCAGGTTCCCGAGATCCGCGACCGGATTCAGGACACGCTGAAACAGAACAATATCGACACCAACACAAGTGTCGTATTCGGCAGCGCATTGTGGGCTGAGGCTGCCATTACCGGCAATCCCGATATCCTGACCGAGGAGTCACGTCAGGCACTGAACACCTTCTATCTGGCAGCCGGGTTTGGCGATCAGGCACCGTCGCTCGACAAGATTTGGGCATTGTCCGGTCTGCCCGATCTGTTGCTGGCCATGAATGAGCGCATCGCCGAAGGCGCAGGTAACCGTTTGCTGGACCGCGTGCGCCACCGCGCTCGCAATATCGCGAGTCAAATTCGCGCGACTGCTGTAGCAAAGAACCTGTCCAGTGGTGAAGGCGTCGTTCGCGATCTGGACGGAGTTGCGCCGGATGAGGCCATCGGCACAGTGACCGAGCAATACGAAGCGAAGGTTTCTGAACTGACCGCTTCGCTGCGCGAAAAAGTGTTGGAGCGGTTGAAGACAGCCGAATCCAACTTTGTCAAACGCGCAACGGATTCTCTGATCGCGCATTTGGAACAGAATGGTGAGCAAGGCACCTGGCAATATGACCCGGCGGGCCTGCGTACTCTGCAAAAAGCGGCCTATTTCAGCTTTGCCCGTTCCATGCGCAAAGAAGCCGGTGCGCTCTATGCCGCCGCAGCAACGGATGTCGAGGCGCTGTATCAAAAACTGCTGGGCAACCATCTGGGTGAGTTCAGCATCGAAGCGCCGATCGTGCCACGGGTTCCGCCACCCCTGGGCATCGGCCGCACCATCGCGCTGGACCTTCAAAGCACGTGGTGGCGCCGCTGGTGGCAGCGCCGCAAAGGGTTTGAGGCTTATGCCGCCGATTACACACGCCTGATCGCGTCTGAGGCGAACTCGATCACCAAAGACATCGAGGAAAACCAAATCGCGGCAGTGCTGGAAAACGTCCGGGCCGGTTTGTCGGATTTCCTGCGTGAGCAGAACGAGACCCTGCTGAATATTTCGGCTTCGGCCGAGCAGGACCCGAACCAAGCCGCCCTGATGGCGGGTATGACGCCTAAGAAATCACGAGACGATATTCTGGGCGACATCCTGAAAGATCTTAGTAACGAGGCAGCATAAGTAGCGATATGGCAAAAGATACACAAACCCGCTTCGTATCTCCTAAGGCATGGGAACGCATCGAGCAGTGGTCCCGCCGCAAACCTATCTTTGCGCTTATGGGGGAATTCAGTGCCGGGAAATCGACGCTGATGAACTTTCTGTTGCGCTCGCAGGCGCTGCCAACACAGGTGACCGCCACGCAGCTGCCGCCTGTCTGGTTTAGCTGGGGCAAGCAGTCGGCATATATTCAACGGCACGACGGCACCCGCGAAAATATCACTCTGGAACAGCTTGATTGCGTCGGAGTCAATGACGCCCAGTTCGTTCGTATATTCCTGGAAGCGGACATCCTGGAAGCGGTGGATCTGATCGACACGCCTGGCATTTCAGATCCGAAGATTTCTAGCGACGTCTGGCGGCGCGCGGTTGGACAGGCCAATGGCGTGTTGTGGTGCACCCACGCAACTCAGGCCTGGCGGGAGACCGAAAGGGCGACATGGGTCTCTCTGCCCGAGCGGTTGCAACATAACTCGTTGTTGTTGGTAACTCGAGCCGATGTGCTTGGGGCGAAAGATCGCCAAAAGGTGTTGCGCCGCGTCAACCGTGAAGCTGGCCACCTGTTCAATCGGTCTATCCTGTTTTCGGCCCGTGACGCGATCATCGCACGGGACAAAAGTGGTGACGCAGAGCTTTGGGCTCGCAGCGGTGGCGGCAAGATGGTCGACAGCTTTCTTGAAATCACTGAACAGATTATGGACAGCCGCGCCGATCAGCTGGCCCGGTATCAGATCGATAACAGCCTGTCCGGGGCCGCACACGCACAACCCGTGCGCCCAGTACGCAATGCAGGTGCAGCAGTTGAGCCGGCCCCTCTCAAACTTGTAAATCCAGTCCAGGACTCCGAGCCGAGTACGGGTGACGAAGTCGTCACCAGCTTCCCCGTTCGCCCCGCACGTGTGGAACGTCGCACAGAGGATACCGAACGCGCGGAACGCATTAAAGCTGAAGAGGCCGAACGTCTGCGGGCAGAAATGACGCCGCAACCCGACGCGAAAGACCCTGTGTCGGAAACCGAAGAGGACGAGCTGCGTGCGTTTTTCCGTGACTCGCCAAACCAATCTCTGAACTTGGCCGAACACACGGGCCTGACGATGGACGAGGACGAATTCAGCCTGCTGGACGAGGACGACCTGGAAGACGGCGACTTGATTGATGACGACAGCCTTTTGTCTGGCGACGTTGCCGATCACCCCTTCGAAGGTTCCGACATAATCATGGCACCGCCGGCAGACAGGTTGGCTTCGACATTGGGACAGGATCAACCCGAAACTGGCCAACCCGACGAGCAGCGTGCGGAATTGTCGGTATCCTCAATTACCGCACTGATGGCTGAACAATCGAAGGTCACGGATGACGAGTTCGAACCCGAGCCGGAGTCGAGTGGTCTCGTGGACATGCATGTGGTGCCGTTGTCCAACGGTAACGGCTCTGACGTTCCTGCCGCGGCCGGAGAGAAGAATGAAGCGCTGGAAGGTTTGCTGAACGTGCCCGCTGGCACGCCACTGAGCGCAGCGTCGATGTGGCGCGAGATTACCGATGATGAAGACCTGCCGGACGATGCCGAGGGTATGAAAAAAGTCTTCAAAGCATTCCTTGAGGAATTCGACCAGATTTCCGCCGAGCACTTCGCACGCCAGGCCAAGGGGGCGGTCCGTCCTGTTCCCAATACCTCCAAAAGTGGCGGGGCAGAATGGCATGTGTCGTAAAACGAAATACAGGTAGAGACGATGTCTATCCAAGCAGCACTCAAAACCGCAATGGAAAACATACCCGACTGTGTTGCAGCCGGGTATGTCGATATGGAAACAGGAATGTTGCTGGGGACCAACACGACTGATCCTGACGATGCGGATGTTCTGGACACTTTAGCCATCGCCGTAGCTAACCTGTTTCAGGGACGAGGTGTTAAAGCCTTCGAAGAATTGTTACGCCAAGCAGGAGCGGAGGATACGGAAAACCCGGGATTTGGCGAAATCGCTGTGTTTTCGAACGATCGGCTGAACATTTTTCTGCGGACCCGGGAATATCCTGATCATGTGGTCTGCTACATCTGTCGCAACAGTGCCAATGTTGGGTTGGCGCTGACAAAATCGCATCTCAGCCTGGGGCCGGTCGCGGCCGCGGTTTAGACAGGACCAGAGGGGGTCACGGCATGATGGATACGGACATACTCGAAATGCTCGATGAAATCGGGCGTTCTTCTGTCGCTCGCCTCAGCCCGGCGGTCACTGTTTTGGGTGAAACGGCCAGCATACGGCGTGAGAAAGTGCTGCGCACCATTCGCGGCACTATCCTGCCGCGCCGGTTGGAATTTACCGCCGCCAACGGGGACTGCCTTGCGATCGAGGTCAACAGTTCCCGGGTAACTGATGTTTTCCGGGTTCAGTCCGGTGTTGCACCCGATTTCGAAACTGAATCACGTGAAGATCTGGCAGGTAGGCTTGCTCACCTGGTATCGGACATCGCATCGGCTCCTGCCCCGCTTGAGCTGGTCTCTCTGCAACCGGACACAATGCTTGAAGTCGATGACGTCGGCATCACCTTCAGCGAGATAGAGGCCGCCTGCGAAGGCATCGAACTGCCTGCGGATCATGTCATTTCCATCGTAGCAAATGACGACGCACCCGAGGAAGTGGAGATCCGCGAAAACACTCAGGATGGGCTGGCAAACAGCTTTTACGAAGGAGCGGAACGATTTGCACAGGGGCGTGTTCTTGCTCAAGCCTCCGGAGGTGCGGCGCTGCGTTCAGATGGCACTTGCGCGCAAGACGAACCACTTCATCCCGAACAAGATCTGCTGACCCGGTTCGCTCGCGATCTGACGGGTTGGAGTAGTGACTCCGTGTCAGACCCGGATCAACCCCAACTGATCGTTATGCGACCATCCGGTGGAAAAGGCGCAGGGCTAGCCATCCTGCGAGATGGCGAACAGTTCGCAATGGCCGTGCATGAGGCGCGCAAACTGGGTTCGGTCGTTAATCTGTGGGCAGCTCTTACGGGGCCGGACGGATGACTTATACGCCCATAACATTCAATTTTTCGACTAATTCAATCCGTGATTACAAGTTACCAGGGTAAGGTTTATGAGTGAAAATAACCGTCGCGAGTTAATTCGTATTGCCGATGACATGAACGGGGCCAGCAATGAGGAAACCCGTCATTTCATCTCGCGCATTGTCCGCGATCTTTCCAATCTGAAACCATCCATCGCCTTTGTCGGACAGATCAAGGCAGGCAAGTCCCGTTTGATCAACGGGTTTACCGGTCAGGCTGAATACCTGCCGTCAGACGTAAACCCATGGACAACGGTGATAACGGATATGCACTTTGGGCACCCTTCGGGCCGGACCGAAGGGGCTGAGTTCCACTTTTTCGACAACCGCCAGTGGCAGTCGCTGATCGCCGAGGGCGAAGAGCTTCGCAACATGTTCCCCGATGACGAGGACAGCTATAAGCGCGAAATGATCGAAGAGCAGGTCGAGGCCATGAAGACCCGCGCCAAGCTGCGCCTGGGCGAAAGCTACAAGCACCTGTTGGGACAGCATCACGATCTGGAAAAGCTGACAACGGACGATCTGGCACGCTATGTCTGCGCAGGTGACGACCCAACCGAAGAAAACGCGCACGATCCCGGTTCTGATCGCGGCCTTTACAGTGACATTACCCGCAAGGCCGAAGTGTATTTCGACATCGGTCATTTCCCCTTCCCGCTGACGGTTACGGACACACCGGGCGTCAACGACCCGCTTTTGATCCGCGAAGAAATCTCGCGCCAATACCTCAAGGAATCCGATTTCTTTGTGGTGGTCTTGTCGGCCCATCAGGCCCTTTCTCGGGCCGATCTGAAGCTGTTCCGTCTCATGCAGGCGCTAGAACTGGGTCAGATCGTGGTGTTCATCAACCGTGTGGACGAACTGGGTGGCGGTGCCGAGGACGCAAGCAAAGTACGAGCCGATGTCATGGAGGGTCTGGAAAGGGCGCTCGGGAATTCGGACATTGATGTCCTGATGGGCAGCGCGCAGTGGGCGCACTATGCTCTGACCGGTGACGAAACCGGTATCAATCACGACGAGGTTCTGGCCTGGCTGCGCGCGCACCCGGAGCAGATGAAGCAATATCTGGACGGTGTGGAAGAGATAAAACAGGGCCCAGGACCGATCAGCCGCGAGGGTGTTCTGCGCTTTGCCGCCATGATCGCGTCCGGCCTGCCCGACCTGCGCCGTCACGTCACCCGCGCCCTGACCGAAGGACCGCGAGACGAACAGTTGCGGATGGCGTGGCAGCACCTCAACAGTTTCGCTCAAGGCGAGTTGGAACGGACCAAAGCCCATTTGCGAGCAATCGAGGATGAAAGCACCCCTGCGGCTGAAAGCGCCAATGAAAACGACAAAACTCTGACGGATCTGCGGACACTGGTCACCCAAAAGACAACTGAAATCGTCAGTGACATGGACGATGTTCTGGCGAACTTGCGCGGCGTCATGGACGACACCGTGGCCGAAGCTGTTTCGGCTGTGGTTCGGGGGCAGAACGGAGACTCGCCCTTGTTGGCCAAAGGCGGTGAGACCGAATTGAATTTTACTCCACTGCGGGATCGTATGCGCGAGCTGGTTCAGGGTGCAACTCAGGTGGTGCGCCAACGCATGCTCAGCGAGCTATACACTATCGACATGCAAAGCAACGCCGCCCTGCGCGCCCTGCCTGGCTGGCAGGAACCGTCGGACAACCGGATGAACACCAGCGCGGTGCGTTGGTTCCGACCGGATACGACCGCCCTGACCCGTGGCATTACCGTTGAACTTCGGGTCAATTGGCTGTCGCGGCTGATTTCGCGCAAAAGCGTGGTGGCGCGGGCCGAACGCATGATTGTGCAGGAATTCGAAATGATTGGTGACGATCTTGTGGATACCGCACGCAGCGATCTGACGGAGCGTCTGAACACAGTTCTGGATCATTACCTCGCCCTGCTGGCCGGTCACCTTGAACATAGGGCCGGAAGCGGCGAAACCAATGCCAGAGCCGAAGCGCAAGTTGCCTTTGACCTGGCACAGCGCATCACTGATGAGTTGGGCGCCGTTTTTGATGCCGGCGACATAGAAAAAAGACTGACAGAGGCCGCTGAATGATTGAATTTCCCGGAACCGAACAGGAAGTGAGACAGCTCGAGCGCTTTCTGACCGCGACCGAAAACCTGCCCACAGACGCGGCGCTGGACGAGATGCGGGAACGCGCACTTGCCCATGCCGAGCGACTGTCAAACGCGGTGAATATCGGTTTTGCCGGGGAATTTGGGGCTGGCAAATCCAGCCTCGCCAACATGCTGGCCGGGGCCGATATTCTGCCAACCGGACCACAGCACCTGAAATTGCCGTTGGTTATCGTTGCATATTCCGAGACCCCGGAAACGACTGTTGGCTGGTGGGGCAAGGAACCCAAAGTGTATTCAGGTATCGCGCTGGAAAAGGCAGCTGCCGATGAGCCCGATTTCATTTCCGTGGGATTGAACACCCCTGCCCTGCAAGAAATCTCACTGTTCGATCTGCCGGGAACCGGCGCGCTGGACGATACGTACAAATCGACGCTTGATCTGTTGAAATTCGTTGATTGCGCAATCTGGTGCACTAACGGCACCAATGCCTGGCGCGAGACCGAGCGTCATCTCTGGGCGCAGGTCCCGCCAGAGCTGCGCGCCAACAGTTTGCTGGCGGTCACCCATTCAGACCTGCCACCGGTTCGCGATGCGCTGGATCGTGTATTGTCCCGACTCAACAAGGAAAAAGGCGACTTATTCCGGTCAGTCGTTCCTATCGGTACTCCGGTCGCTGTTCGCGCAATGGCGCAGGAGCCTGAGCCTGATTTCGCCCTTTGGCAGACCTGTGGCGGTCAGGATCTGGCGGAACAGGTTCTGCAGATCGCATCCGACCGCCGCCTGAGCGATCTGGAAGCCGCGCGCGCCGATCTGGAACAGGATTTCCTGCCTTTCCTTGAAACGCTGGAAGGCCCCGAGGACGAAGCACTCCAGTCAAACGCCCTTTCGATGCATGCCACACTCGAATCCGCGATGCCTCCGCTGGAAAACCCGATCCTTGAAGACTGGCTTGCTGCAATTGCAAGCATTTATGAGGACCTCCGCGAGTTGTCGGATATCGAACCTGCAGCGTTCCTGCACTCTTGCCAGGAAATCGTCGAAGACTTTGCCGAGCGTCTGGAACAGGGTGATGAGATCGACCCTTCGGCAGATTGGATTCCCGGCGAGTTCGAAAAGGCCACTGACCTGCTATTGCTGCTGCAATTCGAAAGCGGCGATGCCCCTGTGAAAGACGCAATCAGCATACTGGCGCAGCTCAGCGACAATCTTGCCTGGGCGGGCAGTCGCGTGGATTCAGTGCAGCCGAAAACCGGAACCTGATAATTTCTTGTTAAAATTGAGCCGCAGTGCGGCGATTCGAGGCCCGCGGAATCGGGCCTCGATTGTTTCGAATCTGATGACCAATAAAGTGGAAACCGGCATTCAGTCCGCATTTTTCACCTGCCAGAATTCCACATATTGTAGGTGAAAACACATCATTACCTATATATTGATGTTGAGTAAAATCGGTTCTTAGTGAAGCCATCAGGCGGCCCCAATAAAGTCAAATTTGAAACGTCTAACCGTCTCAAGTGTCCTGCGGTTGTGTTTGGTTGTGAGTTCGGGGGTGATTGGCCCAGTTGAAATACCGCAAAATGATTAGAACGGGCGGAAAGAAATGAGCCACAACCAGGCTGTCGGTGCTACGCACGACGAACCGAAAATTGAAGGACTTCAACCCGGCGCCAAGCTGTTGCGCGGTCAGTATGAAATACTGCGCTTCCTCAGCAACGGCGGGTTCGGAATAACCTACCTCGCCCGAGACAGTCTGGAGCGCGACGTAGTGATCAAAGAGTGCTATCCGACAGCCCTTTGTCGCCGTAACGGGGACTTGGTCGAACCCGCCGATTCCAGCCACAAGGACGATCTGCGCGCCATCATAGACCTGTTCATTCAGGAAGCACGAAACCACGCTCGGCTGGTACATCCAAACATTGTCGATGTTCATCAGGTGTTCGAAGACAATAACACCGCCTATATCGCAATGGACTTCATCCAGGGGTGCGATCTGCTGGACTACGTCGAAAATCCCGACAACAAAACCGGTCCAGATTTCATTGTTCAAGTAACCGAAAAGATGTTGTCGGCGGTGTCCTTCATTCACCAGAGCGGTATGTTGCACCGAGACATCTCTCCCGACAACATCCTGGTCGACGAGAACGGCGACCCTGTTCTGATCGACTTTGGAGCCGCACGGGAACAGGCCGCCAACCAATCTGCGGCGCTTTTGACACTGCGAGTTATCAAGGATGGGTATTCTCCGCATGAATTCTATGTTCGCGGTGCCGATCAGGGTCCAAGCAGCGATCTTTATGTTCTGGCGGCTACCTTGTATCACGCCATTAGCGGCGAGCGTCCAATCGACGGCCAAACCCGACTGAACGCTTTCAACAACGGCCTGGATGATCCCTATACCCCGCTGGCCGGGCGCTACAATGGCTACCCCGAAGGCTTTCTTGAGGCGATTGACAAGGCGATGGAAGTTCACGCCACCGACCGCCTGCAGAGCGCGTTGGACTGGCTGCGCATGTTTCGCGGCCCCGGTGTCATGTTCGACACCTTTGACTATCGCCCGGTTTCGGTCATCGTTGCCATGGACCGCCAGGACGAAGACGCCGAGAAGGCGCGGATCAAGGCCGAAAGCGAAAACGCCGAAGCGGTTGTGACCGCCCTTTTGGCTGGCAACGCGGATCTTGCGTTGGGCAACGAAGACAAAAAAGACGACGAACTCGCCAAGTTCACGCCGAAAGAAGAACCTACGGTCACGGTTGATACAATTGTCAAAAGCGGCTCGGGCGGAAGCGGCAAGATGGTCGCGGGCATTGCGGTTGTTATTGCAGGTTTGGCTGCTGGCGGGTTCTTTTTGATGTCCGGCGAGGAAAAAGGGTCTGACCAGGACATCGCAGCTGTTTCGGTGCCTGCGGCGTCCGAAGCAACGCGAGTGGCTGAACCCGAGATTGCACCAGCAACCAAATCTGAAGAGCCCGCCACGCAAGTTGCCGAGGGCTCAGCCGACCCGAAAGCGGTACAGGATGAACCAACGCCAGAGCCTGTCGAGCAGACACAGGCCGAACCGGCTGTCGCAGAAGAGGCAAAAGCCCAGACAGCCGAGACGTCACCCGCCGAGCCTGCACCGGTTGCCTCGGCGGCGCAGGTAAACCTAGCGGAAACCCAGATTGCTTTCTCGCATTGGGACGTGGAAATCCCATTCCAGACTTCCAAACGCCGGGCATCTACGGGCAGCACAATTGCCGTAACCGGCATTGATCCGGCGCAGGACATGACCGTTATCGGTGAGTGGGTCAAACGGGGTGCAGCAATCTACACGCTGAACGGCGAGCCAGTACGCGAGAATGCAAGCTTTGCTGCGCAGGTACTCGACGACCTGGCGGTAGACCCCGATGGCTACACCCGTGTGACCGCGCGTTATCGCCCACTTGGCAAGACCCGTGCCCAGAACGGATTGCTGGCCTTGCCTGCCATCCGCATGATCGGGCTGGCAAACGGCTATGGCTTCACAGTGCGTAATCCGGATGGCGAAAGCTGGAAGGCGGTCGTAACCAGCATGCCCGCTGACGCGGTTGGGGGCCTTCAGAAAGGTGATGTCCTGATTTCGGAGGCACAAACAGGTTCGGCCATAGATGGTCCCGAAAGCCTGGATGGCGTGCTGGAAAGTCTTGTTTCGGAAAATCAAACTCAGGCGCAGTTTACCATATTGCGCAACGGGGCTGAGAAAAACGCCGTCATGCAACTGGCGCAGGAGTGATCAGGCGGAAAGTTATCACTGAGGGTGGCGCCCGGAAACCCGCCACCCTGACGGGAAACTGACCGTCGCCGAAGGTAAACAACAGATTGGTTTCCGGACCAAAAGTGCCGTTGCGCCACTTGGCGCAGAGGTGAGTAGCAGCCCCATGGGACAAAAGTCCTGTGCCGAGAAACAAAGGTGTCGACACCATGTTCAAATATAAAAGCCCTCTCAGCCGGCTTCTCGAAGGTGCCGGCAAAGCCAAAGAACCCGAAGCTGAGGATGAGGCAGAAGTTCAGGAACTCGCAGCACCCGACGCCGACAAACCCCAGCCGATTGCGGATTTCAACGCTCTGCGCGCAGCCTTGGCGGGCGGAAACATGTCCTCGGAAAGCTTCGAGGAAACGGACGAACTTATCCCCGAGCAGGAAATGCCGGAATTTTCGGAAGGCGACGACGCGGTAGAAGCTGAGGACGAGGCTGCGGTGGCCAAAACCGCGGTCGACGCGCAGGACAACATTTCTGAGGCACCCGAAACTCAGCCGGAGCCTGAAGAGCCTGTGGTCACTCTGCATGTTGCCACTGAAGATGAAACGGTGGACGAAGAGTCTTCGGAACCCGACGCACATCAGGACGAGCCTGTTGTCGAAGTCATCGTGGAAACTGTCGAGGAACCGCAGGCGGAAGCCGCGGCAGCGCCGGAAGTGCTACCGGAGCCACAACAGACTGCGCCTGTGCCTACGCCTGCTGTGGACCGTCGCAGCCGCGTTAAAACCACCTTTCTGGGGTTCGAACGCGCCGATACCCATGTACAGGACCTGATCGAAACGTCTGAACCCGTCGAAAAGACGAAGACAGCACAGGAAACCTTCCCAGTTGGCTGGCTGGTTGTGACGGCCGGACCCGGCCGTGGCGCATGCATCACACTGACCGAAGGCCTGATGCAAATCGGCAGGAACGATGATCAGGCAATCCAGCTTGATTTTGGAGACACGGGCATTTCCCGCAGCAACCATGCTGTGATCGCCTATGACCCCGAAGATCGCAAATGCTATCTCGGTCATGGCGGCAAGGCCAATCTCGTGCGCCTGAACGGCAAGCCGGTGCTCAGCACCGTTGCACTGACCAGCGGTGATCTGATCCGGATCAGCGAAACTTCGATCCGCTTTGCCGCCTTCTGTGATGACGGCTTTGACTGGCGGGACGCCTGATAGATGCTGGCGACTCCGGCATATGATATTGCGCTGATCCTGGATAAGGGCCAGCGTGACACGCAGGAAGACGCGATTGCGGCGCGCATGTTCGATTCTGTAAATGCAGGCTATGTCGTCGTTGCCGACGGAATGGGCGGCCATGCGGCCGGCGAAGTAGCCTCGGAACTGGTAATCTCGGCATGGCGCAGCGCGCTGGATGCTGAGCTTGAGAGTGCCACACCGTCCGAAACTGCATTGATCGACGCCCTGCCACTGGCTGCCATTCAGGCCAATGCCGCAATTTCAAACCATTGCGAGGAACAGGGCGGCAACTTCAATATGGGCTCGACCTTGATGGGGGTGTTGCTTCTTGGACAGCGCGTGTACTGGATCTCGATTGGTGACAGCCCGTTGTACCTGTTCCGGGACGGGGTGCTGCATCAGATCAATGAAGATCACTCCATGGCGCCCGTCATTGATGCTCAGGTGGCCGAAGGCATTCTGACCGAAGCCGAGGCATTGGCTCACCCCGACCGCAATCAGTTGACGTCGGTGGTCATGGGCGCGGCGATCCCCAAGGTCGATTGTCCCGAAGAACCTCTCGACCTGGCCACGTCCGATGTGCTGGTCCTGGGCAGTGACGGGCTTCAATACCTCAGCGACCCGGAAATTCAGACCATCTTGCAGAACAATGAGGACGCCTTGGCGCGGGACATCGCCGACGCGCTGCTGCAGGCACTGCAAGCCAAGGGCGACCCGGATCAGGACAATGCCTCGATCGGTGTTGTGAAACTAACAAGAAACTAATCAACGCAAAGCAACAGGACCCATGAAACCTCATCTGTTCATATCCAGCCTGGCACTTGCGGCCGCGGCAGGAGCAGCTTCGGCGCAAGAGGCTTGCTCGACCTACGAAATCCAGCGCGGTGACAGCCTTCGCGATTTGACCATCGAGGTCTATTCGACTGAGGATTTCCGCATCATATTCGACGCCAACCGCGATGTGATCGGCAATAACCCGAACATTATCCGGGTGGGCGACGTGTTGACCCTCCCTTGTCTGGAGGACGTCGGGCGCGCCGCAATCGTCCCGAAAACCGAAGCTGAAGCCATGGCTGCTGAAATGGCCGCCGAATTGGTCAAGGCTGCCGAGGATCGGGCCGCCAAGGCCATCGCTGAAGCCGAGGCACGTGTCGCGGACGCCGAGGCCGAGGCCAAAAAGGCCAGCGAAGACGCTGTGATTGCGGCCAAAGCTGCTGCCAAAAAAGAAATCGAAGCCGCCCGCGCCGAAGGTGCCGCGCTGATCCGTAATGCAGATACAGGTGAACGGCCAGAAGTCCGCGACCGCCAATTGCTTATAATCACAGGCGGCAGCTACGCACCGTTTACTGACGAAGCCCTGCCCCATCGTGGCCTGTACACCAACCTGGTTGAAACAGCGATGCTGCGTGCCGCGCCGGAGCAGTCGTATAAGATTCAGTTCGTCAACGACTGGTCCTCTCACCTGGACCTGCTGATGCCGACACTGGCCTTCGATGCGACCTTCCCCTGGTCGCGCCCTAATTGCGAAGTAGCCGAGGCGCTGTCGGAAAAAGACCGGACGCGGTGTGAGACCTATAACTTTTCCAATCCGTTCTACGAAGTTGTAGACACGTTCTTTGCCCGCGAAGGCTCGGGTTATGAGCAGACACTGACCTATGCCGATTTTGCCGGCGCGACGATCTGCCGACCCGAGGGCTGGTCACTGTCCCATATGGATGCGGTGGGCCTTTACGAGCCCGCAATCACACTAATGCGCCCGGTTTCGCCCGATGATTGCTTTCATGCGCTGATGGAAGGCAGGACCGATATCGTCGCCGTTGAAGCCCACCTGGCTGTCGAGGCGATCCGGCGTCTGGGCTACGAACACCGTATTCTCGAAAACCCTAACCTGGCGGCGATCAAACCGCTTAATGTCATGACCCACAAAGATAATCCGGATGGGGAAGCGATCCTTGAGACGCTCAACCAGGGTCTGGCAATCATGCAGCAATCCGGAGAGTGGCGCGACATCGTGTCGACGGCTCTGCGTCATCAAATGGAAAATGGCTAAGGCCCGAGCAGCCTGAAAACAAAAAAGTCTGGAGGAAGTGGACATGTTTAATTTCAACCTGAAGAAAGCCGTGATGTCGGCCACCGCCGTCACCGCTCTGAGCGCCGGAGCCGCCGCCGCACAGGAGGCTTGTACCAACTACACCGTCGAAGACGGCGACACGATGGCCACCATTGCCATCGCGGCCTATGGCACTTCGAACTATCAGCCGATCTTCAACGCGAACCGCAACGTCATCACCAACCCGAACGCGCTGGAACCTGGTCTGGTTCTGGCTCTGCCCTGTGAGGATGGAAGCCTGCCGAACGGTCAGTCCGCTCAGGAAATCATCGCGGCAGAGGAGCAACGCGCTGCAAGCGTCAAACGTTCAAGCGTTTATCAGCCGCCGATAAAACTGGTCACCGGTAACGGCTGGGCGCCCTTCGCCGATGAATCGCTGAACGGCGGTGGTGCGATCACCCGTCTGGGCACCACCGCGCTGCAGCGTGGCGGCAACGCCCGCGACTATTCGGTCAGCTTCGTGGATGACTGGAACTCGCACCTGGAAACTTTGCTGCCTCTGGGTGCCTTCGACGTGTCGATGGCGTGGAACATGCCTGACTGCACCAACCGTACCTATGAATGGTCCTGGGAAACCGAAGTGCGCTGCACTCAGTTCGACTCATCCGTTCCGGTCTATGACATTGTGGTCGGTTTCTACACCATTCCCGAAAGCGACTATGCAGGCGCAACCACATTTGAGCAGCTGAAAGGCGCCACGATCTGCCGTATGGACGGCTGGTTCATCCACGATTTGGAGCAGGAAGGTCTGCATAACGGCGATACCATGACCCTGATGCAGCCGATCACCGCGCGCGAATGCCTCGACGCGGTTCTAACCGGTACCGCTGATGTTGCGACCTTCGAAGTTCAGCTTTTCTCGGACACCATGGTTGAAATGGGTCTGAATCAGAAAGATCTGGTTGAAAACCCCTTCGTGACCTCGCTATCGTCGCTGCGCTTCATCAGCCACCGCAGCAACCCGTTCGGCAAGCAATACCTGGCGATGTTGAACAAAGGTCTGAACGAGATGCGTGAATCCGGCGAGTGGTACGCGATTGTTTCGGACACATTGCGTGAACACAATGAAAAGCTGATGGCAGCGTCGAACTGATCCTTCGGTTCACGTGATCTTTCTGGGGCCAGTCATTGAACTGGCCCTTTTTTTGTCCAACGGCCTGGATCAACCGGGTTCGTTCGGTTGGAGCAAAACATGGTCTTAATTGAGGGGATGTAATGAACATATTCCGGCGCAGCGCCCAAGAAGTACGGGATACCCCTAATACTAAAAGATACCAAAGCTGCTAATCTTTAATTAACTATACCGGTGAGGGTTCTCCCTCCCACTCACTCAAAAAGGAGCCGACTTTTGGGCGTCGGCTCCTTTTCATTTTAACATCCTGTATTCAAACGGATAAAGCCACGCCTGTTGGCGTGGCCTACCACGTTCAGTCGATAATCGCGTTCAGTGTCACGCTTGGGCGCATGACCGCAGCCGCCTTGACCGGGTCAGTGTGAAAGTAGCCACCCAGATCAGCAGGTGCGCCCTGAGCTGCAGCCAGTTCGCCCAGAATCTGCTCTTGCTTCGCCGCCAGTTCCGCCGCAACCGGTGCAAACTCGGCCGCCAGTTCAGCATCGTCCGACTGAGCGGCCAAAGCTTCTGCCCAGTAGCGCGCAAACCAGTAGTGGCTGTCACGGTTATCGGGCTGCCCGACCTTGCGGCTGGGTGATTTGTTGTTGTCCAGAATGCCCTGTGTAGCCGCTTCGGCCGCGGCACCCAGAACACCTGCTTTGGCGTTGCCCTTGCTATCGGCGAGGAAGTTCAGCGATTCCCCCAGCGCGCAGAACTCACCCATCGAGTCCCAGCGCAAATGGTTTTCCTCAACCAGCTGCTGCACGTGTTTCGGAGCTGAGCCGCCCGCACCGGTTTCGAACAGACCGCCACCGTTCATCAATTTGACGATCGACAGCATCTTGGCCGAGGTGCCCAATTCGAGGATCGGGAACAGGTCGGTCAGGTAATCGCGTAAAACGTTGCCGGTGATGGCGATGCTGTCCTTGCCTGCCGTGATCGTCTCCAGCGACTGTCGGGTCGCCTCGCGTGGGGCCAGGATCCGGAACTTGCCTGCTACACCTGCGGCCTCGAGCGCCGGCTTCACGTATTTGATCAACTCGGCGTCATGAGCGCGGTTTGCATCCAGCCAGAAAATCGCCTCGGACCCGGTCAGGCGCTGACGGTCCATAGCCAGCTGGATCCAGTTCTCGATCGGCGCTTTCTTGACGGTGCAGGCGCGCCAGATGTCGCCCTTTTCGACGTCGTGCGAATGCAGCGTCTCGCCATTGGCCAGAACGATGCGGATCGTACCGTCGGCGGGTGCTTCGAAGGTGGTCGGGTGCGAGCCGTATTCCTCGGCCTTCTGCGCCATCAGACCCACGTTGGCGACGGCGCCGGCAGTCGCCGGGTCCAGCGCGCCATTGGCTTTGAAGAAACTGATGCTCTCGTCATAGACGGTCGCATAGCACCGGTCGGGGATTACACAGTTGGTATCACCCTTGGCACCGGTTTCGTCCCAGCCCTTGCCGCCTGCACGGATCACAGCGGGCATCGAGGCATCGATGATCACGTCGGAAGGAACATGCAGGTTGGTGATGCCCTTGTCGCTGTCGACCATATACATCGACGGACGGTCGCCTTTGATTGCATCAATGGCCGCCATGATATCGGCGTTGCCCTTCACGCGCTCCAGCAGGTCGCCCATACCCGAGTTTGGGTTCACACCCAGCGCGTCCAATTCCGCACCGAATTTCTCGAACACCGGGGCCAGCCACGCCTTGACCGCATAGCCGAAAATGATCGGGTCCGAGACCTTCATCATCGTGGCCTTCATGTGCAGCGAGAACATGGTGCCGTCTTTCTTGGTGTCTTCGATGGCATCCGCCAGGAAAGAAGACAGGGCCTTGACCGACATGAACGTGGCGTCGGCTACGGTACCTTCGGCCAGCGGCCAGCCGTCTTTCAGAACGGTTACGCCGCCATCTTTTCCAACGAATTCGATCTTGGCGTCACCCGCTTGTGCAGCGGTGATGGTGGCTGATTTCTCATTGGCGTAGAAGTCGCTGCCAGGCATGGACGATACTTTGGTCTTGCTGTCTGCGGACCATTCGCCCATCGAATGCGGGTTTTTCTGAGCGTAATTCTTCACAGCTCGCGCCGCGCGGCGGTCGCTGTTGCCTTCGCGCAGAACCGGGTTCACCGCCGAGCCCTTGATGGCATCATACCGCGCGCGGATCGCTTTTTCCTCGTCGGTCGAGGGCTCCTCGGGGTAGTTCGGGATGTCGTAGCCCTGCGACTGCAGCTCTTCGATGGCCGCTACCAGCTGGGGAACCGAAGCAGAGATGTTCGGCAGTTTGATCACGTTTGCTTCGGGCGTCTTCACCAGCTCGCCCAAAGCGGCCAGATCATCGGTGATGCGCTGCGCGTCGGTCAGGTTCTCCGGGAAGGTCGCGAGGATGCGGCCCGCCAGCGAAATGTCCTTGGTTCCAACGCTGACACCCGCGGCGCTGGCGAACTTGCGAATGATGGGCAGGAACGAGGCGCTGGCCAGCTCCGGCGCTTCGTCTACAATGGTATACAATATGTCGAAGTTCGATTTATCTGCCATATTCTTTTACCTTTTTTAAGCCTTTCGGGGCGTGCGATCCAAGAGTGTGCCACATCCGCGTGGCGCTTAAGGGGCGTGTATATGCGACCGCCCCAAGGGTGACTCTGATTTGACAGGGCTTCCCATAAATGAGGTTTGGCTTGGGATCAATCGTTTAGAGGGGGCGCATATTGCCACGGGCTGGGGGAAGCTGTCGGATTGAGACAAGCTGCGCCCGTTGTGTCGATTATTGTTCTAACCTTCTTTTGGTGGTCCAAACTCTCTGAAACCACTCGTTTTTGCGAGATGATCAACGTAATCCGCAATTGCATCGTTCAATGGACCAGATGAGCCTGCCTGAGCCTCTTGCGAAACCGGCACTCCTGCTCGGCGGATTACAGACACCACTATTTTGCGACCATTTTCTCCGGCATCACGAAGAAAGTCATCAATCTCTGCCTTAGCAAGATCCGTTCTGCCAAGCATCGCATATGACATAAAGCGATACAGCCATTCTTCATCTTGCCCCAAAACCCACCAATTTGTGGTTTTGCGGTACCATCTTTTGTAGAATCTCAAATCCTCCAATCCTTGTTGAACGGAACGATCTGCATATTCCGAAACGTAGTCGATACCTTTGTCTTCGTCGCCGATCTTCAGGTGAATCATGGCAGGAATAAATAATTCATTGATTATGCCGGGACTTAATCGCGCATACACCGAAGAAGCTTGCAGTGCGCTTTCATGATCGCCGGTGTACATCAGAGTAAGGTTCATTTGCGCGTCATATACCCATTTTTGATCGGGCCAGCGCCGCTTGGCTTGCTGTAAAAATTGATCAGCTCCGTCAACCCCATCTAAATCGTAGTGCGCATCTGCCAGAACCAAACCCGCTCCGTCGTATCCGGGATCAATCTCTAGGACGCGCTCCAATCCCTGAATGGCAGCAGGTATTTTTTCTTGGCGCCAGTCGAATTTGGCCTTGTTGTAAAGCGCATAGGTACTGTTAGAGTCGAGTAACAATGCTTTGGCATAGTCGCCTTCCGCCGCCTGAACGTTACCCGAAAGATCATGAGCAAAAGCGCGCCTCAAAATCGAGTGTGGGTCGTTCGGATGCAATGCCAAAGCGCTGGTATAGTCCGAAACCGCTCTGTCATACTGTTCGCCGCAGTAGTAAGCCCATCCGCGGGCTCTCAGAAGCCTAGCTTCGCTTGCCGGAGTGATCTCCTCGGCTTTCATCAGCGTCGTGCAGGCCACGACCACATTGGACATACCGCCTTTATTGCCCAGGCATGATGAAGCCAGTTCTGTGTAATTCGTCGTAGGTTTCGACACTGAATTGAACGAAAGCAAAAGTGTGGCAATCACAATGATCAGGGCAGCAAGACGTATGCGCATCGAGGCTCCTATTGCCCGAAATTACTCACCTTAAGGTGGTAACTCGCCATCAATACTCAAGAGATTCTCGCCCTAACTCAATGTAAGTGATACAAAAAAGCTACATGGGTAATCGCGATGATTGATTAGACTCCCCACGTGTCGCTCAACCGATAACCGCCCGGCCACGGGTCATCCGGGTCCAGCATGTGCTGATGGGTGCCGGTGATCCAGCCGCGACCGCTGATCTCGGGGACAATAGCTGGGCGGTCTCCGACATGGGTTGCCTCAACGATCCGGCCGGTGAATCGCGATCCGATGATCGAGACCGCTTCGAATGTCTGCCCGACCGCCATCTGCCCCTTTGCCGCCATCAGGGCCATTCGCGCCGAGACGGCAGTGCCAGTGGGTGAGCGGTCCACTTTGCCCGGCTGGATGGCAACGGCAGAATTGCCGGTCAGGCCGGTTTCGGTTTTCTCTAACGGTCCGCAAAAAGCACAGAACGAGATGTGGTTCCAATCCGGATTGCCCGGGTGGGAAAAGCCAAGCTGATCATTGGCTGCATTTGTGATCGACACGCCAAGGCGTGCGATGTCACGGGCTTCATCCTCGACGATGTTAAACCCCAGCTCTGCGGCATCGACCACAACAAAACTATCTCCGCCATAGGCTGTATCTACGGTCAGCGTACCGATACCCGGAACATCCAAAGGAACCGAAATCTTGTCAGCAAAGCTTGGCAGGTTTTGTACGAAGATACGTTCGGCCTTGCCGTTCCGGCAGTCGGCGCGTACGCGCACGAGGCCACCCGGCGCCTCTAGCGTCATCCGGGTTTCCGGTTCCTGCATCGGAATGATCCCACTATCCAGCAACACGGTAGACACGCAGATCGAATTCGATCCCGACATGGGTGGCGTATCTTCGGGCTCCATGATGATAAACGCAGCGTCCGCCTCGGGATTTTTGGGTGGAACCAGCAGATTCACATGACGGATCACGCCGCCGCGCGGCTCATTCAGCACGAAATTGCGCAGGGTTTCATCCTGCGCAATAAATGAGCGTTGATCCCAGACGGTTTCACCAGGTGGTGGTTGAACACCTCCGACAATGACGTCACCCACCTCGCCTTCCGCATGGGCTGAGATAACGTGGATAGTTTTGACGCTGCGCATTGCCCCTCCTTAAAATCGCGTGGCTGAAAAAGGTGACAACGAGATCGGAGCGGTCTGTCCTTCGATCAATGCCCCAACTAGTTCAGCGGTTCCGGCGGACTGGGTAAGGCCCAGATGGCCGTGACCAAATGCATAGTAGACGTTTGATGCGTGCGGTGAAGCGCCGATTACTGGGAGACTGTCGGGCAGAGACGGGCGAAACCCCATCCATTGAGTGCCGCCTGTCGTGTTTAATCCGGGCAGGAACTGTTCGGCCTTTTTCAACAAGGTCTCAGCCCGACTATAGTTCGGGGGCAGAGCCAGACCACCCAACTCGACCGCTCCACCGATTCTTACCCCGCCATTGATCCGGCTGGCGACGAACCCGTGGCGCGAGAATGTCAGGTGCATGCGCAGATCAAATGCCCCGTCGGGCAGAGTGGTGTTATAGCCGCGTTCCGTCTCAAGCGGTATGTGGTCACCGAGTGTTCGCGCAATGTGGTGTGACCATGCCCCTGCGCAGACCACAACCTTGCTCGCATCCAGTACACCGTCTGACAGCGAGACCCGTACCCCGTCATCTGCCGGTGTCAGCGCCCGGATATCCTGGCGCTCAATCCGACCTCCGCGGTTGCGGAATGTTTCAGCCAGATGTTCAACCCACTTCTTTGGATCAGTGGTATTCAGCCAGTTCGGCGTAAACCCTGCATGAGTGAACCGAGGGCTGAGCCCGGGCTGTCTTTCCGCGATTGCTTCACGGTCTTCCAGCAATTCGAACGTGATGCCATGCTCGCGGCGCAACTCCCACGAAGGCAGGCTGGCACGGTATTCCGCTTCGCTTTCATACAGTTGCATCTGCCCGTCGCGCTGCATCATGGGCTCACCGTCAACAACGTCAATCAATCGGGTCAGGGCGGCACTGGACAACTCCATCAGACTGGCTTGAGCGCCCAGCAGGTCATTGTACCGACCCGGACGGCTGGCCCGCCAGAACCGAAACATCCAGGGTGCTATTTTCAGCACGTAGGCAGGTGGAATGGACAACGGGCCCAATGGATCCAGCAACCATCTAGGAGCCTTGCGCATGATTCCAGGGGTCGCCAATGGTTCGATTTCGCCGAACGCAAAGGCCCCCGCATTACCCGCCGAGGCCTGCGCAGCAACGCCTTCACGATCCAGAACCATAACAGAGTGTCCGCGGCGCTGAAGCTCCAACGCGATTGTAATGCCAATCACACCAGCCCCGATGACAACGACCTGATGTGTCACAACTCTATCCCGGCTTTATATGGGTCATTTTCAGCAAAGATCAGTTTCGCTTCGGCAATGACATGCGCCTGCCCGGTGATCGAAGGGATGACGCCGCCGTTTGGACCCGGCCGGTAAGACAAGCGGTACGAGCTGCCGATGACACTCTGCTGAACGATTTCTTCTCCGGGCGCCAGCCGTCCATCAGCGGCCAGACACGCAAGCCGCGCCGAACTTCCCGTGCCGCAAGGTGAACGGTCGTAATTGTCATCCGGACATAAAACATAGTTGCGACTGTGGACATCAGGCTCTGGCGTCCCGCCCTGAAGGATCACGTGATCAATCGGCTCGCCCTTTTCGCCGCCGATACCTTGCGCGATCGATGCTTCGCGGATGGCGATCGTCATATCTGTCAGTTGACGGATATTGTCGGTTTCAATCGGGATCGGGCTTGGATCGACGATAAAAAACCAGTTGCCGCCATATGCAACATCCCCCGTAACCGCGCCATAGCCCGGAACATCAAGCGTTATGCCGCAATGGACCCGGCGGCTTTCGATGTTTGTCACAGTGACAGTGTTTTCGTCGAGCAGCTCAACTGTCACCACCCCTGCGGGCGTCTCAATCCTATGGCGGCCCAGTTCGATCCGACCCAAATGTGCAAGCGTCACCGTCAGGCCAATGGTTCCATGGCCGCACATGCCCAGAACGGCATCCGCATCGAAATAGATCACACCGGCCACGCAGGTCGGATCAACCGGCTCAACTAGCAGCGCGCCGACCATGGCGGGTTGGCCCCGCGGCTCCAACATCACGGACCGGTAGAAAGCCTCATGTTCGGTGGCAAGCCGGTGGGCGCGCTGTGACAGAGGACCAGAGCCCAGGTCCGGCGCACCATCCAGGATGACCCGTGTAGGCTCCCCTCCGGTGTGGCTGTCGATCACATGCATTCAGCGATCACTCCGCCCTGTTTGGACCAGTCCGCAAACCATGTGCGGAACAGGTCGTATTGTTGTTCGCAATAATTACGCTGCGCATCGGTCAGTTCGTCTGTCTCATTGAAGTGCAGGCGGTATTCTTGTTCACCGTTCAGCACCAGAAGATGCTTGTAATACAGCACCAGATCCGGGCCTTCGTCAAAGCTGGACAGAACTTGGATAGCTTCGGTCAGTTCCTGAGCGCGCAGACGGGCTTCGGCACTCCCTTGCGCCGCCTTTTTGGACAGCGCCGCCAGCAGCAACGCCTCACGTGGCAAAGCGGTGCCGATCCCTGTAATCGACCCCGTCGCGCCACAGTTGACGAAACCGTGGTAAACCTCGGTATCCACACCAACCATCAGGGTCACCTGACCATCCTGGCTGGTGATATTTTCGGCAGCGTAACGCAGGTCATCCTTGCCGCCGAACTCCTTGAAGCCGATCAGATTGGAATGCTTGGCCCGCAGAGCAAAGAACAGATCTGCCCGCGTGGCGAAACCGTAATAGGGGCTGTTGTAAATAATCGCCGGAACATCGGGTGCTGCGGACAGGATTGCCTTGAAATGGTTCCTTTGCGCACCCGGAGAAGTGCCACGCGACAGAACACGCGGGATAACCATCAGACCTACGGCGCCCATCTTCTGTGCATGTGCGGCATGCGCCACAGCTGATTTGGTGTTGATGGCCCCGGTGCCGACCACAACGGGCAAACCTGCCTCGATCAACCGCTCGACCCCTTCCATCCGCTGTTCATCAGTCAACAGGGGCCAGTCACCCATCGAGCCACAATAGACAACGGCCGACATACCCGCGTCGATCATCTGCTTGCCCTTGCGAACAAGCGCATCGAAATCCGGTGTGCGGTCGGCAGTGCAAGGAGTCATCAGCGCAGGCATGGTGCCGGTGAAAACATTAGTCGACATCGGTGTCATCCTTCAAAAAGCAGGGTCAAGGGCGGCCCGGCCAGGCCGTCTCGAATCGCCATAACGGATATTGGATACAAAATCCAGAAGAAACGCACGCCAAAAAAACGCGCCGGATCGATGGATCGGCGCGCCTGCTTTGGCATCGGGTTTTGGCCTACCGGAACCGTTGCCCCGTATCCGGATCAAACAGCATGGCCCGTTCGGGGCGTACGACGATGCCGATGCGCTCGCCCTGCTTGCTACGCTGGTCGTCGCGCTCTTCAACGATCAACTTGTCGCCGTTCGGAGTCAGCAGGTAGGAATAACTTACACCTCCGAGCGCCTCAGTCAGATCAACTGTGCAGGCGTCGCCTGCTCGATCAACCTCGATATGCTCCGGGCGAATGCCCAGCGTCACTTTGGTCATGCCCGATGGAACACTCGCCGTAATCGCCAAGGGCGTACTGAGCGCAGGATGCGAGATCTTCCCGCCCACAATGTCGCATTCCAGAAAGTTCATAGCCGGAGAGCCGATGAACCCGGCCACAAAGCGATTGTCCGGATCGCGATACAAGTCCATCGGCGCACCAACCTGTTCGATGCGGCCGTCGCGTAACACAACAATCTTGTCGGCCATGGTCATCGCCTCGACCTGATCGTGAGTCACATAGATCATCGTAGCACCGATCTCATTATGCAGTCGCGCGATCTCGACCCGCATTTCGACCCGCAACTCGGCGTCAAGGTTGGACAGAGGTTCGTCGAACAGGAACACTTCGGGCCCACGCACGATAGCCCGCCCAATGGCAACGCGCTGACGCTGACCACCTGACAGCGCCTTGGGCTTGCGCTTCAGGTACTGGTCCAGCTTCAGGATGTTTGATGCCTGCTGTACCTTTTTGTCGATCTCGCCTTTGGCGACGCCATTCATACGCAGGCCGAAACCCATGTTTTCAGCCACCGACATATGCGGGTACAACGCGTAGGTCTGGAACACCATCGCCACCCCCCGCTTTGCCGGGTCCACATGAGTCACCTCGCGCGATCCGATGTGGATTTGGCCCTCCGTGGTTTCTTCCAACCCTGCAATCATCCGCAGCAAGGTGGATTTTCCACAGCCCGACGGTCCGACAAACACGCAAAACTCGCCGTCCTCGATTTGAAGATCAATGCCATGAATAACCTGCGTCTGGCCATATCGCTTTATCGCCTGGTTCAGTGTCACACCCGTCATGTCGCTTGTATCCTGTCGTTATTGGCGTTCCGGCGAGCCTCCGGGAACCGCCACGTCTGTGCTTCGGCTCCGATCTGTTCGGCCACTCGGCGAACGCGGGGAATCCAGGTTTCCAGTTGTTCGAAATTCATACGTTCGGTCGATCCGGTCACGGAAATTGCCCCAAGCATCCGCCCGCCTGACGTCAGGATCGGGCAGGCGATGCAGATGATGCCGGGCTCGTGCTCTTCATCGTCGATGGCGTAACCGCGGCTGCGGATCAGCTCGAGATCTGCTCGCAACGCTTCTTCCGAAGTCAACGTTTTGTCCGTGAACCGGTGGTAGCTTTGCTGCGAAACTGCTTTGTTCAGCGCGGCATCGTCCAGAAACGCCATCATCGCTTTGCCGACCCCGGTGCAATAGGCCGGGCCAACCTTGCCCGCCTGAGAGTACATTTCAACCGGCCGTGCTGCATTGCGTTTGTCGACATACAACACCTGATTGGAATCGAGCTGCGCTAGATGCACCGTTTCCCCGGTTTCCTGACTGAGCGCATCCAGAAAAGGCCGCGCAATAGGCGCCAGCGAGCTTTGCGTCCACGCTGCATGGGCCAGCCGGACCAGCCGCAGACCAGGGGTATAGGTCTGCCGTTCGGGATCGTATGACAGCATACCCTGATTGGTCAGGGTTTGCAGAAACCGGTACAGCGTTGCCTTGGGAAAGTTGCTGCTGTCCAGCAACTCAGCAAACCGGACCGGGCGCGCAAATGCTGCTACCTGATCCAGTACATCACATGCCTTTCCTATTGTTCCGTCACCAGACACGGGCGTGTGTTCTCCTCCGTTTTCCCACGGCAGTTTGCACGAGGGTCTTGACAAGACTAACCGAGTCGATGTGTAGTTTTCAATATATAAAACTTAGTTTCAATAATTGGAACTGAAATGGAAGCTAAGGGAGGAAACCATGCATTCCATCTTCAAGCGCTCTGCAGCGGCTTTGGCGGCCAGTGTGGCACTTGCTGCACCTGTTGCTGCCGAACTCACCGGCGAGTTAAGAATATTCCTCGACACATCGAACCCGGCGCCGCGCGCGACGATGGAGGCGATGATCGACCGGTTCGCGGAACAGCACCCCGGGCTGGATATTGAAACTACTGTGATCGACCGCGAGGCGTACAAGACGCAAATCCGCAATTTCCTGACGGCAGACACACCGGACGTCGCAACCTGGTACGCCGCCAACCGGATGAAGCCCTATGTCGAGGCGGGCCTATTCGAAGACGTGTCCGACCTGTGGGCCGAGCCCGCAATTGCCGACAATCTTGGCTCGACCAAAGGCGCCATGACCATCGACGGCAAGCAGTGGGGTGTGCCCTACAGCTACTATCAATGGGGCGTCTACTACCGCAAAGACATCTTTGACGAACTGGGCCTGAGCGAGCCCACCACCTGGGAGGAAGAGCTGGCAAATTGTCAGAAGATCGTCGATTCCGGCCGGGCCTGCTATACAATCGGGACCAAGTTCCTTTGGACCGCGGGCGGCTGGTTCGACTACCTTAACATGCGCACCAACGGATTTGACTTCCACCAGCAACTGGCAAATGGCGAGGTCAGTTGGGAGGATGACCGGGTCAAGCAGACCTTTGCCAACTGGAAACAGTTGATCGACATGGGCGCGTTCATCGACAACCACCAGACCTATAGCTGGCAGGAAGCCCTACCTTTCATGGTCAATGGTGAGGCCGCAGCCTATCTGATGGGCAACTTCGCCGTTGCGCCGCTGCGCGAGGCCGGACTGAGCGACGACCAGCTGGATTTCTACCAGTTCGTCGCCATCAACCCCGACGTTGAACTGGCCGAAGACGCACCGACCGACACGTTCCATATCCCGGCCAACGCGTCGAACAAGGAAGCCGCGCGTGAGTTCCTGCGCTTTGTGGTTTCTCCGGGCGAACAGACCGAGATCAACAATGGTAAGAACCTCGGTCAGTTGCCGGTCAATGCACAGTCCTCAGTGGATGATGACAAGTTCCTGCAGCAAGGTTTCACCATGCTGTCGTCAAACAGCCCCGGCGGCGTGGCCCAGTTCTGGGACCGTGATTCGCCTGCTGAAATGGCCAAGGTGTCGATGGAAGGTTTTCAGGAATTCATGGTCAAGCCGGACAACGTTGACCGCATCTTGTCCAAGCTGGAACGCGCACGTCAGCGGATCTACGAAAACTGATCAAAGGCTGCGGCCCGGGCCTCCCGGACCGCGCTTAAGACAAATGTCAGGTGGGCTACGGTCCGCCTGCCCTTCAAAACCAGAGTTTTGCCATGACAGTCGCCATAGACGCCCCGGAACAGGAAAGCTGGTTCCACCGAAACCAACAGCGCATTGCCCCCTGGCTGTTTCTGGCCCCGGGTCTGCTGTTCTTTATGGTCTATGTGATCATCCCGGTGTTTCAGTCCTTCAACCTCTCTCTCTACGAATGGGATGGACTGGGGGCGGCCGAATACATCGGCTTTCGCAACTACGAAGACCTGTATTGGGAATGGGTTGACAGGGACGCCTTCTATGTGTCGCTCAAAAACAACCTGATCTGGTTGATCCTGTATCTTCTTGCGATTCCGGCAGGTTTGTTCATCGCGCTGTTCCTGAACCAGACAGTCTGGGGCATCCGCCTGTACAAATCTCTGTTTTTCTTCCCCTTTGTCATCTCACAGGTGGTCGTGGGCCTTGTGTTTACGTGGTTCTATGACCCAACGTTTGGCCTGCTGAATGAGTTTCTCGGGCTGTTTGGGGTGGAGCCTCTGAACGTTTTGGGCGACGAGCGGTTCGTCACCTATGGCATCATTTTTGCCGGTCTCTGGCCGCAAACGGCCTATTGCATGATCCTGTATCTGACCGGACTAAACGCTGTGGACCCCGAACAGATCGAGGCCGGGCGCCTGGATGGCGCAAAAGGCGCGCGGATGCTGTGGCATATCATCTTGCCACAACTGCGCCCGGCCACCTTCATCGCCTTTGTCGTGACTATTATCGGCGCACTTCGGTCCTTTGACCTGATCTCAATCATGACCCAAGGCGGCCCGTTCGGTTCGTCACGCGTGCTGGCCTATTACATGTTCGAGGTCGCCCTCTCAGAATACGGCTTCCGCATGGGATATGGTGCCGCCATCGCGGTGATCCTGTTCCTGATCATGCTCTGCTTCATCGCCTATTTCCTTTGGTCGATGTACCGCGAAGAAAGGGGGCACTGAGATGTTTCCCAAACCCATCGAAAAACAACCCCGAGCAGCTCAGATCACCTATCAGGCTATGCTGCCTCTGGCGCTGCTGCTGTGGCTGGGTCCGTTGCTGGCGGTCGCCCTGTTCTCGGTTAAACCAGCAGCAGACTTCACCAATGCGAACTACTGGGGCATGCCGTCCAGCTTTGAGGGCGCGTTCAACTACGGTCAGGTGTTCTTTAACTCGGACATGCCGCGTTACCTGATGAACTCGTTCCTGATCACTGTTCCCACGGTGATCGGGGCGGTCGCAATCAGCTGCATGACCGGTTTTGCGCTGGGGATCTACAAGTTTAAATCAAACCTCTGGATCTTCTTCATGTTTGTAGCGGGCAACTTCGTGCCCTTCCAGATCCTGATGGTGCCAGTGCGGGATCTGACCCTACAACTGGGGCTTTATAATACCAAAACCGGACTGGTCCTGTTCCACATCGCGTTCCAGACCGGGTTCTGCACTCTGTTCATGCGCAACTTCATTCGCGCCCTACCTTTCGAACTGATCGAGGCCGCACGGGTCGAAGGGATCACCGAATGGCGTATCTTCTGGTACGTGGTTCTGCCGCTGATGAAGCCGGCAATCGCCGCGCTCAGCGTGTTGATCTTTACCTTCATCTGGAACGATTATTTCTGGGCCGTTGTCCTGACCCAGGGCGCTGAAAGCCAGCCTGTCACCGCAGGGATCACCAGCTTTAACGCCCAGTTCCGGGCCGCCTATCAGTTAATGAGCGCAGGCTCCATCGTTGCGGCCTTGCCGCCGGTGGCCATGTTCTTCCTGATGCAGAAACACTTCATCGCGGGTCTGACCCTCGGTGCCGTCAAATAACTTCGAACCGGAGTTCGTTACATGACCAAGATCACCTTTATTGGTGCGGGTTCCACGATTTTCATGCAGAACATCGTGGGGGATGCCTTGCTAAAGCCTGCCCTGGCCGACAGCCATTTCGCGTTGATGGATATCGACCCGGTGCGTCTGGCCGAAAGCGAGGCTGTTGCAAAGGCGATGATCCGCTCGGTCGGGGCCGGTGCCACTGTGTCAACTCATACAGAGCGTCGCGCCGCGTTGGACGGGGCCGATTTTGTTATCACGGCGTTTCAGGTTGGTGGTTACAAACCTTGCACTGTGACGGATTTTGAGATCCCCAAGCAATACGGCCTGCGCCAAACCATTGCCGACACACTGGGGGTCGGCGGCATCATGCGCGGCCTGCGAACGGTGCCGGTGCTATGGGATGTGGCGCAGGACATGATGCAACTCTGCCCAAACGCAACCCTGCTGCAATATGTAAACCCGATGGCCATTAACACCTGGGCATTGGCCGAACAGTTTCCGGCTTTGAGACACGTGGGGCTATGCCACTCTGTACAGAATACGGTCGAGGAACTGGCCCATGATCTGAATCTGCCAAAAGAAAAAATCGATTACAAAGTCGCCGGTGTGAATCACGTCGCATTCTTCCTGCGACTGAATCACGAGGGGCGTGATCTCTACCCTGCGCTTCGTCGGGGATACGCCAGCGGGCGCTTTCCCAAACCACCGCAGCTGATGCTGCGTTGTCCGAACAAAGTCCGGTACGAAGTTATGGACCACCTGGGTTACTTCTGCACAGAGAGTTCCGAGCATCTGGCGGAGTACGTGCCCTGGTTCATCAAGGACGGGCGGCAGGACCTGATTGATCAGTTCAACATCCCTCTGGATGAATACCCAACCCGGTGCGAAGAACAGTTCAACAGTTGGAAGGAACAGGCCAAAACCCTGACCGACGGGCGTGAAATCGAAGTCACTCGTAGTCACGAATTTGCGGCTGACCTGATGAATGCCATCGTCACAGACACGCCTTACGTGGCCTATGGCAACCTGCCCAATACCGGCCAGATCCCGCAACTGCCTCCGGGCGCCGCAGTCGAAACCCCCTGTCTGGTGGACAACAACGGCGTGCAGCCCTCGGTCGTCACCGACATCCCACCGCAACTAATCGCGTTGATGCGCACACAGATCAACGTGCAGGAACTGACCGTGCGTGCATTGGTCGATCAAAACCCGGAATACATCTATCATGCTGCCATGATGGATCCGCACACCGCCGCCGAACTGGACCTGCGCCAAATCCGCAGTCTTGTTGATGACCTGCTCATCGCGCATGCCGACTGGCTGCCGAACTGGTGCGTCCCGGCCCGCGCCGCCTGATCTTCATCTTTTCAAAAATACTCAATTCCAACACCAACTACGAAAAGCACCGCCGCATATGACAAAACGACGTTCTCAGCATTGGTATGGTAAACTCGACAAGGACGGGTTTATCCACCGGTCGTGGATGAAAAATCAGGGCTTTCCAGATCACGCTTTTGATGGGCGCCCCATCATTGGCATCTGCAATACCTGGTCGGAACTGACCCCCTGCAACTCGGGCCTGCGCGACCTTGCCGAGGGCGTCAAACGCGGTGTCTGGGAGGCTGGAGGCTTCCCGGTTGAATTCCCGGTCATGTCGTTGGGCGAAACACAGATGAAACCCACCGCTATGCTGTTCCGCAACCTGCTGGCGATGGATGTCGAGGAATCGATCCGCGCCTATGGCATCGACGGCGTTGTGTTGCTGGGAGGCTGCGACAAGACCACGCCGGGGCAGTTGATGGGCGCGGCATCGGTCGATCTGCCGACCATCGTAGTAAGTTCCGGCCCAATGCTGAACGGCAAGTATCGCGGTCAGGATATCGGTTCGGGCACGGATGTCTGGAAATTCTCCGAAGCCGTGCGCGCGGGCGAGATGACTCTGCAGGACTTCATGAACGCAGAATCCGGCATGTCGCGCAGCGCCGGGGTCTGCATGACCATGGGCACCGCCAGCACCATGGCCTCACTGGTCGAGGCGATGGGTATGAGCCTGCCCACCAACGCCGCCCTGCCCGCCGTCGACGCCCGACGGATGGCATTGGCGCATCTGACCGGCAAACGGATCGTCGAGATGGTGGACGAAGACCTGAAACCTTCCGACATTCTGACCAAAGAAGCCTTTGAAAACGCCATTCTGGCCAATGCGGCTGTCGGCGGGTCCACCAATGCGGTTGTGCACCTGCTGGCGCTGGCGGGACGCATTGGCATTGATCTGACGCTCAAAGATTTCGAAATCGGGTCGGAAATTCCCCTTCTGGTAAACTGCATGCCTTCGGGCCAATACCTGATGGAGGATTTCTGCTATGCAGGCGGCATGCCGGTCGTTCTGTCCGAACTCAAACCCTTTCTGCGCCCGGCCAGAACCGTTCTGAACAAAGATATCTCGGCCTACTATGACGGTGCCGAGTGCTTCAACGGCAATGTCATTCACGGTATCAGTAACCCGGTGAAACCCGCTGCCGGCTTGCGTGTTCTTCGCGGCAATCT
Source organism: Ruegeria lacuscaerulensis (assembly GCF_013031245.1). GTDB lineage: Bacteria > Pseudomonadota > Alphaproteobacteria > Rhodobacterales > Rhodobacteraceae > Ruegeria > Ruegeria lacuscaerulensis_C. Next base: position 114,078 of record NZ_WPZL01000012.1, read on the forward strand.
TGCGCCGAACGGTGCCATTGTTAAACCTTCGGCTGCAACCGACGCCTTGCTGGAAACCGAGGCCGAGGCTTATGTCTTCGAAAATATAGAAGATCTGAAAGCCAATATCGACCGCGACGACCTGCCAGTGACGCCAGAAACCATCCTGGTGCTCAAAGGCTGCGGTCCCAAAGGCTATCCCGGCATGCCAGAGGTCGGCAACATGCCAATCCCGGCCCGGCTGGTGAAGGAGGGCGTGCGCGACATGATCCGGATTTCGGACGCGCGCATGTCCGGCACCGCGTTCGGCACCGTCATCCTACATGTCAGCCCCGAGGCGCAGGCGGGTGGTCCGCTGGCGCTGGTAAAAACCGGCGATCGCATCCGCGTCTCAGCCGGCAAAGGTGAACTGGAGTTGCTGGTCGATGAAAAGGAACTGGACGCCCGCCGTGCCGCATGGCAACCGGATGACCCGCACTATACACGCGGCTACGCCAAACTTTACATCGACCACGTGCTGCAGGCCGATCAGGGCGCAGACCTTGATTTCCTTGTCGGCAAAGACACCCGCCTTGTGACCAGAGAGAGCCATTGATGGATCAGCCAGCCACATTCCACGACCTGAAAGGTGCGTCCGTCTATATCACCGGCGGAGGGTCAGGTGTCGGGGCTGCGTTAACCGACGGGTTCCTGGCTCAGGGCGCGAATGTCGCCTTTATAGGTCGGTCGGACGCCACCGCCTTTGTCGATGAGATGCGCGACAAACATGGTCGCACGCCGCTGTTCATGCAGGGTGACATGACGGACACTGAATTGCTCCATGCGACGATGGCGAAAGCAGCCGAGGCGCATGGATCTTTGAACGTTCTGATCAACAACGCTGCCAATGACCAGCGCCATTCGCTCAAGGAAACCACTACCGAGTTCTGGGACTGGATGATCGAGGTTAATCTAAAGGCCTATTACTTCGCCTGTCAGGAGGCGGCGCGCCAAATGCAGGGCACCGGCGGTTCGATCGTGAACTTCAGCTCAATCAGCTACATGATGGGTAACTCCGGCTATCCGATCTACACGACGTCGAATGCCGGGATCACGGGAATGACCCGTTCGCTGGCGCGCGAACTGGGTCCGCAGAACATCCGCGTGAATGCACTGGCCCCTGGTTGGGTTCTGACACAGAAGCAGCTGGATATGTGGGCGACGCCGGAAGATCTGGCCTCTCATATGGAGCGCCAGTGTCTCAAGGAACATTTGACGCCCGAGGACATGATCGCACCGACCCTGTTCCTGGCTTCTGAGGCCAGCCGAGCCATGACAGGCCAGTGCATGGCGGTCGATGGCGGCGTTGTGGTAACGGGGTAGAGCCATGAATACAGAATGGATTGCTGTCGATTGGGGAACATCTCAACTGCGTGTCTGGGCCATGCGGGGAGATACCGTTCTGGATCGGGCGCAGTCGGACAATGGTATGGCGCGGATTGCCAGAGATGGGTTTCAGGCCGCCTTGCTGGACCTTATCGAAGGCTGGCTGGGCAACGCAATTGTCGACGTAGTGGCCTGCGGCATGGTTGGAGCGCGCCAAGGCTGGGTCGAAGCCCCCTATTCCTCTGTTCCATCTGAGCCCGTTCCGGCCGCCCCGATCCGCGTTCCGAACACGGATCCCCGTATTCGCGCCTTCGTGGTGCCGGGATTGAAACAGAATTCTCCTTCAGATGTCATGCGCGGTGAAGAAACCCAAATCGCCGGGTTTCTGGCCAGCCGCCAGAACTGGGACGGTGTGATTTGTCTGCCCGGAACCCACACCAAATGGGTGCAGGTCAGTGCAGGTGAAGTTGTCAGTTTCCGCACCTTCATGACAGGCGAGTTGTTCGACCTGTTGCGCGGGCAATCGGTGCTGAGCCACTCGGTTGGCGAAGGTTGGGATGACAGCGCCTTTGCCGAGGCAGCGGCGGACACTCTGTCCAAACCCGAACAACTGGCGGCGCGTTTGTTCGGCCTGCGCGCTGCCGATCTCTTGCACGCACAGGACGCAGGCGTTGCCCGAGCGCGTTTGTCCGGATACCTGATCGGTGCAGAACTGGCTGCGACCCGACCCTACTGGCTGGGTCAGCAACTGGCCATCATAGGGGCGGAGAACCTGTCAGAGGCTTACGCCATAGCGCTGCAACAGCAAGGCGCGTTTGTCGAAATAGCGAACAGCATAGAATCCACTCTGGCGGGCCTTTTGCTTGCCCGCAACCTGACGAGGCAAACCGCATGAGCCGTCCTATCATCGCCATCTTGCGCGGCCTGCGACCGACCGAAGCTACGGGGGTTGGTCAAGCCCTGATCAATGCAGGGATCAACCGGATAGAAGTTCCTCTGAATTCGCCTGACCCGTTGGAGAGCATCGGAATTTTGGCCGACCGATTCGGCAATCAGGCTCTAATTGGCGCGGGCACAGTGCTGACCCCTGGTCAGGTCGACGCTGTCGCGGCTGTCGGCGGCAGGTTGATCGTCTCGCCCAACTACGACGCACAGGTGATCCAGCGCACGGTTACTCTCAATTTGGAAAGTTGGCCCGGCGTCTACACTCCGACCGAAGCCTTCGCTGCGCTGAAGGCCGGAGCAACAGGGCTGAAACTGTTTCCCGGAGTGATGGCTGGCCCAGCTGGCTTGGCATCGCTGCGACCGGTTCTGCCAACTGGAACGTTGGTTTTCGCCGTGGGCGGAGCTGGCCCAGAAAACTTTTCTCAGTGGATAGGGGCCGGAGCTGACGGATTTGGGATCGGATCAGCTTTGTTCAGACCTGGAATGGCGGTTTCTGAAATCGCGGAACGAGCGACACAGATCGTCACGGCTTATGATAAGGCCGCCAAATGAACACCGTCTTTGATGACCGCCCCTGCGAATTGGGCGAAGGACCTTTGTGGCACCCGGAACGGCAACAGCTTTTCTGGTTCGACATCATCAACAAGCGCCTAATGACAAAGGAAGGTGGAGAGCCGCGCAGTTGGCAGTTTTCAGAATGCGTCTCGGCGGCAGGCTGGGTCGATCGGGATACGCTCTTGGTGGCATCCGAAACTGGGCTTTGGAGTTTTGGGCTGGAAAGCGGCCAGAAAAAACTGATCGCACCGCTGGAGGCGGACAACCCGGTAACGCGATCCAACGACGGGCGCGCCGATCCATGGGGTGGCTTCTGGATTGGGACGATGGGCAAAAGAGCAGAACAAGGCGCAGGGTCGATATACCGGTTCTTCCGGGGAGAGCTGCGGCAGTTGGTGCCGGAGGTGACAATTTCCAACGCCATCTGCTTTGCGCCGGACCGGTCCCGCGCCCATTTTGCGGACACAACCACGAAACAGGTTATGCGCTGGACACTAAATGCGGAAACCGGATGGCCCCAGGGTGAAAGCACCGTCTATCTGGACCTGCGCGATGAAGGCCTGAACCCCGACGGTGCTGTGTTAGACGCAGAGGGTAACATCTGGATCGCGCAATGGGGCATTGGCCGCGTGGCGGCGTACAGCCCAACAGGACAATTCCTGAAGGCGGTCTCGTTTCAAGCCGCCCATACCTCCTGCCCTGCCTTCGGCGGCGAAGACCTTACGACGCTGTTTTGCACTACGGCGCGCGAAGGGCTGGACGACGAAACGATCAAAGCGCATCCGGTCAATGGCATGACCTTTGCCGCCACCGGCATTGGCAAAGGACAAACAGAACACAGAGTCATCCTATGAAACCCGAACTAGGCGTTTGCTATTACCCGGAACACTGGCCCGAGGCGATGTGGGCCGAAGACGCGGCCCGTATGGTTGAATCCGGCCTGACCTGGGTTCGGATTGGCGAATTCGCGTGGAGCCGGATGGAACCGAAGCCGGGCGAATTGTGCTTCGACTGGCTGGATCGCGCGATTGAAACACTGGGGGCAGCGGGCCTTAAGGTTGTACTGGGAACACCCACGGCGACGCCTCCGCGCTGGATGCTTGAGAAACACCCGGACATGCTTGCGGTTGACGCGCTGGGGCAGCCCCGCAAATTCGGGTCGCGCCGGCACTACTGTTTTAGCCATCGGGGCTATATGCAGGAATGCACACGCATCACCCGGATCATGGGCGAACGCTATGGGCGCAATTCGCATGTCGCCGCGTGGCAAATCGACAATGAGTATGGGTGTCACGACACAACCATCAGTTACAGCCCGGCAGCCCTGCAGGCATTTCAACAATGGCTGGCAGATCAGTATGGCTCCATCGACTCACTGAACAAGGCATGGGGCAACGTGTTCTGGTCGATGGATTATGATCGGTTCGATCAAATAGACCTGCCCAACCTGACCGTTACCGATCCCAACCCGGCGCATGTATTAGCCTTCCGCCGTTTCAGTTCGGATCAGGTCGTGGCGTTCAACAAGGCCCAGGTGGATGTACTGCGCCCTCTGACCGACGTGCCGCTGTTGCACAACTACATGGCTCGGATCCTGGAATTTGATCATTTCAAGGTCGGCCAGGATCTGGATATTGCAACCTGGGACAGCTACCCGATCGGATTTTTGTCCGACCGCCTGGAGGCGGACGAGGCGCATAAAACCGCTTTTCTGCAACAGGGCGACCCGGATATGCAGGCCTTTCATCACGATCTGTATCGCGCCGTGGGACGCGGACGATGGTGGGTAATGGAGCAGCAGCCCGGCCCGGTGAACTGGGCACCCTATAACCCAGCGCCTCTGCCCGGTATGGTTCGCCTTTGGTCGCTTGAGGCCGTGGCGCACGGGGCCGAAGTCGTCAGCTATTTCCGCTGGCGGCAGGCTGCGTTTGCTCAGGAACAAATGCACGCTGGTCTGCTGACCCCGAGCAACCGACCTGCCCCGGCCCTGACCGAGGTGCAACAGACGGCGGAGACATTGGCGGCGATCGGTGAGGTCGTCCAAGAGAAGGCGGAAGTGGCCATATTGTTTGATTATGCCTCCGAATGGGCATGGGCAACGCAGCCGCAAGGCGCTGGATTCGACTACTTCCGCCTGGTTTTCTCAGCCTATCGCGCTTTGCGGCGGGCGGGGCTGTCGGTGGATTTTGTGTCGGCAAACGACATTCCCTCAAACAGCTATAAGATGATCTTTGCGCCGGGGCTGGCTACGCTGGGTGATGAACTTGAGCGTCAACTGGCCGAAAGCTGCGATCTGGTGCTATTCGGCCCGCGAAGTGGCGCAATTACACATGACTTTCGGATTCCTGAAACCGGTCGCCCGGGCCTGACCGGATTTCACTGCGAGGTTGATCTGGTCGAAACCCTTCCCCCAAACGTCCAGCGCGAGGTCATAGGGGGCGGAGCGGCACTGCACTGGATTGAGCGGCTCTCGGGCACGGCACCCGATCTGTTGACCTTTGTGGACGGAACCTCGGCGCTAAAGGGTGAGAACAGTTTGTGGTATCTGGCTGGATTCCCGGATGAGTTACTTTGGGACCGGATTATTGAAATGGCCGCATTGAAAACCGGTGTGGTCCTGCACCCTATGCCCATGGGCTTGCGCCGCCGAGAAACGGCTAGGTACACCTTTGTCATCAATTACAACGCCACTCCGGTTGAATGGAATGGTCAGGTAATTGGCGCATGCAATGTCGCAATCCGGAAAAAAGACACGCCCGAAGAAGATTAAACTCTTCGGGCGTGCGTTGCATTAAACTGGGCGCTTGAGCCCCTTACTCACTATTCAGACTATTTGGGTCGAAGGCGCCACCGGAGTTGCCGTTGTTT
>NZ_WPZL01000013.1 GCF_013031245.1 Ruegeria lacuscaerulensis
GCCGAAGTCGCCGAACTCTGCGCCCGCTTCCCGATCTACCCGAACCTGTAAGACGAAGGACCCTAAAACATGAGCTTTCATTCCATAGATCAAGCCCCCGCCCGCCTGAACCGCAGCGAACTGGCTGTCCCCGGCAGCCAGCCGGGTATGTTCGAAAAGGCGGCAAAGTCGGATGTGGACGTCATCTTCCTCGATCTGGAAGACGCCGTCGCGCCTGATGAAAAAGAACAGGCCCGCAAGAACATCATCGAGGCGCTGAACGACATCGACTGGGGCAGCAAGGCCATGTCGGTGCGGATCAACGGACTGGACACGCATTACATGTATCGCGACGTGGTTGATGTGGTCGAACAGGCTGGCGAACGGCTGGACCTGATCATGATTCCAAAGGTTGGAACCGCCGCCGACGTCTATGCCGTCGATATGCTGGTGACCCAGATCGAGGATGCCAAGGGCTACAAAAAGCGGATCGGGTTCGAACATATCATCGAAACGGCGCTTGGCATGCAGAATGTCGGCGAGATAGCTGCCGCGTCGAAGCGTAATGAAAGCCTGCATTTCGGCGTTGCCGACTACGCGGCTTCGACGCGCGCGCGGACCACGATCATCGGTGGTGTAAACCCCGACTATTCCGTTCTGACGGATGCGGACGCCGACGGTGGTCGCCTGACCCATTGGGGCGATATGTGGCACTATGCGCTGGCCCGCATGGTGGTCGCGGCCCGCGCGAATGGCCTGCGCCCGATTGACGGTCCGTTCGGCGACTTTCAGGATCCGGACGGATACCGGGCGGCGGCAAAACGTGCTGCGGTTCTGGGCTGCGAAGGCAAATGGGCCATCCACCCCAGCCAGATCGCACTGGCCAACGAGGTCATGTCTCCATCCGATGCAGAAGTGACCAAGGCGCAGCGCATTCTGGTCGCAATGGCCGAAGCCGAAGCTTCCGGAAAAGGCGCTGTGTCGCTGGATGGCCGTCTGATCGATTATGCCTCGATCCGCCAGGCCGAGGTGCTGGTTGAAAAAGCCGGTCAGATCGCCGCGGCCTGATCCGCTGCTGACATATAAACGAGAATTGCGAGGCTATTCCGGCCTCGCAATTTCTTTCTACAGAAGAAATCTCCGACTGGCCCTGATGATCAGATGCACATCTCAAGCCTGACCTCGGGAAAAGAAGCGATCACGGAGTTCACTTGTGATCTCGGAACCACGCACAAGGCCGTTGACAGACCATCGGCGATGGCTGCGCTGGGTGCGGAAACAGAGACGACAAGTTCCTGTCGGTTATCTCCCTTGGGGTTGAGGATGTGACCCTGCTCATCAGTAAGCATAACGCTGTTGGAGGCGGAGGTCGCAACGGCCCGGTCCCGAAGTTCAATGGTTTTATGAACTTTGCCCGCGGCTCCGGCCAGACCGACGCGCCAGTCCTGTCCGTCGCTGCGTCGCCCTCGGGCCGCGATTTCCCCCATGTTCACAAGCACATCGCGCAACCCATGTGAGGCAAGCAAAGCGCTGATGCGATCAGTAATGGCGCCTTGGGCGATACCGTTCAGGGTAAGCGCTGATTTACCCGGTTGGGGCAGGCGGATTTCACCGGTCAGAACGGTGACGCGGCTCCAACTGACCGTACCTTCGGCAGTTCGGAGTTCAGCCGGGGTCGCACCGATTGCGAGCGCGCTCCAGACGGGCTGGATCGTTGGATCGAAAGCACCGCCTGAGGCCTTGTGCAGTGCGGTGCACAGACTGAGGACATTCAACAACTCGGGCGACGGAGCCGACAGGTGACCGTCACGGTTCAACCGGCTCAGTTCCGATTGCGGCCTGTACAGGCTGAAGATGTTCTCCAGACGGTTCACCTCAGCCTCGACCGCTGCAATGATCGGCGCAGCTTGTGCATCGGTCAGCCCTTCCAGCCGCAAACTGGCCGCTGCCCCCAGCGCGACCCCGCGCCAATGGGCGACCGGGGCGGGGGACGCACCGGCAGGAAAGGCCGCGCAGGCGGCAGACATGGTGAGGAACCGGCGGCGGGAGAGCAGAGTCATGAGGGGGTCTCCAGTTTCAGGTCCAGATCGACGGGGCCCAGAACCTCGGTGTCGGGAATGTCGGAAAGTGGCAGGGAAGAGCCGCCGTATTGTTCGATGAAAGCCGTGGCATCGTCAGGATTGGCAAAGGGAACAACCTCGCGCGCGCCCATGCCGCCCGCGACATTGGCCCCAACGACAAAGGTTGCGCCGTCCGCGGCGATCCAGTTGGAGATGCCGGGTTGCCGCCAGTTGGGTGCGACACCCATATCGCTGACGTAGACGGCAGTGATTTCGGCATCCCGTTCGGGGCTTTTGAGATAAGCCACCATGTCGCGCACCTGTGCAAAGAACAGCGGCACCGGGTAGCCCTCCAGATGAATCTGCCCTTTTGGTCCGCCATGTTCTGCGATGTTCATCTGACAGAAGAAGCTCAGCGCGTCCGGGGTCAGATCGACCGGGTCGGGGGCGGCGATCTGTTCCTCTTTACAGGCCGACAGGGCAATCAGCGCGATCAGGGCAAAGCGCTTCACGGCTCGACCCTCCGGAAAGCCAGGCGCGCAAGGGCAAAGCCCAGCACCGGCCAAATCAACAGCGACGCAGGCGCGGCCCAGACGGGCAGGGCCTGTGCGGCCCCAGTCATGCCGGACGCCATCGCGACGCCTTCGGTCGCGGCGATATTCCACAGACGGAATGCGTCGGCCGGGTTGGCTACCATCACCCATGGAAAGACGGATCGGGTGAAAGTGCCGCCCTCGTCCATGACGACAGCCCCCAACAGGCCCAGATCATAGAGGACGACAAAGACCAGCCAGAGCCCGGCCGACATACCTGCTGCCGCCGTGGCGCCCCTAGCCAGGGCAGACAGCAGGTATCCCAGCGCCAGAAACACGGCGCCAAGCAGGATGGAAGTCAGGATAAGGCGTAGCAGAGCAATCAGGCTTTCAGTGCCCGCTCCGCCGAACCATGCCGCCACCGCACCGGCGGTGCCGAAGCCGACAGTCATGGCAAAGGCGAGTGCGGCGAGATGGGCAGTGAACTTGCCCAACAGGATTTCCCCGCGCCCTGCGGGGTATGACAGCAGCAGCGACAGGCTGCCCCGGTCCACGTCGCCGGCGATGGCGTCGAAGGAAATCATCAACGCCAGCAGCGGGGCAAGGTAGACAGACAGGGTTGTCATCGAGGCGACCGAAACGGTCAGCATATCAACACCCAGTGTGCCGGTCGGTGCGCTGCCTGCGAAGGTCAGGGCCAAAGCAAACAGTACCATAATCAGTGTGACCATCAGCAGCCAGCGGTTACGGCGCAGGATCAGCATCTCGGTGCGGGTGATGGCGAGGAAGCGGGTCATTGCAAATCCTCCTGAGCGTAATGGCGATAGAGGTCTTCCAGCTTGGGCGGGGTCATTTCCACATCCGCCACAGCGTCGCCCATGTTGGCGATCCGTCGTAGGGCCTCCATCTTGTCGTCGGGGGTGCAGAGCAGTTCGACAGACGCGCCGTTGATCCGGTCGCCGCCAAGTTCGGCTGCCAGCGCTTCGGGATTAGTGCTGGCGCGGACACGCAGGCGGATCGGCAGGCCGGCCAAAGCCGACAGGTTGGTCAGCGTGTCGTCAGCCACCATCCGACCTTTGCGCATGATGGCGATCCGGTCCGTGCGGGCCTCGACCTCGGTCAGGGCGTGAGAGGCGATCAGAACCGCAGTGCCCTGAGCAGCCAGTTCGTCGATTATGGCATAGAGATCCTGCCGTGAAATCGGGTCCAGCCCTGAAGTCGGCTCGTCCAGCAGCGCCATTTTGGGATGGCCCAGCAGTACTTGTGCCAGACCCAGACGTTGCCGCATGCCCTTGGAATAAGCACCGATCCGGCGGTCCAGCGCGTCGCTGAGGCCAACACGATCCAGCAGGCCGGGCACATCGGCTTTGGTGCCTGACAGTTTTGCGAACAGGGTCAGCTGCTCGCGCCCCGTCAAGGCTGGGTGAAACGACACGGCTTCGGGCAGATAGGCCGTCTCGCGCCGCGCCTGCGCGCTGCCGGGGGTGGCGTCGCCGATTCGAATGGCTCCGCCGTGGATCGGCGTCAGGCCGAGGATGGATTTGATCAGGGTCGACTTGCCCGCGCCGTTATGGCCCAGCAGCGCCACGCGCTGACCGGGGGCAAGGGACAGGGTGATATCGTCAAGAACGCGGGTTTTTCCGCGATCCTTGCTGACGTGGTCGATAACTAGGGCCTTATCCGTCATGAGGCACCTTTTTCATAGCTGGGGGTTCAGGGGCTTGCATCAATGGGTTGCTGTCCATCACGCCACCCGGCAGCAGGGCCGGGAAGGCGGATTGCGACCAGCGCACCAGTTGCACGGCGGGGGAGCCGAGCAGCAGTTTGGCTGAGGGTTGGGTCCACAGCACATGGTCCATACTGTCGTTGGGGCGATATGGAGCATCGGCGATGCCGTTGCCATCCACATCATAGGCGGCGAAATCGGACCAGTAATTGCCGCGCCCGTCTTCGGACCACTCGACCCATTTGGTCGAGACGTATTTCACCTGTGTCCGGTTGCCGACAAAGGCGTTGCCAACGATGCGGTTGCGTTCGCTGCCGGCGGTAAAGTGGATGCCTATGCCGCATCCCTGGAACCAGTTATCGGTGAATTCGTTCTTGTTGGAGTTATAGAGGAAGGTGCATTTTTCCTTGGCACCTTTCACCACGTTGCCAGTGATGACGCTCTTGTTGGCATAGTTCAGCATCACACCATGTTCGCGGTCGCCAATTGAGACATTGTTGGCAACGGTCACATTGGTCGTGAACATCACCGCATAGCCCAGATCATTGCCGATTGAGACATTGTCGCTGACGACCGAGTCGTCGGCATACATGTAGTGCACGGCAAAGCGCAGATCGCGGAACAGGTTGCCTGTGAAGGTGTTTTTCTTGGACGAGTTCACAAAGATCCCGTCGCGGCCATAGCGGATCTCATTGTCTTCGACCCGCGCACCCGGCGCGTTCCAGACGTAGACTCCGTTGCCGCGGTCGTTCATCCGCTGGTCCTGTCGCCCTTCGATCCGGTTGCCGCGTACGATGCTGTCCTTGGCTCCGTGAATGTCGATGCCATAGAGGTTGCCCAGCAACACGTTATCCTCGACCACCGGCGCTTTGGCCGTTTTGGTCAGCTGGATGCCACTGTCGATCCCGTCATGGCTTGAGCCCGAGCCGATCACCGTCAGACCACGAACGGTCACGCCCGGCCCGGTCACGGTGATGACGCTGCCATTGCCTTGACCGTCGATGGTAGCCTGTCCCAGCCCGTCGATGGTGACGGGCCGGTCCAGAATCAGTGTTTCGGTGTAAACACCGGGGCTCAGGCGGAGGGTGTCTCCATCCGCCGCCTGCACCAATATTTCATTGATGGCCCCCGCCCGGTTGGGCACATCCCAGTCCGCCGCCCAAAGGGGCGAGCCGAGCAGGAGCGGTACGAGCAGGGGCCAACGCATGGGTTATGCTCCCTGCGGTTCGACCAGCATCCGGCCGCGCATTTCCATGTGCAGCGCGTGGCAGAACCACTGGCAATAGAACCAGTGCACGCCCGGACGGTCAGCGGTGAAGGTGACCGAGGCGGTTGCCAGCGGTGCGACTTCCATCGCGATGCCGTAGTTGCCCAGGCAGAAGCCGTGGGTCACATCGTCCACGTCATCCAGGTTGGTGATGTAGACCGTCACCTCGTCACCCTGTTTGACGGTGAACTTCTCAAGGCTGAAGGTCGGTGCCTGCGAAGTCATGTAGACCCGTACCTTGTTGCCGTCACGGATGGGCTCTTCAGCACCTTCTTCCAGATCGATGCCATCGGCTTCGGCCTGTTTGCGGGCGTCTTCCCAGGTGACGTCGGCACGATCCCAAACATTGACCGGGTTGACGATGTCGCTGCGAACGATGATCGAGTCATGCGGCTCGGCAAAGGTCGGACCGTCGTGAACCACTTTCATCTCGTTGGACGAGATGTCGATCAGCTGCTCGTTCTCGGGCTTCAGCGGGCCTACGTTCAGGAAGCGGTCTTTCGAGAACTTGTTCATCGAAATCAGCCACTTGCCGTCTGCATCCTTGGTTTCGCCCATGGAGGTCGAGTTGTGACCCGGCTGATAGTGCACGTCGACCTTCGAGATGATCGGGTCCACATCGGCGCCACCGTAAGCCTCGATTGCCTTTTCGATGTTCCACTTCACGATCTGGCTGTCCAGGAACAGCGTGGTGAACGCGTTGCCCTGACCGTCATAAGCGGTGTGAAGCGGGCCAAGACCCAGCTGCGGCTCACCCACGATGCAGGACCGCGGGTCGGCATCGCTTTCGAACAGGGCGTCCAGCTTGGTCACGTCCATGATCGAAACGGTCGGCGACAGCTTACCGTTGATGCAGACGTGCTTGCCGTCAGGCGCGGTGTTGATACCGTGCGGCGAGTTCGGGATCGGAATGTAGCGGGTGTAGTTCTTGTTCTGACCCTTACGGCCGTCCAGAACCTTGACGCCTTTCAGTTCCTGATAGTCACCGGCCTCGATACCTTTTTCGATTTCAGCAAGGTTGAAGACAACGACGTGGTCCAGCTCGTTCTCGGTCATCTCGGCCAGGTTCATACCCATTTCCGAGTTGTACGAGGTCGAATAGGCGTATTTGCCCTGATAGTCGCAGTCGGTGTTGTCGAGGTTGCCCGACACGATCACCTGCCATGCCACTTCCATGGTGTCGCCGTCCAGCGCGGTGAAGATGTTCACGTACTGCGACGGATCGTCCAGCACGGTGCCGTCATTGACCAGCGGAGTTTCGTCTTCACCGTTGGCAAATACATAGCCGGTGCGTGGGAATTTCTGCGGACGCAGACCGTGGATCGCCTTGGCGTTCGGGATCTCGGTGATCTTGTCGCATTTCATCACGTCGCAGCGCACGCGGGCGACGCGGGTGTTGGCCTTGTCGTTCATGAACAGGTAACGGCCATCATAGGTGCCGTCGGTGAACGACATATGCGGGTGGTGAAGGTCGCCGTTGTCGTAGGTTTTCATGCCGCGCTTGGCGAGAAACTCTTTGGTTTCCGGCAGCAGACCGTCGGTCATGATTTTCAGCGACTCGTTGGTCTGACCCCAGCCGGTGGCCGAGCAGCGGTTGAACACCGGTACCCGCATCAGTTCGCGCATGGACGGGAAGCCCAGGATGCGCAATTCACCGGTCTGACCCGAGGACCAGAAGCCGTAATACTCGTCCAGTTCACCGGGCTGCAGATTGGCATTGGCCGCAGCGCTTGCCTCTTTCGCGGTCATCAGGGTCGAGCCCAGACCGGTCCCGGCAATCACGGCGCCGGTTGCGGTTGCACCCAGCATCCCGCGGCGTGTGATGTTCAGTTTGTTTTCGTTGTCCGACATGATCGTTCCTCCTTTTTTAGGAAACGGATTGCGGTTTGGCGTTCGGATGGTTCGCCGGTGGTTGTCCGAGCGGGGTCTTTAGGTCGACCGACCCTGTCTTGGCCCGCCGTTTCAGCTGGCGGATGACGACGGGACATTTCGTCTCGGACTGGTAGAGCACCTGACAATGCAGGCAGGTGACGCACTCGTTCGGGTTGATCTCACCGGTGGGGTGGATCGCCTGAACGGGGCATTCGTTGGCGCAGGTCTGACAGGGGGTGCCGCAATCCTTGTAGCGGCGCAGCCAGTCAAACATGCGGACACGGGCAGGGATTGCCAGCGCTCCGCCCAGCGGGCAGAGATAGCGGCAATAAAACCGTTCGATGAACAGCCCGATCCCCAGCAGGAGCAGCGCAAAGACCACGAAGGGCCAGTCGCGCATGAATTTCAGAATGATCGCGGTTTTGAACGGCTCGATCTCAGCATATTTTTCGGCCAGCGGGATCGAGACGAAACTGAGGCCAAAAAGCCCAAGGAAGATCATGTATTTCGCCGGCCAGAGGCGTTCGTTCAGGCCCCAGGGCAGGGTCCATTGCGGCACTTTCAGCGCGCGGGCGATCTTGTTGGTCAGCTCTTGCAGCGCACCAAACGGGCACAGCCAGCCGCAATAGGCACCACGGCCCCAGAACAGCAGCGCGGCAGCCACGGCGAACCATTGGATGAAAACAAGCGGGTCTAGCAGGAAGGCATCCCATGAGAACCCGGTGCGCAAGCTGCCGGCCAGCGCCATCAGGTTCACGACACTCAGCTGCGCATTGGCGTACCAGCCGATGAAGAACAGGGTCAAAGTCAGGTAGCCGATGCGGAACCAGTAGAAGACGCGCGCATTCATCGTGGCGTGGAACTGGAAGAAGAAGGTCGCGGTCAGCACCAGAAGCATGACGCCCAGACCTGCAATCTCGAATGTGCGATCCTTCCAGATACGTTTCCACAGGGCGGCTTTGGCGGCGGCCTCGCCGGTGGCGTCATCGACAACGGTGGGGGCAGCAACCGGCAGCAAGTATTGCTCGGGTAGCTTGTAGCCCAGATCAAAGGTCAGAAAGGTCTTTTCAACCGCGCCAACGGCCCGTTGCACCAGCAGTTGCAGGCGGAACGGTTCGGTCGGGTCGAATTCCGCATCGGCGGGGATCTTGAAGATGTCCAGTTCGGTGAAACTGGGCGCATCAGAGGCTGCAACCTTGCCAAGGCGCTCTTGTTGCTTGTCAAAGAAGCGGACCGAGTTGTCGCCCTGGATCAACTGAATCCGGTCAAAAATACCCCCGCGCACATACCCTGAGCCTTTGAAGCTATATGCCCCGCGACCCAGCACCAAAATGGCCTGTTCGCCTTCGTCCAAACGGTTCACGAGGTTCTGATATTCAGCTTCACCCAGCAGGGATTTCCCGATCGACGGGACCGAGACCAGCGCCATATGCATGTCGATGAAGGTATCATCCGGCTCACCCGGTTCCGGGCGTTTGATGGCACGCTGATCGCCCGTGGCCTCGAACGCGGCGTTGACCTGCCCGACATCCAGCGTCAGTCGCCGGATTGAGCCGTCGCCAGACAGAGTGGTCCAGTCATAGAAGGCATTTTTAGCCATATCGACTTCGCGCTTCGGCCCATCGGCCTGCAACGGCGACAGGCCGCCCAGACCCAGTGCGCGGGACACTTTGATGCCGCCTCGCACAAGGCTGTCGTCTATCACCATGATCGTCACGGTGGCGCCGGAAATGATGTCGAGGTCATGCCCCTCACCCCCGGTTTCAGCTTCGCGCTTGAGGTCCAGGCCCGTGTAACCTTCGGTCAATTCGACCATCCGGGAATTGGGGATGCCGATCAGAACAATGGGCTCCGAGTGTTTGACCAGTTTAACCCCGGTCAGAACGGCATCATCATCAATAGCGGCGACTACGTGGATTGGCTTGCCGGAATACCCGGTGGTGCCCACGAAATCCGAGGTTAGGAAAGCCCAGGCCAGGGTCTCGCCGCCCTTCAGAACAGGGGCGACGGGCACGTCATCGCGCACGGGACCAAAGGCGTCGGCCCCGGGGGCCAGATCGGCGGGAGTGATG
Source organism: Ruegeria lacuscaerulensis (assembly GCF_013031245.1). Taxonomy (GTDB): domain Bacteria; phylum Pseudomonadota; class Alphaproteobacteria; order Rhodobacterales; family Rhodobacteraceae; genus Ruegeria; species Ruegeria lacuscaerulensis_C. Next base: position 9,510 of record NZ_WPZL01000013.1, read on the forward strand.
TCGGGCAGGAAGCTGGCGAGGCTGTCGGCATGGGCACTGATCGCCATCAGGCAGGACAGGGTGAAGGCCAGTAGAAAGTGGATTGCGCGACTTACGACCATGGCGCACCTCCGGGTATTTGGATTGACGCCATGGACGCGCGCTGGGCGCGTTCGATTCTGTTTTCGAGCGCGGCCGGGGGACCACGGGTTTCAGGCCAGAGCCAGACTGAATTGCTGGATCCGAACTGGCTGGGAACAACGGTTTGCATGGATTGCGCAAATTCGATCCGCGCCAATTCGGGCAGGTCAGGCACCGGGGCCGCTGCCGTTACTGCGCACAGGGCGCAGTCGGCACATTTCGGACAGGGCGCGGTTGGATCTTCAGTTCCCTCTTCGAGGTCTACTTGAACCCAGACCGCCCCTGCCTCCGAGCAGATCTCCACCCACATACTTTGTCCGGGACTCGCCAGTGCCGGACCAAGCATTTGCGACAGCAGAAGAAGGATGCCTGCCAAGACACACACCGCGCGCGATGCGCGGTTAAGGAGCGTGTGCAGAAGGACAGGGGCAGGCATAGAGAATCCAACTCGGCGTTCTTTCCGGAGTCCTACGGGATTCTCTCAGACGGATACTTGACATAGGTCAGGTGTCGGCAAAATTGTGACCTAGTCGTCAGCCTCATCCATCAAGCCGCGCACCCAGCGCCCGGCCAGCCAGGATGCGGGAACGCCCAGCGGTATCGACCACAGGATCGCGGTGACAGGTTCGATCACACCGAACCCCGCACTGTTGGCGATCAGGCCCACGAGAAAAAGGTTAATGGCCACGGTCAACGCCGTGGCCGGGTACAGCAAAATGGCCAGCTTCCAGACCGGCCATTTGCCCTCAGTGGCTGGTGCCTTCCGAGAAGGTGATTTTGTTCCAGACATTGTATTTCCCCGAAGGTTTGCGCATCGGCAGGCGGCGGATCTCTTCCAGCGTCTGCGCATCATAGACGATCACTGCGCCGTCATCTTCCCAGATCGAGACCAGCGCGTGGCTGCCATCCTTGGTGAATTCCACATGGGCCACTGTCTTGCCGGGCGCGGGGCGCAGAGTCTTTACGATTTCAAGGCTTTGCTTGTCGATCACATGCATGGCGTCCTTGTTGGGGCCGAAGAACACATCAGCCCAGACATAGGGTGAGTTCTCGTGGCTGCGCATGAAGAATCCCGGTCCTTCGGTCTTGATCCGTTTGACGGTTTCCCAGGTTTCCATGTCGATCACCGACACGGTGCCATCGGTCAGGTGCGGTGTGGCCATCACGGTCGTGTCGCCATGTTGCCACGTGATCCCCGATCCCAGATGTGGCATGCCCGGCAAATCCAGATCAGCCACTTTCTGGCCGATGACCAGATCAATCACCTGACCGCCCTTTCCGTCACGCGACGCGCCCATGACGTATTCATAACTCTGGTCGAAAAAGAAATCGTCCAGATAGTCGGGTGTGGTGATCTTGCGCACTGGGAAGGGGTCGGGGTTCTTGAACTGGCCTTCGATACGGAAGTCATGGCCCAACCCGGATTGAGGTGGGTTGTCGCCGTAAAAGACTTCCCAAATCTCGGGGACGTCTTTCAATGCAAGAACAAAGCTTTCACGCGGCGGTGCTTGGTATACCGCCGAAACGCGGCTGGGAACGCCCTTTTTGCTTTTGACTTCGACGACTTTCGCGACCGAGAGGTCTTCGGTCGACAGCAGGGTCAGGCTGTTGGGCAGGTAATTCGCCACGGCCACCCATTTGCCGTCGCCAGACATGGCGATGTTGCGGCTGTTCAGGCCCGCACGTACGCGACCCACCTGTTTCAGCGCCCAGATGTCGTACTTCTGGACCCAGCCATCGCGAGACATGATGAAGACATAGCGGCCATCGGGGCTGAATTTCGGACCGCCGTGGACAGCGAATGGAGTCTCGAACCGGTCCAGCACCTCGAACGTGTCGCCATCCAGAACGCTGACATGGTGGTCGCCGGTCTCAACAGCCAGCGTGATGTTCATCGGGTCGCTGGACCAGACAGGCGCGTCTACCGGGGCATAGTCGTCGTCCAGCGTGCGGCTGGCCATGATATCGGCCTCGCCCCATTCCGGGTCGGTCTCCAGCGGCGATTTCAGCCAGCCCGCCAGTTCCTCGATCTGCAATGCGTCCAACTCATGCGAAAACGCGGGCATCTGCGTGGCCGTACGGCCTTCGGCAATCACTGAAGCCACGCGCGGGCCGCGCATCCGTTTCAATGTCTCGGGGATCAGGGCCGGGCCGACGCCGCCCAGACGGTTCTCGCCGTGGCAGGAGGCGCAGTGTTCGGCATAATCTGACGGGGCATCCGCCCATGCGGTACCGGCCAGCAGCAGGGAACAGAGCGTACCGATTTTCAGGGTGTCAAAAGAACTGATGCGCCGGATCATGGCTTTTCCCCCGGAACGGCGTGACCTGCAAGCGCTCGCCCGCATCATCCACGCCGATTTCTTGGTTTGACAGATAGCAGGCCGGATCTTCGGCCCAGGGATCGCCGGTCAGTTGCAAGGCCCGGATACGGGTATTGCCGCCGCAGACGTCCTTGAGCTGGCATGCACCGCAACGCCCTTTCAGCGGGCGCGGGCGGGTGCGCAGCATGGCCAGCATCGGGTCATCGCTGGTCCAGAGCTCGGAGAAGGGTTTGGTCTTCACATTGCCGACCGTGTAATCGGACCAGTAGGTATCCGGATGAACTCGGCCCAGATTGTCGATATTGGCCACACCCAAACCGCTGGAATTTCCACCCCATGCGGCCAGATGTTCGCGCACATGGGCGGCTTTGTCGGCGTCGAAACGCGCGCGGATCCAATTCAGGAAATACCCCGCATCGGCATCATTGTTGCCGGTGACGATGTCCAGAGGGCGTCCGCCAGAGGCGGCCTCCCACGCGCGTTCCAGCAGCAGATCGAGGCCCTTACGGGTGCGCAGATGTTCGGCGTCTTCGCCCCGGTTTTTGTCACCGCGACCGGCGTAGACCAGGTGAGACAGGTAAAACTTGTCCACACCTTCGTCATCACAAAGCTGCAACAAGTCAGGCAGATGGTGTTGCGTGCCCTCGGTCAGGCAAAAGCGCAGACCAACCTTGATGCCGCGCTTTTTGCATTCCCGCACACCCCGCAGGGCGTCGGCAAAGGCACCTTCGACACCGCGGAACCAGTCATTGGTGGCTCCGATCCCGTCAAGCGAAATGCCGACATAGTTGAACCCTACATCGGCAATCATGTCGGCGGTTTCGTCGTAAATCCGCGTGCCGTTGGTCGACAGCGCCAGCATCGGCACCAGATCGCGGGCGCGTTTGGCGATATCGAAGAAATCGAACCGGTCCAGCGGTTCCCCACCCGAGAGGATCAGGGCCGGGACGCGAAATTGGCCCAGATCCTCAAGGGTTACCATGGCTTGCTCGTGACTGAGCTCACCCGGGAACGCCACATCCGCCGAGACGGTGTAACAATGGCGGCATTTCAGATTGCAGCGCCGCGTCAGGTTCCAGATCACCACCGGTTTTACTGGGCCGGGACGGCGTTTGCGCACCGGGGTCGGTTTGACCAGCTGGTGCATATATTCGGTCAGGCGGAACATGATCTCAGCCTTTCGCTTTCAGGCGCAGCCCGGTCTTTTTCAGGATGCGCGTGGAATAGAGGATGTCTTTGGCCCGGCAGGCATCGCCCAGAATTGCAGTGATCTCGGCGCGCTTTTCTTCGACTTCGCCACGGTCTTTACCGTGGACCATGGCAAACAGGTTATAGGGCCATTCGGGCAGGGCGCGTGGACGCTCATAACAATGGGTGACAAAAGGCAGGGCACCAATTTGCGCTCCCAGTTCGGCAACGCGGTCGTCATCCACATCCCATACAGTCATTCCGTTCGACGTCATGCCCAGCTTGTAGTGGTTCGGAGCAGCTGCGATACGACGGATCACACCGCGCGACTTCAACTCTGCCAAACGGATTAGAAACGCATCTTCATCCATACCCAGATCTTCAGCCACCTGGGCATAGGGGGTAGGGGTCAGGGGCAATCCGCCCTGCAACGCCTCGATGATTTGTCTGTCTGATGCGTTGATCATGCCGCCACCCGGAAGCCGATGAAAAATTCCTGCAGTTTGGGGAAACGGAGGACTTCAATCCCCGTTTCCCGTTCGATGGCATCGGCGGCGGCCTTGATCCCCTCGGGCGTTTCGGTGGCCAGCACGAACCACATGTTCAGCCGGTGCGTCCGTTCATAATTATGGGCAACTTCCGCATGCGCATTGACTTTGGTCAGGACGGTTTCGAATTTCTCGGCCGGAACCGCCATGGCGCACAGGCAAAACGCGCCGCCCATAGCTGCTGCGTCGAAAAACGGACCAAAGCGCGTGATCACCCGCTCATCCTTCATCCGCGACAGCCGGTCCAAAAGATCACGTTCCGTGAGGCCCAGTTCTTCGGCGACAACGGCATAGGGGCGCGAGGTCAGCGGCAGGTCATTCTGCATCCGGTTCAGGATCGCGCGGTCAGTGGCGTCCAGTGTCATGCGGCGGCCTCCTTGGGTTGGATCAACGCGCCGGTCTGTTTGAAACAGCGGGTCGAAAACAGCACCTTGTGCCGCGCGCCTGACAATTCCGGCAGAGAGGTCGCGCCCGACAGAACCTCAAGCGCTTCACCGCGCGAACGGGCGTGGATCATCGAATAAAGGCGATAGGGCCAGACGTCCTCAACCGGTCGTCGCTCGTAGCACAAGGTGACGCCGGGATGCGCGGCCAGCGCAGGTCCGGCGGTGCCAACCTGTTCGGCGGGTATGTCCCAGACCACCATCGCGTTGGCTGACCAGCCCAATGCGCGATGACGCACAATAACGCCGAGGCGCGAGATGATTCCGGCGGCATGTAGGGCGGTGACCCGCTCCATTGCCACGGTTTCCTCCCACCCCAGAGAGCGGGCGAGATCGGCATAGGGATCGGCCACCAAAGGCAAGCCCGAGCTCAGAGCCTGCAACAGCGCGCGGTCGCCTTCCTGCATGGCCGAGCGGTCAATCCGGCGTGGTCGGGGCACGCTCTGGTTGCCACCAGACATGCGAAATCCCAGGTCGACGTTAAACGGGCGCACCAGCCGCAAGTCCAGAACGCGCAGGCCTGAGGCACGACTGATCCGCGCCAGTGTGTCGTTTACATGCGCCCGGTCCGGGCCGGTGGCGACAAACCAAAGGTTCCAGTCATCCTCGCGCTGGTAGTTGTGATTCACGCCCGGTTCGGCATCGATTATTGCCGCGATTTCTTCCAGCTGTTCTTCAGGTGCCGCGACGGCGGCCAATGTACTGGCCGAAACCGCGCCTGGCGCAATGGTGGCCCCAACGCGCGTGATCCGTCCGGTTGCGCGCATACGTGTCAGCCGATTGAGTACTTCCGACTCGTCCAGACCAAGCGAATTTGCCAGCACCTGAAAGGGACGTTCGGTAATGGGAAAGTCTCGCTGAAAATCATCTAACAGGCGACAATCGATCGGGTCGGTGACGTGATGCATCGCTTACAATCCCGTTTTATGCGCTCGGGCGGTGAAAAAGATTCCCGAAGGGCTGTCCGCCTCGATTTCGCGCAGTTTCTCAAATGTTTGCGTGTCGTAGACCATGACTTTGTTGGCATCGCGCACGCTGAGCCACACCTCGTGCCCGCGCGGCGTGAATTCCATGTGCAGCACAGCGGGGCCGGGTTGGAATTCGTGGATGATTTCTTTGCTGACGCTGTCGATCACCTGAATGGTGTCGTTCAAGGGGTGGGCGAAATTCACCCAAACCTGCCGCCCATCCGGTCGGGCCATGGCAAAGACCGGCTGACCGTGGGTTTGGGTGCGCCCGGTCTCGGTCAGGGTGTCGGAATCAATCCAGAGAACTTCGTGATGACCTACGGCTGGCAGGACAAACTCGCGGCCCGTCAGCGCCCAGCCTTCCAGATGAGGCATCTTGTAGACGGGCATTTCTTCCTGCCCGCGCCCGTAATCGGGAAGCACGCGGATCGGTTCTGGCGTCTCGGACCACAGGTCCAGCGCGGTCAAACCGTCTTCGCCGAACAGGCCAGTGATATAGGTTCGGCCATTGGCGGTGATCAGTGCGTCATAGGGGTTCTTGCCCATGCCCGTGATCTTTGTGATCTCAGGTTCACCCTTGGCGAAATCGGCGATCCAGGTCTCGCCCGTGTCCCACATGGTGAACACGAAACGGCGGCCCGGTGCATCGACAAGACCGATGGTTTTGCTGCCGGTGGGGATGTCAGCGACCATGTCAAGCGTGTCGGCATCGAACACACGTACGCCGCCGGGTTCGTAGTTCGATACGGCCACCAGTTGACCGTCATCCGAAATTGCACCGCCGATGGCGTTACCGGCCTGCACGACGCGATTTACAATCTGGCGGGTCACGATATCGACTTTGGTCAGCCCGCCATCGCGACCGAACACATAAGCAAAGCGTTCATCGGGGGAATAGACCAGCGAAGCATGGGACAGATCGCCCAGCCCGTCGATTCGTGCCAGTGCGGCCCGGTCGGATTGGTCGATCAGCAGGACCGAGCCTTTGGCGCGTTCGATCACCAGTCCCAGATCTCCGGTGGCGGTGGGTTCAGCGTATGCCGTTGTCATCATCAGGGCGGCCGCGAGGCCAAGGACGAGATGTTTCATTGTGCCTCCGATTCCAGAAGGTAGCGGGCGATCCATTCGGCTTCTTCTTCGCTGATCAGTGGTCGCCAGGGGGGCATCGCGGTGTCGGGGATGCCGTCGAGGATGACACCGGTCAGGACGTCCGGATCGTAGTGTTGCAGGGTCTCGGACCTCAGATCGGGGCCGAGGCCACCTTTCAAAGACAACCCGTGGCATGAGCCGCAATCCTGATGGACAAGCCGTTTCAGGGCGTTGGGATCGATGGCGTCAGCGGCAAAAGCCGATGTTGCCACCAGAACGGCAGTTGTCAGAACGGCGCGCGCCGTCCAGCCCGAATGCCCGCCGTTCGTTTGCAAGATGCTAGCCATGAGCCTGCTCCAGCAATTCCGACACAGGCCGATCCGCATACAGCGAAACCACCCGTCCGATGATAAACAGCGTGGGGGCTTTCAGATCCGCCTCACGTACATCTGCAGCGAGTTGATCCAGTCGCGAGACAAGGCGGCGTTCATCCGGTGTGGTGGCCTTGCCGATGGCCAGAACAGGGGTGGAGCCGGGCAGGTTTTCGGTCATCAGGCCCATCGCGATCTGACCGATATTGGCCACACCCATATAAACCACCAGCGTCGAATCCGGATCGGCCAGACGTTTCCAGTCCAAGTCCAGAACCTTGTCTGCCTGCCGGTGTCCGGTGACATATTGCACCGAGGTTGCCAGCCCGCGATGGGTCAGCGGCACGCCGGTGGAACAGGACGCCCCCTGTGCCGCTGTGATGCCCGGCGCGTATTCAACAGCGATACCGTGAGAAATCAGATAAGCGGCTTCTTCCGAGCCCCGGCCAAAAATCATCGGATCTCCGCCCTTCAGCCGCGCCACGGTGTGACCGGCGCGTGCCTCTTCCAGCAGTATCTCGTTGATGCGGTCTTGAGGAACGGTGTGGCATTTGGGGGCTTTGCCGACAGGGATCATTCGCACGCCGTCGGTATGCATCGCGAGGATTTCATCCGAAACCAGACGGTCATAGACCACCACATCCGCCTCTTGCAGCATGCGCAGGGCGCGCAGGGTCATCAGTTCAGGGTCGCCGGGGCCAGCGCCAATCAGAAAAACCTTACCGCTCATATGCAAACTCGCTCGTTCTGAATGTCTTCGGAACCCGGTTTATCGACAGCTTCCACGCGCGAATATGGGACGTTGCTGGGTGAACCGGGCGTGTCATGAGGGCAGGTTGCCGCAATCGCAAACCAACCTCCTTGACATAAGTTAAGGGGCGCGGAATTTGCTTCCGCGCCCCTTTGATCTTGCCTGTTTTTGCCTCGGCTCAGGGTTCGACCGTGACCATTCCGATCATGTTCTGCGTTTCCCAATGCGGGCCGCACAGATAGTTTTGTGGCCCGGGTGTAAGGAAGGTCAGGTCAACCGTTTCCTCGGGGAATAGCCGGTCGCTTTCAGGTTGGCTGCCATCTTTCAGCAGCACGCTGTGGCTGGTGCGTTTGTCCACGTTGACCCAGCGCACTGTGGTGCCCGCCTTGACCGTCAGTTCGGCAGGGCAGAAATTGTATTTGTACATCAGCACCACTTCGGCGTCCTCAACGGCTGAAGAAGGCTGACCGAACAGCTCGACATAGCGTTCTTCGGCCTCAGAGCAGATCGCAGTGGCGTCTTCATCGGCTGCCAGCGCTGGTGACGCCAGAAGCAGTAGTGCAGGAAGAAGGCGGTGGGTCTTCATGGTCCATGTCTCCTTTCTGAAAAGGGTGGGGCCGGTTCACCCGGCCCCCATCCGTTATTGTTTTACCACATTGATATTCGCGCTGTCGTCGTCCAGCGCGAGGCTGGTGTTCAGCGTCACGTGGTGGAACCGCGCGGCGACAAAGTCGTCGTGGATCGCGAAACCGACCGTGTAGGTCTGACCCGGCTCCAGCGGCACATCCCCCGGCGCGCCGGAATTCAGCGGCCGCGAGAAGACGACGGTCCACACACCACCGGACAGATTGGCCGAGGCGGCGATCTCACCGTCATTGACCACGCGCTGTTCCAGCAGATAGCCGTTGCTGGCACTGCCGTCCGCGTAGACACGCATCAGGTCCAGATAGGTGCCGTCAGCCAGGTATTGCTCAATCTGAGCTTCGGCCTCCAGCTTGTCCCAACCACCCAGCGGAGCGCCACGGCGGCCTTTGGTGTCGACTTCGGTCCGGCTTTCGCTGATGTACTTGGTCACCGTATCCTGAGTGCTCAGGCGGGCTGCAACATCGCCATTGGCGGCAATCGCATCTGCCTCGGGCGCGAAGGGCATATAGGTGTTGTCGGCGTGGCACGAGGCCCAGCAGCCCACCTGATCGCCCAGCTCAATGCCGGTTCCGGTGATCATCATGGCAACCTTGATCTGGTTATCCGGATCCATCTTGCCGCCGTCGACAAAGGGCGCAGGGTTGTGTCCCGCGTCCGGCCATTGCATGCGGATGTACAGATTCTCATCGTCATGCGCAGCCTGAACGGTCGCGTCGATCACGCCACGTTTGCCGGGGATCGGCGTTGGCTCCAGATCACCACCAGCAACGATCTTGTTGCCGATTGTGTCCAGTTCCTTTGCGTGACAGGTCGAACACTGATCGCCGCCCTTGGTCAGCGGACGGGCACCGCCGTGGAACTTGCCGTTCTGCACCCATTCAAACGAGGCCTGACCGGGGTAGAACAGTTTCAGATCCGCGCTTGCCACGGAATTCCAGTCGATGTTGCCACCGACATCGCTGCCACCGCTGCCACCGCCTGCGCTTGCAGGGGCTGCGGCTTCTTCTCCGCTTGCCTTGGAGCGCTCTTCGGCCACGGCTGCGTCAACAGCAGCGGCGATCTGGGCCTGTACGGCTTCTTGCTGGGCTTTCTTGGCGGCTTTTTCCGCCTCAGCCTCGGCAGCTTCCTTGGCTTCGATCTTCGCGAGGCTTGCCATGTATTCCGGCGGGATCGGGCGGATGAAGGCCGGGTTCGGTGCCTCAAGTTCTTCCAGATACTCCTCATCGGCCCGGTCACGGGCGTCCGAGTGTGCAATCCCCTTGTGACAGTCGATGCAGGTCTGTCCGATCTCCATCGCATTCAAGTGCTGTTGACGCGCACGCGGTTTCTGGAATTCGGGCATCATTGATTCGAAGTCATGGCAATTGCGACATTCGCGCGAGTCGGAGGATTTCATCCGCTCCCATTCGTTCATCGCCAGATGCACACGCTTGGCTTCGAACTTCTCGCGGGTGTTGATGGTGCCGACCATCTTGCCATACAGTTCTTTGGACGCCTTGATCTTGCGGATCATCTTGTGGGTCCAGTCCTTGGGCACGTGGCAGTCTGAACAGACTGCGCCGACGCCCGAGCGGTTCACGTCGTGGATCGTGCCCGTGTATTCTTCGTAGACGAAATCGCGCATCTCGTGGCACGAGATACAGAAATCCTTGGTGTTGGTCGCTTCCATGGCGGTGTTGAACCCGCCCCAGAAGATGATGCCGGCGGCAAAGGCCGCAGCAATGCCGGCCACGGGCATTCCCCACAGGAAATACCGGCGCCAGATCGGTTTTTTCTTTTCCGGTTCGGAAGTCATATCCGGGCTCCGTTTTGGCTGTCTTGTCTGGCCCTGGGTGGCAGGCCGGTGAGTTTGGCTGAGTGGTCAAACGAGGAAAGGGCGGGCGAGGGGCCCGCCCTTTCCGGTTTTGGCTGAGAACCCGTCAGGTGACGTGGTTCGAGCGGTTGTAGACGTTGAACTTGCCGGTCGGAGCATAGAGCCCCTCAATGCGGCCGATTTCTTCCAGCGTCTTGGCGTCGAAGATCACGATCTGACCGTTGGGCTCTTTCGAGTCCGACAGGTTCCACTTGGAGACCCAGACCTCGGTCCCATCCGCGTTGAACTCGAAGTGAACGGCAGCGCTGCCTTCGTCTTCGGTGATCTGGATGGTTTTCACGATCTCGCCGGTCTCTTTCGAGATGACTTGTACCGACTGCTGAATTTCCGGTTCCGGATGCTTGGTCTGGTCAGCCCAGATATAGTCCGAATTCGGGTGGGTCCGTACAAACAGGCCGGGGCCATCGGTTTCCACTTCGTAGCAGGTCTTCCAAGCCTGATCCGGATGACCTTCCGGGTCGTTGCCCCAGACCGTCACGGTGCCAACACCAAGGTGGGTTGTGCCAGCGACCGGGCCGCAATTCGGGTCAACCCAGTTGGCGCCAGGGCCAGGGTGCGGCAGCGCGGCGGTGTCGATCATCGCCTCAAGCTTGTGAGTTTCGGTGTCGACGACAACCATCTTGTTCGACGCGTTTGCGGCGATCTGGAAGTAACGGCCTGTCGGGTCAAAGAACCCGTCATGCAGGAACTTGGCCGAGTTGATCTTGTCGATCCGCAGGTTGTCGAGGTCGGTATAGTCAACTTGCCACAGCTGACCCAGCTCTTTCACTGCAACGATCCAGGTGGGTTCGTTTGGCGTGGTGTAGATAGCGGCCACGCGGGCCTCTTCTACGTAGTCACCGTCCACGTTAACGCCGCGGGTCGATACGACCTTGACCGGCTCCATGGTCTGCGCATCAACGATCGCGAAGTGCGGCGGCCAGTAGCCACCACCGATGACGTATTTGCCGTCGCCGGAAACGGCAACGTCGCGGGCGTCATAGGCGATTTTGACTTCGGAAACCAACATCTTGTCCGGCGTCTGCCAGAGGTCGATCTTGGTCATCTTGCCGTCACGGCCCATGGTGTACCAGAAGCGGCCGGGGTTTTCCGGTTCGGTAATGCTGTGGTGCTCTGATGCTTTCAGAACGTGGACAGCATAACCGGTTGGGATGTGCGTCAGCACTTCCTTGGTGTCACCGTCGATAACGGCCACTTTACCCACGTCACGTTCGATGACGACGAAGAAGTTTTCCCAGTTGCGACCGTGCAGCGGCTCGGTCGGATAGTCGGCTTCTTCGACATAGACCTTGCGGGTCTCTTTCATCTGATCCAGCGACATCTCAGGCGGCTTGGGGGCCTCCATCTGGATATAGGTCGCCATATCCTTGATTTCCTGCTCGGTCATGATGTCCGAGAAGTTGTTCATCCCGCCTTCGGTACCCCAGGCAATGATTTTTTCAAGACGTTCCTGCCCGAGTGCAAGGGTTCCGCCTTCGGTCACAGTACCGTCGGCTGCGGTTTTCTTCCAATGTGGTTCAAGGCTCTTGCCGGTGGCGCCTTTGCGCAAAACGCCGTGGCAGCCTGCGCATTGTTCGAAATAGAGCTGCTTGGACGACTCAAATGCTTCGTCGCTAAGTGTTGGCTCTTCGGCAAAGGCTGGCGCGGCGACACTGCCCAGCAGCATTGCCAAACCGGCCCCGAAGGCGCGGCCAGTTTTGTTGTAGCTGATTCCAAGTGACATGATCACTCTCCATTTGCGTGGTGAGGCAAGCCTAAGGGTGAGGCATTGGAGCCGGGCACTCCTTGACCAAAGTCAACGGAAGGGGTGGAAACCGGGCTGCAGCAAGGGCGAAACGGCAAAAAAACTGCAGAAAAACCAATGTTTCAGGCTCATGTTTTCCAATGGTTTTGATTTTGGTTAAGTCGCGCGGACAGGAGGGCTGTTACGGCTGGCAAAACGGCCAAGGAGAGCAGCCATGCCCGCAATAATCACCCGCATACTGGGCGAAGGGTTCCGAGTCTTTTTTCTGTCCGCCGGTCTCTACGGCCTTTTTGTCGGGCTGGTCTGGGGTCTGTGGCTGGCGGTGCCGTATATGGCGCCCGATTATGGCATTACGCCGCCTATGTGGCACGCGCATGAGATGATTTTCGGATATGCCACTGCGGCACTGGGAGGGTTCTTCCTGACCGCGGTGCCAAACTGGACCGGCGCACCAGATGCGCGTGCGCGATTCATTACCTTGGCCGCCGGGTTGTGGCTGGCCGGTCGAATGGCAATGTGGTTTTCGGGGATGCTGCCGCCTGTTCTAGTGGCGCTGGTCGATCTGGCTTTTGTGCCGATTCTGGCCGCCAAGATTGCGACGCAGCTGATCCGCCGACCGAAACCCCAGAACATGATATTCCTGCTGCTATTGACGTTCATCTGGGTGGCGGATCTGCTGACCCATCTGGAGTGGATCGGGGTCACAAACGACACTCTGCAATCCGGGCTGCGCTCGGGGTTGCTGTCGCTATGCGCCATGATTGCCATTCTGGGCGGGCGGATCACGCCGGCCTTTACCAGGAACGCAATGAAACGCGCGGGTGTGCCGGAGGCGGACTGGCCGGTCTCAGTGGCTGCTTTCGAAAAGGCCGGCATGGTGCTGGCCTTAATACTCCCACTGAGCGTGCTGGCTTTGGGCGTAGGGGCCGTGGCCGGGTTGGTGGCTCTGGTTCTGGGAGTTGTTCAGATCTTGCGTATGGCGCGTTGGCGCGCGCGCTGGGCTGCCCGTCAGCCGATTCTTCTTGCGCTGCACATGGGACTTGGGATGCTGGCGCTGGGGCTGATCCTTTGGGGGCTGGCGGTGCTGGGCATTGGTAATGAGGTTGCCGCACTGCATGTTCTGGGTATTGGTTGCGTGGGCGGCATGACCCTGGCGGTCATGAGCCGCGCCGCGCTTGGCCACAGCGGCCGTGCGCTTGTTGCACCCGGACCCATGGTTGTGGCCTATGGGCTGATGGCCGTAGCTGCTGTGTCCCGCTGGGTCGGGACGGATCTGAACGCGGGCTATTTGGTTGCGATGTTGCTGTCGGATGGTCTGTGGGTCAGCGCCTTTGCGCTATACCTGATCGCCATGTGGCCTGCGCTGACAGGTCCCCGGACGGAACGTTCGGCGTGAATTTCATTTCATTGCGCAAGTCTTGACTTTCGTTAAGGCGACACCATGGCCCACCCGTCATGTTGATCAGACTAGCTAATCTGCGCAAAGGAGAGCGCAATGCGAGAAGTCATGACCAAGAGCATGGCTCGCAATATATTCTATGGCGGGTCACTGTTCTTTATTCTTATCTTTTTGGCCCTGTCGGCCCATTCCCACTGGTATATCGTCAATTCCGAGAATGCGGCGAAACTCGATGACAGCGTGGTCCGGGGCAAGCACGTCTGGGAAAAACACGCCTGCGTCAACTGTCACTCGATCCTGGGTGAAGGCGCCTATTTCGCCCCCGAGGTAGGCAACGTGATGACGCGTTGGGGTGTGCTGGACGACCCGGAATCAGCCTTTGAATCCCTCAAGGGCTGGATGGAGGCGCAGCCGACTGGCATTCCCGGTCGTCGACAGATGCCCAATTTCAACCTCAGCGACGAAGAAATCCGCGACCTGACCAACTTCCTGATCTGGACGGACAATATCGACGCTCAGGACTGGCCGCCCAACGAGGCGGGCTGAGAAGGGAACGGAGAAATGAAATACGAATCCCAAAAAGTGGCCTACGCCTATTTTGCCGTGGCAATGGCCCTGTTCGCGATCCAGGTAACCGGCGGTCTGATAGCCGGCTGGATCTACGTGTCGCCCAATTTCCTGAGTGAGCTGCTGCCGTTCAACATTGTACGGATGCTGCACACCAACGCACTGATCGTCTGGCTGATCCTGGGCTTCTTCGGCGCGGCATACTTCCTGATCCCGGAAGAGTCCGAGCGCGAGTTGCACTCGACCAAGCTGGCGTATCTGCAATTGCTGATCCTTGTGGTCGGTACGCTGGGCGCAGTGCTTACCTACACATTCAACCTGTTCGAAGGTAACTGGTTGTTGGGCAAAGAGGGACGCGAGTTCCTTGAACAACCCAAATGGGTCAAGGCGGGCATTGTCGTTGCCGCGCTGATCTTCCTCTACAACATCTCGATGACGGTGCTGAAGGGCAAGAAGACCGCGATCTCGAACATCCTGCTTCTGGGCCTCTGGGGTCTGGCGCTGCTGTTCCTGTTCGCCTTCTACAACCCAGGCAACCTGTCCCTCGACAAACAATACTGGTGGTATGTTGTCCACCTGTGGGTTGAAGGTGTGTGGGAACTGATCATGGCTTCGATCCTGGCCTATCTGATGCTGAAGCTGACAGGTGTTGACCGTGAGGTGGTCGAGAAATGGCTTTACGTTATCGTTGCTGCCGCACTGTTCTCGGGCATCCTGGGTACAGGCCACCACTACTACTGGATCGGTACGCCTGCGTACTGGCAGTGGATCGGTTCGATCTTCTCGAGCCTTGAGGTGATCCCGTTCTTCGCGATGATGGCCTTTGCTTTCGTCATGGTCTGGAAAGGTCGCCGAGACCACCCCAACAAGGCCGCACTGCTGTGGTCGCTGGGCTGTGCCACGCTGGCGTTCTTTGGCGCGGGCGTCTGGGGCTTCCTGCATACGCTGCACGGGGTGAACTACTATACCCACGGCACGCAGATCACGGCTGCCCACGGTCACCTGGCCTTCTACGGTGCTTATGTCTGCCTCAACCTGGCGATCTTCACCTATGCGATGCCGATCCTGAAGAACCGTGATCCGTACAATCAGGTGCTGAACATGGCGTCCTTCTGGCTGATGACTGGCGGTATGGTCTTCATGACCTTCGTGCTGACCTTTGCCGGAACCGTGCAAACGCACATGCAGCGTGTGGTCGGAGACTACTTCATGGATGTGCAGGATCAGGTCGCGATCTTCTACTGGATGCGCTTCGGTGCCGGTCTGGTCGTGGTCATCGGTGCCCTGCTGTTCATCTACTCGATCTGGGTTCCGCGCAAAGAAGTGCTCGAACCTGGCCCGGTCGAGCGTGAACGTCTGGACAACGATCCTGATCACGTAGCGACGGAGTCATGATCATGGACGGCTCCATGAAACTGGGAACGGGGGCGGCTGACGCCCCCTTCTACCTGCCCCAAGGCGATGAATGCGACGTGTTCGCCGCCGCTTATACGAATAACCTGCCGGTTCTGCTGAAAGGGCCGACGGGCTGCGGCAAGACCCGCTTTGTGTCTCATATGGCCGCCAGCCTTGGCCGCCCGCTTTATACTGTAGCCTGCCACGACGACCTGGCCGCCGCTGACCTGATCGGCCGCTATCTGCTGAAAGGAGGCGAGACCGTTTGGGTTGATGGCCCCCTGACACGTGCGGTGCGCGAAGGCGCGATCTGTTACCTCGACGAGGTAGTCGAGGCCCGCAAGGACGTCACCGTCGTGTTGCACCCGCTGACCGACGACCGGCGCATCCTGCCGATCGACCGCACCGGAGAAGAGCTTGAGGCCGCTCCCGGTTTCATGCTGGTGGCCTCGTACAACCCCGGTTATCAGAATATCCTGAAAACCCTGAAACCCTCGACCCGGCAACGGTTCATCTCGCTCGAGTTCGACTTCCCGTCGCCCGAGATGGAGGCCGAGGTTGTCGCCCAGGAAAGCGGGCTGGCGCTGGAGCGCTGCAAGCCGCTGATCCGGTTGGCGAACAAGCTGCGCGGGCTCAAGGGTCAGGATCTTGAGGAAGGCGTTTCCACCCGTCTGGTTGTTTATGCCGCGACGCTGATCGCACAGGGCATGTCGACCGACCGCGCCATCCTTGCCGCTATGATCGAACCTCTGACCGATGACGAGGATATCAAACGCGGGCTCCTCGATCTTGTCACGGCTGTCTTTGGGTGAGGCCGGCCGATGGTCAAGATCGACTTTGAGCCATGGGAACCCGAAGAAACGATCGGGAAACTGTGGCACACCCTTGCCAGCCGCCTCGATGCACCTGAGGTGCATGTTGGAGCCGCGGTCGACCTCTCAGAGGTCGCGGGGCGGCTGGCAGTCCTCTTTCGGGGACTTGGGGGTAGTCCGGGCGTCGAGTTGCGCCCGGTCTCACCCGAGGTTTCGCGCCATCGCCTGAGCTGGCGCCGCCGTCTGGCGACCGAGGTCGAGCAACTTCCGCGTGCGTCTTTCGATGGCGAGGTTTTGCGCCTGCCCGACCGGTTGGCAGTCTTTCCCGCTCGAGAAGCCAATGGCGCGCTTTATGTCTGGCTTGCTGCAGCGGCTGCTCACGCCGGAACACGGATTGACGAAGACGACCCGCTGCGTGCCGATCTGCGCGCGCTGACCGCCGCGCAGGAAATGGTCGAGGCGACGCTTGACGACGCCCCTGGCCTGCGCCCGCTTTACACCGAACTTTGCAAAGGCCTGTTGCATCATCGCGACGTTCCGCCTCTGCCGCCTGTCGAAGCAGCCGTCGAAGAGCTTGTCCGCAACATGCTGGGCGCTCCCGAGTCGCTTTCGGCCAAAGCCGAGCAACTTTTGACACTGGCGGACGATCTGACCGCCCCGCGCGGGTACCAGAATTTTAGACCGGTTCCGCTGTGGCCAGAGCTGCGCGCTGTCAGTTTTTCGGAACATACCGAGGTCGAAAGCCGCGACACAGAAGGTCCGCCTGAGGAATCGAGCGAGAAGACCCACCGCGCGCGCCGCCGCAAATCCGATCAGGCAGAGCGGAACGACAGTCTGATCCTGCACAAATTCGAAGCCATCCTCAGTTGGGCTGAGTTCCTGAACCTGAACCGCCGAATCGATGATGACGATCCCGACAACGCCAAGAAAGCCGCCGACGATCAGGATGAAATCGGGCTGGGTCAGATCTCGAAAGCACCGCCGACACGGTTGAAACTGCATCTCGACCTGGCGCCCGAAGATGTGAACCGCGAGCGTCTGTCGGGCCGTATTCTTTATCCGGAATGGGACGTGCGCACCGGTAAGTACTTGCCCGATCACGTCAATGTTCTGGTGTCGGACGCCGACATCCGCGACGACGCCGCCGAGTTTGGCAAAGACCCTGCAACCGCCCGCCGCATCCGCGCCGTCAAACGCCAGTTCGAGGCGCTGCGCCCCGGGCGTGTGATGACCAGAGGCCACCTGGACGGTGATCAGTTGGACATCGAAGCCGCCGTGCGCGCCGAAACCGACCGACATGCCAGCGGCGAAGGCAATGAGCGCATCTGGATGCAATCCCGGCCCGAGGCCCGCGATCTGGCGGTTTCGATCCTGCTGGATGTCAGCCGCTCGACCGAAAGCGCCGTCACCGGGCGAGCTGTGATCGACATCGAACGCGAGGCTTTGGCCGCGCTCGCCTGGGGCCTGAATGCCTGTGGCGACGATTTCGCCATCCATGCATTCAGCTCGCTGAAACGCCAGCGCGTCTATGTACAGCGGTGCAAACGGTTTGATGAGCCGATGGGCGGAACGGTCGAACAGCGCATCGCGTCTTTGCGGCCGGGACATTACACGCGGCTTGGGGCGGCGATCCGCCACTGTTCAGCCGATCTGGCGGCGCAGACGCGCAAGCGCCGGCTGCTGCTGGTGATCACCGATGGCAAGCCCAACGATCTGGATCACTACGAAGGCCGCCACGGCATCGAAGATACCTGCATGGCCGTCCGCGAGGCGCGCCGGGCCGGACAATCCGTCTTTGGTGTCACCATCGACAAGACCGGCAAAAGCTGGTTCCCGCGTATGTTCGGGCAGGGCGGTTTCGCGGTTATCCCAGACCCACATCGCCTGACCATGGCTTTGCCGCAGATCTACCGACAACTGGTCGGCGCATGAGCGATGTCTCTTTGATCGACGAGCTTCCCGGCGAATTGCTGATGTGGGTGCTCATCATCTCAGAGTTGCTGGTCTTCGGCGCTGGGATGATCGCCTTCATGGGCGTTCGCCTCACCGATCCTGTTGGCTTTGCCGAGGCTCAGTCGCATCTGCACCGCACCGGTGCGGCTTTCAACACCGCAGTACTCGTCACGTCGGGCTATCTGGCAGCACTGGCCTTGAAATGGCGCGAGGCTGCCCGCCGAGGCGCAGCGCGGTTGGCTTTGGTGGCATCGGCAAGTCTGGGCGTGGTGTTTCTGATCATCAAGGGGGTGGAGTATACCGACAAAGCAGCGCAAGGGATCGGTTTTGAAACACACCCGTTCTTTCTGTTCTACTACCTGCTGACCGGCTTTCACGCCGCGCATGTGCTGGCCGGGGTCGGCATCCTACTGCTGGTCGCGTGGCGCGACGATCCCCGCAATATTGAGGCCGGGGCGCAGTTCTGGCACATGGTCGACATGGTCTGGATCATGTTGTTCCCCGTCATCTATCTGCTGGGATGAGGGCAATGAGTGAAAACACTCTGACACGTGCCTGGCTCGCCCTTCTGGGCCTCAGTTTCGGGTCGGCTCTGCTGACCATGATACCCGCACCACCTGCGGTGCTGGGCGGTGGTATACTGTTGCTGGCATTAGTGAAAACGCGCGTGATCCTGGCGCGGTATCTCGATCTTGCGGAAAGCCCGGCCTGGTTACGTGGCTTTTCCATGGTACTCACGGGGTTCGCCGTAATTATCTTTGGCCTTTACCTGATCTGACATCATCAAAAAAAAACGCCGCTCTGAAGAGCGGCGAGTTTCCAAGCAAAGGGGTGCTTTGGTTATTGGGCGGCCATCGGCATTCGCGCAATCTGGCAGCGCTGCCAAAGAGCCGACAAGGCGCCGACCAGATGATCTATGTCCTCATCCGTGTGCACGGGCGAAGGCGTGATCCGCAGGCGCTCGGTTCCTTTGGGAACGGTGGGGTAGTTGATCGGCTGGATATAAATGCCGAATTCCTCAAGCAGAGTGTCCGAGATGAATTTGCATTTCACCGGATCGCCAACCATCACCGGAATAATGTGGCTGGGGTTGGGTAAATGCGGGATGCCTTCAGCGTCCAGGCGGGCGCGCACCTGTGCCACGCGGGCCTTTTGCAGATCGCGTTCGGCATTCGACTGTTTCAGGTGCCGGATCGAGGCGGCGGCGCCGGCGGCAATCGACGGCGGCAGGGCGGTTGTGAAGATGAAACCGCTGGCAAAGCTGCGTACGAAATCACACAGGGCGGCGGATGCGGCGATATACCCGCCGACTACGCCAAAAGCCTTGCCCAGCGTGCCTTCGATCACTGTCAGGCGATCCATTAGGTCTTCGCGCTCGGCAATACCGCCGCCGCGCGGACCATAGAGGCCAACGGCGTGCACTTCGTCCAGATAGGTCATCGCGCCGTACTTGTCGGCCAGATCGCAAATCTCTTTGATGGGTGCGATATCGCCATCCATCGAATAAACCGACTCAAATGCGATCATTTTGGGGGCATCGGGATCGGCGGCGGCCAGTTTCGCCTCGAGGTCGTCCAGATCGTTATGTTTCCAGATCACCTTTTGCGCCCGCGAGTGGCGGATGCCTTCGATCATCGAGGCATGGTTCAGCGCATCGGAGAATACAATCAAACCCGGGATTTTAGCGGCCAGCGTGCCCAGGGCCGCCCAGTTCGACACATAGCCCGAGGTGAACAGAAGCGCGGCCTCCTTTCCATGCAAATCGGCCAGTTCGGATTCCAGCAATACATGGTCATGGGTGGTGCCCGAGATGTTCCGCGTGCCGCCCGCGCCGGCACCGCAGCGGTCCAACGCGTCATGCATGGCCGAGATGACAGCGGGGTGCTGGCCCATGCCCAGATAGTCGTTAGAACACCAGATACGCACGTCCCGCTGCACGGACCCATCGGTCTGACGTGCATTCGGGAATGAGCCGCAGCGGCGTTGCAGGTCGATGAAAACACGGTAATTTCCTTCGTCCCGCAGGTCGTCCAGGCTCTGGGTAAAAAATCGCTCGTAGTCCATCTTACTTGCTCCCCGGATTACTGGCTTTGGGGAAGATTAGGCGTGGGGCCGGGTCGGTGAAATGACAATTGTCAAGTTGGGTGCAGGAAAAGACTGGTGCGCGGTACTCAGCTTTGGCATAGGCTGGGCAAAGCAGATGTACCAACCGGGAAACCGGCAAGGGAAAAGGGGAACATTCGTGGCGCATGAGGCACAAAAGGCGATCGCCCGGCAATCGCTGTTGCTGAAAAGCATGCCGGAACAGCACATCGACACCTTGCTGAGCCACGCAATCTGGCGGCAGTACGACCGGGGTGAGACGATTTTCCTGCAAGAGGAAGAGGCCAAGGCCGTGCACGTCGTACTGGCTGGCTGGGTCAAGCTGTTTCGCATGTCCCCCACCGGAGCCGAAGCTGTCGTCAGCGTCTTTACCCGTGGCGAAAGCTTTGGTGAGGCCGTCGCGCTGCGCAATGTCCCTTATCCCGTGTCCGCCGAGGCCGTGTCTGCTTGTGATGTGATGCACATCCCGAGCCCGGTGCTGTTGTCGTTGATGCGTGAAGATCCGGAAATCGGCGTGTCAATCCTGGCGGCTACTTTTACGCATTTGCATTCGCTGGTCGCCCAACTCGAACAACTCAAGGCTCAGACCGGTGCGCAAAGGGTTGCAGAGTTTCTTTTGACACTGTGCGATTCAGAAACAGATGGCTGTGATGTGGCGTTGCCGTATGACAAGATGCTGATCGCAGGTCGTTTGGGTATGAAGCCGGAAAGCCTGAGCCGGGCATTCTCGCGTCTGAAAACAGTTGGTGTGAAGATCATTCGCAACCATGCGGTGATATCCGATATTGAAGGGCTGCGGGACTACGCCGAAAGCGACCCGACTGAGAAGTGACCGAAACAGGCACTGTTCCTGACACGGGCGCGAGGTCGAGTTTCTCTCAAAATCAGGCTCGTACGGCCAGCGGCGCAAAGAGGTTACTGTCTATCGGGAAGCGATACATCCGGGACATCATCAATTAAGTAATGTCGGCAGGTTTCAATTCACCGTCGATCAGCGCTAATGGTGCCACGTTTTCCAGATAACGCCCCTCGGAACCGAGCAATCCATAATGATTTGAGATTTGACATCCGGTCCACGTCGTCACTGAACCGGATGAAGGCGACGAAGCACAAATCGCTAATGACAAAGCGTCCTCGGGCGCTGCGGGGCCGGCGCAAGTCGCAAATCTGTCGGTTCTGAAGCCAATTCTGTCCGAAACAACATCTGCAAATTGCACCATTGTGCGCGCAAATTGAGGGCTGTAACGAACAGGAGCCTTCATGCGTTATTCAGCTCTGAGGATCTTCAAAGAGGCGGTGACCGGGCACAAGGGTTGGACCCCGCAATGGCGTGACGCCACGCCAGCGGAAGCCTATGACTATGTGATTATCGGCGGCGGCGGTCACGGATTGGCCACAGCCTACTACCTTGCCAAGGAATTCGATGCGGCACGTATTGCGGTTCTGGAAAAGGGTTGGATCGGCGGAGGCAATGTTGGCCGGAACACAACAATTATCCGGTCGAACTATTTGCTGGACGGGAACGAGCCGTTCTATGAATTCTCGTTGAAACTCTGGGAAAACCTGGAACAGGATTTCAATTACAATGCGATGGTCAGCCAGCGCGGCATTCTGAACCTCGTGCATTCGGACGCGCAGCGCGACGCAGCGCGGCGCCGGGGCAATGCGATGATCCTGAACGGATCAGATGCCGAGCTGCTGGATACCGACGGTGTCCGGGCCATGTATCCGTTCCTCAATTTCAACGACGCGCGATTCCCGATCAAGGGCGGGTTGCTGCACCGTCGCGGCGGAACTGTTCGACATGACGCAGTGGCATGGGGTTATGCCCGTGGTGCGGATATGCGCGGCGTGGACATCATTCAGAACTGCGAGGTCACCGGGTTCCGTATCGAAAACGGCGCAGTTCAGGGCGTCGAGACAACACGCGGATTTATCGGGGCCCGTAAAGTCGGCGTTTCGGTTGCGGGCAATTCCAGCCGGGTGATGGCAATGGCCGGAATGCGCCTTCCGATCGAAAGCCACGTGTTGCAGGCCTTTGTCTCAGAAGGGTTGAAGCCGTTCATCCCCGGCGTGATCACCTATGGCGCGGGGCATTTCTATTGCAGCCAGTCCGACAAGGGTGGGCTGGTGTTCGGCGGCGATATCGACAGTTACAATACGTATGCTCAACGCGGCAATCTGCCGGTCGTCGAGGATGTGATCGAAAGCGGAATGTCCCTGATCCCGGCGCTCGGACGCGCGCGCCTTCTGCGCAGTTGGGGCGGGATCATGGATATGTCCATGGACGGTTCACCCTTCATCGACAAGACCCATATAAACGGTCTCTATTTCAATGGCGGCTGGTGCTATGGCGGGTTCAAGGCAACGCCCGCGTCGGGCTACTGCTTTGCCCATCTTCTGAAAACCGACCGCCCGCATGAGACTGCGACGGCCTACAGGCTGGATCGCTTCATGAGCGGTCACATGATCGACGAAAAAGGGCAGGGTGCCCAGCCGAACCTGCATTGAGAGGCTAACCAGATGATTATCGACCATCCTTTGCTTGGCCCGCGCGACGCGCAGGAGTTCACCTATCTGGGTGATGCCTCCCTCATCAATCGGCCCGACTGGCAATCGGAAAACGCGCTGAGCGAGTTCCACGACTATCTGTATCTGCGTGACAACCCTGCGGGCGAACATCGCGAACTTTGGTATCACGAACAGGGCGACCGCTCGTGGCTGGTCGTTACGCGGAACACCACCACCCATGAAATTCTGAATGTTGAATTGGCCCATGACGTTGCGAAAGCGGCTGCGGCGGAAAGGTCTGCACAATGACGAATGGCAATCGTTTGAAAGGCGGCCTGGTTGACCGCAACACCAGCCTGAACTTCCGGTTCGACGGTAATAACTATAGCGGGTATCAGGGCGACACGCTTGCCTCGGCGTTGCTGGCCAATGGCGTGCGACTGATGGGTCGCTCGTTCAAGTACCACCGGCCGCGGGGCGTGTTGACCGCGGGCAGCGAAGAACCCAACGCGCTGGTCGAGCTGCGCTCGGGCGGTCGGCAGGAACCCAACACCCGCGCCACGGTTGCCGAGCTGTATGACGGGCTCGATGCAAATTCGCAAAACCGCTGGCCGTCGCTTGAACGTGATTTCATGGCGATCAACGACCGGTTTTCAAACTTTCTGACGGCGGGGTTCTACTACAAGACCTTCATGTGGCCGAAAGCGTTCTGGGAGAAATTGTACGAACCGATTATCCGCAGGGCCGCTGGATTGGGCAGTCTGACGGGGGAACACGATCCGGACCTTTATGACAAGGGTTTCCTGCACTGTGATCTGCTGGTGATCGGCGCGGGCCCTGCCGGACTGGCGGCGGCGCTGACAGCCGGGCGCGCTGGCGCGCAGGTCATTCTGGCCGAGGAAGATTTCCATATGGGTGGGCGTCTGATCGCCGAGTCAGGTGCCTTGGCCGATATCTCGGGCACTGACTGGGTTGCGCAGATTCAGGCCGAATTGTCGGGCATGGGCAATGTGCGCCTGATGCCCCGGACCACTGTGTTCGGAGCTTATGACCACGGGATTTACGGCGCGGTTGAGCGCAATGCAGATCATCTGGCCGCGCCCGCCGAGGGCAAGCCGCGTCAGACGTTGTGGCGCATTTATTCAAAACGAGCGCTGATTGCTACGGGCGCAATCGAACGGCCCATCGCATTTGAGAACAATGACCGCCCAGGGATAATGCTGGCCGGTGCGGTTCGCGCTTATGTCAATCGCTGGGCATCGACACCTGCACAATCCGTTGTCGTCTTTGCCAACAATGACGACGCGCATCAGACGGCGCGTGACCTGATGGCCCAGGAGGTTGAGGTTCCGGCCATCATCGATACGCGGCCCGATGCACCGGATGTCGAGGGGACCGAGGTTCTGAAAGGGGCCGAGATCGTAAACACGTCCGGACGTCTGGGCCTGACCTCGGTGCAGGTCAGGGTTTCCAAAGGTTACACGCGCGATCTGCATTGTGAAGCCTTGGCGATGTCCGGTGGCTGGAATCCGAACCTCGGCCTGACCTGTCATCAGCGGGGCCGACCGGTCTGGAACACGGATATCCATGCCTTTGTTCCGGGCGAGGGCCTGCCCGTCGGTCAGACCGTGGCCGGAGCCGCCAAGGGTGAGTTGACAACGGACGCCGCCCTGCAGGGGGGAGCCGCCGCAGCGGTTTCCGCGCTGGCCGATCTGGGGATCACCGCGACTCAGGCTGATTTGCCCGCCGCGCAGGATGCTCCCGTCTCACTGTCGCCGTTTTGGCACGTGAAAGACGCAAAACGGGCCTGGCTGGATTTCCAGAATGATGTGACCGTCAAGGATGTGAAACTGGCGCATCAGGAAAATTTCACTTCGGTCGAGCATCTCAAGCGTTACACGACGCTGGGCATGGCCACCGATCAGGGCAAGACCTCGAACGTCGGCGCGCTGGCTGTGATGGCCGAACTGACCGGCAAGTCGATCCCTGAAACCGGTACCACCATCTTTCGTCCGCCCTATACGCCTGTGGCGATGGGGGCTCTGGCGGGTCGTGCGGTCGGCAAGGAGTTCCACCCGACCCGCCTGACCCCCAGCCACAAATGGGCCGAAGAGCAGGGCGCCGTGTTCGTCGAGGTCGGCAACTGGTTGCGGGCTCAGTGGTTCCCGCGCAAAGGTGAAACGCATTGGCGCCAGTCGGTGGATCGCGAGGTTCTTCAGACCCGCAATTCGGTCGGTGTCTGCGATGTGACGACACTGGGCAAGATCGACGTTCAGGGCGCGGATGCCGCGGCATTCCTGAACATGATGTACGCCAATGGCTTTGCCAAGCTGCCGGTCGGCAAAGTGCGCTATGGCCTGATGTTGCGCGAGGACGGGGTGGCCTATGATGACGGCACCGCCGCGCGTCTGGCCGAGGACCATTTCGTCGTGACGACCACCACCGCCAATGCGGTTCTGGTGTATCGCAATATGGAGTTTGTGCGTCAGTGCCTGTGTCCGGATATGGATGTGCAGCTGATTTCAACCACCGAGGCCTGGGCGCAATACGCGGTTGCCGGTCCGAACAGCCGTAAACTGCTGCAAAAAATCGTCGATCCCGAATTCGATATCTCGAACGAGGCATTTCCCTTCATGGCCTGCGGTGAGATCACCGTCTGCGGCGGGTTGCGTGCGCGATTGTTCCGGATCTCGTTCTCGGGTGAGCTGGCTTACGAAATTGCCGTGCCCACTCGCTATGGCGATGCAATGATGCGGGCTTTGATGGAAGCAGGTGAAGAGTTCGACGTGGTTCCATACGGCACTGAGGCGCTGGGCGTCATGCGAATCGAAAAGGGCCACGCTGCGGGCAATGAGCTGAACGGGACGACGACCGCACTGAACCTTGGCCTAGGACGCATGGTCAGCACCAAGAAAGACTGTATCGGCAACGTGCTCAGCCGTCGCGACGGGATGAACGCTGCGGATGCGCTGGCTCTGGTCGGCCTGAAACCCGTCAATGCCAAGGACACCCTGCCTGCAGGTGGGCATCTGATGAACATGACCGGGCCGATCGATGCCGCAAACGATCAGGGATATGTCACTTCGGCGGCTTATTCGCCGATCCTGAACACCTCCATCGCGCTGGGCTTTGTCAAAGGCGGGTTCGACCGCAAGGGTGAGCAGTTGCGCCTGGTCAACCCGCTGGAAGGTCAGGAGATCATGGTGGAAATTGTCAGCGCTCATTTTGTGGACCCGGAGGGGGAGAAGCTTCGTGCATAAACTGAAACCCATCACCCCTTTGGGGGGCAACACGCCCCGTCAGGACGTCATAGGCACGATCACCATCACCGAGGTGGCGGATCAGGCACTGGCCTCGGTCGCGGCCCGCAGGGGACAGGCCAATGTTGTTAGGCAAAAGCTGTCCGATCAGATCGGATTGTCGTTGCCGGACGTGGGCAACGCCGCAGATGCCGCACCCTTTTCCGCCTTCTGGACGGGCCCCGATCAATGGATGATCACGGCCCCGCATGAAAGCCACGAATTGCTGGCCTCCGAGTTAAAGAAAACCCTAGGTGACAGCGCCTCGGTGGTCGAGCAGACCGACGGCTGGTGCCGGTTTGATGTGGCCGGGGCGGGTTTGTGCGATCTTTTTGAGCGTCTGAGCAACGCGCCGGTGCGCACGATGGCATCGGGTACGGCGATCCGCACGACGGCTGAGCATCTGGGCGTTTTCCTGTGGCGACTGGCCGAGGAGCGTATCGCGGTTATCGCCCCCCGGTCTTCCGCCGGTTCCTTACACCACGGCCTGCTGGCGGCGGCGAAGTCGATCGCCTGACGTCAGCCCGAAGGCAGCGCGCCGTCGCTGCCAACGTGCCTCGGGCGGAACCGGGCAACCAAGCCAAGTTGCATTTACAGTGCCGCGCCGGGTCTCCGGGCGCGCCCGGTTGAGGTATTTTCGATGCATTCGCAAATGGGGAGTTCAATAAAAAACTCCGTACCTTTTCCAAGTGTACTTTTATAGTCAATCGTACCGCCAAAATGTTCGACAATTTCCCTGGAAATATTCATCCCAAGACCGGTACCTCCCGCATGGCGCTCATCAGATGAATCAATTTGCGAAAATCGGTCGAATACTTTGTCCCGGCAGCCCTTGGGAATCCCGATACCTTTGTCCTTTACGAAAATGCGCACGCGGGGACCGGTTTTCTTGCACCCGACAGTGACTTCACCGCCATCAAAGGAGAATTTGGCAGCGTTGGATATCATGTTGGTCAAAACCTGAAGAAGACGAGATGCGTCGCCTTTGATGAACACGTCGCTTTTGCCGCGGATGTCTTCTGCTATTTCCACATTGTGGGCGCTTGCATATCCCAGATTGCAGGAAATCGCCTCTCGAACCAGCGCATGAACGTCTATTGTTCCCTCACGATAGCTCATTTCACCGGCTTCCATTTTTTGAATGTCCAAAACATCGTTAATCAGCGAAGCAAGGCGTTCACTGTTCTTACTTGCCAGGTGAACAAGGTTTTCCATTTTATCGGGAATTTCACCCAGCGCACCGGAGTTTATTAAATCAAGCGAACCTTTGATTGATGTCAAAGGTGTCCGCAGCTCATGACTGACTGTGGAAATGAATTGAGTTTTCGCAATGTAAGCGGCTTTGGTTCTTTCGTGCTCTTCTTTGAGTTTCTCCAGTTGCTCCAGATTCTTCCGGTAAAGCCTGAGAAACACCAGCGAGCAGTCGATCAGGAAGTACATGACAAAAATGACTGTAAAGAAATGCAGCCAAAGGTCCGACGAAAGCTCGGGCCGTTCAATCCAAATGTCCTTTACGACAATCACCATGAACGAAACGCCATACATGGACAGACGGACTATCATAGCCCAGACAAACTGGTGGTTGTTCATGGCCGCAAACAACGCGGCGGCAAACAAGAAGAACAAAGGGGTGAAGTGCCCGCCGGTTGGCTGTTTAAAGGCCACTGAAACGGCATATAAACAAATCGCAGTTGAGCTGAGTATCGTATTCAGCAGTATCCAAACGACCATCATTGCAATTGCCTTGCGCTGGTCTGGATTCAGACGGGGCACGCGTCTGGCGAGTATCAAATCCTGCACTTCGCAAATGAGGATCGTCCCATAAAACAACAAAGCGTTGATTGGATCGAAAAAGAATCCGGTCAGGATCGTTGTGGCCAAAAATATTGCCTGCCGCTGCCACAAGAGCGCAAAGCTCATGGCAGTGTAATCCTTGATGTTTTGCAGAAGCCGGTCTTCCTGTGCTCCGGTATCCCGGTCCGTCTGCGTCGCTTCGATGACTGTCATCCCAAAGATTTCATTGCTCGCACTCTCAGCATGTCTTTATCCGAACAATGAGGACGTAGTTGGTCGGAAATGGGTTCACAGTTTGGCAATAATTCCTCAGTCCGCCGCGCAATTGTTGAGTAGATCAGGGAAGCTCTCGACGAACAAAGGCCGCTATTCGCCACAGCGTATGTGCAAAACCAATTTCCAAAAAATCGACGATCTCGTTGCTAAGTTAGACTTTTTCCACATAAATGATCCTAAAGACTGGAGAGGAAACTCGAGGGGACCATGGTTTGACCGCTGTTGGAATGGCGAAAATGAGACAGTTCGACGTCACCCCTGTTTCGGCAAAACTTGCGGAAAAGCCGGTATCCTTACTTCAGTTTGCAAGGTCTGCCGGCCGCAACATGCTGGAAGTCATACCGGCAGAGACTTTGCGCCAGACCTATGTTCGCGGTCCGTTGAATATTCACTATATTTGCGACCCGGAAATGATCACCGAATTGCTTGTGGGGCAAGGCCGTGCTTTTCCCAAGGCCAAGTTCACAAAGGATATTATCGGGTCAGCGGTGGGTAACGGCCTGATCCTTTCCGAAGGTGAAAAATGGCGCCAGCAAAGGCGCAGGTATTCCCCTTTGTTTGCGGCCAGAAACCTTCCGGTTCTCGCCCGACACTTTGCTGAAACGGGTGCCGAGGTCGCGAAATCTTTGGCGGAACACGAAGGTCCTGTAGACGTTGCGCAAGTTGCGCCGGCATCGACTTTGACAAACATTTCCAGAGTGATCTTTTCAGGCAACGAAGAAGTTAGCTCAGAACAAATTCGTGTGGGGCTGATCGCGTATTTCAACTATATTTCGGATATTTCGCTATTCGACTTGATGGGTTTGCCGAAATGGTTGCCACGCAAAAAGTGGCTAATCAGCAAGGCACCAGTCACAGATATGCGCGACCTGGCCCGGCAGGTCATCGCACAACGTCGGTCTGAAAACCGTAGCGAACCGCAGGACTTCCTGGATTTTATGATTGAGGCCCTGAAAACGGATTTCGAGGACGAAGAGACAACCGTCGACAATCTGTTGACCTTTGTTGTTGCTGGCCATGAAACCTCGGCCAATGCATTGGCTTGGGGGTATTACCTGCTGGCGTTGAACCCGGATATGCAGAACAGAATTCGCAGTGAGATTCTGTCTGTTCGCCCCCGGGGGCCAGTGGAATTTGCCGATCTTGAGTCCATGCCGCTGTTGCGGGCGCACATTAAGGAAACACTGCGTCTTTATCCATCAGCCGCATTTTTTGCCAGGGATGCGGCTGAAGACATCGAAATCAAGGGTGTAAAGATCGAAAAAGGCGATGCGCTGTTTTATCCTGTCTACTCTTTGCACAGAAACGAGAAGCTGTGGGATGCCCCCGCGCAATACCGGCCGGAACGTTTTCTGAATGGTCCTCTGCCTCGGGGCCAGTATATCCCATTTGGAGATGGCCCCAGGATTTGCATCGGCGCCCAGTACGCCGAGACGGAAATCATGGTTTTGATGGCGTCAGTGCTCCGTCGTATCAACTTTTCATTTGCAGATGCGCAAATGCCGGAACCGGTTTTGACATTTACGATGCGCACCAGCGGACCACTCATACTTAACGCTGAACGAGTTCCGGAAGGTTTGTGAGGTCACAACTGTCGCGCCCGGCGCAATGTAAGTGTCACGTTTTAGCGTAGCCTATTGTTTGTCCAGATAAGTGCTTTCGCCATAAAGCTCGCGCATTACTGTGTCGAACAATCTTCCAGCACCCTTTTCTTTTTGGATGGGCTCCGGCGCGGAACACAAACCGGATTGGGGTGCTGCATGCATTCTGGTTGCTCCCTCTCGATTGCTTAATCCGTCGATGGCTTTTTTAAAGGCAGCGAACGCGCCAGCTTTCGTAATTGAGCGCATCGACACCGGAGCACTCACCAACGCCTTGAGAGGCACCGACCCGCAATGGTTGCCGAGGACCGTTCTTAACTTCAGGTTGAGACGATGTTCGGTCGGGAGCATGTCCGTGCAATCCCGTCCATGTGTGACAACAAGAAAAACACCGCTTCCACGGTAAGAGAACACTGCCCTGGCTTTCTTCGAAGTCCTTTCTATGCACTCCGCAACATCCGAAATGACACGTCGAAAGTTACCAAAGCCATTCAGATCGTAGTGGTAGTCAGCGTTCTGAAGTTTGACAGCCGTAACCCAGGAATCACACCGACAGCTCCTTGAGAGCTGCTCGACGTAATTGTCGAATTCGATATATCGCAAACACCGGTCCAGCCCGTCGATAGACAGCGGATCTTCAAAGCTGAACTGCTGATGAAAATCCAATTCTTCGCGAAGGTTTTTTATCGAGGCAGAAGATGTCTGCGTCCTGATGCGTTCCATCATCAGCAGATGAGCCGCATTCATGCGACTACGCAGTTCGAAAAAATCAAAGGGCTTTGTGATGTAGTCGAAAGCACCTTCTAAAAAGGCCTCTTCGATGTATTTTCGGTCGTCCATTGCCGTCAGCATTATCACCGGCGTTTCCAGATTTCCTGGCATGCTTCGAATTTGCCTAAGTAACTGAATACCGCTGGTTTCAGGCATCTGAATGTCCACCAGCAGACAGTCGAACGGGGCTTCCGCGGCCTCGATCTGTCTGAGCGCTTCGGAGGCTGAATCGGCGACCGAAACGTAGCAGTTTTCGAGCTCGGGAAGCGCCGACTGGAGTAAATTGAGAATGCTTGGATCGTCATCGACGGCCAGTACATTAAGCGTCGCCCTTCTGAGAGCACGCATTTCCAACTTGCTTTGGAATCGATCATTTCCGGGGTTGGAATGTTTCATGACTGATGAACCGCTTTTGATCCGTTTAACGGAGCCAGCCTAGGAAACGAGTAGGACGAAACAGCGGCATAAAAGAAGAAAAACCACATGGAATTGGGTTTTTTCTTGACCTTATTTTGACGTTATTGACCATTAAGCCAATTATATTCTTTCAGAAGTTCCGTTTTATTCACACCGAGTTTCGGACATGTATTGTGTCATCTGATTGGTTTTGAAGACCGCAGCGCGTAACCAAAACAACGTTGTGGCTATGACAAGAGCAGGACCGAAAAGAGTGTTCCTCGCCCCTCGTGTCATCAAGAACCATTTCGACATTTCGGCCAAGTTGCGCCAAATACGCCAAACTGTAAGAACAACTCATCGTATAGGAGTTTGATTGGGACTGGAGGTTGGGCAACTTTCAGACGCGTTAGCCTGTCTGATTATTGATGTTGAACAAAACCGACTGACTTACGGTACCATCAATCGAGAATTTTGCTCCAACGGGCGAGGCCCCAACGCCTAGTCGCCGGGACCATCGCGCCCAGACGGAAGGAACGATTCCGAGTATTCTGGAGGCTCCACCTTGTTTCGCAGCAACAGTCATTTGGTGAAACAATTCCTGCTGAACGACGAGCCTGCGTGCAGAAGAAACTCCGCCCGTCACAAAAAACCGCGAAGCTTCCCAGATACTCGGTTTAACCGGTGCGTCAAAATACAGAATATCGGTTGGCATTCCCCTGAGAATGCCTCTCTGCGCGTCGCGCAACATGTAACTGTATACGCCGCATCGCGCAGTGCTTGGCAGCAGACGCACCCCGCCAAGTATCTCACCGAATTCATGAAGCACGACCCACTGACATGCCGGAGTATCGTATTGGTCGAATTCCATCCCGTCGGCTTCGCCAACCTGCCACTTTAAGCGATCTATAAATATGGACTTTCGCGTCTCAAGATATTTGGCAAGCAGCGTGCCGTGCTCATGAATGTTTCGAAAGCTCATGGTGGTCGCGCGAATATCGCCAAGCTCGCCCCGAGGCGCTGACAGTTCGCGCTCGAGTGTAAACAGCTTGGGTTGCACCAATGAATTTGGCGCAGTTGGTGCATCGTTGGCAGGGTTCAGGTCCGGAATAACTTCCGGCACTGAGAACGCCTGGTCGTACCTGAGTGGTCGGTCCATATTTTACTCATATATTCGCCACACTTATGACAAGATTCAACTCATCGAGTCTACAACCTTATGCAGTAGTCTTCAGAATTGCCGGATAAGTGTGTCCAATTCACATCCCTCAAACAGACATGGCTGAAGGGGGGGCTGACCCTTTCATTTATCTGCGGGCTTGTTTCCGCCACTGGCAGTTCTTCCAATATCCGACCCAGCTTTCAACGCGTTGAAAAATTTTATCTATTGATCATTTCCTCCGGATAAGCGTTTAGGTTGTCTAACCTCCCGCTATTGGATCAAAAACGAGTGCAGCTTTTTGTGCTGTGCGAAACAAAGCGGTTTCAGCGCCATGTAAATCAGAGAAACCCTGCGTTCGACGCGCCGGGTTGCCACTGGCAAATTGATTGAATGCAAAAATAATGCGCAGACATAAGGAGGCCCCTCTTAGGCCACCCTTTTGCCGCCTTTTTCCGGCAACATGGAAAAATCCTGAGAGTTTACGCACCAATCAACCGTTGCTCTTTGTCTGCAATGCCCAGCGGTTTTTTGGTGTCAAAGGTTGGTGAATAGTTATGCGTATACTTGCTGTAGACGACGACCCCAGCATCCTGGAACTGCTAGACAGTGTTCTGGCTGCGTTCGGGTACAAAGATGTCGTCACCGCACGAAGCGGCCGCGAAGCCCTTCAGATCCTGTCAGAACCGACAGAAGCATTCGACTGTTTGCTTCTTGATGTGCAGATGCCGCAGATGAACGGAATTAATCTGTGCGAAGAAGCCCGCAAGATTCCTGGCTACCTGTACACGCCTATAATCATGGTCACCGCCATGGTGCAGAAACAGTACATTGACGAAGCATTCGAAGCGGGTGCGACAGACTATGTCACAAAGCCTTTTGAATTTTCTGATCTGAAGCAAAGGCTTTCGGACGCTTACAGGATGGCAGCGGAACGCAGAGCCGCGATCGAGGTGATGGAAGCTGATGAGCACGCGTGGCAGGATGCAGAGGCCAATCAAGACCTTCTTCTGAGTGACCCGTTTTACTTAGGAGATTTGCCCGGATGCATTGGATTGGCCGAGTTCGAGAACTACGTAATTCAGCTTTCGACGATGCATGCGACGGCTTCGAAAATCGTGGCGGTAAAAGTCACTGACATCGAGCAAATCTACAAGTCGGGCAGTTCCGGCGAATTTCGTGACTCCCTGGCGTCGGCTGGAACCGCGCTCCTCTCGGCTACTCAGGAAGGACGCAAGGTCGCGACGTATTGGGGCAATGGCGTATTCCTGCTTGTCCACGACAATCAAAAGGAATTTAGCGCAGAAAAGGCCCTAAACCCGTTGCCAGGAAATCCAAAAGAAGTTGGCGAAAGTGCTATTGCTTGCCAAGTAGGGGAAGAAGTTGTCCTGAATGCCACCTCCAAAATGGAAGCATTGTTTTTGATCGACAAGGCTGTGGAATTGGCCGAAACCCGCGACGCCCAAGTTGCCAGGTTTGGCTAAATAAAATCGGCGTCAGTCGTATGGAAACCAACCTCTAGCGGGATCCAATTCTTCGGCACCGCCTGCATCTATGGCGTTCGATTGAGGCAGGCGTCCGCAATGGAAGCCAGCCAAACTGTCCTTCTTTGTCGCCCCATCAATCCTGATTTCTTGCGGTTCAGAGGCACTAACTCAGGAGCGCTTCGATTTTATCCAGCGTCGCGGTACTGACCGCAACGCCTTCGGTTGCGGCCAGAATGCGTTTCGCGCGCCGGCCGTCACCCGGCAGATGCGCTCCGTTCTGAGAACGGATTTCGTCGACCAGTGTGTTGAGACCAGTTGCAAACGCGTCATCGGCTGTCGCGGTGGGATCAATCGCGATAAAGAACTGCCCTGTGCGGGGTGGCCCACCTGCGGTGCCGGAAAAGGGCGACGCGTTCAGGCCCAATGTGGCGCCGGTTAAGGCGGCGGCCATGATCTCAGTCAAAAGGGCTATTCCGACACCTTTGTAACCGCCCGACGGGGCCATCGATCCCTTGAGGCCGACATTCGGGTCGGTGGTGGGGTTGCCATCTTCGTCCAAAGCCCAGCCAACCGGGATTGGTTTACCTTCGCGGGCGTGTTTCATCACTTCGCTTTTGGCGATGGTGCTGGCGCTTTGGTCGATCAGCAGGGCGGGCTGGCCATCGGTTCCCGGAGCTGCGATCGAGAAGGGATTGGTGCCGACGACTGGCTTTGCGCCTCCCGAAGGGGCGATGGAGGCTGGTGCGTTGGTAAACCCAAGCCCAACCAGCCCGGCTTGAGCCAGCCGGAATGTATGATACCCGAGGACGCCGCAGTTGTAGCTGTTGCGGATTGCCAGCGCGGCAATGCCTTGACCGCGCGCAGCACAGATCAGGGCTTCGAACCCCAGATCGATGGCGGAGTGTGCAAAGCCGGTTGCCGCGTCCACATTCACCACGCCGGGGCGGGGTTGAGACAGGGTTGGTTGCGCTGAACCGTCCACCTTACCGCACTGAACATGTTCGCAGTATATCGGTATGTAGGCCAGACCGTGGCTGGCAACACCGTCCGCTTCTGTTGCAGCCGTGGCAACGGCCAGCGGGCGGGCATTGGTCTCGGTCGTGCCGGCGGCAACGAGCGCGCGAAAGGCCAGGTCTTCAATTTCAGCAAGGGTCAGGGTGCGGGTTTCAACCATTTTGATCTCTTCAGTCGTTGTCTGACAGGCCCGATCCGGCCCCGCGCAGGCGGGATTCCTCGGTAGCGGGAGCGTAAGTACGGTGTGCGAATTGGTTCAGGGCAGCCCAAACGAGCGGATCGGGAATCGCACGGGATCGGGGCGAAGTCGTCTCGGCAAGGGTTCCGCCAAGACCAATGGAAACGAGTTGCGCGTGATCCGGCACAGCAGTTGCCAGTGTCAGGGAATAACCGTCTGTGATGGCTACTGTTCCGTCATATTCAATCGTCGCACAAGCTTTAAGCAGCCGTGCGGCATTGGCCGCGAAAGGCAAAAGCAGGGTGGGAACTGCTACGTCTTTCAGAGAGATGGCAGCTTCGTTCAGCTGTAGTGCGCAGTCCGATAGCGCCGCCCCGGCCATCAAAGGGCAAAGCGCTTTTTGCCCGGCCCAGATGCACTCATTCGTATTGGGAGCGTGGCTTTCAGGCGACGCAGTCAGGTTTTGATTCAGTAGACGTTCCAGAGCACCAGTGCCGTCCAGACCCTGCGCACATAGCCAGCGCGTTGCTTTTGCAGCCTCTTCGGCATGTCCCCAGCTATATCCTGCGCCTCGGGCAGCTCGTTTGGCGGTGGCCTCGACCTCGTTAAGTGAAAAGTTCATTCCGCAGGCTCCGGATAGACCCACAAATCTGCCCTGTCTTCTGTCAGTTCTTCGGGGTAGGGGGCGCCGGCATACATGCAGATCCGCACCCAGCGGTCCGAGCGAGGGTCGAAATGCGTTGCGCCAAAAAAGGACAGTTTGGCGCGCAGCATGTCGATAGGCATGACGCTGGCGCTGATCGTGTTGTCGCGAATCTCGCTATAGGGGGCGACGCGGCCGATCTGCGCACGTCGGATCGTGTGGCGGTGTTCCGGGTGACGCAGCATGAATTCGGCAATTCGCGTGTCGTCTTGCCATTGCGCGAGTGCCGTGTGAGCGGCCGCGGCATCCCGCGCCGGTGCCAGCGGTTGTTCGTAATCGGCAATCGGCTCCTCGAACCGTTCGCCAAGCCGCGGTTCGAGTTTCTCCTCAGAAACATACCAGGCGCGGGCGCAGTTTTTCTCGGTGGTCCAGTCCAGATCCAACGCCCATTCAAAGGTGTTTTGGATCAGGGTGCGTACCTCTACCACTGTCATGGACCCGTCAATGATCTGCGCGTGTGCGTTGCCGTCAGCCATGCAACCGGTCAGCCCATCCACCATGTCGCCAAATGGTTCCAGGATCAGTGAGGCGAGCAGTTCCTGCCCCTCTTCACTAAGTGCTTCCTCGGACCAGCGTATCAGCCTGTCCCATGGATGGTCTTGTGTCAGATTGTTCTGAGTTAAGTACCCTGAAATAGCCTGAAGATCGGCGTTCAGGGACGAAAGCTTTTCAACCTGGATCGGGTGTTCGGACCGCCACCACGACATCGACAATTTACTGCGGTCAAAGATGTCACGGAACGTCTGGGCCTCGTCTTCCGACGCCGTTGCCAGGGACCGCACGCGCGAGATTGCTTCCTCGCGGGCCATGATCCAGTTGTTAAACAGGATCGGATGGTTCACGATGAACGGAGCCATGCCCAGCCCGGTGGAGTTGCCGATGCCCAGCCAACGGGCAATGGCGGGATCGAGCTCTGCAGTGTGGTCGCCACCTTTGGCGCGCGCCATGTGCTGTACGAGATCGCGCACGAAGGTACGGGTCAGGTATACGGACAACATTTCGGCCTGAAACGGGGCGTTCAATTCCGCCCGGTCACAGGTTTTTTCACGGTCCGCCGCACCGAACTTGCCCGAACCGTAAACGGCAGTGGTGCGCATCAGGTAGCCGACCTGATAAATCTGATCCAGATCGGGCTGATGGCCAGCAGCGAGGCTGTCGACCACATGCGCCCACAGGCGGACAGAGCGGTTCGCGCGGGAAAGGGACAACTCGCTTTCGCTGACGCGCCCGGCCTCTTGCAGCGGGACGTTTTGCGAAAGGCGCCGGATGTCCTGCGCCGTCGGGATGCCATCAAACAGGGTAAAGGTTGCATCCCATGCCTCGGCGATGACCCGGTCCGAGCGTTGCTCGGGTGGCAGGTCATGTGCGAAGGCCACCAGCGAGTAGGCGTGTTCCGGGCCGTGCGCGGTATAGACGGCGTGGCCTACACCGTTTTCGTCAACGTCAAAGACGGGGCGGGTGAAGGTCCAGCCCTCCTGTGCCATGCGGCGAGTCAGCTGCCGCATAAAGCTGAGCCGGCATTGATGCAGCGACCCCAGCCTGGACAGGCGCATCACCTGCGCGGGGTCGCGTCGCGGGATATGAGCGCTGGCTTGGGTCATGTGGATTGCGGTCCGAAGTTTTCAGCGAAGAAACGGTACCAGTTTCCCCCCATGATTCCCGAGATTTCCTCGGCGTTCATGCCAACGGCGCGCAAACCGGCTTCGATGTTGCCAAAGTCACGGTTGTCCTGGAACCAGCCCGGCATCGGGGGAAAGCCGGGATTGCTTGCGGAGCCTTCGCCAAAGTCAATCTCCTTGGTCCAGCGACCGACGCGCATCCATTCGACCACGCTGTCTGGCTGGTCCTGACACAGGTCAGTGCCGATCCCCAGATGCTGCGCCCCATATGTGTCGGCCGCGCGGGCGATCATCTCGCAGAAACTTCCCAGCGTGCAGGCGGATTTGTCCTTCAGGTGATGAGGGTAGACCGAAAAGCCCAGCATCCCACCGTCTTGAGTGACGGCCCGGATCACCTCGTCTCGCTTGTTGCGCAGCGCAGGGGCCCATTCGTGGGGATTGGCGTGGGTGATGGCGATCGGGCGTTCCGAGATGTTGGCGGCCTCGATGGTCGAGCGGTCCGCCGAATGGCTCATGTCGACGACAAGGCCGACACGGTTCATCTCTTTGATGACCTGTTTGCCCATGCGGGTGATGCCGGTGTCTTCGTCCTCATAGCAGCCCGTCGCCAGCAGGGACTGGTTGTTATAAGTCAGTTGCATGAACCGCGCGCCCAGATCGTGTAGGATTTCCACCAGCCCGATATCATCTTCGATGGGCGAGGGGTTTTGGAAGCCGAAGAATACCGCCGTCCGCCCGGTTTCGCGGGCGATGTCGATATCGCTGGCCCAGCGGCCTTTCATGATCAGATCGGGGTACTGCTCAAACCAGCGGTTCCACTTTTCAAAGTTCAGGACGGTTTCGCGGAAGTTCTCGTGATACGAGATGGTGACGTGGATCGCATCCACGCCGCCTTCGCGCAGTTGGCGGAAAATCTTTTCCGACCAGTTGGCGTATTGAAGCCCGTCGATCCGCATCAGACCGGGGTTCCGGCGCTGATATAGGCGGTTTTGACGGTGGTGTAGAACTCTGCCGCCGCCTTGCCCTGTTCGCGCGGACCGTAAGAACTGTCACCACGGCCACCGAAGGGCACGTGATAATCGGTGCCCGCCGTCGGCAGGTTGACGGTAACAACCCCGGTGCGCGCATTGCGGCGGAAATGGGTCGCGCGGGCGAGACTCTGTGTGACGATGCCCGAGGTCAGGCCGAAATTGGTGTCGTTGACCACGCTCAGCGCCTCATCATAGCTGCCAACCTTGATGACGCTGGTCAGCGGCGCGAACATCTCTTCGCGGTTGATGCGCATATTGTTGTTGGTGTTCAGGAACACGCCCGGGGACATGTAGAACCCGTCATGCGGCATCTCGAGCCGCTGGCCGCCACAGGCCAGTTCAGCGCCTTCGGATTTGCCCAGATCGACATAGGCCAGGTTTTCCTGCAATTGCTGTTGGCTGACCACCGGCCCCATCTGGGTGCCATCCTCCAGCGCGTGCCCGACCTTCATCGCCTGCGCACCGGCTACGAGTTTTTCCACAAACGCATCATGCACCCCGGCATGGACGACCAGTCGCGACGACGCCGTACATTTCTGCCCGGTGCCACCGAACGCGCCACCAAGGGCCAGTGTCACCGCCAGATCCAGATCGGCGTCGTCCATCACGGCCAGCGCGTTTTTCGACCCCATTTCCATCTGAACCTTGGTCAGATTCTGGATCGCGGCGGCGGCGATGCCTTTGCCCACCGGAACCGACCCGGTGAAGGAAATTGCATTGATCTTGGGGCTCTCCACAAGGCGTTGACCAATCGACCGGCCCGAGCCCATGACGAGGCTGAAGAGGCCCTTGGGAATGTCCTGCCGTTCGATGATCTCGGTCAGGGCAACGGCAGAGGCCGGGGTGATGTTCGCGGGTTTCCAAACAACCGCGTTGCCGTAGCACAGTGCCGGAGCGATCTTCCACGAAGCGGTGGCCGTCGGGAAGTTCCACGGGCTGATGATCGCCACCACGCCCACGGCCTCGCGCCGCACGTCGATCTCGACGCCGGGCCGAACGCTGTCGGCATTCTCACCGATCTGGCGCAGACACTCGGCGGCGTAATAGGTAAAGAACTGACCAGCGCGGTAGACCTCGCCTTTACCTTCGGCCTGCGGTTTGCCCTCTTCGCGGGACAGCAATGTGCCCAGCTCTTCGGCGCGGGACATCAATTCGTTGCCGATGTTCATCAGAACGGCTTGTTTGCGCTCGGGGCCATAGGCCGCCCATTCGGCTTGTGCAACGCTCGCCTGATCCAATGTCGCATCCAGCTGATCTGCGCTGGCCTGAGTGAAAAGGCCGACCAGATCGCTCAGGTCCGACGGGTTGCGGTTTTCAATCTCGGCCTCGCCTGCCAGCCATTCGCCAGCGATCAGGTTCAATTTGGTCACGATACGCCCCAGAGTCATGGATTTGTCCGGGGCAGGATGGAATCTTTCTGCGATATCAGTCAAACTCAAACTAATTAAGTAAATTTCAGGAAAATTGAAGTATGGCTATCAAGATCGAAACGCTGCGATGCTTTTGCACGGTTGCCCAAACCGGCAATCTGGTTGAGGCC
The DNA here is from genome assembly GCF_013031245.1 of Ruegeria lacuscaerulensis. GTDB lineage: Bacteria > Pseudomonadota > Alphaproteobacteria > Rhodobacterales > Rhodobacteraceae > Ruegeria > Ruegeria lacuscaerulensis_C. The sequence continues at coordinate 49,179 of NZ_WPZL01000013.1, forward strand.
GCCGACAGGCTGGGGCGGACGCAATCCGCTGTTTCCATGACCCTGAAGCAGTTTGAGGACCATCTGGGTAAAAAACTGTTCGAGGGTGAGAGGAAAAACCGACTGTCTCATTTGGGGCAACAAGTGTTTGAGATCGCCCTGAAACAAGTGCGCCAGTTCGATCAGTCCGTTCTGAACATTGAGGCGGCGGCGAATGCTGAGCACGGCCTGCTGCGGATCGTGTCCGTACCTTCGGTTGCCGCACTCGTGTTTCCGAAAGTACTGGCACATATGACGCGCCGCTTTCCCGGCCTAAAGATCGAACTGCGCGACACCGACACGCAGCAGGTTCTGGATGCGCTTGTAGAAGGTAAAGCGGATATCGGGCTCGCTTCGGGACACCACGCGTTGAATGGCGTCAGGGCCATTCCTTTGTTTGAAGACCGGTTCGGCCTGGTCTGTGCTTCAGAGCACCACCTGATTACCCGTCCCGCAGCACCAACGCTTGAGGATGTTGGAGAGGTTCCTTTCATTCGCAACGCGCTCTGCGACCTCATACAGTCCCCGCGATTTCATGAGACCATCGCTGCGGCTGACGTTACCGTCCATAATACGCATTCCTTGATTACGATGGTGCGGACAGGCGATTGGGTAACCGTTCTGCCGCAAACAGTTGCCGAGTTTATCCCCGAGGCAACCGCTTTTCGACCTATTGCCGATCTCACGGACCGGCGGCAGGTCTATCTCTATGTCAGTGAGAGATCCCGATTCCAGTCCCTCGCTGATGAGGCCGCCGAATATATTCTGGCAAATGGCCATGAATAATAGATCAACCAGGCCTTTTCTCTGCATGTGAAATCGGCCTCGAATCGCAAAAAGCAGAAACAAAATTACGATAATTTCGCATATTTGATTTGGTTCTTATGTAATTCTTGATGGGCAGCGTGCTCGCATGTTTGAGTTTTCTGGTCGGTCGGGCCTGTCGAGCCGCTGACCAATAAACCGGGAGGCACCGGCTTCCCGACATTGTTTGAAAGGTGCTCCGCTACCCCCTGCGGTAAGAAGAATGCGCACCACAAACACCCAACATGGAGTTGCCAAATGAAAAAACTAGCCACGTTACTGGGAGGCGCGTCCGCTGTGGTCGCCGGGCCAGCCCTTGCTGCAGATATCGTGATCGGAGTGCCAAACTGGCCATCAGTGAATGCCACTGCTCATATTTTGAAAGTTGCGATTGAGCAGAATCTCGGTCTTGAAGTTGAGTTGCAGAATGGGACCAATCCGATCGTGTTTGAAGCGATGGATTCCGGTGCCATGCATGTGCATCCCGAGGTTTGGATGCCAAACCAGCAGAACTTGCACGACACATACGTGAAAGATAAGGGTACCGTTGCGATCAACCCCAACGGCGTCGAAGCGTTTCAGGGCATGTGCGTAGATAAGGCGACCGCCGAAGCCCATGGTATTACTTCTATCGAAGACCTGACCAATCCGGACAACGCGGCGTTGTTTGACAGCAACGGGGACGGGCAGGGTGAACTGTGGATCGGTGCGCCTGGGTGGGCCTCGACCAATGTCGAAAAGATCCGCGCGAAGTCCTATGGCTATGACCAGGTTTTTGAACTGACGGAAATTGACGAGACGGTGGCTTATGCGAACCTCGATAACGCGATCAAAGCCGGTGAGCCTTGGGTCGGGTTCTGCTACACGCCGCATTACGTGTTTGCTCTGCATGACATGCAGATTCTCGAAGAACCGGCCTATGACGCGTCCAAATGGAACGTTCTGCAGCCCACGGACGATCCGGACTGGCTGGAGAAATCAGAAGCCGGCGTTGCCTGGGACCTTGCCTATCTGCACCTTCATTACGCCAAGTCGCTCGAAGACGAATTCCCTGAAGTGGCTACTCTGCTGTCCAACATGAAGCTGGATACTGACACGGTGTCGGCCATGACCTTTGCGCTTGTGATCGAAGGCAAAGAACCGGCGGCTTACGCCGAGGAATGGGTCGGTGCGAACGAAGATGCCGTTCTGGGTTGGATGTCCGAGTGATTGACGTCGACCGGAACTGAAACATGGACAGGCCGTCGGGATCGCCCGGCGGCCTGTTTTGCTTCAAAGGGACAAACATGACCGAAACAGTCGTTAAACTGACGGATGTCTGGAAGATCTTTGGCGCACGGGCCGAAGAAGCAATGGCCGCCGTCCGGAGTGAAGGCATAGGCAAGCCTGAAGTACTTGAAAGATTCCATTGCGTGGTCGGCGTGCAGGGCGCGTCCTTCGAAGTACCGCGGGGCGAGATTTTCTGCATCATGGGCTTGTCGGGCTCAGGGAAATCGACGCTGGTGCGACACGTCAACCGCCTGATCGAACCGACTGCGGGCAAGATCGAAATTCTGGGGCATGATGTGTCCAAGATTTCCGAAGCCGAGCTTCGTCGTATACGGGCGCAGCAAATCGGGATGGTGTTTCAGCATATGGCGCTGATGCCGCACCGTTCGGTCCGCGATAACGTGGCCTATCCACTTGAAATTCGCAAAGTGTCCAAATCCAAGCGCTGGGCCGTATCCGACCACGCATTGGGGCTGGTGGATCTGACAGGATATGAGGATCGCCTGCCGAAGGAACTGTCCGGTGGTATGCAGCAGCGGGTCGGGATTGCCCGAGCACTGGCATCTGACCCTGAGATTCTCTTGATGGACGAGCCGTTCTCGGCACTTGATCCACTGATCCGGCTACAGTTGCAGGATCAGTTCAAGGCTCTGGTGGCGCAGCTGCAAAAGACCACGTTGTTCATCACTCATGACCTCGATGAAGCCATCCGCATCGGCCACCGCATCGCCATCATGAAGGACGGCGTGATCGTGCAGATAGGTACGCCCGAAGACATCGTCATGAACCCGGCCGACGACTATGTGCGCGAGTTTGTGCAGGGCATTTCCAAGCTCAAACTGGTCAAGGCGCATTCGATCATGGAGCCGATCGAAAGTTACTCCGGCCCGACCGATGGTGCTCCGCGCGCGGATGAGGGGGCCGATCTGGATCAGTTGATCGACCTTGCCGTGAACACGGAAATGCCCGTCATCATCACAGATTCAGGCAGTGATGTCGGGGTTGTCACAAAGCCGCGCCTGCTGCGCGGTATTCAGGGGGGCAAAAATGACTGATGCAACAATGGAACTGAAAGTCACTGCCGCCTCGGATATCGAAGTGGATCGCGAAGAGCTGGACAACTCGATCCATGAGTTTGTCGGCCCGAGCGGGGACTACTACGTCAAGGCGTTTCACAAGATCCACGATGCGACAAGCGCCGTTCCGAATACGTTCAACCTGTGGGCCGCCGTGCTGGGGCCGTTCTGGTCGGCGTCTCGTGCAATCTGGGGGATGTTCTGGACCTTTCTGATCCTTGAAATCATCGCCTGGGTACAGATCGGGCGGGGCGCGTGGGGCAACCCCGGCGCTGATCTGGCCGAACGGGCCGAACGTCAGCAAGGCCGCGCGAACGAGTTGCTGGAGCGCGCGGCGGCGGCCACCGAAAAAGATGAAATAGACCGGTTTACCAAGCTGGCCGAGAACATCCAGAAAGCTGCCGATTCCAGTTTTGAAAAAGCGGCGGCGGCGCAGTCCGAAGCCTTTGGGATCATGGTCACCGGCTTACTGATGCTGTTGGTATTCAAGCTGGCGCAGGGGTTCTACGCAGATCGCGTCTATGAAAAACAGTATTCAAAATGGCGGATCGACCCGAACAGCACAGAAAGCGGAAGATCCACGCGGAATATCGTTCTGGGCGCCGTGCTGATCGCGGCGATCGGGCCATTGATCGTGTACAAATTCACCGTGAATGCCTCATTTCCTCTGTTGGATGCGTTCCCCGAGCAGGCAGTGTCCGAGATGATCTTGGGGGAAGGTAGCGGGACGCTGTTTTCAACTCTGGCAAGCTGGATGGAGGCGCAGATCGACGCCGCAGCCGCAGCGGGGGGCGACGTTTTCGACGGGATCGTGGCTGGCGTGCGTTCTGTTCTGGATGCACTGACAGTTGCCCTGATCGGGTCTCCGTGGCCGGTTGTAATGCTGGTGATCTGCGTGACTGCATGGCGCGCGGCAGGGCCGAGGGTGGCAATTTTCACCGCGTCCTCGTTGGCTTATATCGCTCTGCTGGGGTACTGGGATGTGGCCATGGAGACCGTGGCGCTTGTGGGCGCAGCAGTGCTGCTATGCGTTGTCTTCGGCATCCCGCTGGGCATCTGGTTCGGTAAATCCCAGCGGGCCTATCGCGCCGCCGAACCGGTTCTGGATCTGATGCAGACGCTTCCGGCCTTCGTCTACCTGATTCCGATCATTGCCTTCTTTGGCACCGGTAACCCGCCGGGCATTCTGGCCACGATCATCTTTGGTATGCCGCCGGTGATCCGCCTGACCGCGCTGGGAATGCGAGGGGTACCGGATAGTATCAAAGAGGCTGCCGTGGCCTTTGGAGCCTCGAAATGGCAATTGCTGAAGGATGTCGAAATTCCATTAGCCCTGCCGTCGATCATGACCGGCGTGAACCAGACTATCCTGATGTGTCTGTCGATGGTGGTGATCATCTCACTGATCGGCGGTGGCGGGTTGGGCAAGGAAATCCTGGAGGCGCTGCAATACGCAGCCAAGGGTCCAGGCCTGCTGGGCGGCTTTGCCATTCTGTTCCTTGCTATGGTCATGGACCGCATCGTTCAGGGCGCCTTCCGGCGAGAAGACGAGAAAATCTGACCCCCCACGCCTCCGGTTCCGACCGGGGGCGTTTTTTTTGAACGGGAGCAATCATGACCGACCGCTACGAACAATCAATGATGGACAATCTTTATTGGTGGGGTGTGCCGACGCTGTTCCGCTGCCCCAATGTCGGGCCCAAAGAGCAGAATATCGCGCTGGTTGGCGTGCCACATTCAACCGGCAATGGCACCACCGAAAGGGATCAGCATCTGGGGCCACGTGCTTTGCGGCACGTTTCGGCGGTACAGCGCCGCGTGCATTCCGTGTTCGGGATCGACCCGTGGAACAGCGCGCGGATTGCGGATGTGGGCGATGTGCCGTTCCCCCGCGCAAACGATAACGAGGATTGCATTGAACGTATCACCGCCTTTTACAAGGATATCGACGCAGCCGGTGCGCGCCCCGTTTCCGTCGGCGGCGACCATTCCATAACAGGCGGGATCGTACAGGCGCTGGGCCGTGGTAAATTGGCGAGCGGGCAACCGGTCAGTTTTCTGCATCTGGATGCGCATACGGATGTTTTCACCAAGGTCGATCATTTTCTGGGCGCCAAGAAGTCCGCGGCCCATTGGGGGGCCTATCTGGTGGATCAGGGGCAGGTCGACCCGGCGCGATCCATGCAAATTGGGTTGCGGGGTCATCCGCGCAGTCTGGACTGGCTGCAGCCCTCATACGACTATGGCTACAACATCGTCACCATGCGCGAATTCCGCCAACGCGGGTTGGAAGATGTCGTGGCGCAAACCAAAGAGGTTCTCGGTGATCGCCCAGTCTATATCACCTTTGATCTGGACTGCCTTGATCCAACAGTCGCGCCGGCCGTGTCCAATCTGGAGCCCGGCGAAAAGGGGTTCGATATTGACGAAGCCGTCGGCATCCTGCGCGCGGCGCGCGGGCTGAATATCGTGGGAGGTGACGTGGTTTGCATGATGCCCACCAAGGACAGTCCGAACAATATCACCGCCCTGACGGCAGCGGCGGTGATGTTCGAGATGATCTCGATGATTGCCGAGAATGTCGCTGGTTAGCTGCGTCGCGCGTCGACGGCCTGCGCCAGAACGCAAAGCAGCTCGAACATCAGTGAGATACCCAGCCATGCAGTGCCTCCGTAGGCGTCGAACGGTGGCGAGACCTCGACCAGATCGGCTCCAACCAGATTCACGCCGGACATCCGGCGGATGACCTGCTGCGCCTGAAAACTGTTCGGCCCGCCGATTTCCGGCGTGCCGGTGCCGGGCGCGAAGGTCGGATCGACGAAATCGATGTCATAGGTGCAATAGGTCGGTGACGTTCCGACAATGCTGCGCACCTCCGTCAAAACATCGTCAATGCCCCGGTCGAACAATTCCTCAACACGGATGATGCGGATGCCCTGCGCTTCGCCCCATTCAATGTCCTCGGTGTTGTAGGCGGTTCCGCGAATGCCAATCTGAACAAAGCGTTTTGGGTCGACCAGCCCCTCTTCGACTGCACGACGGAACGGGGTGCCGTGAGTGAACTTGTGACCTCCGAAATAGCTGTCGAACAGGTCCGTGTGACTGTCGAACTGGATCAACCCCAGCGGACCCGAAGCAGCGAGGGCGCGCAGTACGGGCAGGGTCGTCAGGTGATCTCCTCCGGCTGTAAGCGGTGCAATGCCACGCTTGTGCAGTTCAGTGTAGAAACCCGTGACCCGATTCAGCGTGTCTTCGATATCGACCGGATTGGGTGCGACATCACCCAGATCCGCACAATTGACCAGCGAAAATGGTGCCACACCTGTAACCGGGTTCATCGCCCGGATCATGGTGGAATAATCGCGCAACTGCCGTGGACCATGCCGCGCACCGGGGCGGTTTGTAGTCCCGCCATCCCAGGGAATGCCCACAAGGCCCAGTTCGACCTCAGCAATTCGATCATGGTCCAGTGTCAGGCTGGGAAGGCGCATGAAAGTCGGCACACCGGCAAAACGTGCAAGCTCCATAGCCGACACCGGCTGAAAAAAAGAATTGGTCATGTGCTCCCCTTGCTCTGCAGTTTTCCTTGAAGACCCTAGCGTTTCGACTGTGGCTTGGGAATGCGCCGCCACGCTCAGATCAGAATGCGAAACCGCCTGCGAATTTCTGCGTCCTGCTCGTCAGTCAGGTATTTAGGATGATGCGTGGCTAGAATCTTTTTCACCCGATCACGCGCGACAGACCAGGCGTCCACCGCGCCTTCCGTTTCCCATGTACGCGGCTCGTTTCGATCTGCCAGCGCGGGATAAAAGTAATCCCGCTCCATTGCCGCATAAGTATGAGCACTGCCCAGAAAATGCCCGTCCCCCAAAACCGACTGGCATATCGCGTCAAAGCCGAGGTTTTCCTCGGTCACTTCGATCCCGCGCAACGCCCGATAGGTGTGCGAGTGCATTTCATTGTCCAGCACAAAAGCCTCGAAACTGGCGCCCAGCAGGGACGCGGTCATGCCTGAGCTTTCATAAATCAGGTTGCCTCCGGCCAGAGCTGCCGCAAGAGAAGTTATGCCTTTCTCAGCCCCATATTGCGCGTCGATGGCCTTGGCATCGGTCATGGATGAGGCCACGCCGGACGGCAGACATAGCCAGTTGGTGATCTGCGCCGAGGCAGCGTTCAGGATGGCGGTTTCGCCGCTGCCCCCGGCAAAGGAACCAGTGCGCAGATCGACGATGAAGGGCCAGTTTGAAAACACCATCGGAAAGCCGGGTTTTATCGTGTTGACCATCACGAGGCTGGCCAGCGTCTCGGCCAGAGATTGCGCCAGAAAACCGGCCAGCGTCGCCGGTGCACTCGCCCCCGCCTGCGCGGCGGTGATGCAGGACATGGGGATGTTGTGCGTGATACATTTATAGACAACGTCCACCGCATCCTCGCCATAGCGCAGCGGGGAAATCACCGGGCTGATATGGGCTTTCAGAAACGGTCGTTTGGCGAACTCACCCGGCCCTCCGGCCACGATGTCCAGCATTTCGACAATGGGCGCGACGTGCTCTGCCAGCGTGAACGAGGTCGCGATCGGTTTAGTCGTGTTGCTGACCAGCGCGTAAACCGTGTTGACGTCCAGATCGAATACATCGGGCAGGTCCGTCGCCACGCAGCAGCGAGTGAACCAGCTGACATTGGCCAGCGTATCCTGCAGCCGTGTGAAATCATGCAGATCGGCGAGTGTGGACGGTCGGTATAGCCCGCTGTCTATGTCCAGCGTCTGTACGGCAGCGCCTCCGGTGCCAAAGAACACGCGGTCGCCACCTACTTCGATGGAACGGGTTTTGTCCCTTCCATGGAAGGTAAATGTCTTCGCAGCCGATGTGACGACCCGTTCCACCATCTCGCGTGGAAACACCAACCGGTCTGGCTCACCGGGTTGTGCCCCTGCCGCCCTAAGGTCGGCGGCCAGCCTGTCCGGGACATTGCCCATACCCAAAGTCTCCAAAAGGCGGAGGGCAGTGTCATAAATCTGCTCAATCTCAGGTTGGGTCAACGGTTTGAACGCCCCGCCGGTCTGGCCGGGCGGGCAGGGATCAACCACCGGCTTGGCCGCACGCTGCGCGTGCCGGGCCCGACGGCCGCTTCGCCTTGCTCCTTCGAATGACATCCATTCCCTCTCCTGTGACCCTTTCTCGCACCGTAAGGGTCAATTTGCACGCATCGCAAAGGTGAACTGAGATTATCAGAATCCTCAATCGCAGTTTCGATTTTTCAATACAGGCAACCGTCCTGTTGTCGGCCAAACCGGTAATTCCGCAAGACTGAGCCCATGAAAGAGGGAGCAGTGCCAATGAAGTCGCGCACCAAAGTTGTTGTGATCGGCGGCGGGATCGCCGGATGTTCGACGCTGTACCACCTGACACAGGAGGGGTGGACAGATGTGGTTCTGGTCGAGCGGAATGAACTGACTTCGGGCACCACCTGGCATTCCGCCGCGCAGGTGACGAATTTTGGCATGAACCAGACGATGGTGGGGCTGAAATCCCACTCGATCCATTTGTACAAGGAATTGGCTGAAGACCCGGACTACCCGATCAACTACCACCATGGCGATGGCGGCATCCGTCTGGCCAACACCGAAGCGCAGATGCAGGGCTATCGCCATTTCGCGTCGATGGCCAGGGGGATGGAAGTCCATTTCGAAGTGATCGATGCCGAAGAATGTGCCCGTCGTCATCCGCTGATCTCGACCGAGAACCTGATCGGCGGTTTGTGGGATCCGCTGGATGGCGATATCGACCCCGCGCAGCTGTGTCAGGCGTTGGCTCGTCGGGCGCGGAGGGCAGGGGCCGAGGTCTATCGCAACACTCCGGTAACAGAGCTGACGCAGCACGGCGACGATACCTGGACCGTTCACACACAACTTGGAGACATCGATTGCGACATCGTGGTCAACGCTTGCGGGTACCGGGTCAATGAAGTCGGTGCGATGATGGGCGTGCATCATCCGGTCTCGTCCATGGAGCACCAGTATTTTCTGACAGAAGAGATTGCGGCCATTCGGGATGCGGGCCACAGGATGCCTCTGCTGCGGTGCCCGATCAGCGATTACTATTGTCGGCAGGAAAAGAACGGCCTGTTGCTGGGGTTTTACGAGCAGGACTGCAAGACCTGGGGCATGGACGGGATCGACCCAAACTTCGTCAATGCCCTGTGCCCGGATGATCTGGATCGCGTTACGGATGTTCTGGAAGGCGCTTTCGCCCGGATGCCCGCTCTGATGGAGGTCGGGATTCATACCGTAGTCAACGGTCCGATCACTTACACAATCGACGGGGCACCACTGGTCGGGCAGATACCAGGCAAGCGCAACGCGTTCTGCATCATCGGTCTGCGGGCCGGTTTGGGCGAAGGTGGCGGCCACGGATGGCTGCTGGCCCAGCAGATCGTGCATGGTGAGGCGTGCTATGACACATGGTGCCTCGACCCCCGGCGGTTTGCGGCTCATGCAAATGTGGAACTGACAGCGCTGAAGGCGATTGAGGACTATCAAAACGAGTTCCGGTTCCATTTCCCGCACGAACACCGGCCTGCAGGGCGACCGGCCAAAACGACCCCTCTGACACCTGTATTGGCGGCGGAAGGGGCCGAGTTCACTGTGGTCAACGGATGGGAGAGGGTGGATTACATCAAGCCCAACACTAGTTTTTCACCCACTCTCAGTTTCGATTTTGACGAAACCTTCGATCTGGTCGCGGCCGAGGTCGCGAATGTTCAGACCGGCGTCGGGCTGGCCGAGGTTAACGGGTTCAATCGGATTGAGATCACAGGGGCAGATAGGCGCACTTTTCTGGACCGGATGTTCTGCGGTACTGTCATCCGGCGCGACGGCCGGGTGGGGTTGGGCTATCTGCTGAACCATCACGGGATGGTCAAAGCCGAGGCGACCATTGCAAACCTTCCTGCCAGCGACCGGGGACCGGCCCGGCTGTGGTATGGCTCTGCCGCGGCCAGCGAATTTCACGACATGGACTGGCTGGGCCAACACCTGAGGGCGGATGAAGACGTTCACCTGCGCAGCCTGACCAACGATCAGACCATCCTGATCCTTGCAGGTCCCAAAGCGCGTGATGTTTTGTCTGCCTGCGCCCGGGGGAATTGGTCCGCTGGCGCGTTTCCATGGCTCAGCGTTCGGGAGTGCTTTGTCGGTATTGCTCCGGCCACGGTCATGAGTGTCAGTTTTTCGGGCGAAATGGCCTATGAAATCCACGTTCCCAATGCGTCGCTCTATGCGGCCTACCTTGCGTTGCGGCAGGCAGGGGAGGAGCACGGCTTAAAACTGTTCGGCGCGCGGGCGGTAGAGTCCATGCGGATGGAGAAGAGCTTTCTGCATTGGAAGGCCGATCTGATTACCGAGTTTGATCCGTTCGAGACTGGATTGGATCGGTTCGTCAAGTTGGGTAAAGGCGAATTCGTTGGGCGCGATGCTCTGATGAAGCGCCAGTCAGAAGGCCCGCGAAAAAAGCTGATTGCATTGCAAATCGGTATGGCGCAACGACCCGCGCATCCGGGGGCGTCCCTGATGCTGGGCGAAAAAGTTATTGGCACAATCACTTCGGGCGATTGGGGGCATCGCACCGGCCTAAACCTGGCGCATGGGTATGTTGATCCCGGGCTGGCTGACGTGGGATGCGAAATGGAGTTGGATTCCTGTGGGCAACGCGCCCGTGCCTTGGTCATACCGCCGTCGCCCTATGATCCGGATTTTGAACGGTTGCGAATGTGATACCTCCGCGTCCCGTACAACTTCACCATTGCCGCAAGTGCAAATTTTTGCTTCGCTTGTTTCGATCCAATCGAAACAATGGGCGTCCAAGATGTCAAAATCTCTGAGCCTGCGTTGGCTGGAAGTGTTCCGGCTGGTTGCCAAGTCAGGGTCGATCCAGAAAGTCGCATCCGAAACGGGGCTGTCCATCAGCACCGTTTCAAACCACCTGCGCAGTCTGGAGGCCGCGCTGGGCATTGACCTTGTCGATCATGGACGTCGCCCAATGGGGTTGACGCCCGCAGGCGAAGTTTTCGCGCGCTATGTTCGCGACGGTCTGACAGTTCTCAAACGAGGCGAGGCCGAAATTCGTTCGGGAAACTGGCGCCATGCGACAGACCTGCGGTTGGCATTGATCGATGATTTCGACAATCAGATCGCACCTGATCTGTTCCGATTTCTGGCCCATGCTCTGCCGCGGTGTAATTTCCGACACTATACGCGCCCGAGCCATGAGATCATCGCAAAACTGCAGGAACACAAGCTGGACGCCGGGGTCGCCACCCGTCCGTCCGAACGAACGGTGGGCCTGATCGAATACCCACTGATGCGTGACCCGTTTGTGGTGATATTGCCCAATTCGTTCGAGGGCGATCCCGAAGGACTTTTCACACCGGATTCCGATCTGCCCCTGCTGAGATATTCGCGGGATTACATGATCGGCAAGCAGATCGAAATCCAGCTTACGCGCAACAAATACAACTTGCCCAACCGGTTTGAGTTGGAATGCAACCAATCCATTACCGGCCTCGTCGCCGAAGGCAGTGGTTGGGCGATCACCACGGCGGCTTGTTTCCATCGTGCCCAAAGGTTTCATGACAGTGTCAAAGTCATACCGTTTCCGGGCAGAAATTTCGTTCGAACGGTGTCACTGTTCACGACCGAGGTTTATCCGGAAACCACCTCGAAACTAATCCAGAAGGTCATGGTAAATCTGATCCGGCAGCACTTTACCGATCCGATGTGCAAAGCACATTTTTGGCTGAAGGACGAATTCGTTACGCTGGAAGCCGAAGGTACCTAGGCATGGGCCGGCCGCCCAAGGGACTGGCGCTCAACGATCTTTGTATCCAGTCTCAGCCCTGCGCTAATCGCCTTGTTTTCGACCATTTCAACCAACTCCAATGCAGCCTGCCGACCCATTTCCCGATGCGGGACATGTACGGTCGTCAGACCAGGGGAGGCGATCCGCGCCAGTTCAATATCGTCGAACCCGGTGATGGAGATATCCTCAGGCACTTTCAGGCCCATTTCCTGGGCTCGGCGCACAGCACCGACTGCCAGAACATCGTTACCGCACAGGATTGCTGTTGGCGGTGTCTCCTGTGACATCAGTTGGGTAAAAGCTTCGGCGCCGTTGTCGATATCATAGGGAGTTTCGATGATTGTAAGGTTCGAAGGTGTCATGTCGTTCTGGCTGATTGCATCCCGAACGCCTTCGATCCGAAGGTACGCACGGTCATTGCCCGCGCTGACGCCGGATATCATGCCGATTTGCCTGTGGCCGAGCCCAATGACATGGTTCGCCAGTTCAAACATCGCCGCGCGGTTGTCAAAGCCAACTGAGGGAATCTGCGCGTCAGGCTGAAAAGACCACGCAACAAGTACCGGAATTTTGCGCTGTTCAAGATAGTCGTAGATATGCGGGTCGCGGTCGTGGCCGATCAGCAGCAACCCGTCGGCCCCTCGCGCTACCAGAGTGCGAATTTGTTCATCCTCAATGTCGGGTTTGTATGCAGAACTTGAAACCAGCAGCGTATAGCCGTGTTGGTGCAGTTCTTCCTGAAACGCCTGCAGGCCACGCGCAAAAATGGCGTTTTCCATGGTTGGAATAATCGCACCGATTGTGGATGACCGTTTGGCGGCCATGACCCGGGCGGCAAAGTTGGGTGTGTACCCCAGCGCATCCACCGCCGTCAGAACGCGCTGGCGCGTTGCTTCGACTACCCTGTCGGGATTGTTCAGGCAGCGCGATACGGTTGCCGTCGAAACACCGGCCATTTTGGCCACATCATCCAGTGTCGGCACTGATCCAAGTTTCGACATTTCCAAATCCGCAATTCACCTTTGCCTATAAGTCTAAACGCAACCGCACCTCAAGGAAAGCAGATATGTAAGCGCTTGCATTTCTCATGTAAGCGCTTACAAATGGCATTGGACTGATTCCAAGGGAGTCCGGGAAATGTATCTGACCGCATCCATCATCGTGTTTGCCATCTACTTTGCGAACGTGGCGCTGGGGGCGTTTGCCAGCAGCGCATTTCTTGGGGACGTAGGAGAAATGTTGGTCCTGTTCGCGGCGTCGATCCTGTTCGTTGTCGCAATTCTGAAAAAGGAGGCTGACCGCGACGCAGAAAGCGACAGCTGAATTTTGCTTGGGAGGGCAATTGATGAACAACGACAAAAGTGAACTGGCGTCAGAAGAGCGCCGTAATTTTCTGAAGCTTAGCGCCAGTGGCGCATTCACCGCAGCATTGGTCGCGGGGGCAAGCGGCGTACTTTGGTCATCCGAAGCCGTGGCACAGACCGCCAAGGAAGAGAAGGAACGTGAGAGCGCGGCTGACCACGTCATGACTGTTGCGACCGCTTACGTACTGGGCGCATCGCGCAGCTACCCGATCATGCAACTGGATCTGAAAGAGAACATCCAGAACGCAACAAATGGCAAAGTCTACGTCAAGCTGGCTCCGGGCGGGCAATTGGGGGCAGGTGGTGCTTTGGTACAGAAGGTTCAGGGCGGTACGATCCAGGCCGCACAACACTCGCTGTCGAACTTTGCGCCATTTGCATCGACTGTTGACCTGATCAACATGCCGTATCTGTGCGGTTCGAATCAGCGGTTCACCAATCTGGTGCATTCGGACGCGTGGAAAAACGAAGTCCATCCAAAAGTCGAAGCCGCCGGATTCAAGGCACTGTTCTATGTGGTGATTGACCCGCGGGTTGTAGCGGTTCGCCAGGGTGGCAATGCCATCGTCACTCCGGGCGACATGAGCGGCGTGAAGTTCCGCGTGCCCGGCTCGAAGATGCTGCAGCAATACTACCGCATGGTCGGTGCGAACCCGACACCGGTGGCGTGGGGCGAGACGCCTTCGGCGATCAAACAAGGTGTGGCCGATGCGCTCGATCCCTCGGTTGGTGCGCTCTATGTCTTTGGCTTCAAGGATATCCTCAGCCACGTGACCTTTACTCAGGCCGTACCGGACAGTCAGGTCTATTCCTGTAACCTCGAATGGTTCAATTCGATGCCTGCGGACGTGCAGGAAGGCATCATGTGGGGGGCAGAGATGACCAGCCATCAGAACCTGTCCAAAGTGCCTTCGGCCCGGGCTTATGCCATGGCCGAATTAAACAGGGCGGGCGTGCAGTTCCAGTCGCTGAACGACGATCAGTTGGCGGAATGGCAGGACGTTGGCGGCTATCAGCGCTCGGAATGGGATCCGTTCAAGACTGAGCTGGCCGGATCGATGGACAACTTCGAAAAGCTGGTCGAGGCGGCTGGAACGCAAGGCAAGTACTTCGTCCACGACGCATAATACCAAGCCGACGGGTGCAACCAATTTGCCCGCGATCTTCCTTAGCAGTCAGGTCTGAACCGGCCCGTGACAGAAGGCCAACGCCTGACTGCTCTTTTGCCGAGGGATAAGATGACCGTTCTTCAAAACATAGACCGCAATGCCGAACGCTGGCTGCTGCTGGTGTTCTACGTGATGCTGGTCATTACGATGGCCATCGAGGTTCTGCGGCGGGAAATATTTGCGTTTTCCTCGATCTGGGGCGAGGAAATTGTCCGCTATTCTTTCATATACCTTGCGTGGATCGGGGCCGCAGCTGCGGTCAAGGAACGCGCCCATATCCGCATCGACGTGATCATGCACTACCTCGGGCCGCGCCCAAAGGCGCTGCTGTATATATTCGGTGATCTGGTGATGTTTGTCGTCGCCATAATCGCGCTCTACTGGTCTTTCGAGGCCGTACATGTCTCGGCCAAGTTCGGCTCGGTGACGGACGGGCTGCGGGTGTCCAAAGTCTGGTTCCTGATGGCGGTGCCCACCGGATTTGCGCTGATGATCTGGCGGCTGATCCAATCTTTCCTGCGCGATCTGAAATCCCTTCGTGACGGCACGCCCGTTTTCGAAGGCGACAAGCTGTTTGACTGAGGAGAGGCAGGATGCTCTGGAGTTCTCTCAATCAAACGGTCGAGCTGGGGTGGGCTTTCTATCTGCCTGTGATCATGTTCGTGGGTCTCATCGCGCTGGCCGTTCCGGTCTGGGCTGCGATTGGGTCGGCCGCAATCGTCATGCTGATCGTGTCCGGCGATCTGCCGCTGAGCCTAGTTGGCGAAAGCCTGTTCACCGGTATCGACGCCTTTGCCCTGACTGCTGTGCCCCTGTTCATCCTGACCGGGGACGTGCTGGTCCGCACTGGCCTGTCGCGCAAATTCCTGGACGTGGCCGAAGCGTTGACGTGTTTCGCCAAGGGCGGGTTCGGCTCGGCCACCGTTCTGGTCTGCGGCATGTTCGCGGCCATCTCCGGCTCGGACGCGGCTGGCGCCGCCGCCGTGGGGCGCATGACCATCAATCGGTTGGTCGAAAGTGGCTATCCGCGTCCCTACGCCTGTGCGTTGGTTGCGGCCGGGGCCTGCACCGGCATCCTGATCCCGCCGTCCATTGCTTATATCATTATTGGTCTGGTGCTGGGCATTTCCGCCTCGACATTGTTCCTTGCGGCGCTGATCCCCGGCCTGGCTATTCTGGTATCGATACTGATCACCAACATCATCATGAACCGACTCTACGCTTATGAGGGTGGAGGTATGATGACGATGGGCGAGTGGCTGGCCAATCTGGGCACAGCGCTCAAGTCCGGCTGGTATGCATTCATCGTGCCGGGGATCATCTTCTACGGTATTTTTTCGGGTCGCCTGACGCCGACCGAGGCCGGAGCGACCGCCGTGGTTGTCACCATCATAATGGGTTTCATCCTGCGCACGCTGACACTGGCCGACTTCCCCTCGATGTTGGTCAGTTCGGCCAAGGTGAACGGAGTGATCCTGCCGATCATTGCCTTCTCAGCTCCCTTGGCCGAGGCGCTGGCGATCATGGGCGTCCCTCAGGGCTTTGTGGCCTCGATCACTTCGTTGACCGATGACCCCTATTTGCTGATCCTGCTGATGATCGGCATCCTGATTGCTGCGGGCTGCGTGATGGAAACGACGCCGAATATCGTCATCCTTGCCCCCATTCTGAAGCCCTTGGCGGACAACATCGGCATGAACGAGATTCAGTTCTGCATCATGATGATCACCGCTTTGGGCGTGGGTTTCATCACGCCACCGCTGGGTTTGAACCTGTTCGTGGTGTCCGGCATCACGGGTGAATCCATCCTGAAGATCGCCGCGCGCGCGGTGCCCTTCGTTCTGACCATGCTGATTGTCGTCATTTTGATCGCCTATATTCCGGCGGTTTCGACTACTCTGCTTCCTGAAATCTACCGATAGGACCCGCTGACTATGCCGCGCGAATATTTGAAAAAAGCAACGCTGACCCCGCAATCCCACGCCACCGAAGTACATGAGACGGTCAAGACGATCCTCGGCGACATCGAATCCGGGGGCGACGCCAAGGCGATTGAATATGCGGCCAAATTCGACAAATACGAGGGCAACGTGCTGTTGACTCAGGCCGAGATTGACGCCGCCATCGCATTGGTCCCGGAAAAGCTGAAGGCAGATATTCGATTTGCCCACGACAACGTGCGCCGGTTCGCGGAAGCGCAAAAGGCCACGGTTTCCGACGTGCAGATGGAGATTGTACCCGGTTTCATAGCCGGTCAAAAAGCGATCCCGGTGGATGCAGCAGGGTGTTACGTGCCCGGTGGGCGCTATAGCCATATCGCCAGCGCGATCATGACCGTCACAACAGCCAAGGTCGCGGGGTGCCGGCACATCACCGCGTGCTCTCCACCGCGTCCGGGTGAGGGCGTCGCACCGGCAATTGTCTATGCTGCACATATCTGCGGTGCCGACAGCATTTTGGCCATGGGTGGCGTACAGGGCGTGGCTGCGATGACCTATGGTCTGTTTGGCCTGCCGCGCGCGAATATCCTTGTTGGGCCAGGCAATCAGTTCGTGGCCGAGGCCAAGCGCATCCTCTACGGCAAGGTTGGCATCGACATGATTGCCGGACCGACCGACAGCCTGATCCTTGCCGACGGCACATCGGATCCGCATGTGGTGGCGACGGATTTGGTCAGCCAGGCAGAACACGGGTATAACTCGCCGGTGTGGTTGGTGACGGATGATCGCGAACTGGCGCAAAAAGTCATGGAACTGGTTCCGACACTGATCGAAGACCTGCCGGAACTGAACCGGGAAAACGCCTCGGCCGCGTGGCGCGACTATGCCGAGGTGATTGTCTGCCCGGATCGCGAGGAGATGGCGGCCTGCTCGGACGAATACGCGCCGGAACATCTGACCGTGCAAGCCGAGGATCTGAATTGGTGGCTGGATCGCCTGACCTGCTATGGCTCACTTTTTTTGGGTGAAGAGACGACTGTGTCTTATGGCGACAAGGCCACAGGCACCAACCACGTGCTGCCCACCTCAGGCGCAGCCAGCTATACTGGCGGCCTAAGTGTCCATAAATACATGAAAATCGTCACATGGCAGCGGGCGACCCGGGAAGGGTCCAAGCCGATTGCGGTGGCAACCGCCCGCATTTCACGGCTGGAAGGGATGGAGGGCCACGCCCGCGCGGCGGACGTGCGTCTTGCCAAGTATTTCCCCGATGAACAGTTCGACCTGACCGCCGATGGATGATCCGCGCGCCTTGTTTGATCTGACGGGGCGGGTTGCCTGTGTTACGGGGGCAAGTTCTGGCCTTGGTCGGCGTGCGGCTCAGGTTCTGGCTGCGGCCGGTGCGCGTGTTGTTGGGGTAGCACGCCGGGGCGATGCCTTGGCTGACCTGAGAAACGAGATCGGTAACGCCGCCGAAACAGTGGTGGCGGACGTGGCGGACAGGTCGCGCATCGGGGCTTTGGTAGATGAGGTCAGTTCCCGGTTTGGTTCCCCCGATATCCTCATCCATGCGGCTGGGATCAACACGCGCGAGACAGCGGACGACGTGACACCGGACGGGTGGGATACGACCGTTGCGCTGAACCTCAGCGCGCCATTTTTTCTAAGTCAGGCGATTGTTCCGGCGATGAAGGAACGCGGCTGGGGGAGGATTGTGAACTTCGCTTCTTTGCAGACCACGCGGGCCTTTCCCGGAGGCATTGCCTACGGCGCGACCAAGGCCGGGATCGGTCAACTGACCCGCGCGATGGCCGAGGCATGGTCTCCGTTCGGTATTACGGCCAACGCCATCGGGCCGGGATTTTTTCCGACAGAATTGACGCACGCTGTATTTGACGATCCAGGGCGCGCCGAACGCAATGCTGCGCAGACCTGTATCCAGCGTAACGGTCGGATGGAGGATATCGACGGGCCGATCCTGTTTCTGTGCTCGAAAGCCTCAGGTTACGTCACGGGGCAGGTTCTCATGGTCGATGGGGGGTTTACCGCGAAATGAAAGCGTTGGTTTACGAAGGGGTCGAACAGGTAGCATTTCGGGACGTTCCCGACGCTGTTCCAAACTGGGGCGAGCATCTCATTCGCATTGAAGCGGCGGGTATTTGCGGGTCGGACATGCACGCCTATCTCGGCCATGATGCACGCCGACCAGCCCCGTTGATTTTGGGACACGAAGCTGCCGGTGTGATCGTTGGTGGTGCGCGCGATGGAGCACGCGTGACCATCAACCCTCTGGTGGCGTGCGGTGAGTGCGGGGCGTGCATGTCAGGGCGCGAAAACCTGTGCCCCGATCGCCAGATTATCTCTATGCCACCACGTGAAGGGGCGTTTGCCCAATATGTCGCCATGCCCGAGACCAACTTGGTGGCAGTGCCGGATCATGTGAGTTTTGCCAAGGCTGCTCTGGCCGAACCGCTGGCCGTCAGTTGGCACGCGGTCCGGTTGGGCCTTGAGGCACTGCATTCCGGGATGGAGAGAAAAGCGCTGGTGATCGGCGGTGGCGCAATAGGAGTGGCCGCAGCTTTGGCGCTGGCTGCTGCGGGGGTGAACGATGTCGTGATCGTCGAACCGAACGAAGCGCGGCGTGCCTATCTGCAGGGCATTGGACCCTTCGACATCGTCGATACAACGGCCGAAACATTCCCCTTGGTAGTAGACGCGGTTGGCTATGCCTTCACTCGCACCAGAGCTTCACTTCTGGTTCGGCCGGGCGGCGTGATCGCACATATCGGGCTGGGTGAAGATACCGGTGGCCTGGATATCCGCCGTATGACCTTGCAGGAAATCACATTTGTCGGCACCTATACCTACACGGCTGAGGATTTCAGACAAACCGCGCAAGCTATTTTCGATGGCCGTCTGGGTGCGTTGGACTGGATAGAGGAGCGGGCGTTGTCCGAGGGAGGCAGGGCGTTCCACGACTTGCGTAAAGGGGTCGTTGCGGCCCCGAAAATCATCCTCACGCCATGGGCTTAGGCCCAGCAGAAACGGAGGGGCTCATGTATAAAAAAATTCTTGTTCCAATGGCGCTGGATCATGACATCTCGCAGCACACGTTGCAGGTGGCGCGCGCCTTGTCTACGGGCGAAACCGAGATTGTAGCGCTGCATGTCTATGAGATGCCGCAGGGGTCGGTCAGTGCTTATCTGGACAAGGACGTCGTTGCCGAAGGGTTCCGCGCGGCACGCACCCTTCTACGCGAAAAGGTTTCGAAATTGGAAGGTGTCAAACCGGAAATCGTCAAGGGCCACACCGCCCGAACCATTATCGAGTTTGCCAATACAAACGACGTTGATTGCATCGTTATAGGCTCGCACAAGCCCGGCCTGAGCGACTATTTTCTTGGATCGACCGCGTCGCGTGTCGTCCGTCACGCCGCCTGTGCAGTGCATGTGCATCGCAGGATCTAACCCGACAATCGCGCCAGGAGCGCCCAAACAGGACTGACAGACCGGACATGAATATAGACAAGAAGATCACCGATGATCTGGTCGCAAACGATATCTCGTTTGTAACCACTGTGCCGTGCAAGCAACTGGCCGGGGTCATAGATGAAATCGACAAGCGTGATGGCATTTACCACATCCCCTCGAACAAAGAGGATGAGGGCATGGGCCTGTGTGCCGGGGCCTGGATGGGGGGCAAGCGCCCGGCGATCATCATGCAGAACACCGCCATTGGGGTGACCATTAACACGCTGGCGACGCTGATCCAGTATTACCGGATGCCGTTGCCCATGCTGATCTCGTACCGGGGCGAATTGCGCGAACCCATCGCCTGTCAGGTCGAAATGGCCGTGCACACCAAGGCCTTGCTGGCTCAGCTGAACATCCCAACTTACCATTTCCACCATCAAGCGGATGTCGCAGAGCTGGACGCGATTCTGAAATACACCTTCATGTGCAACAAGCCGGTCGCCATCCTGACCGACGCTAATTTCTGGGGAGGCTACGGCGACCAATGATCCGTTCTGAAATCCTGAAAGAAATCGCCCCGATCCTGCGTGATCAACTGGTTGTCTGCAACATCGGCATCCCCAGTCAGGAACTACACGCTATCGACGACCAGCCAAGCAATTTCTACATGCTGGGTACCATGGGTCTGGCCTCGTCCATCGGTCTGGGACTGGCCCTGTCGCAACCAAAGCCTGTGATCGTGATTGACGGGGATGGCTCGGTTCTGACCAATCTGGGCACGCTGCCAACCATCGCCAACAACGTGGCCGACAATTACATTTTGCTGATTGTCGATAACGGCTCATACGGCTCGACCGGAGATCAGCCCACATATGCGGGGCAGAAGACCTCGCTGGCAAAGATGGCCGAAGCCGCCGGGTGTGACCGCGTGGTTGAGTGCCAGGCCGAGGAGACCGGGCGCGTGCTGCAAGAGGCGCTGGACGCCAGACAGATGACCGTCATTGTCAGCAAATGCGAAAGCGGCAATGCCAAGATGCCGCCGATCACCATGGACCCGGTGGTGATCCGTGACAGGTTCATGAAGGCTGTTCAGGCCTGATGGGATCACCCGCCATTCACTGTGCAGAGGACGCTCGCCGAATTGCACGGCGGCGTCTGCCGTGGATGGTGTTCGACTATATTGACGGGGCTGCCGGGGCCGAGATCGGAGCCGCGCGCAATCGGTTGGCGCTGGATGCAATGACCCTTCGCCCGCGTGTTTTACGGGACGTGAGTGAAAGGTCTCTGGCAACCGAATTGTTTGGCAAGCCGACGCGGCGCCCCTTTGGCATTGCACCGATGGGCATGTGCAACCTGTCCGCGCCGGGGGCCGATCTGATGTTGGCACAGATGGCGGCGCGATATTCAGTACCACTGGGTGTCTCCACCGTTGCGTCGACCCCGATGGAGCAACTTATTGAAGTTGCTGAAGGCAACGCGTGGTTTCAACTATATTTCAGCGGAGATGGGTCGGGGACGTTCAGGCTGGTCGATCGTGCGCAATCCGCCGGTTATGAAACGCTGGTGCTGACCGTGGATGTGCCCGAGGTCGGGCGGCGCCCGAGAGAACTTCGCCATGGGTTCAAAATGCCCTTTCGAATTGGTCCGCGTCAATTCTTGGATTTTGCGCTACACCCCCGGTGGTCGCTTTCTACATTGTTGAGCGGAAAGCCCCAAATGGCCAACTTTCTGACGGACGGGTATCAGTTCGACCGCACGGAAAGCCGGGCAAGGGCGACGTGGGACACACTGGCCCGTCTGCGCGACCAGTGGAGCGGTAAGCTGGTCGTAAAAGGCGTTCTGGACCCCGAGGACGCTTTGGCTGCGAAGTCGACCGGGGCGGACGCGGTACAGGTCTCCAGTCACGGCGCGCGGCAGTTGGACAGCGCCCCGGCGGCGTTTGAAGCACTTCAGAACATACGCGCAGCCGTGGGTGAGGATTATCCGGTTTTCTACGACAGCGGGCTTCGGTCGGGCGAAGACGCTGTCAAAGCCCTGATCGCGGGTGCAGACTTCGTGTTCTATGGCAGGGTCATGCAGTTTGCCATGGCCGCAGCAGGCGAAAAGGGTCTGCGGCAACTTTGGGACGTTTTGAGCGACGAATTCAGCGTCACGATGGCTCAGATCGGTGTGACATCAATCAGTAAACTGAAAACCTGATCGTCCGCAGTGGCTGGGTATTTCACCGCGGCCTTTCCAGCAATTGACCAAACCCCTGGATCGGCTCTTTCAGGTTCAGCAGATGCATAGCCTGAAAGAGCATAGCCTGGTTTGAACTGATTACGGGTTTGCCAACCGCAATTTCCAAACGGGCCAGCGTTTCGACGCTGCGCATATCGGTGCAGGATAGGACAAGCACATCCGCTTTGGGATGATCGGCCGCAAGGCCAAGTTGGAAAACGGCGTCCGGGTCCAGCGCCCCCTGACCTGTATTGTCTAGCGTTTGAGTGACTTCGGACCGTTGAACTGTTTCAAATCCCAATTCATCGAGAAACCCAATCGCCATATTGTTGATCGCGGGGACATAAGGCGAGGCAAACCCGATGCGTTTTGCCCCAAGCGTGGTCAAAGCGTGCACCAGCGCCCCGGCTGCGGTCACCGTCTTTGCCCCGCTTTCCGCGCTGATCCGCGTGGCCAGTTCGCGATCGAATTGGGGGCCATGGGTTAGCGTGGCCGAAGTGCATCCGTACAAGACAACATCCGGCTTTGCCCCCAACAACAGACGGAGCGACTCGTCAAGATCGGCGGCCCCCAGGCCATGCATCTGCGATTCATCGGGGATTTCGTCCTCGTCATACCCGCCCATCCGCGCAACGTGCAGCGAAATGCCGGCCGGGCACATCAGCGCCAGATCGGGCTCAAGGTTGGTGTTGGTGAAGGGGACCAGTACGCCGAACCGTGCGCGTCCTCTCGAGGTGTTCATGCCCGATACTCCTCTTTCCAACGCATCAGACTGCCTATGGCCGTGTTCATCGCTTCAGGGTCCGCTATGGTCATGCGCAACGTGTGCGGTAGACCCGCGCCGCCTTGGGGTCGCAAGAACACGCCGTCTGCTCGCAGCGCTGTGTCTGCGCTTTGCGCGGCCTCGGGACTGCCCATGTTCAATAGCAGAAAGTTGGTAAAACTCGGATAAGGGTCGAGCCCTGCTTTTCTTAGGTGAGCCGCTGTCTGATCTCGCAGAGTAGCCGTCATCGCGCATGTTTCGCGCATATAGGCGTCGTCCCGAACTGCCGCTGCGGCCGCGATCTGAGAGCTTGCCGGGATATTGTTCGGGTTCATGACCTTGCGCAGTTCCTGTGCAATGGCTGGCGGGAACAGCCCCCACCCAACACGAAAACCGGCCATACCGTAAGCCTTGGAGAATGTGCGCAATATCACCGTGTTTCCGCCCTGAACCAGATCGAAACATCGCTCGCCCAGATGGTCGGCGAACTCGCCATAGGCTTCGTCGACCACCAGCAGGATATCCTGGCGAAGACCTTGGCGCAGACGGAGGATTTCCGATTTTGGGATGCGTGTACCGGTCGGATTTCCGGGGTTTGCGACAAGAACAAGTCCGGTATCCGGTCGAACCGCCTCAAGCAGGGCGTCGACGCTGACGACGGCGTCAATTTCCTCGGCCGTATCAAACCGGGCGTCGGCAACCTGCGCTGCGGTCCGAAAAAAAGGATAGGCATGCCCAGGCGCAAAGACAGCGCGCGCTGGTCCTGAAAAAACGCGCGCAAGACAGGCAATCAGATCTAGCGATCCGCTGCCGCACAAGATGCCTCCCGCATCAATCCCATGCAGATCTGCCAATGCATGGCGCAGGTCCGTCCAATCCGGGTCGGGGTAGAGCATCGACGTTCCCAATGTCGTCGCTGCGGCCTCAAGCGCTGTGGGGCTGGGCGGGCGCAGGCTTTCATTCTGGGACAGCGAGATCAGAGTTTTGCCGCCTGGCGCGTTGAGTTGAGCCAGAGCGTATGGCGACATGCGCGCAATATGAGGATGAGCGTAGGTCATATCTTCTTCCCGTACAGGCTTTGGGCTGCATCGCTGCTAACGAGGCCAGAGCGGATGTCGTTGTGCACAGCCTCAGGCGATCGTTCATCCGGAAGGCCGAAACCGCCGCCACCCGGTGTTTCAAAGATCAGAGTTTCACCGGATCTGATCCGAACTTCTCCTTTTCCGGGCAAGCTGCGGTCTCCGGGTTGGACCGTGATACGGCCGGGCGCGCCGTCCTGCCCGCCATCGCGGCCCTGTGCGGGGTTTTTGATCCTCTCCACAGACAGGAACAACATCAGGTCCTGATCTTTCGATGCGCTCAGTTCGATGTGCTGCCCCAAACCACCGCGGAACCTGCCCGCGCCGCCGGAGTCGGTTTTCAATTCACGACGATGAAACAGCACTGGCGCCACGGCCTCGGTGGTTTCGACCTGACTGCCCCAGACACCGCTGGGAAAGGCGGTGGCAGACAGGCCGTCCAGCCTTGGGCGGGCCCCAGTGCCGCCGTTGAAGACAAGCTCAAGCGCAAACAGGTCATCACCCCTGTCAACGGCTTCGGGAGCGTGGCGCAGGGGCAGGTCGTACATGCAGGATGCCCCTTCGGCCGGGACCTTGTCGGGCAAAGCCTGAGACAGGCAGCCGTAAACCAGATCAGGCGTCATCTGCCCCAGCGTATGCCGCATCGCGACCGGCGCAGGTGATTGCGCATTCAGGATACAGCCCTCGGGACCGGTCACCCGAAACGGGTCGAGCGATCCCGCATTATTGGGGATATCCGCCCCGATGATGCAGCGCAGCGCAAAGACCGAGTAAGCCGTTGCATAGTTCAGCGGGACGTTGATCCCCTTGCCGACGCAGGCTGCGGTACCGTCGAAATCCAGCAAAAGATGGTCTTCGGCAATCGTGAGGGCGGCGTGTAGTTCAATCTCCTCATCATAGCCATCGACTTTCAGCACATGGTGCCAGGTTCCTTTGGGCAGGTCGGCGATGGCTTCCAGAGTTCCCCGTCTGGACGTCTGGATGATGTAGTCGGACAGCGCATGCAGGTCGGTGATGCCGAATTCCTGCATCATCTGGGTCAGCCGGAGGGACCCGGCCTCGCAGCAGGCGATCAGGGCGTATATGTCGCCTTCATTGCCAATCGGCTCGCGCGAGTTGGCTTTCACGATCTCAAGCAGCAGCGCGTTAACTTCACCCTTACTGACCAGCTTGCAGGGAGGGATCAGCAGCCCTTCGTCGTAAATGTCCGACCCTTCCGGCCCCATACCCAGACCTCCAAGATCAACCAGATGCGAGGTGCAGGCCGTATATCCGATGACGGTGCCGCGATAGAACACGGGCATCATCAGCAGAAAGTCATTCAGGTGCCCTGAGGCGATCCATGGATCGTTGGTCATGTAGATATCACCGGGCTCCATTTCGCTTTGGGCGAACTGGGCGCTGAGAGTTTTAGCCGCTTCAGCCATGGTGTTGATATGGCCGGGTGTGCCGGTCACCGCCTGCGTCAGCATTCGGCCCTGTGCATCAAATATCCCGGCCGAGATATCCCCGCATTCCCGCACGATCGGGCTGAAAGCCGCGCGGATCAGCGCTTGGCCCTGTTCCTCAACGACGGCCAACAGCCTGTTCCACATCACCTGCAGACGTGTATCTGATTGGATCATTTCTGGGCCTCCTCGTGACGTGTCAGCCAGATGTTGCCCTGACCATCCACGGCGGCGCTGAAATCGGCACTGACGAATGTTGTTGTTTGGGCCTCGACAATCAGGGCCGGGCCGTTGACGGTTGCCCCCGGGGGCAGGTCGGGGCGGTTGAACACGCCGGCCGCACGCCATTCTCCGCTCACGTCACATAGGATTTCGCGTCTTCCAGTTGGTACAGCGGGATGCGAATTCTGGGTTTCGGATTGAGGAGCTTGCGCGGGCGCATGGGAGTACACGGACATTCCCCAATTCAGGACCTCAATGGTCATGTCCGGAACAATACGGCTGAACTGTCGGCTGTATTCCGTTTCAAATGCTGCTTTCAAAGCGCCGATTTCCGAGGTGGTCAGCTCCCGGTCAGGCAAGCGAATTTCGATCTCGTGGCCCTGACCATGATACCGCATATAGGCCACCCGGCGTTGCAGCAGTGGGCCATCGGGTGCACCAGCCCGAACGACCTGTTCCGCTTCGGCCTGCATCGACGCGAAGAACTGGTTCAGGCCGTCGATGTCCAGGGTATCCAGCTGAGCATAACGTGACCGGATAACCTCATACGACACGGGGGCAAACAGGAACCCGACCGCCGAGCCTACGCCCGGGTCACGTGGGATCAGAACCCGCCGCATCTGGGCGCGCCGCGCGACACGTGTGGCATGCAGCGGGCCGTTGCCGCCGAACGCGATCATTACCCTGTTGCTCAGGTCCTTGCCGGATTCGACGGCGTGCATCCGGCCTGCGCTGGCCATGCTTTCGTCGACAATTTCACTGACAGCAAACGCGGCCTGATCGGACTGCAGGCCCAGCGGCCCTCCTATATCCTTGGCCAAGGCCCGTTGCGCGGCGTCCGGGTCGACCTGAAGTCGCCCCTCGGCAAACCGGCCCGGTTCAATCAAGCCCAGTGTCAGGTCAGAGTCGGTGACGGTGGGCTTGTCGCCGCCCTTGCCAAAGGCGGCAGGACCGGGGTCGGACCCCGCACTGTGTGGGCCAACCTGAAGGCGGCCAAGGCGATCAACGCTGGCGATCGAGCCGCCACCAGCGCCGATTTCGATCATTTCGATAACCGGGATACGGACAGGCATGCCCGAGCCCCTGATGTACCTTTCAGCCCTTGAGATTTCGAATTTTCTTGCGGTTTGCGGGCGAAAGTCATCGATCAGACACAACTTGGCGGTTGTGCCACCCATGTCGAAGGACAGGACGTTCTTTTCGCCGGTTGCCTCAGCAATGCGCGCGGCAAGTACGGCCCCTCCGGCAGGGCCGGATTCGACCAGCCGGATCGGAAGTCGGGAGGCGGTTTCAAGTGTGGTCATACCACCACCTGCTGTCATCATCAGGATCGGGCAGGCCAAACCCAGCTGCCGAAACCGCGCTTCAAAATCCTGTAGATATCCGGCCATGAGAGGTTGCACATAGGCATTCGCTATCGTGGTGCACAGCCGGTCGAATTCGCGGGCTTCGGGGCTGACCTCGTGGCTCAGCGATATGACCAGATCGGGCATGTGCCGGGTCAGCAGGTCTCGCAGCTTCAGTTCATGCGCCGGGTTGGCATAGGAATGCAGCAGACAGACGGCAACGGCCTCGACTTCTAACGCCTTTAGCTCGGCGACAAGCAGCGCGATGCCCGTTTCATCCAGTGCTTCCAGTTCTTGCCCATTTGCATCCATGCGCCCGCCGATGGTCAGCGAGTGGGTGCGCGGAACGATCAGATCGGGTTTGACCAGATCAATTGCATATTGGCTGTAGCGGCGTTCATAAGCGATTTCGAGGATGTCGCGAAAACCTCGCGTGGTTATGGTCGCCGTTGCCGCGCCCCGACGCTCGATTAGGGCGTTGGTGGCCAGTGTCGTTCCGTGAATGAACCCGCTTACCTTCTGCCAGTCTGTGCCAGCGGTTTCCAGAACGTGCGTCGCGCCCGCCAAAGCGCCAAGGGCAGGGCGTTTTGCGGTCGTCGGCGTTTTGGTGGTCGCCACGATCTGAGAGTCACGATTCAGAAGGACGGTATCGGTGAACGTGCCACCGATGTCGATTGCCATGCGCAATCCATCTGTCTGGGTCATTGGGGTATCAGCCTGAGAAAGTGGAACAAACCCGAAGGCGGGTCAGGTGAAGACGGTCAGTTCCCTGCCGGACAAGCGACCAGATCACACCCGGTATCGCGGCGCATCATCGGTTGTCGAAGACTGACTCTCACAACTTCGGTTCCTGTCGTTTGGCTACATCAGACATTGGGCGAGAGCCAGGCCCGTCGTCAATACATCTTTCTCGCGCACCCAGATTTGGTTCCATTCCGGTATTGTGATATGACGTCGGGTAAGGCGCATCCCGCACTGAGATTTTTGAGTTTCTGTCAAAAGGGGGGTAAGTCATGAAATTCAGCTACATTGCGCAAAGTATCCTAATCGGCACAGGCCTGGCATTGATGGGAATGTCACCGGCGCTGGCTCAGAACCGTGAGGAAAGCCAGGGAATGGTGCTGCTGCGCGGACTTCCAACATTGGATACCAGCCACAGTATCGCGATCGTCGAACTGGACCCGGAATCCGACCGGTTTGGCGAAATCCTCAGTGAGGTTGAACAGCCTGACATGGAGCACCCGCTGCACCATCTGTACTACAGTCCGAATGGTCGGCTGTATTCGACCGGGCTCGATCCGTCCTGCAGCCTGGCCGAGATCGGGCTGTCCCGTGATTCCAGCGGCGCGCCTGTGATTTCGGGTATCACCTGCCTCGACACGCAGGGGCAGATGGTCGGTGAAGATATCATGTGGGCCACCTCTAACGGTCAGGAGTACATGTTCGTGACCTTCATGGGCGGCGTCGGTGGCGATGACGGCGGCACTGTTGGCGTTTTCGACCCGCAGACGAATGAAATCGTCAAAGTCATCGAGGCACGGAAAAGTCAGGTGGGTGAGGGTGAGCCCTATATCATGTACCCGCACGGCATTTCCGCCTTTGAGGACCGTATGGTCGTGACTTCGACCGTGCATCCTGATCTGACCACCGGGGTCGGGAATATGCTGACGATCATTGATCTGAACACGCTGGAACCCATTGAAAACATTGTGGTCGAAAAGGAAAAACCGTTGAACTTCCCGTCCTCGCCAGTTGAGGTCCTGTTCGTCCGGCCCACCATGCATCCCGAAATCGAGCCAGCCATTCTGGCGAATACGATGTTCGGTTTCGAAACCTGGAAGGTGCCGTACGATGCCGACTCAAAATCCTTTGGTGAGGCCGAGGTGATCTACAGTGGCGTGGCAAACGAAACCGCGGTGCCATTGGAGTTCTATGGCAGTGAAGACGAACTGTTTATCTCTCATGCGCTTCCAGGCGTGGTGAAGCGCTATGAGCTGGCGGCGCTGCCGGAACTCGTGTCCAGCGGGCCGGACATTGTGGCCGATCCGGGTGCGCATCACATGATCTTCTTCACCTCGGCTTCGGGCCGGGACCTGATCGCCATTCAGAACAACTTGCTGAATCTGGGCAACAGCGCCGATGAGGATCCGACGGATGTGGATTTCATTGCTGATCTCAACGCGCATACGATCTCGGTGCATGACCTTGAGACCGGTGAACGCATCGCCACGATCGACTTCAAAGAGCGTTACAATAAGGGGGTGGATAACGTCGAAGGGCTGTTCGGCTCGGGCTTTGTTCACCACCATTAACGGCCCGAGGGCGTTATGCGCCGGGTGTTGTTATCCCTGACCGCCGCCGCAATCGTTGCGGTGGCGGGCTGGGTGCTCTGGGAACGTGCCCGCGCACCGGTGGCGACACCGATTGCAGATTTTTCGGCACCATTTGTCTTCGGGCGATTTTCCGTCCCGCCCGACAACCCGCTGACCGAAGAATCCTTCATCCTTGGTCGGCATCTTTTCTATGACCCAATGCTGTCGGGCAACAATGAAGTGTCCTGTGCAACATGCCACGTACAGGCACTGGCCTTCACCGACGGACGGGCAAAATCACCGACTCTGTCCGGGGGCGAGCTGGATTTCAGTTCGATGAGCCTGGCCAACCTTCTTTGGGGGCAGGAGAGGTTTTTCTGGGACGGGCGCGCTGCATCATTGGAGGAACAGGCGCTGTTGCCGATCCAGCACCCGGACGAGATGGGTCAGAACTTGGACAACTTGATCGCCGAGTTGCAAGCCTCGGGTATATATCGAAAGATGTTTCGCAGGGCCTATGGGAGTGTCTCTGCGGAAAACACTGCCAAGGCTTTGGCCACGTTCATGCGAATGCTGATCTCGTCCGAGTCGAAATATGACAAGTACCTGCGGGGCGAGGTCCGGCTGACTGCGCAAGAGGAACATGGGCGCAAACTGTTTATGGCGCATCCGGACACCAAGGTTTCCCTGCGGGGCGGCAATTGCATCGACTGCCACAGTCAGTTTCTGACGTCGGGGTTTCGGGATGCTTTGGACGGGTTTTCCAACAACGGTCTGGACCCGGACGAAGCCCTGCCGCCCGGTCTGATGGCCGTGACAGGAAACCCGGCGCATAAGGGGTTCTTCAAGGTGCCGACGCTGCGCAACATCGCCGTGACTGCGCCTTATATGCATGACGGCCGGTTTGAAACGCTCGAAGACGTCATGGATCACTACAATGACGGCATAGTTGTCAGCGACACGCTTAGCCCGCTGATCCTTGAGGCCGACAATGCGCCGGACAATGGGCAAGGCACGGTCGGGTTGCGCATGACGCCTGAGGAAATGCAGGCCATAATCGCCTTTCTCCACACGCTGACGGATGAGGCATTTCTGACGAACCCCAATTTTTCCGACCCATTTCACGGAGATACCTGATGCGACAGTTATTAGGATTCATGGCTGTTTTGATTGTGATCACTGTCGGTTGGCTGGCGCTGGGCCCCAGGCAAAACAGCAGTACATCGGTTAAACTGACATTCCACGCCGTCATGGGGGGCGAGCCCCTGGTTTACGATCAGTTCGTCTATTCCAACCCGGGTGGCGAGGGCACGTTCAGGATACGTGATTTCAGGTTTTACCTGAGTAACCTGTCACTGCGAGGCGGAGACGATACCTTTGCCGAACCAGACAGTTACCATCTTCTGCGGTTCGACAATGCGGACAAAACGCATTCAATCAGCCTGACGGATGTACCCCTGCGCACAGTCGAAACTGTCAGGTTTTTGATTGGTGTCGACCCCGAGGCCAACAGTTCGATTGAAGCGCGCGGTGATCTGGACCCCAACAGCCAGATGGCGTGGAACTGGGAGGTAGGATACAAATTTGTGGTCTTCGAAGGCGGTCTTCAGATCGGGGAAGATGTAACACCGCTTGTCTATCACGTTGGGTTCTCTGAAAACGCCCGTGAGGTCGTATTCACGCTGCCACCGGACATTTTGGCGGACGGAGGCGAAGAGGTTCATCTGAACGTGGACGTGGGGGGGCTGTTCGAAGGCACGACGCAGATCAACATGGAGGCGCTGTCTTCAGTCAAGTTCAACCGTGTGGACGCTGAGGCGCTGGCCAACAATTATTCCACCATGATTGCCCCAGCCTTTTGAGTTCCGTTTCAGCCCGCCCTTACAGGCGGATTGTTGATGGCAATTAGGAATTATTTTGAAAGCTTGGTTTGGTGAGTGTAAGCTTCAAGCATAAAATATTTTGACTTGAAGGGATCGTAGACCCGGTTTAGCTTTTCAGGTGCGTAAACTGATTGGGGGAGGGTCTTGATGCGCGTTGCACGCTGCAACTGCATAAGGTGACAGGCAGGGAGTGTAGCCAATCCCCTATGTAGCGAGACGCGATCAAACCAGGCGCCTGACCGACCAAGAAGCAGAAATGGCAGGTAAAGTATGAGTCACGTAGTCATATCAGGCGGGGGCACCGGCGTTGGTGCAGCAATTGCGCAGAGCTTTGCCAGAAGCGGTGCCAATGTCACCATACTGGGCCGGACCAAGACCAATTTGCAGCAACAGGGATTGCCCTATGAAGTCTGCGACGTAACCGACGCGGCACAGGTGCAGGCCGCTTTCAAGTCAGCTCGAGCGGCGCGCGGGCCTGTCGCGGCCGTCATCGCAAATGCGGGCGCGGCGACATCGATCCCGTTTCGAAAAATGACGGCGGATGATCTGCGGGCCATGACTGAGGTAAACCTCGTCGGAGTCTTCAACGTCTGGCAGGCCGGGCTGGCGGATATGCAGACAGCAGGTTCAGGACGTCTGATCGCCATTGCCTCGATCGCGGGTTTGAAAGGGGGCGCCTATATTTCGGGCTATTGCGCCGCCAAACATGGCGTCGTGGGTCTGACCCGTGCCCTGGCGGTGGAACTGGCCCAGACCGGGATCACGGTGAATGCCGTTTGCCCCGGCTATGTGGACACACCGATGCTGGATCGTTCCATCGCAAACATCGTCGAAAAGACGGGGATGAGCGAAGAGGAGGCAGCAGCCACGCTGTTCAAGAGCAATCCCCAGCGCCGTTTTATCGAAACTGAGGAGGTCGCTGGCACAGTGATGTGGCTGTGCTCGGACTCGGCCAAATCGGTCAATGGCCACGCTCTCAGCATGTCCGGTGGCGAGGTTTGACCCCGCGCCTTGCACAGGCACCGCTTGAGGAAGCCTCGAATGAGCGGCCACACCCCTGGCGACTGCTCATGACAACGCGCCGTATCCAAGCGCAGCTGCGGGAGAATTTTCGCAACGAATTCGACACGACCTTGCCGCGGTTCGACCTGTTGGCCGCCCTTTCGCGTTTTGAGGGCGGCCTGAATATGAGTGAGATTTCGGGTGTCCTGCGGGCGTCCAATGGCAATGTGACCGGCATCGTGGACCAGTCGGCTGATGAAGGCATGCTGGTGTGTGTACCAGAGCCCGGCGACCGCCGGCCACATCGCGTGCGGCGGCCTGTCGGGCAAATACCTCTCGACGAAGGGGCGCGATTGGTGATTGTTTGATCCACAGAATAGACAACAAAAAGTTTTGCCTCGTCAGGGACGTAGACCGAACGCCGACGAAAATGACATAAGTTGCTTACAAAAGAACAACGAAGGGAGATGAAGATGAAAGAGTTTCTAGCGGCCGCGGCGGTTTCAGCGCTGTGCGCGACCGGGGCGATGGCCGAAGTCAAGGTTGGGATGATCACCACTCTTTCAGGTGGCGGAGCCGGGTTGGGCATCGATGTGCGCGACGGATTCATGCTGGCCATTGCACAGTCGGGCCGCGATGACATTGAGGTCGTGATCGAGGATGATCAGCGCAAGCCGGATATCGCAGTGCAGTTGTCCGACAAGATGATCCAGTCCGAGCGGGTCGATGTGATGACCGGTATCATCTGGTCCAACCTTGCCATGGCAGTTGTGCCTGCGGCGGTGAATCAGAACGTGTTTTATCTGTCGCCCAACGCGGGTCCTTCACCCTTGGCCGGGAAAGGCTGTCACAAGAACTATTTCAACGTTGCCTGGCAGAATGACAACTTGCACGAGGCCGCCGGGGCCTATGCCAACGGTGCGGGCTACAAAAACAGTTTCATCATGGCGCCGAATTACCCGGCGGGCGTTGACGCGCTGACCGGTTACAAGCGGTTTTTTGAGGGCGACCTGGCGGGTGAAGTTTACACAGAGCTTGGCCAGACCGACTATGCCGCTGAAATCGCCCAGATCCGGGCGAGTGATGCGGACAGCGTGTTTTTCTTCCTTCCGGGCGGCATGGGGATTTCATTTCTGAAGCAATATGCCGACAGCGGTATCGACCTTCCTGTCGTTGGCCCTGCCTTCAGCTTTGATCAGGGTATCCTGCAGGCGGTCGGTGATGCGGCGCTGGGCGTGGTAAACACCTCGCAGTGGAACAAAGACATCGACAATGCGGCCAACGCGGCATTTGTCGAGAGTTTTCAGGCTGAATACGGTCGTCTGCCTTCGCTTTACGCAAGCCAGGGGTTCGATACCGCGAACCTGCTGTTGTCCGCGCTCGACAAGGCCGACCCGTCGAATGGCGACGCTTTCCGCGAGGCGCTGCGGGCTGCCGAGTTCGACAGTACCCGAGGGGATTTCAGCTTTGGTTCGAACCACCACCCGGTCCAGACGATCTATGCGCGCGAAGTGATCAAAGAAGGTGACGTCTTCACCAACAAGATCATCGGCGTCGCGCTTGAAAATCACTCGGACGCCTACGCGGCTGAGTGCAAGATGTAATTGACCTACTGCCCGCCCCCTTTAGCGGGGCGGGCAGATCACCGGAGTTTCCATGTCCTCGATCCTGATTATCGAGCAGATCCTGAACGGGCTGCAGTTCGGTGTCATGCTGTTTCTGATGGCGGCTGGCCTCACGCTGATTTTCGGAGTGATGGGTCTGATTAATCTGGCCCATGGCTCGCTCTATATGGTGGGTGCCTTCGCCGCCGCTGCCGTCGCCGGCGCGACTGGCTCGTTTCTGTTGGCATTGGTCGCCGCATTGGCAGCCGCTGCCCTGGCCGGGGCAATTGTCGAGATGGCCGTTATCCGGAGGCTGTACAAAGCGCCGCATCTGGATCAGGTTCTGGCGACCTTTGCGCTGATCCTGATCTTTTCTGAAGGCACCCGCTGGGTCTTTGGATCTTTCCCGTTGTTTCTGGACATTCCTGATGCGTTGTCCGGCCCAGTTACGCTGCCGGGAGGGATAGAATACCCGCTCTATCGACTGACACTGATCGGAATTGGGCTGGCCGTGGCCGTTGGGCTGTGGGCGCTGATTGAGCGTACCCGTCTGGGCATTCAGATCCGGGCCGGAGAAAACGACCGCGAAATGATCGCGGCGCTGGGGGTCGATATCTCGAAACTTTACACGCTGGTCTTCGCCCTCGGCGCGGCGCTGGCCGGACTTGCCGGAGCGCTGGTTGGGGCGATCCAATCGGTTCAGGTGGGTATGGGAGAACCGGTTTTGATCCTGGCCTTCGTGGTCATCGTCATTGGCGGCATCGGCTCGGTGCGCGGCGCTTTCATCGGCGCGCTGCTGGTGGGCCTGACGGACACCCTTGGTGGTGTATTTCTGCCCGAGTTGTTCAAGCTGTTCATGGACACTGGCGCGGCGCAGAAAAGCGGCGCGGCGCTGGCCTCGATGGGTATCTATGTGCTGATGGGGATGGTGCTGATCTGGCGGCCCACCGGCCTGTTTGGGGCACGTGCATGAGGCTGGACGAGAAGTACCTCAATGGATTGTTGATCGCGGGCCTGCTGGCGCTGCCGCTTTGGGCGCTGGTGATGGATCAGCCCTTTACCATCACGCTGGTGACGCGGGCTGTGATCCTTGCTCTGGCGGCGGTCGGTCTGAACATCATCCTTGGAATTGGCGGTATGGTCAGTTTTGGGCATGCGGTGTTCTTTGGGATCGGCGGTTATGCGATGGGCATCCTAGCCTATCATGCGCAGACCTACACGGCGCTTGATCTGGGGTTTTTCACTACGGACGGCACTAAATCCATGCCGGTGATCTGGCTGATGGCTATGGTTACCTCGGGCATCGTGGCGTTTTTCATCGGGCTTTTGTCTCTGCGCACGTCCGGTGTTTACTTTATCATGATTACGCTCGCCTTCGGGCAGATGTTTTTCTATTTCGCCATCTCCTGGGCGCAGTACGGAGGTGAGGACGGGCTATCGATCTATGTCCGCAACGATTTCCCCGGACTGAACACGCTGATGCCGATTCAGTTCTACGCCATCTGTTTCACGCTGCTTTGCGCAGTGTTGTTTTTGTTTGCGCGGCTGCAGGCCTCGCCCTTCGGGCTGGCTCTGAACGCCGCGCGCCAGACGGCGACGCGGGTCGAGACCGTGGGCCTGAACCCGATGCGGCTTAAGCTGCTGGCGTTTGTCCTTTCGGGCGCGGTCACCGGGCTGGCCGGGGCGCTGTTCGCGGACCTGAACCGCTTTGTCTCGCCCACGATGTTCAGCTGGCAATTGTCGGGTGAGCTGATCGTGCTGATCATTATCGGTGGGGTCGGGCGTCTGATGGGTCCGGTGATCGGGGCCTGCGTCTTTGTGGCGCTTGAGCATTTTCTGGGCGACCTTACCGAATTCTGGCACGTTTATCTGGGCGTGATCTTGTTGTGCATCGTTTTGTTCGGTCGTGGCGGGCTGATTGGTCTGCTGACCGGGAAGGAGGGCGCGCATGTCTGATCCCGTTCTCGCCACGCTGAACCTGAACAAGAGCTTTGGTGCACTGAAGGCCACTGATGATGTCTCCATTGACCTGAAACCTGGCGAAATTCACGCTATCATCGGCCCCAACGGCGCAGGAAAGTCGACGCTGATCAAACAGATTTGCGGGGGGCTGAAACCCGATTCCGGGCGCGTCACGCTGTGTGGGCAGGACGTCTCGGACCAAAGTACGCAGGTTAGGGCGCAGGCCGGGCTGGGACGCACGTTTCAGATTTCCGAACTTTGTATGGAAGATACCGTTTTGGAAAACGCCGTACTGGGCGCGATGGGTGCAGAGAATCTGTCGTGGCGGTTCTGGCGACCGGCCCTGAAACGACCTGAGTTGCGTGACAGGGCCGAGGTCGCGCTGGAACGTGTGGGTCTGAGCGACGAGCGGGACACGCGCTGCGCCAACCTAAGCCACGGTCAGCGGCGCCAGCTTGAGGTTGCGGTGGCCTTGACACTCTCGCCACGGGCCTTCGTCATGGATGAACCGATGGCAGGTCTTGGTGCCGGAGGATCAAAACGGTTGACCGGGTTCCTTGACGGTCTGCGTGAAGAAGCGCCTATCCTGTTGGTCGAACATGACATGGATGCCGTGTTTACCCTGGCCGACCGGATCAGCGTGCTGGTCTATGGCAAGGTGATCGCCACCGGCACCGCGGACGAAATCCGTACCAGCCCAGAAGTGCGCGACGCTTATCTGGGGGATGAGGCATGAGCCTTCTTCAGATCGAAAACCTTACGGCCACCTACGGCGTCAGCCAAGCGCTGTTCGGTGTTGATCTTGAAATGACTCAGGGCGAAGTGACCGCCCTGATGGGCCGAAACGGCATGGGCAAATCGACGACAGTCAAGGCCATTTGCCGGATGATCCGTTCCGAGGGTACGTTGACTCTGGACGGTCAGGATCTGCACGACCTGCCCAGTCACAAGGTTGCCCGAAAAGGTGTTGGCCTTGTGCCGGAAGGGCGGCGCTGTTTTGCCGATCTGACCGTACGCGAAAACCTGATCGCGGCGGCGCGCCCGGGTAACTGGACGCTGCGACGCATAACAGAGCTGTTCCCCCGGCTGGGAGAGCGGCAGGAACAACGGGCGGCTTCCCTTTCTGGAGGGGAGCAACAAATGCTGGCCATTGGCCGGGCTCTGATGACCAACCCTCGTCTGCTGATATTGGATGAGGCCACCGAGGGCCTTGCCCCAATTGTCAGGCAGGAAATCTGGGCGGCTTTGCATCGCCTGAAGCAAGAGACAAATGTGGCGATCCTGCTGATAGACAAGTCGCTGAAGGAACTGGCAACGGTCTCGGACAGGGCCGTCATCCTTGAACGTGGCCGCACTGTCTGGTCCGGTGCGATGGCAGAGCTGAGCCATGACATCACAGAGAAATACGTGGGGGTCTGATGCCGTTCGAGTTTCACCAAAAAGTACTTTTCAAACATTGCGACCCCGCCGGGATCGTTTTCTTTCCGCGCTATTTTGAGATGATCAATGATTGTGTCGAGGCGTTCTTTGATCAGGGATTGAACGCTCCGTTCCATGATCTGCATCGTGTTGGTGCCGTCCCAACCGCGCAGATCCAGACCCAGTTCCCGGCCCCCAGTCGCCATGGCGACCATTTGATTTTTCGACTGGAGATCCGGAAAATCGGCCGCAGTTCGGCGGATTACACCGTAACCGCCCGTTGCGGGGATGAAATGCGGCTGACGGCCTCCGCGACTCTCGTCCATGTTGGCGCAAATGGCCGGCCCGAGGCCTGGCCGGACGATATTCGCGGCAAATTAGAGACCTTCAGGGGTGAGGCGTTATGAGCGGCGGGTCCATCGCCCAAAGGGAACAGCCGCTGCGGAAAAACGCTGAAATTGTTGAGGCCGCAGATGGCAGGGCCAGCGATGTGGTCCCGCTAATCTGGTTTGCCTCGGACAAAAGCGCATATCCTGCCAAATAGGTCCAGGTTGGGGCTGCAATCCACGAGGATTTTGGAAAGCACTTCCCCGCAATGTCGATTATCATCGACGCAAATCTGGTCGAAGATAAAACGGTTATCGAAATCCAAGCTAAAACCGATATGTGGCGCCAAACATCGGCCCGGACTGAGTGAACTTGTAATCACTGCCGTTAATCTCGTGATCAAACGAGATGTATCGGTATCCGCCGCGCAACATCCATCTGTCGTTGATAATGTAGTCTGCCGTTAGCAGAACTTGCCAGGTCTGGCTGCCGCTACGGAATCCGCCGTAGTCCACATAGGCTGTGCCGGTCCATCTATCAGCTAACGTGAACCGCGCTCTTGCACCGACGATCGGATCGAACCAACTGTCATCTGCTGTGTTGGTGCGACCAGGCATTGTCCCCGGTGTCAGGGTGAATTCAGTTTCGGTGCTGTACCATCTGAAACCACCTGTCAGATCCACTGCAACCGAAGAATCCTGTCGCACACGGTATCCCAATGCTGCCGTCAGAAACTGGGTCTTTACCGATACGTCCAAATCCGCGTTGGCAGGTCCGGGGGCGGCATTGCTGAAGGACAGGTTTGTATAATTATAATCGGCCAGTACACTCCAACGCCCGTTCGTGGCGGCAATTGCGCCCATGAATGCGAAGTCCAGATTTTCTAAAGCATCCGAAAAGCTGAGGGTGCCGTCCACTGTTCCTCTGGGTGTGTCAAAGCTTGTCTCGGTCTCGGGCATGAACAGGTAAATAGAGGCCTCATAAGACCAATCCGACTGCTGAGCTGCAGCCGTCGTCGCCGCAGATGCGAGGAGAGCCACACCGAACGCTGTGCATTTCAATTGCCGTTTCCAACCCATTCTGTCCCTCCCTAGGATCGAATAATTTTAAACTTTATCGTTAACCATTGGTTCGTTCATGCGGCCACGTCATCGGTTTTCTCGGCACCGGTCCCGATGCGATTGATGTCTGTCTCTGGAAAGAACTCGGCCCAGACGTGCCAGAATACGCCCGCGCGCAGGGTCTCGACCCTTTGCAACTTGCCCTGATCCGACATGCCCCAGAAATCGCAGCGCGTAACAGGCGTGCCGCTGTCGTTGTACCAGACGCCAAGGCTTTCGTATTTCGGGTCCAGACTGACGACGACATCGCGCCCACCGACGGTGGCGTTGACGATCCAGTCGTTTTCAATAACGAAATCATCCGTCCAGCAGGCGGCATCTTTGCCGATGGTGATCCCCCAGACATAGGTCTTGTTGGGCAGCCGATCATCTGACCGGTCCATGTTGTCCATCACCGGTGCGTCTTCCTGATGCTGGCGGCCGATCCCCCAGCCAAAGGTGATCTCGGTCGCCATGTCCAGCAGCCGGAGCAAGGGGTTTGAGGAAGGTTTGTTCAGAAAAACCTCGCCCTCCGGAAAAGCCTTCTGAAACCCGCGAAACGTCATGCGGTAGGTCGGCCAGGGCTTCATCTGCGCCTCGGGGCGCAGGGGACAGGCGGGACCGTCGGCATTGGGGTCGCGGTCGGCCTCGCGAAATCCGTAAATGTGTTGGATCGGCTCTCCGGTCTCGTTGTCGCGCAGGATCAGGTTGTTTCCGTGCTGGGCCAGAACCTCAAGGTCCAGCCGCTTGCCTTCGATGCGCGGGGCGTATCCCTGCCCAAGGTTCGCCATCGCGCAGTAGGTCATGACGATGTCTTCCCCACCCAGCCCGTTCGTGTCGCCCGCCAGATGCGGCCGCATGATCTGCGCATCCGGGTGCGCGCGCGCGTGACCGTCGTTTTCAATCACAATGACCGGCGCCGTAGGGCCGACGTACTTTCTGGCCTCACTGATAGGAAAGAACGCTGCATCGTTAAGTTGGTTTCGCAGCCCCAAATGCACCCAGACATAGGGAAACCCATAAAGCAGAACGGTCAGCAACGTCGCGATGACCCACACCCAGAACGGACCTCCGCCGAGCAGGAAATGCGCCAGCGTCGCGATTAGAAACCCACCCAACCCGATGGCGATCAGACGGTATTCGTGCCGGATAAAACGCACCATGTTCTCGCGTTTTACTTTCAGCAGCATTTGTGAAACGTCGCCCAGATCCCGGAAGTATACAAAGCCGATGCCGAGCGAGACGATCAAGCCAAGAGCGAAAAGTATGTTCCCTGCCATTTGGGCCTCCTGGTGTCTGAATTCGGATACTGCGAGCAGTTACGGTTATTGTTGTGGCGATGCGCGCTTGGTCAGAAACGCCTCAACCGCCTGTTGCGTTTCGGGGCGGATGTTTTCGATCCCCTCGTAAGGCACGCCGTAGGCAGGCGTTGTATCAGGATACTTCTCTTTCCGCGCCAAATGCCGCCCTAGAATTCGTACGAATTCCTGACCGCCCCATGCGCCAACCTCGGTCGATACCGAGTATTGCTCGCGCGTGTCCCGATAGAGATCGAAGAATTCGGCGACGATCGCGTTTTCACCGGGTCCCGGCAATTTGAGCTTGAGCTGGTCCTTCACGATCGCTTCGGGTTTGGCGACCGAATAGATGATGACGTGATCGCGGCGCGCCTTGGATTCATCGGCGAACAGCAGCGCAGCTGACTGGTCAACTCCGTCCACCAACCGGTCCCGCGGGATATGCTGATGGGCACCGGCAAAGCGGGACAACGTGGTGTAAAGATCAGAGACATGAATGATGCTGTTGAGCAACCCGTCCGCCTCAATCATTCCCGGCCAGCGGATAAACGCGTCCACGCGCACACCGCCCTCGGTCGTGTCGCCTTTGCCACCGGCGTAGATTAGCGGAGTAAAGCCCGATTGCGGCGCGTATTTGGTGAAATGACCGTTGTCGCCCATGACAACGACCACAGTGTTGTCCGCCAGTCCGAGCTCATCCATTCGCGCAAACAGATCGCCCAGCCACTGATCCAGCAGCTGCATCTTGTCTACGTAAAGGCCGCCATTGGCGCTTTCCGGCCCCTCCCGCCCGGCGCGGGTGTTGTCCAATGGGATCATCGGCCAGTATTGCAGGAAGAACGGTTGCTCGCCGTCGGCAAGACGTTCAAGCTCGGCCAGGGTCCTGTCCTGAAACGCCTGGTTCATTTCGTCATATTTGGCAGCGTTCCAGCGTTCACCGGTCTCCATCCGAATCTCACGGATCGGACCGCCGGCTTCGCCTTCGATGACCGTCATCATTGCAGCGGCATCCGGCCTGAACCAGCCGTCCAGCGTGTATTTATCATCATAATCCCGGATCGCGACCGAAACTTGCTCTTTGATCGCGTCGTCATTGAAAATGGTCAGCTGACCCTGCTGGTGAATGGCGTGTTGGGCGTAGTCAAAGCCCTGGTTCATGGCCCAGCTTTCGGCGATATCTCCCATATGCCATTTGCCGACATGGCTGGTGGCATAACCCGCCTGTTTCAAAACTTCGGCCAGCGTTACCTCGTCCTCCGGCAGGCCAAACCCGGCAATATCCACAGTCGTATCACCCATGCCCATCCGCACGGGCAAACGCCCGGTCATCTGCGCCACGCGGGTCGGAGTGCAGGAGGGTTCGGTGTACATTCGTACCATCCTCATGGCCTGATCCGAGAAGTCGTTGATGTTCGGCGTCTCATATCCCCGTACGGCATTGAGCTCGGGTATGCCCATGTCGCCAAAGCCCATGTCGTCGATCAAAACACTGACGATATTCGGAGGGTTTCCCCCGTTGTTTTCCCGAAATGCGGCCAGTGCTTCGTCAACGGCTACATCATCCTGCGCCCATTGCTCGGCAAGTTGCGCCTGCAGGATATAAAACTCTGCGTCGTGTTGAATTGGGTTTTCCTGCGCATCCGCCGATGAGACAGCAAGGCCTGTCGACAGAACGATCACCTTTGTCAGTTTCATTCCGTTCTCCCCCTTTTATTGGTGATGCGATCTGCGACTGAAAACGCGAAAATCGTATCACATTGAAACATTAAAATGTTTCTGCGGAAATTTCTACGGCGCTGATTTATTGCCAGCTCATGAAAACATCGCGCGTCAGTTCCGTTTCCGGGCGCAGGTTTTCGATGCCTTCATAGGGCTGCCCTCTGCCGATCTCGGAGTGCGGGTATTTGGCGATCATTTTCTGGTGACGCTTGACCATGTCCTGAAAGGATGCACCGGCCCATAACGAATACCCGACCAGTGGGTGTTCTTCGCGCGGATCGCGATAGATGTTGTACGTGGGTGCAGCGGCACCGGGTTGGCCGGGCGCGGGCAGATGCATTTTGAACTCTTGTTTGACCACCGACCGCAGCACCGGTCCTTCGTACACATAGACATAGTCGCGTCGCCCATTGCCCTCGCCGTTCAGCAATAGCGCCGTCTGGTCGATGCCGTCGATCACACGGTCTCGCGGGATGTAATCGGTCGCCCCTGCGATCCGTGCCATCGTTGTGAATATGTCTGATACGTGAAAGATGTCGCCTGCGGCGCTGTTGGCCTCGATCACATTGGGCCAGCGTATGAAAGCATCGGTGCGTACACCGCCCTCTAGGTGCTGCGTCTTGCCACCACGGTAAATCAGTTGATTGAGGCCAGAGGTGCCTTCGTAATGGTACATCAGGCCATTGTCGGCCATCAGCACGACAATCGTGTTGTCTGCTTTTCCGGTTTCTTCCAGTTTGGCCAACAGATCGCCGATCCAGCCATCCAGCAGCTGCAGCTTGTCCGCGTGAAACCCGCCATTGCGCGAAATCGCCTGATCCGGATAGACAAAATTCAGCGGGTAGAGCGGCCAGTATTGTAGGAAGAACGGAGCATCTTCGGCCGCGACACGCTGCAGTTGTTCCAACGCCTGTTGCTGATAGCGCAGATTCATTTCTTCATATTTGGCCTGTGTCCACTCCTCGCCCGCGGCTATGTCGACTTCGCGCGCCAAACCACCGGCTGCGGCTTCGACGCCTGTAACCAGACCGTATGGCTTGAAACGCTCGTCCAGAAGGAACTGATTATTCTGCCCCTCTGGAACATAGCCGAGCATATTATTGGCCTGCATCGCCTCGGGGATCATGAGGCTCAGCTGGACTTGCTGGTGCAGCGGGAAGGCGGCCCAGTCAAAGCCCTGATTATGCGGATAGGATTGTTCGATATCGCCTTGATGCCATTTGCCGATATGCGCGGTGTTGTACCCGACCTGTTTCAAAATTTCTGGCAGGGTTACTTCACTGGCCGGAAGGCCCTCGCCAACCAGCGCCACCTTGACCTCTTCAACCCCGGCGCGCACCGGATGGCGGCCCGTCAGCATCGCGGTGCGTGTAGGCGTGCAAGAAGGTTCGGTGTACATCCGCATCAGAGACAGGCCCTCAGTGGCCAGATGGTTGATGTTCGGTGTCTCGATCCCCATGACGTAATTCATCTTGCGGTCGCCCATCTGACCAAAGCTGACGTCGTCAATCAGGATGTACAGAAAGTTGGGGGGCTGACCACCGTTGGCGTCCCGGATTTCAGCCAGTCTGGCATCAATCTCGACATCCTGCGTGTCCCAAACTTCACCGAACTGGGCACGCAAGTATTGGAATTCGCCGTCATGAATGATTGGGTTGTCCTGGCCGAGTGCCGGGCCGGTGCCAAGAAACAGAAGTGGCAGAATGTGCTGGAGTCGCATGTCGAACCTTTCACTCACTATCGCGGGCTGCGGAGGGGGCAGTTGCAACCAGCTGCATTTCAATACTGTTTCGCAAATCCGAGAGACTTTCGGCCAAATCCGCGAGGTATCGGGTTTGTGATACCGTCGCCGTCTTTGAGCCTTCGGCCATTTCCGCAAACACCTCTTGGTAGTCAGCGCAAATTTGATCGAACTCTTCGTCGCAGGCGCGCAACTCCCGCAGCCGTTGAGCTGTGCCGGGAAATTGCTCTGCAAAGAAGTCGTCATCTGACATTGGCGGGCTTCCATCGGATTCGCCGCCCAAGCATGCCAGCATAAGAATATGTCTTGAACGTAAAACACCGCATGCTACCGTAGCAACATGCCGCCAAGTCCTTACCTTGAAGGGATAGTTCTTGACCGCCCTGGCCAACGATGAACCGCAACAGGGTGCGCGCGCGATCGCACCGGAACAAATCCAGGCAGCGCTGGAAAAGGTTCTGGCGTCGAAAGAATTCAAAGGCTCGGCTCGGATGCAGTCGTTCCTGTCCTATGTCGTGAATCAAGCGCTGTCAGGCCACATTGACGAGATCCGGGCAAAAACAATTGCCATGGATGTTTATGGCTAT
This sequence comes from Ruegeria lacuscaerulensis, assembly GCF_013031245.1. Taxonomy (GTDB): domain Bacteria; phylum Pseudomonadota; class Alphaproteobacteria; order Rhodobacterales; family Rhodobacteraceae; genus Ruegeria; species Ruegeria lacuscaerulensis_C. Next base: position 93,182 of record NZ_WPZL01000013.1, read on the forward strand.
GACGCCAATGACCTATCCAGACGCGAGGGGGTTGTGCGCGTCGATGCCGGGCGTGTGCGGCGCAAGCTGAAAGCATATTACGGGGGCGAGGGCGCGTCGGACACATTGGTCATATCGCTGCCGGTTGGCAGCTATGCGCCTGAATTCAAACCGGGCGAAGGTCACGGCAATCAGCGAAAGCACGGCTCGCTTCTGGTAGGCGGTGTCGCGGTTGCCGCCGTGCTTGGGATTGCCGGTTTTCTTACGATATCAATTTTTGGGGGCGCAAAGACGACGTCGCCGGACCGTGATCAATCTACTTTTTACGATGTGTCACCAACGCGCGTCGAGGCCATGAATCTGTGCAGCGCAGGACGTGATCTGATTTTCCCGGTTGTTGATCTTGCGCGTCTTCGTCCGGCTCTGCTGGTCTTTGAAACGGCGATCGAGCGGGACCCGCTGTATTTCTGCGGTTTTGCGGGTGCGGCTCAGGTGGAAACCATGCTTGCCGTGCTTCAGTTCGGTCAGCCCGTCACAGATGAATTGTTCAAGGCATCTGATGACAACAGCGCCTACGCGTTGGAATTGGCCCCGGACGCCCCATGGGCATTGTCCGCCCGCGCCTGGTTCGAATTCGGTGTCGGCAACTACGGCAGTGCAAAAAACCTGTCTGACCGGGCGACAAATTTGGCTCCGGACGATCCGCATATCGCTGAATTTGACGCTTTGATCTCGCTTTACACCTCTGACTTTGATCGCGTCATTTCGCATGCGGAACGTTACCGGGCGCTGGCAGAGGATAGCGGTGGGTTGGTTGCGGGCAATGCGCTGGGGGCGGCGTATTTTCACACCGGCGATTTCGGCGCTGCCATTCAGACTTACGAAGACACAATTGCAAGCGGCGGCCCATTCGGGCCGATTTCGACGGCATACCTGATGGCAGCACATTGGAACAATGGTGAGCAGTCCGAGGCGCGCAAACTGGCCGAGGTTTATGCGAAAACCTGGCCGAAATTCCCTCTGGAGGCTATCAAGCACAGGGTTTTTGCCGATCCTGAGCCGGTTCAGCAACTGATCGCTGCGATGCGTGCCGCAGGATGGACCGGCAGCGAGGCTCGAAACGATCAGTGAATGATTGAACTGGCTCAGCGAGGCCGCCTAAGCGGCGACCTCTTCCATGGGGAGTTTGTGCGGATAGGGATCACCTTGTTTGTACGATCCTGCAGCGGTGAACAGCACGTCCGTGGACGAATTCAACCCTGTTTCCGCGGAATCCTGCAGAACGCCGATGATGAATCCAATGCTGACCACCTGCATGGCCGTCGCGTTGTCGATCCCGAACAGACTGGCGGCCATTGGGATCAGTAGCAGTGACCCGCCTGCGACACCCGACGCCCCAGTGGCAGCGACCGCTGCGATGATGCTTAAGAACAGGGCCGAGAGGAAATCAACCTCGACACCCATGGTATGCACGGTCGCCAGCGTCATAACTGTGATAGTAATAGCCGCACCAGCCATGTTGATCGTGGCACCGATTGGGATGGTGACCGAATAGGTCTCTTCATCCAGGTTCATGCGCCGGCACAACTCCATGTTGACCGGAATGTTGGCGGCCGAGCTGCGCATGAAGAATGCGGTGATACCGGATTCCCGCAGGCATGTGAACACCAGCGGATAGGGGTTTTGCCGAATGCGCAGAAACACGATCAGCGGGTTAACGACCAGCGCCATGAACGCCATGCAACCGATCAGCAGCACCAGCAGGTTCGCGTAGCTGACAAGCGTGCCAAATCCGGTTTCTGCAATGGTTGAGGCAACGATGCCGAAAATACCGATGGGTGCGACGCGGATGATGGCCGCCACGATTTTCGTGATCCCGTTGTCCAGATCCTGCATAAAGGTTCTGGTTGTGTCGCTGGCGTGACGGAAAACCAGCCCAAGCCCAATGGCCCAGGCGAGAATGCCGATATAGTTGGCCTGCGCGAGGGCGTTCACCGGATTGTCCACGACCTTCAGCAGGATGTTCTTTACAACCTCTCCCAGTCCGTCGGGGGCGTTCATGATTTCCGGTGTTCCGGTCAGTTGCAGCGTGACCGGAAACATGAAGCTTGCCGCCACCGCAACCAGTGCAGCCGCAAATGTGCCGACGATGTACAGAAGTACCACCGGGCCCATTCGGGCTTCGCTGTCCTTCTTGTGGTTGGTAATCGCAGCGCAGACCAGGATCAGCACCAGCACCGGCGCCACCGCCTTAAGCGCATCAACAAAGAAATCGCCAAGCAAACCCACGGTCATGCCTGCCTGGGGCCAAACGGCGGCGAGTAGGACACCGGCGATAAGGCCGACGATGATCTGTGTAACCAGGCTACCTTTTAGAATGAAACTCATCGGGACCATCCTGTTTGTTGTGGGCCTTGCAGATGCATGGAACACCCGTCAAGGCACGGTGATAATTGACAGATTGGCGGCTATATGGGCGTTACGGATACGATTTTAACCTTTCCGATGACCCTGAATTAGAAGAGGCCACCCGTAAAACCCGCCAGCCCGCCATTGTGAAAATGCGCTTCGGGCGGGCATGAAAATTCCAATTTGACGCTAATGGGCGTCAATATAACGGAAATTTTTTCACCTGGGAAGCTAAGGCTTTTTTCTGCGGCGATGATGGTGAGCCAGAAAATTTTTTAAAGAAATCTCAAAATTTGTTTTTTGAAACTGGAAAAATCGGAGGACTGGCTACTGTGTGTCCGCGTCGCAAGACCGTATCTTTGGCATATCCGTGGACACGCGCGTCAGGCTCCACATACAGGTCTGAACTGTCAGGCCCGGCAGATTTGGCACCTGATCCGAAGCCCAGACGCTCGTGATCGACAGGCTGAACGGCGAGGCTGTGGTCGACGCCGGAAAGAACCGGGCGAGTTCTTTCGACGGGAAAGTTCCATCGCATGCTTCGAAATATCCGCTGACCAGAGAGCCTTCGGGGGTCAGGGCGACCGAGCCTGAGTAGAGCGAGTACTCCGCCCCAAGCTCTTGTTTGTCAGTGTAGCGCAGGTCGATGGAAATACGGTCACCCTCTTGAACGATCCCGGCGCTCATGGGGTCTGACCAGCTGGATGGAACGCCTGCCGTGGTGCTGTCACAGGCGTATCGCCCTTCGTATTGACCGGTCAGCGAAAAGCTTTCTGCATATGCTGTCTGAAAAAACAGACCCGACACCATAGCTAAACCGGCGGCACGTCCCAAAACTCGAATTGTGGTCAACATGGGTTCAGCCCTCCTGTCCGAAAACGGCTTACACTGTCAAAGAATGTCCGAGTGTTTCTCGATCACCTGCCCAAAGTGATGACGCCACAAGTTGACGCCGAGTTTTCCGCTGCGATCCAGCGAAGATCCCACAACCGTATCGGCGACCAGTGTCGGCTGCAGACCAGCGTCAAACAGGGCAAAGCCAGCTGCCAGAACACATGTGTCGGCTTGAATACCGCATACAAGCACGCGGTCGATTTCCCAATCCTGAAAGAAGTCGATCACTTCAGGGGGTGGCCCGTACCCGTACTTGATGAATTCACGGTCTGCCCTCACCAGGCTGTTGTCGACTGATCCGGGTTTCCATCCGAGCTGGCGAAAAAACGGCACCTTCTGTTCATCGTGACGCTCAACGGTGGCGGCAGAAAGAAATCCAGAGGCCAGCATCTGACATTGATCCACCAGCCATTGCGGGGGATCAAAGCTGGCTTGAACATCAACAACCAACACAGCCTTTTTCAAAGTGCTTCCCCTTTTCTCCCGGCACCGGTCACGTCCGGTATGGCTCAAACGGCCTGATGAAATTCGATGATATTACCTTCGGGATCGTGGAAAAACAGTTGATGCCACTCTTTCGCAAAGGCCGTGCCATAATCTGAATAAGGAACTCCGTGTTCATCCAACAACTTTTTGAAGGCTTCGATATCGTCCGTCCGGAACGCGATATGGCCGCGCTCGACCGGGTTGATGGTCTCACCATGTTTGAATGCAACATTCAGGTTTTTCTCGGCCAGATGCATCTGCATCGCCCCGTCCGTCGCGAACCGGATTTTGCCGCCATAGCCTGTGTCGTCGGTCGCCTCTGGTCTTGGGAAATTCTCGATCGGGATATCGTCGAGCCCGAGGACTTGTGTGTAAAACCGATGCAGACGCTCGACGTCATTGGACACAAAATTGATGTGATGGAATTCAAGTTTCATGAAGGCCCGGTGAATTGGTTGGCGTATGTGGGCAGCAAATCGTAAGAACGGGACGCAGGCAAGTCCTGCGGGTCGGGGCGCCCAAACTGTTGATACAGCAGCAAGAAGCTAATTCCGGTCCGGTTGGTGCGATTTAGAAAACCGTTGCGCCATTGTGGTGATGCGGGGATAGTGAAGTGATCACAAACTATTGAGTGTCGGATGAAACGCGCTTTTCTGTTTGTTTGCACTATGACCGCAGTGTTTCCGACGGGTCCGATTTTGGCTCAGTCCGACGCACCGCCTCCCAGTGTGACTGTCGCAACGGCCTCACTCGAGGATCTGCAGAAACAGGATCAGTTTGTCGGTCGGGTCGTGGCGGACCAAAGCGTCGATTTGCAGGCCCGTGTCGAGGGAATTCTTGAAGAGGTAAACTTTTCCGAAGGCGGAACCGTGGCCAAAGGTGACGTCCTTTTCAGGATCGAAGAAAGAAAATATGCGGCTGGCGTGGAAAGCGCGCAAGCGGCGCTGAAAAGCGCGCAGGCCAGTGCGCAAAGCGACAAGGCCGCGCTGGATCGGCAGCAGGCCCTGTTTGACAAGGGCGATATCCCTCAGGCTGTTCTGGATACGGCAGTGGCCACATACGCCGAAGGTCAGGCCGACGTGGACGAGGCGCAGGCCGCTTTGAAAATAGCGCAGATAGATCTGGACTACACGGAAATCACCAGCCCCATCGACGGTCGGATCGGGTTGTCTGCAGTTGATGCCGGAAACCTCGTGAATTCCGACACGGGCGTTCTGGCAACGGTCACCAGCGTAGATCCGATACTGGTCAGCTTTTATGTCAGTGAACCGGTTTTATTGCGCGAGCGTCGCAAGGGCCGGATCACGCAAGGTGATACCAAGTTGACCACAGATATTACTCTGGCCGACGGAGGGGCATATCCGACTCCGGGCAAGGTTATTTTTGTCGATGACAGCGTCAACCAGGACACCGATACCATCGAGCTGCGCGCCAGTTTCGCCAACCCGGACGGTGTGCTGATTCCGGGCCAGTTCGTGACCGTAGCCTTGTCCGGATCAGAAGACTCCAAAGTGCTGACCGTGCCGCGCAACGCCGTGCAGTTCGACAATCAGGGGTATTTTGTGTTCTCAGTCGATGACAAAAGTTCGGTTCACCGGCGAAACATCGAGATAGGCAATCAGAACGCAACCCGTACGCAAGTGATATCGGGGCTGGCCGAAGGCGACCGCGTGGTGGTTCAGGGCTTGCAGAAAATACATGATGGATTGGTCGTGAAAGCGGTCGACAGTCAGGGTTAGGGGCTGGTTTGATTGCGCGCTATTTCATCAATCGGCCGCATTTCGCCGCTGTCATAGCGATCCTGATGGCTCTGTTCGGTGCGGTCTGCGTGCGCCTGATCCCGATCACCGAATATCCCCATATCACGCCTCCGCAAATCTACGTCGATGCGAAGTATCCGGGCGCAGACGCTCAGGTAATTCTGGAGTCCGTCGCTACCCCGATCGAAGAGCGTGTGAACGGCATTCCCGGCATGTTGTCGATGTCCTCGAAAAGCTCGAATGACGGTTCTTATACGCTGAATGTTTCTTTTGAGTTGGGAACCGATCCGGACGTGGCCGCCGTTGAGGTGCAGAACCGCATCGCGCTGGCCAGTGCCGAATTGCCCTCGGTCGTGTTGCAGCAGGGGATCGAGGTAACCAAGCGGTCGGGCAACATGATTGTGGTCCTGAACCTGACCTCGCCCGACGGATCGCGGGATGAGTTGTATCTCAGCAATTTTGGCGCCGATTTCCTGCATGATCCGCTGCAAAGGTTGCCGGGGGTGGGGACAGTCCGCCAGTTCGGTCAGTTGGAATACAGCATGCGGGTCTGGATCAACCCGGTGCGCATGGCGGCGTTGAACATCACCGCCGCCGAAATTGCTGACGCAATCAAAGACCAGAACGTTATCGTCGCAGCGGGTCAGGTCGGCGCGCCACCCTTTGGGGCGGCACAGACCGATTTTCAGTTCAAACTGCGGGCCGAGGGGTTGCTGCGTGATGCCGAGGAATTCGGGCGCATCATTGTTGCCTCCGACCCCAGCGGCTCGGTCACCCGGCTTGAGGACGTCGCGCGGATCGAATTGGGCTCGGCAACCTATTCCGGTTCGACCAAGCTGAACGGCAAGGATTCCGCGACTATCGCGGTCTATCAGGAAAGCGCGGCCAACGCGCTTGATATTTCCGACAACCTGCGCGCGCTGATGCAGGAGTTGTCGAAGAAGTTCCCCGCGGGTGTGTCTTATGAGATCACCTATGACGTCACCGATGCTGTCCGCGTTTCGATCCGGGACATCCTGACCACGCTGGCTCTGACAGCTGGGCTGGTGATTGGCGTGACCTTCCTGTTTCTGGCCAGCCTGCGCGCCACAATCGTGCCCGCCATCGCCATTCCGGTGTCTTTGCTTGGGGCTGTGGCGTTGATCTATGCCATTGGTTTCAGCGCCAACATGATCACGTTGTTCGCCCTGGTTCTGGCTATCACGCTGGTGGTGGATGATGCGATCATCATCATTGAAAACGCCGAGCGTATCCTTCGGGACGAGGGGTTGGAACCGCGCGAAGCGACGCTGAAAGCAATGTCTCAGGTTAACCGCCCGATCATTGCGACAACCTTTGTTCTGGCGGCCGTTTTTGTTGCGGTCTGTTTCTTTCCCGGAGTGACCGGAACGATCTATTTTCAGTTCGCACTGACCATTATTTTTGCTTTTGTCCTGTCCGCGGTGAATGCGTTGACTCTGGCTCCGGTGCTGTGCGCGATGATGCTGAAAGCTGACAGCAAGCCTGTCGGGCCACTGGCAATAGTTCCGGCCGTGGTTTTAGGGTTGCGGCGGCAATACTTGCGCCTTGTGTCTCTTATGCTGCGCTACATGGCGGTGTCACTGCTGGTGTTTGCTTTCGCGGTCGGAGCGACGGTGTACCTGTTCCGAACCGTCCCGACCGGTCTGATCCCACAGGAAGACAACGGTGTGCTGATGGCGTCGATGGAACTTCCCGACGGCGCCTCGCTCCAGCGTACACAGGCATTTATGTCCAAGGCAGGTGCATTGATCGAAAAGTCGTCGGGAGTGGAGTCGGTAACTACCGTGTCGGGTCATAGTATGCTGGCCGGAGGGCGCTCAAACGTAGGTATGGCCATCGTCACATTGACACCTTGGGATCAGCGCCGAAGCCCGGAATTGCAGTGGTTCGCCATCATGCACAACCTGGACCAGCAACTGGCCGCATTGCCCGAAGCGGAAACCTATGTGTTCCCCTTTCCAACAATTCACGGGCTCGGCTCAACGGGGGGTATTTCAGCCGAATTACTGGACTTGGGAAAAGGCGACGGATCGCAGCTGGATGCAGTGATGAACGCGTTTGTCACTTCGCTGAACGCCGCTCCGGAATTCGCGCACGCGCACGGAGAATTCTCGGCCCAAAGCCCGCAATACCAATTGTCGGTCGATCGCGACCGGGCCGAGACGCTGGGCGTCAGCGTGGCCGATATCTTCACCGCGCTGCGGGCCAATCTGAGTTCGTATTTCGTGGACAATTTTTTCCTGAATGAGAAGGTTTATTGGGTCGTGATTTCAGCGGATGCCAAGTACCGCCAGACCCTGGACGACATCGACAATATCTATGTCAAAAACAGCACAGGAAACGCGCTGCCTCTGCACAATTTCGTAAGCAACGCGCCGGTTCTCGCCCCGGATACGATCCCTCGCTACAACCTGTTCATGGCAGCCTCGGTCAGCGCCCAGCTTGCGGATGGTGTCAGTTCTGGCGATGGCATTACCGCGATGCAGGCGATTGCCGATAAGACCCTGCCCAACGGGTTTCGGATCGACTGGTCCGGCGTCACCCGGCAAGAAGTGAAAGCGCAGGGCCTTGTTCCCTACATCATTCTCTCGGCCGTCTTGTTGGCCTATCTGTTTCTCGTGGTGCTGTATGAAAGCTGGATCCTACCGCTGTCCATCATAACATCCGCTGTGTTTGCGCTGTTGGGCGCGCTGATTCCTCTGGCGTTGGTGCCTTTCCTGACAAGCAACATCTTTGCGCAGGTCGGGATGGTCCTGCTGATCGGGCTCGCTGCGAAAAAGGCGATCATGGTGGTCGAGTTTGCCAATCAACAGCGCGGAAACGGGGCCAGTATCCGCGATGCGGCCCTGAAGGCGGCGGAAATCCGGTTCCGACCGGTTACGATGACAGGTCTGTGTTTCATCGTCGGCGTCATGCCATTGGTTCTGTCCAGCGGGGCAGGGGCGGCGGCGCGGGTGTCCGTCGGTTACCCGGTCCTGTTCGGCATGATCCTCGATAGCACATTGGGGCTGCTGATGATCCCGGTGCTTTACGCGGCATTCCAAACGGCCCGGGAATGGCTGGTTGGTCTAAGGCAAGCAGAAAGCTGACAGGCGGAAAGCTTCTAAGCCAAAAAATGTTGCAGTTCCATGATGTTTCCCGGATGCTGAACTTTGCGGAAATCGCAACGGAACGGAGGTGGGCCAGAGCATATGTCGCTTCAAGACCCCTTTACCGACCTAAAAATCGAACGGCAGTCGAGCGGGTTCTACAAAGGCTACAGCCTGCCAATTGCTCTGATCAGCAAAATAGCAGTGTCGTTTCTGGTCCTTTGGGCGCTGATCTGGCCACTGACTGCGAATGATACGTTGCGGTCCTGGAAATCCGGGCTGCTGAGCGAATTCAACGTTTTCTACGACATTTCCGTAGCGCTGTTTGCCTTTTTTCTGATCGTAATCGCCATCATTCCCGCGACTGGGCGAATGCGGCTGGGATCCGATGACGAAAGGCCCGAGTTTTCGAACTTCTCCTGGTTTTCGATGATGTTTGGCGCCGGGTTGGGCGTTGGCCTGATGGTATACGCCACAGCTGAACCGCTGGGCCTGTGGGAGACCAATCCGCTGACCGTGTCCGGCGAAGTTGCCCAGAAAAGCGAAGAGGCGATTAAGGGCGCATACCGCTATACCTTTCTGCACACAGGATTTCACGCCTGGGCAATCTATGTCGTGACGGGGCTGAGCCTGGCCTATTACGCCTATACCCGTGACATGCCGCTGACGATCCGAACCGCGCTGACACCCTTGTTGGGAGAGCATTCCAACGGTTTCGCCGGGCATGTGATCGACATTCTGGGCGTCGTCGCCACGATCCTCGGGGTGTCGGTCACGATTGGTTATGGCGTATCGCAACTTGTCGACGGAGCCTTTCTGATCACGGGTGCACAGTGGTTAATGGATGGTGTAATGAAACCCTCGACTGCCGGGCTGATCGTGGCGCTGGTGCTGGTGATGTTGATGTCGACCCTGTCCGCTGTCTCGGGCGTGGGACGGGGGGTGAAATATCTTTCGAACCTCAATCTGATCCTGTCGCTGATCCTGCTGTTGGTGTTTATCGTCTTCGGCTCATTCGTCTTTGCCCTGACGACATATGGGCAGGCGTTGCTGGACTATATCCTCAACTTCGTCCCGCTGAGCCTTCAGGCCTATAGCCCAATGACCCAAGCGGATTTTGCATCCGCCCTGCCGCCCGAAGCAGCGCCCTTCGTCGCGGAATTATTCCCGGGCGCGACCAACGCATGGGGAACGAAAGAGAGTTTTCTGGCCGGGTTGAGTGACGAGGTAGCGAAACTGCCAGACGCCACCAAAAACGCGGTCTATGATGCCGGTACGCCGGGGCGGCTATTCGAGTGGCAATCAGGCTGGACCACTTTCTACTGGGCATGGTGGATCGCCTTTTCGCCCTTCGTCGGCTTGTTTCTGGCACGCATTTCACGTGGGCGGACGGTGCGAGAGTTCATTCTGGGCGCAGTCGTTGCACCATCTCTTGTCTGTTTCGCGTGGATGACAATTCTGGGCGGATCGGCCATTGATCTGGAATTGAACGGAGATGCCAACGGCGCCATTCTCGCGGCCTCGACCACGGCTACATTGTTTGTGACGCTCAGTGAGATGATCTCGGGCAATCTGCTGACAATCATCAGCGTCATGTGCGTGGTTCTGACGATGACATTCCTGGTAACTTCGGCGGATTCCGGGATTCTGGTGATGAACACGATCATGTCCGGCGGAGCAGAGAAAACCGATGCCAGACACCGGGTTCTTTGGGGCGGTCTGCTGACGTTAGTGATCGGCACGTTGTTGATTGCCGGAGGCGGCGGGTTGGAGGCGCTGACCAACTCGATGATCATCGGCGCGCTGCCCTTCAGCCTTATTTTGCTTTTGATGTGTATTTCTCTGGCCAAGGCAATGATAAACGACCTGCGGCGGTCCAGCTTAGAAGAGAGATCGTCCAATCGTTAAGCCCGCTTGTGTATTTCCTGATACTTGTGGCTGAGCACTTTCATCTTGCGCGGCTAAGGTGCACTGCCGAGACCTGCAAGGGAACGTTCCAGCCATGCTGCGTGTGATCACTCTTATTGTTGCTACACTCGGCACCTCGGTCGCACCGGCGGCTTTGCCGGTCTACCTGGACGACCGCTCGACCCCCCGAAGACTTGGTGCATTCGTTGTACAGCGCGATCAACCGCAACGAATACCTGCGGGCCTGGAGCTATTTTCAATCCGGCGCAGCGCCTGCCTATGCTGCGTTCAAATCCGGGTACAGCAACACCGAGAAGGTTGAGTTAAGGCTGGGCAAGGCAAAATCCGAGGGCGCGGCGGGGTCCGTGCAGACAAAACTGCCTGTCGCCATTCGGACGCATCAGTCCGATGGATCGAGCAAGGTCTTCGAGGGGTGTTATACCTTGATACAGGTCGACCCATCTGTTCAGGACATGCCGCTCTTTCATCCCATCCAGATATCAGAGGCGCATCTGACGCCATCTTCCGACGCGTTCAGCAGCGTTAACCCGGCTTGCAACTGAGGTCGCCTATTTAACCTCGAAGCAGATTGAAAAAGTCGTTCCCTTGGTAACGGGTGCCAACGAGATATCCGCACTATGCGCGCGCAGAGTATTGCGAGCGATTGCCAAACCCATACCAGTTCCGCCCCGATCCCGTTTCGTCGTAAAGAACGGGTCGAACACCCGTGGTGCGTTGCCGGACGATACTCCGCGGCCGTCATCGCTCACCAGCAGTATAATTTGCGATTCTCGTTTCTCGGCGATCAGCCTCACTGCCTGCGCGCCATGCTCACCTGCGTTGTTGAACATTTGACACAGCACGACCAATAGCCCGCTGGGACCAATCGGGATTTCAACTTCGCCACCATCAATCCGAATATCCAATGAGGTAAAGTCGCGGCGCAACCTGTCCTGCACTGCGTTCAGGGTAGTCGTCCCCTCATGACGCGCTTCACGTGCCCGGGCTACCTGACGCATTGCCTCGATTTGCTGTTCCAACCGGCCTGCCGCGTTGGCGATCTGATCGACCAGATGCTGGTTTTCGTCCGACAGCGTAGCATCATCCTTTAGCATCTCAGTGGCCGCCTTGAGCGTCGCAACCGGAGTTTTCAACTCGTGGGTGACATGGTCTGAGAAACTGCGGATGGTGGTTTCGCGATTTCTCAAGGTGTCGGCCATGTCGATGACGCTTTGCGCCGTCGTCCCAAGTTCACGCGTGCCGAAACGGGTCGGTGGTAACAGCGGATCAGCAGGGTGGCTGACAACCTGCGTGGCGAACCGCTCAAGCGCAGTTATCGGCCGCAGCAGCAGCCGGACCAGAAGCCAGCCTAAGACGGCCGTAGCCGCCGTGATGACAATCGTCAGAAGGATGGCCGCGTTGCGATAGCCCAGTTCTGGCCCAAGGTAACGAAACGTCACCAGCCCGCTGAGCGACAGCAGCAACGTGCCGCACAGGGCGCCTCCAAGAACAAAGGCAAGGCCCGGGCGCCACTTGCGCCTCATGCCGGTAAGTCCTGAATGCGCACGCCAACTCCGTGGACAGTTTGAATGACCCCTGCACAGCCCGCCTGCGACAGCTTCGCCCGAAGGTTTCGCAGATGGCTGTCCAAAGTCCTGTCGGACACTTGCGAAAGTACGCCCCAGACAGCCTGTATCAGCTGGGTGCGGCTGTGTACGTGGCTGGGGCGTTCGATCAGTGTGGCGAGCAATGTGAATTCGGTTGCCGTCAGCGGCACGGTGTTTCCGTCCAACTTGCATATGTGCGCACTGGCATCCATCGTGATCCGTCCGTGGGATAAGGTCGATGCAGGGCGAGGTGCCGCCGTACGTTTCAGAATTGCTTTGACCCGGGCCACCAGTTCGCGGGGGCTGAAGGGCTTGGTCACGTAGTCATCCGCCCCCATTTCCAACCCCAGTACCCGGTCGATCTCGTCGTCTCGGGCGGTCAGAAACAGGATTGGCACTTCGGATCTGGCGCGGATGCGGAGGCACACCTCGAACCCGTCCATCTCAGGCAGACCGATATCCAGAACGATCAGGTCTGGCGCTTCGCGGGCGGCGTGAGTCACAGCGATCTGGCCGTCGCTGGCCGTAACCACCTGAAACCCCGCGCGTTCCAGCGCCAAACCGACCAGGTCGCGCAGGCCGGGGTCATCGTCAACCAACAGGATTTTCATCGCGCCTCGCCTTGTGCAATCGATTTCGCAGCAAGATAGCCGTTCACACGTGCGGTGCGAAAGTCCCATTCACGCCAGTCCAGGGCGGCTGGGTCTGGATGTACACAATCGTAAGCCCACCCGGGAACGTCAGGGATCGGATGAAGCTCAATCTGCGTCACGATGGCTTTGGCCGCCGAGTGCCCCAGTGTGCACAAATATGCCCAGTCCGGCTTGATTTTGCGCTCCGGGTCAGCGGCGCGCGACAGCGTATCCGTTGCGATCAACGCTGCAAAATTGATGAAGGTGCAGGCATAAAGCGTTGCAGCACCCATTCCCGCAACTCGCGACAACAACCAGAAAGACGAATGTTCACGCAATACTTGCCAGACTATCATCGCGAGGCCGACAGCGACCAATCCCATCCAGATCAGTGCATGGACGCGCAGATATGTCAGGCCGAACGCGTCGATATACAAGTTCAGCCGAAACGCGGCAGAAAGTGTCAGCAGAACGTTTTGCGTCAGCCACAGCAACAGCAGGGGTTTCAAGGCGTGATGCTGTTTCAGAAACGGGCGGGCGGCCAGGGCGAACGCGCCGGCCAGCAAGGCCGTGATCAGCAGGGGATAAGCGCCACGATGTGCATAGGTTGCGTGGCTCATTCCTTCGGGCAGGGCGGCGCCTCCGAACAAGATCGAAATGTCCATCACTGACTGGAGGACCAGAAGCAAGTTGAACAGAACCAGAGCCCGGAAAACCGACCTGGAGTTCAGGACGCGCGACAGATCCCAATTGGGCGTTGAAATCTCAATAGGTGCATCGGGCGCCCGGACGGTCAAAAATGGCCAGACCAACAACGCCAAACCAACCCAAAGCGCCAACCGCCGGACAAGAGTGAAAACTTCAATATCGATCCGCCACATCCTCAGCAACATGTGTTCCAATACCGGATTGGCACTTATTAACAGGGCACTTAACACCATCACACCGCCCAGCGGAAAGGCCCAATCGCGGGCAAACGAAATGACAGAGAATCTGCCGGACCGGCCCTGCGACTTCATATGGATTTTCAGGGCCCTGATCCGGTCAACGCATTCACATACACCTGCGGTCGGAATTGTTTCGATGAGGCGGATGACAGCAGATGCCAACCATGGCCAAATGTCTCCTGCCTTGATCTCAGCGGGCAGACGTAAGAAGGCAACAGCACTCAGAAGTCCTGCTGCAAGGAATGACAGCGACAATAGCTGGACGTGCTCGAGTATCGGAAGCGTGGTCAGCATCAGCAGCCCGGCGGGCGCCAGAACCCGCCTGCCGATGGGGTTTTCCAGGCAGGCGATCGCAAAAATGCTCCAGGCGAATATCGCCAGTGAAAGGCCTGGCCTGTGCGCCCAAAACAACTGATCGCCTAGCAGAACAAGGGCGAAAAGCCCGATAAGTCTGGGATAGTTCCTATCACTTCCCAAGATCGAACCAGACCGCGACACCGGGGGCGTCAGGTCGGCGGGAAGGCCGCCTTCACTTGCAAGCCACCAGCCATCCCGAGCAAGGGAATGGGGCAATCCACGTATGACGAGTTCTTTAGGCATGACTTTCTCCAACTTGAGTTTCTCAAGATTGGACAAGTGGAATGCAGTTAATCCGTAGGAGTTGTGCAGAAAACTCGCAGGTCATTTTGCAGGCCTACCTGCCGAGGCCGAGGTTTGTCCTGAATTCAGGTCAGTGTTCGCTGCTGCCACACTTACCGCGCAGAAACCTGGCTAATGTGTGCGATGCTGATCTGATAGGTGCCCTGCGTAACGACGGCTACGAACGTCTTCGGGTGTTGTTTTGTAATGCGCGCGGAACGCGCGACCCAGTGCTGCGGCTGAAGAAAAGCCCGTCGCCGTCGATATTTCCAGTTGGGGCATGTCTGTGTATCGCAACAGGCTGTGGGCGCGTTCCAGGCGCAATTCCCGATAGGTCGTCAAAAGTTTGACGCCCGTTTTGTGCAGGAACCGTCGCTGAAGCTGGCGTGTGGACGTGCCAAGTGACTGCGACAGATCTGAAATCCTGAGCGGATCCTCAACGTTGTCCAGCATCTTGTCGATAACCTGACGCACCATTGGATCAGCCCCGGATCGCTGAATGAGGCGAACTGCGAGTTGGCTTGCGCATGTTCGTTTCGGTTCTGTCAGCCCGATATAGCTGCGCAATGTATCCGCCAAATGTTCGCCGTGATCCAGAGAAACGAACTCTGACATCAGTGTCAGCGCACTTAGCTTCGTCGAAGCACTGTGCGTTCGACCATCTACTGACTTGTGTGTGCCGGTTCCGCAATCGATAAGCCCGACTTCCTGCGCAGCGGCAGAGAAATTCGGGTGAATGGAAGCAATGGCCCCGTCTGCCCGCCCCGTTTGAGCAAGAAGCAGGACCGCCCCTCCGACAAAAATAGAGCGAGAAGACAAATTCATCACCTGTGTGATCCAGGCCTTATCCCGTCCCTTGAATTGCCAGTTCTTGTGGATGTCTCCCCAGAAAATCGCTGTACGGCCCGCCCAATACAACGGCCCGCCTGCGGTGTCCTCGGCGACCTTTCGGAAATTGACGATGTAGGTGTAGTCTTCAACGAGGTCATTCAAAGCGCGGAAAAATTCGACGACCATCTCGGTCGAAGCTTTGGCTTCCGGATCGCTTAGAATGACGTCAATGTTTTGTATTCTTTCAGGCGTCGAGGGCGCTGTTCTGGCCAAATGGGCATGGTCGTTTCTGAGGACATAGTGTTTCATTGTTCCTCCACCTGCAAGGTGCGGACAATACCAGCCGCGCCATTGCTCTCTTTTGGTTTTTCCCCGCCGCTGGAGCGGCGGGGGGTTTTGTTTTTGAGTGGTGGTTATTCTGCGGC
>NZ_WPZL01000014.1 GCF_013031245.1 Ruegeria lacuscaerulensis
GTACCTGGAAAATCACATCGCCGATCCTACCGGCGCCAGCCGGTAGTCGTTCAGTATCGACATCGCGGAACTGCACACCGGCGAAGGCAAAATCCGAATGTTCGTTGCCATCGACCGAACCTCCAAATTCGCCTATGTCGAGTTGCACGAGAAGGCGGGCAAGATGATCGCCGCCCAATTTCTGCGCAATCTGATTTCGGCGGTGCCGTACAAAATCCACACTCTGCTGACCGATAACGGCGTCCAGTTCACCAATCGCAAACAGGACACATCAGCATTCGAACATGTCTTCGACCGCGTTTGTCGCGGACATGAGATCGACCACCGGCTGACCAAGGTGAACCACCCCTGGACCAACGGTCAAGTCGAGCGGATCAGCCGAACAATCAAAGGGGCGACGGTAAAACGCTACCACTACGAAACACATGCACAGCTCGAAACGCACGTCTCCGACTTCATAGCCGCTTACAACTACGCGCGCCGCTTGAAGACCCTGCAAGGCCTAACGCCGTTCGAATACATCTGCAAATTCTGGGCAAACGAACCTGATCGCTTCAACGTCAATCCAACCCTTCACAGTATGGGACTGAACACCTAGTGTCCGTAGAAATTTCGAGGAATAGACTGCAGTTTTATTTATTTCCCTTTTCGATTTTTTGCAGTTAGGCTTTGGAATATTTGGTACTGAGAAATGTTCGTTCGTTTCAGCTTATGAGAATGTCATTGCAGTTTCTAAATTGTCGCAGCTAAGAAAACCTGAGGTAATATAATACGAGAGATGTTCAAACGGAAAATTCAATAAACGAGACTCACCATGGTGCATATTTCATCAAGTCGCGCGCAGTCACCGAAGCATTCGTAAGGCCCGAGCTACAAGTTACAGCTTGGACATGCGTGAAAACTGAGGAGGTCAGTTGGCTGTTAAGAAGCCCCGCGAGGTCGTTCTGCCCGACGCGGTCCGGGCGGAGAGGTTGTTCCCGAATAATTTCGGGCCGTACCCGGCGCAAACGAGATTGCCGGTCGAGGCCGGGAAGGCCGGTGAACTGCGCGGATTCTATCGGACGGCAATCGAAGACAACACCGGAAAGACGATCATCTCTGAATACTGGCGGCCGCGATCGAGTGCGTTTGGCGGCCGTTCAGGCGGCGGTCATGACGGATTGGATATCTTCGCGCCGCCCAACAGGTTCCCCTATGAAACGCCGGTTGTGGCGCTGGGGGCAGGAAAGCTGCTTCAACTGCGGGCGGACGCGCTACATCCCAACAATATCGGCAACATGGCGGTTCTGCGGCTGGACGGAACGTATGACGGATATCAGGTCCAGTTTCTCTACGGGCATCTGTCGCGGTTTCATGGACCGGATGTCGAGCGTCACAAAGGCGCAGAATACAAGGCGCGTCGGGTGAGAAAAGGCGAGGTCATCGGATATGCGGGGTGCACCGGCAATGCGAATGATCTTGGGGAATGCAATCCGGACAATGGCGAATGGCGCGTTAGCTCCGGACATGTGCATCTTGTGGCGCAGCTCATTCGCAAAGCGCCCTCGACGGTGAAAGGCCAGCCGGAGGAGACCGTCACCCCGGTCGATCCGGTGAAGTTGTTGGGCTGGTCGCTCAAATTCGAAGGTGACGACAAGAGCCGATCGCTGGCCTATTGGAAGGCCAATCTCCGGCCCGACGCCGCCTATGCGCCGGCAATGCGCGGCGGCAAGATTGACAGCAAGTACAAGCGGACGCGTCGCCGGAAGAACGGTCTTCGCAATCCCTTGCCGAAGCCTTACGAGACGCTGGAATTCGATCATTCGCGCAGCATTCGCCGGACGCTGGATGCCTATCGGGAATTGCTGCCGCGTCTGGGAAACATCGACAAAACCGGGCGCGCAAGGGAGGCCTATCGCAATTCGCATGCGGCGATAGAGACGCAGATCGACAAGGTCTTCGACCCGGCGGTTGCCGAGTTAGAAGCGGCACGCAAAGGCAAGGTTTTCGGCGGTCCGCTTTTGCGGGCGCTTGTTTCGAGCCAGTTTTGTCTCTGGCATCTCATGGGCGGCGCGGCGTTCTTTGAACTTGCGAGCAATCGCAACCGCTTCGATCTGGCAAGGATCACGCGGCTGGTCGAGTGCGGACCTGGCGTTCTGGGCCGTGCGTCGATCATCGGGATGCCGGGCGCGCAATCCTCGCTCTACCGCGCGCGGCTGAAACTTCCGAACGCTGACGGCTCGACGCGCAAGCGCGAGATATCCTCGATCAGCTTCGGTGCGGGAAGTCTGACCCATGCGACGCTGTCGCAGGATGCGGAACTTGCGCTTGTGACTTCGGTTCCGAAGGCCAGCGGATTTCTCGGCGGCGTTTTCGTCGCAACGGCGGAGATCGGTCGGTTGCACGTCTATGCTGTGCGTCAGGCGAAACGGCTTTCGCGCGACAGAATCAAAGTCGCCGATCCGGAGCGCAAACGAGTGATTGCACGGCTGAAGCGGGTGAGAAACGCGGTTTTGTCGACCAGCATTCCTTTGGAACCGGGGGCAGGTGCGAGGGTTCTCAACGACACGGAACTGGATGCGCTGATGACGGCGGTTCTGGAGGCCAATGTCAGCGTTTTCGAGGAAACGTTGAGACTATCAAACCTGCCTGAAGGCAGGAAACCGATTGCGCCACGTCTGGACGCACTTCGAATTATGGAGGGTGCGGCGTCGTGACCTGGCAACCGGTATTTGAAACGCAATGCGATGTCTTTCCGCCAGACGAAACCCCGGAACCCCGGGGCGAGTTGATACTGCGCGTCGATATCGATGCGGCGAACAAGAAGGTCCGGTGCCGTGTCAGCGACGGCACCACCGAGAAAGCCGACATCTTCGACATCAGCGCGGGCACAATGCCCGATCCGTTCGATCCGGGCGACATCGACACCATCGAGCTGGCGCTTGATCTCAGCGACACAACGAAAGCGCAGCGTCTCTCCGAGGTGGGCGCGGCGGGTCTGAATCTCTCCCTTGCCGCCAAGCTCGAAAGCGTCCGGATACGGCTGCGCGGGCCAAACGCCGGCGGGTACTGGACCTCCGAGGCGCCGTCCTTCGCCATCCTTTTCTGTTGGAAACTCACCGGCAAGGTGGCCAAGGACAGTCTGGTGCTGCTGGAGGATGCCGACGGCAAGACGACCGAACAGAAACTCTCCGCCGAATTGACTGCAGAGCCGATTGTCTGCGCCGGATTCTCCGCCATCCACCCATATGGCGAGGAACTAACGCCGGAGGATCTTCAGGTTCGGCTCGACCTCGAAAGCCTTGGCCTTTCAACGGGTTGGGTTCCGTTGCGACTAATCGACGACGGCTGGTTGTCGGGCTATCACATGAACGGACTCGGTCGCTGGTTTGCTGAACTGGCCGATGCCCTGCCGACGTTCCCCGATATCTTCAGGGATGTAGACCTGCCCGACTGGGACCTTGACCTCGATGTCGAGATTGATCTTCCGCTCGGCCTTGCGTTCCGCAACACGCAACTGAGCATCACCCGCGAGGACGATCAGTACCGTATCAAGGCTGTTGCGGAGAGCCTGATCCTCCGATGGGGCGACGCTTCCGAGTTCGAGATCAAGGATGCACGAATTAGCATGCAGCTCATCTTCGATGGCACCGACTGGTTCTATGTGGTAGAGGTGACGCTTTTCAAGACTAAGGGGGAGGCGGTCCGCTTCGCCTTGCCGTTTGACGTTCTGTCGCTCGGCGCGGCGTGCTGGCAGTTCCGGCTCGGATTGCACGTCTCCAACCTCTCCTCGGATGCCGCGATTTGCCCCGAAGTCTTGATCGAGTTGGGCGGAGCTGAAATTCGCTCCTCGTTGAGTGACGGCGGCGCGGAGCCGCTCTACAAAACCGACCTTCGCATCCTGATGCGGAATTTCACGGTGATGTTCGCCGACCTGAACGAGGCCAAGGCGCCGCTTCTGTTCGAGGAGTACAAGGATGACGCGCCGTTCAAGGATTTTGCGCGCAAGATTCCCGCCCTTTCGTTCGCGCGCGATCTTAGCGCGCCGAAACCTGCGAAGGAGGACAATGACTACGGCATCGAGATCCTCGATGGTGACGTACGGAAGGGCGAGCGCTTCTTCATAGCCTGGACGCAACGGGGCAACCAGCTTCTTAAGGCGCTGGCGTATGATCTGACCGGTGGCGAACCGGCGGGGCAAATTCCGGATGATGCCGAAGAGGTAACCGTCGCTCTGGAACTGGCGTGGTTCGGCCCGGAGGATGCGCGCGACACGCAATTGCGCCTGGATTGGAGCGCGCGCGACGCGGCGGTGCTGACCCCGGGCGGGACGCCGGTCATGTCGGGCGACGGCACGGACGAACCGCCAGAGGCGCCGACGCATCGCTGTATCCCGTGGAATGAACTGGCTGACGATGGTCTTTCGCTGCCCTTCAAATCGAGCGGGGTCAATCTCACCGATCCGTTGCCGAAGTCGCGCCAGATAACCTTGCCGGGTCTTTCTATTCAAGTGGCTGAACCCGAGGCGCATTCGGTGATCATCCGTCAGGAGGCGGATGGCGACACCTCGGTCGGGTACTTATTGATCTACGACGCGCCAAGCGCGTCCGGCAGCAAGCCTGCCGCCGCCATTGCCCTGGCGAAATTCGGGTTTTCGATGGCGGATACCGACGCGGGCACGCGTGAGACTCTGGACACGGATAAGGGAAAGTTCGCGACCCTTGGCCTGGGCTATGGCGGGGCGGAGTCGACGGCCCTGCGCGTCATCGGGTGGCGGGTCGGTCAGTCGCCGCGCTTCATCGAGGCTTACGACCGGGGCGCACACCCGATCCCGAAGCTGATCCCCAACAAGTCCCCCGGCGGTGGTTCGCTCGGCTGCCCTGTGCCCGCGCCGCCGCCGAAAGCGCCGGTACCGTTGGCCTTCAACAGTTTCGCGGCGCCGCGGTTCAATGATGCAGACGGGTGGCGGCTCTCTCTAAGGTTCGCCGCGGAAAAGGCGTTCTTCAGACTGTTTAGCCGAGCAGACGAGCAACAGGAGACCGCGCCTGTCAGCTATACAATCACGCATATCTGCCTGCCGCTCGATAAGGACGGCAATATCGACGGTGATCTCGACCACGTGCTGGTCGACACCGAGCTGTCGATCCGTCTGGACGGCGGGTTTGAGGCGACAGGCAATGTACGGTTCCGACTGGATCCGGCCACTCTGGCTCTTTCCATCGACGGTGAGGCGCAACTGGCTGTCGCGCTTGCCACCATGGATGCCGCGCCGGGATGGGCCGAGCAGGTGCCGCTGCCCGAACTTGGCGAAGGCCAGGTCTATGCCTTCAGCGAGGAGAAAGAGTTTCTCAACCTAAAGGCCAATTTCCTCTCCGCCGAGGGCAAGGACGCCAATCCGAAAGCCATCGAATTTCTGCGCCTGACCGTCAACGATGGCCGGTTCAAGCTGGCGCTTCCCGACGACAAGCACATGGTTTTGCGCTTTGACGGTCTGGGCAATGACAGTCTGAATTTCTGGGTCGATGCGTTCGAGATCGGCCCGGGCGGTCTGGATGTCGAGGCGCGGTTGGTGTCCTCGGCCCTGAACGTCAAGGGATTGAAGAAGCCGTTCGCGCTGAATGAAGCGGGGCTTCGCATCCGGGAAAGCAGGCTGGAGACGCTCTCCATCGCGGCATCCGGCGCGCTGCCCGAATTGTTCGACGATGCGCCGGTCGAGCTGTCGATTGCCTTCACGCAAGAAAAAGCGGGCGGTGCCATCGAACTGGACGAGCTTGTCTGCGAATTGGGCAAGAAGGGTGCGCCGATCTTCTCGCGAGGGACACGGTTCAAGTTCGAGATCGTCACGTTGGATTTGCGCTATCAGCGCCCGTCCCCGAAGGAAGACCGGCACTTCTTCTTCGAGATCACCGGCTCAGCGGAGTTCGCACCCGATCCTGGGGAATTCGACGGCGGGCTGCTCGAAGACCTGAAAGCGGTGCGTATCGATTTTGTGCGCGCGCCGCTCACCGATGAGTTTGCCAAGCATATCCGCCTTGTCGTGGAACTGAACGAACCCAAGAGCTTCGGGGTCTACAATCTCTTCAGGATGGAGATCCGCTCCATCGGCTTTGCCCCGCATTTCGAAGCGTTTGGCGGACCGGCCATCGTTCTGGGCGGTCAGATGGAATTTGCCGACATTGGCGATGTGATCGCGGCGGAGATCGACTTTCACAGCATGTATATCGGGCTGCCGAAGCAGGGCGAGGTGCTGCCGCAGGTTCACTTCGACGGTCTGCGGGTCGAGATATCCTCGCCCGAAGGCTTTAAGATTGCCGGGCGTGTCGATCGCTACGATTCGGAGACCCTGGAAGGCTTCGGCGGCGAGGGCACCATTCAGATCCCCGGCTTCCCCGAGCTTTCGGCGGCCTTCGCTTTTGTGAAGCTTCGCGGCGACGAAACCGAGGAGTTCCGGCGCGGCTGGTTCGTGGCCATCGAGGCCGCGAAGATCAGCTATCAGATGGGGGCCCTGCCGCTTTATCTGCGCCAGATCGGCCTCGGCTTCGGCTATCGCTACACACTTCCGCTGATCCGTGAGTTCGAACAGGAAACCACGCTGCGCGAACTGATCGACCGGATGCTGAAGGCGCTGGACCGGCACCAGACGCTGGCGCGCCTCGACAGCTGGGTGCCGGACCCGGAGAAACCGGGACAATCTGCGCGCTGGACCATCGCGCTGGAAGCGGTCTTCACGCTCGGCACCAGCCAGGTGGCACCCTTCGATTACAATGCGCGCAAGGAAAGACAGGTTAAGACCGTCATCGCGCAGCTTCTGGCGGCGATCCGCTCCGACTTCACCTTGCTGGCAGCGGCCAAGGTCTGGTTCCCGGTCAGCGTCGACGATTTCTTCGAGAATGAGGAGGGCATGCGCAACCGCCCGCTGGCGCGCGGTTTCATGATCTTCTCGGTGCCGCAGAAGCGGTTCCTGGCGCATGCCGCCAAGGGCAAGAACCCCTATCTCGGCAAGCCTAACGATCCGGTGCCGGACGCGGTCAAGGACGTGCTGAACAACAGCCATTTCGAAGCCACCATGCTGATCGAGCCGTCGCTTCTGCATGCCGAGCTTGGCTGGCCGGACCGGCTTATGTTCCGCATGAGTGTGGGGTCGCTGCAACTCGAATGCCGGGGCGGTGTGCTGTTCCGGGCCGAAAACGACGTGCTCGTCCACGGGATCTTCTTCTCGGCGCGCGGATCGCTCGATCTCTCGGGCGGCGTAAGCCTCGGGTTCGTGGGCTTCCGGGTGTCGGCGCATGTGCAGGTCTATTTCGCAACACGGCTGATGTCGGCGCTTTACCTCTCGCGTCCGCTGGCCTCGAAAATCTATGCCCAGGTCGGGCTCGACATCGCGGTGCAGTTCTCGGTGGAAGCCTGGCTTCGGATCAAGATCGGGTTCTGCCGGATCAACATCTCGATCTCTTTCTCGTTCGAGCTTCAGATCATGATCGGGCTGGATGTGGGCTGGGCCGGCGCGGGCGAAATCGGGTTCCGGGGCCGAGCGACAGTTGTGCTGAGCGTTTTCGGTCGGCGTCTGTCGGCGCGCGTTGCCGTCGGCCTCAACGATGCCGCCGTGGAGAAGGCCCGGCTCTCGCTTCTGCCTTACATGACATCCTTCCTGGAGCCGGGAGAGATTCCACCGGTGCCGGACGGCACATTGCAGCGCGGACGCTCGGGCGAGATCGAGGATGCGGTTGTCCTGTCGGAAAGCGCAGGGCCAAATGCGCCGCCATCCGCGGTCGCGGCGGTGAAGGCGGCCAAACCCCTGGGCAAGACCGCCCGCAACAAGCTGCTGCAGACCGCCAAGCTAGACGAGTTCGTCACCAGCCACATCAGTGTTGGGCGTGGCGAGGGCAAAGCCAAGGAAACCACCCTGATCTGGATCATGCCCGCCCCGGCGGGCGGGGCGTTCTATCCGGCGCTTTTCCTGACCGGGGGTGGTAAGGACGACATTGTCAAGTACGCAACGCTGACCCTGCCGGAAAAGATGGATGTCTGGGTCTATGACAGGACCGAATTCAAGCCTGTCAGCGGCAAAGAGGTGACGCTGAAGGCGAAGCCGAACAGTGATCTCACGCTGGAGGTCGACGGATCGGGCAGCCAACCGGTCCCAATGACGCTTCAGCAGATGCTTGCGGGCTGCTACGCGGTGGCGCCGAAAGACTATGTCGATGACAAGGGGACCGGCACCAAGGACGATGACGAGTACTTCCCTCAGTTCTGGCCGGGCAAAACGGTGTCGATCTTCCTGCCGGAAGAGGATCGGCTTGAGGCGGCTCTGAAAGACGACCGGGTCAGGGATCCGAACGATCCGGCGCGAAAACCGCGCCGCCAGATCGATCCGCAGAAGTCGAAATATGACGAGATACTGGTGAATGCGCTCGACGCCCGGGACGAGGGCGAGGCGGACGCTTATGCGGGGCTCGAAAAGCCTGAAAACGATCCGGCGTTCAAGAAACTCAAACGCCAGATTCAGGAGCAGGCGGAAGGCAATCAGACCTATCTGCTTCAGACCTTCTACGACGATCTTGTCAAGCTTGGCGAAACCTACGAAGCGACCGGCAGTTGGGAAGACGCGATCAAGGAGCTTGGTGACGAGCGCCCGACCATCCTCGATCTTGGCATGTTGCTGCGCATCGACGGCCCGCCGCCGGTTTGGGCCGTTAAGCGGTCCGGAATGCTCAACCCGGACGAGTATCCCAAGCTGACCTTCAACACAGATGTCACGCGCATGCCCGAGGTCCGGGATCAAGGCTTTGAATTGGAGGCCGAGGGGTTTTCTCTCTTCCCGATTGTCGATTTCGACATGGCGGATTTCGAAAAGAACCGCCCGGTGATCCGCGAACCTGTCGTCTATTTCGATGAAGAGGTGGTGGGTCTGACCTGGGATCTGACCTGGGCCGGAGACGCGCCCGCGGCGGCGAAAGGGGTCGAGACTAGCCCGGAAAATTTCCTGCGGCATTACCGCGTCGATTTCATCGACCTCTCGACCAACCAGCCGCTCCGAAGCTACACCTGCCTGCCTTGCGATCTTGCGGGGCGGGCCGAGCGGCAGGAGGACGACACTTACAAGCGCGCACGTCTGGAAAGCCGCTACAGAATTACTGTTCCGACGACGGATCTGTTCCCGGAGAGCGGCGCCGACCGGCAATTGCTGCGCCGGATCAGCGCCACCGTGCTTCCCATCGGACAAAACGGTGGCATCGGGGTCGGCCGCAGTTTCACGTTGGCCGAAGAGCCGACCTTCACGCCGCTGCCACCCGACGATGCTAGATGCGCCCTTGTCGGACCGGGTGAGCGCCCGGAGGCGAAACCGAAGAGTGCCAAGGGCGAGCCCTATTTTGCCGGGATGGGCTGGCGCAAGCTAAGCCTTCCGGGCGGCCCCGGTATCGCGCGAACGGATTACTGGGATATCGTCCTGCGCCCGCTGGAACGGGTGCCGATGGGCGCGTACCCGAACGACGCTGCCGAAGTCACGCATCGCGGTCTGATGAGCCAGACCGGGCAGGAGCTTCAGGAAGGCGACGTCATCATCCGGTTGCAGGACCTGCCTCCCGGGCACAAGGACATCCCGCCCGGCATGAGTGTGACGCGGCCGAACGGAAAGTCAGACGAGAACGGACGCGATGCCGCGGATTCCGAGATCAGGCTGATATTCGATCCCGCACGCGATGACGCCTACAAGCCGAAGGACACGCAGATATTGGACTTCACCGGTCGACAAGCGCCGCCGGGCAGCTATCCTTATGTGACCGCGAAGAGCTTCCTCGACGGCGTCGCCGGGGATCGGCCGGAGGGGCGCGGCTGGCGCATCTTCCTGCGCGCGGTCAGCGATCGCGGCAGAGCCGGAGCCAGCACAGCAGAAGGCGACAAATACACCCACTCCGGCCTAGTGCCAGTGCGGCTTTACCTGCGTCTGCCTGAGAAGGAGACGGGTCTTCCGAAACAGGAGCAACTCGACAAGGCGCTCAGACCGTTACCACATTTCGAATGGCCGTCGGTTATTGCCAAGACCGTCGAACGCCGGGTGCCCAATCTCGGCTGGGCCGCCGGTGCCGCGCATATCCCAGTGCCGGTTCTGTCAAAACGCTCGATGTCGGTGGCGGAAAATCTCTCCTCCGCCATCGGTATCGACTATCGCCCCGAACCCGGACGCGCCCGCGCCGTGACCCTCGCCTGGAGCGCGGTGCAGGCGCCGGGCAAGGGCGAAGCGCTCCGCAACTATGCGAGCGTGTGCGAATACGAAGTGATGCGCGCCTCGTTGGACGACATGCTGAACGCCGACTTAGCGGACAGCGACGGCGCCCTTGGATTCCGGCCCAACTGGCAACGGGTTGCCCGCGTTCTGCCGAGCGACCGACAGGTGTCGCAGCAAACGCCGGACACCATGAATGACGCCCAGAACTGGACGGCCTGGCCACCGTCGGATGTGGCGATAATGGCGTGGATGGCGGAGGCGGGCATACCGCGCAAGGCCCAGATCGAGCGCAGACCTGGCTGGTTCTCCTGGGCGGAAAGCGAGCTTGTCTGGCCGGACCCGGAAAACAGCAAATCCACGACCGAGACGGACGAAACACCTCTGGAACTGAGGGAATATGTTGCCGCCGGTCGTCGCGCCGACACCGCTGATCCGGTTACGGGCGCATCGCCGCTGGAACGGCTGGCCGCCTTGCAGGACATCGCCCTCGACGACATGACTACCGCGCAGTTGCAACAACTGATGGCGGCCTGGACGGACCTGTCGCATCAGTCGGTCGGTCGCGACCTGCATCCCTACCTCGCCCTGATCACCGGTCGTCTGGCCGCCGCCGGGCTGAACAGATTCAAGGTGACGCTTGAGCTTCAGGCCTCGACCGGAAAGCCGGTGTCCCAGACCAATCCGATGAAATGGCTTCGCGAAAACTCCGCCGCCATTGATCCATTTGGCTGGAATGGTCTCGGCCATCTCGGACTGTCGGTGAATGTGGCGCTTCGGGACCGGGTGACGGGTCTGGTGCTGCCGCAGGACCGGCTGCGTCAGGAAATCGCGCGCGCGGTCTTCGGCGAGCGCGGGGTCGATGCGGCGATAAAGGCATCGGATGTGAGAGACCCCGGCGTTTTCGGTCGCGGCAGGCACCTCGCGATCGACCTGCCATTGCAGACGGCGGCGGCCTTGCGGGCGGAACACGGCAGCGGCGAGGTCGCGAATGCCGGGCTTGGCATGGTGCAACTGGCGCTCCGCCCGATCCCGAGACATGTCTTCGCCTATAGCCGCTTCACGATCACCAATAAGTTCGGTGACATTGACCCGAAAACGACATTCACCCTCCCGCACGCCGCCGATCTGATATTCGCCGGGAATTCGAAACGGAACCGGAGTTTCGAAGAAGGCGCCACGGTGGTGGCAAGCGCTGTCTTCTCAGCAGGAGACGTGGTTTTCGTCCGGCACCTGAAAGCTGGTGAGGGCACGGGCAAGGTCTTCGGCGACGCGCTGGACGCTGTCGATCCTGCGCGCGAGTTGCTGGCGGAGCGGCAGGACGCCATCCTCTGGCCGTTGCCGGCAGACCCCGCAGACGTGGCAAACCAGATGACGCCCTACCGGAAACTCCCGGTCCCGGAGGAGATGCTGGAGCATCTGGATGGGCAACGCACCGATACTGACGAAAACACTTTCAGCCATTTCATGGGCTATCTCGAGCAGGCGTTCCGGTCGCTTGATGACGAGGGCGAATTCAAACAGGGGATTGTCTCGAAGTTCGGGGAGGAGAAGGAGCGCCGGGCCTATATCGACTGGTCGGACAGGTTCTTCGCGGTGGCGCCGCTAGACGTTCCCGAAGGCGCGAAAGCGGCCTGGCTCGATGACACTATCATGCGGAATGTGAGCTTCGCTGCGCCGAAGACAATGGACCCCCTGCGCCTCTCGCCCAATTCCCAGGGGCAATTTTCGCTCACACAACGCGTTGCCGAAGAATGGGCGCTGACGCGGGCCTATTCTCTGGTCTCCACCAGACGCTACGATGCGTTGCACAAGGCGGTTGAATCCGATGAAAGGCGAACGAGGGAGACGCCGCCCGATCTCCAGTCGCCGGAGTATCGCGCGGATGTCCAACTGCCCAGGGTGCGCAAGATTGAACCGCCGCAGGTGCTGGCGCAACGGTTGTTGTCTGACGCCACCGGAGCGTACCATTTCCATGAGGTCACCACGGCGTCACATGTGGAAGCCACACTGAGCAACAGCAACATCCGGATGATGCGCAAGATCGAGTTCGGCGGCATCTTGCAGAGTTTCGAACGGTCCTTCCCGGACGCCGCATGGATCGACGCCCTGAACCTGGGATCGACGCCGAAGTTGCCCGACGACCGGCGCCCGGTTGTCGAAGCGGCCGATTTTGATCTGTCGGAGCATGACGAGAGCTTCCTGGCGCATGTGCCGCAGGCGCGTTGGGGGAGCAGCCGCATGACAACGCCGTCGGCGCCCTTCTACTACGACCAGACGCTGCGGTTTCTGGCGACCGGCGGTGAGGAAATGTCGGCCATCACGTCTGTTCCTCTGGTCCGGCCTCCTGCCGCCGATCCGCGCGGTTTGCCGGATGAGGACAAACCGGTGGAGATCACGCCTGCCGCATGGGGCAACCCTTGGATTGACGGCGACGCGCAGGCGCTTTTCGATGCCAAGCAAACGATATTCGAGAGTTGGTCCCGTACACTCGTAGAGGACGGCCTTCACCCCGGCGGATGGCTGGTGGAGATGCGCGCACCTCGGTTGGTCGAAGGTCTGTCCACTGCTGGTCGGGCGCAATTGCATGCGGCAGAAACCGGGTCCGGCACCGTCGGGCGTCTGCCGGACCCGGGCGTGGACCTGCATCTGGCCACTTTGGGTGAGGGGGTCACGAATGTGCTTGCGAAATTTGCGCCTGACGTAGAGGTGTCAGGCGGTTTTGCAATGATTCCGGTATCGCCATCGGCGCATCTCGGTCCGTTGACGGTGTCCGGGCATGACGCGTGGGACGACGGGATGTTCCTGTCGCTTGTGGCGTCGGAAGCGCCGGGGGCCGCCTCGGAGCCGCTGAACGGGACATTGCTGCCCGACATCCCTGATGAGCCGGACCTCAGGGCGCCGTCGAGCACGCTCCTCGCCTCCGGCGAATTGCCCTCGGACGGACCGTTATCGCAACTTGCGCCACTGGCCATTCGGTTGGTTCGTGAGGAAAAAGAAAGTGAAACCCGGCTGGCTCTGCTGCGACCTCTCGGCAAGTTCAGAGGTGTCAGCGCGGACGGCGAGACAGTCTGGTCGCCCGTTCCTCGGGCCAGTCTGCGCGCCTCGCTCGGTCCCTCGAACGGTCCCAGCACGCTGCCGATGCAGCCCTCGGATGTCGGGCTCGGTCTGTTGCTTCTGACCGATCTGGAACGCAAACGGGCGGCCGGGCTGCTGAGCTTCGACATCCTTCGCGACGAGGCGGCGACGGAAGGGCCGAGCGATATCCGCGAAGTTCTGGCGCGACTCGAACTCAGTGCCGGAGCCTATGTCACGCCGCCGATCGATCTCGACGCCTTCCCGGATGCGCTTTGGGATACATTGGGGACCGAGAAGCTCGAGCTCTGGCGGCGCATGGGCAGCGATGGGGAAGACCCAACTTGGCTGAAAGTCGAGGAGTATCCAGACTTCGACGACAAGCGCGAAGTTCTCATTCTCGCCACCGATCCGGCAACGGCCTGGACCGCGCCCTTCGACGAGTTCGTGACGAAATACGGAGATGGCGCGCGCCCCGCCAAGGGTGCCGAGCTTGCCGCCTATCGCGAGCAGATATTGCGCTTCGGAGCGGCGCAACCCGAACCGAGAACCCCGGCCCGACTGGTCGTGCATGCCCAGCGTGGCAGTCGGAGCCGCATCGTTTGGAGCAAGGCTGAGAAGGAGATCACCGATGCCTCTTGAAAATCCAGGGCGCTACAGGTCTCTGTTTCCAAAGGCATATACGACCTCGCGCATACTGCCCGAGGTTCGAATTCTCGCGCCGATGTGGTCCTTTGGCTTCGAGATCGAGACGATCGCCGAGGTCGACGACGACACTGACACGACGGGACTGTCCCGTATCTACGCCAACGCGATGTGGCTGATGCAGGAGGCGCAGGAGACCACGCGGGGGCAGAACAGAATTGAGAAGTATCACGAGCCCCGGCTGATGACGCTTCGGGTGCAAAGCGTGTCGTCGAAGAAACCCAATATCGGGGGCAGTACGCGGTCCTATCGTCGTCTGTCGATCCTGGCACTTGAGACGCTGCCCGATTCAAAGCTGCCGAAGCAGGACCGCGATATTCCCGTCAGGCACAACACCGCGGTCGGACCGGCCAACGGGCCCTTGATCGTCGCCCCCTACGATGTTCCGAAACCGGATTCTAAATATCTTGCGGGCAAGAAGCGACGCAAGCAATTCGTGCCGCCCTTCGTCCTGCTGCGCGGTCATATCCAGCTTGAGGCAAACCCGGCCTATCTGACGAAAGCCCGCGCTCAGATGGGCCTCACGAAACCGGATTTCTCCGAGAAACCGGAACTGAAGGCGCTTGAGAATACGCTCTTTCTCCTGCCCGACGGGTTTGCGCTCTCCGGCAAGATACAGGTGCCATGGAGCGCGGAGGCCGTCAGCGGCTGGTTCAAGGTTTGCGACAGAAGCCGCGATCAGGAAGCCGAGGAGGCGGGACAGCAGGTCATGCGTCCGTGGTCAGGGGACGGCATTCAGCCGATTTCGGGATGGCTGGACGGGCTATGGAACGCCACGCTGCGTTCTCTCATGTTGGGCCTGGGGCGGATCAATACCGCCGATCCGGCGTGGCTCAGGGTGTCGCTGAACGACCGGATCGACCCGGACGATCTCTTCTGGCCAAGCGACAATGATGGCGAGAGCTTTCTGTACCGGCACCGGTCGAACCCAAAGAAACTGACGGTTGCCATCGAGAACCGGGGGATCGCAGCGCGGCTCGCCTATCGCCCGGCGAACGGGGTTCCGCTGACAACCCTCGGCATCGAACCGCCGGAATTCATGGTGACCAAAACGCCGTCGGGCATCGAATTCACCGGAAGCGTCGGCACGGAAGCGATCGGGCTGAACAGTCGCTATCGATACCGGCTCGACGAAGACGACAAGGAGACCTTCGCATTGGATGAGGGCGGCGCGCCAGTGTCGCTTGCCGTGCCCATGGTCGAAACCGCCGAACGCCTGCGCGCGGCAACCGGTCTCGATACGCCCGATCTGGACGATGACCTTGGTCTCTTGTGGACGTTCACGCCAATCGAGGGCGGGTGGCTGCACTGGCCGCTGCCCAACGCAACCATCGCCGTCCTGAATCAGCTGGTGGATGACAGCGCCTCTGTCACCGTTCCGGGTCCGGCGGACGGTCAGCGCCCGTCGGGGGCGTTTTCGCTCGCCAACCGGCCGGGGTTGGAGAACGCGCGTCAGGACGAGCATGCATGGTCATTCAGCCTGTCTGAATGCCAGTATGGCAAATTGCGGATCTGCGTCGATAATTCGCCCACGTTCTGGAGAATCATAGAAGCCGATGTGGATCTCGAAGGCGGTCAGGTCGAGTTGGACGGTCTGGTACCCGTTGTGCCCTTCCGCCAGACGGAGACGCAACTTCTGCCGGATCATGCTGAGCGGGCGCTGACGCGGCAGTCCCTGCGGGCCATGTCTCCCGGTCTCCTGCGCGGTATAGAGCGCAGGCTTTGGGACAAGGGTGCCGATGCCGCCGCCGTCGCGCGGGTCGAAATGACGTTGGAGAATTTCGCCATTCGCGCCGGCGATGCCGGACATCCAGACGCCGCGATGCGGGGCATTCCACGCGTCAGAACAACGATGCGCACGGGCGTAGCCGAGGACGACAAGGCGCTGAATGCAGCGCTTCGGCCCTGGCTCTGGTTGCGCCATCCGGTCCTCCCGACAGTTCAGACGCTGCCACTCGCGCTTGCGGGGGAGGCGCAGCGCACCCCGTCCGGGAGCCGTGAACTTGCGCCGCTCAGCAGAGCCGAGCCCGTGGACAAGGGCAAAACCATTTTCGCTTTTCGCAATGCGGTGAAGAGCGGCGCGTTCGGCCACGATATCGATCTTGGCAAATCCACCGTGCCGATTTTCATCGACAGCAAATACCAGCGGGAAACCGAAGCCGCGACCTGGATCGACGAGGTTGGCATGGCGGTTTTGACCCTTCCGTCGCTGACGCTCTTCCCGGGGGTGTCAGCGCCCGCAGGCAAAGGCCGGTTGAAATCGACCAGGGTCGATGGCTGGCCGACCCCTACGAAGTGGAACGGGATCAAGGCGGTGATCGAATTTGAGCTTCGCCACGATCTTGCATTGCGCGATGAAGCCTATGCGTTCGCGACCTTGCCGCCGCGAGAAGAGCCATCGGACGAGGACAAGGACGATGTCGCGCTGGAACCGCCCGGGGCTCCGCCGCCGATGCTGTTCGCCCCTCGCCCGGACAATGGGCCTCAGGGTGCAGAACTGGACGGCGCAGTGCCTGACACGGTCTGGGCAGATCTCTGGTTGCGGACAAACCGGCTCGCGGCGCTTGCGGCGACGGACGACCGAATATTCGTCAAACCGGCGGCCAAACTGGCGGATGGTGTGTTGCTGAACGGTGTCTTCGGTGAAGAGCAGTTTTCCTACACGTCGCTGAAGATCACGACAGACACCGCCATGCGGTTCGACACGGGCGGAGACCCGGCAGCGGACCCCGAAGGGTTCCAGGTGCTGGAGCATGTGGGCCAGATCGAATTGGCCGGAGCCGACCCGATCGCCCTTCCGGGCCTGCCGGATGAGCGTGACCTGATCGGCGTGAACCAGTCGTTCGTGCGCACGGCGGACGGGCGTCCCGTAAATGTCAAATTCGGCACGGCGACGCTCACGCGGCAGGACAAGCGCTTCCGTGATCAGCGCGGGCTGCTGACCGAGGCGGACGCCTCCGGTGCGCCAACAGAGACGGGCAGCGGGTTTGTTCTCCGGAAGGGATCGACCAGCGACGCGACACCGAAGCCGTTCGCGCTTCTGACGCTCCAGTCACCGCTCAAATTTGCCGATGGCGCGAAATTCTGGTGTGCCGATGTGCCTTTCGATGCGAACGGCAAAGGGCACCTCGGGGCGGCGGCGACGAAGACGCCGGAGAACAGCGCGGGCTTTGCCGATAACCATTTGACCGGCTACCGCTGGGCGCTTTCCGGCAAGGCGGAGAGCAGGTTCCTGACCCTTGACGGACTCCTGTTCGAACCGCTGAGGCTGGTCGGAGCGGCGCTGGACAAACCGATCTCGGACGATACCGCGCGCCCGGTAAGCTTCGTTGTCGAGGGCCATCTCCGCTTGCCACTGGACAAGACAGCGCCTGAACGCGCGCCGGTCGCGGGTGGCAAAGTGCAATTGACGCTCGGGCTCGGGCCAGACGGCGTGACAGGCTATGAACTGTCCTCCGACGAAACGTTGACATGGCCACTCGCGGCACCCGGCGACGATGACACCACGCCGGTTCCTCTGCTCGATCTGGACAAATGGCCCTTGCCGGACAAGCAACCCGCCAAAGCCAACGGCACTCTTCGATTTGTGCTTGGCGGGCACACCTACAGCCTGGCTCTGAAAGCCTACACGGACGGCGCGGATCTGCTATGCGGCTGGGAACGCGGCAAAGACGTGTCTGCGGGTGTCTTCGGATTGACCGGGGCAAAGGTACGGATCGCGAAAACCGGAAACCTGTTCTTCCCGGACACCGCCGAAGCGGTGCTCCGCGGCCGGTTCGTGACCGGATCGTGGAAACAGCAGCTTGCGGCAGGCCGGCTCGTCGCCGACCTGGGCGTCACGCAGTCATTGCTGGACGACGCGACCGGTCTCGGCGACGCGTCACGGCTGCATCTAGAAAGCGAACATAGCGCCGGGATCGAACTTCCGATCACGCCATCGGACATCCCGGATGAATTGAAGGAGGTCGACGCCAAGTCGATCTGGTTCGATGGCAGCGTTTTGGGCGCGGTCTGGACCGTTCCGTCCCATGGCAAGGCGGCACGGCCCATTCTCGGGGCTTTCGATGTTTCGGAGGGCAGTGGAACGACCTTGGCAGTGCTGCAACACAACGGAGAACCGAACGGCGACTTTTCGGTATTGGATGTGCGATTGACCGGCGCATTGAAGCTTCAAGCGAATGCGTTGCAGAGCGGCGAGACGAAAGGCGTCGATCTCCGCCTCGATATCGAAGAGGACGACGTCCGAGCTGCCGAGCGCGGGGACTTCCGGCTCTCCGGCAATCTTGAACTGCCCAACCTCTTCCGCTTTCCTAGGGTCGCGTCCAGCCCGGTAGCGTCGCTCGACGACTGGAAGAGCGCAACATTTCGGGACGCGGACGGAACTAAACAGGTCTACCGGCATATCGCCCGTGTGACCGTCGACAGGACATCGGTCGCGTGTTCCGAATTCGATCAGAACGTGGAGATGACCCTGGCGGCGACGGTTGCGCATGAGATCACCGATGGCGCGCGCGCGGTTCGGTGGCGGTCATTCGAGACTATCCGGCTGACACCCATGACCGCCTTCCGCGCCAGATTGGAAGCTCTAAAGGCTGAGCTGGACCTCAGGCCCGCAAAGCACAGTACCAGCGCGTTTCACGCCTTTGATACGGAGTATTCGGTGAAGGAATACCCAGCCTTTGCCTCGACCTACCACCCCTTCGGCGCGCGCCACGCCGATGTGACAGGGATTTTGGCCGAGGCCTGGCTGAACGAGACGAATGACACGCGCCCGGTGCTTGTCATCGAAGTCTCGGGCCATCACGCGCTGGGCTGGGAAGACGGCAAGGGGACAAAAACGACGGCGGTATTGCCGCTGTCCTGCATCGCCGCCCTCGGCACCCCCGATGGCAGCGACACGCTCTTCGATGAAGGCGGCTCCGAAGTGCTGCGGCTCATGCGCAGCCTGGCACCGGATGGTGAGACGCAAAAAGTGTTCCTGCCGTGTCTCGAAAGCCCGCTTGTGGAGGAGGCACAGATCGGGCTCTCCGAGGCGGCAGAGCAACTGGCGGAAACATGGTTGCATCGGGCCGATGAGGCAGCCCGCGTGTCAGGTGACGATCTGGCGACGGCCGTTCTCTTCCCGGACGGCAAGGAGAAAGACTTCCAGCGCACGGTATTCCAGTCCTTCGCGCTGATCGGCGATGATCCGGACACGGCGAAGCCGCCTTACAAACTTGCGACATTGACGATGCCGGCGGCGCCGATGAGCGTCGCGATCTCCGAGATCATCGTGGCCCTGCCGCCCGACGAGACCGCGCCGCAGGCCATGAGTTTCGCCGAGGCCGGTGCCCTTCGTCAGATCGGCTCAGGCGGACCGTTCACGTGGGGCGACTATTCCAGGTCGATGAAAGCATTCAGAGATGTCGCGTTCCAGCAGGCGATTGCGTCTCCCGACCGCATATTGCCGCCGGTGGAAGATGCCGCCAGAACCGAAACCGCGGCGCTGTTCGCGGCTGGTCAGGCGGCCTCGGCCGTGCAGCGTGTCGCCTTGCTGCGCGAGGGCGACGCCAGCCTTGAGCAGTTTGCGATCTGGGCGAAGACTACGCTGGCACGGCTCGCCCCCTGGGGCGCGGCTGGCCTTCTTGAAGTGGCGGACAGATATGGCGCGGCGACGCTCAGAGTCATGCTGCCATCCTCGATAGAACGGGACGAACGGCCAAGCCTGCCAAACGCGCCGCGCCGGACTCAGAAATCGGAAGGCCAGCGCGTCACTGGCAGTGGCTTCAGCGCGGCGCAGGTGCCGTCGCGAATTGTCGCCGGCTATGCCCCGCGCAAAGCCGGTGCCAGCCTTTTGGCCAGCGACCCGCTGACGGTGACGACGCCCGGACGCTCCACCGATGGCCCGCGCCTGACTGCGACCGGGACAGATGCCGCTTGGCTTCTGGACGAGACGCCAGCACCCTATCTTGGCGCAGAACTTGGCGAGAATGAAGGGGAAACGTTCTGGGTCGCCTCGCGCATGCAAGTTGCCTACCGGCCCTCCGCGCCGATGTATGGCACTAAAGATCGGCTCAGCTTCGCCTTACCGAGCGGTTTCCAGGCCGAAACGCCGCTCGGCCTGTTGCCTGCCGTCCGCTCGGAAACACCGGGCACGGTGCGACGCGAAACAGCCATGCGTCAGGCCTTTGCACCGGGCTTTGTCGGCATGGGCCGGGTGTCGCCGCGTGCCGGTGCTTGGGCGAACGAACGCCTTGGCCTCAGTGTCGCCGGATCGGACGATGGCGTTGCATTGGCTGCCTCGGAAGTGCCGTTCCATCTGCGCACACCGCGCCCGCCGCTTTTGGCGCGGAACGACCGCCCGCGGGCAAGTTCTTATGAAGACCGTCATCTTGCCGTATCCCATGACCCGCAGGCGATCCTGCACGGGCCGCGCCGGTTGCGGCAGGGCACCGCGCTGGAACCAACCGGACTGGATCGCCGCCCCCGGTCGGCCTGGGCCTCCTTGATCCGCCTCGCCGAGCCCGACCGTGGCCTGATCACGACGGATTGGGAGGGCGTATTTCGCCTTGAGGAGGTGGAGACCTGGGGCAGCGGTGGTGATCGGTCTCAACTCTGGCTACCGAAAGCGGCAACGCTCCGGTTCGACGGCCAGTCCTTTCGCGCAAAAGCCATTATACCGCCCAAGGACAGTGAGACCGGAAAGATCAGCGGTCTGCATGACATCAAGCTGTCGGAATTCAGGGATGAAGCCGGACGCTCCGCCGAAGAGGTCCTGAAATACGCGAAACCGGCAACCCCGGTCGTTCTGGAACTGAGCGTCCAGGAGAACAATGGCGCATTAAGTCGCAAGCTTCGGTTCGCTCTCTTCAGCGCCGGCTCCGGGCTGAACCTAACCGAACGCCAGAGTTTCCTGCGTTTCGATGACCCCGAATACAATGACCGGCTGGACGGGCTGGCCAAGCTCGACAGCAACTTGCTTCCCGAAAACGAGCTTGAGATCACATTCGCCTGCGACCGGCCCGACATCCGGCCCCCGGATCGGATCGAGTTTGCGGTCGGCTTGCGGTCGCAGGTCGGGGATCCGGTCACGTCGGGCACGTCGGGCACGGGCTTCACCGAGGGCGACGATGGGTCACTGACTTTCAAAGGCAAGCCGGTAACAGTCAACGTCGAGTTGCAGAGAAGCGGCGTTGAGGGCACGGTTCAACTCGGCCTTCGCGGTGAAAGCGGTGAAGTCGACGCGGTCTCCATCATATTCGCGGGATCGCCGAATTATGCGGCTCTTTCAGTGCCCTGCGCAGATCTGGGCCAACTCGCTGCCTCCGCGGTAAGAGTTCAGGACAAGCAACCGCTTCTGGAGCCCGGAGATCGCCTGACAT
This sequence comes from Ruegeria lacuscaerulensis, assembly GCF_013031245.1. GTDB lineage: Bacteria > Pseudomonadota > Alphaproteobacteria > Rhodobacterales > Rhodobacteraceae > Ruegeria > Ruegeria lacuscaerulensis_C. The sequence continues at coordinate 21,346 of NZ_WPZL01000014.1, forward strand.
TCCGTCTCTTCAATGAGGCCGCACAGCTTGTCAGTCTCGCATTCAATGTGGTGACTCGCCCCTTGCTGCCGTCAAACCCGGCAGGGTTTGCGCTTCTCGCTCTGGACTACGCGACGGTCCTGAAACCGGACGCGCGCGTCGCCGCGCCCATTTATGCGCCGAGTCCTGCGGCGGCGGAGATCGAACTGGTCGACCCTCGCGATCTGTTGGACGGGATTGTGCGCAGACGCGCGATTTATCAGTGGCGGTTGTTCAGCGACTTTCCGAGGCTGAATGAGGACCGCAAGAGGCGGTTTGCGCTCCAAAAGATCAACTCAGTCGGAGGCAGTTGGTTGCCAAGCGATCTACGTTTTGGCTGGCGGGATCCGGTCTAGTAAGTGAGAGATCGACGGACCGTAGCGACCAAGTGCAACTCTGACATAACGAGATCAGCCGCGTCCGTAGGATCGGACCGAAGCAGTTGCGATTTAAGGTGGATAGGTGGTGTAGACGTGCGATCGATGTGCAACGCGATCCGCTATTTAGATTTCACTTACCTCTAGTCCTGATCCTTGTTCAGAGAGGGCGGCTGCTGTTGTTTCTTCTGGTCGGTCTTCGAGAAAGACTTTCTTGCTGTGGCGAACCCTCGGTCGGTTGACGTGAAGCCGGCAAGCATGGGGGCTACGAGGCGAGCAGGCTCCAGCTCCTGCCCGGTCTGGTGGCTCAGGACCGTTGCGTAGTCACAGAGGTTGCGGTGGACGTCGGCGGGAAGCTCCACTGTTATCTTGACCGGTTTGTTGTCATGGATTGGGCCACGCTTCAGCTTCGTCATCTTACTTCTCCCAAGGGCTCAAGGATCAGGTCGCGCGTGACCATCACGCGGAAGGGGAAGCCCAGGCGGATGTCCGGACCTCGACGGCGACGGCGCGAACGCGTGGCGAGGCCGCGGTCGACGTTGCGGCAGTTGCCTTGTCGGTCATTGGCGAACCGCGCGGCCGTATCGCCACGAAGTCCGGGTGATCGGAAATTACCACCTTCGGCGTTGGAGCGATCCACATCCGGGCAACAGGCTGAAAGGGGTCCATTGTCGTTTGCGTTTTCCAAAGTGACTTGAGCGAAGCACCGATAGTTGAATTGGAGTTCTGACATTTAGACTGTTGACAGTGCAGGTCCCATTTGCGTGGTCCGCACCTAGCGGGCAGTCGGTCCGCTTGCTGATGTTGCAACCAAGTAGAAATGTCCCTCCCTCTGCAAAGTAGAAGTGTCCCAGTTGCCGCGGAACGGTATTGCAGCCTGACAGGGTGACACTTAACGTGTTGCTCAGCTTCGCTCAGTTCGAACGGGAAGTCACGGCTGAACGTATCCGGGACAAAATCGCAGCTTCTAAACGCAAGGGCCTGTGGATGGGCGGGAATGTTCCGCTCGGGTATCAGGCTGACGGCCGGACGCTCAAAATCGACGAAGAGGAATCGGCAACAATAAGAGCGCTCTACGAACTCTATCTGGAGCATCAAACCATTCTTGATGTCAGAGAGGGGGCGGAGGCACTGGGGCTCCGGTCCCGGCGCCGGCAACGCCCGGGCGGACGCGTGACAGGCGGTAAGTTTTTTGACCGCGGACACATTCATCATTTGCTCAGCAATCCGATCTATGCCGGCCGTATCCGACATAAAGGGCAGGTCTTTGAGGGGCAGCACCCTGCCATTATCGACCCGGAAGTCTGGAGCCACGTGCAACAGCTACTTACAGATGGTGCGGCCAGGGAGCGTGGAGTAAAGCAGAAGGCAAAGCAGTCCGTGCTGGCCGGAAAACTCTTTGACGAGACCGGAGATCGGTTGACACCCAGTCATAGTCGCAAAAATGGGAAGCGTTTGCGTTACTAAATCTCCGGGCGACTGGTGACTGATAGTAGTCAGAAGCATCCAGATGCATGGCGGTTGCCTGCAGAGCAGCTTGAAAACGTACTGGCCGAAGTGGTCAGACAATGTCTGAGCCAACCGAACGCCGTAACATCAATGGCGCTGCATATGTCGGCGGCCGAAATTGCTTCAGCAGCGGAGCATCTCAGAGATTGCCAGTCCATCAGCAAATGCCTCGGCCTGATTGCGCGGGCAGATCTGAGACAGGGGTCCCTGGCCGTGCAGCTGGATCCTCGGGCACTCGCCCGAACGATGGAGTGCAGGGCGGATCAGGTCGATGCCAAAGAACTAACGATCGAAGCGCCATTCCAGATGCGCCGCAGAGGTGTGGAGCTGAAACTGCACCTGGGCGATGCACCGCCTGAGATCGATCAAACACTTGTCCGCAATGTCATCAAAGCGCGCCGGTGGTTGGCGATGATCATTGATGGCAGAACGTTTCCAGAAATCGCGGAAGAAGAGGGCACGTCCAAACGCCGGGTGCAGAATTTGATCGATCTGGCAATGCTGGCGCCTGATGTTCTGGATGCCATCGCTGCGGGCGAACAACCTGATGGCCAGTCAACGGACTACCTGATCAAGTCGGGCTTCCCGGCTATCTGGTCAGATCAGCACAAGCAGTTCTCTGCACTCTGATCTACAGACTCATCCAAAGCCACCAAACTCGTACCGTCGGAATCGCGAACGGAGAGTGCGGCCCGAAATCAACCATTGTTGCGCATAAACTCGGGTCTCAGCTGGAATAGCCGGATGATAACCTGCGGAAAACACGCGGTAATAGGCGACCAAATATTCAGTGCGTGATTTAAGGGGAAATCATGGCTGGGGTGGTAGGATTCGAACCTACGATACACGGTACCAAAAACCGCTGCCTTACCACTTGGCTACACCCCAACGGTGAGGCGCTATCTACGATTGTTGTTTGGAGGGTTCAAGACCTTTCCGACAAAAAATGAACAAGGTTCCAAAATATTTTTCGGGCGGCGAGAGCGCCTGTTTGCGACGTTTTCACTTTAACGTTTTTACAGCCAATTTCGCGTAAGTATGTGCGTGTGGCATCTCTTTATGGAAGAAACCTGATTGCGGGTTCGAATATGAATCTTGCGAAAAATACCCTGTTACTGTTTGGCGATGGGGCAGGAACAGCAGCTATGAGAAATCAGGTCCTAAATTAAAGGGGCAAAAAAGTTGAGACGTGAAAGCCTTGCTCCGTCTGAATGATCGATTCCAAGGTTTTTCAGACTAAGATGCTGAACTGCACTATTCATGTGGCGCTCAGAGCGGTCAATACATGGATGAAGAGCCCAGCGATGGCGCACAATTGCCGATGATGCATGGTAAGTCCAAGCTATACCGCTATTTGATCTAGGGATTTGTGGCTGTCGTGCATCGTCGGCTTGCCCCGAATTTGGTCGGACTCGGACGCTCGGATAAGTCGGAAGTGCGCAGTGGCTTTAGTTATGAGCGCTATGTCTTGTGAGTGAGCGGGTAGATGCGTGAGACGAAGCGGCACAATATTGGTCCGTTCTGCGGAGACTGGGAGGGGCTGATCGGTGCAGTGTGTTGGGCGGAAATGCTGGTGCCTTTTCGCCTGTTGGCCCGGCTTTGGTTGCCATTCGCTAAGCTCGTCAGGACTTCCGCGATTGCCGCATCCGGGCAATCTTACGTCCTGCTGCCGGATGCAGGCCGTTTTCTGCAAGAGGAAGTCTGTTCAGAATTTGTCAAACCGATCTGAGATTTCATTGCAAGGACGCCTTAAGCCACAAAGGTGGTGTCAAATGCCGTGGTTACTCGCGGATCTCGGAGGGATCGACGCCCCAAAGGCTGGATTTCAAGGCCCAGCCGCGATACCCGCCAGCCGAAATGTGACACCAGTCCACGCTACAACTGCCCAGCCGTGCCACGACTCCGGCTTCGAATTTGGCGCTTATCGGCGAGTTTGTGTCGGGGCTGGTGTAGGCCGGCAGCAATTCGGATTCGATCAGTACAGTGCGCACACCGGACAGCAAGGCGTAGTGGACCCAGCCTCCGGCACCGTCACGATCCTGGACCCGGCGCCAGTTGCCATATTCCGCTGTGATCTGCAGTGGCATCCCGCGCCGTTTGAACACCCAGTCGATTCGGTGGGTCAGAGATGGCCCACGACGTACGTTCCCTTCGGCAGCTTTCATCGAAACATATCGCGGCAAGGGCAGGTTGGTGACTGGGCCACGCTTGTCCTGCGCGTTGGCCGTCACCGCACCGAGTACGATGAGAAACACGGACGACATCGCCAAAAAACGGCGTTTCACCGGTAGAATACCACTCACTGACTGCCTGCTCTCGTGCCTGTTTGTCTGGTTTCGAAAAAAGGTCGACTCAATGCCTCTGGGGTTCTTGTGCCCCGCCTTATCCTGCGCCACGATGCCATGACGCGCGAAGGTTTGCAAAGCAATGGGAGTGCGAAGGTGCCAAGAGAACGTCTGAGTGTTGTCGTTACGCGACGGTTGCCCGAGGCGGTGGAAACCCGGCTCAGCGAATTGTTCGATGTGCAGCTGCGCAACGAAGATACGCCCTTGTCGCGGGAAGAGCTGGTAGCCGCCGTGCAGAGTGCGGATGTCCTTGTGCCCACCGTAACTGATACGATCGACGGCGGGTTGTTGGGGCAGGCGGGTGAAAGACTGCGTTTGATTGCCAATTACGGGGCCGGGGTCGACAATATCGACGTGGCCACGGCCAGGCAGCGGGGCATCCTTGTGTCGAATACCCCGGGTGTTCTGACCGACGACACCGCCGACATGACCATGGCCCTTATCCTTTCAGTGACCCGTCGGATCCCCGAAGGCCTGTCTGTCATGCAAAAGGGTGACTGGACCGGCTGGGCGCCGACCGCTTTGCTGGGCGGCCGGATTGGCGGGCGCCGCCTTGGCATTCTGGGTATGGGACGGATCGGGCAGGCCGTCGCACGCCGCGCCAGTGCTTTCGGGATGCAGGTGCATTACCACAATCGCCGTAGGTTGCGCCCCGAGATCGAACAGGAGCTTGAGGCGACCTATTGGGAAAGCCTGGATCAGATGGTGGCGCGGATGGACGTTATATCCATTCATTGCCCCTCCACGCCGTCGACCTTCCATCTTATGAACGCGCGGCGGTTGAAACTGATGAAACCCACAGCCGTCGTCGTGAATACCTCGCGGGGTGAGGTGATCGACGAAAACGCTCTGACCCGCCAGATCCGCTCGGGTGGAATCGCCGGGGCGGGGTTGGACGTCTATGAGCACGGGACGGATGTGAACCCGCGCCTGCGGCAATTGCCGAATGTTGTTTTGCTGCCCCATATGGGATCGGCTACGCTGGAAGGGCGGATCGAGATGGGCGAAAAAGTCATTATTAATATCAAAACGTTCGAAGACGGTCACCGGCCGCCGGATCAGGTCGTGCCATCCATGTTGTGACGAGTTTTTTACTCTGCGCGGCTGCCGGGGCGACACTAAAAACAGATTTTCAGGAGGATACTATGAAACGAAGTCTGATTTCGGGATTGTTTGTCACGGCAGTGGCCTTTGCCGGGTCTGGGTTCGCGCAGGAGACCGCCGATGCGGTCGCCCCGGAAGGGGCGTCCGAAGGGCAGGTTCAGGGGCTGACCGAGGAAGTCATCGCGTCACTTGAGGCGAAACTTGCCGGTGTTCCGGTGGAGTCCCAAAACTGGATGGTTGCGGCAGCGAATCCTCTGGCCGTTGAGGCCGGGGCCAAGGTATTGCGAGCTGGCGGTTCTGCGGCCGATGCAATGGTCGCGGTGCAGGTTGTTCTCGGGCTGGTCGAACCACAATCCTCGGGCCTTGGCGGTGGGGCGTTTCTGGTCTGGTACGATGCAGCGACGGGCAAACTGACAACGCTGGACGGGCGTGAAACCGCCCCGCTAGAGGCGAACCACAGGCTTTTCCACGATGAGAATGGTGAGCCGCTGAAGTTCTTTGATGCCGTGGTAGGCGGGTTGTCTGTCGGCACGCCCGGCACGCCTGCGTTGTTGGAGCAGGCGCATCGTCGCTGGGGCCGCAGCCCGTGGCCCAGCTTGTTTCAGGATGGCATCAAGCTGGCGGATGAGGGGTTTATTGTTTCTCCGCGTCTGGCCAGCCTTGTCGAAGCAGATGCCGAGCGCCTGTCACGCTTTCCCGTGACCGCAGAGTATTTCCTGCCCGGGGGAGAACCTTTGCAGCAAGGGCAACGCCTGACGAACCCGGCCTATGCCGAAACGCTGCGGGTTCTGGCGAATGAGGGCTCTGCCGGGTTTTACGGAGGAGAAATAGCGGCGGGTATCGTCAGTACGGTTCGCAATGCTCCGGGAAATCCGGGGATTTTGTCCGGTATCGATCTTGCGTTGTATCAGGTGATCGAGCGCGAACCGGTCTGTGCCGCTTATCGCAGCTATGAAGTCTGCGGCATGGGGCCACCTTCGTCCGGGGCGCTGACTGTCGGGCAGATTCTGGGTATGTTGGATGGGTATGATCTGGCGGCAATGGAACACGAAGACCCGCATGTCTGGCGTCTGATCGGCGACGCGTCGCGTTTGGCTTTTGCCGACCGAGGGCGCTATATGGCGGACCATGATTTTGTCCCCATGCCCACCCAGGGTTTGGTGGACCCGGATTATTTGTCGAAGCGCGGTGAACTGCTGGGTGGCGAGGGCGCGTTGACCGAGATTGCGCCGGGCAATCCGGAATTCGATCACGCGTCGAACTGGGCGGATGATGTCTCGCTTGAGCTGCCCTCGACCTCGCATATTTCTATCGTGGACCAGTATGGCAACGTCCTGTCGATGACTACGACGATTGAAAACGGGTTCGGGTCGCGGCTGATGACGAACGGGTTCCTGCTCAACAATGAACTGACGGATTTCTCGTTCAAAACCCACAGCGACGGTGTGCCGATTGCCAACCGGCTGGAGCCCGGCAAGCGTCCGCGCTCGTCGATGAGTCCAACGATTGTGATGGAGGATGGCGCGCCTGTGCTGGCGATCGGATCGCCCGGGGGCAGCCGCATCATTGGCTATGTGGCCAAGTCGATCATCGCCTGGGCGGACTGGGATATGGATGTGCAGCAGGCACTGTCCCTGCCTCATATGGTCAATCGCTTTGGGACTTATGATGTTGAACTGGGCACGGCGGCCGAGGGTTTGTCGGATGCGTTGATTGAACAGGGGTTCGAGGTTAATCCGCGCGATCTGACGTCGGGGCTGCATGCGATTGAAATCGGTGACGTACTGGTCGGTGGTGCCGATCCCCGGCGCGAAGGCATCGCGCTGGGAGAATAAGGAGAAACCACATGGTGCAGGTGGCCGAGCTACCGCGAAACGAAGCCGGGATTGAAATGGCTGTCGGCATCCTGAAGCAGAAATTTGAGGACCGTCTGCAAACCGGGCAGGCGATCCGCGAACAGCACGGGCACACGACCACCTGGATCGAAAACCAATCCCCGGATGCGGTAGTCTTTCCCCATTCGACCGAGGAAGTGTCCGAAATCGTTAAGACCTGTTCCCAGCACAGGGTGCCAGTCATTCCTTTTGGTACCGGTACCTCGCTGGAGGGTCATGTGAATGCCCCGGCTGGCGGCATCTCGGTGGACCTGACCCAGATGAACAAGGTGCTGGCCGTCCACGCCAGTGATCTGGACTGTGTTGTGCAGCCCGGCGTGACGCGCGAAGACCTGAACACGCATCTGCGCGATCAGGGGTTGTTTTTCCCTATCGACCCCGGTGCGAATGCTTCGCTGGGCGGAATGGCCGCGACGCGGGCATCGGGCACAAATGCGGTGCGTTATGGCACGATGAAGGACAATATCCTCAGTCTCGAAGCTGTGATGCCGGACGGTCAGATCATCCGTACCGGCCACCGGGCCAGGAAGACCTCAGCCGGGTATGACCTAACCCGCCTGTTGATTGGGGCCGAAGGGACGCTGGGCATCATCACCGAACTCACCCTGCGCCTGCAGGGCATCCCAGAGGCGATCACATCTGCACGGTGTTCCTTTCCAACGGTCGATGCCGCCTGTCAGGCGGTGATGATGACCATCCAGTACGGCGTACCTGTCGCCCGGATCGAATTGCTGGATGAGGTGTCGGTTAAGGCTGCCAACGCCTATTCCGGATTGAGCCTGCCCGAAACGCCTCTGTTGCTGTTGGAATTTCACGGATCGGAAACCGGCGCGATTGAGCAGGCGGAAACCTTCGGCCAAATCGCCGAGGAATTCGGAGGCGCGGATTTCGCGGCGACCTCGACCACGGAGGAACGCAATAAACTCTGGCAGGCCCGGCACGATATGTACTGGGCCAGCCTGCAACTGCGCCCCGGCGCGCGCGGGATTTCCACCGACGCCTGCGTTCCGATCTCGCGTCTGGCCGAATGCGTCAGGGCGACCCGGGAAAGAGCTGAGGAACTGGGGCTGCTGGCACCCATTGTCGGGCATGTCGGGGACGGCAATTTCCACACCCTGTTGCTGATCGACATGGAAAACGAAGACGAAGTGTCCAAGGCCAACGGGTTTGTCGGATGGCTGAACGACCTGGCAATTGCAATGGAAGGGACTTGTACAGGTGAGCATGGAATCGGGCAGGGTAAACGACCCTATCTAGTAAAAGAGCTTGGCCCGGCGGTCACCTATATGGACGCAATTAAAAAGGCGCTGGATCCCAATAACATAATGAATCCGGGGAAAATTCTTCCAAAGACCGATCGCTGAAGTAACGTCGGAGTTTCTGCATTTCAGTCACAAGTCCGCCCCAATTCTTTGCTATCCAACCGAAAAAATGGGCAGCGATAGAATTTGGGATTTCAGATGGACGCTATAAGGTTCATTGGCTTTGCTTTGATTGTGGCTTTGGTTGTGGCGGGCCTGGACTACTACCAGCAGGACAAAAAGGCCGAGGGGTCGCTTTCACTCAACGGATATGTTGAAACCATTAACGACCGCTTTGCCCTGTATGAAAAAGAACGCGACGCGCAACAGGCTGAGCGAGAGCGTCAGAAACTCTGGAAAGCGGGTGCGAAACAATACCTGCCTGAACCACCCCCCGGGTGGAAACGTCACGCCCTGACCGACACCGACAACGAAGCCGTTTCCGCGGTTCTTGCCAAATTCCAGCCTGCTCCGCTGATTAGTTCCATCGCCGATCCGATGGAATTGGCCAATCTCAATCGGTCCGGGAAAGAGGGTGTGATCCGCAAACTGGATGAGACCGGAATGGTATATTCCAAAGATCAAGAGATCGTTTGGCTCGATATCTCGCTGAAACCTAAGTCGGTCCGCAATACCATGGCAGGATTGGCTCTGGGCGCCCAGGAAGCGTTCATGAACGGGACGATGATTCAAAAGGGCTATGCCATAGTCGACGGGGTTGCATTCCTGGAAACGACCGGAAACCTGCTCGATGGCAATGATAAGCCCGAATATCGCGCGTTCACCGGTCGCATTGGTTTTGATCAGGAAGTGGTCATTCGCCTTAACGCAAATGCCAGCGACGCGACAATTCGGGAGTTTTTGGGGCTGGTCGATTACGAAGGGTTGAACGCGCTGTTGCCTCTGCCTGCCCTGATCGTCGGTCAGGGTATAGATGTACCTTTGGAACAACAGCCCAAAATTGCCGACGAGATGCATGATCTTTATGAAACGATGAAAGTCGCGCAGCAAAAGGTGACCCAGGAAAAACTCAAGAATCTGGATGTCGCGTCGGTTATGGTCAACACTTTGACAAGCTCGGGCTTCAACACCGAGGGCGTGGTGGACATCACCAATGGCGAAGTTTTTGAAAATCAGGAATTGTCGCAACTGACGTATATTCGTACGCAGGATCTGCTGCTCAAATCTGCGATGAGTGAGACCGGACCTGAAGACGACGGCGCAGGCGATACCGGAGGGTTTTTCAGAAACCTGATGAACAAAGCGTTTAAGGCTAAGGCCGACGCAGACGTGGCAGGCCCAAAGAGCGCCACCTCTACCGCGACCGCTGTCACGGTCCGCAAGGGCGGCGTAGGGGGGGCATCCTGTGCCGCGCTGGGCAGTAGTAAGCGGTGTTTGGTGGGCAACAACTGACCCGCAGACCGGTAAAAACGACGGCCCGCACCATGTGCGGGTCGTTTTTTTTATATCACTGGTCGGATGAATGTCGCGCCGGGGGCTTCAAATGCGCCATATGGTGGCAGCTTAATTCAAGGGGAGACGCCCGGTTATGAAAACCCAAGTCAAAGCACTGGTCGTTGGCGGTGGCGCCATCGGGACCTCGATTGCCTATCACCTGGCCAAAGCGGGCTGGGACGATGTGATGCTGATCGAACGGGACGAGCTGACATCGGGCTCGACCTGGCACGCGGCTGGTCTGCTGCCGCTGTTCAACATGTCCTATGCGACGACCCACATCCACAAATACTCGGTCGACTTTTACAAGCAGCTTGAGGAAGAGACCGGTCTGAACGCCGGTTTCGCCGTCGTCGGCAACCTGCGTATGGCACAGACGCAGGAACGCATGGACGAATACATGCTCTATGCGTCCACAGCTGAGACCTGCGATGTCGCTTACGAATGGCTGACCCCGGAGCAGATCAAGGAACGCTGGCCGCTGATTGAAACTTCCGATCTGAAGGGTGCGATCTACCACACCGAAGACGGCTACATTAACCCTGCCGACGTGACGCAGGCCATGGCCAAGGGCGCCCGTCAGCGCGGTGTGGACATCGTGCGTAAAATGCAGGCCGACGCCTTCCACTGGAACGGCACCCACTGGGAAGTCACCTGCACCAAAATGGTCGAGCAGGGCGGCAACCTCGTCCCCTCGGACGAACAGGTAGTGATCACCGCCGAGCATGTGGTGACCGCGTCGGGCAACCACGCGCAGCGCACCGCAAAGATGCTGGGCATCAAGATGCCGGCGATCCCGGTCGAGCACACCTTTATCGTCATGGATAAAGACCCTGCGCTGGTCGAATGGCGCGAAGCGGGCAACGCCGAACATCCAGTGGTTCGTGACGCCGACTCGGAGTCCTACGCGCGCGAGGAACGCGGCGGCTGGATTCTGGGAATTTATGAGCACGGCGCACCGGCGCGCTTTGAATATGGCGTTCCCGACAGTTTCCGCGCGGACCTGTTCCCACTCGATCTGGACCGGATCGCCGAGCAGTACATGGCAATGACCGAGCGTGTACCGTCCTGTGCCGAGTCGGGGCTCAAGGACGATTTCAACGGCCCGATCTGCTATACGCCCGACGGCAACCCGCTGGTCGGTCCGGCACCCGGCTTGCGCAACATGTGGCTGGCCGAAGGTTTCTCGTTCGGCATCACCGCCGCAGGCGGTACCGGTTATTATCTGGCGCAGATGATGGTCGATGGCGAAGCTGAGATCGACATGGCCTCGCTTGACCCCAAGCGCTATTCGTCGAACTGGATGACCACCGAGTTCGCGGCGCGCAAGAACGAGGAATGCTACGAGCACGTCTACATCCTGCACCACCCCGACGAAGAGCGTGAAGCCTGCCGTCCATTGCGGACTGTTCCAGCCTATGACCGCCAGAAGGCACGCGGTGCACAGTTCGGCTGGGTGAACGGTTGGGAACGTCCCAACTACTTTGGCCCGCTGGATGCGTCAGACAACTTCGACAAGGAAAGCCGTTCATTCCGCCGTGGTGGGTGGTGGCAGTATGCCGTCGAAGAAGCCAAGGCGATCCGCGAAGGCGTTGGCCTGATCGACGCGTCGGCCTTCACCAAGCACGTCGTCAAGGGCCCCGGTGCGACCCAATTCCTGGACTGGTTCACCTGCAACAAACTGCCCAAGGTCGGTCGTATCAACCTGACCTACGCGCTGACGTCGCATGGAACCACTCGCACCGAATACACCATCGTTCGCAACGGCGAGAACAACTACTACATCGTCTCTGCCGGTGCCTGGACCGAGTACGACGCCGACTACCTGCGCAAGGCGGCTGAGGACAAGATGGAGGAGTTCGGCTATATCGAGATCCAGGACGTGACCACTCAGTGGGGCGTCTTCGCCATCGCCGGACCCAAGTCGCGTGATGTTCTGAAAGAAATCATCAAGGACGCCGATCCGGAAACCGCGCTGTCCAACAAGCGCTTCCCGTGGCTGTCGGCCCGTCAGATCGAACTGGGCATGTGCCCGGTCAACGCGATCCGCGTGGCCTATACCGGTGAGCTGGGTTGGGAACTGCACCACCCGATCGAGATGCAGAACTACCTGTTCGACCTGCTGGAAAAAGCCGGTGAGAAGCACGGTATGAAGCTGGTCGGTGCCCGTGCACAAAACTGGCTGCGTCAGGAGAAATCCTATCGCGCCTTCGGTACCGAACTGGGCCGCGATGCGACCCCACTGGAAGCCGATCTGCCGCGCTTTGTCGACCTGTCCAAGGACTTTTACGGCAAGGCCAAGCTGGAAGAAACCGGCGTGCGGGTGAAATGCTGCACCCTGCTGATCGACGGGCCGGACGATGCCGATCCGTGGGGCCGCGAGGCGCTGTACACGCCGGAAGGTGAGCGCGTGGGCCGTCTGACGTCGGGCGGGTATTCGGTGGCCTTCGAGAAATCCATCGGTATGGGCTATGTGAAGCCCGAGCTGGCGGTTGAAGGCACCAAGCTGAAGGTCAAGATCCAGGACAAACTGTGGGATGCAGTGGTGACCTGCGATAGCCCCTACGACCCGAAAAACGAAACCATCCGCAAGGACGGCTGACCAAACATAGGCCTCGGAGAAGTCCGGGGCCTTTTCATTAGGGACAGTTGAAAGTGCGTCGCTCACGACCGACGCACCGAAAGGCGTTCCATCTTTGATTTTTCATCGCTCAGCCTAGGTCGTGACTTATCGGCAAATAGCTAGTTGTGCAGTTTTAACCGGTCGAGCAGCTCAGCTGTGGCGTCCACAAACGGGCGGCACGTTAGCGAGACGACCTGAGTGTAAAGCCCGCTGGCGTAAGTTTGCACATAAAAACCTGACCATTCAGCGCCACAATAACTTTTGATACTTAACTGATCATTGCCTTTGTAGTTCACCGAATACTTGCCCAGTGAAAATTCGCTGAAGGTCGAGCGGTATTCAGCCTTGTTGGTGATCTTGGATATCCCTTTAAAACTGCTCGTCGGAAAGGGTTCTTCGATCAGGACATTCGTTCTGTTTGGTTCTCCCAGAAATATTGTCAGGCCGCTTTCAGGTTCCAGCGTGTAATCAACGATGAACGTTGAGCCGGGCAAATGCCCCATAGGATGCCCAACGTCTGAAACCGTGCGATCATTGTCAGAGGGGACAAATCGGTTGCTGAGAACTTCGCAGAGAAAACGGCCCCTGATCGGGTCTTCCTGGGCCAATGATTGCGTGGGCAGCAGGGCAATCAGTATAGCTGGTATGGCTTTCATCGCGGCTACACTCCTTCAGTTACCCTAGCAAAAAAGACCGAAAAAGTCACGATACGTGGCCTGTCCAAGGCTTGGCTTTTGATTTCAATCGGTTTGCTGACGATGCGCCAAGGATTGTCGTTTAGAGCTTTCGCTGAATGCGGGGCCGGGGATACGGCCTAGCGATCGGTTGTCCCGTTGGACCACCACCATGAACGGCCAGCGCGCACAAAAAAGGCGGCATCTGATGTCGCCGCCTTGGGAAAGCCGAAAACGCGTGGGTCTTATTGAGCGTTTAGTTCGTCAAAGCACTCCAGCGCTTTTGCGGCGTACATCATCGAAGGCCCGCCGCCCATTTGAATGGCCATGGCCAGTACGTCTGAAACCTCGTCCCGCGAGGCGGTAGCTTTGACCAAAGCTTCGGTATGTAGCGTGATGCATGGCTCGCACCGAACGGCGATTGACATGCCCAGTGCTATAAACTCCTTGGTTTTATAGTCGAGCGTTCCGCCTTGCTTAACCGCTGCGCCAAGTGCCCCGAAGGCGCGGGTTGCGTCTGGTAGCGCGCCGTTCAGATTGCGCAGCCCGTTGCGAGTGTCCTTGATCTTTTCCTGCCAGTTCATATCACTGTCCCAATAAATATTCCTCAAACGGAATATGTGGTGGAACTTTGGCCGCGACTTTGATCTCGATCAGATGTCGGATTTTTCCGCGACAAAGGCCAGATTGTTCGCAGGCATCTCGACAATTTCGACGATGCTCAGGTTGTGGGTCGTCAACAAGCCCGTAACGTCATCATCGTTTTTGTACCCGATTTCAGCGTCTTGCTGGACCAGCGCGTCATGAAATCGTCGGTCTCCGTCACTTATCAGTTGTCCTGACCGTTTGAACGGTCCGTAGAGAACAAAGCGTCCGTTAGAACCCAATGCTTGTGCGACCTCTGAGATCAGCGTCCTAGTTTCTGCCCAACTGATCAGATGCACAAGATTGATCAATACAATCAGGTTCTGATCTGCGAAATCCTTGTGCCATCCCCGCGCTGTTGCATTCAGATCGGCGGCCGCTGCCACCGTTGGCAATTCTGCGGCATAAGCGTTGATGCTATTGCGCCGTTCGGGATCGATTTCAGTCGGTTGCCAGTTCAGGTCAGGCAGATGCCGGGCAAATGCACAGACATGCTGACCCGTGCCGCTGGCAATCTCCAACGCCCGACCGGTCGATGGCGCGAATTGAACCAGAAGGTCACATAACGCATCCGAATTGCGGGTCGCCGCAGGGGCAACCAGACGACCACTTTGTCCTTCGGTTGCAACGCTGGCATTCGATGGAAGGGTTCTTTTGCTCATCGGCGGAGCCTTTCCGGGCTGAGGGCCGCAATGATCCCGGTATCCAGCTGAGATGGGGTACCGGTGGCCAGATCTGCAACCAATTGTGACGCGGCCGGCGCGGTCTGAAACCCGTAACCGCCCTGACCCGCCGACCAGATAAAGGAAGGGTCTGACGGATCAGGACCCAGCACCAGTGTTCCATCCGGTGCGAAACTGCGCAGTCCCGCCCACGTCGCCTCGACCCGCGTGACCGGTTCCGTGACCATCTCTTCGTATCGGGCCAGCCCCTCGGCCAGCACCATATCGTCGGCATAAGCGTCTTGCGGCGCAACCGGATCAGCCTCGGACGGAGAGACCAGCAGTTTGCCCGCATCGGGCTTGGCATACCAGCTTTCTCCTACCCCAAGCATCATGGGCCATCCTCTGACGTCATGCCCGCCCGGTGCAGGAATACGCGCCATTGATCTGCGTTTAGGGGTTATCCCGATCGGGGCGATCCCGGCGAGAACAGCAATTTCATCCACCCATGCTCCGGCGGCGTTGACCAGATTGCGAGCCTCAAACGTCTGGCCCGCCACGACGATCCATTGCCCATCTTTGCGAATTTCGGTGACCTTTTTTCGGATCAGAACATCGCCACCATTGCCTCGAATATTGCGTGCGAAATCCTGCAGCAACCTGTCCGTGTCGATGTCAAATGCAGAGTCGCTGACGGCTGCATAGCCAACTGTGTCAGGGTTCAGGATCGGTACACGAGCCAAAGCGTCTTCCGTCGCAATGACCTGCATGTTCAGGTCGGAGGAATCCTGGTCGAAGATCCTGCCCTGATCTTTTCTGCCGACCAACATCAAGCCGCGCGGGGTCAGGTAGCCGCCGTTTTCATCGCGCAGGAAACTGGCGCTGGCCTTGTTCAGCGCCACGACAGACGAAGGGCCATAGCTTTCTTCGAACAAGGCAGCCGAGCGCCCCGATGCGTGATAGCCGATGGCATCCTCAGCCTCAAGCACAGTCACCTTTCCATGGCGCGACAGCCGTGCTCCGGCGCTGAGGCCAGCAATGCCGCCGCCTATGATCAGGAAATCAATCATTTTTCTCCTTTTAGGTTTTGCACTCTGATCTTCGAGTAATTCCGTGGCGAAAACGCCTCCTACGCGCGCCCGAACCGTATCGGGAACTTTAAGCAGGCTTGAATTTGTGCATCAACCCATCCAAACAAGTGTAACGCAGAAACAGGAGGGCAGGGTGAGTACCGCAGATCTACACCCGATGGCCACGGGGCATATTCCGTCCTACGTGACCCAGGCGGACGGCAGTGATTTTCTTTTGACGTTCATGTTTGTTTTTACCGTTCTGGTGATCGTTCTGATCGGAGTGGGATACTTCACCCTTCATTCGATTCCCGAGAAAATCGCGCATGAATCCAACCACCCTCAGTTCCAGCTTGTAGGCATTCTGGCCTTGTTGGCGTTGTTTACCCATAACGGGTTGTTCTGGGTTGCCGCCATTCTTGTGGCCGGGTTCCAGTTCCCCGATGTCGCCGCGCCTTTGCGGGCCATAGCGGATGCCATCCGATCTTTGGGCCCGCAACGCCCCGAGGAAACCGCCTCGGCTCCGCCCACCGAACCCACCGCGCAGCAGGAGCCGTAAGACATGCTTGAGACATTGATGTGCGCGCTGGTGACGGTGCTGCCGGATTATCTTTTCCGCCGATTTGTGCAGGGTAAACGGATCGGGCATGAGATCACGCTGTTCACTATGTGGTACGAGCTGCGCTGGGGTTTGACCACCTGCGCCATTCTGGCGTTGACCGTGATCACGACGCTGTTTTATTTCCATCCATCCAGCAAGACTGCAGCCTCGTATTTCCGCACCGTGACGATCCTGCCGCAACTGGGTGGCCGGGTGTCCGAGGTCTACGTCGCCAACAACCAGCAGGTTGTCGCGGGTCAACCGATCTTCCGGATCGAGGATTTCACGCAAACCGCCATGGTCGAGGCGGCGCATGCGGAAATCGCGCAGGTTCAGGCCTCACTGAAAGTGGCGGAAACCGATCTGGCTGAGGCAGAGGCAGGTATCGCCGGTGCCCGTGCTGCTTTGGACCAGTCCCTTGAGGATCTGGAACGCAATACCACCCTGCGCGACGAAGGCTCGAGTGCGGTGCGACTGGCCGAGATAGACCGGTTGGAAAACCTGGTGGCCGAGCGTGAAGCCCAACTGAATGCCGCGCAGTCGCAACGCGCCGCTGTCATACAACAGATCGAAGAGCTGATCCCCGCCCAGTTGGCCAGTGCAAACGCGCAACTGGATGCGGCGTTGACCGAGCTTGAGAAGACCGTGATCAGCGCAGGCGTAACCGGTCGGGTCGAACAGTTCGGCCTGCAGGTCGGTGACTACGTCAGCCCTCTGCTTCGTCCGGCTGGTATTCTGGTGCCTTCATCCTCGGGGCATAACCGGTTTCAGGCGGCATTCAATCAGTTATCCGCCCAAGTCATCAAACCCGGCATGATCGGAGAACTGGGGTGTATGACAAAGCCGTTCACTGTTATCCCGATGGTTGTGGTCGAGGTTCAGGACGTGATTCCCTCGGGTCAGATCCGACCTACGGATGAACTGCGTGACGTACAGACCAACACCAACCCCGGATCAATTCTGGTTTATATGGAGCCTCTTTACAAAGGCATGACGGACGACATTCCACCTGGCAGTAACTGCCTTGCCAATGTCTACACCGACAATCATGAGAGACTGGAGCATGAAGATCTGGGTTTTTGGCAGGCCGCGTTTTTGCACGTCGTCGATACAATCGGCGTGGTGCATGCGGCAGGGCTGCGCCTGCGCCTGATCCTGATGCCGGTGAATACGCTTGTTCTGAGCGGTCACTGATCCGGACCATGCCCAATTGACCTCAGCCCGCCCCTGCGTCCCGATGTTACGTGGATGTGGGGGCGGGTGTCTTTTTTCTTTCAAGAGAGACGTAGGAAAAAGCCAGAACGCAAGCCGCGAAAGCCGCAACAAAGCAAAATACCATCGGGAATGAACCGGTGATGGCATAAACCGAACTGCCTAATGCCATTCCAACTGTGCCGCCCAAAAGCTGAAACGTCATGGATATGCCGCTCGCCTGACCGTGCAAATCCTGTGGAACGGAAAACATGATTGCGCGCCTTGGGGGGACGAAGAGGAAAGGTACGCAGCATCCCCACAGGAAGAAGCCCGCGTAAATCACTGCGGCGGTTTCCAGGTGCATACCAAGCGCAACCACGACGACGGCGACCGTACCCAGCGCGGTGCCGGTCAACGATGGCTGGCGAGTTCCGAAGCGATCCGCGATCTTTCCGGCCATGGGCGCGATAAAAATCTGCGGAATGGCAATCGGCAACAACGCAACGCCGGCCGCAAGGGGCGAATAGCCAAGCTGGGACTGAAAGCAGGACGCGCCGAATACGAACAGCGCAATCTTCCCAAACTGAGCGGTAAACAGGATCATATTCGACGCGGCAAAACTGGGATTGGTAAACAGGGAAATCGCGATCAGAGGTGCTGTTCGATTGCGCTCAACCCGTACAAAGAGAACCAGAAAGATCAGCCCTGTCACCAGTGCAACCAGAACTTCGGGCTGTGTCCAGCCGCGATCCGGGCCCTCCATGATGCCAAAGACAACAGCGGCCAGTCCGGGGACCAGCATCACAAGACCCTTCCAGTCAAACCCGTGCTCAGGCTGGTGCGGTGGATCGCTCCAGTACTTCCACGCGATTGCGGCCACAATCAGCACGATCGGAGGATTGACCCAGAATATCCAGCGCCACGAAAGGTATTCGGTCAGCAGACCCCCAACCAGAGGTCCCATCGACAGGAATATGGTCCCGATCCCGCCATAAAGACCCAAGGCAAGGCCGCGTTCCTTTTCGTCAAATGATTGGATCAAAACCACAAGCGACAGAGGAAAGATCAACGCCGCACCCAAGCCCTGAACGGCCCGTGCGGTGAGCAGAGAAAACCCGCTATCTGCGAATCCGCCAAGTGCTGAAGCAAGGCCAAAGATCACCAAACCTGTGCCCAGCAACACACGTATGCCCAGTATATCCCCCAGACGACCGGCGGCGCCTGCAAAGCAAGCCAGCACAAGCAGGTAGATGTTCACGACCCAATGCGCATCCAGTCGGGACAAATGAAGCTCGGCCCGGATCGTGGGGAGCGCGACGCTGACGACCGTTTCGTCCAGAAGAATGACGCCAAGGATAGCCCCCATTGCGCCAAGTATCCACCAGCGGCTTCGATCTTGTGCCTTGGTCTGCATCGGTTTTTTCGTTCCGCTCTGTGAGAGAAATACCCTTGGGACTATCAGGTCCGGTATGCCTTTGTTCGTCAAGGCTCCATGCGTTTATCTGAGTACTGAGCATACCTCCCGAGGAAGAAAAAAGGGCCGGCCAATTGGCCAGCCCTTCAATTCGTTCTGTTCTGCAGTTTACTGCGGAATTTCGCCTTCCAGCCCTTCGACGTAGAAGTTCATGCCCGCCAGGGTACCGTCATCAGCGGTCTCACCCTCGCCCAGCCAGTCGCTGCCGTCCTGCTTTTTCAGCGGGCCGGTGAAGGGGTGATAGCTGCCATCGGCCATGGACGCTTTCAGTGCCAGCGCCTCTTCCTTCACGTCGGCCGGAACTGCGTCCGTGATCTCACCGATCTCGACCATACCTTCCTTGATGCCGTCCCAGGTGTTCACGGTCTCCCACGAACCATCCATGACGGCCTGGGTGCGCGCGATGTAGTAGGGCGCCCAATTGTCGATGATCGAGCTGACGCGCGGCATCGGAGCGTATTCGCTCATGTCAGAAGCCTGACCAAAGGTGATCACGTTGCCCGCCTCTTGCGCGGCCGCCTGCGGCGCGGTCGAGTCGGTGTGTTGCAGGATCACGTCTGCACCCTGTTCGATCAGGACGCTGGCGGCGTCCGCTTCTTTAGCCGGGTCGAACCAAGTGTAGGCCCAGACGATCTTGAACTCGATATCCGGGTTGACCTTTTTGGCGTGGATGTAAGCCGAGTTGATGCCCCGGATCACTTCAGGGATCGGGTAGGAACCGATGTAGCCGACGGTATTCGATTCAGTCATCTTGCCAGCAATGTGACCCTGAACGGCGCGGCCTTCGTAAAAGCGGGCCGAGTAGACCGAAACGTTCGGCGCGGTCTTATACCCAGTGGCGTGTTCAAACTTCACGTTCGGGAACTTCTTGGCCACGTTGATGGTCGGATCCATGTAGCCGAACGAAGTGGTGAAGATCAGGTCAGCACCTTCCAGCGCCATCTGAGTCATCACACGCTCGGCATCGGGACCTTCGGGCACCGATTCAACGAATACGGTTTCGACTTTGTCGCCAAAGTGCTCTTCAACAGCCAGGCGGCCCTTGTTGTGTTCATAGGTCCAGCCGCCGTCGCCCACGGGACCGACATAGACGAAACCGACCTTGGTTTTGTCTTCGGCCACGGCGCCTGTCGCCAGACCCAGCGCCATGGCGGCGCTTGCCAAAAGTGATGTGAATTTCATGTGGTTACTCCCCAAGTTGGTAAAGTTGGCCTCTAGTGAGAGGCGTGGAAGATCCGGCCCAGTGAGGCAGGTGCGCTGCTCTTGTCGGCCGAAAGGATCACAAGCACAAGGATCGTGATGATATAGGGTGACATTGCCAGATACTCGACTGGAATGGCAACGCCCGCCGCCTGCAAATTAAGCTGCAACACGGTGATTCCACCGAACAAATAAGCCCCCAGCAATGCACGCCATGGCTTCCAGCTGGCGAAGACCACCAGTGCCAGAGCGATCCAGCCGACGCCGGCCGTCATGCCCTCGGTCCATTGGGGGACGCGGATCAGGCTGATATAGGCGCCGCCTAGACCGGCACATGCCCCCCCGAACAGGATCGCCATGATACGGATCTTGATGACCTTGTAGCCCAGAGCATGTGCCGCATCGTGGTTTTCGCCCACCGCGCGCAGGATCAGTCCGACGCGGGTGTATTTCAATGTCGCCCAGACCGCCGCAGTCAGCGCAATACCCACGTAGAGGATCGGGTCGTGCTGAAACAGGATCGGTCCGATCACAGGAATATCGCTGATCAGCGGGATGTGTATTTCCGCCATGTCAGGGGGTTTTACACCCACATAGCCCTGTCCCATCAGGGCGCTGAATCCCAGACCGAACAGCGTCAAGGCAAGGCCGCTGGCCACCTGATTGGCCAGCGCCACTTGTGTCAGCAGCACGAACAGCAAGGACAAGACCGCACCACCGATGGCCGCCGCGACAAAGCCCAGCCAGGGCGAGCCGGTCTCGACCGAGATGGCAAAGCCACTGATCGCGCCCACGATCATCATGCCCTCGACACCGAGGTTCAGAACGCCGGCTTTTTCCACGACCAGTTCTCCGATCGCGGCCAGCAGCAGAGGGGTTGCAGCCACCATCAGTGAGGCTACTAAAAGTACGGGATTGATTTCGCCAAGATCCATGGGTCACGCCACCTCGCTACGGGCCGCACGGATGCGGTAGTTTGTCAAAAGATCGAATGCCAGCAGGAAGAACAGCAGCATTCCCTGGAACACCTGAATGGCGGCGCCGGGCAGACCCAAACTGCTCTGCGCGATCTCGCCGCCGATATAAGTCAGCGCCATCAGGCCACCGGCCAGCAGAATGCCCACCGGGTGCAGGCGCCCCAGAAAGGCCACGATGATCGCGGTGAACCCATAACCCACGTTAAAGTCGATGCTGACCACGCCCGAAGGACCCGAGACCTCGAACATCCCCGCCAGCCCGGCCAATGCCCCGGACAGGCCCAGACAGAACAGGATCAGACGGGCCGGGTTCACACCCGCGAATTTCGCCGCTCGGGGCGCTTCGCCGGTAAGCCGGATGTGGAAGCCAAGCATGTGACGGTTCAGCAGGATATAGGAAAAGATCACTGCGATCAGGGCGGTCACGACCCCCCAGTGCATCCCAGATCCGGCGATCAGCTCGGCATTATGGGCGCTTTCATAAGCCTGCAGGTTACGTGAGCCGGGAAAGCCAAATCCTTCAGGGTTTTTCAGCAAACCCAGTGAAACTGAGGCCAGCATCTGCTCGGCCACGTAGACCAGCATCAGTGAGACGAGGATTTCGTTGGTGCCAAAACGCACCTTCAGAAAGGCAGGGATCATTGCCCAAAGCCAGCCGCCAAACGCTCCTGCAATCACCATGATCGGAAAGACATAGAATGCGTCCAGCGGATAAAATGCCAGACCCGCGCCAGCGCCAAAGATGGCGCCCATGATGTATTGCCCTTCGGCGCCGATATTCCAGATGCCCGCCCGAAAGCCCAATGAAAGGCCAATGGCGATCAGCACCAGCGGTGCGCCTTTCACCAGCAATTGCGGCCGGTAGAAGAACGAGAACTCACCAAACAGAGGCTCCCAAAAGATTGTGCCAATGGCCTCGATCGGGTTTTTGCCGAGAATGGCAAAAAGAATGCCGCCAAACACCATCGTCGCCAGCACCGCCACCAGGGGGGTCGCATAGGACCACGCCTTGGACGGCTGAGGCCGTTTCTCCAACACAATCATCACCTCATCCCCCCAAGTATTTCATCTTTTTGTAGTCTTTCTTGCCGAAAGCGGCCCGGTTGATCACACATGTGCCACCTCCATTCCATGCGCGCCGCCCATCATCAGGCCGACCTCGTCCACGGTCAGGCCCGTGGTTGGGCGTGGTGCGCTCAGCCGCCCTTCGTTCAGCGCGGCGAAACTGTCTGATATTTCCATCAGTTCATCCAGATCCTGACTGATGCAGACAACCGCGGTGCCCTTTGCCGCCAGATCAAGAATGGCCTGCCGGATCGAGGCCGCCGCCGCCGCATCCACTCCCCAGGTCGGTTGGTTCACCACCAGCACATCGGGGTTTTGCAACACCTCGCGTCCGATCACGAATTTCTGCAGGTTGCCGCCCGACAGCGACCGCGCCGCGTTTTCAGGCCCCGGTGTCCGCACGTCGAAATCCTTGATGATTTTCTCGGCAAAGCTCTTGGTCTCAGCCCATTTCAGAAAGCCGTTATTCTCCAATCCCTCCCGGACCGAGCCGGTCAGCAGGGCGTTTTCGGTCAGACTCATATCCGGCGCCGCCGCATGACCCAGGCGCTCTTCAGGTGCGGTCAGCACACCCAGCGTGCGACGCGCAGTAGGACCGAGCTTGCCAATTGGTTGGCCATTGAACTTGATCGCATCCGCCGTTGTCGGGATTTCACCCGAAAGTACCCCCAACAATTCGTCCTGCCCGTTCCCGGCGACGCCGCCAATGCCCAGTACCTCGCCCTTGCGCACCCTCATATGGACGTTCTTCAGCGCAGTTCCGAATTCCGATGGCGAGGGCACCGATAAGCCGCTGACATCCAGCGCAACCTCACCAAAGTCGCGGCCAGAGCGCTCCGGTGTCTGAAGGGTCGAACCCACCATCATTTCAGCCATATCCCGCGCCGAGGTCTCGGACGGAACACATTCGCCCACATTCTTGCCCAGACGCAGGATCGTGGCATGGTCACACAGCGTCCGGATTTCCTCCAGCTTGTGCGAGATATACAGGATCGAAGTGCCTTCGGACCGCAATTTATTCAGCGTTTCAAACAGGATCTCGACTTCCTGTGGCGTTAAAACCGATGTTGGTTCGTCCATGATCAGCAGCTTGGGGTCCTGCAGCAGGCAGCGAATGATCTCGACCCGCTGACGTTCGCCGGCAGACAGATCGCCAACAGTACGGAATGGGTCCAGCGGCAAACCATATGTCTCGGACACTTCGCGGATGCGCGAGGCCAGATCACCCATCGGGGGCGGATTCTCCATCCCCAACGCGATGTTCTCTGCCACGTTCAGTGCGTCGAACAACGAGAAATGCTGGAACACCATCGCGATTCCGTCTGCCCGGGCCGCGCGGGGTTCAGGCGGCGCAAAGGGCTGTCCGCGCAGCAGCATTGTGCCGCTGTCGGGTTTCACCAGCCCGTAGATCATTTTCACCAGCGTGGACTTTCCTGCGCCGTTCTCGCCCAGCAGGGCGTGAACTTCACCTTCGCCGATGTCAAAGGACACCTGGTCATTGGCCACGACGCCGGGATAGGCTTTGGTCAGCCCTTGCAAGCTTAGAAGTGGAGTGGTCACGCGCTCAGGTCCTTCTTCAAGTCATTCTGCCGGGCCG
This sequence comes from Ruegeria lacuscaerulensis, assembly GCF_013031245.1. Lineage (GTDB taxonomy): Bacteria > Pseudomonadota > Alphaproteobacteria > Rhodobacterales > Rhodobacteraceae > Ruegeria > Ruegeria lacuscaerulensis_C. The sequence goes on from NZ_WPZL01000014.1 coordinate 45,132, forward strand.
GGCGCAGGATATGCGCTGCGACGCCAACGGCGATCATCTGCGGGTGTTTGCCCAGCGACGGGTCGCCAATTGGGCAGGTGATCCGGCTAATCCGTTCGGGCGGATGCCCGAGGGCCGCCAGCCGCGACCGGAATCGCGCCCATTTCGTAGCCGAGCCGATCAGCCCCGCAAAGCGAAAATCGTGCGAAAGCAGCCTGTTGCACAGTTCCAGATCCAGATTGTGTGAATAAGTCAGCACCAGATGCTCGGCATCGTTTGGCGCATGGCGTACCAGTTCGGCCGGTTTGGCGGCTGGCACGACGGTCACACCGTTTGGCACCGTGTCCGGGAATCGCTCGGGCCCGGTGTCGACCCAGGTGATCGCCAGATCAGGCAAGGGCGACAGCACATCGACCAGAGCTCGACCCACATGCCCAGCCCCCCAGATCCACAGATTGCGGGCGGGTTGGTGAACCGGCTCGACCATCCAGCCATCAACCAGTTGGGAATCTGGTTCAACGCCTTGACCGCGCGCCTGCGCCAGCAGGCGCTTGACCGACAGGGGCATTTCGCTCTTGGAAACCGGGCGGGCGATTATCTTATCGTCCAGCCTGTCCACTGCATCCAGGTCATAGACCTCGCTGAACAATGTCACCGCGCCGCCGCAGCACTGACCAAGATCGGGGCCAAGGGCGTGTTGTGTCAGGCGCGACGGTGCCGTTTGAGTTCTTGCAGCCTCGGTCGCCTGAAATTCCAGCGTACCGCCACCAATGGTACCGGATTGCCCATCCTCCCAAACAAGCATAGCAGCACCAATTTCGCGGGGGGACGATCCCTTGATCCCGGCGATAACCACCCGGACCACTTTTCCGTGGGTTTTGACCGCCTCCCTCAAAGCCTCCCGATCAAATCCCATCAGGTACCTCCTTTTACCCTTTGGATACCGCGCCAAACTTCCTCGGCTGTGGCTGGGGCATCCAATGCCGGATAGCTGTCCCCGCAGGCCGCCACCGCGTTCGACAAGGCCAGCCAGGCTGAAATACCCAGCATGAATGGCGGCTCTCCGACTGCTTTCGAGCGGTAGATCGTGTCTTCACGGTTTGCGCCATCCCAGAGAGCCACGTTGAAGATGTCGGGCCGATCCGAGCAGGCAGGGATTTTGTAGGTCGACGGCGCGTGGGTTTGCAGGTTGCCCTTGCCGTCCCAGACCAGTTCCTCGGTTGTCAGCCAGCCTGCACCCTGGACATAGCCGCCTTCGACCTGTCCGATGTCCAGCGCCGGGTTCAGTGACGCGCCTGCGTCATGCAGGATGTCCGTACGAAGGATGCGGTTTTCACCAGTCAGCGTGTCGACTGCGACCTCGGTAATCGACGCGCCATAGGCGAAGTAAAAGAACGGGCGACCGCGGCCTTTGATCCGGTCCCACTCGATCTTGGGAGTCTTGTAGAACCCAGTTGCCGACAGGCTGACGCGCCCCTGATAGGTCAGCGCTGCGGCCTCGGCAAAGCTGTATCGCTCTTCGCCAACCGAAACATGGCCATTAGAAAAAGTCACAGTGGACGGATCTGCCTGATGCCGTTGGGCCAGATAATCGGCCATCCGGGCGCGGATCGTATCGCACGCCGCCTTGACCGCCATGCCGTTCAGGTCACTGCCCGAGGACGCCGCCGTCGCCGACGTGTTCGGCACCTTCGCAGTATCGGTGGCGGTGATCTTTACCATCTCGGGCGGTATGCCAAAGCGCGAAGCTGCCACCTGGGCCACTTTCTGGAACAGGCCCTGGCCCATCTCGGTGCCGCCATGGTTCAGGTGGACCGAGCCGTCCTGATACACATGCACCAGCGCACCCGCCTGGTTGAGATGCGTCAGCGTAAAGGAAATGCCGAATTTGACCGGAGAGAATGCGATACCCTTCTTGATGACGGAATTCTCAGCGTTCCACTTCTCGATGGCTGCTTTGCGGGACGCATAGTCGCTGGACTTGAGCAACGTTTCTGTCATTCCATGCAGTTCGAAATCGGTGACTTCCATACCGTAGGGCGTAGTGTTGCCGTCAGCAGGGACCGGTCGGACGGGCGGGGCGGTTTTCACCTGTTCAACCCTTCCGGGGCTTGTCAGCTCTTCATGTGGATCGACATGGCCCAGCGGGCGCTCGGGCAGGTGGGGGATGTTCATAACCGGCGTATGGGCAGGTTCGTAATAGTTGCGGCGCCGCAGTTCGACGGGGTCCAGGCCCAGCTCATACGCCGCGTGATCCATCACCCGTTCAATAGCAATCATACCTTGCGGACCACCGAATCCGCGATAGGCGGTGGCAGACTGGGTATTGGTCTTCAGCCGGTGGCTTTCGATCCGGGCGTTCGGCAGCAGATAGGCGTTATCCGAATGCAGCATCGCACGGTCCGCGACGGGCAGGGACAGGTCCTGCGCCCAACCACAAATGGCGTATTGCAGGAAGGAAACGCCCTGAATATGGCCATGCACATCAAATCCGGCGCGGTAGGAAATCCGGAACGCGTGGCGCTTGCCGGTAATAGTCATGTCATCATCGCGGTCATAGCGCATCTTGCAGGCCTTGCCGGTCGCGCGGGCCGCTATGGCGCAAGCGACAGCCAGCGCGTTGCCCTGACTTTCCTTGCCGCCGAACCCTCCACCCATGCGGCGGGTTTCAACCCGGACAGCGTGCATCGGAACGCCCAGAGCGTCCGCGACTTTGTGCTGAATCTCTGTCGGGTGCTGGGTCGAGGAATGCACCAGCATGTCCACGCCTTCATTGGGCACGGCCAGCGCGGCCTGGCCCTCCAGATAGAAATGTTCCTGCCCGCCAAGTTCGAACCCGCCTTCGATGACATGGGCGGACCCGGCGATAGCGGTATCCACATCGCCTTTTGCGTAGATGCGTGGGCCTTCCTCAAACCGGCTGTCTGCCGCCAGAGCTTCTTCGATCGTAAGGATCGGAGTTTCTTCGGCGTAGTCGACCTTGCCCAGTCGCGCCGCCTTTCGGGCTGCCAGATGGCTGGTAGCGACTACCAGGAATACTGGCTGGCCAATATAGTGAATGGTTCCGTCCGATAACAATGGTTCGTCATGGATCGATGGTGATACGTCGTTGGCGAAAGGCAGGTCATCGGCGGTCATCACCATAACGACCCCTTCGGCGGCTTTCACCGCGGACAGGTCCATCGCCGTGATCTTGCCCTTGGCAATCGGGCTGAGGCCGAAAGCCAGATGTAACGACCCTTTGGGCGTCGGGATGTCGTCCACGTAGCGGGCGGTGCCGGACACATGCAAGGGTGCTGCGTCATGGGGGAGGGGATTGGTTACACTCATGCCGACACCTCCAGAACGTTTGTCGTTTCGCCCTGATCCTCAAGGAAGTACCGCTCGAGCATCGCCTTGGCGGTCTCCAGACGGTAGGTGGCCGAGGCGCGCATGTCCGTTAGTGGCGTGAAATCCTTGGCAAAAGATGGCAGCGCGGCTTGAATGGTTTCGTGCGTCCACGGCTTGCCGATCAGTGCGGCCTCGACGTTGGTTGCTCGTTTCGGAATGGCGGCCATGCCTCCAAAGGCGATGCGCGCCTGCGTGACAGTGCCGTCCGAAACGGTAATGTAGAAACACCCGCAGACGGCCGAAATATCCTGATCGAACCGTTTGCTGAGCTTGTAGGTTTTCAGACGATCTGTCTGACGCGGGAAACTGACCGCTTCGACGAACTCGCCGGGGGCACGGTCTTGCTTGCCATAGTCGATGAAGAAATCTTCCAGCGGGATCGACCGGCGCGCGTCACCCTTGCGCAGATGCAATGTCGCGCCCAATGCAATCAGCGCGGGCGGATTATCCCCGATGGGTGAGCCATTGGCGATGTTTCCGCCGACGGTGGCCGCGTGGCGCACCTGAACGCTGGCGTAACGGCGGATCATCTCGGCATAGGAGGGGTGAAGCCCGGCCAATGCCCCACCCATGCGGTTCATGTCGACCATGGCGCCGAAACGGATTTCGTCATCGGTGATGGCGATCTCTTTCAAATCGTCGCAACGGTTGAGGAAAATCACCGGGTCCAGATCGCGCAGCTGCTTGGTGACCCAGAGGCCCACATCGGTTGCGCCTGCGACCAGCGTGGCATCCGGGCGCTTTGCGTAGACTGCGGCCAATTCGTCGGATGAGCCGGGCAGCATCGACGACGTGGCCTGTGGGGCGACCGGCTTGTCCTTGACCCATACGGGTACGGGATGCTCCTCGGCCGCTTTCGCCGCTCGGATGATCGGCGCGTAACCTGTGCATCGGCACAGGTTCCCCGCAAGCTGTGTGTCGTGATCCGTCGCGCCATTGGTGTGGCTTGCAACCATCGACATAACAAACCCGGGTGTGCAGAAACCGCATTGTGAACCATGCAGGTCTACCATCGCCTGCTGTGCCGGATGGGCCTCTCCGTTCGGACCGCTCGCACCTTCGACAGTGCGCACCGCTTTGCCGTGCAGTTGAGGCAGGAACAGGATGCAGGAATTCAGAGCTTTAGCGCCGCCCTCGTCCGTCACCATAACGGTGCAGGCCCCGCAGTCGCCTTCGTTGCAGCCTTCTTTGGTGCCGGTCAGGCCGCGATCCTCGCGTAGCCAATCCAGCAGGGTTGCGGTTGGATCGACATCCGACAACTCCACTGTCTCTCCATTCAGAAGAAACGTGATATTCATACGAGAAACCCGTCGCCTTACCTGGTTTCGCCCTGTGGTGCCCTCCTTCGATGCGACGTAGAAAGAGAAGCGGGCCGGTGGCTTACCATCAGATGTTAGAAACAGCATGCGTGATCTGGCAAGAAAAACTGCCTGCATGATGTATCATTACGCCTCGACGGCAGTTGATTATTGCACAAGTTTAGTGGCCAGTCGGTTGAAACCAAAGCGTTTTCTGTTCCAAGCGATTCAAGCCTGCCGAAGCACCTTCTAAAAAAACCGAATAATCATGGCAGGTTTTTAAAGCGTTTCGAAGCTGCGGTTACCGCTTTTGCCGCGCCGCTGGCTGGGATAGCGTAGGCGTTATGAGCAGTACTCCTCGATTCATTCATCTCCGCGTTCACACTGAATATTCCCTGCTGGAAGGCGCCGTGCGGCTGAAAAAGCTGCCGGGTCTGTGCGAGAAGATGCGGATGCCCGCCGTCGCGGTCACAGATACCAACAGCATGTTCTCGGCTCTGGAGTTTTCGGTCACCGCTAGCGGGACTGGGGTACAGCCGATCATGGGCTGTCAGGTCGATCTGACCTACGTTCAGGCGCAACCGGGTGAAAAGCCCAAACTGCCTGCGCCGCTGGTGCTGTTGGCGCAGTCCGAGGTCGGTTACGAAAACCTGATGAAGCTCAGCTCTTGCCTATATGTGGACAAAGGCGGGCAACTACCGCAAGTGACGCTGGAGGAACTTTCTGAACGGTCGGATGGTCTGATTTGTCTGTCTGGCGGTCCGGATGGGCCTGTGGGTCGATTGCTGCAACTAGGTCAGCGCCCGGTTGCCGAGGCCTTGGTGGATCGGCTGGCCGCGATGTTCCCGGATCGCCTCTATATCGAACTTCAGCGCCATCCCGGCGAGGGTGGGCAGCCTGAGGCTGAACGCCTGACTGAGCGTGGCCATGTCGAGATGGCTTATGCCAGGAATCTGCCGCTGGTGGCCACCAACGACGTCTATTTCCCGACCTCGGACATGTACGAGGCGCATGATGCACTGATCTGTATTGCCGAGGGCGCCTATGTCGACCAGCAGGACGGCCGCCGCCGTCTGACTGCGCAGCACTATTTCAAGTCGCAGCAGGAAATGGTCACTCTGTTTGCAGACTTGCCCGAGGCCATCGAGAACACGGTCGAGATTGCCAAACGCTGCGCCTTCATGGCCTATCGTCGCGATCCGATCCTGCCCAAATTCGCCGATGACGAGGTTGCCGAATTGCGCCGGATTGCAAATGAAGGCTTGCAGAAACGTCTGGCGGTTATCCCACATGCGGTGACGCCTGAGGAGTACCAGGAACGGCTGGATTTCGAACTGGGCATCATCGAAGGCATGGGGTTTCCCGGTTACTTCCTGATCGTTGCGGACTTTATCCAATGGGCCAAGGATCACGACATTCCGGTGGGGCCGGGACGGGGCTCGGGTGCGGGGTCTCTGGTGGCCTACGCGCTGACGATCACCGACCTTGACCCGCTGCGTTATTCGCTGCTGTTCGAGCGGTTTCTGAACCCCGAACGGGTTTCAATGCCCGATTTCGACATCGACTTCTGCATGGATCGCCGCGAAGAAGTGATCCGCTACGTGCAGCAGAAATACGGGCGCGACAAGGTGGGGCAAATCATCACCTTTGGTGCTTTGCTGTCGAAGGCCGCCGTGCGCGATATCGGGCGGGTGCTGCAAATGCCCTATGGGCAGGTGGACCGTCTGTCCAAGATGATCCCTGTTGAGGGTGTGAAACCTGTCTCCATTGAAAAGGCACTGAAAGACGAGCCCCGACTGCGCGAAGAGGCGCGCAGCGAAGAGGTGGTGGATCGTCTGCTCACCTACGGCCAGCAGGTCGAAGGGCTGCTGCGCAACGCCTCGACCCACGCGGCGGGCGTGGTGATTGGGGATCGCCCGCTGGACGCGCTGGTGCCGCTCTATCAGGACCCTCGGTCCGACATGCCTGCGACCCAGTTCAACATGAAATGGGTGGAACAGGCCGGGCTGGTGAAGTTCGACTTTCTGGGCCTGAAGACGCTGACCGTGATCCAGAACGCGATGGATCTGATCTTCAAATCCGGGCGTCCCCTGCATGTCGCGGCCGATGGTACAGAACTATATGAACCCGCGGACGGGGCCGAAAACCAGATCAACGCGATCCCGCTGGATGACGAGGCGACGTATAAGCTCTATTCGGCGGCCAAGACGGTAGCGGTATTCCAGGTGGAATCCTCGGGCATGATGGACGCGCTCAAGCGCATGAAGCCGACGTGCATCGAGGATATCGTGGCCCTTGTGGCGCTTTACCGTCCCGGTCCGATGGAGAACATTCCGACTTATTGCGAGGTCAAGAACGGGCTGCGCAAGATTGAATCCGTCCATCCCCTGATCGACCACATCCTTGAGGAAACCCAAGGTATCATCGTCTATCAGGAACAGGTGATGCAGATCGCGCAGGTGATGGCGGGATATAGCCTTGGTGGCGCCGACCTGCTGCGCCGCGCGATGGGTAAAAAGATCAAAGAGGCAATGGACGCCGAACGCCCGAAATTCGAGAAAGGCGCGGGTGAGAATGGCGTGGATGCTAAGAAGGCCAGTGAAGTCTTCGACCTGCTGGAGAAATTCGCCAACTACGGCTTCAACAAATCCCACGCCGCCGCCTATGCGGTGGTGAGCTATCAGACCGGTTGGCTGAAGGCGAACCACCCGGTCGAGTTCATGGCTGGCGTCATGAATTGCGATATTCACCTGACAGACAAGTTGGCGGTCTATTTCGAGGAGGTTCGCAAGGGACTTGAGCTGCCCTATGTGCCGCCGTGTGTGAACCGTTCGCTGGCGACGTTCGACGTGGTGAACGGTGAGTTGGTCTATGCGCTGGGCGCGCTCAAGAATGTGGGTGCCGAGGCGATGAATCTGGTCGTAGAAGGGCGGGGCGACAAGCCGTTCGTGAACCTGTTCGACTTCGCGCGTCGGGTCGATCTGAAGAAGGTTGGCAAACGCCCGTTGGAAATGCTGGCACGAGCCGGGGCGTTCGACCAGTTGGACAAGAACCGTCGCCGCGTGTTCGAAAGCCTGGATCCGTTGGTGCAATATTCGGCAGCGATCCATGATCAGAAGAACTCGAACCAGGTGTCGCTGTTTGGTGAGGCTGGGGACGATCTGCCGGAACCCCGCTTGTCGACGACGCCGGACTGGCTGCCGGCCGAGCGCCTGAGTGAAGAATTCAAGGCCATCGGCTTTTATCTCTCCGGCCATCCTTTGGACGACTACATGCCCGCGCTGAAGCGCAAGCAGGTTCTGACGCTGGACGAGGTGATGGAGAAGGCGCGCTCTGGTCCATTGATCGCCAAGATGGCCGGTGTTGTCGCCGGACGACAGGAACGCAAATCCGCGCGCGGCAATCGTTTTGCCTTTGCCCAACTCTCGGATCCAACCGGGGCTTATGAGGTCACGCTGTTCTCGGAAACGCTGGAGAAATCGCGCGAGTTCCTGGAAACCGGAGCCCAGGTGGTTCTGACCGCCGAAGCGACGATGGAATCCGACCAACTCAAACTGTTGGGTCGGTCTGTTGGGCCGGTGGATTCTGTCGTGGCCGAGGCCGGTGCAACCGGCTTGCGTATCTTCGTGGACGAACCACAGGTATTGCCTACTGTTGCCAAAGTCCTGGAAGACGCCGCCGGCGTGGCCAAGGGCGCGTCTAAGGGCCCGATCCACTTGTGCCTGCTTGATCCGAGTCTACCGGGTGACGTGGAAATGGATCTGGGGCAGGATTTCCCGATCAACCCTCAGATCAAAGGGGCGATCAAATCGCTGGATGGGGTGATGTCGGTCGAGGAAATCTGAGCCACCGTTTTGTTGCCACACGGAAAATGCGGGGCTAGGCTTGAGACGTAACCTTTTGGGTCATGTCACAGGAGGGCTCCGATATGGCGATTTCAGGTATTGGATTCAGGGCATTCACTTTAGCCGCCGCCGCAACTCTGGCGATCGCGTCTGCAGGGCTGGCGGATGACAAAAAGAAGAAAAATACGATTGAGGGCGCTCTGATTGGTGCCGGTGTTGGTGCTTTGATCGGCGATGGTAAAGGTGCGGCAGCCGGTGCTGTGGCTGGTGCCATTATCGGACATAACTGGAAGTGAGTGCTATGCGTTTTGATAATCTCAGAGTTTTCACTTGTGCTGCGCTTCTGGTCGCGCCTGGGTTGGGGCAGGCTGACGATGCAGCAGAACAGATGGTGCAGGATGCGCTGCCGGTGATGTACCACACCTGCGCTTCGGTCGTCGAAGAGGCTGATGGGGACGAAACCTACATTCATGCAGTCGTCGAAAAGATGACGGCCCTGTCGATCTATAATCGTCAGATCAACATCGAGGAGCACGCGACCTCGGACGAGGACAAGGCCGCACTGCGCGAGACGTTTCTGTCTGCGCTGGCCGAAGGCTGCGCCGAGGATAAGGACGCTTTGTTGGGCGGAGTGGTCGACAATGCGGTGAAAACGACGCTGGGGTTGTAACGTCAGTAGTGTGGTGGGCGTTCGTCGCCCAGCACGACCCCACCCGATCCTTCCTGCGCCCGTTCGGCCTCGCGTTGCAACAGCATTTCGACCCGGCGGGTCAGGCGGTCGATCTCGTCCTGCTGGCGGGTGACGACCGAATTCAACTCTTCAACCGTGCGGGTCAGATGGGCGATCTGTTCTTCCAGATGCTGCATTGGGGGCTCCTGTCTCTGCGCCGGTCATAGCGAGCCTGTGACGCCAACACCAGAGAAAGCGCGCCTTGCCCCGGCACAGACCATGAGATAGACCGCGCGCGGAACAAGTATACTCCCAAGGACGCCCCACATGGCCAAGCCCAAGAAACAGCCCCGCCCCAAGGCCGTAACGCCAAAAGGGTTCCGCGACTATTTCGGCCAGGAAGTCACGCAGCGCACCGAGATGCTGCGGGCTATCGCGGACGTCTATCATCGGTACGGTTTCGACGCCCTGGAGAGCAGCGCGGTTGAAACCGTCGAGGCATTGGGCAAATTCCTGCCCGACGTGGATCGCCCGAACGAAGGCGTTTTTGCGTGGCAAGAGGTTGATGAGAACGACAAGGGCGACTGGATGGCCCTGCGTTATGACCTGACCGCGCCTCTGGCTCGCGTGTATGCGCAGCACCGCAACGATCTGCCCACGCCTTACCGCCGCTACGCGATGGGCCCGGTCTGGCGCAACGAAAAGCCGGGGCCGGGTCGCTTTCGCCAATTCTATCAGTGTGATGCGGATACGGTGGGCACGGCTTCGATGGCCGCTGATGCCGAGATCTGCGCGATGCTGTCTGATACGCTTGAGACCGTCGGCATTCCTCGCGGTGACTATCTGGTGCGGGTGAACAACCGCAAGGTTTTGAACGGCGTGCTTGAGGCGATGGGCCTTGGAGAAGACGCCGCTGCCCGCGACAACGTTCTGCGCACCATCGACAAGTTCGACAAGGTAGGTGAACAGGGTGTGCGCGAGTTGCTGACAAAAGGCCGTCTGGATGCCTCAGGCGCGTTCATCGACGGTGTGGGTCTCAGCGACGATCAGGCCGAGCCTGTGATTGCCTTCCTGACGTCCAAAGCCGCCGACACCGTCGGTACGCTGGCCAACCTGCGCGCCGCTGTCGGCGACAGCAAGATCGGCGCGGACGGGATTGCCGAGATGGAACAGATTGGCGCGTTGCTGGATGCGGGTGGCTACGGCGCGGACCGGATCGAGATCGACCCTTCTGTTGTGCGTGGTCTGGGGTACTACACCGGGCCGGTCTATGAGGCTGAACTGACCTTCGAGATTTTCGACGAGAAAGGCCGCAAGCGGCAGTTCGGGTCTGTCTCGGGCGGTGGGCGTTACGACGATCTGGTCAAACGGTTTACCGGACAGGAAGTGCCTGCGACCGGTATTTCCATCGGCGTCGATCGGCTGCTGGCCGCTCTGCGCGAAAAGGGACGGATCGCCGCGCGGGCTACGGGACCCGTCGTTGTCACAGTCATGGATCGTGATCGCATGGCCGATTATCAGGCGATGGTGGCAGAGCTGCGCAATGCGGGCATCCGGGCCGAAGTTTATCTGGGCAACCCCAAAAACTTCGGCAATCAGCTGAAATATGCGGATAAGCGGAACTCTCCGATTGCAGTGATCGAAGGCGGCGACGAAAAGGCCAACGGTATCGTGCAGATCAAGGACCTGATCCTTGGTGCGAAGATTGCCGAAAGCGCAACGCTGGAGGAGTGGAAAGAACGCCCCAGCCAGTTCGAAGTGCCGCGTGGCGATCTGGTCGCCAAGGTGCGTGAAATTCTGAACAGTCAGGACTGACCCATGCCCAACCGTTCCCAGATTCAGGCCCGTGCCGCGATGATGCGGGTGCGTTTTGAGGCCGCCGGGGCGCAGGTCGTGGACCCGCCTCTGTTGCAGCCGGCCGAAACCCTGCTGGACCTCTATGGTGAAGATATCCGGGCCCGTGCCTATGTGACCTCGGACGCGTTACGCGGCGAACAGATGCTGCGCCCGGATTTCACCATGCCGGTGGTTCAGATGCATATGAGCGAGGGCGCTGAGCCCGCACGCTATACCTATTCCGGTGAAGTCTTCCGGCGACAAGAGCACGACCCGGACCGGTCCAATGAGTACGTTCAGGTTGGTTACGAAGTCTTCGACCGCAATGATCCTGCCGGGGCGGATGCCGAGGTATTCTCGCTGTTCGCATTGCAACTGCGTGGCTTGCCTTTGCGCGCGGCGACCGGGGATATCGGTATCCTGACGGCGGCGGTGCAGGGTTTGCGCACGACAGATCGCCGTAAAGCTGCATTGATGCGGCATTTGTGGCGTCCACGCCGGTTCCGAATTCTGCTGGAACGTTACGCTGGGCGTAAGCCCGGCCCTGAAGGGCGCGATACACTTCTGGACGCCGAAAACCCGCTGGATGGTGACGTCCCAATGATTGGCAAGCGTCGCGCGTCCGAGATCGAGGCGCGGATCGAAGCTCTGCGCGAAGATCGCGAAACGCCGCCAATTTCGGACAACGAACTGGCCGGGTTGGAAACGCTGCTGAACGTGCGCGAAACCATGCCATTTGCGTTGGAACAGTTGCGCGATGTGGCAGTCGATTTGCCGCAGATCACGCCAGCGCTGAACCGGCTTGAGGCTCGGATCGCTTCGCTTCAGGCGCGTGGTGTCGATGTCGAGACGTTGGATTTCGAGGCTGCCTATGGCCGCACTTCGATGGAGTATTACGACGGGTTCGTCTTTGGTTTTTACGCCGAGGGACGCCCGGACCTGCCGCCCATCGCGACCGGTGGGCGCTATGACGCGCTGACACGGCAATTGGGCAACGGGGCAGAAATCCCCGCCGTGGGTGGCGTGATCCGCCCGGACCTGATGCTCGAGATCGAGGAGGACGCGCAATGAGCCTGAAACTTGGCGTGCCCTCCAAGGGCCGGTTGATGGAGAAAACCTTCTCGTGGTTCGAAAAGCGCGGCATCACCCTGTCGCGGAGCGGGTCGGATCGGGAATACGCGGGTAAGGTCGAAGGGATCGACGGGGTATCGTTGATCCTGCTGTCGGCCGGGGAAATCCCACGCGAACTGGCTGCCGGGCGCATTCATCTGGGCGTCACCGGAACAGATCTGGTGCAAGAGAAACTACCGCGCTGGGAACAGCAGGTTGAGCAGGTCTCGAAACTGGGGTTCGGCAAGGCGGATCTGATCATTGCTACGCCTGCCTGCTGGGTGGATGTCGATACGCTGGACGATCTGGATGCCGCGGCGGCGGCCTTCCGCAAGGCGCATGGCCACCGGCTGCGGATTGCCACGAAATACCATCGGCTGGTGCGCGAGTTTCTGACCGAGGCAGGTGTGGCGGATTACACGCTCGTGGACAGCCAGGGCGCGACCGAGGGCACCGTCGTGAATGAAACGGCCGAGGCGATAGCGGATATCACCTCGACCGGTGAAACCCTGCGGGCGAACCACCTGAAAATCCTGACGGATGGGCTGATCCTGCAATCGCAGGCAACGCTTTGGCGCAGTCGGGTGGCTAGCTATAACGACGACAGCAAGGCCGTTCTGTCCGAAGTAATGGATCGTCTGAGCTGATTAAAGCACCCCGATTTCCGCCAGCGCGCGGTTAAGATCGTCGGGCAGGGCATCGTCCTGCTCGCGCCCCTGCGGTAGGTCGGCAGGGGTGTCTTCGGGTTTCAGATAACGCCAGCCCTGGAACGGGCGTTTCAGGGCAGTTTGGGTTCGGTGCACCTCGGGATCCAGCACAATGGCGCAGCGGCGGATACCGTCTTCGCCGCGTACTTCGTCCAACCGCCGGATACGCTGACGGCACTGAATGACACCCTTGATCACCCAATATATTGATCCGCCATTCAGAATCTCGGCCTCGCGTTTGGGCCACATGCGGGTGACGTGGCGCGGGCACCCGTCCTCATAAAGCGGTTTGCGGCTGTCCTGCCACTCGATCAGCGTGTCGACGCTTTCCGATCCGACCGAGAGTTTTATCAGGTTTACGTACTTATCCACAGCTTTCCCACAGAGTCGTCCCGAACTTCCTCTTTATATTGTAGCTCACCAAGCGCCGTCATCAAGGTGTTGTGGTGGAGGTATGATTTAGGATAGTCTGGATACCTCTTTCAATACAGGGAATCACCAATGAGCCGCTTTGCCGCCCCCATCGCCGAGCAGATCTGGGACATGAAGTACCGCTTAAAGAAAGCGGATGGCACCCCCATTGACCAGACGGTCGAAGATAGCTGGCGGCGCATCGCCCGCGATCTGGCACGGGTGGAGAAAGACCCCGCGCATTGGGAAGAGAAGTTCTTCGAGGCGCTGGAGGATTTCAAATACCTGCCTGCCGGTCGCATCACGGCGGGCGCGGGCACCGCGCGGCAGGTAACCTTGTTCAACTGTTTTGTAATGGGCACGGTGCCCGACAGCATGGGCGGAATCTTCGACATGCTGAAGGAGGCCGCGCTGACCATGCAGCAGGGTGGGGGGATTGGCTACGATTTCTCGACCATCCGCCCACGCGGAGCGGATGTGCATGGCGTGGCGGCAGATGCCTCTGGACCGTTATCGTTCATGGATGTGTGGGACGCCATGTGCCGCACCATCATGTCCGCCGGATCTCGCCGCGGCGCGATGATGGCGACAATGCGCTGCGACCACCCGGATATCGAACAGTTCATCACCGCCAAATCCGATCCGGCCCGCCTGCGCATGTTCAACATGTCCGTGCTGGTAACGGATGCCTTTATGGAGGCCGTAAAGGCAGATGGCCCGTGGGAACTGGTGTTCGGAGACAAGGTTTATCACACCGTTCAGGCCCGCGACCTGTGGAACAAGATCATGCAGGCGACTTATGATTATGCCGAACCCGGCGTGATCTTCATCGACCGCATCAATCAGGCCAACAACCTCAGCTATGTCGAAACCATCGCGGCGACAAACCCCTGCGGTGAGCAGCCTTTGCCGCCCTACGGGGCGTGCCTGCTGGGCTCGATCAACATGGCGCGTCTGGTGGCCGAGCCGTTCAAAAAGAGCGCGCATCTGGACGAAGCAGCGATGCAGGAACTGGTCGCGACCGCCGTTCGGATGATGGACAACGTGGTGGACGCGTCGAAGTTCCCGCTGCCCGAACAAGCCGCCGAGGCGCAGGCCAAGCGCCGTATCGGGCTGGGCGTGACGGGTCTGGCCGATGCTCTGCTGATGCTGGGGCTGCGCTATGGCTCCGACGAGGCGGCGCGTCAAACCGAACGCTGGCTGCACGCGATCGCCCGCGCCGCGTATCTGGCGTCGGTCGACTTGGCGAAGGAAAAAGGGGCATTCCCTTTGTTTGATGCCGAGAAATACCTGGCCAGTGGCACAATGCAGCAGATGGACGAGGATGTGCGCGATGCGATCCGTGAGCATGGTATCCGCAACGCGTTGCTGACATCGATTGCTCCGACGGGGACGATTTCTCTGTACGCGGGCAATGTGTCTTCGGGAATCGAGCCGGTATTTGCCTATGCCTATACCCGTAAGGTGCTGCAGAAAGACGGGTCGCGCACTGAAGAAGAAGTAGTCGACTACGCAGTGCAGATGTGGCGCGACCAATTCGGTGACAAGGAGTTGCCGGATTACTTTGTCAACGCACAGACGCTTTCCCCGTCCGATCACGTCAAAATGCAGGCGGCAGCGCAGAAATGGATCGACAGTTCAATCTCGAAAACCATCAACTGCCCGGAAGACATCAGCTTTGACGCGTTCAAGGACGTCTACATGCAGGCCTGGGATCAGGGTTGTAAGGGCTGCACGACCTACCGCCCCAATGATGTGACGGGTTCGGTCCTGACCGTTTCGGAAAGCGACGACAAAGCGCCGGGCGAAAGCGCCAATGCTCCGCATGAGGTTGATGGTGGCGAGGTCGTCTATATGTCGGAGCCACTGGATCGCCCGCAATCGCTGGAGGGTTCGACCTATAAGCTGAAGTGGCCCGACAGCGAGCACGCGATCTATCTGACCATCAACGACATCGTGATCGGAGGCCGCCGCCGCCCATTCGAGGTGTTCATCAACTCGAAGAACATGGAGCACTACGCATGGACGCTGGCGCTGACCCGGATGATCTCGGCCGTGTTTCGGCGGGGCGGAGATGTTTCCTTTGTGGTCGAAGAGTTGAAGGCTGTGTTCGACCCACGCGGCGGTGCTTGGGTCAAGGGCAAGTACATCCCGTCGATCCTGGCCGCGATTGGTGGCGTGATCGAACAACACCTGATCAATATCGGCTTCCTGGAAGGCGAAGGCATGGGGCTGAAGTCGGATCCTCAGGCGCAAGTCGTCAACATGGATGCCCCGCGTGGCAAGGCGTGCCCGTCTTGCGGGCAGTTTGATATGGTGATGATCGAAGGATGTATGACCTGCCGCAGTTGCGGGCATTCCAAGTGCGGATAGGTAAGAGAGTTTTTCTATTTTGTGAACCGCCAGACAATACGAACCCATTTCGGCGGTTTTGGCACCCATAAACAAGGTTATTGCTGCCCAAGCATTGAACACACCTTGTTTTCTTAGCATTTGGAAGGCGTCTGAATTGTAGAACGGGCGCTTTCCGCATTTTCCGACCGTACCAGAGGGAATTGGCGTGTATCCTTTACTTTGGTAGTTTCTCCCGATGCCGTCGGCGCTGGATATTTTTCTCAGAAGTTTTTTCGAGTTGCGCCTGCAACGACCGGCCGCTGGTTGTGTTTTATTGATGAGCCCCATCCAAGTGGTCGAATAAGATTGTTCGTGCTTGACGGCTTTTGGTCCACCAGGACGACAGATTCCGACACGGGTCGATTTCGTGACTGAAGTGGAAGCATGCCGGAAGTTCTGCAATGACCGGATTGCATGGGTTATCGTGTTCATTGGAGCCAGGATCAAAAACTACATAACCGTGCGGATGTGAGAATGACAAAACAAACTGCGGTGCTTGAAAGCAAATTGACGTGCCCCGAATGCGGTCACGTCGAGGTTGAGACAATGCCAACAGACGCCTGCCAGTGGTATTACGAATGCAAGTCGTGTGCGGTTGTTTTGAGGCCGCTTGAAGGCGATTGCTGTGTCTATTGCTCCTATGCAACAGTCCCTTGCCCCCCAGTTCAGTTAGGGCATAGCTGTTGCGGGTAGGTTTCGTCGGCTTTGTTGAACCCACTCTGTCAGAACAGTGGATCAGGGTCGGTGTTAATTGGTCTGGGCGACATTTCTTAGTACAGTTTTTCGCCTGACCAGCAGAGCAGAGGTGCGCCTCTTTCTAACTCTCGGGGCAATTAAAGTGTTTGCCATCTGCGAGAAGGTCGACGAGGTTAATTGCCACGATCATCGAAAAGCCGGTGGTTCAGCGAAACCGCCTCACGCCTGGCTGAAAAATGATTCTCTAAAGCAACAATTTCGTTAATGCTGCATTAACGTCTCTTTTCCGCCAAAATTTACACTGATAAGGGTGGCGATGTGAGCAGTGATATGTTGAAAGGTACGGGCGGGTACAATGAGAGCCGGAGAAAACGGTCGTATAGCCATTCGATGGGATCAAACGGAAATTGACGGACTAGAGGTAGCGCCTTTGTCTTACCTTAGTGTCGGCGCCGCCTGGGCATGGCGCGGACAAGCACGTTTCCTGGTTGATTCAGCCGATCAGAGTCAGCAAAGAAACGGTGGTGCACCGGGTCACGCCACGAGGATGTTGAGTTCCTCCTCTCCGTTTCCGGATGTATCGGATGCGGCGAGCGGCCTTCTTGTTCTGACCAATGGGGCGCAGCAATTTACAGCGACGTTGATTTCAGGCGCAGGCGAATCGGGCCCGTTACTGGTATTTGAGAATGAATGCCCTGCGCGGGACCAGGAGTTCTGGATCAGCGCATTTACCGAAACTGAACTTCAAAGCGGCGAAGCAGCTCAGACAGACGACACAGTTATTGTATTTCCGCCCAAACCCCGGATGGATAACAGGTTGGCTTCTCCGGAGCGCCGATCGGTGGCCTATGCCGGTCGCAGAGGTGACTGATTAGTCGACCGGGCCGGGTGCCCTCCTAATCCGCAAAGTATCCCAAGCTGTACGAAAAGGCATGTTGACTCTGCGCTTTCTACGGATATAAGCGCGGCTTCATTGGTGTTGGTGGCCCCCGTAAGGGGATGCCTGTCATGGGGGAAACCTCAAGAGGACAACGCCCTTCATAGTGGCCTGAACGGGCCTCGACCTTAAGAAGGAGATCAGCCGTGACCAAACGCACGTCTGCCAAGTACAAAATCGACCGCCGGATGGGCGAAAACATCTGGGGTCGTCCGAAATCCCCGATCAACCGCCGTGAATACGGCCCCGGCCAGCACGGTCAGCGCCGCAAGGGCAAACTGTCGGACTTCGGTCTGCAGCTGCGCGCAAAGCAGAAGCTGAAGGGCTACTACGGTGACCTGACCGAGAAGCAGTTCCGCCGCATCTACGCCGAAGCCGAGCGTGTCAAAGGCGACACCGGTGAAAACCTGATCGGCCTGCTGGAGCGCCGCCTGGACGCCGTCGTCTACCGCGCCAAGTTCGTGCCGACCGTATTCGCTGCACGTCAGTTCGTGAACCACGGCCACGTCAAAGTGAACGGCAAGCGGGTGAACATCCCGTCCTACCGCGTCAAAGAAGGCGACGTGATCGAAGTGCGTGACAAGTCCAAGCAATTGGCTGTTGTTCTGGAAGCCGTCGCCCTGGCAGAGCGCGATGTTCCTGACTACATCGATGCCGACCACTCGAAAATGACCGCGACCTTCGTGCGCGCACCGGGCCTGGGCGATGTGCCTTACCCGGTCATGATGGAACCGAACCTGGTCGTCGAATTCTACGCGAAGAACTAATTAGCTTGCAGTGAAATACTGTTAAGCATCTAAAAAGGCTCCCGATGCGGGGGCCTTTTTTTACCAAAAGCGCAATCGTTAGCGTTTCATGCAACTTCGACTGGAAATCCAAAAATATAGTCCGTTGCATATCAACTAAAACCCGTTCGATTTTTTCTTCGAACACAGCGATGGGAATCCATGGCCGAAAGCGCGGGCTCTTGCTGGCGCAAGGGTCGATTTATCTCGCGGCCCGCCTGATTGGCCCACTCAAGGCGTTAAAATTTCGGGCGACATCGCAGCATTTCCATTTCGAAGAGGCTTTTTGTGTGGAGCCGGGGGCGGAAGGCCTGTCTTGGTAAGACTCGGGGCCGGATGGGCGGAATTGCATACAGGTCACGGCGTCATAGGCCCTAGCTGAATGCAGGAAAGCTGCTATGTTTTTCCTAAAGCCAAAAGGGAAAGCTGTAATACAATCCTCAAAACCAAAAAGGGGAAGCAGCTATATATACCCCAAAACCAACAGGGACAGAAAAACATGAACAATCGATTGCGCAAAATCACTATCGTGGGTGGCGGCACGGCAGGTTGGATGACCGCGCTGATCCTGGACATGGTGTTTTCCCGCACTTCGGCGCCCAAGGATCGCCCGCACATCTGCCTGATCGAGAGTCCCAATATCTCCACAGTGGGTGTAGGTGAGGCTACCGTGCCGCGCATGCCGGTTACGCTCCGCCAGGCGGGCATTTCAGAGCGGAATTTTTTCCGCGAGACCAACGCGTCGTTCAAACTGGGTGTGAAGTTTTGCAACTGGAATAAGGACCCCAAGGGCAATCGCATCGATTACGTGAACCCCTTTGCCCATGGCCAGATGTTGGAGGGGCTGGAAACCGCCGAGTATTTCTTGCGCTTTGGCAATGGGGATCGGGACTTTACACAGTCCATCTCGCCGCACGATCATCTGGGCCGCCTGTGCAAGGGCGCGCGGCAGTTGGGCCAGCCCGAATTTGAACAGCGCTTTGGCTACGCGTATCATCTGGATGCTGTGAAATTTGCGGGAATGCTCACCAAGGTCTGCACGAAGCGCGGCGTAGAGCATATCCAGGATGAAGTTCAGGCGGTTGAGCTGGATGAACAGGGCAATGTCAGCCATTTGAAGCTGGAGCGTTCGGGCCGCCATGACATCGAAATGGTTATAGATTGCACCGGGTTCCGCGGATTGATCATCAATCAGGCACTTGGCGAGCCGTTTATGGATTATTCGGACTACCTGCCCAATGATCGCGCCATGGCGTTGCAGGTCGAGCATCCCGATCCGGAGAAGATCGAGAGCCTCACGCGGTCCACCGCACTTGGCGCGGGTTGGACATGGCGGGTGCCTCTCTACAACCGCGTGGGCACGGGTTATGTGTACTCATCCGCGCATCGGACGGATGATCAGGCGGCAGATGAATACCTCGAATGGCTGGGTGACAGCGGCAAGGGCGCGACGCCGCGCGTGATCCCGATGCGCGTCGGGCGCGTGCGCAATGCCTGGGTCAAGAATTGTGTGGCGATCGGTCTGTCAGGCGGGTTTATTGAGCCGTTGGAAAGCACCGCGATCCATATGATTGATCACGCGGTGCGCTGGTTCGCGGAGCACCTGCCCACGCGCGACATCGAGCCGTCATTGCGGGCCAGATATAACCGGCAGATGGACAAGCTCTATAACGAGGTTCTGGAATTCATCTGTCTGCATTATCGATTGGGAAATCGCACGGATGACCAATATTGGATCGACGCGCGCACCGAGATGAAGTTGCCGGACCGGTTGGCCGAGAACCTGGAGTTGTGGCAGCATCGCCTGCCGATGGACCACGATATTGAGTTTGCCACGCTTTTTGACAGTCGCGTATATCAGACGGTTCTTTTGGGCAAACAGGCATATGATACGGGCTATGGCGCTGGCATCCGCGATCGTCTGCGACCGTTGAAGAAACCGATTTGGTTCCAGGGTATGAAGCGCGCGAAAGCGGACCTAGCGCAGATAATCAAAGCGATGCCGGATCACAAAACGCTTCTGCGCGATATCCGTGGGGAGTTGGAGCAACCAACCTTTGGCATGGCGGCGGCGATGAAACCGACAGTGGCAATGCCGGGTGCGGCACCGGCACCTGTGGCGATCCAGAACATGCCGAACTTCGCTGAAATCCAAAGCGGCGCGAAGGATTTGCAACTGTTCTAGAAATTCTCTGCGCTCCGCTTTTAGTGGTTGGGCCAGGGAAACCAAAAGTGCATATCCCAGCGAGTGAACTGGAAGAAATCTTCAATGCCACGGGCCTATTAGCAGCCGGAAGGTTGCGCATGGGTGATTGGCAATTACCTGCTGGGCTACTCCACTGGCACGCTAGCGCTGAGTGAGGAATTGAAAGCTCATGATGAAGTTGCAGTACGTGCATTTCGGATACGTTTCCCAAAGCACGTACGATGAGTATTTTTAGCTTCTCGCTGACGAGCTGCGCATCACACCTCTGGCTTAAATCGGCAGAGGTCGCCCCTCGGCGATCGCCTCCATTGCGAAATACGAGGTTACGCTGTCCAGTTCGACTTTCTCGATCAGGCGCTGGTAGACCTTGTCATAAGACGCCATGTCCTCGGTCACGACCTTCAATTGATAGTCATAGTCGCCGCCGATGCGGTGGAAATCCACCACTTCGGGGATGGTCAGCACATGGCTGCGGAAGGCCTGCAGCCACTCGGCCGAGTGGTGCCGGGTACGCAACATGACAAAAACCACCAGGCTCAGTCCCAGCTTCTCGCGCGCGATCCGCGCGGTAGAACCGGTTATGACGCCGTTTTCGTTCAATGCCTTCAGGCGCCGCCAGCAGGCATTTTGCGACAGGCCCACCCTGTCCGCCAACTCGCGCTGAGACAGCGTGGCGTCGGTTTGCAGCTCTCGCAGGATTCGTTTGTCAATCTGATCTAATTTTTCGGCCATATCTAAGCATATGACACAAAATTTAAGGAATCTATCAAAAGATAGGTGAAGATTCCACGCTGCTTCTCAATCATATTGGATTATGCAATACGGAGCCTTTCACATGACCCTGTCCAAATTTCGTGCAGAAATTCAAACCACCACTCGCGATTCCAACCTGCGCGACGGGCTGATCGGAGAGAATGTTCTGATCCCGGGTCTGCAAGGGGACGTGCCGCTGGTTTATGCGGATTACGTTGCTTCCGGTCGTGCGCTGCGGCAGGTCGAGGATTTTGTCACCGAACAGGTGCTGCCTTTCTATGCCAACAGCCACACCGAAGCCTCCTATTGTGGGTCTTACATGACCAGACTGCGCCGCGAAGCGCGCGCAGAGATTGCCCGCATAGTTGGTGCCAAGGGAGAGGACGCGGTGATCTTTACCGGGTCTGGTGCCACGGCGGGTCTGAACCGGCTGGTCAGCTTACTGGGTGTGGATGCGGCTGACCGGCCGGTCGTTTTGATCGGGCCGTATGAGCATCATTCGAACATTCTGCCCTGGCGCGAAAGTAAAGCGCAGGTAATCGAGATTCCCGAAGCCGCGGATGGCGGGGTCGATCTGGCTGCGCTTAAAGAGGCGCTGATCGCGAACACCGCGTCCGATTTGATCATCGGGTCGTTTTCGGCCGCGTCGAACGTAACCGGCATCATCACTGACCCAGATCCGATCACCCGGCTGCTCAAGGATCATGGCGCCATGGCTGTCTGGGATTATGCCGGCGGCGGGCCGTACCTGCCGATGGATATGGGACCAGAAGATGCGCGCAAGGACGCCATCGTCGTCTCGCCGCATAAATTCCCGGGCGGGCCGGGCGCATCCGGTGTGCTGATCGTCAATCAGAATGCGGTGCGCCGCACTTGCCCCAGCTGGCCCGGTGGTGGCACCGTAAGTTTCGTTTCGCCGTGGCGGCACGACTACAGCGAAGATTTGGCCACACGGGAAGAAGCCGGAACGCCAAATGTGATCGGCGATATCCGTGCGGCGCTTGCCTTTATCGTCAAGGATGTCGTCGGTACGGAAGAAATCGCCAAACGCGAGGCGCTCTATAACCGCATGGCGCTGCAGGCGTGGGGCGACAATCCGAACCTGTCATTGCTGGGCGCTGACAACCCGCATCGTCTGCCGATCTATTCCTTCCTTGTGCGGGACAATTCCGGCCAGCCGGTGCATCAGCAGCTGTTCACCCGGATGCTCAGCGATATCTACGGCATTCAGGCGCGCGGCGGCTGTGCCTGCGCCGGGCCTTATGCGCATCGTCTGCTGGGGATAGATCGGGCGACATCGGATGAACTGCATGCGGCGCTCTCGGCTGGCGAAGAGATGAAAAAGCCCGGATGGGTGCGGCTGAACTTTTCCTATCTCATGAGCGAAGAGACGGTTCAGTTCATTATCGACAGCGTCAATGACCTGTCCCGCCGGACCGAAGAATTCGTGCCGTACTACAACGCAGACCCGGCGACGGCCCGCTTCAAAGCGGCGTAAGGGAATTGCCGCTTTTCTCAACGCGTTGAGACGGGTATGAGGGGCTCAATCAACGGAGCCCCTTATGAACAAGATCACCCCACAACCCGGCATCATGGATATTGCGCTCTATCAGGGCGGCCAGTCGCATGTGGCCGGGGTGGAGCATGTGATCAAGCTAAGCTCGAACGAAAACCCGTTCGGTCCCAGCCCCAAGGCGATCGAAGCGGTGCGCGAAAGTGCGGCCACCCTGCATCGCTATCCCAGTACTGACCACGCCAGCCTGCGTGCCGCGATTGGCGAGCGATACGGCTTGGACCCGACGCGGATCATCTGCGGCGTCGGCAGCGATGAGGTGCTGCAATTCGTGGCGCAAGCGTATGCCGGGCCAGGCGATGAAGTCCTCTATACCGAGCACGGGTTCTCAATGTACCCGATCATTGCCCGTATGGCTGGCGCAACGCCGGTGATGGTGCCGGAAAGGGATCGTCATGTGGATGTGGACAACATCCTTGCCGCCGTCACCGATCAGACGCGGATCGTGTTCGTTACCAATCCGGGCAATCCGACCTCGACGATGATCCCTGACGAGGATCTGGTGCGCCTGGCCGAGGGGCTGCCGCAGTCCTGCTTGATGGTGATTGATGGAGCATATGCCGAGTTCGTCGCGGGTTTCGATGGCGGCGCGTCGCTGGTTGACCGGTTTGAAAACGTGATCATGACACGCACATTCTCGAAGATTTACGGTCTGGGCGGGATGCGCGTTGGCTGGGGCTATGCCTCGCAGGCGATAATTGATGTGCTGAACCGCGTGCGTCAGCCGTTCAACCTGTCTTTGACCGCTTTGGCGGCTGCCGAGGCGGCGGTGAAGGACGAGGAATATCTGACCTTCTGTCACGCAGAAAATGCGCGCCTTCGGGTGTGGTTGTCCGAGGAGCTCGCCAAAATCGGTGTGCTCTCGGATCCGTCGTGCACCAACTTCATCCTCGCGCGCTTTGCCGATCAGGCCGAGGCCGAGGCTTGCGATGATTACCTCAAGACCCAGGGTTTGATCGTGCGCCGGGTTGCAGGCTACAACCTGCCGAACGCTCTGCGGATCACCGTGGGCGACGAAGAAGCCTGCCGCCGAGTTGTTGCGGCAATTACCGCGTTTAAAGGGGGCGCCGCATGAGCCATATATACGACCGTGTGGCGCTGATCGGATTGGGTCTGATCGCCTCATCCATGTTCTGGGCCATCAAAAGGACCGGGCTTGCGGGCGAAGTCACCGGCTATGCCCGATCCGAAGCCACTCGCGACACGGCCCGCCGCATCGGCTTGTGCGACCGTGTTTGCGACAGCGCGCTGGAGGCGGTCGAGGGTGCCGATCTGGTTGTGCTATGCGTACCGGTTGGGGCCATGGGGGCAGTCGCGCAGGACATCGCTCCGGCTCTGAAACCTGGTGCGACTGTGACCGATGTGGGCTCGGTGAAGCGGCACGTTATTCAGGCCGTTTCACCACATATCCCTGAGGGCGTGCATTTCATCCCTGCGCACCCGCTGGCCGGGACCGAGCATTCGGGGCCGGAATCCGGCTTTGCCGAACTGTTCGACAACCGTTGGTGTCTGTTGGTACCGGTTGAAGGATCGGACTCGGACGCGATTGCCCGGTTGCGCGCGCTGTGGGAGGGAATGGGCTCCAATGTCGATGAGATCGATGCGGACCACCATGATCTGGTTCTGGCAGTGACTTCTCATGCCCCTCACCTGATCGCTTACACGATGGTAGGTGTTGCTGACGATCTGCGCCGCGTGACCGACACCGAGGTCATCAAATATTCCGCCGCCGGTTTCCGGGACTTCACTCGCATCGCTGCCTCGGACCCGACGATGTGGCGGGATGTGTTTCTGAGCAACAAGGATGCGACGCTGGAAATTCTAGGGCGCTTTACCGAGGAACTGTTTGCTCTTCAGCGTGCTATTCGGACCGGTGACGGTGAACACCTGTTCGACTATTTTACCCGAACACGTGCGATCCGGCGCGGGATCATCGATGCCGGGCAGGACACGGATGCGCCCGATTTCGGTCGGGGGAAAGCGAACCCATGATACGAGGCTGGAGGAGTTTGCTGGTTGGACTTGTGGCGGTCAGCGCCACATCGACACATGCGGCCCCTCCAGAAAGCTCGTTAGTCCCGGTTGCACGGCCGTCAGTCGCGCCAATTTTGGCCTTTGCCGCTGTAGTGCCAGACGCGAAAATGCGTCCCGAACTGCGCCCGGTTTCGCCTCAGGTGCTTGCGGTGGCCGCCCGCCCGACGGATTTACCATTGCTCGGGCCGGACACGTCCCTGATGCCCTACTTGCGGCCCAAATCTCTGGAGCAAGAGGCATTTTTCAAAAGACGCAAACTGCGCAAAGGGTCTGTATGCGGTGACATCGACATCCAGGGCAA
The DNA here is from genome assembly GCF_013031245.1 of Ruegeria lacuscaerulensis. Lineage (GTDB taxonomy): Bacteria > Pseudomonadota > Alphaproteobacteria > Rhodobacterales > Rhodobacteraceae > Ruegeria > Ruegeria lacuscaerulensis_C. The sequence continues at coordinate 70,057 of NZ_WPZL01000014.1, forward strand.
GCCCGTCGGCAAAGTGCCCGGCAAGATCAAAGCGTGCGGCATTCAAGAAGCCGTTCAGATCACGTCGGTTTCGGGGGTTGTGTTAAGCCGCCCGTCCACGATGGATTGTGGCACAGCAATAGCGTTGAATGAGTGGGTCGATAAAACGGTCAAACCGACTTTCAAGCGGCGCGGCCCGGTGGTCGAATTACAGGTCGCCGCGCACTACGCCTGCCGAACCCGCAACAATCGCAAAGGCGCGCGTATTTCCGAACACGGTAAGGGGCGGGCCATCGATATCTCGGGCTTCAAGTTGGCGGATGGAGAGGTGGTGACAGTTCTGAACGGCTGGCGCAAGAATCCATCGCAAAGCCAATTGATAAAGGTATGGCGCGGCGCGTGTGGCCCGTTTGGTACTGTTCTGGGGCCAAATTCAGACCGCTATCACCGGGATCATTTTCATCTGGACACGGCGCGCCATCGCCGCGGTCCTTTCTGCCGTTAACGCAGGATCAGACGCGGAGCTGGTCCCAGGGGCAGGGGGCCCAAAGCGACAAAGCCATCCCGGAAATTCAGCTGCATATCCAAAGCGTTTGGATTGCCGCCCAACCCGGCCATGAAATTCAGAGCGCGGGTTACCGGATCGACGGCCTGATCGGGTAGGGCGCCGGCCGCATTGGCCATGGAGATCATGTCCTTCCAGTTTTCAGCTTTTATTGCAATCTCACCTGTCGGGATGCCATTCTCGTCCACATCCAGTTCTCCGGCTGCGAACAATCGCAGCGCGCCCCATTTCATCTCGGCCAGATGCAGATCGATCTTCACCGGTTGCGGTCTGCTTTGTTCCAGCGCCGAGCGGTCCCAAGCCTTGTTGAACGTGGCGGTCATGTCCAGCTCAAACGTTTCAAATGCCTGTGGCAATGTAGCGGCAGAGCGCATCAGATCGCGCAGATCGTCTCCGGGCGTGAAGCCATCCATCCGCGCGCTGATTGCATAGGCTTCGGGAATCGATGTCTGTTCCATCACAAGGGCGAGCGTGTCGCCACCAGCCAGAGCCTCGGTATCATCGTTGATTGACCATGGCCCGGCAGTCAGAGCCATCTTTTCCAGCACAAGTGCCACGCCGGGCTGCAGTTGCAGTTCTGCCTGCAAGTCGCTGGCCTGTATGGTTGAGGTCTGGTCGAAATAGGACAGGCGCTGGGGCGTATCAGCAAAGCGAAGGACCTGCCGGCCGGGCCAGATCGCGGGGCTTTGGAATTCGATCCAGTCGGCGCTCCAGGCGGTGCCGTTGACCGGATCGGCCAGCGCCGGGTTGTTCAGACGGGTCATGTGGTGGAACGGGTAGCCCGCAGTTTCCGCATCGGAAAAATCAGCTTGCCAGCCCTGATCCTGCTGCTTGTCGAACCACGACGTGATGGCATTGCGCAGTCCAAAACCGGCAACGAACCAATAAGCGCTCCAGAGGAGTGCGATAAAAATGATAACTCGTACCAGACCGCGCATGACAGATGGCCCTTTTTCCCGCCTCGGAATTGATGTTTATAGGCGTAAACGGGCAAGGACCAGAGCTATGACGATGTGGGTTTTCGGATATGGATCGCTGCTGTGGAATCCGGGCTTTCCGGTGGCCCGTAGCGAACGGGCCACGCTGCACGGTTATGCGCGATCGTTCTGTATGAGCTCGATCCATCACCGCGGAACCGAAGAGCATCCCGGGCTGGTTCTGGCGCTGGACGAACAGGCGGAGGCCGATTGCAAAGGTCTGGCCCTTGCGGTTGAGGCGGGCCACGAAGAGCGCACGTTGCACGAATTGCGGGAACGCGAGCTGATATCCTCGGCCTATGTCGAGAAAATGCTGGATGTGCATCTGGACGGTGGCCAGATGGTGAACGCCGTGACCTATGTGATTGATGCCGATCACGTGCAATATTGCGGCGGCTTGCCGTTGGAAGAACAGGCTCAGATCATCGCCCATGCCGTTGGTGGGCGCGGCCCTAACACCGAATACCTGTACAACACTGCAGAACATCTGGCCGAGATTGACCTGCGTGATCCCGATCTTGAGTGGTTGGCGCAACGGGTGCGTAGCCTTACCGCATAAACCCTTGGCGTCACCGGCTGATTTTCGCTAGATTCGCTCCAGAGCAGGCAAAAACCGGGAGCCACGCGCATGGCGCAGGCACATCAGGGCGCGAGACCCCATTTCTCGCATCCCATTCGTCAGATTGTGATGATGTTAGTCGCAATTGGCTTGGCGGGGCTGGGTGTTTTCATGGCCCTGCCATATGTGATGCCGGTGATTCAGGCCAACCCGTACCTGAACGGCTTTATCATTCTGGTCTTTGTCATCGGTGTTTTCGCCTGTTTTTTTCAGGTGACACAGTTGATCGGATCTGTCCGCTGGATCGAAGCGTTTGTGGGTGGCGTTGTCCGCGAAGACGCCCGTACGCCGCAATTGCTGGCGCCGCTGGCCTCATTGCTGCGCGAGCGAGGCGCGCGATCACAGATCAGTTCCACTTCTACAAGGTCAATTCTGGACTCGGTCGCGGAACGGGTCGAGGAAGAGCGCGAGATTACGCGATATATCACTAACGTTTTGATTTATCTTGGTCTTTTGGGTACGTTTTTTGGGCTGGCGACCACTGTTCCGGCCATTGTCGACACGATCCGCAGCCTCAACCCGCAAGAGGGTGAAGAGGGGCTGGCCGTCTTCAACCGGTTGATGGTCGGGCTTGAATCGCAGTTGCAGGGCATGGGCGTAGCCTTTGGGTCCTCGCTGTTGGGGCTGGCCGGATCGCTGATTGTCGGCTTGCTGGAGCTTTTCGCGGGTCACGGCCAAAATCGGTTCTACCGTGAGCTTGAGGAATGGCTGTCTTCAATCACCCGTGTCGGCTTTGCTGCAGGGGATGAGGGCGGCGCCGAACTTGCGGTGCTGACCCCCGTTCTGGACGCGATGTCCGAACAGATGAACGCTTTGCAGGATCTGTTTTCGGCGCAGGAGGCGGATCGCGCAGCTGTTTCGTCGAGGCTCGGCCAGTTGGCTGACTCGATTGGTGAGATGAACCTGAGACAATCGGGGAACGAAAATGTAACCGCAGCTTTGGAGCGCGTGGCGCTGGGGCAGGACGCGCTGCTGGATCATATGCGCGAACATGGCGCGGGTGAAGGGATTGATGCCGAAAGCCGGATGCGCCTGCGTTCGATGGACGTTCAGTTGCTGCGCATCCTCGAAGAAATCTCTGCCGGCCGCCAGGAAAGCATGAGCGAGTTTCGCAAGGATATCGAACTGCTCGTCAAGGCCCTGACACTGCCCCGAGGCGCCGTGCGCACCGCTCCGGAAGGAGAGTAACTTATGGCTCTGTCCCGACGCACAGGTCAGCGTTTCCAGGGCTCGGTCTGGCCCGGGTTCGTGGATGCGATTACCGGGTTGCTGATGGTGCTGACCTTTGTTCTGACCATCTTCATGGTGGTGCAGTTCGTGCTGCGCGAAACCATCTCGGGGCAAGAGGACGAACTGACCGCCCTTTCTGACGAAGTGGCCGCACTGGCCGGGGCGCTGGGTCTGGAAGAGCGGGAGAACAGCCGGCTGCAGGCGCGTCTGGGCGTATTGAACTCGACGTTGACGCAGGTTGAGACCGAACTGGTTCAGGCGCAGATTCAGCTGACTGATTTCGAGGCTCAGGTTGCGGCCCTACTGCTGGATCAGGAGCGCGCCCAGGGGGCGATTGAAACACTGGAATCGCAGCGGGAAGAGTTATTGAGCGAACAGGACGCGCTGAATCTGGCCCTTGCGCAAAGCCGTGCCGAGGTCGATGAGCAGACCGAGGCCGCGAGGCTGGCCGCCGCCCAACGCGAAGCGCTGGAGGCTCTCGTCGCGGATCTTGAGCAAAGCGACGCCGCCCAATCTACCCGCATCACCGAGCTTGAGGAACAGCTGAGCGCCGAAGAGGCAGCCAAACTTGCAGAAGCCGCCGCAGCCGAAAATCTGCGCGACCGGTTGCAGAATGCCGATGCCGAGCTGACAGCCATGACGCTTGCGTTGGAAGCGCAGCGTAAACAGGCCGAGGAAACGCTGACCCTGCTGGCGGCGGCACAGGCCGCCAAAGCTGAATTGGAACGCCAGTTTGGAGAGTTGAACCCCGAAGAACTAAAAGCCCAGCTTGAGGCTGCATTGGCCGCTCAGACGCAGGCTCAGGCTGAGGCGAAGGCTCAAAGGTCGCTGGCCGAGGAACGCGCTGCCCTGTTGGCGGTGGCGCGCGATACTCTCTCTGGCGAAAAAGCGATTTCCGAGAAAGCGCAGCGTGAAACCGCTTTGCTGAACCAGCAGATGGCGGCGCTGCGCGAGCAACTGGGTGGGTTACAGGCATTGCTGGACGACTACGAGGAACGCAACGCCGCCGCCGATATTCGCATTCAGACGCTGGGACAGGATCTGAACGCGGCACTGGCCCGCGCTGCCTCCGAAGAACGGCGCCGCCGCCTGCTGGAAGAGGCCGAACGCGTCCGTCTGGAAGCTGAAGCCGAGGCACTGTCTGGCCGGAACGAGGAACTGGCAGCACAGGCGGAGGATTTGCAACGCTATCGGTCCGAGTTCTTTGGCCGGTTGCGGGATGTGCTGGGCGATCAGGAGGGCGTTCGGATCGAAGGGGACCGGTTCGTGTTTTCTTCGGAAGTTCTGTTCGACACGGGTTCGGCCGTCCTGTCGTCGGCCGGGCGGCAGGAAGTTGCAAAAGTGGCCAACATCCTGCGCAGTGTAGCTGCCGAGATTCCTGAAGGTCTGAACTGGGTAATCCGGGTCGACGGGCATACCGACAATGTGCCTCTAGCCGGGTCGGGTCGGTACCGCGACAACTGGGAACTTAGTCAGGGGCGGGCCTTGTCGGTGGTGCGCTATATGGTCGAGGCGCTGGGTATCCCCCCGAACCGGCTGGCCGCCAATGGATTTGGCGAGTTTCAACCCGTCAATCCCGCAGACACGCCGGAGGCACGCGCGCAGAACCGCCGGATCGAGTTGAAACTGACTGAGCGGTAACTGTTATTCCACCGTGATGGTGACGGATTTGCGACTGATTGCCTGCCCGTCGCGGATCATGGTGACGTGGCCCCGATAAGGTCCAACAGGCCAGTTCGGTAGGGTAAGGCGCCGACCTGCAGCGCGATAAACCTGTGCCTGCTGCTTGTCCAAAACTAGGTCCTCGGTCAGGAACGTCCCTTGGGGGCCAGAGATTTCCAGTCGCAAAATGTCGCCTTTCCGACTGCCGAAGGCGTGGCCAAACAGGACAATCGCATCAGCCTTCTGAGTCAGAACGCTTCGCTCTGCCGTTCCGGCCTGAACGTCATCAAATTCCGGCACCACGTCGGAAAACCCCACCGTAAGCAGGCCACCGGCGACATAGTCGATGGGGGTTTCCCACAGGGTCTGGTTGGGCACCCTGCAATCGTCGTCGCCCTGCGGGGCGAAAGGGTCGATCGGCTGTCCATCCTTTCGGACGGAAAGGTGGACATGCGGAAATTGGGTATTGCCGCTGAGCCCGACCTCCCCCAGCGCTGCGCCTGCTTCAACACGTTCACCGGGCGCTACTTGGACTGATCCCATCCGCATGTGACAGTATTGCGTTTCCCAGCCGTCCTCATGCGTGATGAGAACCCCGTTGCCGCAATCCTGGCCTGCAGGAAACTGATCGGTCCCGCCATCGGTGACGCCATCCCGGATATGAGTGACAACGCCACTTGCGGCGGCCAGAACAGTGACCCGGTTTTCAAGATCGGAAAGGGTCGGCAGAGCAAAGTCTGTACCCATGTGTCCGTCATAGGCCAGCCCGCCACATCGAAAATCCTGAGCCTTCCCCTGCGCAGAGTTATGGTCTAAATAGTTCTGGATATAGCAGGTTTCACCCAACACACAGTCGATTGGCTGGCGCAAAAGAAAATCGCTCGCCGCCGGGTCGGCAGCGAGCGCAAACAAGACTATTGGAATGGCGCGCATTCAGTCCGCTGTAAGCAACGGAGGTTTGTCCCCCGGGATACGCGGCTGATCCGGTCCGAGAATTTCAAGATCCAACTCACCTTTCTTGACCGAAACGCGGACCACACCACCCTTGGCCAGTTTTCCGAACAGCAATTCCTCGGCCAGAGGTTTCTTGATGTGCTCCTGGATGACGCGGCCCAGCGGGCGCGCACCCATCTTGTCGTCATAGCCTTTGTCCGCCAGCCATTCGGCTGCTTTGGGCGTCAGGTCGATGGTCACGTTGCGATCCAGCAGTTGTGCTTCCAGTTGCAGGACGAATTTCTCGACCACTTGCAGGATGACCTCTTTCGGCAGCGGCGCGAAGGAGATCACCGCATCCAGACGGTTGCGGAATTCCGGCGTGAACATGCGCTCAATCGCGGCGGTATCTTCACCTTCGCGACGATCACGGGCAAAGCCGATGGCGGCCTTGGCCTGTTCCTGCGCGCCCGCGTTCGACGTCATGATCAGCACCACGTTGCGGAAATTCACCGTGCGGCCGTTGTGGTCGGTCAGTTCACCGTGGTCCATGACCTGAAGCAGGATATTGAACACATCCGGATGTGCCTTTTCGATCTCGTCCAGCAGCAGCACACAATGCGGATGCTGGTCCACGCCATCGGTCAGCAGACCGCCCTGGTCAAACCCGACATAGCCCGGAGGCGCGCCGATCAGGCGGGAAACCGCGTGCTTCTCCATGTATTCGGACATGTCAAAGCGCAGCAGTTCAACACCCAGCGTATCCGCCAACTGTTTCGCCACCTCGGTCTTACCCACACCGGTCGGGCCGGCGAACAGGTAGTTGCCGATTGGCTTTTCAGGTTCCCGCAGACCCGCACGCGCCAGCTTGATCGCGCTGGACAGCGCTTCGATGGCCTCATCCTGACCGAACACCACCCGCTTCAGCGAAGCTTCGAGATCTTTCAGAACTTCGGCATCGTCCTTGGTGACATTCTTGGGAGGGATGCGGGCAATCTTGGCGACAACCGCCTCGATTTCCTTCACACCAATGGTTTTGCGGCGTTTGCTTTCCGCGACCAGATGCTGCGCGGCACCGGCCTCATCAATTACATCGATCGCCTTGTCCGGGAGTTTGCGGTCATTGATATACCGCGCCGACAGCTCCACGGCGGTTTTGATCGCATCCGCCGTGTACTTGATCTCGTGGTGCTTTTCGAAATAGGGCTTCAGGCCGCGCAGGATTTTCACACTATCCTCGACCGAAGGTTCGTTCACGTCGATCTTCTGGAACCGACGCGACAGGGCGCGGTCCTTTTCAAAGTGCTGGCGGAATTCCTTATACGTCGTCGAGCCCATGGTGCGCAGCTTGCCGCCCTGCAAGGCAGGTTTCAGCAAGTTTGATGCATCCATCGCGCCGCCCGAGGTGGCACCGGCACCGATCACGGTGTGGATTTCATCAATGAACAGGACGGCGTCGGGGTGATCTTCCAACTCGGTCACGACCGCCTTCAGCCGTTCCTCAAAGTCACCTCGGTAACGTGTACCTGCCAGCAGTGCGCCCATGTCCAGCGAATAGATCGTGGTTTCGGACAGCACATCAGGTGCTTCACCGGCAACGATCTTGTGCGCCAGACCTTCGGCGATAGCGGTTTTGCCCACGCCAGGGTCGCCCACCAACAGCGGGTTGTTCTTGCGGCGGCGGCAGAGCACCTGGATGCAGCGCTCGACCTCATCGGCGCGGCCAATGAGCGGGTCAACTTCTCCTGCGCGCGACTTAGCGTTCAGATCAATGCAATATTTCCCCAGCGCGCTTTCTTTTTGTTCGCCTTCACCAGCGTTGGGAGGAACTTCTTCTTCGACCTGATCCGCACCGGATACCGAGCGGTTTTCGCCATAGGCAGGGTCTTTGGCCACACCATGCGCGATGAAGTTCACCGCATCGTAACGGGTCATGTCCTGTTCCTGCAGGAAATAGGCCGCGTTGCTTTCGCGTTCGGCGAATATGGCGACCAGAACGTTGGCCCCGGTTACTTCGGTTCGGCCCGAGCTTTGTACGTGAATGGCCGCGCGTTGAATCACGCGTTGGAAAGCGGCCGTCGGTACGGCCTCGGACCCGTCGATATCGGTGACAAGGTTCGAAAGATCTTCATCAATGAATTCGACCAGAGTGCCGCGCAATTCGTCCAGATCGACACTGCACGCTTTCATGACGCGGATGGCGTCGGGTTCCTCCAGCAACGCCAGCAGCAGATGCTCCAGCGTTGCGAATTCATGCCGCCGTTCATTCGCCGCCGCCAGGGCCGCGTGAATGGCTTGTTCTAATGTGCTCGAGAATGAAGGCACGCGGGTGCTCCTCTGTCTTGGGTCGAAGGGGGGGCAGGCTTCGGCCGGAACCCCATCCAACCATGTCCTCATACTATTAGAGTTTGGTTGATCGTGGCGCGGCTTCAAGGGTTTTCTTTCACTTGACAGTCACATTTCCTGTGACCGTGGCCGTGAAGAGCGTGAAATAGGCACTAGAAACGGTCTTTTCTAGCCCTTATTTCCGCAAAAACCGCTACGGGGTCAGCATTCTCCATGCCCAAATGGGCCTGAATCACGGGGTCAGTCGCGCGCAGAAACGGGTTTGTGGCCTTTTCCAACGCCAGAGTCGACGGAACCGTGGGCTCTCCGGCGGCCCGAGCGCGATCGATATCGGCCGCACGCTGCTGCAGCGCGGCGTTGTTCGGATCGACCGTTACAGCGAATTTGGCATTGGATTGTGTGTATTCGTGACCAGAACACACGATTGTTTCGTCGGGAAGGGCGGCCAGTTTGCTAAGAGAGGCCCACATTTGTGGTGCCGTGCCTTCGAACAGGCGGCCACATCCCAAGGCCATCAGACTGTCTGCTGTGAACACAACCGCGCTTTTCGGCATGTAGAAAGCGATATGTCCAACGGTATGGCCAGAGACATCCAAGACCTGAACCGGCTCGCCGCCGATTTCGAAGGTGTCGCCTTCGCTCACCTGTTGATCCAGTGGCGGAAGGCGGTGCGCGTCGGCAGCCGCACCAATAACCTTGGCCGGGTGTCTTTCGAGAATGCCGGCCAGCCCATCCACATGATCCCAATGATGATGAGTCAACAGGACGTGGGACAGTGTCCAGCCGCGGGCCTCCAGTTCGGCCAGAATCGGACCGGGTTCGGGCGCATCGATCAGCGCCGTCTGACCACTGGCGGCATCATGCGCCAAAAAAGCGTAGTTATCGCTGAGACATGGAACGGTTACGATCTCAAGAGGCATGGCCTTTTGCCCTTTCATTGCTAGACTGCGCTCAGCTAAGCCGATTGACCGGGTGTCCGCAATGCATCTTGATGTGCAGGATCTTAGAAATTTCTACTACCGCAGCACGTTGGGGCGAGCGGCGCAGGCCGCGATACGCGGGCGGTTGATCGATTTGTGGCCCGAAGCCAAAGGTCAAACGGTGGCTGGTTTCGGTTTTGCAGTGCCTCTGCTGCGGCCCTATCTGGCTGATGCTCGGCGGGTGATCGGCCTGATGCCAGGGCCACAAGGCGTGATGCCGTGGCCTGCCGGGATGCCCAATGTCTCGGTCCTGACGGAAGAGACGATGTGGCCAGTTGAAACGGGCCATGTGGACAAGCTGGTCGTGATGCATGGGTTGGAAACGTCGAGCCGCCCCAGCGAGTTGCTGGACGAATGCTGGCGGGTGCTTGGTCCCGGTGGTCGTGCGCTGTTTGTCGTCCCGAACCGTACCGGGTTGTGGTCGCGCTCAGACCGGACGCCGTTCGGGTTCGGGCGGCCATATTCGGCGTCACAATTGGAAAGCCAGCTCAAGGCGCATCACTTCATTCCAGAAAAGCACTGCTCAGCCCTGTATCTGCCGCCGTCCTTCCGGCGGTTCTGGTTAAAATCAGGCAACCTGATTGAGAAAACGGGGCAGCGCTTGCCAACGATTATGGCGGGGGGCGTGTTGATGGTCGAGGTGACGAAACATATCCGCCCACCCAGCGGCAACGTTACAAAGGACGCTGAGCGCCGTCCGATCAAAGCATTGGATGGTCTTTTAAAGCCTGCCTAATGGCATCACGCTGTTTACCCGCGTGAAACCGTGAAAATTGAGGGAAATAGGTCACAGGAATCGTAAAAACCTACACTTTCGTAACATTTTTCAATCGGTCTGCCCGGCTCAAAGGGTCGCACTTCGTGTAAGTTATTGAATTCAAAAGATTTGTGGATAACCTCGTAATAACTATACTATATTGCGAGGTTGGTTCACCTCTGCTACATCCCCGGTGATTTTGATCCCCGCCCTTTATGGACGGGGTTTCCTCACGCCCCGGGTAGCGGCCGCTACACACATTCGGGGCCTCAAATATCGGAAGGGTGGACGTGTCCGAACCAGCTTCGATTTCCACTGGCATTGCCGAGCGCTATGCCACAGCGATCTTTGAGATCGCCAAAGAGAATAATGACCTTGCAGGTCTGGAAACCGGGATCAATGATCTGGCAGCAGCTTTGGCCGAAAGCGCCGATTTGCGCGACCTGATCGCATCGCCGCTGATTTCGCGCTCCGAGCAGGAAGCCGCGATTACCGCGATTGCCGACAAGATGGGTCTGCATACCATCCTGCGCAACACGCTGGGTTTGATGGCAGAGAAACGCCGCCTGTTTGTTATCCCGCAACTGGTGCAGGTTCTGCGCGACATGCTGGCAGACGAGCGCGGCGAAGTGACCGCCGATGTCGCATCCGCCAAGGCGCTGACCAAAACCCAAATGGACAAACTGTCCAAGACGCTGTCCGAGCGTGTGGGCAAGACCGTGACAATCAATGCGACCGTTGATGAAAGCCTCATCGGCGGTCTTGTCGTTAAAGTGGGCTCGAAGATGATCGACAGCTCGATCCGTTCGAAGCTCAACTCCCTACAGAATGCAATGAAAGAGGTCGGATAAATGGGAATCCAAGCTGCAGAGATTTCTGCAATCCTGAAGGACCAGATCAAGAATTTTGGTCAGGAAGCCGAAGTGGCCGAGATCGGCCGCGTGCTGAGCGTCGGTGACGGGATTGCCCGTGTATACGGCCTGGACAACGTGCAAGCCGGTGAGATGGTCGAATTCCCCGGCGGCATCATGGGCATGGCCCTGAACCTGGAAAGCGACAACGTCGGTGTCGTTATCTTCGGTTCCGACCGGGACATCAAAGAAGGTGACACCGTTAAGCGCACCAACTCGATCGTGGACGTTCCGATTGGCGACGAACTGCTGGGTCGCGTTGTTGACGGTCTGGGCAACCCGCTGGACGGCAAGGGTCCGATCAACGCCTCCAAGCGCGGCGTTGCAGACGTAAAAGCCCCCGGCATCATCCCGCGTAAATCGGTTCACGAGCCGATGGCAACCGGCCTGAAATCGGTTGACGCGATGATCCCGATCGGCCGTGGCCAGCGTGAGCTGATCATTGGCGACCGTCAGACCGGTAAAACTGCCGTTGCACTGGACGCGATCCTGAACCAGAAAACCTACAATGACGCAGCGGGCGACGACGAGTCGAAGAAGCTGTACTGCGTTTACGTTGCGATCGGTCAAAAGCGCTCGACCGTTGCGCAGTTGGTGAAAAAACTGGAAGAGTCCGGTGCGATTGATTACTCGATCGTTGTGGCCGCAACCGCGTCCGACCCGGCGCCAATGCAGTTCCTGGCACCCTATGCCGCAACCGCGATGGCCGAGTACTTCCGTGACAACGGCCGCCACGCGCTGATCATCTATGATGACCTGTCGAAACAGGCTGTGTCTTATCGTCAGATGTCGCTGCTGCTGCGCCGTCCGCCCGGACGTGAAGCCTATCCTGGCGACGTTTTCTACCTCCACTCCCGCCTGCTGGAGCGTTCGGCGAAGCTGAACGAAGACTTTGGCGCCGGTTCGCTGACCGCTCTGCCGGTTATCGAAACGCAGGGTGGTGACGTTTCGGCGTTTATTCCGACCAACGTGATCTCGATCACCGACGGCCAGATCTTCCTGGAAACCGAGCTGTTCTATCAGGGCATCCGTCCTGCTGTGAACACCGGTCTGTCGGTTTCGCGTGTGGGCTCTTCGGCTCAGACCAACTCGATGAAGTCGGTCGCCGGCCCGGTTAAGCTGGAGCTGGCTCAGTACCGCGAGATGGCTGCGTTTGCGCAGTTCGGTTCCGACCTTGACGCCGCGACCCAGCAGCTGCTGAACCGTGGTGCGCGTCTGACCGAGCTGATGAAACAGCCGCAGTACTCGCCGCTGACCAACGCTGAGATTGTCTGCGTCATCTTCGCCGGTACCAACGGCTACCTCGACAAGATCGAAGTGTCCGATGTTGGCCGTTACGAAGCTGGCCTGCTGGCACACTTGCGTGGCAAGCACGCCGACCTGCTTCAGTGGATCACCGACGAAGATCCCAAGATCAAGGGCGACGCTTCCGACAAGATCAAGGCTGCGATTGACGAATACGCCGCAACCTTCGCTTAAGGGAGAGGCGGGCTTATGCCAAATCTTAAGGACCTTAAAAACCGGATCGAGTCGGTCAAATCGACCCGCAAGATCACCAAGGCCATGCAGATGGTCGCGGCTGCAAAACTGCGCCGCGCCCAGGAATCTGCCGAAGCCTCGCGTCCCTATGCCGAACAGTTCAATGCTGTGATGGCCGGGCTGGCGGCGTCGGTCGGGGGCAGCGACAGCGCCCCCAAGCTGCTCCGGGGTACGGGCAGCGATGATGTCCACCTGCTGGTTGTTATGACAGCCGAACGCGGTCTCTGCGGCGGCTTCAACTCGAACATCGCCAAGCTGGCCCGTCAAAAGGCGGACGAGCTACGCGCCAAGGGCAAGACGATCAAAGTTCTGACCGTCGGCAAAAAAGGCCGCGACGCGCTCAAACGTGATTTTGGCGATCTGTTCGTTGGGCATATCGACCTGAGCGAGGTCAAGCGTCTGGGTTACACCAACGCGCAGGACATCGCGAAGGACATCCTGTCCCGTTTCGACGGAGGTGAGTTCGACGTTGCAACGATCTTCTACTCGAAGTTTGTGAACGTTGTGACCCAGATCCCGACGGCTCAGCAGGTCATCCCCGCCTCGTTCGAGGACACCGAGGGTGACGACAGCGGTGCCGTCTTCGATTACGAGCCCAGCGAAGAGGCAATCCTGGCCGACCTGCTGCCCAAGGGGGTTGCGACCGCGATCTTCTCGGCTCTGCTCGAAAACGGAGCCTCGGAACAGGGTGCACGGATGTCCGCGATGGACAACGCGACACGTAACGCGGGTGAAATGATCGACAAGCTGACGATCCAGTTCAACCGCTCGCGTCAGGCCGTGATCACCAACGAGCTGATTGAAATTATTTCCGGCGCCGAAGCGCTGTAAGAAAACCGGAGACAACAATATGGCGAATGCAAAAGGCAAAGTCACACAGATCATCGGGGCCGTCGTCGACGTGCACTTCGAAGATCAGCTGCCTGAAATTCTGAACGCGCTGGAAACCGAAAACAACGGCAAGCGTCTGGTACTGGAAGTTGCCCAGCACCTGGGTGAAAACACCGTGCGCACCATCGCGATGGACGCGACCGAAGGTCTGGTCCGTGGTGCCGAAGTTATTGACATGGGCGCACCGATCTCGGTGCCGGTTGGTAACGCCACCCTGGGCCGCATCCTGAACGTTGTCGGCGAGCCGATCGACGAGAAAGGCCCGGTTGAAGCGACCGAATCCCGCGCCATCCACCAGCCCGCACCGACCTTCGCGGAACAGTCGACCGAGTCGGAAGTTCTGGTAACCGGCATCAAGGTTGTGGACCTGCTGGCCCCTTACGCCAAAGGCGGTAAAATCGGCCTGTTCGGCGGTGCCGGCGTTGGTAAAACCGTTCTGATCATGGAACTGATCAACAACATCGCAAAAGTGCACTCGGGCTTCTCGGTGTTCGCGGGTGTTGGTGAACGGACCCGTGAAGGGAACGACCTGTACCACGAGATGATCGAATCGAACGTTATTAAGCCGGACAACCTGTCGGAATCGCAGGTGGCTCTGGTTTACGGTCAGATGAACGAACCTCCCGGAGCACGTGCCCGTGTTGCTCTGACCGGTCTGACCCTGGCGGAACAGTTCCGCGACCAGTCCGGTACCGACGTTCTGTTCTTCGTCGACAACATCTTCCGCTTCACGCAGGCGGGTTCCGAGGTTTCGGCTCTGCTGGGTCGTATTCCTTCGGCGGTGGGCTACCAGCCGACGCTGGCCACCGACATGGGCGCCCTGCAGGAACGCATCACCTCGACCAAGTCGGGCTCGATCACCTCGGTGCAGGCGATCTACGTGCCTGCGGACGACCTTACCGACCCTGCGCCGGCAACATCGTTCGCCCACCTGGACGCGACCACCGTTCTTAACCGTGCGATCTCGGAAAAAGGTATCTACCCTGCGGTTGACCCGCTCGACTCGACCTCGCGTCTGCTTGACCCGGCCATCGTTGGCGAAGAGCACTACAAGGTTGCGACCGACGTTCAGCAGATCCTCCAGCGCTACAAGTCGCTGCAGGACATCATCGCCATCCTGGGCATGGACGAACTGTCGGAAGAGGACAAACTGACCGTGGCCCGTGCCCGTAAGATCGAACGCTTCCTGTCGCAGCCGTTCGACGTGGCCGAAGTCTTCACCGGTTCGCCGGGCGTTCAGGTTGCTCTGGATGTCACAATCGCGTCGTTCAAGGCCGTTGTGGCCGGCGAATACGATCACTTGCCCGAAGCGGCCTTCCTGATGGTTGGCGGCATCGACGAAGTGATCGCCAAAGCGGAGAAGATGGCCGCAGAAGCCGCCTAAGGAGTATCCCTGATGGCAAACACAATGCAATTTGACCTCGTTAGCCCGGAGCGGAGCCTTGCTTCGCTTCAGGCAAGCGCGGTGCAGATTCCCGGCGCGGACGGGGACATGACGGCGATGCCCGACCATGCCCCCACGATTACCACGCTGCGCCCGGGTATCCTTAAGGTCGAGGCGCCCGAAGGGACCAGCGAATACCTGGTCACCGGAGGGTTTGCCCAGATCAACGGCGATGCCCTGTCGGTTCTGGCCGAAAAGGCTATCCCGGTGGCTGAAGTGACCCGGTCGCAATTGGACGACCTGATCGCCGAGGCGCGCGCTTCACACGAGGCGGCACTGAATGGCGATGACCGGACCATTGTCGATGACGCTGCCAAACTGCTGGCCGACATGGAAGCCCTTGGAACGCATATGAGCCTGTAAGGGCCAAAGCATTCAGATAGTTGAAACGGCCCTGCCATTGCGGGGCCGTTTTTTGTCGTGATTTTTCAGAAGCATGGAAGTAAGGTTTCGGAATTAGAGCATAAAGACGACAGAATGAAGACGTTTCGAACCCACCCAATTGGTATAGACCAAGGCGAGGCAGTGCTGTTTTCCGAATTCGCCGATGGTGGCGACATGTGGACCGGTGAGGGCGCACGTGAACGGCGCTCGGACATTACCTTCAGTCAACCCTTCCGGTCCGCACCCGTGGTTCAGATTAGCGTGTCGCTGTGGGATGTAGACACGTCCTCGGCCCTGCGCGCCGAAGTGACGGCCGAGGATATAACGCTTGAAGGGTTCAGTGCTGTGTTCCGGACATGGTCGGACACGCGTATCGCACGCATCCGTGTGGCATGGACTGCGATTGGCGAGATCGCTCATGAGGATGACTGGGACATCTCGTGATGAATACGCGGCAATCGTTTTGGCCACTACCGTGACCATTTGGTTATGGGCCCCGACACTAAAAGTGTGGTAGAAATTACAACTGGAAAACGTTGTTGATCTTGCCTCTTTTCCCTACCTTGGGATCAAAGTGTGTCACAATTGACGACCATTCAACGAACGCCTATAGACCCAGTTTCAATGGCTTTGGTGCCTGCAAGTGCACCGAGTTGATACAACTGAAAGCCGCCCTGCCCAAGCGCTAAAATTCCAGGAGATCCTTCCCTTGAAATTGCTTTTACATATTGGCACGGAAAAAACGGGTACGACTCTTTTGCAAGAGTGGTTGTACGCAAATAAAGAAGCGCTTTCCGAACAGGGTGTTTTTCTAAGCAAAGTTTGCGGATCCGGAAACAACCGCAGGCTTGTCTCGTATTGCCAGTCATCTCTTGATGAATTTACCGAGACGAATCGGATAATGACCCTGGAAGACAAAGAGCGTTACTTCCGGGGCTTTTCGAAAAAATTTCAGGCTGAAATAGCGAAGGCCTCGAAAAAACACCACTCTATGGTGATAACCTCTGAACACTTCCATAGCCGTATTCAAAAGCCTGAAGAAGTTGCAAGGCTCAAGTCTCTCTTTGAGGGCAATTTTGAGAGTGTCAAAGTGCTGTGCTATTTGCGCCCGCAATGGGATTTGCGAGAAAGCCTTTATTCCACAGCGGTTAAATATGGAAACACCGGAGCCATTGAGAATTTCCAGAGCAGCGTCGATACCGAAGGCAACTACTATAACTACTATAACCTTGCGGAATTCTGGGCCGGCGCTTTCGGTAAAGAGAACACGGAATTGCGCGTTTATGACCGCAATGGTTTTTTTGCAAGGCGACTTGCGCAAGGATTTCCTGACAGCTTTACCAATTGAGGTGGACGATACCAAGCTTATCCTATGAGATTGAGAGCTCAAATGAGAGCCTTTCTTATCTAAAAATTCGCGCGTTTCGGGGAATAAACAAGGCCTTACCATACCTCAGAGAAGAAGGAGGTATTAACGCCGTAAATATCAGGTGGAAAGACACGCTATCCAGATGCGGCTCTTTGGATGTCGCAAAACTGTCTGATCCACGCCGGGAAGGTTTTTACAACCAATTCAAAGAAAGCAATCGGAAATTAGCCGAAAAGTTCTTTGGTACTTCCGAGGTGTTCGCA
The DNA here is from genome assembly GCF_013031245.1 of Ruegeria lacuscaerulensis. Classification (GTDB taxonomy): domain Bacteria; phylum Pseudomonadota; class Alphaproteobacteria; order Rhodobacterales; family Rhodobacteraceae; genus Ruegeria; species Ruegeria lacuscaerulensis_C. Next base: position 86,906 of record NZ_WPZL01000014.1, read on the forward strand.
AAGCCGAAGCAAGTGCAGCAGCCCGGTGAAGGTATTCAATTTACTCTAGAGGAAGTTGGACATATCGTTGAAAACATTGCGGCATCTACGATGATCGAATACGCAACAGAATGTGAACCAAATATACGACTGGGAGATGATCTGGGTTTCAACGGCTCATTGCACGCCAAACTCCAAACAGCCATCCGGCAAAGGGACCACGCCAAAAGAAACCCGTGGCAGTATTTTGGAACGGCGCTCAAAATGCGCATCAGAAAAAGAAAATAAAGGCTGCCGGGAAACGCAGCCTTCAATAATTCCGCAGTTCACATGAGAATAGGAAGACGTCCGTTTTGGGTGGGGTGGCAGGCACTCCGCCAGCCTTATCAATCCCCGTGGTACATCGACTCGTAGATCGGTGTCAGCGTTTTGTCTTCGAACAGCGACGACACGCTGGTACCGTTCCAGATGTTCAGGATCGCCTGCGTGAAGATAGGCGCTGTCGGCACGATACGGATGTTTTTGGCATTGTTTATCTCGGGCGTCGGCTGGATCGTGTCGGTCAGCACCAGCGACTTCATCACCGAGTTTGTCACACGCTCGACAGCCGGGCCGCTCATGACGCCGTGGGTGATGTAGGAATGAACCTCTTTCGCTCCGTTATCCAGCAGCACCTGCGCTGCTTTGCACAGCGTACCCGCCGTGTCACACATGTCGTCCACGATCAGGCAGATCTTGTCTTTGACGTCGCCGATCACGGTCATCTCTGCCACTTCGCCAGCCTTTTCGCGGCGCTTGTCTACAATCGACAGGGGTGCGTTGATCCGCTTGGCCAGTTCGCGGGCGCGGGCCACACCGCCCACATCGGGCGAGACCACCATGATTTCTTCCATCTGCCCCTTGAACTGGTTCTTCACGTCCAGCGCAAAAATTGGCGAGGCGTACAGGTTGTCCACCGGAATATCGAAAAAGCCCTGAATCTGGGCGGCGTGCAAGTCCATTGTCAGAACCCGCTCGATCCCTGCACCGGTCAGCATGTTCGCCACAAGCTTGGCGCTGATCGGCGTGCGGGCCTTGGTGCGGCGGTCCTGACGGGCGTAGCCGAAATAGGGGATCACAGCGGTGATCCGTTGGGCCGACGAACGGCGCAGCGCATCGGCGATGATCAGCAGTTCCATCAGGTTGTCATTGGCCGGGTTCGAGGTCGGCTGGACGATGAACATATCCTCGCCGCGGACGTTCTCGAACACTTCGACGAATATCTCGCCGTCGTTGAACCGTTCGACCCGTGCATCGACCAATCCCTGATCGACGCCGCGATACAGGCTCATGCGACGTGCAATAGAATCGGCAAGCGGAAGATTAGCGTTCCCAGCGATAAGCTTGGGTTCGTGAAGTGTCGGCATCGGCTGAGGTCCCCGGGCAGCAATGGCAAATGTGACAGATTCGTGATGTTGACACCGCTTAGCATGGCCTTACCGTCTCGCAAAGATAACGCTGCGGAGAAAGTGCACATGGCCAACATTGACTACTATTTTGCGACACTCTCGCCATACACCTATCTGGCGGGCACGCGCCTTGAAGAGATCGCGGCGAAACATGATGCGACGATCAACTACAAGCCGCTGGACATTATGGCACTGTTCGGGCGCACGGGGGGGACACCGCCAAAGGACCGGCACATATCACGAGTTGAGTACCGGGCGCAGGAACTGCTGCGCCAATCGAAAAACCTCGGCATGGAGTTTAACCTGCAACCGGCGCATTGGCCCACCAACGCAGCGCCCTCTTCCTACGCGATAATTGCCGCTGTTCAGGACGGCTCGGGCAACGTAGGCAAACTGGTCCACTCATTCGTGCGGGCCTGCTGGGCCGAGGAGAAGGACATCGCTCAGGATGACGTGATCCGCGAGTGCCTGTCCCAGGCCGGGTTTGATCCGGGCCTTGCTGACAGCGGCTTGCTGGTCGGGGCGGAAACCTATGCCGCCAATCTGGAAGAAGCCGTCGATCGCGGCGTATTTGGTTCGCCGTTCTACATCACCGAGGATGGGCAACGGTTCTGGGGGCAGGATCGACTTGCAGATCTGGACCATTACCTGACGGAGATTAATGGGTGAACGATGAAACTGTACCGTCACAACCCGCATTTGTAAGGCAGTTGGGCGAGGGCGCGCGCAGGACGCTCGCCCTTCACTGTACCATGGCGCATTCGGGGGCGTGGTCTGGACTGGCCGCAGCCCTTGACGATCAGGCGACCCTGATCGCTCCGGATATGCTGTCGCATGGAAGCAGCCCGGACTGGGGCGGGAAGGGCAACTATTTTGACCGCGTCACTGAAACAGCTGCCCAGCACTTATCCGAGCCAATGGATGTGATCGGGCACTCCATGGGCGGCATGATTGCTTTGCGGCTGGCCGTTGAATTTCCCGATCTTGTCCGTAGCGCCGTTCTGATCGAACCGGTGTTTTTTGCCATCGCAGCACAGGATGCGCCGCGTTTGCTCCGGCAGCACGATGAGGATGCCAGACCCTACGCCGAGGCCCGTGCAGCGGGCGACATGGAACTTGCCGCAAGAACGTTCAACCGAATGTGGGGCACTGATGACAGCCCGTGCTGGCCCGACTTGTCGGACAAAAAACGCGCAGCGATGATCCGGGGTGTTCATGTTGTCGCCGCGGTGGAAGGGGCGCTGTTTCAGGACACACATGGATTGCTGAAACCCGGCATGCTGGATCGCGCGAACATGCCTGTCCTGATCCTTGGCGGCTCAAAAACGCACCCGGTAATCCCGGCCGTGATTCAGGGATTGTGTCGGCGGTTGCCCAATGCTCAGACCGTGGTCATCGATGGTGCAGGCCACATGGTGCCGATCTCGCATCCGAAAGGCACGGCGGCATGTATCCAGAACTTCTGGGCCAGCCAGCCCTCAGTTTCCGGTTAGAGATTTTCCGGAGACGCGCCCGTGACGGCGGTGCACCGTCCGATCATAGAAGTGCAAGAAACCGATCGATTTCGTCGGTTCCGATGGACCAGTCGCAGACCAGCCGGCAGGCCAGTATTTCCTGATCATCCGCGCCTTCCAACTCGGCACCCCAAAGATGATAGACCGCCCCGGCTTCATGCAGTTGCTTGTGTCGGGCGCGTGAGAATTGGGCGAAGATCATGTTGGCCTGCGGATCGTGCAGAAACGAAGCCCCTTTGGCGCGCAAACCCTCTGCCAGCCGGGCGCAGTTCTCATTCGCCTGCCGTGCCAAATTCAGCCACAGGTCGTCCTGCAAATAAGCCGCCATCTGGGCCGAAAGGTAGCGGTGCTTGGAAAACAGATGCGCGCCCCGTTTGCGGCGCAGTTCGAATTCCCAGGCTTTGGATTCGTCAAAGAAGACAACGGCTTCAACCCCCATCAGGCCGTTCTTGGTGCCACCAAAGCTGACCGCGTCCACGCCCGCTTTCCACGTCATCTCGGCTGGCGAACAGTTCAGTGCGACCAGCGCGTTGGTAAACCGAGCGCCGTCCAAATGGACGGGCAGGCCATATTCCTTGGCGACGCCACACAGCGCCTGCAATTCTGCCAGAGAGTAAACCGAACCACGCTCGGTGACCTGTGTGATCGACACCGGTCCGCGCTGGGGGCCGTGAACACCGCGTGTCTCCTCGGCCTGAACGGAGCGACGCAGTGCGTCGGGTGTCATCTTGTCACCCCCGGGCACCAGCGTCAGCTTGGCGCCGCAGTAGAATTCCGGCGCGTTGCATTCGTCTTCGTGGATATGCGAAACCGGCGAACAGAACACCGTCTCCCACGGTTTGGTCAGCGTGGCCAGCGCCAGCGAATTCGCTGCCGTCCCCGTTGCCACCAGATATACTGCCGCGCCCGGCGCCTCGAATACCCCGCGAATACGATCCCGCACTTCGTTCATCAGGGTGTCGGCGCCATAGGCCATCTGATAGCCCTGATTGGCCTCGTTCAAAGCAGCTATGACCTGCGGGTGAACCGGCCCGGAATTGTCAGAGGCGAAGTACATCAATTGGGCTCCTCGATGATATAGTCTTCCCACTCTTCGATGGGGGTTTCGAATTCGGACACCGTTTGTCCCTGGACGGAAATACCGGCGGCATGCACGCTGTCCGGCGTACCAGATATCAAAGGATGCCAGTCGTAAAGAGGCTTGCCTTCCCACAGCAACCGATAGGCGCAGGTCTGCGGCAGCCAATAGGCGTGATCGTCAATGTTGTCGGGCCTCATCACGATACATTCCGGCACGAATTGGTGGCGGATGTCGTATTGGGTGCAGCGGCAGGTTTCATCGTCCAGCAGGCGGCAGGCGACGCAGGTCAGGGCGACTTCGCCCGTGTCTTCATCCTCAAGCTTGTTCAGACAGCACTTGCCGCAGCCGTCACACAGCGCTTCCCATTCGCGCTGGTTCATCTTGGTCAGGGGTTTGCGTTCCCAGAACCGGGGGCTGAGGCCATCACGCTCAATCAGGTCCGTGGTCATAGCGCCGCCAAAAGGGTTCGGGCCCGGGCGCAATCAGTGTCCATCTGGGCGACCAGACCGTCCAACCCGTCAAAGGTCATCTCGGGACGGAGATATTCAACCAGACCGACCGAAAGGGTCGCACCATAGAGGTCACCCGAAAAATCGAAAAGGAAAGTCTCGATATTGGGTACTTCGCCGTAGAACATCGGCCGCGTTCCAACCGAGGCTGCGCCGTTATAGCTGCCCTGATGCGGGCCGTCCAAGACATCAACCAGTACCGCGTAGACGCCGAATTTTGGTGGGTGCAGTCCTTCGATGGACATGTTTGCCGTTGGGAAGCCCAACTCACGCCCGCGCTGTTCGCCACCAATCACCTCACCCTCGATCCGGTGCCAGTGGCCCAGCATCGTAGCCGCGTTGCGGGGGCGGCCTTCGGTCAGGGCGGTGCGGATAGCCGTAGAGGAGACCACATTCTCGGCTCGCTCCATCAAAGGCGCGATGGTAACGCCGAATTCCATTTCCTGCCCAAAGCGAACCATGTCATCCGCAGTACCGCTTCGGCCTTTGCCGAAACAGAAGTCCGCTCCGACAACAATGTGCGACAGGCCGAGCCCGTCGCAAATGACGTTCCTTGCAAACTCCTCCGGCGTTAGTCCGGCCAGCGCCGCATTGAAGGGCAGTTCATATAGCTTCTGCACTCCAAGCTTCTCCAATCGGTGCGCGCGGGCATTGCCACGCATCAGGCGAAAGGGAGGGGCGTCGGGCGCAAAATACTCGCGGGGGTGCGGTTCAAATGTCAGCACTCCCAATGGCGCATCCGGGGCGGCGTTACGTGCGAGTTCGATCACCGACTGGTGGCCGATATGAACGCCATCAAAATTCCCGATCGCCACGCTGGCACCTCGGTCTTGAGGCTCGACAAACTGGAAATCCCTGATCATGCGCATGAGCGATTGCGTAGCGGGGCAGGGAAATTTGTTCAAGCGCCAGATTGAATTTTGAGGATGCGGCCCGACGAAATACCCCAGATTATTATTCTCAGGCCGGACAACGCCGATGGTAAGCTCATGTTTATCCTGCCTGTGTCAGGCAACTGCTTGATTTGAAAAAAAATCTGAGTGTAGACTGAAAACCCGATCTTCAGGATCTTCAAGGCTCCGGATCGGGGGCCTAGCCAGGTTCAGATGAACCCAGCATAGGAGGCAGGAACATGTATCGATTGCGATTGTTCGCGATTCGGCGCGCCCGCACATTCGAGTGGATTTACAAATGTGTCGAACGCGGCATGGTCGCACTGGACCCTGTATTCGCAAAGATCGGTTACAACCGTGTCGAACGACCCATCGCGCTGGTCGAAAAAGGCGTTAAGACCCTGTTGTTCGATTGCAAGATGTGCGGGCAATGCGTTCTTTCTTCGACCGGTATGTCCTGTCCGATGAACTGCCCAAAACAATTGCGGAACGGGCCGTGCGGCGGAGTGCGACCTGGAGAGTTCTGTGAGGTGAAACCCGACATGAAATGCGTCTGGGCTTTGGCCTGGGATGGGGCCAGTCGCATGCGTGATGGAGGGGGTAGGATAAAAGAAGTTTTGCCGCCGGTGGAACATACCTTGCGCGGATCATCTTCGTGGCTGCGGGTCAGCCGGGAAATTGCTGCAAAGGAACGCGAGGCCAGGGATGCCGCGCGGGTGACCTTGGCGCAGGCATTTCCTGAGGCGCGAAAAAACGAACCGTCTGCGGCACCGCTGGCTGCCGAGCCGCCTAACGCGGTAAACCGGGAGCTGAAGAAATGAGCGGTGCACATCGCAGCGATGTCGAGCCCACGGGCTATGTGCCCGTGGAAGAAGGCTATGTGTCTCATAGCCGATTGGAAAGGGTTTTGCGCTCGGGTCGTTTTGCGGTGACGGCAGAATTGAACCCACCCGACAGCGCTGATCCCGAGGATGTTTTTCAGGCCGCACAACCGCTTGGCGAAGTGGCCGATGCCATCAATGCAACCGATGCTTCGGGTGCCAACTGCCACATGTCCTCAATCGGAATTTGTGCGCTGCTGACGCGCGCAGGTTATTCGCCGGTCTATCAGATTTCCTGCCGTGACCGGAACCGGATCGCAATTCAGGGTGACGTGTTGGGTGCCGCCGCGTTAGGCGTGAGCAACGTGTTGTGTTTGACTGGCGATGGCGTGGGTGTTGGGGATCAGCCCGGGGCAAAGCCGGTATTCGATTTCGATTCCCTGACTTTGCTGCGTACAATCCGTACTATGCGCGATCAGGGGACATTTCTGTCCGGCCGTAAAATTACGCGACCACCTCAGCTGTTTCTTGGTGCAGCGGAGAACCCTTGTATCCCGCCCTATGACTGGCGTCCTGAACGTCTGGCAAAGAAGGTTGAGGCAGGGGCCGAGTATATTCAGACCAATTACATCTACGATATTCCGCTATTTGAAAAATTCATGGCACGGGTGCGGGACAATGGCCTGGACAAGCAGGTTTACATTATCGCAGGTGTTGGCCCGATCGCATCCGCGCGTGCGGCGCGCTGGATGCGCGGCAATGTCCCGGGAATTCACATTCCTGATCTGGTCATAAAACGGATGGAAAAAGCGGAGAAGCCAGCCGAGGAAGGCAAGAAAATCTGTATAGAGCTCATCCAGCAAATTCAGCAAATCGCCGGAGTGTCCGGCGTCCATGTCATGGCCTACCGGCGCGAACATCTGGTGTCCGAGATCATTCTGGAATCCGGTGTTTTGAAAGGGCGAAAGCGGTCACGCCGAACGTGACGACTGGGGCTGCAATCCGGTATTATACAATTTTTCGAACAAAAAAGGCGCCAGATGGGCGCCTTTTTGGAGTTATTAGATATCCCGATCAGTCGAATTTGCGCGACGGGGCCAGCACCATGGCTTCCCCCACCAGCACCTTTTTTCCTTCGACCGAACAGTGGCAATCCAGCTTGACCCGACGCTTGGAAAAATCGATGTCGATCACTTTGACTTCTGCATAAACCATGTCGCCGGGGCGGACGGGAGCCAGGAATTTTAACGACTGACCCATGTACACCGTGCCGTGGCCAGGCAGTTGCTCACCAATCACGGCCGAGATCAGACCAGCGGTCAGCATCCCGTGCGCGATACGCCCTTCGAAGATCGTGTCGCGGGCATAGTCATCATCCAAATGCACCGGATTCCGGTCAGTAGACACTTGCGCGAACATCTCTATATCTTCGTCCGTCACCACCTTACGCAGGTGGCGGGTCATGCCCATTTCGATGTCTTCAATACAGATCGTTCCGCGCGGAAGATTGTCCAACATGTCGCCCTCACTCGAATCCATTGGGCAACAAAACAATGCAAGCCGCCCGTGTTTGGCAACTTTATTACTTCGCAAGCGCAGAAAATCAAGTCTTTTCTGACTATCTCAAACGACCGATTGTGTAATTCGGATTGATTTTTTCTCTTTGAATATAGTCGGTTAGGGATTCGTGGTGCGGATGATGCGACGTTTTTGTCTCGGCCGCGGCCAGCCCACCCGAGATAAACAGAGAATCAATGCCCTCGCCCATGCCGCCCAGAATGTCGGTATGCGGGCCATCGCCGATCACCAGAATGTCTCCGTCCGGGACATCCTGACCCAGCTCCTGCAACCTGCGCCGTGCGAGATCATAGATCGGCGGGTGGGGTTTGCCGAAATAGAGGCTCTCGCCCCCCATCTCGGTGTACAGCCTGGCCAGCGCACCAGCACACCATTCCCGGACCTCGCCCCGGTCCACGACGATGTCGGGGTTGGCGCAGAGCAATTTCATGCCCTTCTGCTTGGCATAAAGGAAATCCGGACGATTGACCGACGGGTCTGCCATCGGGTCGAACGGGCCACAGCACACGATCCCTTCGGCCTCATCCAGCGGAACACGTTCGATGTGAATGGGGTGGTGCAGCAATTTCAGGGGTTCAAAGAACCCGGCGTCGCGTTGCCATTCCCCCATGAAATAGACCTTTTCGCCGACGGCCCCGCGGAACATCGCCGAACGCGCTGAATCCCCGCTGGTGGCGATGGTGTCATAGGCGTCGGCAGGGACATTGAACTGCGCCAGCTGCTCGGCCACGCCCGCGCGGGGTTTGGGCGAGTTTGTGACCAAAACGACGACCCCGCCATTTGCCCGGTATTCTTGCAGGGCTGCGACGGCTTCGGGAAAGGCTGTGATGCCGTTGTGGACGCATCCCCACAAGTCAACGAACAGCGCCTTGTAGCGGTCTGATACTTCGGAAAGCGCGTGGATGATCTGCGTCATGGGGGACCTCGGGATCTGAAATCGGCGTTGTGGTACCTATGGCAAAGCTTTCCTGTGTTGACCATCCCGTATCGCAAAATGTCCGAACAAGTCGAGTTGCCCGTCAGTTTTCTTCGGTTACTTCCTCAACGTCCGGCGCTTGTTGAACGTTTTCGGTGCCCAGAATGATCTGTGCGCCTATCCTATTCTGGAAACGTACCACCACGAGATAGCCGGGGCCCAACTCTTCCTGAAGGACGTCGATGAGCGGCGTTTCCCGCAAGTTCTCGGGCAGCAGCCCAACGATGGACGACACTTTGTATGCTGCTTCTATGGAAAGATCGACAATCAGCCATAAGTCGGCGTGCTTTCGTTTGGCGTTGACGTCGACACGGATGATTTCAACCGAAACGGGGTCTGCCCAGTCGCGGATGGCTTGCGCCAGCTGAGCTTCGGTGCGGGTTTCGAGATACCGGTTATAGGTAGACTTCCCAAGTTGAACGACGACAAGCGGCAGAAAAGCCAAAGTCACAACCACACTGGCCGTAAAATTCAGTTTGCGTCTGCCTTTTCCGAACACGACAGAGCGTGCGGCGTAAACAATGTAGACGGCGCAGGCCGACAGGATGATCGCCCCGAGGTTCGTCGCAAAGAGTAAACCTGCCTCATAAGCCTCGGCAGGTTCTCCAAAGTATAAAAGGATGCCCGAGGCTGACAGTGGTGGCACAAGTGACACGCCAATCGCCGCGCCAGGCAGTAAACCGAGTTCCGAACGGTTAATCTGAACATACGCCCCCGCTACGCCAGCAGCCAGGGCCACGATCAGGTCCTCGGTTCCGGGATCCGTGCGCGCCAGAACCTGATCCGGTATCAGCACGCCGCGTGGAACGTCCGCTACATAGACGAGGAACCAGGCCATCAGAACGCACAGAACAGCCGCGAAGCAGACAATCAGGGCCAGGTTGAACGCGCGCGCCAGCCACCCCATGACCATGGCCGCAGCGACGCCCAGAATAGGTGTCATCAGCGGAGCAACCAGCATCGCGGCAATGACCACCGCGCCGGAATTGCGCAGCATGCCCATCGTGGCAATGACTACAGACAAAGTCAGCAACATCGCAAAACGCCGCCAATAGGCCGCTTTGTCTTTGCCTTCAAATCGCAGGATATCCCGCGTGGTGCTGAATTTACGAGAGCTCATCTTCCTTGTCTGACCCAACCTGATACCGGTTACCCTTGGGGCAGATTATCAATCGCAATGGTTCTGGCAAATCCTCGACCGCCATGAAAAAAGGCGCCCGAATTGGGCGCCCTTCGTGCAATTTTCTGTAAAGATCAGACTTTCAGGTTCGGAATGATCTGTTTCTTCCGGCTCATGATGCCCGGCAAGACGACCGCGTCACCATTGACCGAAGCGCCAAAGCTTTTTTCTGCAACGCCTTTGACCAGGTCGTTTGGCACAAGCAGAGTGGCCTCTTCGTTCAGGATGTCGACAACGAACAGCAGAACCTGATCGACGCCGTCTTCCTTGGCTACATCTACCATCGAGCCTGCCAGGCTGGCCTTGCGATCCAGCACGACGTCGGGCGCGGTGGTTTCCAGAACCGAGACACGGAATTTGGTGCCGTCGACCTCGTACTCCTTGCTGTCCATACGGATCAGTTCAGCGTCCGAGAACGAGGACACATCCGATTTTGCAGCAAACATGTCCGCCGCGTAGGCCGGGATATCCAGTTCGAGTTGGGCCGCCAGTTTTTCCGCGACCTCACGGTCATGTGCCGTGGTGGTGGGCGACCGAAATTCCAGCGTGTCCGACAGAATGCAGGTCAGCGCCGCGCCTTTGATAGCGTCGGGCAATCTGGCGACGTCGTCGCCCATCAGATCGACCATGATCGTTGCGGTACAGGCCAGCGCGCGCACGGTGATGTCGATCGGACCTTTGGTTTCCAACCCGCCGACCAGCTTGTGGTGGTCGATGATGGCGCGGATGTCTGCACTGTTGATGCTGGCGGGCAGTTCGGCCGGGTTGTTTGTGTCGACGATGATAACCGGTGCGTCGGCCTCGACATCGCTGATGATACGCGGCTTGGGCAGGTCCCAGCGCTGTAGCATGAATGCGGCTTCGGTGTTGGGCTCGCCCAGCAATACGGGCTCGGTTTGTTCGCCTTTAACTTCGTTCAGGTACCACGACCAGAGGATCGGCGAGCCTGTGGAGTCGGTGTCGGGGGATTTGTGACCAAAAACAAGGGTTGTCATGTCTGCGTCCTGCGGATGATAAATTTGCGGGCCTTATAGGGCGCTCTGCAAAGGTTGTCACCCGGCAGTGATCACGCTGCGACGGTTCGTCTGAATTTCGGTCGATCCAATCAGAACGGAGCCCGCGTCAGCGTGTATCCCGCCTGTTGCAATTGGTTCAGCAATCCATGCTCATCGCTCAGATGCCCGGCGCCGACGGCGATGACGACAGTCTGGTTATTGATGCCCAGGATGTGCCGCATCCAGTTGTTGTTGCGGTCAACCAGTAATTGCTGTTCAAACCCGTCCCATTCCGCATCAAATACCTCTTGCGAGAGACCGGACGCGTCCCGGCCCTGAAGGCGTGCCAGCTGAATGATCTGGCCGTGTTTTTCCTCGACGTAGGCATTTGCCATGGTTGCCAGCTGATCTTCACCGCCTTCAAAGGCATCGGCCATGCGCACAAGGGACTGCACCTGTTTCTCGATGGGGTGGCTGTCGAACATGGCCATCAAATCGTCAATCCGCTCTAACGACTGCTGCGGTATGTCATATTCCTCGGCCAGATCGGTCAGGCGCGCATCCATCCCGTGTTTGGCGTTGGGGTCCCGCGCCAGACAGGGCGGAATGCCAAGCATCATGCTCAGAAACCAGGGCCGCATTTTGGCAGCCATCCAGCCAGGGATGCCGCGCTCGGCCAGTCCGGTGGACAGGGCGGACCAGTCTTCCTCGGACATAAGGTCGATCAGAGTCGGCCCGGACGTTATCAAAATGGGGCTCATATCCCTAGCCAGATCCTGTTCGAAAGCGGACATCTCATCTTTGGTGACTTCGAAATAGAAGGCGTCTGCCTGGCTAAGCATCGGGGTAAGGCGTTCCACCACCGCATCCATGCGCGGGTCGTTGGTATGCAATGTCCCGATCACATGCAGAACCGTGTCGCCCCTGGTCGCGATCCAGTGGTTGCCTTCGGAAAACGGAATGCCGGACACGGCCTGATTCAATTCCGCCTGCATCTTGGGCGACAGGTCGGCCCTCAGATCACGCCCCTGGCAGGCCGCATGTACCGCGGCCGGAGCAAGCAGGCAGATCAGAAGCAGGAACAGGCGCATTGGTGTTATCCCGGTTGTGTCAACTCTGCGCGAACCTTGCCCCGGTGCAGGGCGCTGTTCAAGGCGGATCAACAGGTTGAACACATCGGCCGGCATCGCCTAGCATGGGGCAATGGACCGCGAGCAGGATCTTTATCCCCCCATCAAGGCGCTGTTAGAGCGTCAGGGCTATACCGTCAAAGGTGAGGTCGGTGCGGCCGATATCGTGGCGGTGCGCGCAGGGGATGACCCTGTGATCGTTGAGTTGAAGCTGCGGTTCACGCTGTCGCTGTTTCATCAGGCCGTTACGCGTCTGAAAGTGACGGATCAGGTTTACATCGGCGTCTGCAAGCCAAAGGGTCGCAGCGCTCGGCGGGCGATGAAGGATAATCTGGCGCTGTGCCGCAGGTTGGGGCTTGGGTTGATCACCGTGCGGGCCGATGGTGCGGTTGAAGTACAGTGTGACCCAGGTCCTTATGCGCCGCGCAAAAACAAAGCAAAGGCCGCGCGGCTGCTGCGTGAATTCGATCGGTTAGAGGGTGACCCCAACGCGGGTGGGGCCACGCGGCATGGGATCGTCACTGCTTATCGCCAGGATGCACTGAAATGCGCGGCGCATCTGGCCGAAGGTGGTGCCGCCAAAGGGGCCCAGGTTGCCAAAGCCACAGGCGTCTCCGGGGCGACCCGCCTGATGCGGGAGAACCACTATGGCTGGTTCGCTAAAGTCGAGAAGGGTGTCTACAGCCTGACCGCTGCCGGGCAGGAAGGCCTGAAACACTGGGCTTATAGTTGGGAACAAGGCGATTGAAGCCCGACGAAAAAAATTCCATCACAGCTTGTTGACTCGGCGTTTGCGACCCCCTAGCTATGCGTCGTTATCACTCGCATACCCTGAGTGCTAACGCCTCGCCGTCCGGCGGGGGGAGGATAAATAAACTTTGAGCCCAAGGAGCTGCAAAGATGGCATTGAAACCGCTTCATGACCGCGTGTTGGTTCGCCGTACCGAAAGCGAAGAGAAAACCGCAGGCGGCCTGATCATTCCTGACAGCGCAAAAGAAAAGCCCAGCGAAGGCGAAGTCGTATCGACCGGCGAAGGCGCGCGCAAGGACAGCGGCGAACTGATCGCAATGGCTGTAAAAGCTGGCGACAAGATCCTGTTCGGCAAA
>NZ_WPZL01000015.1 GCF_013031245.1 Ruegeria lacuscaerulensis
CGCCCAAATCCATGATCCATTCGATGCCGGTAATTGCATAGAGACCGTCAATGAATTGGCTGACACCAAAACCGATTGTGACGGACACCCCGAGGATCGTTGCAACAACGCCCAGAACATCGACCACGTGGCCGAAAAAGCCGTTGACGAAACGACCGAACAGCGGTGTCAGCGCCGAGCGGATGGTCAGCGGCATATCACGGGTGTAGGCGTAGTAAGCCAGCGACAGGCCGGTCACAACGTAGATCGCCCAGGCATGGAAGCCGTAGTGCAGATAGGTGAAACGATAGGCCGATTGCAGCGCCTCTGGCGAGTTTCCCTCGACCGCACCGGAAACGACCACGGGGTTCGAGCCCCACAGGCCCAGCGGCTCGGCGGTGGCGAATACCATCAGGCCCACACCCAGACCTGCACCGAACATCATCGAGAACCAGGAAAAGTTCGAGAACTCGGGCTTTTCACCCGGCGTTCCCATTATCCGTCGACCGGTGGACGGGATGATGGCGACAATGGCGAGAAAGAAGAAAAACGCGCCAACAATAACCACGTAAAAGCCGTTGAATACCTCAAGCAACTGGCTGTTCAGACTACCAAGTGTGCTGTTCGCATTGGCCGGGAAGACTAGCGCCCAAAGCACCAATGCGACCATGACGGCCTTACTGATCAGTGCAATCGGGATACTGTAGTTCTCATAGAAACCGGCATCGGCCGTATCTATCTCAACGTCCGTAAAGGGTTCAGGTACCGACATATTCTCCTCCGTATTGTCGTCCTTATTGGGGAGGCCCCGTGTCGAAACATGAGCCGCCCGGATTTGTGGTGGTCAGATTGGCAGGCCGGGTTAGATGGCGCTGCCGAAAGGCGTCTCCTATTTTTGTGGCGTAAGTGGATCTTCCGGCCCAATAGCAAGCCCTTGTTTGCACAGTAAGTCAGTTGCGGTGAATTCAACTGATGAACGCTTCGAACCGAATGTGCCGTCTGCTTTTGTGTGCTGCGTTCCCATCAAATTTCCCTTCGGTATTTCCGGTCGGTCAGCAAAAACGGTCAAACCCGGGCCCGGATCTGACAAGGTTGTCAGGCGACCACGAAAGCTTGTAGAGCGCGATGTTTCTTGATCTGCTTGACTACAGCGCCCATCTGTCGCTACTCCGACCAGAACCGACACATTCTATAAAAATGCCGACATCCCACGGAAACATGACCGTCAAAATCACCTTTCACCCAGTACTCTCTGGCTTTCACCCTCAAAAATACTAATACTCAAGTGAATTGTAGTAACCCGTAACCTGACAGCGAACCCAAAGGCATCATGTCCAGACGTCATTATAACCTGCCACCCTTGACCACTTTGTCTGCTTTTGAGGCTGCCGCCCGCCACCTGAGCTTCAAGAACGCCGCAGAAGAGCTGTCGGTCACGCCCGGTGCGGTCAGCCATCAGATCAAGGCGCTGGAGGGTGATCTGGAATCGACCCTGTTCCAGCGCAAGCACCGCGGCGTGGACCTGACCGAAGATGGCAAAGCTCTGCACGAGGCTTTGTCCTCGTCCTTTGGGCGCATATCAAAAGTGATGGCCACAATTCGGGATCGCAAATCGGGGGGCAAGGTCACAGTCGGGTCAACGACGGCGGTGGCGGCGCTATGGCTGTCCCCGGCAGTGATCCGGTTCTGGCGCGAGAACCCCGATGTCAACGTGGATCAGCTGTCGCAGGACCGGCCGTTTCGGGAACGTCCCGATGTGGACTTCTTCATCCGCTACGGTCGGGACAGCGATCCTAACCTGTCTCACACGCCACTGTTTCGGGATCACCTGATCCCCGTCGCCAGCCCCGAAGTGGCGGAACGATTGCAGGGTGCCAGCCTCGAGGCGCTCGCTGCCGAGCGGCTGATCCATCTGGATCCAGAAGATCGCACCTGGACCACCTGGCCTGAATGGTTTCGGCAGTTAGGGCATAATGGCACAATCCCGATGGACTCGCGCGTCAACAGCTATTCGGTCGCACTGCAAGTGGCCCGCAAGGGGGCCGGGCTGGCATTGGGTTGGCAGCGCCTAATTCAGCCGATGTTGCAATCGGGAAAGCTGGAGGCGATCGGCCCTCATTTTCTGACCGCGCCGAACCAGTTTTACCTTGTGGGTCGCCCGGACGAAGAGCTGTCGGACAGCGCCCGCGCCCTGAAATCGTGGATTTTGCAAGAAGTTCAGGACGGCACGGTTTAGGTGAAATCAATCTCTGATGAACTTTTCTGGTATTGAGAGGAATCCTCCATATCCGCCAATAGGGTTAAAACGCATCCAGCAAAACCTCAGGAGAGCCCGATGAACAAGCATAGCGCGCTGTCTTCCGTTCTGGCCGATGTGGCAGTCGCAAATGGCCTGCCGAACGAGCATTATATCGACCCGGCCATCTTTGCCGAAGAAAAGCGTTCGGTGCTTTTTGCCAACTGGTCAGGGATCGGGTTCGGCAAGGATGTTCCCGAGGAAGGCGATGCCAAGCCCGTCGACTTTTTGGGCATGCCGCTGCTAATCGTCCGGGACAAAGATGGTGAAGTTGGCGTATTCCAGAACACCTGCCGTCATCGCGGCATGATCCTTGTCGACACCCCTCGCAAGATCGGTGGAGCAATCCGCTGCCCCTATCACAGCTGGTGCTACAGCCTGAAAGGCGAGTTGCGCGCGACCCCGCATGTTGGCGGCCCCGGCCAAAACAAGCACGCGGACGTCAATCGCGAAGATCTGGGATTGGTGCGTGTACGCTCATACATCTGGCGCGACGTAATCTTTGTGAATGTCGACGGCAAAGCACCCGAGTTCGAAGAGGTTCACAGCGCCCTGCTGGAGCGTTGGAAAGAGTTCGAGCAGCCCATCTTTCATGGCGGTGAAACATCCTCGTTCAAGCTTGAGGTCAAGACCAACTGGAAGCTGGCGGTTGAGAACTATTGCGAAAGCTACCACCTGCCCTGGGTGCATCCCGGCCTGAACAGCTATAGCCGGTTGGAAGACCACTACAATATCGAGGTGCGTGGTCATTATTCCGGTCAGGGCACGTTGGTCTATCGACAATTGGCCGATCAGGACGGCGCGACCTTTCCAGACTTCGATGGGCTCAGCGACAAATGGGGTGAAGGCGCTGAATACGTAGCGCTTTACCCCAACGTTCTGCTGGGCGTTCAGCGCGACCACAGTTTTGCCATCGTGCTGGAGCCTGTGGATCACGAAAACACCGTCGAGCATATCGAGCTATATTACGCCAAGAGCGTGGAAGACACGCCAGAACATGACGGGCTGCGTGCATCGAACGCGCAGCTGTGGAAGACCGTATTCGAAGAAGACGTCTTCGTAGTCGAAGGCATGCAGAAGGGTCGGCACGGGTTGCTGTTCGACGGGGGAAGATTCTCTCCGGCGATGGACGGTCCTACGCATAACTTTCACCATTGGGTCGCGACGCAAATCGAAAACGGCCGCGCCGAATAATGCACCAGATCGGCCAGCCATCGCCTGGCTGGCCGATTGCGTTTCAGACGGGGAACCAATGGACAAAGATGAATTGGATCGCCTGCTGCTGGAGGCGCATGAACGCAATGATCATGCGGCTTTGATCCGCTATTATACCATGGCCGCGGATGAGCGCGAACAGGCGCAGGATATCGACGCGGCTTGCTTCTATCTCACCCATGCCTTTGTTTTTGCGCTGGAATCCGGGTCGAAAGAGGCTGAAGCACTGAACCTGCGACTGGTTGCCCATGGGCGTGCACACCGGTTGGAGTTCTGAGTTTAGCTTCAGGTTAAACCCGCTCAACTCCGCATGAAATTTATGTCCGTTGTCCGCTTTGCATCCTTGGTGACACAAGGCGTATGAACCAACTTGGACACGGCAGACTCATGAAAACGAATGCACAGGCGGTGGTTATTGGCGGCGGGGTGATCGGGTGCTCGATCCTATATCATTTGACTAAGCTGGGCTGGCCGGATGTGGTGCTGCTGGAGCGGGATGAGCTGACTTCGGGGTCAACCTGGCATGCGGCGGCAAACATCCACGGGCTGCATGACAGCACCAATATCAGCCGGATTCAGCACTACACAATGACGCTCTACAAAGAGCTTGAGGCCGAGACCGGCCAAAGCTGTGGCGTGTTCCAGCCTGGTTCACTTTACCTGGCGCAAACCGAAGATAGGGAACATCAGCTGAGATTGCAGGCCGCGAAGGCCAGGCTCTATGGAATGAACTTCTATGAGATCAGCATCGAAGAGGCGCAGCGCCTGAACCCGCTGGTCAACTATGATGGCATCCGTTGCGTGATGTACGAACCGGACGGAGGCAATGTGGACCCTTCGGGTGTGACCAATGCCTATGCGGTCGGCGCGAGACAGCGCGGGGCCGAGATACATCGCTTTACCCCCGTCACCGCGACAGAGCAGCAGGAAGACGGCACGTGGATCGTGCGGGCGCCCAAAGGTGATATCCGCACCCCATGGGTCGTTAATGCCGCAGGTCTTTGGGGCCGCGAAGTGGCCAACCTGGCAGGGATTGAACTGCCCCTACAACCGACCGAGCACCAGTATTTCGTAACCGAGGCCATGGCTGACGTGGCCGCGCATGACGCCCGCCTGCCCTCGGTCAGTGACCGTGATGGCGAGTATTACCTGCGGCAGGAGGGTCAGGGCCTGCTGGTCGGCGCCTATGAAAAGGACATGAAGTTCTGGGCCGAGGACGGCACTCCGCTGGACTTTGCCCACGACCTGTTCCCCGACGATCTGGAGCGGATCGAAGAGAACATGATGAACGCCATCGAACGCCTGCCCGCCGTGGCTGAGGCCGGGATCAAGCGGATCATCAACGGGCCGATGATCTGGTCTCCGGATTCGAACGTTCTGATGGGCCCGGTGCCCGAGGTGGACGGCTATTTCTGCTGCAACGGCATTATCCCCGGCTTCTCGCAGTCCGGCGGCATGGGCCTGATGGCGGCGCAGTGGATCATCGAAGGCGAAACCCAATACGACATGTTCGCATGGGACATGGCGCGGTACGACACATGGGCCACCAAGGAATTCACCAAAGCGCGTGTAAAAGACCAATACGCCCACCGGTTCGCCATCCACTTCCCCAATGAGGAACGCAGCGCAGGTCGCCCCGCGCGCACGCGTCCGATCTATGAGACCCAGAAAGACATGGGGGCCGTGTTCGGTTTGAACGCGGGCTGGGAACACCCGCTATGGTTCGCCGACACGCCGGGGACGTTCGACACCAACGGCTTCGCCCGTCAAAACTGGTGGGGGCCAGTCGGCGAAGAATGCCGGATGCTGCGTGACCGGGCGGGGATCATGGATATCTCAAACTTTGCCAAATACGTGTGCAAGGGGCTCGGGGCCGAGGATTGGCTGAACGCCGTCTTTGCGAACACCATGCCCAAAGCGGTGGGTCGGTCCTGCCTGACGCCTTTGATATCAAAACGCGGGGGCATCGCCGGGGACTTCACCGTCACTCGCGTCGCTGAAGATGAGTTCTGGATCATCGGCTCGGGTTTAGCAGAGCGTTATCACAAGCGGTTCTTCAAGCAGGTCCCGCTGCCTGAAGGCACCACATTCGAAAGCCGGACCGAGGCAGTCTGTGGCTTCAACGTCGCCGGCCCAAAATCGCGCGAGATCCTGCAACGCCTGACTAATGCGTCGCTGGCTACCGAGGATTTCCCTTTCATGCGATCAGCCAGGTTCGAATTGGCGGGGATCGAGGCGCTTGCCCTGCGCGTTTCCTTCACCGGCGACCTCGGGTGGGAGCTACATTGCGCCACCGAAGATCAGACCCGCCTTTACGACGTACTGATCGAAGCCGGAAAGGAATTCGGCGCGGGTCCGGTTGGAAGCCGGGCGCTGATGTCGCTGCGCGTGGAAAAGGGCTATGGCTCGTGGAGCCGCGAATACAGCCCGGAATACTGGCCACATGAAGTTGGGCTGGAAAGGCTTTGCAAGTTTGACAAGGACTTCCTCAATAGGGACGCCGCCGCAGCCGTGTTGAATACCCCTGAACGCGAGCGGTTGGTCCTACTGCATCTGGATGAGGGCGACGTGACCGCGTCCAACGCCGATGCGACCGGCGGCGAGCCGATCTTCAAGAACGGTGAAGGTATTGGACGGGTAACTTCGGGCACCTATGGCTACACTGTCGGCATGTCGCTAGCCATGGGCTACGTCAAGAATGCGCAGCCGGGGGACGCGGTCGAGGTGATGGTGCTGGGTCGGCCCCACAAGGCGGTCATTCTGCATGAACCGCCCTTTGATCCCAAAGGCGAAGCCCTGCGCCGCTGATCGTATGGTGAACAGCCCCTGACCCTACGAGAGGCTGTTCACACGTTTCGCTCGGTTTATAGTCCAAATCGACCATAACGGTCGCTTTGGGAGGGGCGAGCGCATGGAACATCGCACGGACATGCTGATCGTCGGCGCCGGTTTCTCGGGGTTGACCATGGCGATCGAGGCGCGCAATCGCGGCATCAGCGACATCGCCATACTCGAAAAAGCAGGTGACATCGGCGGGACATGGCGTGAAAACACCTATCCCGGTGTGGCCTGCGATATCCCATCTCATCTTTATTCGATGGCCACCCACCTGAATCCGGATTGGAGCCGCGCCTATGCGGGCGGGTCTGAGATTCAGACCTACTTGCAGAAGGTCTGCCGCGATGAGGGACTGTATGACCTGTGCCATTTCCATCAACGGCTGAAGTCCGCCCGGTGGGATGGCGACCGATGGCACGTGGAAACTGAAGACGGTCAGCGGTGGTCGGCACGGTTTTTGGTCTCAGCAATCGGCGCTCTGCACGTGCCCAGCATCCCGGAAATTCCGGGCGCAGCAAGTTTCACCGGCCCCTGCTTCCATTCCGCCGAATGGGATCATGATGTGGACCTTGCCGACAAGCGTGTCGCGGTAGTGGGAACAGGCGCCTCAGCGGTACAGTTCGTGCCCGAGATCGTCGACACAGCCGCGCACATCACCATCTATCAGCGCTCGCCACCCTATGTTCTGCCTCGACCGGACGGTCCTATTGCCACTTGGGTGCGCAGCCTCTATCGGCGTATCCCCTTGTTGCCAAGACTGCGGCGCAAGCTGTTATACGTAATCTTCGAGTACCGGCACCGCGTATTCAGAGGCGAAGAGCGGATGGTGAGTTTTGCCATGAAGATGTGGCGCAAATCACTCGAGAATGCGATCAGTGACCCGGCCCAGCGCCTAACCCTGACCCCCGACTACAGGATCGGCTGCAAGCGCATCCTCAGCTCGAATGACTGGTACCCGACACTGGCGCGGGACAATGTGACCGTGATCCCGCATGGCGTGGTCTCGGTCGACGATGACCGGATCGTTGCGGCAGATGGCGACGAGATGCAGGCCGACGTTCTGATCTGGGGAACAGGATTTCACGTCACCGACGTGGTCGAGCGGCTGGATATCACAGGCGCTGATGGCCTGACCCTGCGCGAAGCATGGGCCGACGGGATGCAGGCCAATCTGGGTACTGCAATCGCCGGGTTTCCTAACTTCTTCATCCTGCTGGGTCCTCATACCGGGCTGGGCCACAATTCAGTGGTGTTGATGATTGAGGCACAGGTGCGCCATATCGGTCGCGTGCTGGGCCAGATGAAACGCGAAAAGCTGACCGCCATTGCGCCCGACGCTGCAAAGCAGGCAGCCTTCACCCAGGAAATGCGTCACCGCCATAGCGACAGCGTCTGGCAGGCAGGCGGATGCACATCCTGGTATCAGGACGCAGAAGGACGCAACACAACGCTTTGGCCGGGCACGGTATCAGAGTATGAAAGACGCATGGCACAATCCGGGTTGGAGCAATACCACCCTGCTCCACCACAAAGCGGAGACCGCTGAGATGACCACATTTCTGGTAGTTCTATTTCTATTCGCCGCGTTTCTCATCGGCATGAACCTGTGGACCCGGAAACTGACCCGTGAGGGGCAGGAACGGGTTCCGCAACTGGGCGACGTTATCCCTGTGCGCGGCGGCAGTATTCACTATGTGGAAAAGGGTGATCCCTCCAATCAGACAATCATTATGATCCACGGGCTTACGGGACAGTTGCAGCATTTCACTTATGCGCTCGTGGATATGTTGGCCGACGATTATCACGTGATAGCTGTAGACCGTCCCGGCTGCGGGTATTCGACCCGGGACACCGCAGATCTGGGCAGGCTGCCCGAACAGGCCCGCATGATACAGGAGTTTCTGGACACCAAAGACATCACTGACGCCATTCTGGTCGGTCATTCTCTGGGCGGAGCCGTGGCGTTGGCTATGGCGCTGGACTATCCGGAAAAAACCAAGACTCTGGCGCTGCTGGCGCCATTGACGCACAAACTGTCCGGCACGCCGCAGGTTTTCAGACCCCTGGAAATCCGCACGGAATGGCTGCGGAACCTGATCGGCAAAACAATCGCTGTGCCACTGGCCGCCAAAACCGCGCCTCATACCCTTGGTGCCGTTTTCGATCCCGAGCCCGCACCCCCAGATTTTCTTGACCGCGCAGGTGGCGCCTTGGGGTTGCGCCCCTCGGCCTTCGTCACCGGCTCGCAAGACGTTGTGGGTGTTGATGCCAGTATTGAGGCGCAAATGGCCCGCTATGGCGACCTGAGCGTCCCCGGCGGTATCCTGTTTGGTGCGCAGGATGCGATCCTGTCTCCTGCTGCTCAGGGCGATCCCATGACTCTGTTCGGCTTGCAACATGAAGAGGTCAAGGGGCTGGGCCACATGCTTCTAATCACGGCGCCGGACACCTGTGCCGAATTCATCCGCCGGATTGCGGGTGGTGAGAGCTCAAAGTCGAAAGCCGTAAACGAAACAGGATAACCGAGCGCGAAAAGAATCCCGCATTGACCGTGTTTTCCCTCTTGACCCTCCCAAGCCCCTCCCTTAAATCGCCTCTCACTCATGGCGGAGTAGCTCAGTTGGTTAGAGCAGCGGAATCATAATCCGCGTGTCGGGGGTTCAAGTCCCTCCTCCGCTACCATTCAACGACACAATCCAGTACCTGCATTCGACTGCACCGGCGCCCACTTTAGATTTCCGCGGATCTGACGTTTCGTTAGAATGTCAATTTGGGTGCGGCGCGTGTGATATCCTGTGAGCGTGTATGGCCAAACCCGTCAACATGGACGATCAGCTTCTCAGCTTTAGGGAAACGGTCGAAATAGATGAACTGAATGCTTTCTATAGCGTCTATATCCTGGCATTGAACCTGATAATCGGCCTGAAATTCGGCATGATTTTCCCGATCTGCCGCTGACTCATTGCTGCTTTCCGTCCTCAACCCCCTACCCGAAAAAGTGACGTTGGACGATGTCGTGAAACAGCCCGCCTCATCGGTCAGGGCAAACAATTCAAGGGGGTTGGAGAGGTCGGAAATCGCAATGGCGACCAGAGCGCGTTCATCGTCTGTCTCGGCAGGCCCATCCAATCCTACGATATCGCTACCGGGCGCAACGAGGGACAACGTTAAACTTGTGTCCGAGTAAACGACATCCAACTGACCCGCGCCATGTTCATCCAAGTGTCCTGCCTGCGCCAGAACACCGGCGGGTATCAATAACAGGGCGAGGGCTGCACTTTTCATAGACCTTGCACCACCTAAACAGGAATCACAAAGCTCATTCTAATGTGTTTAAAACAGCGCGCAATCGGGGCCGCAGTTCCAGAACCTCGCTATTTCTGGGGACATTAGTTCGACAAACGTGCGCGTCAATTAATTCCGACAATAAAACTCAGGTTGACATAACTGACTAATTCACTCAGTTATCGCACGGTAAGCGTTGCCGAGGCGACGCCAGTAAAATTGTTTCTGACAGGAAAGACCTCACCTCTATGACCAGATTTTTTGCCGCCACCAGCGCTTTGACCCTGGGCTTCGCTTCCGCAGCCGTTGCAGCTGATGCGCCGTCGAAGACCGATGTTCTGAACACTTACGCGAACATCGCCGAAGCCAAATTCGATGATAGTCTGATCGCCGCAAAGTCGCTGCAGGCCGCCGTGAACGCCCTGATCGCCGAGCCGTCGGATGCAACTCTGAACGCAGCCCGCGCCGCATGGGTTGCCGCGCGTGTGCCTTATCAGCAAACCGAGGTCTATCGCTTTGGCAACGCCATCGTTGACGACTGGGAGGGCAAAGTAAACGCATGGCCGCTGGATGAAGGCCTGATCGACTATGTCGATGCCGCTTACGGCGGCCCGACCGACGAAAACGAGTTTGCAGCGCTGAACGTGATCGCCAACTCCAGCTTTGAGCTATCGGGCGAGACAATTGACGCCAGCGAAATAACCCCGGAACTTCTGGGCGAGACATTGCATGAGGCGGACGGGATCGAGGCAAACGTTGCCACCGGCTATCACGCCATCGAGTTTTTGCTTTGGGGTCAGGACATGAACGGCCACGGCGCAGGCGCGGGCAACCGCCCCTGGACTGATTACGCCCAAGGCGATGACTGCACCAACAGCAACTGTGATCGCCGCGCACAATATCTGAGCGCCGCGACAGAGTTGCTCGTCAGCGATCTGGAATGGATGGCGAACCAGTGGAAACAAGGCGGCGAGGCGCGTGCCGTATTGACCGCGGATGAAACGGCAGGTGTCAGCGCAATTCTGACCGGCATGGGCTCTCTCTCCTATGGCGAGCAGGCGGGCGAGCGCATGCGCCTTGGCCTGATGCTGAATGACCCCGAAGAAGAGCATGATTGCTTCTCGGACAACACCCATAACAGCCACTATTACGATGGTCTGGGGGTCCAGAACGTGTATCTGGGCAGCTACACACGCATCGACGGCACCCCGGTCAGCGGCGCGTCGCTGTCTGATCTGGTGACCGCCACCGACCCGTCGCTTGACGCCGAGATGAAAGTCAAACTGGCCAACACAATGCAGGCTCTGGGTCGTCTGAAGTCCACTGCCGAAGCCGGCTTTGCCTATGACCAGATGCTGGAGCGCGGCAATGAAGGCGGCGAGCTGTTGATCATGGGTGGAGTGAACGGCCTGGTCGACCAGACCAAAACCATCGAGCGTATCGTGACCGTGCTCGAACTGGATCAGATCGACTTTGAGGGTTCGGACAGCCTGGATGACCCCGACGCTGTATTCCAGTAAAACAGAGGGTTTCGACCCATTGGGGAGCGGCAGTTTTGTGCCGCTTCCCACCATTGTCAGAAGCCAGGAACAGGTTCTCGCTGGACCTTCGCAAAATAACCTACTAATATAGTATGACATTAAGCTCTGAGCCCCGTCAGCCATGATCGTATGCCACTGCGCAAAAATCTCTGACCACGACATCCACGCCATGATTGGCTGGATGCGAACGTCGGACCCTTATGCGGTTATCACACCCGGCAAGATTTACCATGCGCTTGGAAAATCAGCGGATTGTGGCGGATGCATGCCGCTTTTCCTAGACTCGATGCGCTCCAGCGATAAGCTGGAAGTTCCCATGCAGCTTCGTGCGCTACGCACCCGAGTATCACAGGAGAGTGAAGATGAAGGGCGATCCCAAAGTCATAGAGTACCTCAACAAATCCCTGCGGCATGAGTTGACGGCGGTCAGCCAGTACTGGTTGCACTATCGCCTGCAGGAAGATTGGGGTCTTGGCCATATGGCTAAGAAAAGCCGCGAAGAATCCATCGAAGAGATGGGCCACGCAGACAAGTTGATCGAGCGTATCATCTTTTTGGAAGGACACCCCAACTTACAGAAACTTGACCCGCTGAGGATCGGCCAGAACCCCAAGGAAACGCTGGAATGTGACCTGGCCGCGGAAAACGACGCGCGCACATTGTATGTGGAAGCGCGGGACTATTGCAGGAAAGCGGCGGACTATGCGTCGATGTCCCTGTTCGAAGAATTGATCAGCGATGAGGAAAGTCATATCGACTTCCTGGAAACGCAGCTTGATCTGTACGAAAGGATTGGCGAAGCCAATTATGCGCAACTCAACGCATCGAAAATGGACGACGGCGAGTAAACTCGTTCTGCCGGTGGCTGCCCTGGCAGCCACCCAATCCCTGTCAGCCGAGCTGCGGGATCTGCACCTGAATTACCTTCCCAGAACCGAAGACGAACAGGCCCGTATCGCCACGGTCACTGCCGCACCTGATGATTTCAGTGTGCCGCAACGGTTTGAAGACCTGCCAGCCGGTGCAGCAACCGTACGCGCAAGAACAGACGCGGATGCGTTTTCACAACCCTCGGGTAATCTGAGCTTCGAACAGGAACTGGACTTCAAGGTCGGCAACGGGCTTTTCAAGAAAATCTGGGTGTCGTCTCCATCTTCGACGCTGGCCTCTGATGGGTTGGGTCCTCTCTACAACGCTCGCTCATGCCAGCGCTGTCACATCAAGGACGGGCGCGGGCACACGCCCAATGGCCCTGACGACAACGCGACCTCCATGTTCCTTCGGGTCTCGATCCCCGGCGGTCCAGAAGACGGGTATGCCGAGATCAAGGACTATATCGCCACCCTGCCCGAACCGAATTACGGCGGTCAGATGCAGGATCTGGCGCTGCCAGGTCATCCGGCCGAATACCGGCTGGATATTACCTATGAAGAGATTCCCGTCGCCCTGTCGGACGGAAAGTCTGTCACACTTCGCCAACCGACTTATGATGCGGTCGATCTGGGATACGGCCCGCTGCACGCGGAGGCCATGCTCAGCCCGCGTGTGGCACCTCAGATGATTGGTCTGGGTTTGCTCGAAGCGATCCCGGTCGAGGATCTGCTGGCCAATGCCGACCCGGACGACATGGATGGAAATGGCATTTCCGGACGCCCGAACATCGTCTGGTCGCATGAGTATGGCACACCGATGATGGGCCGGTTCGGTCACAAGGCCGGGATGCCCACGATCATCGAGCAATCGGCGGCGGCATTTGCCGGTGACATCGGCATTTCCAGCCCGCTTTACACAGCAGCCCACGGCGATTGCACCGTAACTCAGGTGGATTGTGTGAACGCCCCGCACGGGGATGGGGATGCGCGTGAATTTGAGATCGATCAGGTCGGCATGGATCTGGTGGCCTTCTACAGCCGTAACTTGGGCGTACCGGCTCGACGGGGCGTGGACACCCCACAGGTGCTGCGCGGCAAGCAAGTGTTCCACGACACCGGTTGCGCGTCATGCCATACGCCAGCGTTTGTCACTCACCGCATGGAAGATCGGCCCGAGCATAGCTTTCAACTGATCTGGCCCTATTCCGACCTGCTGCTGCATGACATGGGCGACAGTCTGGCCGATAACCGACCCGAGGCGCGCGCAACCGGCCGCGAATGGCGCACCCCGCCGCTGTGGGGCATCGGGATGACCGAACAGGTTTCAGGCCACACGCAGTTTCTGCATGACGGCCGCGCACGGTCCCTGCTCGAAGCGATTTTGTGGCACGGAGGCGAGGCCCAAGCGGCCCGAGATACAGTTGTCTCGATGCCCAAAGCCGACCGAGATGCCCTTGTCCGCTTTCTGGAGAGTCTCTGACCCATGCGCGTTTTTGCTGTTGCCGTTGCTTTGACGCTGCCCTTTTGTGCGCAGGCTCAGGACCACGGACCGATCCTGAGTGACACTGTCGAGGCTCATATCCTGCCGGGGTTTGCAGCTCTGTCCGACGCGACTGCGACGTTGACGCAGGCCGCACAGACGGATTGTGCGCCCGGCTCACCGCAACTGCGTGCGGCCTTTCATAAAGCCTTTGATGACTGGATCTCGGTCAGCCATCTGCGTTTTGGCCCGACCGAAGTGCAAGACCGCGCCTTTGCGCTGGCATTCTGGCCGGACACGAAGGGATTCACGCCCAAGGCGCTGACCGGGCTGATCGCGACCGAGGACACGGCCGTTCGCTCCCCCGAAGCGTTTGCCGAAACATCCATCGCCGGTCGCGGGTTCTTCGCGTTGGAGCAGATGCTTTACGATCCACGGTTCTCGGAACAAGGCAGCGAAGCCTATCGGTGCGCCCTGGTGCAAGCGATCGCGGCGGATATCGATGGCAATGCCAGTGCTATCAACACAGACTGGGCAAGCTATGCGACGGCACTGACGCAACCCGGGGGGGATAGCCCGTACCGGTCGGACGACGAAGCCATGCAGGAGCTGTACAAGGCCTTGATCACAGGTCTGGAATTCACATCCGACACCCGGCTGGGTCGCCCCATGGGCATTTTTCATCGCCCCCGGCCTAGCCGTGCCGAGGCGCGGCGGTCTGAACGGTCATTGCGCCATGTTGAATTGTCTCTGGCCGCGCTGCGTGAACTGGCCATTCGTCTTTCGGCGGACCACCCCGGAATTGCGGCTGATCTGGATGACGCGTTTGCCAAGGCGATCACTCGGGCGCAGTCCCTGGATGATCCGTCTTTTGCCGATGTGGCAACGCCACAAGGGCGGCTCCGGGTCGAAGCATTGCAGCAATCAATCAGCGATATCCGTGCAATTGCCTCGGCCGAACTCGGCCCGACACTGGGCATCAGTGCCGGGTTCAACTCACTGGACGGAGATTAAGCCATGACCAGTCGTCGCCATTTTCTGGCCGGTCTGGCCGCAGCCAGCCTTACGCCGGTTCAAGGCTGGGCGTCCGTTGGAGCGCCGGATTACCTGGCGGCCGCACTTTTCCCGGATGGCACCTATCGGCTGGCCGGGTTGGAAACGGGTGGAGACATCGTCTTCTCTCTGCCCCTGCCTGCACGCGGCCACGCAGCGGCGGCCCATCCCAAACGTGCTCAGGCGGTCGCCTTTGCCCGCCGCCCCGGAACCTTTGCCATCGTCATTGACTGCACAACGGGCACCGAGATCGCGCGGCTTGAAGCCCCAGTAGGCCGCCATTTCTATGGTCACGGCATTTTTTCACTCGATGGAACCCGGCTGTTCACCACCGAGAACGATTACGAAGCCGGAGAGGGTGTGATCGGCATCTGGGACGCCGATGACCACACGCGGTTAGGAGAATTTTCATCAGGTGGCATAGGCCCACACGACATGCGCCTAATGCCTGACGGCCAGACTCTGGTCATTGCCAATGGCGGGATAGAAACCCACCCAGAAACCGGTCGCACCAAGCTGAACCTGCCCGTAATGCAGCCGCGCCTCAGCTATGTGGACCTGTCGGGTTCGGTTTTAGAACAGGTGGAGTTGCCCCGCGCGCTGCAAAAAAACTCGATCCGCCATCTGGCTATGCGGCAGGACGGGCTGGTGGGTTTCGCGATGCAGTGGCAAGGGGACAAGACGCAGCACCCGCCGCTGCTGGGCTTGCACCGACGGGGTGAGACACCCCGTCTGCTCTCTGCCGCTGAAACCGATCAGAGCAGTCTGCAAGGTTATGCCGGCAGTATCGCTTTTGCCGGTGACGGAGAAACCATCGCAATTACCTGCCCGCGCGGCAATGCACTGCATCAGTATTCGATCGCGAATGAAACACTCGCGCATGCGTACCACTTAGAGGACGTCTGCGGCCTTGGTTCCGGACCAGATGGCTTTGTCTTTACCACCGGCACCGGAATCGTTGGGCAATTATCGGGTAAACAGGCCCGGGTCGCTGCGCGGCCTGACTGTCAGTGGGACAATCACCTGATACCCATTCGCACGACTGTGTAAATTCGGGAAATCCCGTCACATAGATTACACTTGGAAGAATCGAACTGCTGCCTTATTGGCGGGCGCTAAACTAGCACCGCTACTGCAAGGATTGACCTGATTGAAACAGACACCCGACGCACCGCATTCCATCTACGGGGTTGAGAAATGGGGCAAAGGCCTCATCGAGGTGACGGAGCACGGTGAGATTGGTCTGCGCAATCCCCTGGTCCCCGAAGCAGATGCGATCAGTCTGCCCGGCATTCTACACGATCTGGACGAACGCGGCATCAAGGCACCGATGCTGTTGCGCATCAGCTCATATCTGGAAAACGAAATCGCTCATATCAACGAAAGCTTCCGCGACGCCATAGCCCGCACCGGCTATAACGGCAGCTATCGTGGCGTCTTCCCGATCAAGGTGAATCAGCAGGCTCAGGTGATCGACCGGATCGTCGAGTTCGGCCAGAAATACAGCTACGGGCTTGAGGCCGGATCGAAACCCGAGCTGGTGATCGCTCTGGCGCACCGTCTGGCCAGCGAAGCGCTGATTGTTTGCAACGGCGTCAAGGATGCTGAATTCATCCAACTCGCCATCCTCAGCCGCAAGATCGGTTTCAACACGGTCATCGTTCTCGAAAGCCCGAAAGAGGCCGACACGGTCATCCAGGTCTATAAAGAGCTCGGTATCGAACCCCTGATCGGTGTGCGGGTGAAACTGACCAACCAGATCAGCGGTAAGTGGGAGGAAAGCTCGGGCGACCGCTCGGCCTTTGGTATGAACACCGATCAGCTGGTGACCACGATCGACAAGCTGAAAGAGGCCGGGCTTTTGCATTGCCTGAAGCTGCAGCATTCGCATCTGGGCTCTCAGGTTCAGGACGTCAACGACGTGCGCCGCGCCGTGGGCGAAGCCTGCCGCTACTACACCGAACTGACACGCGAAGGCGTGCCGCTGACCCATCTGGACCTTGGCGGCGGCATGGGCGTGGATTACACGGGTGAAAAGAAGGCCGCCGAGAACTCGATCAACTACACGGTCGAGGAATATTGCGCCAACGTGGTCGAGACCGTGGCCTATGCGATGGATGAGGCTAAGGTTGCCCACCCAACGCTGGTCACTGAAAGCGGCCGGGCAGTCGTGGCGACCTCGTCCATGCTGGTGTTCAATGTGCTGGAAAGCACGCTTTACGATGCACCCAATGGCCCAAAGGTGGAACCGGATGACCACCATCTGGTTTCGGACCTCGCCGCTGTCCATGGTTACCTCAGCAGCGACCGGCTGCAGGAATGCTGGAACGACGCCACCTTTTATCGCAACGAACTGCGCGCATTGTTCCGCCGCGGCTATGTCGATCTGCGCCAGATGGCCCGGTCCGAGCGGATATATCTGTCCCTAATGGCCCGCCTCAAGGCGCTGGCGGCATCCGACGACCTGGAGACGGACGTCGATGATCAGCTGGAGAAAGTGGCCGACATCTACCACTGCAACTTCTCGCTGTTCCAATCACTACCCGATGTCTGGGCCATCGACCAGCTGCACCCGATTGTTCCGCTGCAGGGCCTGAACAAAACGCCTGACCGCCGCGCGGTCCTGTCAGACATCACCTGCGACAGCGACGGCAAGATCGACCGGTTTATTCTGGCCGACGGCGTTTCACCCAGCCTGCCGGTGCATTCCCTGCCCGAAAATGGCGAGTACTTCATGGGCGTCTTCTTTGTCGGCGCCTATCAGGAAACGCTGGGTGATCTGCACAACCTGTTCGGCGACACCAACGTCGTCACCATAGACCTGCGCCCCGACGGCGGCTTTGACCTGCTGCACGAACAGGAGGGCGACACGATCAGCCAGGTCCTGTCCTATGTAGAGTTCGACCCGACCGACTGCGTCGCCGCGTTCCGCAAAATGGTGGACGAGGCAATCTCGACCGGTACTCTGATGGCCAAGGACCGCAAAACCCTGATGAGCGCCTATCGCGACTCGATCAACGGCTACACCTATTACGAATAACCCCAGAGAGGAGATTACCCCCATGGGAACTTTGAGTGGCAAAACACTGGTTGTCGGCGCGGGCGGCGTATCCCACGCCGCCGTGCATAAGATGGCGATGAATTCGGATATCTTTACCGAAATCACTCTGGCCAGCCGCACCAAATCGAAATGCGATGCCATCGCCAAGGCGGTAAAAGAACGCGTGGGCGTTGATATCGCGACCGCCGAACTGGACGCATACAAAGTCGAAGACACGGTGAAGCTGATCAGGGAAACCGGGGCCGAGATACTGGTGAACCTCGCCCTGCCCTATCAGGATCTGGTCCTGATGGACGCGTGCCTTGAGGCTGGTATCCACTATCTGGATACCGCGAATTATGAGCCCGAGGACGTGGCCAAGTTCGAATACCACTGGCAATGGGCTTATCAGGACAAGTTCAAAGAGGCGGGCCTGACTGCGATCCTCGGTTCGGGTTTTGATCCTGGCGTGACGTCGGTCTTTGCCAAATGGCTGAAGAAACACAAGCTGGACACCATTCGGCAGATCGACGTACTGGACGCCAATGGCGGCACCAACGATCAGGAATTCGCGACTAACTTCAACCCGGAGATTAACCTGCGCGAAGTGCTGGCCGAAGTCCGCCACTGGGAAAACGGCGCGTGGCAGTACAGCCCGGCGATGACCCACAAGGTCGAGTTCGACTTTCCCGCCATCGGCCAGAAAAACATGTACCTGATGTATCACGAAGAACTGGAGTCGCTCTCGACCCACTTCCCCGAGATCGAGCGTGCCCGCTTCTGGATGACCTTCGGTGACGCCTATATCACCCACGCCAAGGTGCTGGAGAATGTCGGCATGACCCGCATCGATCCGGTGATGCATGATGGTAAGGAAATTATCCCGATCCAGTTCCTGAAAACCCTGCTGCCCGATCCCGGTGATCTGGGTGCGGAAACCAAGGGCAAGGCCTGCATTGGCGACATCGCCACGGGTCAGGCCAAGGACGGCTCGGGCGAGAAGACCTTTTACATCTACAACATCTGTGACCACGAGGAATGCTACGCCGAGGTCGGCAGCCAGGCGGTCAGCTACACCACCGGGGTTCCCGCCATGATCGGCGCGGCGCAAGTGCTGAAAGGCAACTGGACCGAACCGGGTGTATGGAACATGGAACAGCTCGACCCGGACAATTTCATGGACATGCTGAATGAACACGGTCTGCCGTGGCAGGTCCACGAACTCGACGGCCCGGTCGAATTCTGACCTTACCATGAAACGAAATCGCCCGGATTTCATCTTTTCGAAAATACTCCGGGGGTCCGGGGGCAGAGCCCCCGGCCTCTCCACCTGACGGAGACGGCGGACATGACCGACATGATGACCACACAAGCCGGCGATGCAGGGGCCTTCCGCAATTTCGACTTCAACCGCGTACCGACACCTTGCTTCGTGGTCGATGAAAAAGCCGTCGAACGTAATCTGTGCATTCTCGCCGATATCGGCAACCGGTCCGGTGCACATTTCCTCAGCGCGCTCAAAGCGTTCTCGATGTTCTCTCTGGCCCCTCTGATCCGCCAATATCTCGGCGGCACCTGCGCCAGCGGCATTTACGAGGCGCGGCTGGGGCGCGAGGAATATGGCGGCGAGGTCGCAACCTTCTGCGCCGGGTACAAAGACTCGGACATGGATGAAATCCTGTTGCTGTCTGACCACATCATCTTCAACAGCCCGGCGCAAAAGGATCGGTTCCTCGCCAAGGCGCAGGCCGCGGGAGTGCAGGTCGGGCTGCGCATCAACCCCGAACATTCCGAGGGCGAGGTTCCCAAATACGACCCCTGCGCCCCATGTTCGCGCCTGGGCACGCCTGTCAATCAACTGACCGCCGAGGTACTCACCGGAGTCGACGGGCTGCACATGCACACCCTGTGCGAACAGGGGTTCGAGCCCCTACAACGCACATGGGCGGCTGTGGAGTCCAAACTCGCGCCCTTCATTAGCGGGCTGAAATGGCTGAATTTCGGCGGCGGCCATCACATCACCCGCGACGATTATGACCGCGAGGGGCTGGTGGCCTTCATCAAGAACATCCGCGCAAAATACGGCATCGACGTCTATCTCGAACCCGGCGAGGCCGTTGCGCTGGACGCGGGCATTCTGGTCGGGGAAATCCTCGACCTGCCGATCAACGGCATGAACCTTGCGATCACCGATATCTCGGCCACCTGCCACATGCCCGACGTCATCGAAGCCCCCTATCGCCCCGCGATGATGGACGAAGCCAAGGCAGGTCACACCTATCGGCTCGGCGGTCCGTCCTGTCTGGCGGGCGACGTGATCGGCGACTATACGTGGGACACGCCGCTGGAGATCGGCCAACGCTTCGCCTTTCTCGATCAGGCGCATTACTCGATGGTCAAAACCAACACATTCAACGGCGTGCCCCTGCCGACAATTGCTTTGTGGAACAGCGAAACGGATGAACTGAAAATCATCAGGCAGTTCGGCTATGACGACTTCAAAGAGAGACTCTCATGAGCATTTTCCTCGACAGTGAACTCACCGCGTCCGAACGCAGCGATGACGCCCGGTTCCGCGTGATCCCGGTGCCACTGGAGCGCACCGTCTCTTACGGGTCCGGCACCGCCAAAGGCCCCGAAGCGATCATCGAGGCCAGCAATGAACTGGAACGTATCACCGGCCATGCGGAACCCTGCGTCGAAGGCATCTTTACCGAAGCAGAGCTGGATTGTGACGCTGCCCTGCCCGAGATCATGGAACGGCTCGCTCAACGCACCGAGGCAGCGGTGCGCGCGGGCAAAATCCCCGTCGTGTTGGGGGGTGAACATTCGCTCAGCTACGGCTCGATTATGGGCGTGGCCCGCGCGTTGGGTCAGCCAATTGGTATCGTCCAGATCGACGCCCACGCTGACCTGCGCAACGCTTATCAGGGTGAGAAACATAGCCACGCCTCAGTCATGCATCTATTGGCCGAAGAAGGCGTTCGTCTGGCCCAGTTCGGTGTGCGCGCCATTTCGACCGAAGAGGCAAAAAGCCGCCTGAAAAACCACGTGTTCCATGTTGATGCCGAAGAGTTGGTGACAGGCAACATCCACGCCGTCGACCTGCCTGAGGATTTCCCCGAGTCGGTCTATGTCAGCTTTGACGTCGATGGCCTGGACCCGTCCCTGATGCCCGCCACCGGTACGCCGGTCCCCGGGGGCTTGGGCTATTATCAGGCGTTGCGATTGGTCGAACACGCGCTCAAGGGCCGCAAATGCGTAGGTTTCGACGTGGTCGAACTGGCCCCGGACGGCAATGCCGCCTGGGACTTTACGGCAGCCCAAATCGTGTACCGCTTGATGGCCGCCTGTTAACCCTCGGCGGTCTCGTTAAGCTCCATGTGGCCGCAACCCTTGTTCAGAACGCGGCGCAGCATGGGTTCGAAGAACTCCAAAGGTTTGGTCGGATAATCCGGGTCAAACGCCTTCTGATCGTATTCGTGACAGAAATAACGGCAGTCCTCCCAATGCGGACTGTCGCGGTACTTGTCGCGCGCATTCCGATCTCCGCCAAGGTGGTGGTTGTAGTAATAGCCCTGGAACACACAGTGGTGCTTGAGAATCCAATAGGTCTTTTCGCTGACATAGGGCTTCATCATCGCCGCCGACAGCTCGCCGTGGTTGTAGGGTGACAGGATATCTCCGGTGTCGTGGATTAGGGCAGCAACGACCAATTCCTCATCCGCACCGTCTTCGTAAGCACGCGTCGCTGCCTGCAGACTGTGCTGATAACGATTCACGGGATACGGCGTCCATTCCTCGTCTAGCGAGCGGATAGCATCTAGAATCCGGTCTGGAAGTGCTGCGTTATACGCTTCTTCATACTCCATTACGGCATCCCAATCGGCTTTGGTCGCCTCTTCGAAACTGGTCCAGGTTGGTTTGTGGCGTTTGTCCAGCATGGCGCGGTCCTTTGGCTCATTTGCTGGCTTCAAAATAGCTCAGGCCAGCCTTTCAAAAAAATGAATTGATTTTATCAATGCGATCAAAAAATACTTTCGACATGCAAATTAAAGCGATCGAGACCTTTCTGTGCGTTGCAGAGACCGGAGGCTTTCACGCCGCGGCCCGCAAGCTGAACGTGACCCAAACCGCCGTCAGTGCCCGTATCCGATTGATCGAAGATGAAACCGGCAAGCCGCTGTTCACACGTGGTGCCGGTGGAACCAGTCTTACGGAATTCGGGCGACAGTTCCGACCCTATGCCGAGCAGATGATGACGCTGTGGTCCTTCGCGTCCCGCGACTTGCCCGCGCAAACACAGAACCGGGTCGCCCTGCGTCTTGGCGCCCAACTCAGCATCTGGGACCCGTTGCTGGTCGATCTTGCCATTCAGTTTGAACAACGTCTTGGTCAGCTTCTGTTGACGCTCAACTATGACCATGGCCTGAACATGGTGGACGCGGTCGCGACCCATGTTCTGGACGCGGCATTGACGCATGAAATACCATCGGACCCACGTGTACAGTCTCAGGAGCTAAACTCAGAACGTCTATTGCTTGTCAGATCCCCGGAAGCGAGCGATCCGGTTTTCGTCAATCTGGAATTGGGCGAGGTTTACCAGGATCATATACGCTCGGCCGCAAGGCAGTCCTCGGGACAGACGGTCTTTCTGGGCAATTGCATGATGGCGTTGCGCTACGTCCTGAGACGGGGCGGAACAGGGTATTTTCCGGAATACGTTATCAGAGACCACCTGTCCGCAGGTAACCTTGTTCCGGTCGCCGGAGCGCTGGACCTGATGTTGCCATTATTTCTGGTGACACGTCGGGGCAGCGCAAACAATGACGATATCCTGACCTGCCTTACCGACCTGCGCGCAGCAGGCTAAGCCTCGGACAAGGTGCCGGTCCCGCTTTGCGGTCGTTTCCGCAACAACGGGCGCCCTGCGATCAGCAAAAAGAGGCACGAGATCAGGATGCCTATGACCGCCGGCAGGTATAGCAGAACCCACTGGTCAGGATTATCGATCACGACGGGTGAAACAAACCCCCGGACACCCTCAAGCAGAACCAGAATTGTAAAGGCGCCAAATATCTGTGGCCATAAACCAAAGCGCGAAAAACTGCCCAGCATCAGGGTTGCGTATCCGGCCATAGCCACAGCGACGCAAATGGCGATCCACGAAAACCTCTGGTGGAGTTCGTCGATCAGTTCGCCCTCGGTAAAGCGTTCGGCCGCTGTAATGGCATCCCGATTTCGCAATAGCTCGACTGTCGGAATGGCCTCGAGACTGCGCGCGGCAGAGCTATCGGTATTCGTCAGTTCGGATATGTCATACGACGCATCATCAAAAAGGGTCGAGGACAGGGTTTTGCCCTGGTGGTCAAAACGCAGTGCGATCCCTTCGACCATCACAAGGTGAATTCCGGTGCCGTTGTTGACCAGGTAAGCCGTCTTCGAAGAATAGCTGACCGGATTCAACCTGTCCCGCCGGTCTGAGACGAACACCTCGTGCAGCGTGCCGTCCAGGTCGATTCTGCCGATATAGACGGTTACACCATACGTCGGGTGCAGAAACTCACCCTCGTTCAGCAACTGTGCGGTAACGTCCCCTGCAACTTCGGCCTGACGTTGTTCCAGTTGCTCAACAGAAGCCGGGCGCAAAAAGACACTGATGACGGCCATTATCATTCCGGCCACGATACCAAACAGAAATACGGCGCGCGCCAACCGCCATGGGCTGGAGCCGGTGGCCAGCATCACCGTCAGTTCGCTTTCGCGGCTCAGGCGGTTGGTGGCATAAACCGCGGCGGCAAACACCGCCATGGGCATTACGGTCCGGATCAGTGTTGGCAGGGTCAGCGCGGTAAATTCGAGAAATACAATGGCTGGCTGGCCGCCGCTGATCACACGGTCAAACAGGCTGACGGACCGGGTGATCCAGAACACGCCCACCAGAACCAGGGTGAAAAAGCCGAATAGAATCAGCAATTGCCGCAGGAAATATCCATCAAAGCGCGACATGTACCCTCTTCCGCGTATCCGTAATGCGCGGGACCTTATGTCATTCCACCGGCATAGGAAACCGCGATTGACCGAATAGCATATTTCCCGATCCGGTTCAGGCGTAAACGAACATTAATTTTCACAACAGGCGAAATTCAGCACGGCTGCCAATCTGTCCATAAGGAACAGCCAGCCATGCAAAGGAGGGTGCTATGATGGCATATGCAGATTTCATTACTGGAAACGGTATCTTTTCAAACCTTTTCGCGTCCGCAGAGGACAGAAAGGCAAGGCGTGAAAAGAAAGCCGAGTACAAAAGAAAAAAGCGCGAAGTCGATATGATGTCGGAAAAGGAACTGATGGATCTTGGATATTGCAGACGGGATCTGCACGAGATCGTTTATCGGCATCATTTCACTGGCTAAGCGCGTCGCCGAAAAAGCCCCGCGGCGCGGCAAACAAACAAAGCGTTGTCGCGCCCGGACGCCATTTCCAACCGATTTCATAAAGTATCTCGCATGTAAGTCGCCAGCCGAGGCCACCAACAACGGGTTGGCTGATTTTACCTCTAATCCGGCAAAATGTAGATCGTCAGGTAGCACAACAGCTGGAACCCGCCTTGAACCATGTGGTTTTCTTCCAGATCGAATTTCATGACGGTCTGGTCCGAGAGAAAAAACGCCAGCCACAGGCCAAGCGACACGATAAAGGCCATGTCCACCCGCCTGATCCAGATATCCTTGCGTTCATAAGACGTTACAGCCGCGAAAAGGAACAAAAGCGCTGACAGTAGAGCCCACAGAATGATGCCGACAAAAAGGGAGACATCAATCGTAGTGGTCGACCCGAACTGCTCCAGCGTCTTTACAAGGAAGGGATAGTTGTTGCCGTCGAACCACGGGGTCGAGGTAAATCCCAAAAGCTCCAGCCCGCCTATGAAATCGGTCAGAAACGCAAACGCCCACCAGAGAAACCAGAAGATCACCAAACCCTGTTTAAACAAAACCCGCATTGATCGCCCCACGATCCAATTTTCGAAATATGCATGAGCAGGATACGCGGCATTGCAAAAAAACAAAAATTCGTGGCATCCATACCGAAGTACCCGAGGTACTTTTTGCAGGCGGGCCTGGTGGATTTTTAGGAAATGGCAGGGGCAGCAGGGTTCGAACCCGCGACCTACGGTTTTGGAGACCGTCGCTCTACCAACTGAGCTATACCCCTAAGGTGCGCCTCAGATATGCCAGCCGCGCGGCGGACTCAAGAGGCTTTTTCAGATTCCGTTACACTAATGCAAATGACAAACAAGTTGCGCGCGGCGTTGAGTTCTATAAGACACGGCTTGGCCAGTATGAAGGACCCCATCCGTGAGTATCCGCAAAAAGATCGCCGACAGCGAAGCCGTCCTGAACTGGGCAGCACGGCGCATCGCGGGCTATATCCGGATGGTCAACCGCAACACGAAATGGCAGCGCGTCGGTTATGAAGAACTGGACCAGCTCGCCGACCAGGGTGAACCTGTCATCGTTGTGTTGTGGCATCAGAGGCTGGCACAGTCGCCCTATTTCTTTCCGCTGGACAAGGGGCGCATCTGCTCGATCACGTCCGCCGCACGGGCGGGCAGCATGGTGGGTCGGGTCCAGAAACTGTTCGGAATGGACACCATTGCTATGTCCAGCCGCAAGCGCCACGTCGCCTTGTCGCGAGAGGTGTTGGGCATGATGAAAAAGGGCATCTCGATCGGAATTGCCGCTGACGGACCGCGTGGACCCGAGCGCGTGTTGTCCACCGTGCCCCTGGTCTGGGCGCGCTCGTCCGGCAAGCGGGTGTTCGGAATTACGTTTTCCGCCCGCCATGGGCGGGAGGCCGGGACCTGGGATCGCCTGTTGATGCCGCGCCCGTGGCGAAATGAAGGTGTGTTTCTGTGCCGGGAGTGGACCGAGACTGTGCCGCGCAAAGCCTCGGAGGAGCAGATCGAAGCGTTGCGCCAGAGTCTTGAGAACCACATGAACGACATCACCGCCGAAGCTGACCGCCTGGTCGGGCGCGAACCGTGGTCGCCCAGGAATTAACCGCCCCTGAGGCGCTGCATCAGGTAAACTTCACTACCCTCGGGGATCGGTTCGGTCAGCCCGCTGGCGATGACGCGCCCGTCAATGGCGATGGACACGCCCGCATCAATCGGACCCTGAAGCTGCGGATGCACGCGCACCAGTTCCTTCAGCAATTCGCCGGTGGTCTTGGCCTCGACCTCAACCACCTGCTGGCCCCCGGTCAGAGACCGGAGGCCTGACCAGAGGTGAACCTCAACCATTGTCCTTGAGCGCCGCCAGAATGCGTGGCGGTGACATCGGCAACTGATGCATCCGCACACCCGCCGCATGCGAAACCGCATTGGCGATCGCAGCCAGTGGCGGCACGATACCGGTTTCACCGACACCGCGCACCCCGAACGGGTGGCCAGGGTTCGGCACCTCGACGATCACGGTGTCGATCATCGGCAGATCGCTGGCGACCGGGATGCGATAATCGAGAAAGATCGAGTTCTGCAGGCGACCGTCGTCGCCGTAGATGTACTCTTCATTCAGCGCCCAGCCGATGCCCTGTGCGGCACCGCCCTGATATTGCCCTTCAACATAGGTCGGGTGGATTGCCTTCCCGGCATCCTGAATGACCGTGTAGCGGGTCACGCTGGTCTTACCGGTTTCCGGATCGACCTCAGCATCGACGATATGGGTGCCGAATGACACGCCCGCGCCTTCCGGTGTTGCTTCGAAATGGCCCGAAATCGGGCCACCGGTCGCGCCCATATGGGCGGTGATGTCCGCCAGCGGGCGCGGGTCGAAGTCACCTGCGTTGGGGCCTGAGGGCACCGCGCAGCCGTTTTCCCATTTAACCGCATCGACCGGGATACCCCAGCTGGCCGCCGCGCGGGCGCATAGCTGCTCTACCGCGTGGCGCGCCGCCTTGATAGTCGCCAATCCGCTGGCATAAGTCACGCGCGAGCCGTGTGAGACGTCGTTGTAGCCCAGCGAGGCTGTGTCAGCGACAGTCACCCGGATGTTTTCGTAAGGAATGCCCAGAACTTCGGCCGCCATCAGCGCCATAGACGCGCGCGAGCCACCGATATCGGGCGTGCCCACCATCACCTGAGCGGAGCCATCCTCGGACAGCGCCAGCGAGACGCTGGTTTCGCCACCGTGGTTGAACCAGAAACCGCAGGATATCCCGCGCCCCTGCCCCGGCTTCAGCGGCGCCGAGTAATGCGGATGCGCCTTGGCCGCTTCCAGTGTTTCGACCAGACCGATACGTTCGTAACGCGGGCCGTAGCTGGCCTTTGTGCCCTCATGCGCCGCGTTTTTCAGGCGTACCTCAATTGGGTCGAGCCCCAGCTTCTTGCAAAGCTCGTCAATCACCGACTCGACCGCAAAAGCCCCCATCGGGGCACCCGGCGCCCGGTAGGCCGCCTGTTTTGGGCGGTTGGCCATCACGTCATAGCCAACCTGCTTCACATTGGTCAGGTTATAAGGCGCAAATGCGCACATGGCGGTCATATCGCCCGGCGCGCCGGGGAAGGCCCCGCCTTGCAAGCGGAAGACGCCCTGAGCCGCCGAGATTGTGCCATCCTTCTTCATCCCGATCTTGACGTCCATCGACGCCGACGAGGTCGGACCCGTTGCCCGGAACACCTCGGACCGGGTCATCACCAACTTGACCGGGCGATTGGCCTTGCGGCTCAACGCCAGTGCCACCGGTTCA
Organism: Ruegeria lacuscaerulensis; assembly: GCF_013031245.1. GTDB lineage: Bacteria > Pseudomonadota > Alphaproteobacteria > Rhodobacterales > Rhodobacteraceae > Ruegeria > Ruegeria lacuscaerulensis_C. The sequence goes on from NZ_WPZL01000015.1 coordinate 27,350, forward strand.
ATGAAGACGGTGGTCTTGCCGCCAAATCCGCCACCGATTTCCGACGCGGTGACACGCAGTTGCGAAGTTTCGATCCCTAGCAACGCCGCGCAGGTCTTTTGCGCGATCCAGTGGCCCTGGGTGGTGCACCACAGCTCGCCCTTGCCGTCACTGCCCAGCGTCGCCAGACAGGCATGGGGTTCGATGTAACCCTGATGGGTGGCTTCGGTGGCAAAACTGTCTTCGATGACCAGATCGGCCTCGGCGAAGCCGGCCTCGACATCGCCATGGCCACTTTCATGGTAACGCACAACGTTCGGGTGCATCCCCTCGGGCACCGAGTAATCCGCCGCCCCTTCACGGATCACCGGAGCGTCCGGAGCCATCGCCTTGTCCACATCGGTGACATGGGGCAGCACTTCGTATTCGACTTCGATCAGCTTCAGGGCATCGCGCGCTGCCAGCGCCGAGGTTGCCGCAACCGCTGCCACCGCATGCCCATCATAGAGCGCCTTCTCTCCTGCCATTACGTTTTCCAGCACGTTCCAGAATTCGCCTTCCAGACCGGGCTTGAAAGGAACATCGGCGAAATCGGCACGGGTCACGACAGCTTTGACGTCTTTATGCGCCTCAGCCTTCGAAGCGTCGATCTTCACGATCCGCGCGTGCGCATGGGGCGAACGCAGAATTGCACCGTGCAGCATACCGGGCGCATAGGCGTCAGCCCCGAACCTGGCGCGGCCGGTGACCTTATCCAGCCCGTCCGGGCGATCGGGGCGGGTACCAACGAAGGTGAAGTCCGATTTACGATCGTCGAGTGCCATTACGAAGCCTCCCGCAGTTCTTCGGCCGTTTCCATCACGGCGCGAATGATCTTGTCATAACCGGTGCAGCGGCAAAGGTTGCCTGCCAGCCAGTACCGGGCTTCCTCTTCAGTCGGATTGGGGTTTTTCTCCAGCAGCGACTTGGCCGCCACCAGAATGCCAGGTGTGCAGATGCCGCATTGCAGGGCGGCATGTTCGATGAACTTTTTCTGCAGTGGGTGCAGGACATCGCCGTCCGCGATGCCTTCGACGGTTTCGATCTGCTTACCCTCGGCCTCGACCCCCAGCATCAGGCAGGAACAGACCAGACGACCATCAACCGTGACCGAGCACGCGCCGCAGTCACCGGTACCGCAGCCCTCCTTCGCACCGGTCAGATTCAGTTTGTCACGCAGGCAATCCAGCAGGGTCTCGCGCGGATCGCAGAGGTATTCGACCGCATCGCCATTGACAGTAGTGGATACGTGGAACTTGCTCATGCTTGTTCTCCCTTCGCACGGGCATAGGCGATTTTAGCGGCCCGTTTGGCCAGTACTCCGGCGACCTCGGTGCGGAACTCGATGGTGCCACGCTTGTCGTCAATCGGGTTGCAGGCGGCGGATGCGGAAGCGGCCAGAGCATCCAGCGCCGCGTCGTCCAGAGTGGTGCCAATGATGGCCTTGGCGCAGTCCTCAACCAGCAGCACGGTCGGCGCAACAGCGCCCAGCGACACGCGCGCTTCGGTAATGGTGTCGCCGTCCAGACGCAGGTTGACGCCGACGCCTACCACAGCGATGTCCATCTCGGTCCGCGGGATGAAACGCAGATAGGCGTCCCCGCCATTCTCACCCCGTGCGGGGATGTGAACAGCCGAGATCAATTCGCCCTTCGCCAGCGACGTCCTGCCCGGGCCTGTCGGGATGTCTTCGACCGCGACCTCACGATCACCATCCGGGCCGGTGACCGTGACGGTCACACCCGCGGCCACCATGGCGGGCACGGAATCCGCGGCCGGAGAACCATTGCACAGATTCCCGGTTAACGTCGCGCGTCCTTGAACCTGGGTCGATCCGATCAGGTCCATCGCCTCGACCACGCCGGGCCAGTCCCGGCCCAGTTCGGGATGTTCGCTCATCTCGGCACCGGTGGCTGCGACGCCCAGCGTCCAGCTGCCATCGGCATTGCTGTTGATGTCACTGACGCCATCAATCTTTTTGATGTCGATCAGCGTATCGGGCGTTACCAGGTCCGAGCGCAGCTGAACCAGAACGTCCGTGCCACCTGCCAAGAACCGAGTAATGCCCGGCGCATTCGCGGCCAGCGCCGAGGCTTCGGCAAAACTGGCGGGGCTGTGATAATCCATGAATATACCTCGCACCTGATGATCAGGATTCACTGGGGTTTGCAGGGGACGTTAGTGCAGCAACCCCACGGCGTCCATGGCTGGAACGACCAATTTTTGCGATTCAAAATGTCGTTTCCAGACCTCAGATCAGAGGTCGATCTCGATCACCCCATTTTGCTGGGTTGCGCGACTTTGGCACAGGATGATTGCGTCTTCGCGCTGCTTGTTCGACAGGACGAAATCGCGGTGCTCAATATCGCCGGAAATCACCCCGCATTTGCAGACGCCGCAGATGCCATCCGAGCATTTGACATCCACGTGAATCCCCGCCTCGTTCAGCACCTGAGCGGCGTCCTTATCCTCGGGGACGGTCAGTTCCCGACCTGATTTTGCCAGTTTCAGCGTGAAAGGGTGGTTTTCATACTCCGGCTGTTCCGGGACCGAGAAATATTCAAGATGCCGCGCCTCTTCTGGGAAACCCTGTTGCGTCGCCGCCTGTATAACGCCGTCCATATAGCGGTCCGGTCCGCAGGTGTAGACATGACAGCCATCCTGATAGCCCGACAGGATCGCGCCCAGATTGGCACGCGTGCCTTCGTCCGAGAAATGGTAATGCACGTGATCCGCCCATGGCATCGCCGCCAGATCACTCAGGTACCCGGCACCGGCCCGTGTACCGGCCGAATAGTGCAGTTCGAACGGTTGACCCAGCGCGTGCAGGCGATGGGCGAAGGCGATCATCGGGGTGATGCCAATGCCGCCGCCCATCAGGTAAGTTTTGGTTGCCGTCTCGTCCAGTTCGAAGTGGTTGATAGGTTTCGAGATGAAAACCTTGCGACCTTCATTGAAAATCCGGTGCAAGAGGGCTGACCCTCCGCGCCCTTCATCCTCGCGCAGCACCCCGATCTGATAGACGGACCGATCGGACGGATCCCCGGACATGGAATACTGTCGCAGAAATTCAGGAGCCACCAGCACGTCCAGATGCGCCCCAGCGGTCCAGTCGGGCAGCGGAGCACCATTGATCGGCGAAAACTCGTATTTGGTTACATCGGCTGTCATCTTGTCGACCTTGGTCAATTCGACACGCATCACCGGAGCGTCGCCGGCGATCTGATAGCGGTGCACCACAGACATGTCGCCGGCTGCCTTTCGCGCCTTGTACTCCTCGGCGGTCACCAGTGCCTCATAGGCGGCGATCCCGGCCTCGCGGTCCATCGCAAAGGGATAGGGCCAGGGGTGCGGCGCCAGATAGGCGGGGTAGACGGCCAGCGTCTGGTCCGCATATTTCAGGTCCAGATCCTTTTGCAGGTCGCGCCGGTTCAGGGGATGTTCCGAGGGGCGATAGGCCCCGTCAGGTTGCAACTCGATATCCCACCACCATTTTTTGATGTCGTTCAGACCGCCATTGCCCGCCGCGTCATCCAACTTCGCCAATACAGGCGCCGCTTGCGGAATATTCATCGCCGCCCAGCGGAACGGGCGTTCCTTGAAAATCCCCTCGAGGTTCCAAGGGCAGGTCTTCATGCAACGCCCGCACATCGCCCCGCCTGGCGTGGTCACGCGATAGGTGGCGCATTTCTGGCTGTCGGATTTCCAGATTTCATAGCCGTTGAACATCAGTTTCGGCCCGGCGGTAATCGCCCCGGACGGGCATTCCCGCGCGCATTTGTTGCATGACTCGCAAAAGGTCTGCAGGCCGAAATCGATCGGCTTGTCATGGCCCATCGGCATATCCGTCGTCACGACACCCGATTTCAGGCGCGGCCCCAGATAGGGGTTCAGGATGACCTCGCCGATGCGACTGACCTCTCCCAAGCCGGACAGCAGCAACAAGGGTGGCTGCAATACCTCCCCGTCCATCACCGTGTGCGCCTTGGCCTTGTAGCCGAGGTTGCGGATTTGCTGCGCGATCACACCGCCCAGCAGCGAGAACCGCAAATAGGCGCGCATGGATTGCGCGACGCTGATCCAGTCGTCACCGCTGGCGCCCTCCATGGTTTCATAACCCTGATCGATGATCATGCTGATGGCCTGATCATGGGGCGGTACGATCTCCTCTCCGGTTGCGTCGTGGGAATACCAGGTCCATTCGGGACAGCGGCTAAGCCCGACCGCATCCGCGCCAAGGAAATACGTCGCGGCCTTGATGTTTGCCGCATTCCGGTCTGCATCGGTAGGCGGCGTAGCAGCTGCGCTTTCTCCGTCTTGCAACAGCACAAACGCGCCCAGCGCACGCCTTTGCGCGAAGCTTGGAGCGGCTTTGCGCACGTAGTGCCCACCCTTCGCTGCATCCTGCAGCGCCTTACCCATGTCACCGAACTGCGCCCGCGCGAACATGTCGGCGCGCTTGGGAACTCGGGCGACATTCTCTTCGTCGATATAGGTGGTCGGCGTCTCGACGCGTTTGAGATTTTCAAACGGGTGAGCCCCGTCCACATAGCGCCGTTTGGCATAAGGGTCGCGGTTCAGCGCGTTCTTGGCAAAACCCGTTCCCAGCCACCAGGCCGGGCCTTGCGTACGAAACCACGGCTGCTGCGCCATCGGCCGCAGCGGCTGATCATGCACAATCTCCATCTCGGTCGTCACGGCCGCCAGACCGAACCGTCTGCCCAGCCACGGTGCAACAATATCCCCATCCTCGACCGAGGCCAGCCCCGCCGCCACCGCCAGCTTGCCCAGATCCACCTCAGACGACGTCGTCGTATGCGCCCGCGCATCAAACCCCAGCAAACGGATATAGTTTGCGATCACCACCGCATTCTCGGTCGCCAGCAAACAGGCGCGGTGATCCTGTGCGTCCGCAATCCACTCGGCACCCGGCTCATCCGGGTCGGGGTCACGGTTATGTTCGTATAGGAAAACTATGGCATGGCGGTGCGTACCCATCGGTTTAGGTGGGGCCTCCATGCTTTCCTTCAAATCAGCCATGATCACGTCGATGCCCGAGGCCAGCGTCTTGGTCTGCCGCGTGCGCAGAGCGTGGGCCAGACGGTCAATATCGGGGTTGCGGCGCGGTTCGCTGAGCAGCGCCTCGGGCGACAACGGTCCGCAGCCCATCATCGAGGCATCGTTGAAATAGCCAAATGCCTTGAGGTGATTGGACCGCTCGACGGGGTCTGCCGGAATTTCGGATTCGACCGGATTAACAAACCCGTCGCGAATGGCGTCCATCATCGCCTGAAATTCACCCATGGCGTTGACGATGCTTGCGGGCTGATCAGGCCGGTGAAAGCTGAGCGCGGGCATCGGCTGCGCCGAAGACAGGTCAGGCATCCGGCTTTGGCGGGCCAAACGCTCCAGCGGGTAGCGCCCCATGTGGACCGGTCTGTTCTTGTCCGAGAAAAAACGGATCCCCATGGCGCACCTCCTGTTGCTGATTGTCACCTAATGCACTGTAGACAGCAAAACCATTCATGAATAATCATAAACGATATGAACAAAACTGATTTCACCGACTTGGACGGCAAGGTCCTTCGCGTCTTTCTGACCATTCTCGAGGAAAGTTCCGTCTCAAAAGCCGCCGACCGGCTGGGCGTGACGCAATCGGCAATCAGCCACACGCTGAGTAAATTGCGCCAAGTGTTAGGTGACCCGCTTTTCGTGCGATCCGGGCAAGGCTTAACGCCAACCGAACGCGCCCTATCACTGAAAGAGCCGGTGCAACAGGTACTCGACGGTATGCGCGCACTGACCGAGGAGCGCCCCTTCGATCCGCAGTCCGAAGAGCTGAGTATCCAGATTGCAACCAACGACATGCCGCGCGAGCTGATCTTTCCCCGGTTATTGAGGGACGTTCGGGCCGAGGGCGTGCGGCTGAAACTTGGCTTTATCCCGTCCGGCGTACCAGACCCGGATCTGTTGCGCAGCGACCGGTGCCAGTTGATGCTGACCCCACTGCCCCCTGACGGCCCGGATATTTTCCAGAAACGAGTGCTCAGCAGCCCTTTGATGATCTTTTTCGATGGCAACCGCCGCGCACCGCCTGACAGTTGGCAATCATATTGCGAAACCGAGCATGTCGAAGTGCGGTTCGCGGACGGTCGCAGTTCCCGCGCGGTCATGCGCGGCGTGGATCAGACCCAGATCAGGTCACCCACCGTCTCTTTGCCGCATTTCAACGCAATTCCTTCCTTCGTAAAGGGCAGCGATCTGATTTCGACCGACACAGCCCTGATGAAGCACGGACCCTTGGCGGCGCTCGATTGTGCACCTTTGCCCTTCGCCTGCGAACCAGTTTCGATTTACATGGTGTGGCACCAGCGATCCGCAAACGATCCGGCCCATCGCTGGTTGCGCGACCGGATCGAAATCATCGCTTCGACGCTTCAGGCCTGAGACAACAACCAGTCCTTCATCACGGCAACAAGCTCGGGTTGGCGCGGCCTTTTGGGCACTACCACAAAAAAGCCGAGGTCTTCGATCAGCACGTCAGACAGCGGTTGCAGCAGCCGACCCGATGCAAGTTCCGCCGAAACCAAAGGCGCATTCGCCAGTGCAATACCATGCCCGGACACCGCCGCGTCAATTGCCAGACTGGTCTGGCTGAAATTCATCATGCGGGGTTTGCCTGCCACGCCGACCCGCTCCAGAAACAGAGGCCAGAGCCCATGCGTGTCGTTCAGCAGGACATAGCTCATCAGATCGGACGGGTGATTCACATGACCTGCAAGGCCAGGGCTGCAAACAAGGATGAACTCAGTCGCAAACAACGGTACTGCGATCAGATCGGTCCCAAAGGGCGCACGACCCTGACGCACCGCCAAATCCACTCCGTCGCTCCGGAAATCAGCCAGCCGTTCGCGCGCATCGACCTGAACCGTGATATCCGGGTGTTTGGCAGTGAAATCACTCAGACGGGGCACCAGCCATTTCGAGGCGAAACTGGGGGTGACGGAAATCGTAATTTGTCGATCCCCTGACAAATCTTCCACAGCGCCTTCGATCAACCGAAACGCGCGCCGCAGCGGTGCGTGAAAGCGCCGACCCGCCTCTGTCAGCACCAGACCACGGGGCACGCGGTCGAACAGCTTCTCAGACAACCGCGCCTCCAACCCGCGCACCTGCTGCGCAACGGCACCTTGCGTAACCCCGAGTTCCTCGGCCGCAAGACGAAAGTTCAAGTGTCGGGCCGAAGCTTCAAAGGCCCGGAGCGCGTTCAGAGGCGGAAGAGCGGCCATACAATCATCCAGTAGATTTTCTACAGCATAAAGCTAGAAGAACTGATTGGTCAAACCAGCCACGCAGGCGCATTTTGAGGGAAACATGACAATGGAGAATTCACATGACCAAAGTGGCACTTATTACGGCAGGCGGCAGCGGAATGGGCGCGGATTCGGCGCGTCGGCTGGCCGCTGACGGGTTCAAAGTCGGTATCCTGTCCTCTTCGGGCAAGGGTGAGGCACTGGCACACGAGCTGGGTGGCGTCGGGGTCACCGGATCAAACCAATCCTCTGACGACCTGCAAAAACTTGTCGACGCCGCAATGGCCCATTGGGGCCGCATCGACGTGTTGGTCAATTCAGCCGGACACGGGCCCCGCGCACCGGTTCTGGAGCTTTCAGATGAGGACTGGCATCTCGGGATGGACGTCTATTTCATGAACGCGGTCCGTCCGACGCGGCTGGTGACACCTATCATGCAGGCGCAGGGCGGCGGGTCGATCATCAACATCTCAACCTTCGCCGCGTTCGAGCCGGACCCAATCTTCCCCACCTCGGGCGTATTTCGTGCCGGGCTGGCGGCGTTCACCAAGCTGTTCTCGGACCAGTACGCGGCCGACAACATCCGAATGAACAACGTCCTGCCCGGCTTCATCGACAGTCTGCCGGAGAAAGAGGAATTTCGATCCCGCATCCCGATGGGCCGCTATGGGCGCAGCTATGAAGAGATCGCTTCGGTCGTTGCCATGCTGGCGTCCGAGGGGGGCGGTTACATCACCGGTCAGAACATCCGTGTCGATGGTGGAATCACCCGGTCGGTCTGAGGTCAGAACCGCGCTTTGATGAGATGTGTCAGTGCCGCGCCGGTTTCGAAATAGGCGCGGCGCAGGCCCGTCCAACTCTCGCGATATTCTGAAACCGAGGGGACGGGCAACTGGCTGGGATCATTATTCAGCAGGCTTTCGGCCATCAGGCGGCCGAACACCGTGCCCGGTCCTATCCCCCTCCCGGAAAAGCCGTGAACGGACAATGCGTTCGGACCGATCCGTGTAATCTTTGGAATGTGGTCCGAAGTCATGGCAATGCGCCCGTGCCATCCCTCGACCAATGGCTGATCGGCCAGCTGCGGGTAAAGCTCAGCCATCTTGCGCCGGACCCATCCTGAGTGCACTGCACGGCCCGCCTGCCCCAGATCGCCCATGCCGCCAATGATGAACCGCCCCTCCTGATCCATTCGAAACGAGGTCATGATCAGGCCGGTATCCCAACAGCCTTCGCCACCCGGCAGCAGGCTGGCACGTAAATTGTCAGACAGCGGAGCGGTGGAATACTGGAAGTAATAAACAGGCACATAAGCAGGGGTCGATGCCTTTAGACTCTGGTGATAAGCATTGGTCGCCTGAATCACTGACTTGGTGCGCACGGTGCCCTGAGCGGTATTTAGAAACCAGACACCATCGTATTGCTGCATGGATTCAACGGGGCTTTGCGTAAAAACCTGCGCTCCGGCCTCGGCGGCTGCGCGTGCCAATCCCCGGACATAAGCAAGCGGTTGGATTGTACCTGCTCGGGGGTCGAACAAGGCCCCATGGAATGCAGCGCTGCCGGTGCGCTGAATAGCCTGATCCGCAGAGAGTAATTCAACCGGTGCTCCCGATGCCGCGAGCTGTGTGTGGCGGGCCTGTAAGTCCTTCAAACCAGACGTGGAATGCGCACAGTGGAGAGTTCCACTACGCACCGGTTCGCAGTCGATCCCATGCCGATCGATCAGGTCAAACACATCCGCGGGAGCTGCGGCCAGCAAGTCGATCAGCCGATCCCCGGCCTCGCCCCCCAGATGCGCGCGGATATCGGCAGGCGGCAGCCACAGCCCTGCATTCGCCAGTCCCACATTGCGGCCCGAGCCACCATGACCGATTTCCTGCGCCTCCAGCAGGCAGACCGTCGCCCCCGCCCTTGCCGCCGTCAGCGCGGCGGAACAGCCAGTGTAGCCGCCGCCAATTACTGCCAGATCGACGGTCAGTTTGCCGGTCAGAGGGGCGCTGTCGACATGCTCACGGCAGGTTTTCAACCACAGGGACTGATCATGGTCGCTCACTTCCGGCTCCTTGAAATTGCAAAGATCATCAAGCCGGACTCAGCCGGTTGCAAGCGCCCTTTGGTCCTCACGCCCCATGGCAATCAGGAAAGGCTGCGCATCCTGCTGTACCTGAAAGGCAGCCTTGCTCCCCATGCCGCGCCAATCCGCCAGAACCAGCGATTGCGCCACCGCCCCACCCAGGGTTGCACCCGGACCGGTGACGATGAACAGGTCGGGGGCGAACTCGCGCGCGGCCGTTTGGATCGCAAGGGTGAAGTCATAGGTTTCGGTCACCTGATGGCCCAGCGTATACTCCCACAACGCCTGCGTATCCGTCGCGCCTGGCCACCAGATTTTGCCACGCCCGTCGATCAGGGGACGTTCGGGCTGGCCAAACAGGTCCATTCCCAGCCGCGTACGCCCCTCAGCGGCCACCGGAGCCTGCAGGTGTGTATGGAACGCGGCATGGTTCGCCAACCGCATGGGGAACCGTTCCTGCACAACCGGCTGAGAGGTTTCGAATGCCTTCAGCCCGTTTTCGTTGCCTGCCAGAACCAGCATCCCGCCCAGATCAATCGACAGCGCCAGATCGTGCCCGTCCATAGCGTTGATGCCTGCCACATCCGCCAGCAAATCGGCCTTCCTTTCCGGATCGTCCTGCCAGTCATCACCGGTGAACGGATAGACCAGCTGCCCGCCGATCAGATGGTCCTGCATCAGTGTTCCCATCGTATTCACGACGCGGAACCCGTTCTGCGGCGATAGCGCACCTCCGGCGGCCAGAGCGATATACCATCCCATCGAATTGCCCGTAACGGCGACCACCTCGATGTCGTCCGCCAAAGCCTGCGCATCGGCCAGCGATGCCGCATAGATCAGGGGAGAGGCCATATCTCCTCGGGAATATTTCGCCACCGTGTACCGGGCAGCACCGTCCAGTGCGGTCACTGCATCCTGCCCGGTCTCGGATCTGATGGCGTCAAAATCGTGGAACATCTCCATGCAGTCCGAATGATGGCGATGCAGATAGCCTAGCTCGGGTTTGTAATAGGTGCCCCTGCCGGGGCAGATGACAACGGCAGTGCGGGTCATGCTTTGCCTCCGGTCAGGTTCAAGGCGGCGGCTACAATCCCGTCTTTCGACGGCAATGGAGCAGCGTAGGCCGGTCCGGTGGCGATGAAGCAGTCCTCGGCCACGACGCGGGCGATTGGGGTGTCGGCGTCTTCTTGGGCAAAGAAGGTCATCAACGCCTCGGATTGACTGCCGGTGCGGCGGCATTCGTCGACGATCAGGATGTTTTTGCAGCCATTGGCGGCATCACGCAGCGCCTCTGTCGGCAGTGGTGCCAGCCAGCGCATGTCAATGACGCGGGTCTTCACACCGGCGGCGTCAAGCTCGGGCAAGGCCTGTTGTGACAGGTAATGTCCGTTGCCATATGTGACGATGGCCAGATCAGTTCCATCTCCGTGGACCCCGACCTCGCCTAAGGCGATGAGCCGGTCCGGCGAAGGATAGGTGGTCATCCAACCGGCATCCTGTGCCTCATGCAAATCGCGCATCGGGTACAGCGCGATGGGTTCCAGAAACACCACCACGCGCTGTTCCTCGCGCGCCAGCCGCACGCATTCGCGCAGCATCCGCGCCGCATCCGCGCCGGTCGAGGGACAGGCAATGATCACACCGGGAATATCGCGCAACACAGCCAGGGAATTGTCGTTGTGAAAATGCCCGCCAAACCCCTTCTGATACCCCAACCCCGCAATCCGCAGAACCATCGGGTTGGTGAACTGCCCATTCGAGAAAAACGGCAGGGTCGCGGCCTCGCCCCGTATTTGATCCTCGGCATTGTGCAGATAGGCGAGGAACTGGATTTCGGGGATGGGGACAAACCCGTTATGCCCCATGCCGATGGCAAGCCCCAGAATGGACTGTTCATCCAGCAGCGTGTCGATCACCCGGTCCGGGCCAAAGCGCTGCTGCAGTTTCTGCGTTACACCGTAAACACCACCCTTGCGCCCGACGTCTTCACCCATGCAGACGATTTCGCCATGTTCCAGCATCAGATCGGTTAGTGCCCAGTTGATCAGACGGCTCATCGGCTGAGGCTCGTCCATCACACGCATGTCACCGCCAAAGGCTTTGACGCGGGCCTCGGAACCGGGGCCGTTGGTGGGCTTAAAAGCGCGCTTGGGCGGGATCAGACTGGCCATCACGTCTGAGGCGCTGGCCAGATGCGGGCGCGTCGCCGCTTCGGCCGCAATTCGGTCGGTGCGGGCGCAGGTGTCCTGATAGATCTTCAGCGCCTGATCCGGCGATAGTGCACCAGCCTGATCCAGCAGACGCACAGTATGCAGCAACGGATCGTTGGCTTCATCAGCCTCGACCTCGGATTTTGGCAGATAGGTGGTGGGAACATCCGCTCCGGCATGGCCATAAAGGCGCACCGTTGTCAGGTGAAGGAAGGCGGGCCTTCTGCGGGCGCGGACGTAGTCGGCGGCCTCTTTCGCCGTGGCATAGGTTTCATAAATATCCAGCCCATTGGCCCGGAAATACTTGATCCCCGGGCGATGCTCCATTGACGCCTGAATCCAACCCTTCGGCGTTTTCACCGATATGCCGATCCCGTTATCCTCACACACAAACAGCAGCGGCAGTGGCGTCGACTGCACACTGGTCCAGCCCGCCGTGTTGATTGCCCCCTGCGCCGTCGAATGGTTGGCCGAGGCATCGCCAAATGAGCACATTGCGATCCCATCCTCAGGCAATTCCCGATGCTCAGGATCATGTCTGCGCGCCGCACCCAGCGAATACGCCGCGCCCACCGCTTTGGGCAGATGGCTCGCGATAGTCGAGGTTTGCGGCGGGATCGTCAGAGCCTTGGACCCCAGCACCTTGTGCCGCCCTCCCGAGGTGGGGTCTTCCTTGGAACATGCAAAACTCAACAACATGTCCCACGCGATTTGCTGGCCGGGCACCTGTTCCGCGCGGGCGATCTGAAACGCCGCGTCGCGGTAATGCAGAAACGCTATGTCCGTAGGGCGCAGAGCGTGTGCCACCGCCGCCATCCCCTCGTGCCCGGACGACCCGATGGTATAGAACCCCTGCCCGGCTTTTTGCATTGCACGGCTGGTCCGATCCAACGCCCGGCTAAGGACCTGCGACCGGAACAGAGACACGGCATCCGTCTTACCCAGCCCCGCCTGCGGGGTCGCGCCATCGGGAAAGTCACGTCTGGCAACCCGGTTCAGGAAATTTTCGTGAACGATCTGAGCCCGATCCATGGCGTCTTCCTCAGTAGTCTGCGGTTACGGGTTGGCGGTTGCAGCCGGTAAACGGCGAACCTTTCTTGCAGGCTTTTGATGACATTGGCAAAAGAAAGCCGCAACCGTCCCGGAGATATCCATACATACTGCTGTGCTGGGTCATATTCGTTTGCCTAAATTAAAACCTGCATTTGTATCAGGCTGGCGGTTTGCAAATGCCAGTGATAATCCGTCCGAAAGGTATGAGGATTAATCATATGATAGCGCCACGTCGTTTCCTGCCCTCCATCCCTTCATTGCTGGCCCTCGAAGCCGTCGACCGCCTTGGCAGCGCGTCTGCCGCCGCAGAAGAACTGTCCCTGACCCAAAGCGCGGTCAGTCGACAGCTCAAGTCAATGGAAGAACAACTGGGTGTCGATCTGATCCAGCGCAGTCAGATGCGGCTGCATCTGACGCCGGCAGCAAAAGAATATGTTCAGGTTGCCCGAACGGCGCTGAACCAACTGGCGCAGGCGTCGCTGAAACTCAAAGCCAACCCAACTGGCGGATCGCTGAACTTGTCGATCCTGCCCGCGTTCGGAATGCATTGGCTTGCCCCACGCCTTCAGGATTTCGCGCGCCAACACCCCGAAGTGACAGTCAACCTCAACACACGTCTGCGGCCGTTCGATTTTGAAACCGAACATTTCGACGCCGCCATTCACTTTGGTCAACGGGACTGGGCCGGAGTGAACTATCTGCCCATCATGCGCGAGGATGTGATGCCGGTTTGCGCACCGGATTTGTTGCCGCAAAATGCAGGTGATATCGGATGGCTGACGAACGCGCCCTTGCTGCACATTGAGACACGGCCCGACGCCTGGGAAAGATGGTTTGCCGCTCAGGGGCATAAGGTGTCCGGAATTGGCGGAATGCTGTTCGACCAGTTCTCAACCATGGGCCAGGCTACAATTCACGGGCTCGGCGTGGCGCTGCTCCCCAGTTACCTGATCGAAGATGACCTCCGGACCGGGCGGCTGGTACCGGCCTGGCAAGGGCCGGGGGTAAGTTTGGGTGACTTTTTTCTGGTTTGGCCACAAACCCGCGCGGAATCCGAGCCGCTGAAGTCCTTTCGTCTCTGGCTGCAAGGGCAGATTGACAAAAATCCATCCCGCGAGTCCTGAACGTCACGCAAACATGCGCGGCCTTCGGCCTTGCGTCCTGCGGACAGCAGGGGGCCAGGCAGGCGCGGGCTGTGCCCGCGCCTGCCTGGCCCAACGGGAGGAGATGTTTCTTAAGCAACATTGACGACGGGCGGGAGGTACCGCGTCGTATTCAGGTATCCAAAGACCGGGCGATGAGCTCTTTCATGATCTCATTGGTACCGCCATAGATCATCTGAACGCGCGCATCCGCGTAGAGGCGGGCAATGGGGTATTCCATCATGAACCCGTATCCGCCAAACAGCTGAAGACACTCGTGCATGATCTCGTTCTGTACTTCCGAGCCCCAGTATTTCACCATCGAGGCCGCCGCAGCATCCAAGGTGCCCGCTTCAATCCGTGCGACGCAATCATTGACAAAGCTGCGCAGAACTTCGGCTTTGGTCTTGCACTCCGCCAGTTTGAACCGTGTGTTCTGGAAATCCATTACCCGTTGCCCGAAAGCCTTGCGTTCCTGCGTGTATTTCACCGTTTCCGAAATGGCGAAATCAATCGCGCCCAGCGCACCGATGCCGATCGTCAGACGTTCCCATGGCAGTTGTCTCATCATCTGATAGAAGCCCTGGCCCTCTTCGGCGCCAATGAGATTGGTCATCGGTACTTTGACGTCTTCAAAGAACAGCTCGGCAGTGTCATTGGCCTTCATGCCCAACTTCCTGAGGTTACGCCCTTTGCGGAACCCGTCTGCGTCGTCGGTTTCAACGGCAATCAGCGACACGCCCTTGGAGCCAACGGCCCTGTCCGTTTTACAGGCCACCAGAATCAGGTCCGCCGACTGCCCGTTGGTGATGAAGATCTTGGATCCGTTCAGCCGGTATGAATTCCCGTCCTTGTCGGCCGTCGTCCGAATGGACTGCACATCCGAACCTGTGCTGGGTTCGGTCATGGCCAGCGCGCCTACCATCTCGCCCGACGCCAGGCGAGGCAGCCATTTCTGCTTTTGATCTTCGCTTCCGTAAGCTGCCAGGTAATGGATTACTATGAATTGAATGCCAACCCCCCATCCGGTATCGCCATGGGCGGCTTGTTCGTAGATCGTGACGGCGTCAAAACCGACGCCACCTCCGACACCACCGTAAGCTTCAGGTATCGCACCGGCCATCAACCCGGCCTCTCCTGCCTTTTGCCATATGTCACGGTCGACGATGCCGTTCTCGTTCCAGCGCTCGATATTGGGAACCAGTTCATCCTCCATGAACCGGTTCGCCATTTCCGCAAACATCTGGTGTTCATCGGTCACCCAACTGGCAGTGGTGGTGAAAAGCGGCATGCATGGTCCTCCCGATTCAATTTTCGGTCAGAGTAGCTTTGGATTTTGCATGGTCCAATCCGTCAAACGGGTTGCTACGCAACGTCTTTTTGGCGACAGAGCCCCGTTTACGCCAACGCGTTGTCCAGAAGAACCTGTGCTGCTGCCTTGGCGTCCTGCGCCGCATCGCAGGTTTTGAGAAGCACAGTCGTCACGATCGCGCCTTCCTGCAACAACATGATCTGGCAGCCCAGCTTTTCCGGATCGCGCGCACCAGCCTTGCGCGCCAGATCTGTGAAATAGTCCAGCAGAAGACGCTTGTGCTCGGCCGCCTGCACGTGGATCGGGTGATCCTGATCCTGATACTCGGCCCCCGCCTTGATGAACATGCAGCCGCGAAACCCATCCTCATTGAACCACTCGCCAAGCGCATCGAAACTGGCAATCAACTGACCGGCGGGAGTATCCGCAAGAATTTCGATCCGGCGCATGAAATCGTTCCGGAAATTCTCGTCCCGTAACCGCAAGGCCGCCAGGATCAGCTCTTCCTTGGTGCGAAAGTGTTTGTACATCGACGTTTTCGACACGCCCGTTTCAACCACCAGTTTGTCCATCCCAGTGGCGTGAAATCCGTCGCGGTAAAAGACCTGCAACGCATTGCGGACCAGTTCGTCACGTTTGTTGGGGCGCATGAGGTGGCTCCTGAGTGTACAGATCAGTACATAGTACTAATCGAACCGGACTGCAATAACTGAGCATTAAACCCTTGTTTTTACTACAACCCAAAGAACACTCGGCAGCGGAGCAGACATATTTTCAAAATTGGACTTGAAAACATTTACCGATCAGTACACATTGAAAGCAAGATGTACCGATCTGTAAACCTTGGAGCGATCAGATGCGACGCCGTGCCAGCCCATTCTCATCCCAGTACGTCCCATTTCTTTTGAGCCTCGCGCTTTTGGCCGCCTCGTTGACGTGAAAGACCAGCTGATGACCCGCCCCCCTCTGCCCCCTTTCACAACGGAAACCGCCAGTCAGAAAGTCCGCATGGCAGAAAATGGCTGGAATAGCCGTAATGCCGATGTGGTGACACCGGCCTATACCGAAGACAGCCAGTGGCGGAACCGGGCCGAGTTCATCAGTGGGCATGATGAAATCCACGCCTTTTTGACCCGCAAGTGGCACAGGGAACTGGATTACCGGTTGATCAAAGAGCTGTGGGCGTTCTCAGGCAACCGCATCGCCGTGCGGTATGCGTATGAGTGGCATGACGACAGCGGCCAGTGGTTTCGATCCTATGGCAACGAAAACTGGGAATTCACCGGAGATGGCAGAATGGCCAAACGGCACGCGTCACTGAATGATTTGCCAATTACCGAAGCGGAACGCCTGTTTCGCTGGCCGCCAGGACCTCGCCCCGAAGATCACCCGGGCCTCTCGGACCTGGGCCTTTAGAAAGGACATCCCATGCCCCGCGCCTTTTCAGAACTGACTTTCACCCCTACCGTTCGCGCCCATCAGGAGCGGATGGGGTCCGCGAAAACCTACGCAAAGTTCATTGAGGGTGGCCCGCAACAGGGGCATGAGATCGGTGACGCCGAAAAGGCTTTCATCGAGGCGCGGGACGGGTTTTATCAATCCACCGTCTCGGAAACCGGCTGGCCCTACGTCCAATATCGCGGCGGGCCGGTGGGATTTCTCAAAGTACTTGGACCGCAGACAATCGGATACGCCGATTTCTCGGGTAACAGGCAATACATCTCGCGCGGAAACTTAGACGGCAATGACCGGATCGCCATGATCCTGATGGATTATGCCAACCAGCGGCGTTTGAAAATACTGGGCCGGGTGGAATTCACGGAAGGCGAGGCAGCGGCAACCGATCTATATCCCGACGGCGCAGAGGCCCCCGCCGAACGCGCTGTTGTCATCCGGGTCGAAGGGCTGGATTGGAACTGCCCGCGCCATATCACGCCGCGATTTACCGAGGCCGAATTGCGCCCCCATCTGAACACTTTGGGCCAGCAACTGGCGCAGTTGCAACTCGAGAACGAAAAACTGAAACAGCAATTGTCACAACTGTCCTGAACCCGGCACGCCGGAACAGGAAGGGGCGTCTTAAAACAAGGAACCGTTCCGATGCTGCGTTCTGCGTTGAATTTTGTAAGCCTTTGTCTCTTTGGCTTTACGCTGCTTACGGCATCCCTGATGCTGGCCTTTTTTGCCTCGCCCGAGGCCGTGCGTACGCAACCGCCTGCGTTGTATGACTCGCTTTTGCTGGAACTGCTTTCGAACAGGTAACCCAATTTGCCGTCGCGCCACCGGCGTTAGCAATTCGCAAAAAAATTCCGACACCCCTTGACCTTCCCGTGACTGGAACCCTCATCTGAAGGGCAAAGAACAGTTTAGGATGAGTCGGATGGCCGCGCCGCAGACAACTCAGTTGAAAATCTCGGGCATGGGATGTGCCTCGTGTGTGGGACGTGTGGAAACTGCCTTGCGCGACGTACCGGGGGTTTCTGATGCGTCCGTCAACTTTGCGACGGAAACTGCACAGGTCACTCATGACGGACCGGTTAGCGCGCTGACGGATGCCTTGACCATGGCCGGCTATCCGGCGGCGACCCGGCAATCGACCCTAAAAATCGGCGGGATGAACTGCGCATCGTGCGTGGCCAAGATCGAACGGGCATTGACTGCGGATCCGGCCGTCGTTGATGCACAGGTCAACCTGGCGACCGAAAGCGCCCAAGTTACCTATATCGACGGTGCGACCGATCCACGGACCTTGGCGCAACTGTCTGAGGATGCCGGATATCCGGCCCGCGTTGCCCAGGCCGCAAACGATGGTCAGACCGATGCAGCCAAATCCGAAGAGGCAAAGGCTCTGACCCGCTCCACTGTGTTTGCCGCAGTCCTGGCCCTACCGGTGTTCGTACTGGAGATGGGCGGCCATATGATCCCCGCCTTTCACCATTGGGTGCAGGCGACCCTTGGCACTCAGACCAGCCATCTGATCCAGTTCGCGCTGACGTCGGTTCTTTTGATAGGGCCGGGTCGGGTCTTCTACGCCAAGGGCATCCCGTCCCTGCTGCGCGGATCACCGGATATGAATGCACTGGTCGCTTTGGGAACCGGAGCGGCCTACCTGTTCTCGGTCACCGCCACGTTCACACCACAGGTTCTGCCTCAGGGCAGTGCCAATGTGTATTTCGAGGCCGCCTCGGTCATCGTTGTGCTCATTCTGCTGGGCCGCGTGATGGAGGCGCGGGCCAAGGGGCGAACCGGGGCCGCGATCCGCAAGCTGGTCGGGTTGCAACCCAAGACGGCTCGCGTCGAGCTGGACGGCACCTTCATTGACCGCGCGATTGCGGACATCACGGTGGGGGACATCCTGCAAATCCGCCCGGGAGAGCGCGTGCCGGTGGATGCCGAAGTGCTTGAGGGCACCTCCTACGTGGATGAAAGCATGATCACAGGCGAACCTGTTCCTGTGGGCAAATCACCTGCCGATCAGGTCGTCGGCGGCACCGTCAACGGCACCGGCGCATTGCGGGTTCGCGCCACGCGGGTCGGGGCCGACACGGTGCTGGCGCAGGTCATTCATATGGTGGAACAGGCGCAGGGGGCCAAGCTGCCGATACAGGGCCTCGTCGACCGGATCACTGCGTGGTTCGTACCTGCTGTGATTGCCGTGTCGCTGCTGACGATTGCCGTTTGGCTTATCTTTGGCCCTGCACCAGCCCTCCCGATGGCGTTGGTCACCGGGGTCTCGGTCCTGATCATCGCATGCCCTTGCGCCATGGGTCTGGCGACGCCGACCTCGATCATGGTGGGCACAGGACGTGCGGCGGAACTGGGTGTTCTGTTCCGCAAGGGTGACGCGCTGCAGCAGTTGCAACAGGCCAGGGTCGTTGCGCTGGACAAGACAGGAACGCTGACGATGGGGCGACCCGAGTTGGAGAACGTCACCACCGCAAACGGCTTTGACCGCGCCGACGTTCTGCGTCTGGCGGCAGCGGTCGAGGCGCGGTCCGAACATCCGATTGCCAGCGCGATTACCCGCGCGGGCCCTGCAGAGTTGCCTGCACTTTCGGAATTTGAGTCATTCACAGGTCTTGGGGTTCGGGCCGTGATCGAAGATCGCAGCGTGCTGATCGGCTCGCCCAGGTTGATGGCGCAGAACGGTGTGGACCTGACCGATCTGAAACCCGAAGCTGACCAGCGCGCAACAGAAGGTGCGACACCACTATTTATCGCCATTGACGGTCAGGCGGCGGCGATGCTTGCGGTCTCTGATCCCGTCAAACCCGGCACTGCGCAGGCGCTGGGACGGTTGCACGACATGGGTCTGACACTTGCAATGGTCACCGGAGACAACGCGCGCACGGCGCAGGCGCTGGCCGACAAGCTGGGCATCGACCATGTCACGGCAGAGGTTCTGCCAGACGGCAAGCTGGCCGCAATCAACGCCTTGCGCGACCAGTTCGGCACGCTGGCCTTTGTCGGTGATGGCATCAACGACGCCCCGGCGCTGGCGGCAGCGGATATCGGAGTGGCCATCGGCACCGGCACCGATGTGGCGATTGAAACAGCAGATGTGGTGCTGATGTCCGGCGATCTGCGCGGCGTGACCAACGCGGTTGAGATCAGCCGCCGGACCATGCGCAATATCCGGCAGAACCTCGGCTGGGCATTTGGCTACAACATCCTGCTGATCCCTGTGGCCGCCGGTGTTCTGTACCCGTTCAGCGGCCATCTTCTGTCCCCTGCCCTTGCCGCGGGGGCAATGGCATTGTCGAGTGTTTTCGTCGTCTCGAACGCGCTGCGCCTGCGTCGGGTTCGGGCCAGCTTGCCGGAAAGCGCTCAGGACCACTCAACCCAATCGGTGACGTCATGAATATCGGAGATGTGGCAACCCAGACCGGCCTGCCGGCCAAAACGATCCGGTACTACGAAGATATCGATCTGATAAAACCGCTGCGAGACGACAACGGCTATCGCAGGTTCCGCGATCAGGACGTGCACAAGCTGAACTTTCTGGGCCGCGCCCGTGCACTGGGGTTCACCATCGAGGATTGCCGGACACTGCTGGCCCTGTACGAGGACGAAACCCGCGCCAGCGCCGATGTCAAAAAGGTAGCACGGGCGCACATGGTGCAGATCGAAGCCAAAATCGCCGACCTGAATGCAATGCGCGACACGCTCGGCCATCTGATCGATGCCTGCGCCGGGGATGACCGGCCAGATTGTCCGATCCTGCAGGATTTGGGCGGCAAGGCCTAACGCGGGGTTGCCCTTTGGGCGCAGCTTTGCTTTGTCTCTGCCTAACATTCCGGCCTGCTGAACTAAATGGGTACCGGACAGCAGAGAGGATCATCAAATGGCAAAAATTTCGTTTCTGGGTCTGGGCGTGATGGGCTATCCCATGGCCGGTCACCTGCAGGCTGCAGGTCATGACGTCACCGTTTACAATCGCACTGCGTCAAAGGCCGAAGCCTGGGTCGCCCAGCATGGCGGGGCGATGGCGGAAACGCCGAACGCGGCTGCACAAGGGGCCGAGTTCGTCATGTCCTGCGTCGGCAATGACGACGACCTGCGCATGGTCTGCACAGGTGCGGATGGCGCGTTTCACGGCATGGCAGAGGGTGCGATCTTTGTCGATCACACCACCGTTTCGGATAAGGTGACACGCGAACTCTATGAGGCCGGTAAATCCCAGGGGATCGCTTTTGTGGACGCCCCGATCTCGGGCGGGCAGGCCGGGGCCGAGAATGGCGTTCTGTCGATCATGTGCGGCGGGGATCAGGCGGCCTATGACGCGGCAGAGCCGATTATGCAGGTTTACTCCAAAATCTGCCGCCGCATCGGAGACAGCGGCGCTGGGCAATTGACAAAGATGTGCAACCAGATCGCCATTGCCGGTCTGGTTCAGGCCCTCAGCGAAGCGCTGCATTTCGCCGAAAAGGCGGGGCTGGATGGCCGCTCGGTTGTCGAGGTGATCAGCCAGGGTGCAGCCGGTAGCTGGCAAATGGTGAACCGGCATGAGACCATGCTGGACGATCACTTCGAGCACGGGTTCGCAGTCGACTGGATGCGCAAGGATCTTGGAATTTGCCTGAACACAGCCAATGAAACCGGTGCCTCGCTGCCGGTGACCGCACTGGTCGATCAGTTCTACAAGGACGTGCAGAAACTGGGCGGAGGGCGCTGGGATACGTCCTCGCTAATCAAACGGCTGCAGGCGCTTGACTGAAGGATGGCCGCGAACGTGACCGAGATGACGGAATACTGGGCGCGCGCCCTACGCTCCCATTGGGGTCTTGAGGCCAAACTGACCCGGCTGGATGGCGAATACGACCTGAATTTTCTGGTTCGGGCCACCAATGGTCAGGACTACGTCCTGAAAGTCATGCGCGCCGGGTGCGAGGCGGAGTTTGTGGACCTCCAAGTCAAGGCGTTGGAGCATATTGCTTCTGAGGCCCCGGGACTGCCGTTTCCAAAAGTGTTCCCGGACATAAATGGTGCATTACTGCTGGAGATCGCCGATCCGCAGGGACAACCTCGTCTGGCTTGGCTACTCGAATGCCTGCCGGGGCAGTGCTATGCCAAGGCCGCGCCGAAATCCGAGGAACTGATCCTGAAACTGGGGCGGGTTCTGGGGGCAACTGACCGGGCGTTGGAGCGGTTCGCCCATAACGGGCTGCACCGGGTGAAATTCAAATGGGACCTGACGCAGGCTGCATGGATATCGGACAGGCTGGAGGCCATCACCGACCCCGCGCGACGCGCCTTGTTGTCGGGCATATGCGCCGGTTTCGGTGCGATCTCGGACAAGTTGTCGGGGCTACCGCAGCAGGCCATCCACAACGACGCAAATGACTACAACATTCTGGTCGAAGGCGAGATAGGTCAACGCCAGAGCATATCCGGCGTGATAGATCTGGGTGATATGTGCGCCGCGCCGCGCGTCTGCGATCTGGCGATTGCCGGGGCCTATGTCGTTCTGGACCACCCCAAACCTGAACGCGCGCTTGCCGCCCTGGTGCGTGGCTACCACGCCGCCAACCGACTGCGCGCTGACGAGGTCGATCTGATCTGGCCGCTGCTGCGGATACGGCTTGCCGTGTCCGTTGTGAACTCGACCCTGATGGCGGCTGAAAGCCCCGACGATCCATATGTGACCATCAGTCAGGCCCCCGCCTGGCGGTTCCTCGAAAATCAGGCCGTCAATGGCGGCCTGATGTCCGCTCGCCTGCGGGCCGCCTGCGGGCTGCCGGTCACGGATGGGGCTGAACGTATTCACGCCTATCTCACTGAACATCGCGGCCAGTTCGCGCAGATGTTCGGGCAAGACCTGAACGATGTGCCAATGGGTTCGCTTTCCGTCGAAAACTCGACCTGGCCGCAGAACCCGTTCCACATGCCGCTGGACGAAGCCGCCCGGGTGGGTGAAGAATTCGGAGAAGGCCTTTGGCTGGGCTATTACAACGAACCCCGCTTGATCTATGCAGAACCGGGGTTCCGCAAGGGGCCGTGGAAGGCTTCGGACAGACGCACTGTGCATCTGGCGGTGGATGTGTTCGCCCCGTCGGGCACGGTGCTGCACGCGCCGATGAGCGGTCGGGTCGAGGCGGTCGAGAACCGCGAGGCGCATCTGGACTATGGTGGCGTCGTAATCCTGCACCACGAAACACCCGAGGGTGATCCCTTCTATACGCTCTACGGTCATCTGGACCCCGAAGTATGTGATCGGCTGAAACCGGGCGACCCAGTGGCACAGGGTGCGGCATTCGCCCGGCTGGGGGATGCCACGCAGAATGGCGGTTGGGCTCCACACGTGCATTTCCAACTGGCCCTGACCACCGACGGGATGCAAACCGACTGGCCCGGCGTCGGCGACCCGGATGAGATGGAGCTGTGGCACGCCGTCTGCCCCAACCCGGCGGCACTGCTGAACCTGCCGGACGACAAAGTTTACTATCGCCCAACGGACAAACAGGCGATCCTGCGGGGACGGCACGACCATTTCGGCGGCAACCTGTCGCTGACCTATGACGATCCGGTCATGCTGGTGCGGGGTTGGAAACATCACCTGTTCGACGAATGGGGCCGCCCCTATCTGGACGCCTATAACAACGTCCCGCATGTGGGCCATGCACACCCGCGCATTCAGGCGGTGGCGACGGATCAATTGAAGCGGATGAACTCGAACACCCGCTATCTGCACCCGGCACAGACAGCGTTTGCAGATAAGGTGCTGTCCAAGCTGCCAGATCATTTCGAGGTCTGCTTCTTCGTCAATTCAGGCACCGAAGCCAACGAACTGGCACTGCGACTGGCGCGTGCCCATACCGGGGCCAAGGGGATCGTGACGCCGGATCACGGCTATCACGGAAACACAAACGCCGCCGTGGCAATCTCGGCTTACAAGTTCAACAAGCCGGGTGGCGTTGGACAGGCCGACTGGGTTGAACTGGTCGAGGTCGCGGACGATTATCGCGGATCATTCAAACGCGACGATGCGGATCGTGCCCAAAAGTTCGCCGCCCTTGTAGACCCGGCAATTGCGGCGTTGCAGGAGAAGGGTCACGGGGTTGCGGGCTTTATCGCCGAAACCTTCCCCTCGGTCGGTGGTCAGATCATTCCGCCCAAAGGCTATCTACCGGCGGTTTACGAGAAAATCCGCGCTGCGGGCGGCGTTTGCATCGCAGATGAGGTGCAAACGGGTCTGGGCCGTCTGGGTGACTACTATTTCGGCTTCGAACATCAGGGCGCACTGCCGGATATCGTTGTCATGGGCAAACCTATCGGTAACGGCCATCCCTTGGGCGTGCTGGTCACGACCAAAGCAATTGCCGACAGCTTCAACAACGGGATCGAGTTCTTTTCGACCTTCGGTGGTTCAACCCTGTCCTGCCGCATCGGCAAAGAGGTTCTGGACATCGTCGATGACGAAAAACTTCAGAAGAATGCCCGTGAGATGGGCGCGCGCCTGATGAATGGGCTGCGCCAGATCGAAAGCGATTTCGGCTGTGTCGGTGATGTTCGCGGGATGGGCCTTTTCCTGGGGGTGGAACTGATCAACCCCGACGGCTCGGAAGGCACCGAGATCTGCCAATACGTCAAGAACCGGATGCGGGATCACCGCATCCTGATCGGCAGCGAAGGGCCAAAGGACAATATCCTGAAAATCCGCCCGCCCCTGACCATCAATGCAGAGGATGTGGACATGATCCTTTGGGCACTGCGCGACGTTCTTTCGGAAATCGGCGATTATGCCCCCGCCCCGGTCTGCGACCATGATCATCACCACGCAGGTTGCGGGTGCTGCTGAAAAATGACCCCGGCACGTTTTGCCGGGGTCGCGCCAATGCCGATTAATGCAGCATGGCCGAGGGGGTCTCGTGACCGGTGTTCGGTATCGGTATCGCCGCTGTCATGCGCCGCAGTGCCAGCCCGAGTTCTTCGGACAACGACGTCAGTGCAGGCGCAAAATCCGGGCGTACAATCAGCGTGGCCATCATCATCGCATCTTCCCGTGCTCCTTCGGACGCCGCCGCGATCATCTGGGCAAAGCAATTCTCATCCGCACCAAGGCATGAACATCCCAATCCGTGACGGATCAGAGGACGCCGCCCGTAATTGGCGCAAAGAGAACATAGCCGATCAAGGGTCAACATCGCGGCGCGTCCGCAATCCACGCCCAGCGCAACTTTGAAATCACTGGCGGCATCCGCGCGTCCGCTCGCACCGTCGCCCCAAAGGCGCAGGTACATCACTGCGCCGGCTTCGATGGGGGTCAGGTCGGACAGCCGGCCAACTGCCGTCCCGCCGCGTGTGGAATGGGAACTCATTTCGTCAGGATCAACTTGCCGGCGCGGGTGATGCGCAAGGTATAAAGCTGATCGCCCAGTTGGATATGGGCAAGGTTTCCGCCCTTGGTCAGTTCTTCGGCTTTATGAGCCGGAAGCATGGACACCGCATAGGACTGGCTGGGATTAGGGTTCTGCATATTCATCAGGACAACTCCAGGGATTCACGGGCGAAAGGCCTTAATCTGTTCGCGTTTTCGACGATCTGGCTGACCCGGATGTGGGTTGGCTGATTGCTCTCCAGTTAATCTGATTATTTTAGTCAGGTAAGTCAAGTCTCGTTTTGGCTAAATCCCGGCAGTAGCATGATTGCGCCGGTATCACAGGCGGGCTAGGTCTTGCGCAGAAACCGACACTGACGAGGAAGCCGATGAGCGCGACAATCATGTTCGATCTGGACGGAACGCTGGTCGACAGCCTTCCGGACCTTGCGGCTGCTGTGAACAGGATGCTGCAGGATGCAGGGGTAGCTCCCTTATCGCAGGGCACTGTTAAGCAATTCGTTGGTAACGGTCTGCCCAAGCTGGTTGAGCGGGTAATCCGACATTGTGACCTACCGTTGAACCGTCACGCGGAATTGTCGCGGCTGACCTTGGCGCATTACAACGCGGCCTCAAGCGATAAAACCGCTGTCTATCCCGGCGTACCGCAAGCGCTGGATCAATTGCGTCAAATGGGGTGCGTTCTGGGCGTCTGCACAAACAAACCCGAGGCACCCGCGCGTCACGTTCTGGAGGCGCTGGATTTGGCGCACCATTTCGATGCCGTCCTTGGCGGCGACAGTCTTCACACCCGCAAACCCGATCCGGCCCTTCTGGAGGCGAGCTTTGATGCCGTCCGCTCCTCTGGCCTGCGCCTTTTTGTCGGTGACAGTGAGGTGGACGCAGAAACAGCACAGCGGACGCAGGTGCCGTTTCTATTGTTCACCAATGGCTATCGAAAGTCCCCGGTTGCCGAGATTCCGCACACGGCCAGCTATCGCGACACATCAACCTTGCCTGCACTGGTCACGGAAGTGCTGCAGAAAGTCGGGCAGACCACCTAAAATCCGGGGCCTGCCGCAAGAGGTAAGATCTGGATTGAAACGAGTCCCGGTTGGTAATCGAGGGGCCGGCCGAGGGGGTTAGTAGCCAGCCCCTCATGGGGGAAAAGTGGTATGGTCCGGAAAGACCGTATCAATACGAAACAGTTAACCAATCCATCCAGAAACAGGTATAGGGGGTTTCCCGTAGAGCCCGCGACAGCGTTGAAATTGCTGCTAATTATTTTGCGATTTTCAGGTAGTGTGAGCCGTTTCTTTGTCCATTGAACTACAAACTGCCATTTTTTGCGCGTTTACAGACATGGCAAAATCAAAAAAGCGGGGTGGAAATCCACCCCGCCTGTCGCCGCCAAGGCCCCCAACCTCGGCAACGCCTGATACTGCGTTTGTCAGATAGCCAGATACTCTTCACGCAGTTGCGAATTTTCCAGCACTTCATTCGCCGTGCCATCGAACACAATGCTACCCGTATCGAGGATGATGGCCCGGTCGGCCAGTTCCAGCGCCCGCACCGCGTTTTGCTCGACAATGATCGTGGTCATGCCCTGTTGCTTGACGTGAATCAGCGTTTTCTCAATCTCGTCTACGATGACCGGTGCCAGCCCTTCATAAGGCTCATCCAGCAGCAGCACCTTGATGTCGCGCGCCAATGCCCGTGCAATTGACAGCATCTGCTGTTCACCGCCCGACAGAGTCACACCTTCCTGCTTGCGACGTTCTCCCAGTCTTGGAAACAACTCGTAAAGCCGTTCCAGTGACCAACCTACAGGCGGCGCGATCTGCGCGAGTTGCAGATTCTCTTCGACCGTAAGGCCTGGAATGATCCGCCGGTCCTCGGGCACCAGACCCAGCCCGGCAGCCGCGGCTTCGTAGCTGGCCATCTTGTGCAGTGGCTGGTGGTCCAGCCAGATCTCGCCATGCCGCACTTCGGGCTCACCCACCCGCGCGATGGACCGCAGGGTCGAGGTTTTGCCTGCCCCGTTCCGGCCCAGCAGCGCCAGAATTTCGCCCTCGTGCACGTTAAAGCTGACACCTTGCACGATATAGCTTTCGCCGTAATAGGAATGCATGTCCCATACCGACAGAAATGCCGGTGCGGTGCTGGCCCTGTTAGCATGTTTTGAAAAGTCAGGTTTCTCGTTCATAGCTTTTCCTCACGCTGCCTCGCCCAGATAAGCCTCACGGACTTTCGGGTTTCCGCGGATGTTTTCCGGAATGTCTTCAACCAGCGGCGTGCCCTGCGCCAGAACGGTGATGCGTTCGGCCAGGCTGAAGACGACGTGCATGTCGTGCTCGATGATGGCGATGGTGATGTCTCGCTCTTCCTTGATCTGTTTCAGCAGATCGATGGTGTTGTTGGTGTCCGCACGCGCCATGCCCGCAGTGGGTTCGTCCAACAATAACAGGCGTGGGTTTTGGCTGAGGCACATGCCGATCTCAAGCCGCCGCTTGTCGCCACGAGACAACGACGCGGCATGCATCTCGC
Source organism: Ruegeria lacuscaerulensis (assembly GCF_013031245.1). Classification (GTDB taxonomy): domain Bacteria; phylum Pseudomonadota; class Alphaproteobacteria; order Rhodobacterales; family Rhodobacteraceae; genus Ruegeria; species Ruegeria lacuscaerulensis_C. The sequence goes on from NZ_WPZL01000015.1 coordinate 54,839, forward strand.
GTTTGTCAGCCATGTTCATCTCTTCCAGCATCGCCTCGGCCTGTTCCACGACCGCCTTTTCATTGGCGATAGTTTCGTAGGCGTGCATGCGGAACGCGCCGTCCCGCATTGCGAATATCGGGATCAGCATGTTTTCCATCACCGTCAGCTCGCCGAAAATCTCGGGTGTCTGGAACACGCGGCTGATGCCCATCTGGTTGATCTGAAACGGCTCGAGCCCCAGCACCGAGTTGTTGTCGAACAGCACGGACCCGGTATCCGGCATCAGCTTGCCGACCAGACAGTTCAGCAGGGTCGACTTACCCGCGCCGTTCGGACCGATAATAGCGTGGACCGAGTTTTCCTCGACGCTGAGGGTCACATCGGACAGCGCCTTGAGACCACCAAAGCGTTTACTGACGTCTTTGACTCTTAGAATTGCCATGGCCGCCCCCCTATTCCGCAGGCTCAGTTTTGCCCGACGGTGCATCGTCAGATTTTGTTTTCTTGCGCTTGAACCAGTTCAGCAGGCGCTGCCCCCCCTCGACCAATCCGCCCGGCAGGTAGATCACCACCAGCATGAACAGGATGCCCAGCGTAAGGTGCCAGCCCTTGCCGATGAACGGATGGATCAGGAACACAACCGCGTCCTCAAGCCCATCGGGCAGGAAGGCGAACCAGCTGTGCAGCACGTTGTCGTTGATCTTCGAGAAGATGTTCTCGAAATACTTGATGAAGCCTGCGCCCAGAACCGGGCCGATCAGCGTGCCTGTGCCACCCAGAATGGTCATCAGAACGACCTCGCCCGAGGCAGTCCATTGCATCCGCTCGGCCCCCGCCAGCGGGTCCATCGCAGCCATCAGGCCACCGGCCAGACCGGCATACATGCCCGAGATCACGAAGGCCGCCAGCGTGTAAGGTTTGGAATTCAGGCCGGTATAGTTCATCCGCTGCTGGTTCGATTTCACCGCCCGCAGCATCATGCCAAAAGGAGACCGGAAAATACGGATGGCCAGATAGAACACCACCATCAGGATCACGGCGCACAGGTAGTAACCCGCGTTGAAGTCGAAACTCCAGGCCCCCAAATCCATCGTATAGGTCGCCCGCATCGGCAGTCCGAACAGGTGCGGCAGGTCCGGTGCATTGGCACCCTGCAGGATTTGCGGATCGTCCGCATAGACCTGCAGGCCGGTTTCCCCGTTGGTCAGGTTGAACTTGGGGTTCGACAGCACCGAATAGGCCAGCGCAAAGCTCATCTGTGCGAAAGCCAGCGTCAGGATCGAGAAATAGATACCCGACCGCCGCAGGCTGACAAACCCGATGAGAAGCGAGAACAGACCCGCCACCACGACGCTCAGCGCAATAGCCGGAATGACGTTGTAGCTGAGCAGTTTGAACATCCATACGGCGGAATAGGACCCCACGCCAAGGAAGGCCGCGTGGCCAAAGGACAGATACCCGGTCAGGCCGAACAGGATGTTGAAACCGATCGCGAAGATGCCGAAGATCACGAAGCGCTGCATCAGATCCGGATAACCCGCGTTGAACTGCGCCATCGCACTGCCCTCGGGGAACGGATTCAGGATGAAGGGGGCCAGCAACGTCAGGAGGGCGACAATGATCAGCAGGCTGGTGTCTTTTTTGTTTAGTCCCAACATGGATTATTCCTCCATCACGCCTTTGCGGCCCATCAGCCCGCGCGGCCGCGTCAGCAACACAACAATGGCGACAAGGTAGATGATGATCTGGTTGATGCCCGGTATCGTAGTGGTGGCCCAGGTCGTCGAAGCAAAGCTTTCCAGGATGCCAAGCAAGAATCCGGCCAGCACCGCACCGGGCAATGAACCCATGCCACCCACAACAACCACAACGAAGCTAAGGACCAGAAAATCCATGCCCATGTGGTAGTTCGGCGGGTTGAGCGGCCCGTACATCACACCGGCCAGCCCCGCCACAGCGGCGGCAATGCCGAACATGATGGTAAAGCGGCGGTCGATATTAATACCCAATAGCCCAACAGTTTCACGATCCGCCATCCCGGCGCGGACGACCATACCGAAGGTGGTAAATTGCAGGAACGAAAAGACCGCACCGATAATACCCACGGCAAAGCCGAAATAAACCAACCGCCAGATCGGATAGATGATCGCGTTAGGGTCGAACCCTACCATGACACCAAGATCAACCGAGCCGCTCAGTGCATCAGGCGGCGGGGTCTGGATCGGGTTGGCGCCGAAGAAATACTTGACGATTTCCTGCAAAACGATGGCCAGACCAAAGGTCACAAGGATCTGATCCGCGTGCGGACGCTTGTAGAAATGCTTGATCAGCCCTCGTTCCATCACGTAGCCGACCAGCAGCATGATCGGGATCGCGAACAGGATGGCCAACGGCACGGACCAATCGATGATCGTCGCGCCAACTTCGGGGCCGAACCAGGCTTCGACGTAAGGGGTTTCGACCTTCAGCGGATTGCCCAGGAAATCTTTCTGGGTTTCGTCAAGGGTTTCGAAACTCAGATTCAGAAGTTTCTGCAAGGTCACGGCGCAGAACGCTCCGATCATGAACAGCGCCCCGTGGGCAAAATTCACAACGCCCAGCGTTCCGAATATCAGCGTCAGACCCAGCGCGATCAGCGCATAGGCTGACCCTTTGTCCAGCCCGTTCAGAATTTGCAATAGGATGGCGTCCATAGGCCCCACCTCAAGGTTGGTCAGCGTGGATTGAGTGTTCGGGACCGGGCCATCTGGCCCGGCCACAGGGGGTCTGGCCGCAGGGGAAGCGGTCAGACTTCAGCCAAAGGCGTTACGCGCCCGGATTACACTCACCCAGTTCACCACCGGCGAACATCGGGTGTTCCGGATCGTATTCGACCTGCGCACGCGGCGTGATCTCGACGATTTCCAGCGTGTCATACTCGTTGGTCGGGTTCTCGTTGCCCCGCACGACCAGCACGTCCTTGAAACACTGGTGATCCGCACCACGGTACAAGGTCGGACCGTTGCCCAAGCCGTCGAACTCAAAATCTTCCAGGGCTTCAACAACACCGCAAGGATTGAAAGTCCCCGCCCGCTCGACCGCATCTGCGTAGAGCAGAACCTGCGCATAGCAGGTCTGGGCCGAGTTGGACGGCGGCTTGCCATACTTCTCACCGAAGGACTTCACAAAGGCCTTGGTGCCCTCATCCTGCAACTGCCAGTTCCAGTTCATCGAACCCAGCACGCCTTTGATGTTCTCGCCCGCACCGGCGGCCATCAGTTCGGAATACAGCGGCACAACGATCTTGAAGTCCTTGCCGTTGGCCACCTTGTCGAGAAGGCCAAACTGGATCGCGTTGGTCAGCGAGTTCACCATGTTGCCGCCATAGTGGTTCAGAACCAGAACGTCAGCGCCCGAATTCAAAACCGGAGCGATGTAGGACGAGAAGTCCGTCGACGCGAGTGGTGTCTTGACCGTATTGACCGTTTCCCATCCCAGGGCTTCGGTCGAGGCAACGATCGACTCTTCCTGAGTCCAGCCCCAGTTGTAGTCGGCCGTCAGGTGGTAGGCGCGGCGTTCCTTGCCCATCTCCGCCGCCAGCACCGGCGCCAGCGCAGCTCCCGACATGTACGCGTTGAAGAAATGGCGGAACCCGTTGGCTTTCTTGTCCTTGCCTGTAGTGTCGTTGGCGTGGGTCAGACCGGCCATGAAAATCACGCCCGCTTCCTGACACAGACCCTGTACCGCAACGGCCACGCCCGAAGACGAACCACCGTTAATCATGATCGCACCGTCTTTTTCGATCATCGACTTGGCCGATGCACGCGCTGCGTCCGACTTGGTTTGCGTATCGCCGGTGACGAACCCGACCTTTTTGCCGAGGATTCCGTTGCCCTTCAGCGCCTTGGACGTAAAGGTGTTCAGGCATCCACCATCGCCTTCCCCGTTCAGATGCTCAACAGCCAATTGCTGCGCCAGCAATTCGTCATTCCCTTCCTCAGCATACGGCCCGGTCTGGGGAACGTTAAAACCCAGAACAACCGAAGACCCTGTTGGCTCGTTGGTGTAGGCAGCAGCCGACGAAGCCGTAAAGATCGTAGGCAGAGCCAGGCCAGTACCCGCGACGGCACCAGACTTCAGCACGCCGCGGCGTGTGACAGATTTATTGGTCATTAATTCCTCCCATTTCCCATTCATTCGTCCTCTGGCTCCTCTTCCAGTGGACGAAAACGCGGTTAAGCGTAAATTTGAGTATGGAGGCGGTGGTGAAAAATCAGCAATAACCTATTCAAAATGCGGCAATGTTGTGTAAATAAATGAACAACTTTTTCTTATAATTGTAAAAGATCGACCGCGCACTTTCTTTATGCACTGAAATATTTTCTTTTTCTTGTAACGCGCAACTGGGTCCGACATGCAGATTGCCCGCTTCTGGACCGCCAACGGATCATTCCAATTCAAAAACCACAAGTACCAGTTCGCTCGTTGGTCATCCAGACTGCGTGATCCTCCCCCACTGAATTGGTCCGGCCCTATAGTTAGGAATCGGAGGATCAATTATGGGAGACAAGCGACCCAAGCCGGAAGAGATTGTCACGAAGCTACGACAGGTTGAGGTACTATGTGGGCAAGGGATGCCGCGCATTGATACAATCAGGCGGGTGCAGATAACGGAACAGACATTCTATCGCTGGCGTAAGCAATATGGCGGTATGGGAACCGACCAACTGAAAGAACTCAAACGCCTTCAGAATGAGAATGACCGGCAGCGCCGAGCCGTGTCTGATCCAACGCTGGACAAGCTCATATTGGGGAAACTGCACGGGGAAGCTACTGAGCCCTTCGCGTCGTCGAGCCTGCATTGAGCATGTGCCAAACCAGTTCCACATCTCAGAACGTAGTGCCTGCCGTGTCTTGGGACAGCATCGATCCACACAAAGGCGGATGCCTGTTGGTCGTGCTGATGAAGATCGCCTGGTGGCCGACATGATCGAGCTGACGCGCCAGTATGGTCGATACGGCTATCGGCGGGTTGCGGCTTTGCTCAGAGATGCAGGTTGGCTGGTGAACGACAAACGTGTCGAACGTCTGTGGCGACGTGAAGGGCTCAAAGTGCCGATGAAACAACCCAGCAAGGGACGGCTCTGGCTGAACGACAGCTCAGGCGTCCGGCTTAGACCGGAGTATGGCAATCACGTCTGGTCGTATGACTTCGTGCATCACCGAACCGATCAAGGCAAGGCTTTCAGGACATTGAACATCCTGGACGAATACAGCCGGGAATGCCTTGCAATCCGGGTGAAGCGGAAGCTGAACTCGACCGAGGTCAACGGTGCTTTGACAGACTTGTATATCCTGCGTGGCATCCCCGTTTACACTCGTTCTGACAATGGACCGGAGTTCATTGCCGGAGCTGTCAGAGACTGGATTACAGCCGTCGGTGCCAAGACCGCTTACATCGAGCCAGGGTCACCTTGGGAGAATGGATACCGCGAAAGCTTCAATGCCCGGCTTCGTGATGAACTGCTCAATGACGAAATCTTCTACAGCTTGCGGGAGGCACAAATCCTGATCGAGAAATGGAGGAAACACTACAACACCAAACGACCCCACAGTGCTTTGGGCTACCGCAAACCGGCTCCGCAAACCATCGTCCCGATGGAGCCAAGGCCAATCATGCACTAACATTCAAACTGGACCACCCTGGTGGGGCGGATCAATTTTGGGAGCGCCTAATGTCAAGCCCGGTGAAAATCCGCGCCGCAGTTTCTTTCGTGGAATTCACTAACCGTATTGAATGGTAGCGCGGACAAAGCGAGCATTCGTCCTTTGCTGCTCCTGATTGTTCCAACCTGGGTCGTGGGGTAACAATTTGGTAAGACCACTCAAGCTCTATGTGGTTGCGAAAGACGTTCGCCACGCTGGGCGCGGCGCTCTCCGCGGTTGGTGAATGCCCGGTAAACGTCTTTATGTGAAGCATATCACCGCGAGATGGTGCCGATTCGTAAAGTTGATTTTCCGTCTGCAAGGATTTGGATTCGACGAAGAAGTGACACAACTTAATCTTGGAGCGGCTCCTGAAAATCTTGAGACTGCCGTTAGCGGCCGTCGATCGGATTTCTGTCTCGCCACGATGTGGCCCGCCGAACCGGCCGATGGCTGCCCCGCGAAGTCGAGGGTTCGACGAATGACCGCATAGCTCAGTTCTGTACAATCAAGTTCACAACCAGTGTTTGCTAATTTACGACTGCCTTTCTGGAAGTTGCAAATGAAGCCCTTCGAAATCATCAGTCACTTTCAATTGGCAAGACAACCGGGAGCGTTCGTAGTCGGGTTCATAGGCAAAATCCAACATATCCTCTTCTATGGCTTCTTTTTTGGGCAATCGATCAACCCAAGCTGAGTCCACGTAGACATGGCAGGTTGAACAGGCGCAGGCTCCGCCGCAATCGGCTGAAATGCCAGGAATGTTGTTGTCGCGGGCACCTTCCATCACCGAAAGACCGTTTGAGACTTCCACTTCGTGTTTTGAGCCATTGTTTTCGACATAAGTAATCTTGGGCATTTGTTCTCTTTCTTACTTCGCGGCGGAGCGAAGTGCAGCCCAACCAGCCAGTTCTTACTTGAGAATAGAGAAACATGCCCCAAACAAGAGCTTACTTTCGTCCCAAAATACCAAAATTCGACGTGGATCAGCGTATTTGCGGTGTGGTCGGTTCCAATGCCCAATCTTGTAACGCGTTATCAGGAAGGCAGAGCACTAACTCGGTCTAATCAGTTCCATTAGCTCTGTGATTGGGTCGCCAATTTTATTCGGATGCGACGAAGCTCCCATTTCAATCAATCTTTTTTCGATATTGAAATCGCGGGTCGCATTCGTTGCCTCCGAACCTCCGCAACTGAATTGGTCCACGCCTATGTTTAGGAAACGGAGGACCAAGAATGGCAAACAAGCGACCGAAGCCCGAAGAGATTGTCTCTAAGTTACGGCAGGTTGAGGTGCTGATGGGGCAAGGTATGTCCCGTTTGGATGCGATCAGACAGATCGGCGTTGTTGAACAGACTTATTACCGTTGGCGAAAGAAATACGGCGGAATGAGCGTAGATCAGTTGAAGGAACTGAAGCGACTTCAGAAGGAGGACGAGCGGCTGAGGCGTGCGGTTTCCGATCCAACGTTGGACAAATTGATCCTGAAGGCGCCGGTGCCGTTTGGATCCAGCGGGTCGATCTTGCCGTCACTGGCTTTCTTGATCAGGAAGCCCTGCCCCGCAAGGATCGCCGCGAAATCCACGTTGCCGCTGCCCAGGGTGATCTGGACCGTATTGGCGTCCGGGGCCGTGATTCCGGTGATGTCCCCGATCAGCGGCCCAACCCCTGAACTGTTGCCTTCACCGCGGTGATAGTTCAGCGAGGCAATAACGTCGTCCGCTGTCAGTTCCTGCCCATCATGGAACTGGACACCTTTGCGGATGTTGAATGTCCAAGCCGAAGCATCTGCGTTCGGCTCCCAGGATTCTGCCAGTTCCCCAACCAGCGAACCGTCCGGAGCGATCTCGGTCAGGTTGTTGAATGCCGCGAAGGTGATGGCCCACTCAAACCCGTTCTCCAACAAACCCGGATCGAGTGAATCCGCGGTTGCACCGTGGGCAAGACCCACCCGCAAATGGCCGCCCTGGGCCGGTGCGGCCTTGGCAGACGAAGGTAGCCATAGTGATGAAGTTGCCCCAACTGCTGCAGTTGCAGCCGTAGTTTTCAAAAAGTTTCGACGGGTCGTACCCGCATTGTGATTGCGCATTTCCATTTTCTCCTTGCTGGATATTTATGGCCTTCTTGACGAGGCTCTTTGTAAATCCGAAATCACCATCCCCCCGATCAGGGAGATGGTGACTGGCTTGGTGAAATTAGGCCCCGGAGAACTTGTTCGCCTCCGGCTTCACGATGGGTTTGTGGAGTACAGCCTCGATCTCCGAGTCGCCGGGCTGGAACGTCGCCATGCGGAAGTAGGAATAAATCGGCAAATCCTGAACCGTCCACATCAGTGCGTCGGTATCGCCGGTGTTCCAGTGCTCGTGGTAGGAATGTGACGGGCACGAGAAAGTATCGCCGCCTTCCCAGTCGACTCGGTATTCGTTGATCGTCGAGTACCCAGTGCCTTCCATCACGTGATAGACCGAGCCGGGCGTGTGGCGATGCATCTCGATGCAATCACCGGGCTTGAGCAAGTGTACAGTCACCCACATAGTCGGAATGGTGGAATTGTAATCGCTGTCCATGCCCTTGAGTGAGATATACCGGGTGTTTCCGTCCCACTGGTCGTCATTCTTCATTTCTTCAAGCGCCGCCCGTACATCGCGGTTGCGCCACAACGCGGGTCGCACTGAGGGAGGAAACGCGCCATCCATATATTCGTGGTGGTTTTGAAATCCGCCGGCAGAGGGATCAATTTCCACAAATTCTGTTGGTGTTGTGCTGTTGCGCTTCAGTTTTTGGGTCAAGGTTGCCTCCTAAGGTTCGCGTTCCTTGACCTATTTGAACCGCATCAGCCTCATTTTTTTCGCAAAATTCGACACAATAATCCGAAAATCGTCGCATATCGCGAGAAAAGATACATGATTGACTTCTATTATTACGACAAATTGGCATCAGGATACCTCACACCAATGAATGTTCTCTGGATCATGTGCGACCAGTTGCGTTTTGACTATCTGGGATGCTCCGGACACCCCCATATCAGGACGCCCAATATCGACCGACTGGCCAAAGAAGGTGTGCGATTTGGTCAGGCCTATGTTCAGTCCACAATCTGCGGGCCGTCTCGGATGAGTGCCTATACCGGACGCTATGTGCGCTCGCACGGGTCAACCTCGAACGATGCACCTTTGCGGATCGGCGAACCCACATTGGGCGATCATTTGCGTGAGGTCGGCGTTGACGCCGTTTTAATCGGCAAAACCCATATGATCGCCGATACCGAAGGCATGGCCCGACTGGGCATTGATGTCGACAGCCTTATCGGCATCCGCAACAGTGAATGCGGTTTCTCTCCTTATGTGCGGGATGACGGCATCCATTCTGTTGTCGGAGACAACGAACCTGAGTATTTCACCTATCTGCGCAATCATGGCTACGACGCCGAAAACCCTTGGGAGGCATGGGCGAATTCTGCCGAAGGTGAAAATGGCGATATCGTAAGCGGCTGGTTCATGCGCCATGCTGGCAAACCCGCCCGCCTTCCTGCACATCTGACTGAAACAGCCTACATCACCGACCGGGCACTTGATTTTATGCAAGAGCGTGAAGGCCAGAGCAACTGGGTGGCGCATGTCAGCTATATCAAGCCGCATTGGCCGTATATCGCCGCCGCCCCCTATCATGCGATGTATGGGTTCGACGACGTGCTACCACCAGTGCGCGACAACGCCGAGCAGGACCATCCCAACAGCATCTATCGAGCTTTTCGGGAAGAGCGTTTCTCGCAGGCCTTCAGTCGCGATGATGTACGCAACACCGTGATTCCGACCTATATGGGGTTGATCTCGCAAATTGATGACGAAATTGGCCGGATCGTGGCGTATCTGAAGTCCACCGGGCAATATGAGACGACCATGATCATCATCAGTTCGGATCACGGCGATTACCTGGGGGATCACTGGCTGGGCGAAAAACAATTGTTTCACGACCCCTCTGTCCGAATTCCGTTGATCATCCGCGACCCCCGTAAGGAAGCGGATGCGACAAGGGGAACGGTTTCGAACGATCTGGTCGAACTGATCGACATTGCACCAACGCTGTTGGATTTCTATGCGGCCGAACCGAAACCACATATTCTTGAGGGCCGCAGCCTGAAGCCGATCCTTGAAGGGTTCCGGCCCGATGATTGGCGGAATTATGTGATCTCGGAATACAATTATCGCGAGGACCGGGCATATTGGTCGCAGCAGGACTTACCTGACCATCCAACGATACGCATGATCGCAGATGCCCGTTGGAAGCTGATGCATTTCGAAGATCAGCCACCAATGCTATTCGACCGGAGAACCGACCCGCAGGAACTTTTTGATGTTGCGCATCTGCCCGAGTATGCGAACGTGATTGCCGACCTTTTGGACAAGCTCTTTTTCTGGGCTCGAAATCCAAAGTCGGACGTGTGCACTCCACCCGGACCATTAAAAGAATTCTCGGAGCAAATGCGAGTCTATGACGCCGTTGCCGAGATGGGGTTTCCCATCGGCTATTGGCATGAAGACGAGTTGGAAACGGAACTCCTGAAGAAGAAGCTTTATGACAAAGACCAGTAAGTCACTTTTTGCGATTAGGGGGAGGCAGAATTGAAGAGTTTCAATTTTGTTCTGGTTCCCGGCTACAATCTTTCCACCATGTCTTTGGGGATTGAGACCCTCAGGGTTGCGAACCGAATGGCGGGAGGCGACGGCCAGTTTACCTGGAACATTTGCGCGGAGTCAGGAAGTAAGGTTGAATCGAGCAGCGGCTTGGAGGTATCGGTCGACTACCGCCTGCGCGAAGCCCCGGACACGGATTACATAGTTATCTGTGCCAGCCTGAATCTCCCGGATCGGCCATCCACAGAATTAGCCAACTTCATCAGGCAAGCCGTGCGCAAGGGCCAAAAAATATGCGCTGTGGGAGCTGGAACGATGTTATTGGCGCAATGCGGCGTTTTGAACGATCGGCGCTGCACCATCCACTGGGAAAACAAACCCTCTTTAATCGAATCCTGTCCGGACGTCCTGGCCTGTGATGGCGTGTTTGAAATCGACCGTAATTTCATGACCTGCGGTGGCGGCGTGTCCAGTTTGGATCTTTTCCTCAAGATTGTCGAAGATCAGATGGGAGCTTTGATTAGTGCCCGAACTGCCGATCAGTTACTCTATCAAGAGATCAGGGCTGCGGATGAGAAGCAGAAAACCGTCGAACTGAATCTGGCCGCCGGAATCGCTCCCTACGTTGCTCGTGCAATTGACCTTATGAAGGAAAATATTGAACATCCTCTTTCAATCTCTGAGATTGGTGATCGACTGAGGATCAGTCAGCGTCAACTTGAACGTCAATTTCACAAGGCTTTTGGTGAAACACCGACGAAATACTACCGCAGAACCCGTATTCGCCGCTCTAAAACGTTGATTTCGGAAACAACCTTACCTGTTTCTGAAATCTCTGTTGCGTGCGGGTTTTCCAGCAAGAGTAACTTCGACAGGGCATTTGCAGAATTTTATGGCATATCTCCCACGCGCTACAGAAAGTCGAAACACCTGTAGAGTGTGTCAAACCGAAACCGTCTTTCCGCTAGACAATCAGGATCGCAATAATGAACCAATCAGCTGAGACATCCTACGCCAATCTTGAGGCAGAAATACTAAGACTCTCCCGACAGGATCAGTCCGGAGGTTTATCGCCCTGGTTCGCCGACACCCTGCACCAGCAGATCGAAACCGGCATTTATTCGCCCCCTGCGGTTCTGGAACAGGACATGGGCGCTCTGATTGGCAGACTGGTCGACTACCGTGAGAACAGCGGATTGTCTAAGGTTGCGATCGGCATGTCCGGCGGCGTTGACAGCGCGCTGACGGCCGCCCTTTTCAAAGAGGCCGGCTGGCAGGTCTTCGGATATACGATGCCGATCCTGCAAGACCCCTCGGAAACCGAAAGAGGTGTGCAGGCCTGTCGTCAGATGTCCATCGAACACGCCCAGATCGACCTGACCGCACAATATCAGTCAATGGTCGCGGCACTTGAAGCCGTGGACCCGACCTTGCGGGACGCAACATCCAAGGCGGCGCGTGTTCGAAACGGCAATATCCGGGCGCGACTTCGCATGATCACGCTCTATAACCAGGCGCACAGTCTGGGCGGGCTGGTTGCCAGCACGGATAATTTTTCCGAACTGTCGGCAGGGTTCTGGACCATCAATGGCGATGTCGGCGACCTTGCCCCCATTCAGTCGCTTCTGAAATCATGGGAGGTTCCGTGGATGGCGCGCGTTATCGGCATTCCGGACTCGATCTGGAAGGCCAAACCGACAGATGGGCTGGGCATCGATGACGGAGACGAGGCACAGATCGGCGCCACCTATCTGCAATGGGATATTACCGTCCAGGCATTGATGGGCCTGTTCAGCCAGGGTCAGGGCGGTGTTGACAGAAACACAATCTCTGCCCTGAGCGCGGAAAACGACCCGGCGGCACACCCGATCCTGAAAACGGTAGAAACCAGATTACGTGCTACCAGATTCAAACGCTCCGGGCCGCAAATGCTGCCCCACCCGCGCGAGCCCCGGTTTGAATTGCTCAGCCAGGTTGATCGTGCAAGATTGACTCGTGTTGGCTGAGAACAAACGTCATGTTGGTGACAACCTGGAGGCAAAGGAACCTTCAGTTTCGCTTTGGCACTGATTTGGTCCTGTCGCCAGATTGGCGTCAAAGCGGGCTTCGAGCGTGTCTCAACCCGGTTACCTGGACGCGTTCGAGCGCATGGAAAGTGACAGAATATTCTCGATCTCCGTTGCACTGGACATGGCATGCGCTGCTTTCTGCATCGGCAAAGGCAAGCACTAGATCCGAAATACAGATACTAACAACTGAATTGGAATTACCATGACCGATCAACCAGCAGCATACGGCATCGCGCGTACTCTTTCGGCCAGCAAGTATCTTCAGCAACTTTGCAAACACTGGTCGCACAAGGCCGAAACTCAGTTCGATGCGGCAGAGGGTTCAGTCCGCTTCGATTCCGGTGAAGAGGTTTTCCTGGCAGCCAAGCCAGACGCGTTGCACGTCACCGCGCGCGTGAAGGTGGGCGATGATTTGGATGCCTGGAAAAAAGTTATTGCCGAACACCTGATCCGCTTCGCCTTCCGGGAAGAACTTGATGTGGACTGGACCGGAAAAGATCTGCCTTAAACTGACGAGGCAGGACATCAATACCACCGCCCCGATTCACGCTAACAGCGAAGAAAAAACACCAATCCGCATTTATACCGCCACCTGCTTAGCTGGATCTGGCTGAAGAGCGATCCCGGAAATTGCCGGCAACGCAAAAGCTCTGGGGCACAAATCCCTTCAGACAACGCTGGATTACCATGCAGAGGTAGATGAGAATCTCGCACTCGACCAATGGCAGGAGTATCTCGATGACAAGCGAAACCCAAACTGGGCTGCTACATCAACTTGAAACCCTATTGAGGGAAGAACAACCGAACCTCAATCGTTATGAAGTGTCAGCGGCCGCCGAAGCCTTCCTCCTAAACCGCGAGGAGATGTAGCGTGTCCCCAGCATGAGGGGGGCCGCAAGACACTTGGACAAATTGGTCTCAGAGAAAGGCAAAATAGCGGGTCAGGCGGAATTTGCCTGGCTCCAGATTGCTGCATCTTACCTGTGGGGGCGTCAGGAAACGGCCTGTTTCGCACGTGTGTTGCGAGACAACCGGGTTGCTCCAAAGAAAGAAAAAAAGACAGAATGGGATCGCACGGCTGATGCAATTGCAGCTCTCCCAATAGAGTGGCAGCCGCCTTTTGTTGAGGTTTTGGAAGCATCCCGGAAAATTCAGCGAACACGCTGAAGATCGATAATTTGGAACGCCGGCAACATCGCCAGCGCAATCTGTGCATTGTCTCTCTGGCACAAGCACTTCCAAAGGGCGGGGCATGATCCACTGGATACCGGTGTGCACATTCGGTTATTTGCGCAAGCCCTCGAAGGTGGCGGGGTTGCTGCACGCCCGATCCAATCCTACCTGCAACATATTCTCGCTGAATATTGCAGCGTCCTTCAACCCGGCTTTTAGTCAGACGCCTGAGCCTTCGTGATCGAAGAATGCCGGCGATTGGCAGAGCAGCAGGGAGCCCTGACCAAGAAGGCGTATGTTTCTGCCACCGTTCCTTATGATCTTGGTATTGAACTCATGGAATTGGCCCAACAAAAGCCAGTTCTTGAGTTAAGCACTGCTCTGCTATACCGCGATGGACTCAAATTTGCTCTTGGCATTGCGCTTCCGCAAAGGGCGCGTGCGCTGCCTGTTCTCGAGAGTGAGATCACGATAGGGTTCGATGTGCGGTCGGGCATCTGGGTGGATATCCCCGGCGCCGCTCTCAAAATGCGGCAGGGGCAGAAAGTCCAGTGCGATTTCGTGCGAAGGCAAAACAACTCTTCGCTTTAGGATACCTTTCAGGAATATCTGACAGTATATCGACTGATCTTCGACGATGGTGGTTTCTTGTTTCCCTCTAAAAACTCTCCGGGGTCGGCGATCTTGGAATAGCATATTGGCCGCGTCACCAGTAGCATCGCAGAGGACCGGTTCGGGATCAGAGTTTCCATTCACCGATTCCGTGACAGTGCGCCGCCGGAGGTGTCGGAAGAGCTGGAAAATGGCAATATGCTCGCTCCTGCGCTGCTCGGGCACCGAGAACAGCGCACAACGGATCGCCATTTTGACCACGTGGAAGGGGTGAAAGGTGCCAAAGAGTTTGGCGCACCGGTGTAATCCATGCGAACGGGCCCGGTGGAACTTGATCTCTGAAAATAATTCCGCCCACCGCCGCAAATCGCTGAATTTTCCGAGCGCAGTTAAAAAAGGATATACAATACCCTCACGGGGTGAGGGGCCTCTTTTCTCAACTAATCCCGCCCACCGCCTTAACTTCCGCTAACAGCCTCACCGACAATAGTTGCGCTTTTGCCAAGCAAACTGGCGGCAAAGCGATGAGTCGGAACGCCCTCGTACCGAATACACATGCAAACGCTTGCCGCCGATGGATTAGGCTACTCAGCTTCGACCCGTTCCAAACCCGCTGACAGAAGCATGTCCTCCAGCCACGCAATCGCATGTCCCCGCACGCTACTATAGGCAAAGAATGCTCGTTACATGGCGCGGGTTAATGCCCAACTCGCGGATGTATTGAATGGCCCAAAACAGGCCTTCGACAGATGCGGCCTGATTGTCCGAACTTTCTAGAGATTGTGGCATCCTTACCAAGAGAAATACGAACGCTCGGTTCACACCACGTTGCGATCGATGCTTGGTGTCGCGAATACTTCGGGCTCAAGTCGAACACGGCCCGCATCTGTCAACTCATAGCACGCGCGTCCAACAAAAGCTGCTGCGGTCAAGGCACGTCCTTGACCCGCCCCGGTGTCCAAATTCACCCGGTTGCCACGGTGTCCAGCTTTTTTCACCGGGGTGTGGCCGTGGATGACCAACCATGGGTGTTCGCGAGTGTCATTCAGGAACTCGTCACGAATCCAGATCAGGTCATCGCGATCCTGTTTTTCAAACGGCACACCGGGTTTGATGCCTGCATGGGTAAAAAGTAGTTCGCCTTC
The DNA here is from genome assembly GCF_013031245.1 of Ruegeria lacuscaerulensis. Taxonomy (GTDB): domain Bacteria; phylum Pseudomonadota; class Alphaproteobacteria; order Rhodobacterales; family Rhodobacteraceae; genus Ruegeria; species Ruegeria lacuscaerulensis_C. Next base: position 70,140 of record NZ_WPZL01000015.1, read on the forward strand.
TATGTGGTAATAAGGCCGTTCGCAAAGGAACTGGATGTGTTCTTGAGGAACGGCTGCGCGGGCGCGATCGTGCACTCTGTAGATCGGCTCGTCTTCGGCAACTTCGACCCCATAAGATTTAAGGGCCTCGATGCCACCGATCTGATCATGAAGCCAATGGTACCCAACGGGAAACCGAGCGTCGTTTCTGGGATAATTCTCCATGAACATGGCTAACATGCGGTCATGGTTGCCCAGTAGGCAAATCCAGTCGCGCCCCTCAGCCAAACCGGCGAGCAGCAGGTCGATCACCTCACGACTGTGAGCTCCCCGGTCGATATAGTCGCCCAAAAACACGATCCGCGCGTCAGCACCGCCGTCTTTTTCGATGCGTGCCAGCGCGCCCTCAAGTTGTGCAAGTTGTCCGTGAATATCGCCAATGGCATAAACTGGTGCGGTCATATCGTTCTATTTCTCGGCAGTCTCCAACGTCCAAGGCGGTGACATCTGGTCGTTCCCGGAGTTCAATCAGTGATCGCCGGGAACACTTAATATCAACTGTTCATCCGCGCGAACGCTTGTTTTGGGGATCGTAAATCGGGCCAGTGTGGATCTTGGCGGATTGGGCATGGCCGACATTGATCGTCTGGCCGTTGTTGGCCAAAGCGCTGGTCACATATCCCATGGCCAGTGCGCGCCCGACGGAATGGCCCATGGCTGCCGAGGTTACACGCCCAACGTGTTGCCCTTCTACTGACAGTTCGATCCCGGCTTCAGGGGCATCAGCGCCTTCCGGCATTTCGATCAACACCAGTTCTTGCTCGGTTCCAGAGGATTTGAGCGCTTCAATCGAAACCTTTCCGGTGTAGGCCACCTCTTTGGCGCGGATTGTCCAGCCGAGTCCGGCCTCGACGGGGTTGTTGGCTTCGGTGATGTCCCGGCCGAAGATCGGATAGCGTTTTTCGATGCGCAGCGAGACCATCGCGGCAACCCCGCAGGGTACAAGGCCTTTGTCAGCTCCTTGTTCGAGAATTGCGTCGTAGAGGTCTTCGGCATTCTGCGTCGGGATGAACAGTTCGTATCCCAGTTCGCCGGTAAAGCCTGTGCGCGAGATGATGACGTCATCGACACCGTTCAGGGAGGTTTCGACAATCTCGAACGGTTTCAGAGCCTCATTGGACAAGTCCGCATCCGTCATTGCCTGTAGGCAAGCGCGCGACTGTGGACCCTGTATGGAAAGCGAGGTGTATCGATAGCCTAGCGATACAACGTTGGCTTCCAATTCCTGGCCCGCTGCCTTGAGATGGTCGACAATCACCCCCACACGGTGCGGTGCCGGACAGACCCAGAATTTGCGGGCATTTACGCGCCAGGTAATGACGTCGTCCAGAAAACAGCCCCGTTCATTCAGGATGCCGCAATAGGTCCCCTTCATATCCGGCAGCTTGGTAACATCGGCGATATGGGTTTCATTGATCAGTCGTTCGGCATCGCGACCTGTCACCTCAACAAGAAACTGTCCGAAGATTTCAAACAGCCCGGCCTTTTCGCGGGTCGTCAGATGCTCTGTCTTCGGGTCGCTAAAAGCAATCGGAGCATAGTATCCACCGGCATTACGTATCTTAGCGCCGCGGTTGATAAAGCTGTGGTAAAGGGGGGTTTTCTTGGCGTCCATGATGGGTTTCCGTTCAGTTTTTACAGGAAGAGCGTCGGGCGCTCGCGTTTGAAAATCCGGTCTTCAGGTTCTGTGCCCAACAGCTCCCTGGCGTGACGATGACCGGAATAGACGGCAGCCTGAATGGTGCCGGGGACTTCTGCGTCGCCGATGGCTGTGTGTTTGATGCCCTGTGCCGCAAGCGCATCGGACAAACCGGTTTCCGGGACGCGATTGGTGACAGAAATCAAAGTTATTGCGGCAATGTCGGGTAATCCTTCGCCGGTGTCGGAGCGGATCACAGATAGCGCGCCGTCCTGCCATCCGGTCGCGGTGGCGTTCGGATACATTTTCACACTCGCCGCCAAAAGCTCGCCCAACATTCTGGATTGCTCCAGCGTGTTACCCATCCAGCCGGCCAGCGCGGCCATCGGAGTGACGATGTGAACCTCGTGACCCTTTGTAGCCAGATCCACTGCCAAAGCGTTGGCCATATAATAGTGGTCATCATCGTAGATCACGACCGGTCCGGGAAATTCGGTGCCGTTCAGAACATCATCCGGGGTGAGAGCGTTGTCCTCAAACCCTTGGATTGGCGCAAGGTTCGATCTGCCCCGGCCGTCTCGCAACCAACGCGAACCTGTGGCAAGAAGAATGTGATCGGCGCCGAATTCCGCAACGGCATCTGCGTCAAGCTCACTGTCAGCGTAAAGATGGACATTGCCCATCTGTTGCAATTGGTACAGCCGGTAGTCGCGTACCCGTCCCCATGAGGCCAATCCCTTGATGGTCGATTCACGCAAGGAACGTCCGCCCATCTCGGCAGCTTTGTCGGCAACCGTGACTTCGTGCCCGGCGCGGGCAAGCGTCAGAGCGGCCTCCAATCCGGCAGGGCCGCCGCCGACAATCAGAATGTTCTCAGCAGTTTCGGCAGGTGGCACCGTTTCCGGATGCCAGCCGCGGCGCCATTCCTCGGACATGGTCGGGTTTTGGGTACAGCGAACCTGTACGCCTGATAACTCGACCGAGACACATACGTTACAGCCGATACATTCGCGGATGTCCTCAATGCGGCCCTCTCTAATCTTGTTGGGCAGGAACGGATCGGCAATTGACGCGCGCGCCGCTCCGATCATGTCTAGAACACCGCGTTTGATCTGGCTGACCATTGTGTCAGGAGAGGTAAAGCGCCCAACGCCAAGTACCGGCTTGTCCGTTACTTTTTTGACGAAACTGGTGAACTCTTCCTGATACCCTTGTCGGGCGTAGCGCGCGGTTTGGCTGTCCGCGCTCCACCCCGAGATGTTGACGTCCCAAAGATCCGGAAGATCGGCCAAGGCCTCTACTACGTCCCGGCCTTCGCCGTCGCAGGTTATGCGTTTCGGTCCCGAGGCTTCGTGTACTGCAAATCGCAGTGCAACCGCCATTTCTCCAGCGGCTTCTTCCTGCGCCTCTTCCAGCACTTCGCGCAGCAGGCGCAGGCGGTTCTCGAACGATCCGCCATATTCGTCCGTTCGGTGATTGTAATGGGGCGAAAGGAAATGCCACAGGATCGAGGCATCGTGGCTGGCATAGACATAGGCCATGTCATAGCCTGCCCGTTTCGCCCGCCCGATCGCCGCCCGGAACGACGCGCGCAGGCGCTTGATGTCCGACTTGTCCATCGCCTTGGCGCTGTAAGGCATGTCCGGTTTCAGGGTCGGCAGTGACGACGGGCCCATCACCGGATACCCGTTCTCGATCCCGCGCGACCGGATACCCGTGTGGGCCAGTTCGATCGAGGCCAGGGCACCGTGAGAGTGAATGCGTTCGACCGACTTCGCATGGACCTTGACGTCACCGTCGTCCCAAAGCCTTTCGTAGGGCAGGCCGGAGAGATCCGAGGTCGGGTCGATCTCGGACAGCTGCATCCCTATGATGCCCCACCCGCCTTCGGCGCGCATTTCGCGGATACCGATGGCGCCATTGGGCATCAGATGGGAATGCCCGGTGGCGTAAGGCATCATTACAAAGCGATTGGGTGCCGTAACAGGGCCGATCCGCAAGGGCTCAAACAGAATATCGTACTGGCCATCCACCATGTCAGCCTCCGGTCTTTAGCGTGCCATCCGCTATCCAGCCGTCGATGATCTCAAGCACTTTTTCCGAGAACGCCTTGTCGTTGATGTGGCAATCCATAACGGTCAGATCGATAGGATCGCTCATTTCCTTTTTGTAGGCGTCAACCATGATGGCGAGGGACTCGGGATCGTGGGCCGGCATCCCTTCGGTATCCCAGGCGTGAATGCCCTGAGTGGGCAGGACGAATTTGACCGGCCCCTTGGATTGCTTAAGTCGGTTGGCAACCTCATGGGCCAATTGGCCGCGTTCTTCGCCCGTCAGAGATGCCGACGCCAACAGGCGGTTATGTGCGTGATACGGCCGGTCACGGAACCGCTCGGGAACAGGTTGCCAAGTGGCAAAATCGATCATGTCGCCAAATCCCGGTGCCGCAATAATCGGCGTGGCATGGCGGCCAGCTGCGGTCATCCGGTCGGCCCCGGCATTGACAATCGATCCAACCATCAGGTTGCCGATTTCGGCGACGGCCAGTTCCAGCACACAGGCGAAATAACCTTGTTCGGCGAGGCTCTCCATCGCCATGCCACCCATGCCGGTGCCGTGGAACACCGCCAGCGAAAAGCCCCGGTCGATCAGCGGCTGACGCAGATGCACCATATAGTGCAGCGCGGACGAGCCGAAGCTGACCATGCCGATCACCGGGCGATCGGGGTCTGGGGCGCGAACTGCTTGTGCTGCGCCATAGACAGCGCCCGCTGCCTGGCTCAGTGTCGCCATGCAGATATCATTTAGACCATAAAGGCCGCCTGCCCACAGGATCATCTGAATGTCCGCCGAAAGGCGCTCTGGCGGAATCAGGGCTGAGAAGGCAATGGTCGAGACGACGTATTTTGGAACACCAATGGGCAACACGCGGGCACAATCCAGTGCCAGATCGGTGCCCATCGTGCCGCCAAGCGCCAGCATTCCATGAATTTTACCGTCGGCATACAGCTTCGCGGTCAGTTTCGAGGCACCGTCCGCCATGATCTGCATGGCGTGGTTTTCATCACCCGAGTCGATGGCGTCTTGGACGGTCTTCCCGGCCGCCGCCGCCACGTCATGCTTGGAAATATCCGTCGGCTCGGACGGGTCCCCCAATACGCTGACATCCATGGAAATGACATTGCCGCCCAGTTTGCGGATGTTGTCACAGACATAATTCAGTTCCGGGTCTTTGGTGTCATAGGTACCGATGACCAGAATGGTTTTTGGGTCGTTCATGTTTTCCTCCCTGATACGCCTCAACCGCGCATGATTTCTCCCTTGGGGTCATAGAATGGCGCCAGCTGCGCCGTGATCGGGTACATTTGTCCGGCGATCTGCACCTCGAACCCTCCTTCGTCGATCCAGCTTTTGGATACGCCATCGGAATTTTCCAGCGAGGCGAGGCCGATCATCTGCTCAAGCCGGAAGCCCCAGTCGCCGCTGGTGACGTGGCCGACGATCTTGCCGTCTTTCCAAATGGGTTCATTGTGGATCAGATAGGGGCCTTCTTCGGCTGTCAGGCCGGGTACCGTGATAGATACGGTTCTGTGAAGTGGCGTAGCTGACTCGGCCTTTTGCTTGAGCAATGCTTCGCGCCCGACAAAATCCTCTTTGTCCAGCCGCACCGCAAATCCCAGCCCGGTTTCAAAGGGTGTATCATCCTCACCAATGTCGTGACCAAAGTGACGGAAGCCTTTCTCCAGACGGCACGCGTTCATGGCAAACATTCCCATGTGGCGCAGACCATGTGGTTTGCCCGCCTCCAACAGCGCGTCGTAAATTCCGGCCGTGAATTCGGTCGGGGCCATCAGTTCGTAACCCAGCTCACCCAGGAACGAGCGGCGGATTGTCAGGGCGCGGGCATGGGCGACGTCAATTTCGCGGGCGGCCCCAAAGGGGAATGCGTCGTTGGACAGGTCGTCGCCGCTGATCGCCTGCAGGATGGCACGGGATTTCGGGCCGTGTAGAGTCAGCAACCCAAAAGCGGACGTCGCGTCGAAAACCTCGAACCTCCAATCCTCATCGGCATTTGATTTGATCCAGTGCTTATCGCGCATCTGGCTGGGGTGGCCGGAAACCACCATAAAGCTCTGAGGCGCGATACGGGTTACGGTTACATCCGCTTCGATCCCGCCGCGGGCATTGAGGAACTGGGTGTAGACCGACGTGCCAACGGCAACATCCATCTCGGCACCGCACACCCGGTTCAACGCCTTCGCGGCATCAGGCCCCTGAACCTGAATCTTGGCGTACATCGACTGATCGAGGATTACCGCGGCATCACGTGCGGCAAGGCATTCGTCTTTGACATGCGCCGACCAGGGCTTCCATCGGATCGATGGCTCATCGCGCCAATCCCCGCCATAGTACATCGGGACTTCCCAGCCGATCCGTTCGGCAAACTGCGCACCCGATTCCTTCAGCCGGTCATGCAACAGAACCCGGCGTACTCCGCGCGCTGATGTGACCTGCCGCCCGGCCCAGTGGATACCATAGTGAAAACCGACCGCTTCGGCGGCGCGTTCCGCATTATAGGCCGTGTTCTTCTGGAACGGGTGCGCACGCACCGCCAACAGGGGCAGCATGGACCGCGACGGCATCCCGTCGATGATCCACTCGGCCATGGTCAATCCAGTGCCGCCTGAATTCAGAATCCCGTTGGAATTCATTCCGGTGGCCAGATAGACACCTTTGATTTCGGAAGACGGGCCCATGTAGGGGCGCCCATCGGGCGTAAAGCTTTCCGGCCCGTTAAAGAAGGTTTGAATTCCCATCTCGGCCAGCGCAGGCATCCGCGCGAACATACGCTCCAGTTCGGGCTCGACATGTTCCATGTCAAACGGCAACTCGTCGAACTCGAAATCTTCCGGAATGCCATTGCGAGCATAAGGTTTGCCCATCGCCTCGAAACCGCCAATCAGCAGCTTGCCCGCATCCTCTTTCCAATAGGTGCGTTCTTCGGCGATATTCAGGATCGGCTGCGTCGAAGGCAGCCCCTCGACCGGCTCCGTCACAATATAAAAGTGTTCCGCCGCGTGCAGCGGCACCGTTGCCCCATGCGCCTTGGCGAACAGATGGCTCCACATGCCGCCGGCAATCAGTACTTTTTCGGTGGCAATCACGCCGCGATCGGTTTCGACGCCGGTGACTTTGCCATTTTTGAGAACCAGGCGCTCAACTTTGGTTTCCTCAAAAACCTGCGCACCCAGTGCCCGCGCCCCTTTGGACATTGCCACCGAAACATCCAGCGGATTGACCTGGCCGTTCGATGGCACGAAGAACGCGGATTTGACGTCGCTGACTTCTACGTCGGGCCAATATTCCTGCAATTCCGGTACCGAGAGGATCTGTGTCGGAATGCCCATTCTCGCGGCATGGTCATGACTGCGTAATAATTGTTCGTGGCGCACGTCGCTTAGCGCAAGGTTGATCGTGCCGTTTTGCTTGTAACCTGTGCCTTGCCCAGTCTCAATTTCCAGCGCTTGAAAGAGCTTGGCCGTGTATTTCCCAAGCTCGGTTTGCGATGTGCTGTCACGCAACTGACCCACAATCCCGGCGGCATGCCATGTGGTGCCACAGGCTATTTTTTTTCGTTCGATGAGGACTGCGGGCACGCCTCGATGCGCCAAATGGTACAACGTCGACACACCAATAATACCACCGCCAACAATGACGACCGGGGCCTGATCGGGAAGGGGTTTGGACATTTTTGTCTCCGGACAAATCAGAGCTTTCAAGGGTGCAAGGCCACCCCAGAGTGAGATCTCTTCAGTTTCTCTTTGGGATTGGTTGAAGGCCGAGTGCCGCCGATGGCAGCCGTTCCTGATCGGGCTGCGAGCAAGACGGCAGAATTCAAAGGGATCAATTCTTGTTTGGTGGGGTTTCGGGACCTTGCGAGGGTAACGATAAAGCTGGCGGCGCCGGCCGCACCGAAGATCGGTGCAGACAAGGATGTTGTGGATGAATTCGCCTCGGGTGAAGGAGCAACGCCTTGCGCTCTAAACTCTGACGTCGCCGCATCCCAATTTGACTTGTTAGAATTCAATTGGGCAACATCTGACAATGCTTGGTCACACACAGCACACAGGCAGACTCCAGGGCTCGAATATGTGGAAATTTCCTGAAAGGTGCCTTCTTGTGGCCTTCCTTGATTGAATACCAGAAGCGGCACCAGGGGTTTCGGCTGCACCGAGTACAGAAACGCCCAGCAGGATGCTTCTTCCGAAGCGACTTCAAGGACCTGCGCAAGAATATTGAGAAACGACACGTCAGAATTCGACAAGCGTGCTAGGTCGAAAATTGCTGACCCAAGTCTATATTCCTTTGTGCTGGTATCTTGCTCAAGAAAAGAATTTGATTCGAGCTCACACAGGTACCTGTAGACAGTTGCCTTGTTCTGCCCTGTAAGTCGGGAAATTTCGGATAGGCCAAACTCACTTGAGCCTTCGGAGAAATAGCCTAGAATTTTCAGCGCCTTAGAGACCGTTCCCATCCTTTTCTCCTTTTTTGTCTTCCCGTTGCGTTGTGAATTTTTGCGTCACTTTCCACGCCAGAGTTGACACAAAATGAGTCACTGTGCAATTATTATTTGCACAAGTGGTGACAATAGTGAACCCAATAAACTTGCTCAGGGAGAGAGAAATGCTCAAGAAAACACTTGCCGCAACCATGTTGACTACGATGGCGCTGGCACCGGTGGCGGCTCAGGCCGAATATCCGGAAAAGCCCGTGGAGTTTGTTAATCCGTGGCCTCCCGGTGATCTCGAAGACGTGTTGACGCGCATGATCGCGGAAGACTTTCAAAATGAATACGGCGTGCCGGCCGCGGTCGTGAACAAACCCGGCGGTGGCGGTGGTCCGTTCCCTGGCGCGGTCGAGGTGGCCGGGGCCAAGCCTGATGGTTATACCGTCGGATCTTTTATTGTGGCCGTGCCGGTTGTTGGTCCACAGATCGGCATTCCTGAACTGAACCCGAACCCATTTGAACCGCTTGGCGCATTTCTGACTTATCCGTTTGTCATTGTCGCCGGAAAGGATGCTCCTTACGACGACGTGGACGGGCTGGCCGAATACGCCAAAGAGAATGACGTTGCTCTGGGCCACTTTGGCGCTCCGCTGATCCCGACCAAAGTGACCATGGCGCTGGCCAACGAAAAGGGTTTCTCTTTTGGTTCGGATGCCGCCTTTGACATGCTGGACTGCAATTCTCTGGCATCGGGCGACGTTGACGTTATGAACACCACCCTGCAGTTGGTTCTGCCCTGCATTGATGACATCAAGGTGCTTGCGTCGATCGGTGGTGAACGCATCAGCCTGACACCGGATGCGCCCACCGTGTCGGAGATTTCGCCAACGTTGGACATTGCACTGTGGAACGGGTTGTTTGTTCACAAGGACACGCCCGCAGATGTTCGCGAAAAAATCATCGCAGTTGCTGAAAAGACCATGAAGTCCGAGCGCGCGCAAAAGTTGGCCGAAGAAACGGGCGCATTGGTTTATTGGCAGAGCGCGGACGATACGCAGGCCTTGATCGAAAAGAACATTGAGACATTGGGCAATATCGACAGCATGCTCTCGCAGTAGCGTTGTTTCTCCCGGGGCGACCGGCATGTTATGTGCCGGTCGCCTTGCTCCATGAACACGGGACAAGCATGGGAGGATGCCTGTGATACGCGCGAAAACTCTTCAGGACTTATTCAAACGCTACAGAAGGCCAGGTGATCTGGTCTTTGCCTGGGCCTTTTTGGCCTTCAGCCTGTTTCTTTGGTTCAATCTGGATGCTCAGACCGAAACCGTCAAAGGGACAAAGTGGGCGGCTCAACCATCCTTTTGGCCAACCGTCGCGGTGTATACGATGGTCGGGTTCGGTGCGCTTCACCTGGTCAGCTCATTCGTGTCGCCTAAACTTGAAGGGCGCTGGCGAGAGGTGGGTTTCTGGCTCCGGTCTTTCGAATACGCTGCGTGGTTCATGGCATACGTTGTTCTGGTTCCGCGGCTTGGATACCTGCCGTCCACGATCCTTTTCACGGTCGTGCTGACAATTCGGTTGGCCTATCCACTACGCCCGTTTCTGGGGGCCGCTGTAGCACTGGCCGTGACCGTTGTTGTCGTTTTCAAGTCCTTTCTACAAGTGAAAGTCCCGGGAGGTCAGGTCTATGAATACCTGCCCGACACGCTGCGCGCTTTCATGCTAACCTATTTCTGAGAGGCATCATGGACGCGTTGCTTTCCGGAGTTGAACTCCTTGCCCGCTGGGACGTCTTGGTCGCGTTGTTCATCGGGTCGGTCGGAGGAGTGGTCATTGGTGCCATTCCCGGCGTCGGTGCGGCGGTGGCCATTGCCATCCTGTTGCCGGCAACCTTTTCCCTGGATCCAATTGTCGGATTGACCATCCTGCTGGGTATCTATGGCAGTTCGATGTATGGCGGCGCCTTGCCCGCCATTCTGATCAACACCCCCGGCACGGCGGTTAACGCGCTGACCACCTATGACGGGTACCCCATGACCAAGCGTGGTGAAGCGCGCCGCGCGCTGGCTCTGGCCTATTCCGCATCGTTCTTTGGCGGGATCTTTTCGATCCTGTGCCTGATTCTGCTATCGCCACTGTTGGCGTTGATCGCACCGCATTTTGGCAGCCGTGAGATTTTCCTGGCAGCACTGCTGGGTATCATTTTGGTGGTTCTGGCGCATCGGGGGCAGGTCTTTGCTGCGGGTATGCTGGTAGGTTTTGGTATTCTGCTGAACTCGGTTGGGCTGGAGCCCATCAAATACACCCGCCGGTTCACATTCGACCAAACCTGGCTTGCCAGCGGGTTTGACCTGATTGTCGTGGTTCTCGGTCTTTTTGCGTTGTCCCAGGCTTTTCTCTTATTGGTCGATAAGGACAACACGCCGCATCCACAGCCCATCGAAGGGTCGATGCTGTCCAACCTCAAAGAGCTCTGGCTCTACAAACGCGTGGCGTCCGCAGCCTCCGGGTTCGGCGTGCTGATGGGGATGATCCCCGGTGTCGGAGAGTTCACAGCGCAGTTCATGTCTTACACCTATGCGCAAAAAACATCGAAAACCCCTGAAGCTTTTGGTGAAGGGTCGCCCGAGGGGCTAATCGCGTCTGAAGCGGCGAACAATGCCGTTCCGGGGGCCGCTATGATCCCGCTGCTGGCGCTAGGTATTCCGGGCGAGGCGCTGACAGCGATGATGTTGTCGGTCTTCTATGTTCACAATGTGATCCCGGGTCCGCAGTTGTTCCAGAACCAGTTGGATTTTGTTTACGCGCTCTATATTGCGATGATCGTTTTGAACGTGATCGTCATGGTCTTTCTGCTGTTCTCGACCAATCTTCTGACCAAGGTCATCCAGATCCCCACCCGGTTTTTGGGAGTTGTTATCCTGACGCTCAGCTTTGTGGGTGTCTACTCTTTGCGCAATTCAGTAGTGGACTGCGCCATTGCCTCGGGCTTTGGCATTCTCGGCCTGATCCTGAAGCGGCTGAACCTGCCGCTGGTGCCGATTATTCTGGGCATGGTGCTTGGCGGCATCATGGAGACGAAATTGCGGACTTCGATGGTTCGCGTAAAGACCCCATGGGATTTTGTTGACCGGCCCATCGCGGCCATTCTTGTACTGCTGATTGTTTTCGTCTTGCTCATGCATTTCAGAACGCTGCGCCGCGAGCACAAGGAACGGATTGCCGAGATGGACCACGATCATGACGTCCACACGTCACAACAGGGATAAACATGCTTGATCAATCTAAAATCGACGCCCTGCGCGATCTGCAGCTGGCACCTCGGTCTCTCATCATTGATGGCGAACTATGTGCAGGCGAAACCGGAGAAACCGATGAAGTGCTTTCACCTGTCAATGGGCAGGTCCTGACAACAACGGCGGCGGGCTCCAAAGAAGATGTGGATCGTGCGGTAGCGGCGGCGCGGGCAGCTTTCGAAGACGGACGGTGGTCGCGCCTTGCCCCTGCCGCGCGCAAAAAAGTGATGCTGAGATGGGCTGATCTGATTGAAGCAGAAGCGCTGGAGCTGGCGGTTCTGGGGGTGCGTGACAACGGCACCGAAATTTCCATGGCTATCAAGGCCGAGGTCGGTTCAGCGATAAATACCATCCGATACTATGCCGAGGCGATCGACAAAATTTATGGGCAGGTGGCGCCTACCCCAGAGGACATTCTGGGACTTGTGCACCATGAACCTGTTGGTGTGGTGGCGGCGATTGTGCCGTGGAACTTCCCCCTGATGATCGGCACATGGAAGCTGGGTCCGGCTCTTGCGGCTGGAAACTCGGTGGTGCTCAAGCCGGCAGAGACGGCATCCTTGTCCTTGCTGCGCATCGCCGAACTGGCGCTTGAAGCGGGAATTCCGCCAGGTGTCCTGAATGTCGTCACCGGCGCGGGTCGTGTGGTGGGCGAGGCTATGGCAATGTCCATGGATGTGGATGTGATGGTGTTCACCGGATCGGGCGCGGTTGGCCGCAGGCTTCTTGAAAACTCCGCACGTTCCAACATGAAGCGCTGCTATCTTGAACTCGGCGATAAATCCCCCAACATCGTTTTCAATGATGCCCGTGATCTGGCCGAAGCCGCCAAGATCAGCGCTGGGGGTATTTTCCGAAACTCCGGCCAGGTCTGCGTGGCGGGCTCGCGCCTGCTGGTGCAAAAATCCATTCATGATGAGTTCGTTGCCGAATTGGCCAAACATGCTGCCGCAATGAAAGTTGGTGACCCATTGGACATCACCACCAATGCCGGGGCCGTGAACAACCTGACTCAGCTGGAGCAGAATCTGAGGTTTGTGGAAACGGCCCGGGTGGAAGGCGGTACGCTCTATCAGGGCGGCAACCGCATTCTGGAAGACACTGGCGGCTACTTTATGGAACCTACAATTGTCACCAATGTGAAACCCCAAGACAGCGTGGCGCAGAAAGAGGTATTCGGACCCGTACTGTCCGTCATGCCATTTGAGACTGAGGCTGAAGCGGCGGCAATTGCCAACAGTACAGTTTACGGGCTGGCGGCAGGTGTTTGGACTGCCGATCTGGGCCGCGCTCATCGGATGGTTCGCGCCGTGCGATCCGGTGTTGTCCACGTCAACACCTATGGGGGCCCCGACGTGACGGTTCCCTTAGGTGGGGTCAAGCAATCCGGAAACGGACATGACAAATCCCTGCACGCCTTCGAGAAGTTCCTCGATCTGAAAACAGCCTGGATCAAACTCTGAACGTGAGAGGTAGCATTGAAGCACTTCGGTGAAATTCGCGGAGAAAGCGAGAATGCCCCCCAAAGCATAAAGCCTTTGGAGTTCATTTTCCTTCTGTGCCCCGGGTTTTCACTTTTGGACTTGGCGAGCGCAATCGAGCCACTCGCGTCAGTAAATCGTCTGACCGGCCAAGTGCGATACAAATGGCGTGTATTGTCCAAAGACGGTAAGGACGTTCCCTGCACCATCGGAGTGTCCTATCCGGCAGATGGAGCAATTGATGACGACGCTTCCTGTGACCGCCTGTTTATCTGCGCTTTTGACGACAAAGCGGTGGATAATGCTGGCAATATCGTTGGTTGGCTGCGCCGCCGGGCCCGTATGGGCACTCGTTTTGGAGCACTTGGAACAGGGGCTACATGGCTTGTGCGTGCAGGTATCGTAGGCACACGCGCCTTCACGCTTCATTGGAGTGTAAGGAACAGCTTTTTCGAAATGCATCCTGACCACAAACCTGCGGCTCAGATATTCACGTCAGATGAGAGATTTATCACCTGTGCCGGTGGGCAGTCTGTCTCCGATATGATGCTTAACCTGATCAAGGCTGAAATGGGGAAGGATATCGCGGCCAAGGTGGCAGATCACATGATCAGCGGTCATCCAAGAACCGCTGACACGCCACAGCGCCTGTGCGCCGCGCATCGATATGGAACGCGCAATGCGCAATTCCTGTCCATCATGGAGACGCTGGAAGCCGATGAAACCTGTGAAGTGACCATAGACGATTTGATCCGCCAGCACGCCATATCAAGAAGGCAGCTTGAGCGTTTATTCAATCGGCACTGCGGAACATCTCCTTCGCGCTTCATCAAACAGGTAAGGCTGGAGAGGGCAAAGGAACTTTTGAGCCAAACAAGAATGAGCGTGTTGGAGGTATCTGTGGCCTGTGGATTTGGGTCCGTTGCCAATTTCTCCAAGTCTTTCTCAGAGCGATACAACTGTCGCCCTTCGAATTACCAGGGATGAAATCCACTTGGAATTCCTGATAGTTGGGCGGAGCGTAATTCGCAGGAGATGCACGCCACTGTTATTGGAACCCCGTCAGCGAAGATTGCATACGCGCAACGGCTTTTTGCAGAAACGGCAATAGCTCGTTGATCCGTGCCTCGTTCATATTGGCATCAGGAACTGCGATGGCGACTGTTCCGACAGGATCAGGGTCTTCGGCAAAGAATGGCATAGCGATGCTTGCCACACCGTTTTCAAAGGTGTTGCGGCTTTGGGAATACCCCGCCTCCCGAAATTCGTTGATCGCCCGCACTATGTCGGGCTTTTTGGTCAGGGAAGTGTCCGTCGTTTTCTCACGCTTGATCGAAAGAATCCGATCGCGGGTCTTGTCGGTCGCGAAAGCCAGGTAAATCAAACCGGAAGACGTAAGATGAAACGGAAGAATCTGAGTAGGAATGATGTTAATCACGTTGCCTTTGCTGGGCATGCAATAGGCGATCGTTGTCATACCTTTTTCACCGGGCACGCTGATATGCACGGTCTCGTCCACTTGCTCTGACAACCAGTCCGTCGTTTCCTGAGCGGCACGTACAATAGGAACCGTTGCTTCACGTATACGCGCAAGCCGCAAGAAACCGTGCCCAAGACGGTATTTTCCACCGGCAGCAACCTGTTCGATAAATCCATGTTTTGCCAACGCGACCAAGAGTCGACGTGTGGCAGCTTTGTCCAGCCCGGAAAGAGTTGCAATTTCACTCAGCCCAATTTCGATACGTTCCATGGAAAACTGGTCGAGAACCGACATTGCTTTATCGACTGTCTTCATGGTGCACCCTCTTCTGCTTGACGTCTGACACAAATAAAAAAATTCGATACATCATTGTCAATAGTGAACCATTGGGCCAAATGCCTCAAAGCAGACTTTCACACTATTCGCAGCTAAGGTCTGCAATCCGCCCTCATTGACGTGCGCTGTAACGGCAAACTTAGGTTTTCCTAATCAGCTTGCGCTTTTGTTACAGCCGACTTTCCTGCACACATTTGCGCTCAGAGTAAATGGCCATTTTTTGCATGAACAGCCCCGGCGACAAAAGGAGCCAAGTGCGCGTGGGTCCAACCATCCCATTGCGCTACCAACCTTTGCAGCCGCTTCATCGTATTGATAGATCGGTTTCGACTTGAAGGAAGTCAACAACCAACCCCTTTCGTCGTCAAAAACAAAAATCTCTCAGGTGCAAAACGCTCATGCAGCGCTTGGTAAACCATATCCATCGTGGCAGGCGGTGTTCTCATGGACTCTTCGAATCCTTTGCGGACCACATTGTCCACCATCGGCATCAAACCCAGGTCCCCAAAAACATCCGAGCAATCGTGGCGAAAGCAAAGAGGTCTGGAAACTGTCACTCCTTGGTGAATAACTTGAAGCAAACTGAGCGGCCGCCTTCTTCAAGCAATAGTTTCCCTGTCGCGATGGTGTTGACCACAAGTTTGGATAGAACTTTTTCGAATGTCATTTCGCTCTCCTATTGTTCCGTTATCAGTTTCGGGTGGGAGGTGCGTTAATTTCAGGATCAGAGAAATGAGTTTGTTAGATTATTTCGACAAAAAAAGTTGCTCGTCCAACAATCCAGGTGCCGGTAGCATGTCAGGATACTTATCCGATTGCTCAGATTGCCGCCTGGTCTCGTGCATATATCAAAAAGCAATCTATCCAAGTGTTACCAGCTTTGCGACGAAGGAAACTTCCTAGGCTCTATACTGGGTAGGAACCACAAGAGTGCATTGGTGAAATTTACTCGTCGCGGCAATGCTTCTTACCTTGGTGATCCAATGGCCTTCAGAATAACTGTAGCATGTGCCCCAGCATAGGAACGGGTTTTGCTAGGGTGTTCGGAACGAACCCATTACTCGCAAATGTTCGCAATTGTCACCTGATGATTTCCAGACGACGCTCGATAGATGAAAGAAGGCGATATATGAACAATACGAGGTTCATAACATGCGTCCCTGATGCCCGGTAGACTCGGTTTCAGACACCGTCGTAACCTGTCTACAATCAATCGTACGCGCGGCGTTTGGTGTGTGATCCTGACAGTCTTCGTGTTGTTTTCTGGTACGCAACTTTCGGCTCAGGTAGCGCCTGCAAACCCCCAAATGGCTGGCAATGCCGACAGATTGGATTGTAACGAAGGTTACGAATACAAGGGTGGATCGTGCCAATAGGCAAATGTACCTGAAAACGCATTTTCGACAGGCCGTTCTTATAGTCAAGGCTGGGAGTGCAACCACGGATTCCAATGTACCGGGGATATTTGCGAGGAAGTGATTGTGCCGGAAAACGGGTTCGTTGAAACCCAATTTGCCATACAAGTAGCACATTGCAACTGGGGATTCCGTAAGGAAGGTCGGGATTGTGTTACAATAGATGTCCCCCTAACGGAACAGACATTCTATCGCTGGCGCAAGCAAAATGGCGGTATCCGTATAGCCGCCAGAGTCAGGCGTTACGGGCACGCAACCAGATACCCGCACCAGTTCACTATCCGGGCCAGGTTGCCGTCTGGTGCAGAAACCGAACTGTATTAGATCGTCAACGGCCACGGCGACTGGATGTTTTACGGCCACGTTGGACCAGATGGGCAGGCTTTTATGAATTGGAGGCTGCTCGACTTGAGAGCGTTCAGAGTAGCACTGATCCGACACCGAACAATTGGTGCGCGCCTGCACATGGGGGACAAGTGCAATGCCAATAGGACTTGCTTCAAGTGGTTCGATATTCGGTATTCCCGAATGAACCGCCATTAGTTGCGGCAAAGGGTTGAAGACACGAAGATACAGAATGGCACGTCTTTTGGAAGGCAGAAACCTGTTGAGATATTTTTCTCATTAATATCAATGCGATGTGTTACTGTGGTACGTCGCACATCTTTGACTCGATCTGGCGAAAATTCTGAATCCAATCAATAGGCCGCGTCACGCAACACTGACCCAAATGTCAAGCAATTCTGACCCAGACCGAACATTCGTCCAATCTGCGCGGAGGGGTATTGTGCGGGACGAAGCCGCCTTTTGCCAACGTGGCTATTGCTGATGCGGAAAACCTTTGCTCTTGCGGCGTGAAAAATATGGCATTGCAACGGATTTCCCTGAACCAGACATTCGTCGGTGCTGATCTCGACAGACTTCAAACCGCGCTTTCTCTGCCCCCAGATCCGACCGTCGTGACGCGCAACAAAGTGGCCATCCAACTGCAAAAAACAAGGACCGGAGGCAACCCCAATGCGGTCGTCGATGCAGTCATACGCGAATTACAGCGGGTGAGCGAAATGCCTAAGTTTTACCCTAATTCGAAACTATCCGTTTCGAATGAAAAAACTGATTTTGACTTGTTTGTTTGCCGTTGGTCTAACGGCCTGCGACAGCCAAACACCCCGAGAAAGAATGTTTGATGAGTTGAGGGCACAGCGCGATGTCGTCACACCTTTTCCAAAGCCGGGTTTCACATATGCCAGCTTCGACGCCGGCCACGGCTACCAGGTTGAGTACCTCAGCCCCGACGGACGTGCCTATCTGTGGTATCCAGGCAATCGGAAAACAGTAGTGGGTAAGTGGAAAATCCTGTTGGATGAAGTCTGCTATCGCTACGGATCAAACACCTTCAATCCACAAACACGACAGAGAGGCGGATCGTGGAACTGCGAGTATACCGGGATTCTGGGGTATCGCGTCACCGCCTTTCAGCAGGGCGATGTTTTTAACCTGAAGTCTGGAAACCTCCCCTACGTCAGGAAACGTTGCGAGTTGCCGAAGGGTTTGGAGCAAGTGAAAGAAGTGAGTTGCAAATGAAAATTGTATTCTACGTATTGGTAACGCTTGTGTTGAGCTACACATCAGCCACCGCATGCACAAACATGAACCGCTTACCTGTTTTCAACTACAAAAAGCATGCGAGCGGTGACCCTGATTTTGCGGGGCCGAGTTCAAAAAACGGGCGTTACATAGTTATTAGCCACTCAAGCGGAGTCTCCAAAATCAAAATCACTCCGAAGCGAGGAGCTAAAGCTCAGTACACACGAACTGGTACAGGTGAGCCCCTACCGGTGACGGTCAGTGTTTCTGAAGACCTGTGTGAGCAGGGTAGCAAACGACTGTTCACCAAAAAATTCCACGCGCGCCTGAAGGAAGGCTATTCAACACAATTCTACGCACCATTTTCCGCGTCACAAAACAAGGCCCAAGCAGTTGCTCTGGCGCAAACGGTTCTACAGGCAACGTACTGCCCCAAAAGTGAAATCAAACTCAATCCAAACCACAAATACGTGGACAAAACCGGCAGCACACCAGTCGTTAAAACTGCTGCACCTGTGCAGTTCTGGGAACCAAATAGCACGGTGCTAGACGATGAATGGATTATTAGGCTGACCTGCTCGGAATGGCGCAAGGTTCAATAGTCGCGACCAAAAGCCTCCACCAAACCGCATGCGGTAACCTTGATCTGTTCCGTCGATGAGCTTTTTGTTTTGGTGATGTTATGCTGCGACTACATCTATTATGATCAAGGTCCGCTGTTGGGCCGTCAGATAAAAGCGCATTTCTACGATTTGTGACTATCGCAGCCTCGGTCAATTTTGGGCTCAGATTCACGAACCGCCGCTCCATGCCGGAATGCCCGTTGTCTGTTGACGAACGGCACACGACTATTATGGCAATTTGAAAAACACGCGCATCTACCGATGTTTCTCCGGAAAGTGCTTAAACTTCGCCAAGGGTTGTTCTCAGAGAGCAATAGCATATCGGATCGCTGCAACACCGCAGGGCGGCTCCGAGCCCAAACTGACAAATGTTGCACACTGCGTGAAAGTCCGCCGTCAATGTTTCACGCCCCCGGCATACACCTGATTCTCGGGTCAGTTTTTCTTTCGAGTTAATCCGAAGTGATGGTCAACGAAAATGAACTTCTGATTGCTGGCCAACGCCTCATGACAGGCCGAGCACTGTTCGCGGGGCAGAAGTTTTGATGTGGTCTCGCTGGGCTCAGGATGGTGTCCGAAGTTGAAGTAGCCCAGATGGCCTGTTTCTGCGGGGAACCGTTGCACGTCTTTAACTAGCATGGCCAACCCGTGTCAAAGCAGCGTACGCAGGAAGAAGCCACGGAAGGTACAAGTTCATCCTTAGCCGTCCACCTTTGGGTGCGGAATTGAAAACGCTCCGTCGTTTTCAACGGCAAAGGCGGCACGAAGAATGGTACTTTCTTCGAAATACCTTCCAACCAACTGCAATCCTATTGGCAATCCTTCCGAGTGCATTGCACAGGGCATCGTCAGCGCAGGGTGGCCGGACATATTAAAGAAGGTGGTAAAGCGCGTGATGGCATTGCCAACAGCCTCTTCTACACCGTCGCGCGTTGTTTTCACGGTTCCCAGCTTTTGTGCAATTTCCGGCGTCGCCGGCGTCAATATCAGGTCGACCTCATCAAATAGCGCGTTGGTTTCTTGCCGATAAAGCTCCACGAAGCGCTTGGCCCGTATATAGTGTTCCGCCAGAAGCGTCTGACCCAGTGCCAACCCGGCGCGGAAATCCTGCCCATAAAGCTCCCCCCGGTCCTGCAAATAGGCCGAATGCGCACTCAGGGCTTCCGGCATCTGCACAGTGAGAGACACGGCGCGGCTATGTTCAAGATCCGGGAATGTCACGGGGATCAGAGAGGCTCCTTGCGCGATCACAAAGCTCTTAACCGCCTCCAACGCGACCAGGATTTCCGGATCGGTTCGCTCGTAGTAAAAATTGGTCGGGATGCCGATGCGCAGGCCCGAGATGTCACTGTCGAGCGCTGCGGCATAGTCTTCCACAGGAAGATTCTGCGAGCCTGGATCGCGAGGGTCATAACCTGCAATGATCCCGAGTAGATCAGCGCAATCCGCGACGTCTCGCGTCATGATACCCACATGATCCAGCGTCCAGCAATACGGCACCACACCCGTAGTTGGCACTCGGCCGATGGTCGGTTTCAAGCCCACCAGCCCGTTCAGCGCGGCTGGAGCGCGCACTGATCCGCCAGTGTCCGTACCAAGACTGGCGGGGACCAAGCCGAACGCTACCGCTGCCGCTGATCCGCTGGATGATCCTCCGGCCAGTCGGTTTGGGTCGTAGGCATTTACACACGTTCCATAGACCTCGTTCTCGCCGGTTGCGCCGTAAGCAAACTCATGCAGATTGGTTTTGCCCAGGCTTAGTGCATTGGCTTCTCGCATCCGGGCGATGGCAAAGGCGTCTTCAGTCGCGATCCGATCATGAAACACCCGCGATCCGGCCGACGTCAGAACCCCTTCCACATCGAACAGATCCTTGGAAGCGTAGGGAATGCCCGCAAAGGGCGACCGCTCTAGGTCGTCGATTGTGAGAGCCTCGGCAGCCTTTCGCGCGGCGTCGCCCGTCACGGTGATGAAGGCCTTGGAACGGTTGTTAAGCTGCGAAACCCGCTCAGCAAAAACATCGACCAATTCAGTTGGCGTGATTTTCCGGGCTGCGAGCCTGGCTTTCAGTCCACGGACTGTGTCAAAGGCAATTTCACTACTCATTGGACAATCGTTTCTGCACAGTCAGCGCCGGAGGGGTTGTGCCGAGGTCGATCTTGCGCAGGACTTCCAACTCATCCAGCAGATCCTGAAACCCGGTGATGATACCAAGCTGTGGGTCGACGAGCTCATTGATTTCGGCGTCGCTCCAGTCATGCGAGGCCATCTGGCTGCAGATACCGGTCAACGTCTCTTTCTTCAGTTTTTGCATGTCACCACTCGCGCAGATTCCCATCAATCCACCGGCGCGTATATAACGACGTGCCGGCTTGTACGTAACAGTTGCGGCAGTTCGGGCGTTTGGCAACGTGTTGCCAACGTTGGATCTGCCGTCTGAAGGCTCATTTGCTGAGCAGGATTTCGCGCGGGTAATTGGTGATGTAGTCAAAACCGGTTTCGGTCACGACCACCGAGTCACCGATCCGGCCCGCAGTGACACCATCAACTGAGATGCCACCATCGACGGCAAAGGTCATGCCCGGCTGCAGCACAGTCTTGTCACCTGCTTTCAGCTCAGGCGCTTCCAGATAAGCGACACCGATGGATCGGCCTGTACGGTAGCCGGTTTCATACCCACGTTCCTGATAGACTTCGTTGGCGGCTGCAGCGACGTCTTCGGCCAGAACACCCGGGCGAATCGCATGGATCGCGGCTTGCTGCGCGTCAATCGCGGCCTGCTGCACTTCGCGGTCCAGGTCTTTCACTTCACCGATGTGGAACATGCGGTCAAAGCCCAGTTTGTACTGTTTGAACTGCGCCATGTTGCAGAAGCAGAAATAAACGGGATCAAACTTTTCATAGGCTTTCACACCGGCGCGACCATGCACCATCGAGGTATTCTTGCCGCTTTGCACAATCTGCAGGTTATGGATCATCGGCGAGACGAAGCTGTCCCAACCCTTGTCGGTCAGGAAGGTTGCCGCTTTGCGCGAACCTGCATCTATCACCGCCAGCGCGCTCTCGTATTCCTGCACGCCTTCTTTCAAAGAGTTATGCGCAGCAAGCATCATCGCGCCAGCGATCTCTCCAGCCTGTTTCATCACCTCGATTTCGAAGGGCGACTTGATGGTCCGCATCGCGCCCAGCACCGGAGAGATATCCTTGAGCGGAACGCCGGGATAGGCGTCGTCCAAGTGGTTGCGAACAATCGCAGGGATCGAACCCTTTTCAACCCAGATCTCGGATGGGTTCTCGCCCAATGCACCGGCTAGCGCCCGGCCCCAAGTGCGTTGCCCGATATCTTCCCAGGTGCGTACGTCCTCTACCCATGTCATGGCGCCGACCATTTCCGACTCCATCAGCGGCGTGATGACGACAGGCGAGTCATCCGCGTCCACCACCAGCATAGTGGGGCGCCCGAACTCGATCCCCAGGTAGCCCCAGAATCCTGCCAGGTAGGCCATCGAGCTTTCGTCGGTAAACACGGCCTTTTGGATGCCTGCATCCTTCATGCGGCTCTGAAGCTCTATTGTTCTTTGTTTTGCGTGTTCAAGCATATGCCTTCATCCTTCAAGAAAAGCCAACGGCATGACACCAAAGCCGATGGCAGGGTTGATCCTCAGGCGTGTCCTGCAATTGTTGCGTGGACGACCATTCCGATTGTGAATTTCAACGCCGCCCGCCTTCCACGCGGGCGGCGTGTTCGCGCCTCAGTCGAGGAGACCCGGCAGGAAGAGAGCTACCGGCGGCACGAAAGTAACAACGAAGACCATCGGCAAGTGACCCAGCAGCAGGAACTTCAAGGTAGGGCCGACATAAGTTGACAGTGGTTGTCGGGTGACACCCCCGGCCATATAGAGCAGCGGTGCACAGGGCGGAGAGATGTTACCCAGACCCAGGTTGGTGCCGACGATGGCAGCGAAATGGATTGGATCCAAACCAATCTTCTGCGTTACCGGCAGCAGAATGATCGCAGACAGAACTCCACCCGATACGTCGTCGATTATCATGCCCATGATCAGCAACAGCAGGTTGATCAACAACAGGATGACAATCTTGTTCTCCGAAATAGTCAGCAACAGATCGGCGAACTGGGTCGGCACCTTGGCCAGCACCATGCCGCGGCTCATGACGAACAGGAAAAACAGCACCATCAGGATCGCACCAGTCAGACGCGCGGCTTCGACCGTCGAGTCGAACAGCTGGTCGAAGGGCAGCGTACGATAGATCAGCATTCCAACGGCCAGTGTGTAGACCAATGCCATCGACCCGGCCTCGGTCGGCGTGGCGATGCCGCTATAGATGCCGCCCAGAATGATCACCGGCATGATGATCGCAAGGCTGGCGCGCTTTCCGGTCCGACCAATATCTTTCACGGTGTCTTTGAAGGTCAGTTTTTCGTCGACTGTGATCGTCGTGTTGTTACGCAAAAACCAGAAATTCAGCGCGCAGTACGTGGCGGCCAACAAGATTCCCGGCCCCATGGTTGCCAGAAAACACTTGGCCACAGACTCGCGGATGGCAATCGCGAAGACAATCATTGGAATGCTGGGCGGGATCATCAGAGCCAGAACCGAAGAAACAGCAACAAGCGCAGTCGCATGGCCCGGGGGGTAACCTTCCTTGATCATGCGCGGGACCATGATCTTGCCGATGGCCGCAATCGCAGCCGAGGCAGAGCCCGAAATCGCCCCAAACAGCGCACAGGTCACAACCGTGACCGCGCCCAGACCACCCTTGGTGCGTCCTACGAAGGAATTGACGAAATCCAACAGCCGCTCGGATATCCCCGACGCGCCCATCAGGGTGCCCGACAAGATAAACAGCGGAATGGCAAGCAGCGAGAAGGCGCTGACTTGCGAATAGCCGAATCCGGCGTGAAACGAGATATCAGTGCCCTGCAAAGTGCCGTAGGCAAGCGCCCCGATGCCGAAGGCAAAGCCGACGGGCACCTCGATCAGCAGCAGAAAAATGACGATTGCGATTGCGACGAAGAACAGCGTCATGTCATTCTCCTCCTTTCCCGGTGATCAGGGCACGTGCTTCAAGGAAGATCTGCAACAGCATGTAGAATCCCATCAGCACGAAGCCGAAAACCATGCTGAGATCCCACATGTATTTTGGGAATTTCATGTAAGAGCTTTTGCGGTTCAGGTTGATGTTGAACTGCGCAAAGTCCCAAGCGTATTTGGCAAAGACAACCAGAGCAACCAGACAAACGACCGATCCGAACAAACGGAAGGCAAGCAATGCCTTTCGGTCCCGAACCACCAGCGACATCACACCACCTTCGATGTGGTCACGCTCGCGCGAGCAATAGGCCATACCGATGAAGTAGATCCACAAGGCCATCATCGGCGCCAGTTCTTCGATGCCAAGGAACGGAGAGGAAATGACATATCGCATGAAAACCTGCGCAGCCATGACGAGGCCAAGTGCAATCATGGCGACAAACATGATGACGCGCATCAGCCAAGCAACTTTGGCCTCAATCGAATACAGTCCGCCCAAGCCGCGATAGACAGGTTGGTCGCGATCCTCTGGCGCAGGCACCGGTATGATCGGCGACGGCACCAGGACATCGTCCAAGCTGTCTGTATGCAAAATGTCCTTTGTCATCTTCCCTCCCATCCCCAAATGGAAACACGCGCAAAACGGGCTTTGCGCGTGTTCGTGAGTGGCGTTATTCCACGCCGGCCGCCTGCTTGATGGCCCCCATCACTTCTGTGCCGATGATCTCCTCCATGTAGGGGTATTCAACGGCAACGACTTTTGCACGATAGGCATCCAGTTGCTCGGGGGTCAGTTCGATGATTTCGATCCCGGCCGCTTCGATCTGCTCGAACCATTTGGGACTTTCAGACTCGGCGTTTTCCCAAGCCCACGTGACGGCTTCGTTGGCAGCTTCTTTTACCCAGCCTTGCTGTTCTGCTGTCAGGCCATCAAACCATGCTTTGTTTGCGGTCCAGAAGGTGTGCTCGAAGTTCTCGCGTGTGAAAACGTAGGCGCTCAGCACGTCTTTGAACAACAGAACCTCGGATGGCGGCGAATAGGCCCGGCCGTCGATAGCGCCGGTCTGCAATGCTGTATGCACCTCAGAGAACGCCATCGGAACGGCGGAGAAGCCGGTCGCCTTGTAGCGCTCGATCGCCATAGGCATACCCGGAACGCGCATCTTGAATCCTTCGGCATCGGCCGGGAAGTTTACAGGGACGTCAACGCCCTTGCGCACAACGAAACCGGTGAAATCGGTCGGGATTGTGCCCAGCAGCTCCATGCCCAGATCGTTCATAATGCCGTTATAGACTTCGTTCATCGTCGAACCGGGACCGTAGACTTCCTTGCCCGACTCCCAGTCGTTGGCGACATAGCCCAGAACGGACACGTCCCACCGCGGATCAAGCTCGGAATGGTTCCACGACATGGTCATTTGAACAGCGCCTTGAGCGACCTGCTCGACGATCGACGTCCAGTCACCCAGATCACCGCCGGGGTGATACGAGACTGACATGGTTCCGCCAGACAGCTCGTCCAGCCGTTCGATGAACTTTTCGGATACTTTGTGGAAGATGTGCTCCTGATCCATGACGTGGCCCAGAATGATATCCTGAGCCGATACACTGGATGCGGCGAACCCGGCAAAGCCGAGCGCGACAGCACCAGTTTTCAGAAATTTTGACACCAGCATTTACGAAGGTACCTCCCTTTGATCGAAACTCGGCCTGTGCTTGAGGAGCTCCCAATCAGGCTGGCGGGATATTTGACCTGTATACAGCTTTATATCAAGAATGGATTTAACTGAGGAATTTGTGCATAAAACCGAAGAAGGTGCATGCAGGTTATGAAGATTGATCCGGGTTCCATGTTTGATGAAGGTCGTCACAAACGGGCGAAAATAGGATTCGTTCTGCTTGCGACCGAGCAGACAATCGAAGACGACATGATGGAATTGATGCCCGCCGGCGTAGGTGCACATTTCACCCGGGTGGCCATTCCAGACAGCATCACAGTTGACAGTCTGACCGCGGTCGGGGCCGACTTGGCGCGCGCTGCGTCGACCCTCTTGCCGGATGGAAGTCTGGATGTGATCAGCTATGCCTGCACGTCTGGCAGCTTGGTACTGGGCGAAGACACCGTATTTCGTGAGTTGAGCAAAGGTGCACCCAAAGCAATTGTAACCTCCTTGATTACCTCCGCCATTCGCGCCCTCGAAACACTTGCGGTAGAAAAGATCGCGGTGTGCACACCCTATTTGGAAGACGTGAATCTGAAAGAAAAACAATACCTTGAAAATCAAGGATTCCATGTCACGGAAATACGCGGCCTAAATCTGGAGAAGGATAGTGACATGATCCGCGTGCGCTTGGACGTGATCGAACAGTTGGCCCATTCGGTGAATTCCGCAGCAGCCGAAGCTGTGTTCATAAGCTGTGGTGCCTTGCGGTCAATCGAAGTCGTTGAACAGCTAGAAGACGCCCTGAACAAACCCGTAATTTGCTCTAATCAAGCCATGGCCTGGGATGTCTTGCGCAATGCGGGTGTTGATGACCAAATTGCTGGATACGGTCGGTTGTTGAGAAACTACTGATAGGCAGTCTAAGACAGCAAAGAGCACGCAGAGGGATCAGAATCGTGACTATTGCAGATTCAGGAATTGCGGCGCCCTCAAGGGCATCTGTAGATGAGATTCAAGAGCAAATCTTGGAGCGCATCTGCTTCGCGCACTACCCTCCGGGCACGCAACTGAAAGAGGCTGCGCTTGCCAATGAGTTCGGTGTCAGCAGAACCCCCGTCAGAGATGCCATTGCGCGCATCGGGCATCTTGGACTGGTAGAGACGCGCAATGGTGTCGGCACAGTTGTCATCGAGCTTTCAGCAGAACGTGTCCGCCACCTTTACGAAATGAGGATGGAACTTGCCCAGATGATCGGGACATTGTCACCGATCACTGTCACAGAGTATCACCGCGAAGAAGCTCGTTCGATTCACGAAAGCGCCGTCGAGCTACGAGAGCGACTGGACTCCCAGGAATATGTAAAACTGAACCAACGATTACAGACACTGATCACATCTCTGATCGGAAACCACTCCCTACGTGAGTTCTGGAATCAGGCATATTTCCAGTCGTCCAGCGTCTGGCATCGCATGGAACAGATTGTTGGTTTCGTTGCCTATGATGCATTGATTCAGGAAACCTCTGATTTGGCGAAAGCACTTGAGCGTGAAGACATCGCCGCAGTCGGTTTTTTGCAGAGGATCTACATAGGGTATGCCTTTCAACTGATTGAGAAACACCTGTTGAACCCACAAATATGAACGCGAATTTTGATCCGGTTGCTCAATGACTACTGGGGGTTTTCGTAGAAAGTCAGCAACAAAGGATTCTGCACATCACATTGTCTTGGCCGCCTAGTACAACCGCCTTCTGGTTAATTTTTGAACCTTTGGGATCAGGCGCAATTGCACTACCCAAGATCGAACCTTGGGTATGTAACGAATTGCGAACGTCGCGGTAGTGGACTTATGTTAAGCGATCTCTGGTTGAGTTGTTCCGTTATCTGCGGACCAAACAAACCATCACTTCAGTCCGCCAGTTAGCCGCCATTGATGCTGCGCGCAGAGAACGTCTGTTTCGAGCCCACTTCACCTAATGCTGCAACTTGAACGAACGCCAGCTTTGTGGAACAAAGCTGCCGTGCGGCCCATTCTACTTGGCGTCGTGGCCATGAGTATTTGGCAAAAGGTTTGAAAAGCGTGACTGAAAATAACGCTTTCGATATCATTTCCATAGGATTTAGTCAGAAGATTTTTCAATCTGAACCCGTGGTGGGCGCTGATATTTTCTGGATAACCAACCTTAGGTTATGGTGAATTTCTGGTGGGGAAGGGTCAATCTTGGCGGCATGTTCAAATGCTTTCTTAGCGCCTTCCAGGTCTCCTTGCTTGTACCGGGTATTGCCAAGACCATATGCCCATATCCAGTTGTCGGGCCAACGTAACCCTCCACTTAAATATGCCTTAGCTGCGGCCTGGGTGTGCCCCAGTTGTTCCAGCGCTGATGCGGCCCGAAGGATTTCCCACTGATTTTCTGTCGCTGGCAATTCGCCAGGAGGCAAAACAGCCATCGCCCAGTTATCCCCACGCTGCCATGTCCGCATGAACAGCCGAAGATCCATCGTCATTCGCTCGTGTTGACCTGAGTGAAGGGTGATTTCGTCACTGTTCAGGTCATACCCAACTACTACCGCATAGTGCCATCGAGGTGCCCATTTCAAGCCGAGGTTCTGAAAAATGATAACAGGGTTTCCCGCTGCAACTTCGTCGAGAACCTCCTCCAAAGTTGATAACCGAACAGCCAGCATTTCATGCCGACGGGCGGCCCCGACCATGTCGGCGAGATATGTCCCTTTCGCACCAGGAGTAAAGGATTGGGCCGCGACGTCGGTTTGAGTGACGTCTAGTCCCGCCCACTGAAAGACCATCGCCAGCGACGCGGGTCCGCAATGGAACTCGTTTTGTTTAATAAGTGGAACGTCCGTCACAACCGCGCGGGGCGGTGCGTCAACTTGCGACGGTACTTGCCTCTGCGCTTGCGTGCACGCAACCAGTACAACCGGAAGCAGGGCGAATAACCGAGCACGGAAACACAGATTGCGAAAACAGTTCAGCGACCAGCACAACGAGTAAAGGGGAACACTTTCGTCAAACACAAAAGATCCGTCACAAGCAAGATGATGAACACTGTTAGCAATGCGCCGACAATACCATTGCCTCCGGCGGTGTCGTGTTCCATTTGTTGCAAGACCGATGCAATTTCCTCATTCGACAGCGCATTGAGACGCGTTTCGGCTTCTTTGGGATCGACTCCTCTTGCGACAAGTTCGTCACGAATTTCTTGCCTATTGAGTTCACTCAACAAAAAGTCGCGGTCGGCATATGAAGCGTATTTTGAGATTACCTCATTGGTACTGAGCATCTCGGCCTGCGCCATCGTGCTTAATTGCGTCGCCAGCAGCATTTGCGCCGCTATAAATGTCATCAAGCTGCCCCGTACCATTCTTTGAAAGCCCATCCTTTGGCATCCTCCTTGTTTCGACGTCGTTCGAGCCAGCGCCGTAAGCAAGCACTTCAAGACCCATTGTTTAGTAGCGGTCAATTGAATGCAACCTTACAGAAAATTCTCTTGGAAATTGCAAGCGTTCAAGTATGGGATTTCGCGATGACGACACGCATGATTTAAGGATCCGCTCAGGACACGGACCGGCCATCTAAAGACTTCTATCAGGCATAAATCGGCTCATCGGTGTCCAGCGTCCGGTGTACGGGGGTGAGTTCAACGGGTCAGCGCAACACTTTAGTCTTTCTGGAAGGATGGAGTGTTGAGCATGAAGTATCGTCGGCGAACGTTTTATACGGACGAGCAGAAGTCGGAGATGTGGGACAGGTGGCAACGG
>NZ_WPZL01000016.1 GCF_013031245.1 Ruegeria lacuscaerulensis
TGCTCACCAATTCCACCGATGCTCTGCCATTTAAAAAGTTTGCGACAGAACCGTTTGTTTTGCGGTCCGGCGCCCCAGGCTATGTCCAAATCATCAGCCATCACCCCATTGATGCTGCCCTTGCCGCCTTTGACCATAACGGTCTGGAAATCCACGCCGGATTTCTGAGACAGAAGATAAAGCGCATCGGCAACCCGCGGGCTGAACGCTCCGGCCGAAATATCTTCGCCTGGTTTGGCCGCAGCAATCACGTCATGCAGGGTCTTCCAGCCACGAGAGGATTTGGCAAACAGCGCCATCTGAGTGCCTGCTGTAGTGGTCAGCAGGTCAAAATCTTCCAGCGCATAGCCTGCACCACGGGTCGCGTGGGGGCTGTATGTCAACGCCTCGGTTACTGTCATGCCAATGGTCAGACCATCAGCAGGATCATCCACCAGATCGCGTGCCATGACCGCGCCCCCCTTACCGGCCACATTCTGAGGAATGATCTCCCAACCGTGGCGCTTTGCCAGCTCGGATGCGATCAGTCGAGCCTGGGTGTCTGTTCCCCCTCCCGCGCGAAACGAAATCTTTAGCGTGATCGGGCCGTTTGGTTTCCAGGTCTCGGCAAGTGACATACTGGCACCGGTCAAGGTGCCGACTGCGACAAGGGCAGCGGTGGCGACTGCTTTGAACATTCTATCCTCCCAAATTGAACGCATTTAGTTCTCAGGAAGACTGTGCCTTACTAAATGATGACTAGTCAACAATAATAGATCAAATGAACAAGTAAAGTGCTATGGATCGTCAAATTCAAGCGATGAGATGGCGTCAAGTGCATGCCAGAGCCCTTGCATGGCCGTTTCTCCTATAGCATTTTCCAATTGCGCCCGGCGCCGTTCAAAGCGTGGTGCCAACTTGGCCATCAGTGTCTGACCTTCAGGCGTCAATGAAATCAGCTTTTTGCGTTTATTGGCGGCGTCTTCGTGATATTCCACATATCCCTGTTCCACGAGGGCCGCAGAAACACGGCTGATCAATGCCCGGTCGACAACCATCTGTCGGCTTAGTTCAGAGACAGTGATTTCTTTGAAAATGCTGACAACCCGCATCACGCGATATCCGGTCAATCCAAGCGATGTGTCGCTGATGAGCTTTGTTGTCTGCTGCTCCAGAACCTTGTTTACGGTCGCGATCCGAAAAGTAAGGTTGCTTTCCAGCTCACGTACTTGTCTCAGTTCTGCTTCCAGCTGCATTTCACGTTTTGACATCGCGGCTACCTATTGTTGACTTGTCATCATTGGTAAATGATCTCGTGCCTAGGAGACAAGCCCTGCAGCCCCGTTCCTTCAGAGTCTGGACCGTTTCGACACGACAGCGCGAAACAGATAAAACCATTGGCCTTTGACCCGCGAATAACCAGCAACCTGCGGCGTTCACTTGACGATCCAACAGTTCAACATCGCATGATGGCTTTGTAGGTTATTGTCCTCGTAATGTCGGGGTGGGGAAGCGTTATGCTGAATTTTTCCGACCTGTCCTAAGCCAAGGGCTTCCCAATCCCTCTTTCTATGACCGGCGACGTTGTTTGGGCGTACTATCTATTTACTTCAACTTTCGCGGCGTCGAAGAATTTCCGCGTCACGCGTGATCCACCTTTCTTACGAAACCGATATGGCTAGGGTCGCGCGATTCTTTCCGAAGCTGTTTCGGTATTGGCTCAGGTCAGGCTTTTCGGCAAACAGTGAACAATTTGACAAAGCCGCAGTAATTGCGGTCGGGTGCTTTTCCAGCCGATTTTGATAACAAAGGGATCGCCTGCCCGTCGCGCTTTTCGGACACGGGTTATGGGGAAAAGGTTTCGCTGATTTGAAGACGGATCTTTACACCCAACTTTTCAAAAGGCCTATCTCACGCCATTATACGACGAAATGGAATAGCAACGTTGGGGCAATGCAAATGCTATCGGAAAAGCGCAAGGAATTCATGCCTCCATTGCATTGGCTGCGTGCTTTCTCGGCTTCGGCCCGGCATCTGAGTTTCACCGATGCCGCACAGGAATTACTGATCACCCAATCTGCGGTAAGCAAACAGGTTCGTCTGCTGGAACAGGCATTGGGGCAGCAGTTGTTTATCCGGCGTCACCGTGGCCTGAACCTGACCGAGGCGGGGCGCAATTACCTGCCAATTGTCGACCGCGCGTTTAATACGTTGGAACAGGGAACCCGTTCGTTTCTGGGCTATTCAGCCGGGCGCAATCTTCACCTGAAGGTGAATTACTCTTTCGCATCATTCTGGCTGATGGACTGTCTGGATGAGTTCATGGATGCCCACCCGGATGTTCAGTTGACTGTCTCAACGGCTCTGTGGGAGCGAGAGTTCCTTGAAACCAGCGCAGATATCGAAATTCACTATGGCCGCGAGGAGACCTTTCGCGACGGGGCCATTCGACTACGACAAGAAATGCTGATGCCCGTTTGTGCCCCGGAAGTTGCCGCACGGCTGAACACGCCTGACGACCTGAACGGGGAACGTATTCTCGATCTGACGGGGATCAGCGAGACTTGGGATTTCTGGATTGCTAATTCAGGTGTGAAGGGGTTGGACTTGAACAACCGGCACTATTTCAGCACCTATGTCCTGGCGCTGAAAATGGCGCAGGCCGGTAAAGGTGTGACGATGGCGCATACAACCCTTGTCGAACGGGCCTTTGAGCGGGGTGATCTGGTTGCTCCGTTCGATTGCAAAGTGGTCGGGCGCGACGGATATTTTCTGATCCGGAACAAAGGTGAAACTGCCAACCCCCATGCCGCGCAATTCGTCGACTGGATACAGGCGAAATTCAATGCCGGGCGGTAGACTGACCCCTGCGTAAGTCAGCTCGATGCCAGTCGCAACGAATACCTGATTTGTCGTCGATCCGGACTTCCGTTAGCACGATTTTCTTTAAATCGGGTCATTGCGATAACAACGATAAACCACTCTGAAAGCCGTGTGGGTTTTATTGTACCAGAAATCACATTGATTAGAATTTGATCCTGTCAGCGTTTTGTCGGATATTTTGCGGCATGACACAGCACCCCATCCTGTGGACGTTTCGCCGCTGCCCGTACGCAATGAGGGCTCGCCTTGCCATCATGAGCGCGGGTGTGGCCGTGGAACTGCGCGAAGTTCTGCTGAGGAATAAACCACATGCGTTCCTGCAAACATCACCTTCGGGAACGGTGCCCGCACTCCGGCTGGAAGATCAGGTCTTGGACGAAAGTCTGGACATCATGATCTGGGCGCTCAGAAAAAACGACCCGCAGCAGCTTTTGGACATGCCGGAGGAGGGCTGGAGCCTGATTGCAACCAACGACGGTCCATTCAAGGCTGCGCTGGATCATACAAAATATGCCACGCGCTATCCGGATCTGGATGAGACAGCTGAGCGCGCCAAAGCCGCCGCCTATCTGGTCGAACTCAATGACCGGTTGAATGGTCGGCATTGGTTGTTCGGCGACAGGCCAACTCTGGCCGACTTGGCCCTGCTGCCGTTTGTCCGGCAGTTTGCCCAAATAGATAGGGTGTGGTTCGACGCGCAGGCGTGGCCACACCTGATCGCCTGGTTGGATCGGTTTTTGGACAGCGAACCCTTTGCGCTCGTCATGGACAAATATGCGCCTTGGTCCGAAGGCGATGCGCAGGTTTGGTTTGGTGGAAAGAGGGCTTCAAAAACCACTCACACGCTCGACCAGCCAGAAAATCGACACACAGCCGATGAAATAGCCGGTCAGGGGAATGGCGATCGGTTGAGCGTCAGTAGATAGGGATGGCGCAAGGCGGCGCCACAGGAAGATCGTAAACAGGATAACTGCGATAAACGTGAGCTGTCCTGCTTCGACGCCAATATTGAAGGCAAGCAGTGCTGCGAAGATATCCTGGGACGGCAAACCGATTTCCGACAAAGCGCCCGCAAATCCAAGCCCGTGTAGCAGACCGAAGCAAAAGCACACGATCCACGGGTACTGTTCGGACAGCCGAAGCTGACCATCCTTGTGTTTGAGGATTTCCAGCGCAAGAAACACGATTGAAAGGGCGATCACGGCTTCGACCGGAGGTCCCGGAACGTGCAATACACCGAAAGTGGCCAAGGCCAACGTGATCGAATGAGCCACCGTAAAAGCCGTGACCGCACCCACCAGCCGCCATGGGGAGCGCACCAGAACAAGCAGTGCGAAGATGAAAAGCAGGTGATCCCAGCCTTCGAGAATATGTTCGAACCCCAACTGGAAGTAGCTGAGGAATACGATCCACGTCGTCGGGCGTTCCGGTATGATCTGGCTTGGCGCATTAGGTGTAAACCGCAAGGTTGTCGCGTTTGAATTCAGTGGTTGCAAACGCACCAAGACATCGTTTCTTTGGGTTTCGAGACCGTCTATGGTTATGGAGTGCCCGGCCAACCCTGCATTGCATTCCACGACCCAGGCAGACATCCAGGCAACGCCGTCCGAAATGGGCTCAGGACCTCGCGCTGGTACGCAATGTTCAGGCAGGCGCGCGTCGATCCCCATGGGCCGGCCATTTACATCTGGCTGCCGCCAAAGAACCTGCCATGTTTCCGATGCCAATTGCCGGAGATCCAGATATCCCGGGTCCAGTGCATGGGCATGTGCGGATTTCCCGGCGCCTACCATCCAGACCGCCAGCAGCAGGCAGAAGACCGACCTCATTTTTTGGCCTCTTCAAAGACCGGCAGTTCGATTTGGTAATGGGCAACAAGAGAGTCGTATTGGGCCTGCGCCAGTTCTTCCCCAGTTTCCCGGCGCCATTCCTGTAGAACAATATCGCGAATGTCTTCCAGCGGCGGTAGCTTCGCGGGCGAAGAGCCAGTGATCCGGGCAAGATGGTACCCGTACCCTGATTGAATCGGACCCGACCAGACATCTGGTTCCAATTGTTCGAGGGACTTCGCGAACCCTTGGCCAAATGCCGAGTCCACGACCCGGTTGGCCGACAAAGGCATGGATTTTGGCAACAGGGATTGTAGCCCGGCGGCTGACCAGTCTGATCCGGAATTCAGGGCTGCCAGAGTTAGTTCGACATCACCGGCCTTGGGGGTTTCACCCAGATATACCTGATCGAAGGCGATACGCGGTGACGTCGAGAACCGCTCGGGATTTGCGGCGAGAAATTCTTCCAGGACGTCATCCTCCGGAATCACGGACGCTGCAACGGCGCTTGTCAAAAAGTCCATCTTTCGCGCCAGTCGGGCACGGATCACCTGATCGCCTTGATCCAATCCCAGCTTTCGCGCTTCTCGCACAAGAACTTCCTCACGGACCAATGCGTCTATCAACGCCTGAATTTCCTTGTTGTTTGGCGGGCGGTTCCAGCTGGTTTCAAAGCGCGAAATCAAAAGCTCGAGGTCTTTGTTGTCGACCGTGATGATTTCACCCGGTTCGGGATATTCGCCTTCGGGAGTAACCAGATAAAACCAGCCAAAGATGGCTAGCCCAATCAGTACGAAATGAAACAGGGGTTCTTTAAATACGCGCATGTAAGCTCTCGACTATGTTTCCAACCGAACAGCATTGCTGAATTGAGCATCAGACCAGGGCAAATGGCCAGCCCGATTATCCGGGGACTTGGTATATCCGAAAACTCTCCAGGCAGTGATTCCTGCCCGGAGCGTTTGATATCTGCTGAAAGTCGTTTACTCGGCGGGCGTGTACCAGATGGGTGAAGAATAGGCGCGTTCCTGATGTACCAGCTGTGCCTCTTCCGGCAGGTCGACACCGAACCTAAGCTTGTCGTACAGAACCCAACGTGGTGTCGGAATTTCCAGTACCCGCACGTAATAAAAGGCGCGCGCATTCGGGTCGAAATCGGGATCGGTCCAGACCGTTACCAGCTCAGATGCGCCGATCGTATTGCTCCAGCTTGCCGTTTCGAGGTTTACAGTATTGCCGACCTCGGGCAACTGTCCGTCGGCGTCCAGCGTGCGATCATCCGACCACGCGACGTTGTAGACTTTTTCGTGCATTTCACCATCGGCACCCAGCCAACCTTTTACGACCTGAACCCGGTCCAGGTTTGCGCCAACAGGGTCACGCAGGGCGCCAATCAAAAAGGTCGGCGCGCCGTCACCCTCACGCGGGCGCATGTCGCTGCCCATTGGGACGCCCTTGGTGTAACCGACGTCCGCCACAAGTCGGGTCAATAAATCCTCTTCGGCAAAGTCCCAGCCGCCGAAAAAGCGCAAGCCAATCCGGGGCCCTGTGGTGGCGTAGGTTTCCCGGCGTTTGAACGCATCGAAAATGGCTGACCGTGTGTTCCCGGACGCCCAAACTGCGGTGTAGCCGGACGCAACCAGAGTATGACCTTCAAAGGCTCCCAGGTCGCTTTCGACAAAGGGATGAAGAACCCGCGTTGCGGAAGGTTCGGCGCTGACAGATTTGCCAAAATAGTTCTCTTCTTCAGCGGTCGCGAGAGACGTATGGCTGTCCGTCGCGCCTCCCATGCCGAACTTATAGGGGTTCACACCGAATTTCTCCTCCAGCGCCAGGCCGCGCTTGAGTGCCTCACGCGCGTATTCCCCGGCCAGCATGTCATCGGTCTTGAGCTCGGTGATATCCAGATTGCCAACGTCCCAGTTTTCATAATCGGCAAACGGGTCATCGGGGCTCAGATAGGGGTGCGCTTCGCCGTCCCCTTTGATCTGCGTGACTTCGTAATGTGGTTCCCACTTTGCACGGTTCTGAACATATTCCTCATCGACTTTACCACCGTGATAAGTGTCTTCGGTTGGGAACATCCATCCATTCGACAGGTTGCCGTTATGCGCAAATGCAACGGCGCGGCCGCCGGTTTTGTCCTGGTATTCCTCAAGCCAGGCATAAAGCGCTTTTGGGTCCGTATCACCGTATGGAGGCTGCGTGACCGGGGGCACCATCTGCAGCGCGCGGATCGGACCGTCGCGAAGCATGACGTTTCGGTGCAGGTTGAATCCTTTCGGCACCGACGTCCATTCGAACCCGATAAATGCGGTAAAGGTGCCGGGATCGTTATGACGCTCTGCCGCCATAACGATTTGCTCCCACGTAAACGCAAATGCGTCGGCACCGGGGCTGTAGGATTCCAACAGGATTTCGGGCAGGGTCATCTGGGAAAAGTTTGTGATGATA
Source organism: Ruegeria lacuscaerulensis (assembly GCF_013031245.1). Classification (GTDB taxonomy): domain Bacteria; phylum Pseudomonadota; class Alphaproteobacteria; order Rhodobacterales; family Rhodobacteraceae; genus Ruegeria; species Ruegeria lacuscaerulensis_C. Next base: position 7,146 of record NZ_WPZL01000016.1, read on the forward strand.
TCGAAGGCTGCCTTGGCCGCATTTTCACCGCCCGCTTTATAGCCTTCGTACCATTCCAACCCTTTTGGATCTGCAAGAACACCAGGTTTCCCGGCTTGAAGGTCGGGTGCAAACCCCATCAGGTCCGTGTGATCCGTAAGAACCATCCAGTCCAGTGGCCTTGCCAGCCGAACCGGTTGGCCCGTGGACGAAATAACCTGCTCACCTTTTGCGAAACGCCATGCGTCGTCCGGCAACAATGTGTTCCCAAATGCACCGGCATCCAGTGAAAGGCCCGTGTGCAAATGCGTGTCCCCCCAAAGGGGACGTTCAGGAAAAGTCCGATTTGCATAGGGAGAGAACGGTCGTTCGGCGAATGTACCCTCAGCGGCTTCTTTGCTTGGCACAGCGTCAGCAAGGACGCTGAATGGAAGTGAAGCCATGGTCAGTAGACATAAAGTAAGTCGAAGCATTAAATCCTCCCAATCAAATAGCTCCGCAATGCCGGGTGCCAGAGTTGCTCATTTCCTATATTCAAAAGTCACAATATCATTATGCATGTGAATTGTGTGATAAATTTTGTCTTGCCTAATCTGCTGGTTGGACGAGAGTTGCCGATACAGTTTCAGGAGCACCCAACCGTGTTGGCAATTCAACCTGTGTGATCTGGGCTGTCAGGTCTTGGCAATTGACTTATGGTTCTTAGCCGAATTCGGCCGGACAGAGAGAGTTTCAATAGAAAGGTTCCGACATGTCTCAATTCAAAGTGAACGTCATCGGCGCCGGGCGTGTGGGGCAAACTCTGATCCGCTTGCTGGACGATCTTGACGACTATTTTGTCCAGGATGTTGTGAGTGCGAGGTATCAATCTGCTCAGGAGGCGGCCCGATTGACAGGCAATGGCCGGGCAGTGGAAGACTTTTCGGACCTGCGGCCCGCCAACCTGTGGATTATATCAGTTCCCGATTCTCAAATTTCCGCTGCCGCCGCCAAACTGGAGAGTGCTTTCAGAGATCGCAATTCGGATTATCAATCCTCGGCCGCGTTCCATTGCAGCGGCTATTTCCCGGCCGAGCAGATGGCTCCGTTGCGAAGGTTGAACTGGCGGCTCGCAAGTGCTCATCCGGTGCTGTCTTTCGCTGTTCCTTTGGCCGCACAGGAGCAATTCAAAGGCGCGCTTTGCGGGCTGGAAGGGGACGAGGAGGCCAAAAAGTTAATTCAGCCCATGCTGGAGAAAATGGGCGCTGAGTGTTTTTCCATCCGGTCTGAAAGCAAAAGTCTTTACCACGCGGCGGCCGTGATCTCGAATAATTTCACTGTGGTTTTGCAAGCCATTGCGCGTGAAGCCTGGGCTGAGGCAGGTGTTTCTGACGAGGTTGCTCAACAGCTCAATGCAAAGCTTCTCGATAGCACAGCTCAAAATGTGGCCGCATTCGGCCCGCAGCAGGCGCTGACCGGTCCCGCTGCCAGGGGCGATGAACTGGTTGTTTCGGAGCAAGGCGACGACGTCGCCAGTTGGTACCCGGAAGCTGGCAATATTTACAAGCAGATGAGCAATATGGCACGAAACCTGAAAGTGCATGGCACTACGCGGTGACCGATTCCCATGGGCAATTCTGATGTCAGCAAATGTGAACGGCGTCTGATCGGCCAAAGGCTTGACGCTATTACCTGCGCCCGGACTGCAAATTGGTGCCGGATGCCAAGGTCCACTTCGGAGGGTATCAGGGCAGCAAGCTAAGCACGGCCTCGCCGCAGCAATGGTGCCGACCGTTAACCCTGCGCTGTCCGCGTTCAGTGGCAAACATCGCTCTGCCACATATCTCCCAAGAGATCAGGAAGCAGATTTTGGCTCTCGGCAATGCGAGGCGATCATATGCACGAGACCGACCCAGAAATTATTTGCTCGGTATTGGCGCCGAGAGGGCAGGAAAGCCCCCGAGCCAGACGGATTTTCATCTGGATCGGACAATTCGGATAGTCCGTTAAGTCGTTTTCAATAGCGAGACTGCGCTGATTTGGCAGTTCCCAGTTGTGATTTTAACGTTTATCGATATTAGAAATGTCAGGAACATAGTATTGGGGAAATTATCGATAAAATGGAAAACGCCACCTACACATGGTCCCGCGAGGCCGCGCAATCCCTGTATGATCTTCCGTTGATGGACCTGTTGTTTCGCGCGCAAACCGTCCATCGCGAGAACTTTGACCCCAATAAAATCCAGACGTCCAAGCTGTTGTCGATCAAGACAGGCGGCTGCGCCGAGGATTGTTCCTATTGTTCGCAATCGGCCCGAAACGGCTCGAAACTGTCAGCATCTAAACTGATTGAGGTCGAGCGTGTCCTGAGCCAGGCACGGCAGGCGCGCGACGGTGGGGCAACCCGGTTTTGCATGGGTGCGGCCTGGCGCGAGCCAAAGGACCGGGACATGGATGCCTTGGTGGCCATGGTCGAAGGTGTTCGGGATATGGGCATGGAGACCTGCATGACGCTGGGCATGCTGGACGACAATCAGGTCATCCGCCTACGTGACGCGGGTCTGGACTATTACAACCACAATATCGATACCTCCGAGCGGTATTACCCCGAGGTCATTACCACCCGCACTTTCGCGGACCGGATCGACACGATGAACCGCGTGCAAGAGGCCGGGATCAAAGTGTGCTCTGGCGGTATTCTCGGGATGGGCGAAGAGGTTCAGGACCGCATCGATATGCTGGTGACCCTGGCCAACATGGGCCCGGCACCCGAGTCTGTGCCAATTAACATGCTGATGCCGCAGGAAGACACGCCGCTGGCCGACGCCAAGCCAATCGATCCGATCGATTTTGTGCGGGTGATTGCCACCGCCCGTATCATGATGCCGAAATCCTATGTGCGTTTGTCGGCAGGGCGCAGCGAGATGAGTGACGAGCTTCAGGCCATGTGTTTCCTGGCGGGTGCGAATTCTATCTTTGTGGGTGAAACTCTTCTGACCGCGGAAAACCCGGAAGAAGACACCGATGCGATCCTGTTTGCCAAACTGGGACTGGAAGCCGAATCCGTAGCCGGGGAAAGCTGTTCGGAAGCCGCTGAATGAAAGCATTGGGCCGCCTGAACTCGATGCTTCAGACACTGGACACCCGGCATCGCCGCCGGGTGCTGGCCCCTAGGCGTGGGTTGGATTTCGCCTCCAACGATTATCTGGGTCTGTCCCAATCCCCGCTGTTGCGCCGCGCGGCGCAAGAGGCGCTGGCGCGGGGGGTGCCGCTGGGCTCGGGCGGATCCCGGTTGTTGCGCGGAAATCACCCCGAACATGAAGCTCTGGAAGAAGAGGTAGCCGCGTTTTTCGGCGCTGAGGCCGCGTTGTTCATGGGGGGTGGGTTTCAGGCAAATCAGGCAATTTTCTCGACCCTTCCAGCTGCCGGAGACCTGATCCTGTACGATGATCTGGTACATGCCAGCGCGCATGAAGGCATGCGCATGGGCCGCGCCGACACCCGCGCGTTCGCGCATAACAACGTGGCCGACGCCAAGCGCGCCGTTACAGAATGGCTGGCTGCCGGAGGCGCCGGCCAAATCTGGATCGCGGTGGAAAGCGTCTATTCGATGGAAGGCGATGTCGCGCCTTTGAATGAGCTTTCCGATCTTGCCCAGGAATATGGCGCAATTCTGGTCGTGGACGAAGCGCATGCCACCGGCGTTTTTGGACCACGGGGCAGGGGGCTTGCACACGGTATAAAGGCCGAAGTGCTGACATTGCACACCTGCGGCAAGGGGCTGGGCGTCTCGGGTGGGCTGATCTGCGGTCGGCAAGTGATGATCGATACGCTGATCAACCGAGCGCGGCCTTTCATTTTCGCCACGGCTCCGTCGCCGTTAAACGCTGCCCTGGTTCGGGCGGTGTTGGCGCATTTGCAAACGGACACCCAACTGCATGAGGCCGCAACGGCCCGCATGCAGCACGCGCACACTGAGGCCCGGAGGAATGGCGTTCCGCAATTGGCGCTGAACAGCCAGATCATTCCGATCATTCTGGGGGGTGAGGCCCGGACGATGGAATTGGCCTCCACCCTGCAGGAACAGGGGTTTGACGTTCGCGGTATCCGCCCGCCGACTGTGCCGCGTGGCACATCGCGCCTGCGGGTGTCCATTACCGGCAATGTGACCCATGCCGACATCAGTGCCCTGTTCCAAACGCTCGCCAATCACCAGCAGGAGGCCGCATGAATACCGTGATCGTCGCTGGCACCGACACCGGCATCGGTAAAACTGTGTTCGCCGCAGGTCTAACCGCCGCGCTGGGTGCCAGTTATTGGAAGCCGGTGCAATCGGGACTTGAAGAGGCAACCGACACGGAAACGGTCAGTGCACTGACGGATGCCGATGTGTTGCCCGAGGCCTATCGGCTCAACATGCCCGCCTCGCCCCATTTGTCGGCCGAAGAGATGGGGATCGAGATTGATCCAGCCCGTTTGACCCTGCCCCAAGTCTCTGGCCCCTTGGTTGTTGAGGGCGCCGGTGGGCTGATGGTTCCGCTGAATCGCAAGGTCTTTTTCCTTGATGTGATTGCCCGGTGGCGGGCGCCGGTTGTTCTGGTGGCGCGCACGGCGCTAGGAACGATCAACCATACAACCCTGTCCCTGATGGCCCTGCGCAATGCCGGGTGCAACGTGGTCGGCGTGGCTTTTGTCGGAGAAGCCGAGGCGGATGTCGAGCAAACGATAGTCGAAATGTGCAGTGTCAGGCATCTGGGTCGGTTGCCCTTTATCGGCGATTTGTCCCGCGAGACTCTGTCCGATGCCTTCCCCGCCATTGACGTCAATGCAATTCGGAGCGCTCTGTGACCCCGCTGGATTTTGATGCCCGCCACCTGTGGCACCCGTATACCAACGTGCTGAACCCTGGTCCGATGCATCTGATCACCGGGGCCGACGGCGTATGGCTGACCTGTGAGGACGGAACCCGGATGATCGACGCGATGGCGTCGTGGTGGTGCACGGTGCATGGGCACCGTCATCCCGCGATCATCGGGGCCATGCGGGCGCAGTTGGATCAAATGCCGCATGTGATGTTTGGGGGGCTGACACACAACCCCGCGATTGAGCTGGGTCGAAAACTGGTCGAACTGCTGCCCGACGGGCTGGATCGCATTTTCTACAGCGACAGCGGATCTGTGGCCATCGAAGTTGCCTTGAAAATGGCGGTACAGTACCAGATGGCCCTGGGCCACACCGGGCGCACCCAATTCGCCACAATCCGGGGCGGCTATCATGGCGACACGTGGAAAGCGATGAGCGTCTGTGACCCCGTCAACGGAATGCACGGTCTGTTCCGTGGCGCTTTGTCGGTCCAGCATTTCCTGCCGCGTCCGCAAGTCCAGTTTGGTCAGGAATGGTCGGACGACACCGAGCTAAACGGGCTGGGTGCGCTGGAAGAACTATTGGAAAGCAAGTCCGACCAGATCGCGGGGCTGATCCTCGAACCCGTCGTTCAGGGGGCCGGGGGCATGTATTTCTATCACCCGACGTGGCTGAAACGTGCGCATGAGATGTGCAAAGCACACGACGTACTGGTCATCTTCGACGAAATCGCCACCGGGTTTGGCCGCACCGGTGAACTGTTCGCAATGGATCACACCGGTGTTGTGCCAGATATCCTGTGCGTGGGTAAAGCCCTGACCGGTGGCCATATCACTCTGGCGGCTACTGTTACCACCGAAACCGTCGCGCGCCGGATCGGCGAAAGCGAAGCCAGCGTATTGATGCACGGTCCGACCTATATGGCCAATCCCTTGGCTTGCGCCGCGGCGGTGGCCAGCCTGGAGCAGCTGTCGGTCCGGGGTTGGCGGGCCGAGGTGCACGCAATCGCCGACCAGATGGCACAGGAACTGGCTCCGGCGCGCGATTTGCCCGGTGTAGCCGATGTCCGTGTGCTGGGCGCTATCGGTGTTATCGAGATGGAAGAGTGGGTTGATCCCTCCGTCGCCCATGGGCTGGCGCCGGAAACCGGCGTGTGGCTGCGGCCGTTTGCTCGCAATATCTATTGCATGCCGCCTTACATCATCTCACCGGATGACTTGAGCCGGGTGACGTCGGCCATGGTTTCACTGGCCAGAGGCTCATCATGAAAAGTCAGTGGTTATCCCGGTCAGGCACCGAAGACTTGCTTTTGATTTTCGGGGGATGGGCTTTGAGCGCAGTCCCATTCGCAGGTCTGAACGGGGACCGGGATGTTTTGCTGGTTGATGACTACACCCGGTTGGATGATATGCTGGAGGGCCTGGCGCAGTATGACCAGGTCACATTGCTCGCTTTTTCTTTTGGCGTGGCATCGGCCGCACACTGGCTGACGCAAACAGGGTTCCGGCCGGACCGGCTGATTGCGGTCAGCGGCACGCTTGCCCCCGCCGAGGCAGAGCGCGGCATAGCGCCGGAAATGATCCGCGCCACAGCGGATCAACTGACCATTGATAGTTTTGCCAAATTCTGCCACCGCGCAGGTCTGGGCGGGCCAGCCCCTGAGATCGCCATCGACGCGGCCCGGGCAGAACTATACGCCGTGATCGAACGCGGTACGGCGCCTGAGCACCAGTTCGACCGGGTCTGGATTCCCAACCGGGACCGGATCATTCCCACTCGCGCGCAGGAGATTGCATGGGCCTCTCAACAGCACGCCGTCAAGAGTATCCCGGCCTCACACGTTCCGTTCCGCAGCGGGCAGGATTGGGGGCAGTGGATCGCATGAATGTTCAGATGGCCGGGCGCGTTCAGCGCAGTTTCAGCCGAAGCTTCCGCACCTATCACGACTGCGCCTGCCAGCAGGCCCGGATCGCTGACCGTCTTGTGCATGACCTGCGTAACAGCGGTGCCCCGCAGCAATTCACGTCCGCACTAGAGTTTGGCTGCGGCACGGGTCACCTGACAGAACGTCTGCGTCAGTCATTCGGATTCGGTAGGTTAACGATCAACGACCTGTCGCCTGAGGCCGACGAGACCGCCGCTGCTTTCGGAGCGGATTTTCTGTGCGGAGATGCTGAGACAGTCGCGTGGCCTTATCAGTCGGCTCTGATTGCGTCGGCGTCGATGATTCAGTGGTTGCCTGATCCCGCCGCTTTTCTACGCAGGGCGGCAAACGCGCTGGTACCGGGTGGATGGCTTGCCGTTTCAGGTTTTGGCCCGGAACAGTATCGTGAACTGGTCCAGATCGGGTCTGCGGCCAAAGCACCTGGCTTGTGTCGGCCTGAAGATCTGGCCTCTGCCGTGGATGGAGCTCTTGAGGTCGTGGCCGTTGGTGAGACCCGTCGACAGATGCATTTTTCTTCTCCCAGGAAAGTCCTTGAGCATCTCAGGAATACCGGCGTGAACGGGCGTGCGCAAAGTGTCTGGACCAAGTCCCGCTTTCTTGCGTTCACGAACGAATATGTCAGGCAATTTGGTGGCGAGGCCGGTGTGCCGTTGACGTATCACCCGATCTGGATCATCGCCCGAAAACCCGGCTGATCCCGTCAGGGCAAACGGGTCAGATGGCGTTCCATGACTGAATGGGCCCGTGCGGTATCGCGATCTTTGATGGCAGCCAGAATAGCAGCATGATCCGGGTCTTTGCGCTTACGCCATTTAGTCGTGTGGCGATTGTTGAAATGCCAGGCGTACAGCAATTGCAGGTTCCTGATTTCGGCAATCAGACGTGGCATGTTGCAGCCTGCGATCACGGCCAAATGAAAGCGTTGGTTGGCCTCTTCCCAATCCTCAGAAGTCTCAGCCGCATCGCATTCCTTATGAACTTTTTCGATATGGGCAATCTGCTCTGACGTCAGGTTCAGGACAGAGTGTTGCAGCGCCACCGGTTCCAACGCGCGGCGCATTACCCGCAATTCCTGAATGGCGTTCTGATCCATTGGTGCCACGCACATGCCCCGGCGCGGAAGACCGATCACCAACCCTTGCGCGGCGAGGTTAAGCAGGGCCTCCCGAACGGTGACCTGGCTCACCCCAAGCTCGCGGGCAATCAGGTCCTGCCGAAGTTTTTCACCGGGCTGAAACTCGCCGCGGACAATCCTCGATGAGAGTTTGTGCGCAATATCTTCCGATTTCTTGATCTGCTGTTCCGACACGTGGTCTCCGTCGATCCGGCGCATAATTCATGCGTCAAGACCCATATCGTTAAGCAACGGGTTGAGCAACATACCCAACAAACGTTGGCGGGTGTATTCGATTATTTCAGGGATGAGTTAGCGATTTTCCCAGCGTGAAACCAAATTTCATGCTGGGAGAGCTACACAACGCGGACTGTCCTGTGCCATGGTCGCCCCAGGGGACGATGAGGATCAAGAGGAATACGATGGCACATATTGACGAGTCCGACGAAAAAGTGGTGCTGTCACAGGACCCGCACAAAGTCAGGGACAGCGTTGAAAAGAACCTGGAAACGGCTATCGGCCGAGAGATCAAGGCCTTGCGCCTTCAACAGGGTACGACGATTGCCGAACTCTCGGCGCTGACTGGTCTGTCCATCAGCATGTTGTCCAAAATCGAAAATGGCGCCACTTCACCGTCACTGACCACGCTGCAATTGCTGGCCAATGCGTTGAGCACACCTATCACCTCATTCTTCCGAAGGTTTGAGGAATCCCGCAATGCAGTACATACAAAAGCGGGTGAAGGGGTCGAGACCGAGCGGGCCGGAACCCGGGCTGGTCATCAATACAATCTGCTGGGTCATCTGGGCGCGAATGCCAGCGGTGTGGTGGTCGAACCCTACCTGATCACGCTGAACGAAGAATCGGACAGATTTCCGACGTTCCAGCATGATGGAATCGAGATGCTGTACATGCTGGAAGGCGCGGTGGACTATCGCCATGGCGACAGAATCTACCCCCTGAAACCGGGGGATACGCTTTTCTTTGACGCCGACGCGCCGCATGGGCCCGAGGTTCTGGTAAAGCTTCCTGCCAAATATCTGTCGATTATTTCGTATCCACAAACCAGCTAACCCTAACAGTTTGAAGTTTTTTCACCCTGCGCGATTGATCGTAGGGCTGTTGGGCATTTGCCCGCTTCCTGAAAATATTCATGCGAGGAAAAAAAATTTCTTTGTGTTGCTTTGTGCGAATTGAACTGTTAGCGTCACCCTGGACGAAATTTCAGGGGACAAAAGCTGATGTGTGGAATTGTCGGTCTGTTTCTCAAAGACAGGACACTAGAGCCCGAATTGGGTTCGATGCTGACGGATATGCTGGTCACGATGACCGATCGTGGCCCGGATAGCGCCGGAATCGCGATCTACGGCGCGGAATCAGACGGGTCTGCCAAACTGACGGTGCAATCGGATTCTCCTGAGGAGGATTTCGCCACCCTGGCCGCCGACCTGAGCGAAGCCATCGGGGCAGACGTGACGCTGCGCGCCAACGATACCCACGCGGTGCTGGAGATGGACGGCGCAAAAGTCGAACAGGCGCGTCAGGCAGTACGTGAACTGCGCCCCGGGATGCGGGTCATGTCCGACGGCGCGGCGATCGAAATCTACAAAGAGGTTGGTCTGCCCAAGGACGTGGCCGAACGGTTCAGCGTGTCGACCATGGGCGGCAGCCACGGCATTGGCCACACGCGCATGGCAACTGAGTCCGCCGTAACCACCGAGGGCGCACATCCGTTCAACACTGGCTCGGATCAATGCCTGGTGCATAACGGCTCGCTGTCGAACCACAACGCGCTGCGCCGCAAGCTCAAGCGCGAAGGCGTGCGGGTCGAGTCGATGAACGACACCGAGGTCGGTGCGGCATACCTGACCTGGAAAATGCAGAACGGCGCGACGCTGGGCGAGGCGCTGGAAAGCAGCCTTGAGGATCTGGACGGGTTCTTCACTTTTGTCGTCGGAACCAAAGACGGCTTCGGCGTGGTGCGCGACCCAATCGCTTGCAAACCGGCGGTGATGGCCGAGACTGATCAGTACGTGGCCTTTGGCAGCGAATACCGTGCCTTGGTCAACCTGCCCGGTATCGAAGACGCCAAGGTCTGGGAACCCGAACCCGCAACCGTCTATTTCTGGAGCCACTGATATGCAGACGTATGATGTCGCAGAAAATGGCTTGCGCGGTCTGAACTCGACCCTGCAGGCGCAAAGCAAAGAGACCAACCAGACCAATTGGGAAGTGCAGAACCCCAAGGGCAGCCATGCCATCGCGGTCGGTCTGGACGCGCCGATTGAAGTCACCGTCAAAGGCTCAACCGGGTACTACTGCGCCGGAATGAACCAGCAGGCGACCATCAAGGTCGAAGGCTCGGTCGGTCCCGGTGTGGCGGAAAACATGATGTCCGGCACCGTGGTCGTCGAGGGTGACGCCAGTCAATATGCCGGGGCGACCGGGCATGGCGGGCTGCTGGTGATCAAGGGCAATGCCAGTTCGCGTTGTGGGATCTCGATGAAGGGGATCGACATCGTGGTGCATGGCAATATCGGCCACATGTCGGCTTTCATGGCGCAGGCCGGTAATCTGGTGGTCTGCGGAGATGCGGGCGACGCGCTTGGAGACTCGCTGTACGAGGCCGGGTTGTTCGTGCGCGGTTCGGTCAAAAGCCTCGGCGCGGATTGCATCGAGAAAGAGATGCGACCGGAACATCTGGAGGTGCTGAAGGACCTGCTGGAGCGCGCCGGAGCGGATGCCAAGCCGGAAGAGTTCAAACGCTATGGTTCGGCCCGCCAACTCTACAATTTCGATATCGACAACGCGGCAGCGTATTAAGGATCAAAGGCATGAAAGACATGGATACCAACATCCCTCGCACAGTGCCGATCCAGTCGGCCACGTTCACCAACGAAATCAACTCGGAAATCCGCCGCGCGGCGGCGACCGGCATCTATGACATTCGCGGCGGTGGTGCCAAGCGCAAGGTGCCCCATTTCGACGACCTTCTGTTTCTGGGCGCGTCGGTATCGCGTTATCCGCTGGAGGGCTATCGCGAGCGCTGCGACACCTCGGTGACGCTGGGCACCCGGTTTGCCAAGAAGCCCATCGAGTTGGATATCCCTATCACCATCGCGGGCATGAGCTTTGGCGCGTTGTCCGGGCCGGCGAAAGAGGCTTTGGGCCGTGGCGCGTCCATGGCGGGTACTTCGACCACGACCGGTGACGGTGGCATGACGCCGGAAGAACGCGGGCATTCGACCAAACTGGTTTATCAGTACCTGCCGTCGCGCTACGGCATGAACCCCAACGACCTGCGCAAAGCGGACGCTATTGAGGTTGTCGTGGGGCAGGGCGCCAAGCCTGGCGGCGGCGGTATGCTGCTAGGTCAGAAAATCTCTGATCGTGTGGCCGAGATGCGCACGCTGCCCAAAGGGATCGACCAACGCTCTGCCTGTCGGCATCCGGACTGGACCGGTCCGGACGATCTGGAAATCAAGATTCTTGAACTGCGGGAAATCACCGACTGGCAGGTGCCGATTTATGTCAAGGTTGGTGCGACCCGGCCTTATTACGACACCGCTTTGGCCGTAAAAGCCGGGGCTGACGTTGTTGTGATGGATGGGATGCAGGGCGGTACGGCGGCGACGCAGGACGTGTTCATCGAACATGTCGGCCTTCCGACCCTGTCCTGCATCCGTCCGGCCGTTCAGGCCCTGCAGGATCTTGGCGTGCATCGCGAGGTGCAATTGGTGATCTCGGGCGGTATTCGTACCGGTGCCGACGTGGCCAAGGCGATGGCGCTGGGGGCGGACGCGGTGGCTATCGGTTCGGCGGCCTTGATTGCTCTGGGCGACAATGACCCGAGATGGGAAGCCGAGTACCAGAAACTGGGCTCGACCACTGGCGCCTATGACGATTGGCATGAAGGGCAGTGCCCTGCTGGTATCACTACGCAGGACCCGGATCTGGCCGCTCGTCTTGACCCGGTCGAGGCCGGACGCCGCCTGCGCAATTATCTGAAGGTGATGACGCTTGAGGCGCAAACCATCGCGCGGGCCTGTGGGCACAACCACCTGCACAATCTGGAACCCGAGGACCTGTGCGCCCTGACGATGGAAGCCGCCGCAATGGCGCGCGTGCCGCTGGCGGGCACCGACTGGTATCCGGGCAAAGCCGGGTTCTGATCTGCAAAACGACACAAGGCGCGGCCCGCAAGGGCGGCGCCTTTCTTCTATGAAATGACATCAACAGGGAAAGGAAAGCCGACCATGACGACAGATCTGGCTGCTTTCGCCAAGGAAAATGGCGTCAAGTATTTCATGATATCGTTCACCGACCTGTTCGGTGGGCAGCGGGCCAAACTGGTTCCCGCGCAAGCGATCGCTGACATGCAAGAGGATGGTGCGGGTTTTGCAGGCTTCGCCACTTATCTCGACATGACACCGGCGCATCCCGACATGCTGGCGGTGCCGGATCCCTCCTCGGTAATCCAGTTGCCGTGGAAGCCCGAGGTCGCCTGGGTTGCAGGCAACTGCGTGATGGAAGGCGAGGACGTGGCCCAGGCACCACGCAATGTTCTGCGCCGTCTGATCGACGAGGCCGCCGCTGAAGGTTTGCACGTCAAAACCGGGATTGAGGCGGAGTTCTTTCTGCTGACCCCCGATGGTGAACAGGTCAGCGACCCCTTCGATACGGCCGAAAAGCCCTGTTACGACCAGCAGGCAGTGATGCGCCGCTATGACGTGGTGCGCGAGATCTGCGACTATATGCTGGAACTGGGTTGGGGTCCCTATCAGAACGACCACGAAGACGCCAACGGTCAATTCGAAATGAACTGGGAGTTTGACGACGCTCTGCGAACAGCCGACAAACACTCGTTCTTCAAGTTCATGACAAAGTCGGTGGCAGAAAAGCACGGGTTCCGCGCGACCTTTATGCCGAAGCCGGTTGAAGGGCTGACCGGTAATGGCTGTCACGCCCATATCTCGGTCTGGGATGCACCGGGTGCTGAGGCCAGAACCAATGTCTTTGCGGGCGAGGGCGAAGGCCCGACCGGCGAGGTTGGTCTGGGTGAGCAGGGCAAACACTTCCTCGGCGGCATCATGAAGCACGCCAGCGCGCTGGCGGCAATCACCAATCCTACGGTGAATTCCTACAAGCGGATCAACGCCCCGCGCACCATGTCCGGCGCGACTTGGGCACCGAACACCGTTACCTGGACCGGCAACAACCGCACGCATATGGTTCGCGTTCCGGGGCCGGGCCGGTTCGAGCTGCGTCTGCCGGATGGAGCGACAAACCCCTATCTGTTGCAGGCCGTTATCATCGCGGCTGGCCTGTCGGGCATCCGCTCCAAAGCCGATCCCGGTCGGCGCTACGACATCGACATGTATGCCGAAGGCCACACGGTAACCGACGCACCGAAACTTCCGCTGAACATGCTGGATGCTCTGCGTGATTACGACAAGGATGAGGAGTTGAAAGCGGCGATGGGTAAAGAGTTCTCGGCTGCTTACCTGAAGATGAAGCATCAGGAATGGGATTCCTTTGTCAGTCATTTCTCGCGTTGGGAAAAAGAGCACACGCTGGATATCTGACCCTGGATTCCGGGGCGCGGTTACCCCGCAAATTGTGCCGCAACCAGACCTTCAATGTCGCCGGAGTGTTCGTCGCACTCCGGCGTCCATGTTTAAATTTGCTGACTATTAAAGAGGTGGAGCGTGATCGATACCCGATTGACCCGTCTGTTCGGATTGACCTGCCCGGTTGTACTGGCGCCAATGCCGGGGGTGGCCGATGGCCGCCTGGCTGCGGCTGTGGCGCGGGCCGGAGGGCTTGGAATGATCGGTGGCGGAGGCCGTGACACGGATTGGATTGAAGCCCAGTTTCGTGCGACCGGGAATGAATCGGTAGGTTGTGGTTTTTCGACCTGGCAGTTGGCGCAATCGCCCGAACTGCTGGATCTTGTGTTGGCCCGGCGTCCGCGCGCGATCTTTCTGTCCCACGGCGATCCGCGCCCCTTTGCGGCCCGAGTAAAACAGGCGAAAGCTCGGATGATCTGCCAGGTGCAGGACTTGCGAGGCGCGGCTTTGGCAGTCGAGGCCGGCGCCGATATCGTTGTCGCGCAGGGCAGCGCTGCCACCGGCCCTTCCGGCACGCGTACAACCCTGGCTTTGCTGCCGGAAGTGGCGGATTTCCTGTATCGTGAAGCGCACGACACTCTGTTGCTGGCCGCCGGAGGGATTGCAGATTCTCGGGGCGTGGCCGCCTGCATCGTCGCGGGGGCGGATGGAGTGGTCATGGGCACGCGGCTTTGGGCCAGTCGCGAAGGGCAGGTGCAGGCAGATCAATACCAAATTGCGTTACAAGCCACCGGCGACGACACGTTTCAGACCCAGCAAACGGTTGCCGACTGGCCCGAGTCGGTGGCCATGCGCACCTTGCGTAACGCCCCCGAGGCGATACCCGCGGGCGAAGGTATTGGACTGATCCGGGATATGCCGCCAGTAGATGATATCTTGAATGCAATAACGTTAAAGGCCGGACGATTATTGGTCCATGCGCAGCGCAAGGTGATCCCATGACATGTGCCTGAATCGCGTATCTCTGAGCCCTCTTGGTTCAGAATTACGAAGTTTATACGGGCGTAGGCTGTTTGATTCGTAGGGATCCTCCGGAGAAACCGGGGGATGTGCCACTTTTGGTGTGCAAAATTGCGAAAACGTCATAATGGACGGGTGATATCGAAAGATATTTGCGCAAATCTTAAAGTATCTGTGATGTATTCGTAAATAATCGTAGACACGATGCGATTTTCGCAGTTCACTGCTGCCCAGGCACTACGGAGCCACGTTGGCAGCACAGCTGCGAAGTTGACCTCGAAACCCTATGTCAGGAACTTGAACGATGAAGCCAATCAATTCGTTGCTTGAGTCTTTCTACGAAGAAACCTCTCCACAACACGGTCTGCCTGCGGCAGCATACAAGGATACGGAATTCTGGCGTGCGGAATGCGCGTCGGTTTTTACGCGCAACTGGGTCTGCGTCGGATTCGTGCATGAACTGCAGGCCGCCGGAGACGCCGTGCCGGTCACTGTGGCCGAGCATCCCCTTCTGCTTGTTCGCAATACTGCGGGCGAGATCCGGGCCTTTCACAACATTTGCCGTCACCGCTGCCTGACGCTGGTCGACGAACCCAAGAACGTGGGCAAGCTGATCCGCTGCCCCTATCACGCTTGGGCCTACGACCTGGATGGCCAGCTGCGCGCCGCACCCCATTTCGGCGGTGCAAACGATCATCAGGCCAACGGATTCGACAAGAAAAAGAACAGTCTTGTTCCGGTCCGCAGTCATGTCTGGAATGACTGGATCTTCGTCAATCTTGACGGAAGCGCGCCGGATTTCGACGAATATTCCGCCACCATTCAAGCCCGTCTGGAAGGCATGGACTGGGATAAACTGGACTGTATTGGAACGCTCGATTTCGGCGAAGTTGCCTGCAACTGGAAGTTCATCATGGAGAACTTCATCGAGCCGTATCACGTGCAGTTCGTGCATTCCTCGACCACCGATCAGCCGCTGGAAGATCACTATACGATCATCGACGGCAATTGCATGGGCAGCGCTGTCGATCTGGAAGAAGAGATAGGGACAACCGGCAGTCTGGGCGTCAGCTCTCGCTATCTGACGCTGTATCCGAACTTCATTCTGGGGCGCTATTTCCCGGATCAGTTGGGGGTCTATCTGAATATTCCGACCGGCCCCGGCACCATGATGCAGAAACGCGCGCTTTACACCACTGAAGGGCAGACTCTGACGCAAGAGGAAATCGAAGGGCTGAAGAACCTGTGGTGGGACGTGCACAAGGAAGACCATGAAATGACGGAACGGCTGCAATTGGGCCGGACGTCATCCATCTCGGAGGAAGGCGGCGTGCTTTCCCCGGCGTGGGAAGACAGCGTCCGCGCGTTTCAGGAAATGGTGGCCCGGGATGTTGCCGCCACCGAAAAACACTGAACTGAGGAGAATGATGTGTCCGACAGCATGAGCAGCGGCTTCCGCCTTGCCCACACGATGATGCGGGTAATGGATATGGAGAAATCGCTGGAATTCTATTGTGGAATTCTGGGAATGCAGGTCCTGCGCCGTACCGATTATCCCGAAGGCAAGTTCACCAACACCTTCATCGGCTATGGCCCCGAGGCTGAATCTCCGACTCTGGAACTGACCGCCAACTGGGATCAGGAAGAGTCATATGAAAAGGGCAACGGCTGGGGTCATATCTGCATCGAAACCCCGGATGTTTACAAAGCCTGCGAGGAACTGGCGGCGGCAGGTGTGAACATCACCCGCCCGCCCGGACCGATGAAGAACGGCACCCGCGTCATCGCGTTCTGCGAAGACCCGGACGGCTACAAGGTCGAGCTGAACGAATCCATTCTGAAACATCTGGCCAAAGAAGGGTCCTGATCCATGGGCAACAAACCGCAACTTTTCAAGTTCGATCTGGTCGAGGATCGGTACAATTCGATGGGTGACAGCGACACCTATATCAAGCCGATGGTGACCAGCCAGATCAGCGAATCCATGTGTGGCGGCATCAATGTTCTCAACAATATCAAGGTGCCGTGGGATCTGACCTGTGATGAGATCATCTATTGCCTGGAAGGTACTTTCCGTTTGGTCTGCGATGGCGAAGAATATGTGTGTAACCGCGGCGACGTTTTGTTCGTACCCAAGGACAACCACATCTCATACGAGGCGGACGAAAGATGCGTGATCTTTTATGCCGCCTATCCCCATAACTGGAAGCAACTGGCCGGTATCACAAAGGTTCCGGGCATTGATCCCAACGATTTTGTGGCGGGCTGAACGCTCGACGCTGCATGAAGGCAGATGCCCCGACACTCTCCTAATTTTCGGGTCATCTGCTTTCTCCCCATGGCGAAAACACAGCCTAATTTCCAAGCCGCCGAATTCTGAATTCAGGAAATCTGCGGCCCCCCAACAGGAGGAAGCCAAGTGCCTAAAGATAACGCAAACAGCAAGATCTACTACGAAAGCTTTCAGGAAGCGGTTGAACGCAACCGTCCCAAAATTCCCGCCGTCAAAAAGCGGCTGGAAGAGGCAGGCGTCAAATATGTGATGGGCGCGTGGATCGACCTGCACGGTATCCCCAAGACCAAACCCGTCCCGATGAGTGATTTTGAACAGCTGTGTCTGGGCAAAGGCCCGCAATTCGCGGTGCACTCGATTTCCTTCGTCCCCGAGCTTAGCCCCGCTGACAGTGATCAGGTCGTGGTGCCAGATCTGGATGCGGTTTATATCTGTCCGTGGGACAACACGCTGGCGATTATCTTTTCGGATCTGTATTGGGAAGACGCGCCTTACAATGTCTGCCCGCGTCAGGCGCTGAAGCGCGCGATGCACGAAGCCGCCCAGGAAGGGTACACCGGATACGCCGGGGTCGAGCCGGAATTCATCGTCATGAAGTATGACGAGAACGGTCAGCCTGTAAAAGCCTTTGACGATGATCCGGCTGAGGGTCTGCGTCCGCGTCGTCAGGCCTTTGGTTATGACGTGGAATACTCCGTCGACTCGATGCCTTACCTCAAGGATATGATCGACATTATCGAGGATCTGGGCTGGAACCTGCACGACGTGGTCGCCGAGGGTGCCTATTCCCAGTTCGAGCTGGATTTCCACTATACCAACATGCTGGAGATGTCCGACCGGTTGGCGTTCCTGCGCATCGTGCTGAAAGAGGTTGCCAAAAAGCACGGTATGTTCGTGACCTTCATGCCGAAGCCCACTGTGGGTGACTGGCGTTCGGGTGCGCATATCAACATGTCGATGCAGCATGAAAGCCGCCCCGGCGAGAATATCTTTGAGACACCGGACGGCGAATGGTCCGATGAAAGCCGGTATGCGGTCGGTGGTCTGATGCAGCACGCCGAAGCGATCACTGCAATCACCTGCCCGACTGTGAACTCGTATAACGGTCTGGTTCCGCGTGTGGGTGGCTTCGAAGGTGGCACCGTCACCTGGGCGCCTACGAATATCACCTACGGGTTCAATAACCGGTCCGCTCAGTTCCGCCTGCCGCAGAGCCGTCACTGCATCGAAAACCGTGCCTGCGATATGACGATGAACGTATATCTGGCCATGGCGATGCACCTGACCTGTGCCGTTCAGGGGATCAAGAACAAGGTTGATCCTGGTAAACCCACCGATTTCGATCTGTATTCGAAGACCGAGGCTGAACTGGCCGAGCTGGGTATCCGCCGCCTGCCGCGCACATTGTGGAACGCAATCGAGGCGCTGCGCCATGACAAGATGGCCGAGCACGTGATGGGTCCGGTGATGCGCAAGTCCTTCCTCGAGTACAAAAACGACGAGTGGGAACGCTATCACCAGTCGGTCACGGACTGGGAAGTGCAGGAATACCTGCGTCTGTACTAAGACCGGTATCTGACATGCTTTCTGCAGTCGCAGAAATAACTGAATTCCATGGGGGGCCTCTGTCCCCCTTGGGTGCTTTGGAGGTGTCATTCCTGAACAGATTCAGATGTCGGCTCATTGACAAGAACCGCCATATGAATTTCGGTAAGATCTACTATCTGATCGCCGCCTTGACCCTCAAACACTGCCCGGCGCAGACTTCGTCGGACCCTTTGCATATAGCAAAGTAAGATCGCAAACGCGCAGCGATCGAAAATGCGGTCTCTAAAGATAAGAGCTGCAAACCATTTTCCGAACAGATCCAAAAAAAGACGGGAAAATCCCCAACAGGAAGGAAAGAAAATGTCAATAACCCCACCTATTACAGACTTATCCATCGCCACGGAAGATGATGGGTTTTACCGAGGCTTCAACAGGATGGTTGCCCTGGGATCAAAGATCCTGATCGGGCTTTTGATCCTTTGGGCCGCAATCTGGCCCGAACAGGCCGGCAACGTCCTGAAAAGCATTCGCACTGCCATCGATGCCAATACCGGCTCGTGGTACATGTATGTCATGGCGTTCTACATCGTCGTATGTGTGGCGCTGGCCGTCTGGCCCGCGACCGGCAAGATCAAGTTGGGGCCGCCGGATGAAAAGCCCGAGTTTTCGAATTTTTCATGGTTCTCGATGATGTTCGGGGCCGGGATCGGCATCGGGATGCTGACCTATGCTACGGCCGAGCCTCTATACCATTTTGGTACCAATCCGGATGTGATCATGGGCCTAGCCGAAGGCAGCACTGAGGAAGCGGTTCGCTCCGCCTATCGGTGGTCGTTCATGCACTGGGGATTCTCTGCCTGGGGCTGCTATGCCATCGTCGGGCTGACCCTTGCATTCTTCAGCTATTCCCGCGGACTGCCGCTGACCATTCGCTCGGGGCTGACCCCGATATTTGGTCAGTCTCTTTCGGGGCCTCTGGGTCACGTGATTGACATCGTGTCGGTCATTGCAACGATTTTGGGCGTATCGGTGACATTGGGCTATGGCGTGTCGCAATTTGCATCTGGTGTGTTCAATATCACCGGAGCGGATTGGATGATGAATGCCGAAGGCGCACCTACGAACGCAGCAATGATCTTCGCGCTTGGTATCGTCATGCTTGCTTCGACCCTCTCGGCGTTGTCCGGTGTCGGGAAAGGCATCAAGTGGCTGTCCAACCTGAATATGGGTCTGTCCTTTTTCCTGCTGGCGTTCTTCCTGATCTTCGGATCGACGATGTTCGCGCTTGGCAGCATGGCAATTGGCCTCTGGGACTATATCATCAGTTTCCCGGCGATGGCGGTCACGGTCTGGCAATCCGACGGAAATGAGGAAAGCGTCGCAAGTCAGCTGGCTGGCTGGCAGGGCGGCTGGACCATTTTCTACTGGGCCTGGTGGATTGCGTTTGCACCTTTCGTTGGTCTGTTCCTTGCGCGTATCTCGCGCGGGCGCACATTCCGCGAGTTTGTGCTGGGCGCCATGATTGTACCGTCGCTGATGTGCTTTATCTGGTTTACCGTTGTCGGCGGTACCGCGATTGACCTGACGCTGAATGGTGGTGCCGAAGACGCCATCACGGGTGTTGGCATCTCATCTCAGCTGTTCGCGATGATCAACTTCATGTTGTCGCCAACAATGGCGCTTCTGATGTCGATCGTGATTGTGGTCCTGCTGCTGACTTATCTGGTGACCTCGGCTGACTCGGCCGTTTTGATCATCAACACTATCGCCGCTGGCGGCGACGCGCGTCAAAAGCCCAAGATACACATCGTCGTCTGGGGCGCTGCGCTGACACTGGTGATCGGAACGCTTTTGTTGGCCGGTGGGCTTGGTGCGATCAATACGGCGATGATTATCGGCGCATTGCCGTTCTCGATTGTCATGGCTCTGATGGGTATTGCCCTGTTTAAGGCCGTTATCCGGGACGGAATGCGTGCCAGAGCGGAAGGGGATGTCCCCGGCGCGGCTGAATAAAACTAACTGCGATCCGGACCGGTTTCGGTTCGGGTCGCGTCATTAGACTAACGTGTAAACATCATGGGCCCATCGGTTCCGGAGATACCCATTAATACAGGTGATTGTATCATGCAGACCCACAAGATTTTCGAACTTGGTGACTTTCAGTTGTTGTCCGGAAAAGTTTTGAAGGACGCCAAGCTCGCTTATCAAACCTACGGAACCTTGTCGCCTACGCGGGACAACGTCGTCGTGTTGCCCACCTTCTACACGGGCACCAATACCCGCAGTGAAGGGTTCTTTGGCCCGGGTCGGGCGATCGATCCAGCGAGGCATTTCATTGTCAGTCCGAACCTGTTTGGCAATGGCCGGTCTTCTTCCCCATCAAATTCGCCTGCACCACAGGACGGCCCCCGTTTCCCACTGGTGCAGATGTGGGACAATATCGCGGCCCAACACCGTTTGATTCACGACCACCTGGGAATTGAGCAGATAGCGTTGGTGGCTGGCTGGTCCATGGCCGGATGCCAGTCTTATCAGTGGGCCGCGCAATACCCTGATATGGTCAAGGCGATCCTGCCGTTTTGCGCCTCGGCCAAAACCTCACCGCATAACTTCGTGTTCCTCGAAGGTGTTAAGGCCGCGCTCTGCGCCGATCAAAGCTGGAATGGCGGCGACTACGATGCGCCACCGGTTGCGGGGCTCAAGGCGTTCGGGCGGGTTTATGCGGGCTGGGCGTTTTCCCAGACCTTTTATCGCGAGGGCCTGTACAAGCAGATTGGTTTCGACAGCATCGAAGACCTTCTGGTCGATTGGGAGGTGGATCACGTCGAAGGCTGGGATGCCAACAACCTGTTGGCGAAGCTGGCCACCTGGCAAGCCGGCGATATCTCGGCGGGGCCGCTCTATGACGGCGATTTCCGGGCGGCCCTTGGTGCGATCAAAGCCCGCGCGATTCTGATGCCGTGCACGCAAGATTTGTATTTCCCGCCTGCGGATAACGCGATTGAGGCGCAGTATATGCCGAACGCCGATTTCCGCCCCTATGACTCGCCGTGGGGTCATTGCGCGGCCAACCCCGGTAGCGATCCGGGATTCACGGCGGCATTGGATGCAGGAATACGTGAACTTTTGGCGGATTGACTGGGGCGATATCCGCGGATTCTGTGAAATGGGTTTGAAGTTCCTTTCAGACCCCTCGTATGATCAAAGTTCGGAAGTAGTGTGAATGAACCCGACCACCGAAGCGACAAGGGGAAGAGTTGTGAATATACCGCGAAAGCCAGAGCCGGAAAAACCTTCCCGTAACCGAGGTACGCATTCCGTCGAAGAACGTCTGAACAGTGAGATCGTTCAGATGCTTGAAGTTGATGGACGCATGCCATTCTCCGAAATCGCGCAGAAACTGAGCGTCTCGGAAGGCACGGTGAGAAACCGTGTCAACGCCATGAAAGAGGCCGGTCTGTTGCGTATTGTCGCGATCGCGGACCCGTCAGCGTCGGAATACAAGGCGGATGCGATGATCTGCCTGAAGGTTGCGCCAGGTGTGACACCGAACGCCGTTGCAGAGCGATTGGGTAATGTGTCCTGCGTGGTGTACATTTTGTGGGTCACAGGACGGTTTGACCTTTTGGTCGAACTGGTCTGCGACGAACCTGACGACCTCGCAACCTTTTTGGAGGAGCATATTCACGGCGTCGAAGACATTGTAGATGCCGAGGTGATGCTGGGCCTGAGAAATTTCAAGAACCAGTTCCTACTTAAGCGCAATTGGGAGCAGCGCTCGCAAAAAGGGTAATCCTGCAGACCGCGCTGGCCTAGAGTTCGTCCGGATTGTGTGCGGCCTCTGCGCGCATCAGGGCTGTGATCTCGCGTTCGCATTCCAGGTAGCCGGGCAGGGCGATCAGATCCTCTTTGCTGTGCAGTTCGACACCCTTTTTGAAGTCCAGATCCAGGATGGTTTTCAACCGGCCCGGATTGGCGGACAAAAAGACGATCTTGTCGGCAAGAAAGATGGCCTCCTGAATGTCGTGAGTGACCAGCAGAATGGTCGTATGGGTCGTTTCGACGATCTCCAGCAGCATCTCCTGCATGTGCCAGCGCGTTTCAGCGTCCAATGCGCCGAACGGCTCATCCATCAAGAGGATTTCCGGCTCGTTCGCCAAGGTTCGGGCAATAGCTACGCGCTGTTTCATACCGCCTGACAGAGTTTTGGGATAGGCATCGCGAAAACGGGTCAGATGTACCAGATCCAGGAATTTTTCTGCACGCGCACGACGCTCTTCCTTAGGAACGCCGTTCAGTTTCATCCCGTATTCAACATTCTGAATGACGGTTAGCCACGGGAAGGAGGTATAGCTTTGAAAAACCATGCCCCGTTCGCGCGCCGGGCCCAAAACCTCGTGCCCGTCCAGCTGCACCATGCCGCTTGTGGGTTCCTCGAGCCCAGCTACGATATTGAGCAGTGTGGACTTGCCACATCCCGACGGCCCCAGCAGAATGCACAGTTCGTTCCGCTCGACCGAGAATGTTACATCGCGCAGGGCCTCAACCGCCCGGTGTTTGCCGCCGAATGTCTTGCAGACATTGTGAGCAGTGAGGATGGTGTCATCTAACGGCATGTCAGTTTCCAGTGGTAAAGGATCAAGCCGGGGCGGCCCCGCGACCGCCCCGGCATTGCTTGTTCAGCCGCGATAGCCAGCGTCGTAGAGTTCACGGTGCAAGTCGCACTCGATTCCGGCCTCGGGCGGGTTTACCTGCTCGATCAGGTTGAATTTGACCCACCATTCACTGACCAGATTCCAGTGGTCGGTCATCTGCCCGTTCGCCTGATCAAACGGGGGATTGCCCGGCGCCGCGCCGCAGAACTGTGCCGCTTCCACGAAGTCATAGACGTACAGCCCACCGTCCGTCCGGCTGCCGTCTTTGCCCAGAACCAGCTCAACATCCGCCACGCTCATTTTCATTCCGTCGGCGATGATCTGGTTACCTTCGGTCGGGTTCTCCTGCCACCATGAAATAGCGTCATAAAGCGCCTGCAGCGTCTTCTTGGCGGTGTCGCGGCGTTCCGTCACGAACTTGTCGCTCATATACAGCCCGTCGGCAATTACGCCCTGTTGCAGCCAGTAAGGTTCGCGCGATTGGGCAAGCACGCTTGACCCTTCCAGCGCTTTGAGCGTGTTGGCGCCATAGGGCTCCCAGAACTCTGACGCAGCAACCGAGCCGCCGATCATCGCGGCAAAGGCGTCATCTGCGATGATGTTGCGATAGGTGACAGAGTCATAGGCGACCCCGTTCTGTTCCAGCCACATGGCGACGTAGATCTGTGACAGCCCACCTTCCAGAACGGCGACTTCCTTGCCGACCAGATCCTGTGCGCTGCTGATGCCGGGGGCCGCCACGATCTTGTCGGTGCCATAGGACAGGTTGCCAAAGGCCACCAGCTTGATCGGTAGTCCGCTTGCGATGCCGACCGGCGTGAACTCGACCGTTGAACTGACCACATCCATCTGATCGGCAGCAACCAGATTGAAACTTTCATAAGGGTCTTCGATCGCCTGGTAGTCGATGTTCAGGTCCGGGGCCAAACCCTTTTCGATGGCAATGTACCAGAACCCGTATCCTGGCCAGGTGAAGCCAGATATTTTCACGTCTTCGGCTGCCTGCGAGAGTGTCGGCGTCAACGCCATGACCGCGCCCGCGGCTGCACAGCGTAGAGTTGCAAATTTCATGGTCTTCTCCTTCTCCTGTTGGATGGCGGACCCCTGCGTCTTCTGCGCCTTGGGTGCGGTGCGAAAGGTGTCAGGTTTTCTCCTCGAGATACGGGAAGGCGACCCGATAAAGCTGTCTGAGCAGGAAATCGAACATCAGGCCCAGAATGCCGATCACCAGAATTCCGGCCATGATCTGGTCGACATGCAGGAATCTTTTGGCCCGCATCATCATTGCGCCTATGCCGGCGTCTGCTGCGGTGATTTCGGCGATGACCAGATACGTCCAGCTGACCGCCAGCATCTGGCGCATCGCGATCATGATATTCGGCAGGGATGCAGGTACGACCACCGTGCGTAGAATTTGAACGCGCGACCCGCCCAAGGTCATGGCTGTGCGGATCAGGTCAGAGGGTACGGCTTTGACATGATCCATAATCAAAGTGATCAGGAACCAAAGAACGCCGATAAAAAGCAGTGACAGCTTTTGCATGTCCCCTGCACCGAACCACATGAGCAGTAGCGGAATGAAAGAGGGGGCAGGCAAATAACGCCAGGCGGATACAAAGGGGCTGAAAAAGGCTTCGACCACCCGGAACGTGCCCATGAGCAGACCCAGCGGTACAGCCACGGCACAGGCCAGAGCAAAGCTGAACACCACGCGCCAGACGCTTATCAAAACGTCATTGAAAAAACCGTCATTGACGAACAGCGTGTAAAGCGCGGAAAGCACCTTGCCCGGACCGGGCAGCAAAATTGGGTTGGTCCATTCGTTGAGAACTGCGATTTCCCAGATGCCAAAGAACAGAACCCAAACCGACAGGCCCAGGAAGATGGCCCAGGATCCGGGTATGTCCTTCTTGAACTCAAATATCCTCTGCCGGCGAGCACGTTGAGTTGGAGCCGGGTGCGATTGAGCAAGCGCTGGTCTGGTCTGGTCGTTCAAAGACCTCCTCCTGTGTCTCAAGATTGGCCTTTAGCTGGGCGCGTTGGTATACCCCACGATATGCTGAAACCACAATCTTGCAATCATTCTTTTGTGGTTTAGTCAAAAAAATGCGAAAAAAATTGCGGAGAAGCGTATATTTTTGGAAAGAAGAGGCTGAGACGGCAAAATGAAAGAGTTTCGGTTTCAGGCAGTGGACTTGAATAACCGGTTAGCGCCCGTGACGTAAAGAAGCCGACATTCTGAGGTCAACAAAGTGAAACTGCATCAATAGCTTGAGGCCAGTCTAGTAAGGTGGCAACTGGCGGATGCTATGAGTAAGCCCCGCACAACTACATCGGCCTTTGATCTGCGATTATCCGGCCATCGGCAGAAACGAACCGGGGAAGATTGCAGAAGTTGCTGAGGAGTTCAAAGTTGCGGGCTCGATACGGGAGCGGCCAAGTGCCCTCCGCGCCCCTTTGAACCCCGCGTGATTCGAATCTGCCGATCTTGGGTAGGGATACCGCAACCTCTTATGGCCGTGGGCATGTGACACTTATCGAATTTCAGCGTTACTAAAAATAATTTTGATCTTCCCGGTATTATTCTGTTCAATGGTTGGCATAGATAAATTCGCAGGAGACCCAGCATGCAAGCCCCGACCGAGCGTGCCAAAACCAAACAAAAAGGTAAGCCGACCGAACTTGGGCAGGCCATTCGGAGGCGGCGCAAGGCCATGGGGCTGACGCTGGATCAGGTTGCAAAGTCCGCCGATCTGACCACCGGCTTCCTGTCGCAGGTGGAGAGGGGGCTTAGCTCTCCGTCGCTGACGTCTTTGATGGCCATTGCGGCGGCGCTGCAAACCAGCATCGAACAGCTTCTGAGTGTGCCCGAGGTGTTTTCAGAATTTGTGCCAAAGGATAAGCGGCAAACATACTCTTTAGGCACGCGTGGGCGATTTTATGAGAAACTGGGGCCGGGTTTTGCGGGCGCTTTGTTTCACCCGCAGATCGTTCATCGTCCGCCCGGGCATGTGTCGGAAAAGATGTGCCACGACGGAGAGGCGTTCTGTTACCTGCTGTCCGGTCAGTTGGAATATCATCTGGGTGAGCAGGTTTTCATCCTGTCCGCCGGTGATGTGGTTCATCACGACACTTCGGTTCGTCATTTCTCGGTTGTTCTCGGGGAAAGCGAAGCGGTTGAGCTTTGGGTGACGACCTCTCCGATCAAGGAAACCGGGCGTTCAAGGCTCATGGCGGAGTAATGAAAATACGACTTCAATTTGGGCGGGGCTAAATTTTTTCCACCAAATACTAAAAAAAACTTTAGTAATGCTAAGAATCGCTTATTCTCTCCGGCGAGTAAGGCAAAGAATTTTGCGGGAGGAGAGAAAATGAACTTGAAAACGGTATTGGGAGTAACCGTTGCCGCCACGCTGGCGCTGCCGGTGATGGCGCAGGAGCGGGGCGGGACGCTGAATTTTGCCCGTTATGACGGATCCCGTCTGATTGATCCGATTTATGCTGATCGCAACCCCGACATCTGGATGGTGGGTAGCTTGTTTGACACGCTGCTGCGCGGCAGTTCAGACGGAAACTCGGTCGAGCCTGGGTTAGCCGAGAGCTATACTCTGTCCGACGATGGCAAAACGGTTACCCTGACCCTGCGGGAGGGTCTCCTGTTTGCCGACGGCTCGCCCATGTCCGGCGAGGATGTTGTGTTTTCCCTCGACCGTGCGCGAAATCCGGATCTCAGCCCCTGGGCCGGTCTGCTGGGCTCAATCGAATCGGTGTCGGCGGACGGGAACGTGGTTTCCATTGCGTTGACCGATCCCGACCCGACGATCCTGTCGATGCTGGCCACTTTCAACACTGCAATCGTTTCGAAAGCGACTTTCGATGCCGCGGCGGGGGACACGGATCAGGATAAATCCGCGGCCATTTTTGCAGCCACAGCTGCCGGGGTCGGGTCTGGTCCCTTCTACCTGTGCGGGTTCGAGCAGGGAGCCTCAATGGATTTCTGCGCCAACGAACATTACTGGCGAATGGGCGCGGATGGCAAAGCGCTGCCCTATCTGGACGGTGTGCACTTCGAGATCATCCCCGATGACGCAACCCGTATCCTGAGCCTGCAGGCGGGTGAAGTCGACGCCGCCGAATTCATCCCGTTTAGTCGCGTGGCCGAACTGGAGAGCGATCCCAACATCAACATGCAACTCTATCCGTCCACACGGATCATCTATTCGCCGATCAATACACGTGACAACCGGGCCGACGGGTCGGCTAACCCTCTGGCGGACGTGCGGGTGCGGCAGGCCCTCAATTACGGCACCAATAAAGAGGCGCTTATCGGGGTGGTTCTGCACGGGGCTGGCCAACCGATGAGTTCGCCGCTGATGGCCAAAGCCACGCAATACGCCGCGGATCTAAACCCGCTTTATGCCTATGACATGGACAAGGCCAAGGCGCTGATTGCTGACGCGGGTGTTCAGCCCGGAACCGAGGTGACGCTGACCACACTGGCGGGATCCGCCGATGACGCGACGATCTTTGCCGCGCTGCAACAGATGTGGGCGCCTCTGGGTATTGATCTGGTTGTCGAGCAGGTGGACGGTGCCACGCGCGGGGCCAAGAACCGCTCGGGCGAGTTCGACATTCATACTTATGGCTGGGTCAACGACGTCAACGACCCCAGCCAGGTTGTGGGCTGGCTCGGCTACACTCCGACCGCCAAGGCCGTAGGTACAGGATGGGAGAACGCCGAGTTCAACGCCCTGTTCGAAGAGGCCGCGAATGAGATGGACGCCGAAGCCCGCAAGGCCAAATTCGCAAAGATGCAGGAGCTTTACGCCGAAGCGGCCCCCTTGCTGTTCATGTATGAGACCCCCTTTGCTGTCGCGCTGGGAACGGCGGTTGAGGGCTATGTTCAGACACCACTTGGCAATAACATCTTCGATGAAGCCACGGTCAGCCGATAAGAGCTGAAGCCTTGCCTCGCCGCGTGGTGCGGCGGGGCCCTTTGCGGAGCGTCGATGTGTCCAGCCTGTCCTATATTCTGAAACGGCTCCTGATGCTGATCCCGACCTTTTTTCTGGTCATGATCATCATCTTCCTGCTGGTGCGGTTGTTACCTGGTGATCCGGCGATTGCAATGGCGGGTGATCGCGCCTCGGACGCCGACATTCAGGCGATCCGGGAAAGGCTGGGCCTGACCCAGCCGATGCTGGTGCAATTCTGGCTGTTCCTTAGCAACACGATGCAGGGCGATCTGGGCCGGTCGATCCTGATGCGGACGGACGTGATCGACGTGATTGCCGACCGTCTGCCGATTACCGTGTTTCTGACCGTCTATTCCGTTGTCCTGTCTCTGCTGATTGCCGGTCCTTTGGCCTTTGTGGCGGCGCTCAATCGTGGACGCTGGCCTGATGCTGTGATCCGCACGGTATTTCAAATCGGTCTGTCGATGCCGGTCTTTTACATCGGTCTGGTCTTGTTGACCTTTCTTGCGGCGCAACTGCGACTGTTCCCGGTGGGCGGATACGGAGATACGTTCGGCGAGCGGCTCTATCACCTGTTTCTACCGTCGGTCACGGTTGCGCTTTACACATCCGCAATCATCATGCGGAACCTGCGCAGCGCCATTATCGAGGTTCTGGACGCCGAATACGTGCAATTCGCCCGCGCCAAGGGCTTGCCGTCGCGTCTGATCCTTGGACGCCACGTGTTACGCAATGCACTGATTTCGACTGTCACGCTATTGGGGCTGTCGATAGGTAACCTGATGAGCGGCACTCTGGTCACTGAAACCGTGTTTGCCGTTCCTGGTATGGGCCGGCTGATGCTCGAAGCGATCTTTGCCCGTGACTACCCTCTCATTCAGGGGCTGACCCTGACTTTTGCGGTTCTGGTCTCGCTGGTCTTTCTGATGACGGATCTGTTCCAGAGCCGACTTGATCCGAGGATGCGCCTGCAATGAGTGATGCAACGTTCACAACTGCCCGCCCATCCCTTTTCCGGATTGCCATGCGCAAACCGGGATTTCTGGCCGGGCTGCTGATCATCGGCTTTTCCATCCTGCTGGCGATCTTTCCCGGCGCATTTGCCCCTTATGATCCGAACGCGATTGACTATCTGGCGGTGAGACAGCCCCCCTCGTGGGCGCATCCCTTCGGCACCGATTTGTTGGGACGGGACAGCCTGTCTCGTGTCATCTGGGCCTATCAGGTCAATATGCAGATGGCGGTGTTTGGTACGGTCTTTGCTCTGGTGACCGGCGTGATCATTGGGGCGCTGGTCGGGTATTACCGGGGCATTGCCGACATGATCTTTGGCCGGATTGTCGACGCGGTCATCACCTTTCCATTCCTCGTTCTGGTCATCGCCGTGGTTGCGGTGCTGGGTCCGGGTCTGATCAACATGTATATCGCCATCTCTGTTGTCTACTGGGTCTATTACGCGCGTCTGATGCGAGCCGAGGTGATTGCTCAGATGGGTAATGACTATGCCGCCGCGGGGATCGTCATGGGCTATTCCGACCGGCGCATCATCTTCCGCCACCTGCTGCCCAACGCTATCACACCCGTCATCGTCTACTGGATGACCGATATGGCACTGGTGATCCTGTTGGGGTCTTCGCTGGGGTATCTGGGTCTGGGTGCACAACCGCCGCAGGCGGAATGGGGTGTGCTGATTGCCGAAGGGCGCAATTTTATCTCAACCGCCTGGTGGCTGAGCCTTATGCCGGGTATCGCCATCGTTCTGACCGGGCTTGGATTTTCGCTTCTGGGCGACGGTTTGGCCGATCTGCTTAGACCGCGAGGGTAGGGTATGGAACATCAAACACCAATCCTTGAGGTGGATGGTCTGAACACGACCTTCTACCGTTCAGGGCAAGCCCTGCCAGCCTTGCGGGATGTCAGTTTCTCAGTTGCCCGTGGAGAAGTTCTGGGGCTTGTCGGCGAAAGCGGGTCTGGCAAAAGCGTCACCTTGCGTTCGATCATCGGGCTGGCGCGCCGCTACGGCGAAGTGACGGGACAGGTACGTTGGCAAGGACGCGATCTTGTCCCGATGCCCGACCGCGATCTACGCCAAATCCAGGGTCGCGAGATTGCGATGATCTTTCAGGAACCCATGACCTCGCTGAATCCGCTGCTGACGGTTGGACTGCAGCTTGAGGAAACACTCCGCGCTCATACCGACCTGTCCAAAGCTGCGCGCCGGGATCGGGCCATCGAGATGCTGGATCTGGTCGGCATCCCCTCTGCCGCGCAACGGTTGAAGGACTATCCGCATCAGTTCTCGGGCGGAATGCGGCAACGGGTGATGATCGCCATCGCGCTGGCGGCAAACCCGAAACTTCTTTTGGCGGATGAACCGACCACTGCGCTGGACGTGACAATTCAGGCGCAGATTCTGGACCTGATCCTGCGGCTGGCGCAGGACATGGATATGGGTGTGCTGCTGGTAACCCATGATCTGGGTGTGGTGGCGCAAACCTGTGACCACGTGGCGGTGATGTATGCTGGCCGAATCGTTGAGCAAGGGCCGGTGCGTGATGTGTTGCGTGTGCCGCGCCATCCCTACACGGTTGGTCTGATGCGGTCTGTTCCCGAAAACCTGCCGCCGCGCACACCTCTCTATTCCGTGCCGGGCGTACCACCCAGCCTGGACGTGTTGCCAAAAGGTTGCGCTTTTGCCCCGCGATGCGCGGCGTGCATCGCGCCCTGCGAACAGGACCGGCCACCCCTGTCACTGATCACAGACGGGCGGCAGGTCGCCTGCTTCAACCCGATCTCCAAGGCGCAGGGGAATGCCGCATGACCCGCACTGTCTTAAAAGTCCAGGATCTGCATCTGCGTTTTCCTCTGGGGCGCAGTATGGCCGATGTCGCAATGGGCCGCCCAGGCCGCGTGGTCAACGCGCTCAACGGAGTCAGTCTTGACCTCATCCGGGGGGAAACGTTGGGCGTTGTGGGCGAATCCGGTTGCGGCAAGTCCACTTTGGCACGCTGTATCGTGCGCCTCTACAAACCCAGCGATGGTGAGATCCGATTTAACGGTCATGAGATCTTTGCCACCGACCAACGCGGTGACCGCAGTTATAACCGTCGCGTCCAGATGATGTTTCAGGATCCGTATTCCTCGCTCAACCCCCGAATGACGACGGGTCAGATTCTGGCCGAAGCTTTACGTGTTCACGAAATGCGCCCCGAGACTGAAATCCCTACCCGAGTGGATGAATTGCTGGAGTTGGTCCGCCTGCCGCGTGACGCCCGGAACAAGCTGCCACATGAGTTTTCAGGCGGGCAACGTCAGCGCATCGCCATTGCGCGTGCGCTTGCTGTTGAGCCTGAAGTGCTGATCGCAGATGAGCTGGTATCGGCCTTGGACGTCTCGGTTCAGGCGCAGGTGGTAAACCTGTTGCTGGAACTGCAACAGGAACTGGAATTGACGATTTTGTTCGTTGCCCATGATCTGCGGCTGGTCCGTCACGTGTCTAACCGAGTGGCCGTAATCTATCTGGGGCGGATAGTTGAGATCGGCGATAGTGAAACACTGTTCTCGCATCCGGCGCACCCATACAGTCAGGCCCTGCTGTCCGCAGCGCCATCGCTGAACCCCGATGACCGTGGCAAGGTCACCAAGCTGGAGGGTGAGTTGCCGTCGACGCTCAATATGCCCTCGGGCTGTCCCTTCCACGTTCGCTGCCGCCACGCCAGTGAAATTTGCAAACAAAAGGTTCCGGCCTTGTTGCCCTTTGAGGGGCGGGGCGAGGTGGCCTGCCATCACGTTGAAAAGATAAATGCGCATGCTTGACGTCCCTGAAACTGAACGTGGCCGGATCGTCGCCGCCCTGCGTGCCGAACTGCAGGCGCAGGGCTTGGATGCGTTTATTCTGCCTCGCTATGACGCGTATCAGGCCGAGTATGTGGCCCCGCACGATGAACGTTTGGCCTACGTTACCGGGTTCACCGGGTCGGCAGGTCTGGCGATTGTCACAATGGAAACCGTCGCCTTGTTTGTTGATGGGCGATACGTGGTGCAGGCAGCCAATCAATGTCCCGATCCGCTTTTTACACATCGGCATCTGTTCGACGATCCGCCGGAGTTTTGGCTGGCAGAGCAGGCGCAGCCAGACTGGCGCATCGGATTTGATGCAATGCACATTCCGTCCGTTTTGTATGACCGGTTCGCCCGGGCGCTGGCTCGGGGCGAACTGGTCGCTGTGAGAGGAAATCCAGTTGATGCGGTATGGCCCGATCAACCCCCGGCTCCGCTGAACAGGATTGAGCCGTTTCCCGCGCAGCTATCGGGCAGGACAGCCAGAGACAAGATAGATGATCTGGCGGCTAACATTCGGGCTAAGGGGGCCGGTCTGTCGGTTGAGACCCAGCCGGACAACATTGCTTGGTTGTTGAATGTCCGGGGTTCAGATGTCGCCTTCAACCCTGTGCCTCAGTCATTTTTGATTGCAGATGGCACAGGGCAAGTCCAGTGGTTTGTCGCCTCGCAAAAGCTGGACCTGAACGTCACGGACCATCTTCCGGATACAGTTCAGGTTGTTGCGCCCGAAGCTTTTCTGCCGACTTTGGAAGCGCATGCGAAGGAAGGCCAAGGGGTCCTATTCGATCCCGATTTTTCGCCCATCGCCGTGCGCATTGTTCTGGAGAGGTCCGGTGGCAGGCAGATGCCGTCTCCTAGCCTGGTAACTTCCGCCAAAGCCCATAAGAACCCGGTTGAAATCGAAGGTATGCGTGCCTGTCATATCGAGGACGGTATAGCTTGGACGGAATTTTGTGCCTGGCTGGCGGACGAGGTTCCGCGCCAAGCAGCAGTCGGTTCGAACATAACCGAGCGCGAAGCCGAACAGGCGATGCTTAATTTCCGACACGGACAGCCCGGGTTTCTAGAAAACAGTTTTAACCCGATCTCTGCTGCCGGGGGCAATGCATCCATGTGCCATTATGCCACGAAGGAAGGTGACTCGGTGCCTATCCTCCCGGATGGTACTTACCTACTGGATTCCGGCGGGCAGTATGAAACCGGCACCACGGATTCCACGCGGAGTTTTGCCTTTGGTCAAAACAGGCCTGACGGGTATGACCGGGCTTATACAGCGGTGTTCAAGGCGTTTCACTCCATCGCCACCCTGCGCTTTCCACCCGGAACGCAAGGCCATCACGTTGACGCAATCTGCCGCCGACCGTTGTGGGATCTGGGATTGGACTATGATCATGGCACCGGCCATGGCGTTGGCCACCGGCTTTCTGTTCACGAGCATCCCCAGCGTATCGGCAAGCCTTACAACCCCGTCGATCTGGTTGCAGGGATGATCCTGTCCATCGAACCTGGATATTACGAGGCCGGCCGTTTCGGCATTCGGATCGAAAACCTGTTTGAGATCGTGAGATCCCAAGATGGGTTTTTGGAGTTTTCGAATCTGACATTATGTCCGATTCAAACCGATATGCTGCTGCCCGAACATTTGACGGATGCTGAGCGTGATTGGCTGAACTCCTACCACGCTGACATTTTGGAACGACTTGGCCCGAGGTTGTCGCCGTCTGCTTTAGTCTGGGCCAGAAAGGCATGTGCACCGTTACCCGGGCCTGCAGTTTAAACCGGACAAGTTGCGGTAAACCCGCCAATTTCAGGGCGTCGTGACTGCTATAAGCACCAGATTGGGCAGGCTGACCCGTCGTTCTTATTGGCTTTCGAGGTCATTGGAAAATTAGTCGATTCACCCGTAGCCGAGAATTTGTGTTGACATATATTGCACACGTGTTCAATCATCTGACTCGGAAGGGAGGAAAGCCAATTTGCCAGTCGGCGGATGTGAGTCTTAGCTTTTATGTAAAATAGCAACGACATTCACCCCTGCGGGCAATAAGTGGACCCAAATTGGCTTTTTGTCACACTGGTTACATGAATCGAGGATAACTGGCGTTTGCACACGTGTTCAAACTTAGTGCGCGTCGATCAAAAGGGGATCATCCATGACCAAATCAATGCTCAAACGCACCACTGCCGCGCTGCTGCTTTGCGCGGTGGCAATGCCAGCGCTGGCCGAAGACGTCACCATCACTGTCTGGGCCGGTGGTTCGAACGATGCGGATGCCTACCGCATCGATGCCATCGAACTCGCTGCTGACATGTTGGAGCGTGAAGCTGCTATCGAAGGCCGCGACCTGAACATCACCGTCGAGGGCAAGCGCGATTTTGGCGGTTGGGAGGAGTTCAAGCAGGGCGTCACCCTGGCGGCCGAGGCCGGAACGGCACCGAACATCGTCGTCACCAGCCATCTGGATATCGCTCCGTGGAGCCAGGCGGGCTACATTGTTCCGGCCGAAGACTATCTGGATTTCGACGCCTGGCCGCTGAATGACATCTACCCCAACCTGCTGGAGATTGCCGCGTACAACGGCATTCAGTGGGGGTTGCCGCAGGATGCGGAAAGCCGTCCGTTCTTCTTCTGGAAGGACACGATGCGCGGCATCGGGTATTCGGATGAGGACATCGCCGCGCTGCCCGCAAAGGTCGCGGCAGGTCAATACACGCTGCAAAACGTTCTGGAAGATGCCAAGAAAGCCGTCGAAATGGGTCTGGTCGATGAGGGCTATGGTTTTTACCCGCGCCCGTCCAACGGCCCGGACTGGGGACAGTTCTATCAATCCTTTGGTGGCGTTCTGCAAGATCCCGAAACCGGCAAGCTGCTGTTGGACAAAGCGGCGATGGAGGGGTTCTATCAGTTCTTTGCCGACGCGGTTGAGGCGGGCATCACCCGCAAGAACCACCTCGGCACCGACTGGGGCCAGTGGTACAGCGAAGTTGCCAACGGCAAAGCCGCAACATGGCATGGCGGCACCTGGCACTATGCCCGCTATACCGGCAAAGAAGGCAATGAGGATTTCTTTGGCACTATCGAATTCTCGCTGATCCCGGCGGGTGACGAAGGTGGCCGCCCAAACACAATCACCCATCCACTGGTCTATCTGGTCACAGATCAGGAAAACGATGATCACGAAGAGATCGCCGCGCAACTTGTGAAGATCGCTTCTGAGCCTCGCATGAACTCGCTGCACGCGATCAAGTCGGCGCATCTGGGCATCGGTCAGCAGCAGGCAAATATCGAACTTTATGCCAATGACCGCTGGGCATCCGAAGCGACCGAGCGTCTGTTGATCAACGCCAACGCACAGCCGAACAACCTGGATTACGGGGCATATTCCGAAGCCATGTTCAAAGGGCTCGAAGCGGCCTGGACCGGTGTGAAAACCCCCGCCGAAGCCGTGGCTGAGCTTGAGGCTGAACTGACCGCCAAGCTGGGCGATAACCTGATCGTTCAGTAGGTTCTTTCCTCCCTGGCCGGGGCAGGCGGTCTTGTCCCGGTCACTCTATTTCGGAGATTTCAATGCCCCGCTTCCACGCGCTTGGGTTCGGATTTCTGGCGCCCGCCATGATCGTGGTAACGCTGTTCTTTCTGGCCCCGGTCATCCTGACGGTGTTCTTCGCCTTTACCAACATGTCCACATCGACGGGCATTACAGGAGGCGAATACCTGCTGACGCAGTCCGATTTGCGCAAGGTCAAAGCCAGCAGCGTCTCGGACGAGACTTATGACAAACTGGAAAACGCGGGCTATGTGGTGGACGAGGCCGGTCTCGCCCGGTTGGTCGAAGCGCGCGATCAGGCGACAGCGGATGAACTGGCGACATTGCATGGGGGCGCACAGTTTTCGTCGCGCCGCGACATGGAGCGAGCGCTGAAGGATTTGCGTGTAAATCGCATCCGCTCGACCCGGGAGCGCAAGGCTCTGGCAGAACTGTTTACTTCCAGCGTGATGGACGAACGGTTCCAGACGAAGGATGAGTTTCGCGCCGCCCTGACAGCAGCGGGCATCCCCGAGGCGGACCAGAGAATTCTGGTCAAAGTCGCCTATACCGGCTGGGTCTGGACCACCGAGAACATGAAGCTGCTGTTCTCGCTCGACAGTTCATGGCGCTATGCGATGAACACGTTGTTCTACGTGGTGCTTACGCTTTCGTTCAATGTGGGCTTTGGCCTGTTTCTGGCCATCTCGACCTTCTACTTGCCGCCGACGATTGCCAACACCTTCCGTACCATCTGGTTCCTGCCGCGCATCCTGCCGCCGGTTCTCTATGTGCTGATGTGGTATTGGCTGACTTGGGATACCGGCATCATCTCATCCTTTATGAGCCTGTTTGGCGTGGCACCGCGTAACTGGATGCTGGACACCGCAACCAACGCATGGATCGTGGTCATACTGATAAACGGCTTTGTGGGTGCGTCCCTGGGGATGATCCTGTTTTCGTCTGCGATCAAGACGATCCCAGCCTCGATGCTCTACGCCTCCGAGGTCGATGGCGCGAACCGCTGGCAACAGATCCGTTATATCATTCTGCCGCAACTGCGCTGGCCGATCCTGTTCACCTCATCCTACCAGACGCTGTCTCTGCTAACGTCGTTTGAATACATCCTGCTGGCCACCGATGGCGGGCCGGGAGGGGCCACCGAGGTCTGGGCGTTGGCTGCCTATCACACCGCGCTGAACAACTATGGCGGCAACCTGCAATACGGTTTGGGTGCGGCCTATGCGCTGGTGCTGGTGGTGATCGGCATTGTGACAAGTGTGCTGTATCTGCGGTTCTTCAACTTCAAAGACCTCGTGGCGAAACCACGGATCGAGCAATAGGGGCCTGTCATGACGTCGAACTTCCGCTCGTTACCGGTAATCACACTGCTGACCATCCTGTCACTGCCGCTGGTGATCATGTACGCCTTTACTCTGGTTGACACAGTTACTGATGCCGAGCCTGGCAGCCTGATCCCGTCTGTGTTCACTCTGCATCATTGGAGGTTCCTGTGGGATGATACCACCGGTCGCGGATCGGTGTGGATCGCAACGATCAACACCTTCATCTTCGCCGGGTCCACAGCAGCCATCGTCTGCGCCACCTCGCTGACCTCGGCCTATGCACTGTCGCGGCTGAACTTCCCGGCGCGGCGTTTCTTTCTGGCGGGCGTCATCATCCTGCACGCCTTTCCGACGATCACCCTGATCATCGCGATTTTTCTGATCCTGCAATTTCTTGGCCTGTTCGACACACTGATCGGCGTCATCATGGTCAAGGCCGCGCTAGAGTTGCCCTTCGGCATCTGGGTCATGAAGGGGTTTTACGACACTGTGCCGTGGGAGATCGAGATGGCAGGCGTACAGGACGGGGCCAGCCGGTTCATGGTCTGGCGCAAGCTGGTGCTGCCACAGGTGCAGCCCGGTCTGTCGGCGCTGCTGATCTTTTCTTTCCTGTCGGGGTGGAGCGAATTCATCCTGCCACTGGTGCTGGCGCCGGGCAGCGACGCGCAGGTTCTCTCGACCTATCTGGCGTATTTCCTGTTGGATGACAGTTTGGAGGTCGACTTCAACCTCTTCAAATCGGTGGGCCTGTTCTATGCGCTGCCGGTGATCCTGATCTATCTGGTTTTCCAGAAGAAACTCATGAATATCTATGGCGGGGGCTCGAAAGGCTGATGCAACTTAGGCTCGAAAACTTCACCAAAACCTTCGAAAGTCTCACAGTTATCGACAAACTGAACCTGACCGTTGAAAGCGGTGAGATGATGGCGCTGCTGGGCCCTTCGGGCTGCGGCAAGTCCACCACGCTGTTCACCATCTGTGGTATCCACCGGATGAATGGTGGGACACTGCATTTCGGGGATCGGGATGTGTCGGACTTGCCATCGCAAAAACGAAACGTCGGAGTGGTGTTCCAGAACTATGCACTCTACCCGCACATGAGCATCCGCGAGAACATCGCCTTCCCTTTGCGCGTGCAAAAGCTGGATAATGCGACGATCACACGCAAAGTCGGAGAAATCGCCGAGCTGGTGCACATCCCAGAATTGCTGGATCGACGACCGGCGCAGCTTTCGGGCGGTCAGCAACAGCGCGTGGCTCTGGCCCGTGCGCTGGTACGGCAGCCTGACGTGCTTCTACTGGACGAACCGCTGGCCAATCTCGACGCCAAGCTGCGGCTTGAGATGCGCTCGGAAATCCGGCGTATTCAGCTGGAAACCGGCATCACGGCCATCCTTGTGACCCATGATCAGGTCGAGGCAATGTCGATGTGCGACCGCATTGCGCTGATGAAAGACGGCAAGATCGTACAGCTCAGCGAGCCGGACCAGATGTACAACGACCCGGTCGATACATTTGTTGCCGGGTTCCTTGGTAACCCCCCGATCGCGTTCCTGGATGCCACAGTTGTGGATGGTCAGTTCCGTGTTGGTGACAACGGCATCGCGATTTCGGATGCATTGCAGCCCAAGGTAAACGGTCAGGTGCAACTGGGCATCCGTCCCGAATATTTCGGCCCCCAATTTGGCACCGGGATGCAAGGCCAGATCAGTTTTGTCGAAACGCAGGGGCGGGAAGACCTGTACAACGTCACCCTGCCCAACGGCGCTGTACTACGGTCCATCCAGCCCGCCGGCCCGCGACTGAAACTGGGCGACACCGTGAACTGGGGTATCGCCTCGGATCATGCTCTTGCCTTTACGCCTGAAGGAACGCGCATCTGATGCCGGGCTGGTTGACCCCCTCCCGTCCCCTGTCGATCGCGCATCGCGGGGCCAGCGCTTATGCGCAGGAAAATACCCTGAACGCTTTTGCGCTGGCTGCCGATCTGGGCGCGGATATGTGGGAGGTCGATCTGCATCTGACGCGTGACAGTCAGATCGTAGCGTTTCATGATTTTGTGCTGACAGACGGGCGAGCCATCGGCAGTCTGACCTATTCGGATATACGCGCAGCGGTCAGGGATGACGAAGCGCCTCTGTTGTCCGAAATCATCGCTTTGGCGCAGGCGCGTAACTGTGGCATCTATGCGGATATCAAAGCCCCTGAAGCATCGGTGCCGGTTTCTGAGATGTTGCAGACGGCCGGTATTGAACGCGCCATCCTCGGTGCATTCGATCCCGGAGCGATCAATGCTTTGCGCGCCGCAGACAGCCCGTTCCCGCTTGCGGTTCTGATCCCGATCGGGGTCGATCCCTTCGCAGCGTCCCTTGGAGCGGACATCATCCATCTTTGCTGGGAGAAGATGGAGCGCCCGCAGGATCTGCTGGACGACGCCTTCTTTGCCCGCTGTCGCGAAACTGGGCAGAAAGTGGTTTTATGGCACGAGGAAGACCCGGCCCGCATGGCGGATCTGCGGACAAAACCGGTGCTGGGCATCTGTTCGGACCGTCCTGAGCTGGTCAACCCAATCGGGTTCCACATTGACCTGCAGATTGTCTGTCACCGGGGCGCTAACAAGATTGCACCGGAGAACACCTTGTCAGCAGCCCACGCGTGTTTCGCGGCAGGTTTCAGCCATGTCGAGATCGACGTGCAAATCACTGCGGACAAGCAGTTGGTTGTTTTGCACGACCCGACCCTGGACCGCACCACCACCGGGACCGGTCCGGTTTGCGATCGTACACTTGCCGAGCTTCGCAATCTGAGTGCCGGTGCATGGTTTGCACCATTCTATACCGGCGAACCCATCCCGACGTTGGATGATATGCTGAACCTGGCCAAAAACTATGGCCGCAAGCTCTATATCGAGTTGAAATCCGCCCCTGCACAACTGGTCTGGGATCGCGTTGTCGCCCATGAGATGCAAGATAGGGTCTTCTTCTGGTCCTTCGTGACGCAAACCCTGCAAGATTTGAGGGCTATCTCGGAACAGGCTCATCTCATGATGCGTCGTCAGGATTTCGACAGCCTTGAAGATGCGGTGAGCTGCCTGTCGCCCTCGCTTGTGGAATACACGCTGGACGATGACTGGTCTGATTTCCCGGAGCTACGACGTCGCGGTATTCCGGTGATGATCGCCTATTCCGGTGACAATTCAGAGGTGCTGAAAATGATTGCTGAGGCCGGTCCGGACCTGGTCAACCTCGACCAACCATTTGCTTTCGCTGAGATTTGCCGGGAAGAAGGAGTTTCGATGTGACGGAAGACTCCGAAAAGCCAGTAACCTCCTTTGACGTGGCGCGCCGGGCCGGAGTGTCGCGGTCTATGGTGTCGCGTGCGTTTACTGAAGGCGCCAACATCTCGGAAAAGTCGCGCGAGAAGGTGTTGAAGGCGGCTGAAGAACTTGGCTATCGCGTTAATTTCATGGCGCGCGGTTTGCAGACGCGGCAATCCAATCTGGTCGGCATCGTGGCGTCTTCGCTTGATACCCCGTTTCGATCACGGCAAGTCAGGATTGCAGCTCGGGAAATCATCAGTCACGGCTACCGCCCAATATTGCTGACTGTCGAGCCGGACGATGATATCGAACAATGGTTGTCGGTCATGCTTAACTACAATGTGGCCGGTGTTATCGTAACATCTGCCACGCCATCGCCGAAGATCATTCAGGAATGCCGCCGTTTGCGCACGCCTTTGGTGCTGATCAACAGGGGTAAGAACCAGGACATCGCCGATACCGTGCAGATCGACGTCCAACAAGCCGGAGAGCTGGCCTATACGATGCTCACGCGGTCTGGGGCAGGGCGGTTGGCCGTCGTGCATCCGCAGACTCCGTCCTATTCTGTGACCGGGCGCGCGCACGCATTTGCAGACAAGTGCAGTTCAGAAAACGTCGAAGTAAAGGAGTTCATATCCGCCAACCAAAGCTATGCAGCGGGTTATGATATTGGCGGTAACGTTGGCCTGGCTCTGGACCGGATTGATGGAGTGTTTTGCGCGACCGACCTGTTGGCAATGGGTGTCATGGATCGGTTGCGTGCCGATTGGAATGTACGTTTTCCAGACGACTTACAGGTCGTCGGCTGCGATGACATCGAACAGGCCGGTTGGGGGGCCTATCAACTTTCGACCATGCGTCAGGATGCCGAAGAACAGGTGCTGGCCGCCGTTCGACAGATGTCAGAGCGGATCGAAAACCCCGAGATGGAAATACAGCACTTCAATCAAATGCTGACCCCAATTTTTCGGAAAACAACATTGAGCAGTTATGACTGAGACATTTGAAACCAAACTGGAGTTTGCAAAATTCCTGGCTGTTGAGGCGGGTAAGCTGGCGCTGCACCTTTATCGGGAAAAGGATAAGGAATTCGTTTCGGTAAAAGGGTTGCAGGATTTTGTAACCGTTGCCGACCGGCAGGTCGAAGACCGAATTCGGGCTTTGATTTCCGAATATTATCCCACGGATGCTGTGCTGGGCGAAGAAGAGGGCCAGACGGGACGCGGTGACGCGATTTGGGTTGTCGATCCGATTGACGGCACCGCCAACTACATGCGTGGTCTGCCCGATTGGGCGGTCTCGGTCGGATATTGCGAAGGTAGTGAGATCAAGCTTGGCGTGATCTTCGCACCCGGCCGCGATGAACTCTGCTGGGCCAGCAAAGGGGAGGGTGCGTTCTGCAATGGCCAGTCGCTGCATGTTTCGGATTGCAGCCAGCCCGATCAGGCAATGCTGCTGTTGGGGCGCTCGTCTCGCGGGCCGCTGGAGGACTACCTTGCACTCATTGAGCGTACCATTGGCGCTCAAATGGAGTATCGCAGGAACGGTTCA
Organism: Ruegeria lacuscaerulensis; assembly: GCF_013031245.1. Taxonomy (GTDB): domain Bacteria; phylum Pseudomonadota; class Alphaproteobacteria; order Rhodobacterales; family Rhodobacteraceae; genus Ruegeria; species Ruegeria lacuscaerulensis_C. The sequence continues at coordinate 48,674 of NZ_WPZL01000016.1, forward strand.
GCAGCGATCAGCCTGATGGCCGTCGCGCAGGGCCGGGCAGAAGGTTACTTTGAGGCGCATTTGAACTCCTGGGATGCAATAGCCGGTGTTCTCATCATCCGAGAAGCCGGAGGGCGCGTGCGTGCGCGCTCTGTCCCGGAAATGCTTGAAAAGGGCAGCCGTGTCCTGGCCATTACACCTGAACTTGAACGTGTCGTCGCGGGCCAGATTTTGGATGAACCCTGACGCCATGAATTCTCCAGCGTTGTAAGACCCTGATCATGCGCCTCTTTACCTTCTGTGCCTCAGGCTTTGAACCAATTGGTCGATAGATCCGGGTTTAGTTCAAACTTCGTGGGCGTGTCCGGAAACAGTTAAATCCGTTGGATACTTTTGATGATCGGAGTATCCACCTGTTCGGGACGAAAAAGATGCGGAGTGGTTTTGATTTCATCTACGTCCCCTTAAGCCAGGACGCTACCGTCCGGTATGTCAAAGGCAGCTTGCGCTCGCAAAACCGAACCTGCTGCTGACGGTTGTGGCAATGGTAATTTGTGACGGAGCGGAAACGGCCAAGAAGCACAGTTTTTTTCTTACTGTGTCCCACCAGTTCCTTCCAATTCCTGTATGGCAGATTTTCGCTTGTTGCGTCCACGAGGGGACAAGACAGGAAGATACCGACGGGATCGACCGGGTTCGAATTGAGTTCGGGCATGTCGACTCCCGGTCTCATGGCCGACACAAAAACTACGAAAGTATCGATGGCGTTTCTGTCCGTCCGAGAGGATGCACTTCGTAAACGGTTTTAATAATGAACCAAGGTAGCAAAAAATACATTGCGTTGTTAATTTAAACCTGTCAGATATATCCTCAGCGGGAGGAGGCACGACAAATGGGTACAGCGCTAAATGCCCTTAAAATGCTCGAGTACTTTTCAAGTTCACAGCCGTATATCGGCCTGAGTCAAATTGCGCGGCTGTCCGGGCTGAACAAGGCGACAGCTCTTCGCCACCTGCGCGCGCTTGAAGAATTTGGATTGATCGAACAGAACCCGCAGTCGAAATCCTACACAATCGGGCCAGCGGCATTGCGGCTGGCGGCATTACGTGAAATCGCTAAGCCCGGCCTTGAAGGGGCTCGCCAGAAAATGCAGGAGGCCATGCAGGCAGTCGGCGAAAGCCTGCACCTTACTTTGCTGGAAAAAGACGACTTGCAAACCGCATTGGTGGTCGAGGCCACACAGCACGTCGTGCGTGTAAGCTTAGATCCAAGCGAAACCATCCCGATCAATGCAACTGCCTCCGGTCTGTGCATGCTAACCTTCGGTCCCTCGTTTCTTCGCGAGCGTCTCGATTCTGACACCCTGACCCGCTTTACCGACCAGACACTCACCGAACCGGATGCGATCCGACAACGCATTGCTCAGATCAGCCGGGCAGGGTGGGCCAACAGTAAAGGGAGTTACGAGGATGGCGTCTTCGGCTTTGCAGCGCCGATCTTCGGCATAGATCAGATTGCGATCGGAACAATTGCAATCGCCGTTCCCGAAGCCCGTGCCACCGATGAGCGGCGTTCCCTGCTTTTGACATCACTATTCAATCTCTCAAAGGAACTGACCGCAAACTTTGGCGGCCAGATGCCAGACACTTATCCAACCGAGTTCCACCTGTGACTGGCGGTGGATACAATCCCTGGAGACACGCGATATGAAAGACTCGAACTTTCTTAAGGAAAACAACGCGCGCCACTTCTGGCATCCGATGGCGCATCCTGCCGACAGTCAGAAGAACCCGCCAACCATCCTGACAGGAGGTGAAGGCGTCAGCATCATTGATGTGGACGGTCACAAGGCCATCGATGCCGTGGGCGGGCTGTGGAACGTCAATCTGGGGTACTCCTGCGAGCCGGTTAAACAGGCGATTGCCGATCAGTTGAACGCGCTGCCCTATTACTCGACCTTTCGCGGGACCAGTAACGACAAGGCGATTGAACTGTCTTACGAACTGGCGCAGTTCTTTGAGCCTGACGGATTGACCCGTGCGTTTTTCACTTCGGGCGGTTCGGACTCGGTTGAGATTGCACTGAAACTGGCGCGCCAATACCACAAGGTGCGAGGCCAGGAGGGGCGAACCAAGTTCATTAGCCTGAAGCAGGGTTATCACGGCACCCATTTCGCCGCCGCCTCGGTCAACGGTAATCAAAAGTTCCGCGCGGCTTATGAACCGATGATGCCGGGCTGTTTCCACGTGCCTGCCCCCTGGACCTATCGCAACCCGTTCGACGAAACCAACCCCGAGCGTTTGGCGCAGCTCTGCGTCAAGGCGCTGGAGGCCGAGATCGCGTTCCAGGGCGCGAACACCGTCGCCGCCTTCATCATGGAGCCGGTTCTTGGCGCAGGCGGTGTTATCCCGCCGCACAAGAGCTTTATGCCCATGGTGCGTGAAGTCTGCTCGAAACACGGCATCCTGCTGATCTCGGACGAAATCATCACAGCATTCGGCCGTACAGGCAGCGAAAGCGGCGCGCGTCACTGGGGCGTGCAACCTGACATCATGACGACCGCCAAGGCCATTACCAACGGCTACTTCCCGTTTGGCGCGGCGATGATTTCCGGTGCGGTTGCCGAGGTGTTTGAAAGCGACACCACCGGCATGGCGTCGGTTGACCAAGGCTACACCTATTCCGGCCACCCGGTCGGCGCGGCGGCAGCTCTGGCTGCACTATCCGAAATCAACCGTCTGCGAGTTTGGGAAAACGCGGCGGCGCGTGGGGCCGAGCTGTTCGCTGGGCTTCAAAAGCTGGCTGACAAGTATGACGTAATCGGAGACGTGCGCGGAGGCGAAGGCCTGATGTGCGCGCTGGAGCTGGTCTCGGATCGCGCCACCAAGACGCCAATTGCCAAGCACCAGCCGTTGCAGGTTCAAAAGGCAGCCTACGAAGACGGTGTGATGGTCCGGGTGTCGGGCAACAACATTATCCTGTCACCGCCGCTGGTCATCACTACGGACGATGTGGCCAAGATCCTGTCGGCGCTGGATACCGGCCTGGCAAGCCTGTAGGTGGCGTGTTGACCCCGTCTTTCAAAGGCGGGGTCAGACCTTGACCGCCTGCAACTCCTCAAGCAGGTCCAGCAGGTTATCCAGCTTCTCGCGCCCCATCTGGGTCTCGATGTTTTCCGAGATGGCCAGCGAAGCTGCAAGGTTATTCGCAAGAATCCGGCGACCTTCCTCGGTGATCTTTACCATCGAGCGGCGCTTGTCCTGGCTGTCCTGACGGCGGGTAATCTGGCCGTCGGTCTCCATAGAGCGAAGAATGCGGGTGAGGCTGGGCAAGAGCAGGCAGGCTTCGTTGGCTATGGTGCTTTGTTCCACTTCGCCCAGCTCGTCCAGCACGCGCAGGATGCGCCATTTCTGCTCGGTCAGATTGATGTCCTGCAGCATGTCGCGAATGGGCGCCATGACAGTTTCGCGCGCGCGCAGCAGTGCGATTGGCAGTGATCGGGACGTGCTTTTGCTGTGGCTTTGTGTGTTCATGCCGCCTTCTAGAGCGCCATTCCGGAAATTGCAAAGATTAACAAAACAAGTTCTTGACGGATGCGATTCAATTTACTAAACATGTTAATAATTAAGAGGGGAAGACATGCCACACTTCCACGTCGAATATTCCGGTAATCTGGAAGATCGGGTCGACATGAGCGGCTTGTGCGAACGCATCCGAGCGACTGCGGCAAAGATCGACACCTTTCCCGTGGCGGGAATACGGGTGCGGGCGACGCGTGTTGACCATTACGCAATTGCGGATGGAAACCCCGCGCATGGCTTTGTCGATATATCCATCCGGCTGCGTGCGGGCCGCTCGGGAGAAGTCAAGCAAGACGCAACACAGACCATTTTCGAAGCTTGCCGCGAATTTCTGGCTCCGGCCATGAAGGAACACCCGATCGCGCTGTCGCTCGAAATGCGCGACATCAACCCCGACCTTTCGCCCAAAACGGGCACCATTCGAGACCATCTGCGGAGCTGAACATGAGCGTGCTTGACGAAAACATCGAAAAACTGGCCGGCTTTCTGAATCGGTTCAAGGAAACGGGCATCCGGAACCGTATCGCGGGCGAGGATCGTGATGGCGCCGCTGGTGTTTTTCAATCCATTTCGCCCGTCGACAAATCCGTAATCTGCGACGTGGCGCGCGGCAACGAATCCGACGTGGACGCCGCCGCAACCGCCGCTGCTGAGGCGTTTCCAGCCTGGCGCGACATGCCCGCGACGGAACGCCGCCGCATCCTGCTGAACGTCGCCGACGCCATCGAAGCGCGCGCCGAGGAAATCGCTCTCTGCGAATGCTGGGACACCGGCCAGACCCTGCGCTTCATGTCCAAGGCGGCGCTCCGTGGGGCCGAGAACTTCCGCTACTTCGCCGATCAGGTGGTACAGGCGCGGGACGGCCAGCATCTGAAATCACCGACGCTGATGAATGTCACCACACGCACGCCCATCGGCCCGGTTGGTGTGATCACCCCGTGGAATACACCCTTCATGCTGTCGACGTGGAAAATCGCGCCGGCGCTGGCGGCCGGTTGTACAGTGGTTCACAAGCCGGCCGAGGATTCGCCTTTGTCGGCGCGTCTTCTGGTTGAGATTGCCGAAGAGGCCGGCCTGCCCAAAGGTGTGCTGAACACCGTAAACGGCTATGGCCATGACGCGGGCAAACGCCTGACCGAGCACCCCGCGATCAAGGCTATCGCCTTTGTCGGCGAAAGCCGCACCGGCAGTATCATCACCAAACAGGGCGCCGATACGTTGAAGCGGATGCATCTGGAACTGGGCGGTAAGAATCCGGTTGTCGTGTTTGACGACGCGGATCTGGACCGGGCCCTGGATGCTGTGATCTTCATGATCTTCTCGATCAACGGCGAGCGCTGCACCTCGTCCTCGCGCCTGCTGATCCAGGACACGATCAAAGAAGAGTTCGAGGCCAGGCTGATCGAACGGGTCAACAACATCAAAGTCGGCCACCCGCTGGACCCGGCGACAGAAATCGGGCCGCTGGTCACCGAAGAACACTACAATAAGGTCACCAGCTATTTTGACATCGCCAAAGAGGACGGCGCGACCGTTGCCGCCGGTGGTGTAAAGCTGGGCGACCAGGGCTATTTCGTGCGACCCACCGTGTTCACCAATGCTAACAACAAGATGCGCATTGCCCAGGAAGAGATATTTGGGCCGGTCCTGACCTCCATCCCCTTCAGCACCGAAGATGAGGCGCTGGCGATGGCCAATGACACGGCTTATGGCCTGACCGGCTATGTCTGGACCAACGACCTGAGCCGTGCGCTGCGCTTTACCGACAAGCTTGAGGCCGGGATGATCTGGGTGAATTCGGAAAATGTCCGCCACCTGCCCACCCCGTTCGGCGGGGTCAAGGCCTCGGGCATCGGTCGCGACGGCGGCGACTGGAGTTTCGAATTCTACATGGAACAAAAACACATCGGATTTGCGACAGGTCAGCACAAAATTATGCAATTGGGCAAACTGTAACGACCAGCCTGTCAGGACTCGCGCAGCATACTCTAAACTCCAGGAGGAAATTATGGGAGAACTCGTACTTGCCGCCAAGATGACCCACGTCCCCACACTGCTCATGTCCGAGCAGGATGGGCCAATCAAAGGTAAACGCCAGCCCGCGATTGACGGTCACAGGGAAATCGCGCGACGCGCCAAAGAACTGGGCGCGACCACAGTGGTCATCTGCGACACTCACTGGGTGATCAACGCCGGTTTTCACATCAACGCCAACGACAAATTCGAGGGCGTGTTTACCTCAAACGAATTCCCCCAGTTTATTCAGGATCTTCCTTATTCCTATCAGGGCCACCCGGAACTGGGCGACGCGATTGCGAAAATCGCGTCGGACAAGGGTGCCTATACGTTGGCGCATCACCTCGACAGCCTTGAACTGGAATATGGTACGCTGGTTCCGATGCGGTTTATGAGCCGCGAGCATGACATGAAGGTCGTTTCGGTTGCGGCGTGGGCTACAGTCCACAGCCATGATGAAAGCCGCATTGTGGGTGAGGCCATCCGCGAAGCCATTGAGGCCAGCGACGAAAAGGTCCTGCTGGTCGCCTCTGGGTCTCTGTCACACAAGATCTGGGCCAACAAGGACTATGCCGCCAACAACGGCACCTTCACCATCAGCTCGGAATTCAACCGACAAATGGATCTGCACGTGCTGGAGATGTGGAAGAACGGCGATCATGCCACCTTCCTCAAGATGCTGGGAGATTACGCCAATTTCTGCTGCGGCGAAGGCTCGATGCATGACACGTCGATGCTTTATGGTGCGCTGGGTTGGGACGCGTATGACAAAAAATGTGAAGTTGTGACCGAGTACTTCCCCAGCTCTGGAACAGGCCAAACCAATGTCATATTCCCGGTCCAGTGAGTTATTTCCGGACTGCGCCAACAAATGCACGGATCAGCACTCCCTGTTATTCTGTGTATTTGGGCTTCTGCAACGGTGAGATTGATAGCTACTTCCCGCAATTGGGAACTTCGGGAAAGAGTCAGGCAAAAGTCGACTTGTCTGTCTGACACCAACACGGGGAAAGGGAAAAAAATGGCAGACCTGCGTTTAGACGATCCTGTCCACTTCGTCGACGCCTCCCGCGAGGATTTCCAGCCGCAGAAGAAGGTTGGCTGATGAACTGGGACGAGTTTTCGCATTGGGGGCAGCACATTTCCAGATGGGCTGCCAACTACCACCAAACACTGGCAGAACGCCCGGTAAGGGCACAAACTGCGCCGGGAGAAATCTCGTGCCAGCTTGAAGAAGCGCCGCCTGAAACCGGGCAACCTATGGAAGCCATCATGGCCGATTTCGAGCGGATCGTGATGCCGGGCATGACCCACTGGCAGCATCCTCGCTTTTTTGCGTACTTTCCGGCCAATGCCGCACCACCATCCATGCTGGCAGAAATGCTGGTGACCACGATCGCCGCGCAATGCATGTTGTGGCAGACCTCGCCAGCAGCCACCGAGGTTGAAGGTGTCATGGTCGATTGGTTGCGCCAGGCGCTCGGGTTGCCCGGCGGCATGACCGGGGTCATTCAGGACAGTGCGTCGTCGGCTACATTGTCCGCTGTTCTGACCATGCGTGAGCGGGCCACCGGGTTCACGGGCAATCGGGATGGGTTGAACACTAAGGGTGCATTGCGGATCTATTGCTCGGATCAGGTTCATTCGTCGATTGATCGGGCATGCTGGGTTGCCGGGATCGGTGAGAACAATCTGGTTAAACTGCCTGCGAATGGTCCCACATTTGCAATTGATGCAATTGCGCTGGAGGCCGCTATTCAAGCTGACATTACAGCTGGTCACATTCCGGCTGGCATCATTGCGATCACGGGTGGTACTGGTGTCGGGGCCTGCGATGACCTGAACGCAGTGGCTGATATCGCGCGGAAATACGACCTCTATACCCATTTGGACGCCGCATGGGCTGGATCGGCCATGATCTGTCCGGAATTCCGCGACGCGTTATGGTCCGGGGCGGATCGTTATGACAGCATCGTCTTCAATCCGCATAAATGGTTGGGCGCACAATTCGACTGTGCCATCCAGTTCCTGAAAGACGCAAAGCCGCAGCTGGACACTCTGAAAATCGAGCCCGAATACCTTAAGACCACTGGTGCGGATGTTACGAACTATTCGGAATGGACCATTCCTCTGGGTCGCCGGTTCCGGGCGTTGAAAATCTGGTTCCTCTTACGCTCATACGGGTTGGAAGGACTGCGCACGCGGATTCGGAATCATGTTGCCTGGGCGCAGGAACTGGCAGAGTTGATCGGGGCAATGGACGGGTTTGAAATCACGACCGGCCCGATCCTCAGCCTGTTTTCCTTTCGTTGTCCCGGTGACGATGACACGCAGCAAAGGCTGGTCGATGCCCTGAACGAAGACGGCCGGATTTACCTGACACAAGGTATGTTTGACGGTCGTAAGATCATTCGGTTTCAGGTCGGGCAATTCGATACAACACGAGATGACGTGCTGATGGCTGCAACAGTCATCCGCGAAGTTTGGGGGAAGCTCTCATGAAATTTGCCACCTACACCGCCGATGGTGAGACCTTTTTTGGGGCCATCACCGATGAAGGCGCGACTGCATTGAACGGTGATTTTCCCGAGCACGCCAGCCTTTATGAAGTGATTGCAGCAGGCGCGTTCGATCAACTGGCCGGGGCGGCAGCGGGCAAACCTGTGACTCATACGGATTTCACCTATGAGATGGTGATGCCCGACGTGCGGCGCATTCTCTGCGTGGGGGTGAACTTTCCTGACCGCAACGCCGAATACAAAGATGGCAGCGCGCAACCGAAATACATGTCTCTGTTCCCCCGCTTTGCCAGCGGCTTTACCGGTCATGACCGCCCGCTGATCCGTCCGCCGGAAAACCCCACGCTGGATTATGAGGGTGAAGTGGCGATAGTGATCGGCAAAACCGGGCGCCGGATTTCTCAGGCCGACGCCTATGACCACATTGCCGCGCTGACTCTGTGTAACGAAGGCACGATCCGCGACTGGGTGCGCCACGCCAAGTTCAACGTCACGCAGGGCAAGAACTGGGACCGTTCCGGTGCCATCGGCCCGTGGCTGGTTCCCTTCACCGACGCGGCGCAACTGGATGACGCCCGCATTCAGACCCGTGTGAATGGCGAATTGCGCCAGGACGACACCCTGAACCGTATGATGTTCCCGATCCGGCGCGAGATCGAATATATCTCGACATTCATGACGCTGCAGCCCGGCGACATCATCGTCACCGGCACCCCCACTGGCGCAGGTGCGCGGTTTGACCCGCCGAAATACCTGGCCCCCGGTGACGTGGTGGAAATCTCGGTCGACGGTATCGGCACCCTGCGCAACAGTATCGAGGACGAACAGGTATGACCCCCCCGATGACTGCGGACGATCACGCCAGTGCTGCCGCCGATCTGCTGCAAGCCGAGCGCAGCCGCGAACAGATCGGCCTGCTGACACTGCGCCACCCCGGGATGGGTATGGACGACGCCTATGAGGTACAGAAGGCCATCTACCGCCAGAAACTGGCCGAGGGGCGCAGTGTGATCGGCTGGAAGATCGGGCTGACCTCGAAAGCGATGCAATACGCACTGAACATCGATATTCCCGACAGTGGAATTCTGTTCGACGACATGGCGTTCGACAATGGCAGCACCGTGCCTGCGGGCCGCTTCATCCAGCCCCGGATTGAGGCCGAGATCGCCTTTGTGATGAAATCCGCAGTTGGTGGTGAATACGTCACGCGTGACAATATTATCTCGGCCACCGACTATGTCGCGCCGTCGATCGAAATCCTCGACACGCGCATTCAGCGGGTTGATCCGGAAACGAACAAAGCGCGCACCGTCTTTGATACGATCAGCGACAACGCCGCCAATGCGGGCATCGTGCTGGGCGCCGAGCGTCACGCGGTCGATGCCTTTGATCTGCGCTGGGTCGGCGCGCTGACTTTCCGCAACGGCGAGGTCGAGGAAACGGGCTTAGGCGCAGGTGTGCTGAATGATCCGGTCGAAAGCGTGGTCTGGCTGGCCCGCCGCATGGCGCAATACGGCCAGAGCATCGAACCCGGTCAGGTGATCCTGTCGGGCAGCTTCATCCGGCCCGTCGAATGCCCCTCGGGCACGAAAATCCACGCCGACTTTGGGTTTTTCGGCTCGGTCGATATAAATTTCGCATAAGGAATACCGCCATGCCCGCGCCCAAAAACCCCTTCAAGGCCGCGCTTGCAAAAGGGGAATTGCAAATTGGTTGCTGGCTGGGTTTGGCGGATCCGTATGTGGCTGAAATAAGCGCCACCGCCGGTTTTGACTGGCTGTTGGTGGATGCCGAACACGCGCCGAATGATCTGCGCTCCATAACCGGGCAGCTTCAGGTTATCGCAGCCTATGACAGCCACGCCATTGTCCGGCCGCCCATCGGTGAAACCTGGGTGGTCAAGCAATTGCTTGATGCTGGCGCACAGACCTTATTGATTCCCATGGTCGAAAGCGCCGATCAGGCCCGCGAACTGGTCAAAGCGGTTACCTATCCGCCACATGGTGTGCGGGGTGTTGGCTCTGCTCTGGCGCGCGCGTCGCAATTCGCGGCCATTGGCGATTACCTTACAACCGCGCGGGATGAAATATGCCTGCTGTTGCAGGTCGAAAACCGGGCAGGCATGGCCGCGCTGGACGACATCCTGACGGTAGACGGCGTTGACGGCGTTTTTATCGGCCCGTCCGACCTGGCCGCTGATATGGGCTTTATCGGGAATGCAGGCGCGGAAGACGTCAAGCCCGAAGTGTTAAATGGCCTGCGCAAGATCGTTGCGGCGGGCAAGGCTGCGGGTATCCTCACACTGGATCCCGGGATGCAAAAAGCCTGCGTCGAGCTTGGCGCCACCTTTGTTGCCACGGAAATCGACGTAACGCTCTTTGCCAGAAACATGCGCGCTTCGGCTGAAAACGGGCTGAGCCTGTTGCCGGATCAAAGTGTTTCGGGTGTGGCGCGGACGGCCTCGGCAAGAAAATACCTGCAGCAGCTTTGCAAGCACTGGTCCCACAAGGCCGAAGTGAACTTTGATGCGGATGAGGGCCACGTGTCCTTCCCGGACGGAAGTAGTGTCACACTGAAGGCTGATGACAACAAGCTGACCGTTGCGGCGGTGACCGGTCCGCGAGGCGATCTGGCCCGATGGCAGAATGTGATTGAGGACCATCTTGTTCGTTTCGCCTACCGTGAAGAACTCAAAATCGACTGGTCTGAGTGAAGCCTAAAAAGGGCTTTGCCCATCCAAAAGCACTAAGCAGAAAAAGCGTTATGCCTGAAAACATTTATGCCATTGGGGATATTCACGGTCAGTTGGGGATGCTCGAAGACGTGCTGTCTCGCATCGAAAAAGATGGAGGTTCCGACGCCAGGATCGTCTTTATTGGCGATTACACGGACCGGGGGGCGCATAGCCGCGAAATTCTGGATTTGCTCGTTCAGGGTCAGGTCGAAGGGAGAAACTGGATCTTCCTGCGTGGGAACCATGACCAGATGTGTGCAATGTTCCTGGAAGACTATCCGCGCAACGATGCGCGGCTTCTGCTCGGCTATCACTGGCTTCACCCCCGGATCGGCGGGATTGAAACGCTGCAATCTTACGGCGTAAGGGTTGCAGATGGGGATCGGATTTATCAAATCCACGCCAGGGCCAAAGAGGTCGTCCCGCAGGCCCATATCGACTTTCTGAGCGGGCTAAAGCCCTTTCATCAGGAGGGCGAGCTTCTGTTCGTACATGCGGGCATTAGACCAGGTATCGATCTGGGTCAGCAGGACCACGACGATCTGATCTGGATTCGTGATGAGTTTTTGGACCACAAAGAGTCTTACCCGTGGTTGGTTGTTCACGGACATAGCCATGTTTCCAACCCGGAACACCACGGAAACCGCATCAATCTGGATACCGGAGCAGGGTACGGTCACGCGTTGACGGCTGCCGTATTCGAAGGAACAGAGTGCTGGATATTGGGGCCTGATGGGCGGGCAAAACTGTCACCGTGACGTTTGACGGGTTGTGACTCTACTTTCTGGTACATGTCACTTTTTGATCAGCAGCGTTAGGACGCTCGGGCCATGGTCCTGACTTGCCACCTGAGTCAATCGGTGTGAAGCATTGGTTCAAAGCTGTCAGGCTTTCCCGCGACGTACTGGAAACGCCTGCGACCACAGCCGCGCAAAAGTTCGAAAAGGCACAGATATGAGCGACGAAACTCCAATGGGTGAACTGACATTGCGCACGGCGGCCATGCCGGCGGATGTCAACGTAAATGGCGATATTTTTGGCGGTTGGGTACTGAGTCAGATGGACATCGCCGGCGGGATCGTCGCGGGCACTCGGGCGCGGGGTCGCGTTGCCACAATCGCGGTTGACGCAATGAAGTTCATTCGCCCGGTCAAGGTCGGTGACGTGTTGTGCATCTATGGCGAAGTCGTCCGGGTCGGGCGCACGTCAATGGCTGTCTCGATTGAGGCATGGGTCTTGCGGGGGATAATCGGTGTCCGCGAAAAGGTCACAGAGGCCGTGTTCACTATTGTCGCCATTGACGAGAATCGACAGCCTCGCCCGGTTCCGGAAGAAGAGTGAAGTCAGGCCAGCCGCAATCTCGATTTTTCGCAGGATAATCTGGCTGTGAATGTCGATCAGGCTCGTCCGGAACAGACGTGTGCTAATGGGTGGTCAAACCTGTCGTTGTGTCACATGGGTCAGTTCATGTTCGGCATAGGTGGTGTCGAATACGGCAAAAAGGTTCAGGCCTGATTGATTGAGTTTGATCGCCAAATCCTTCACCGAATGTGCGGCAATGATCATATAAGTAAGTTTAACAGATGGCTTAACCGGCGATAGAGTGCTTGTTACCCCGGCGGATCACGGAGAATCCTTTATGACCTCTACTGGCATGGAACTCGATGTCGAACGCCTGTCGAACTATCTGGAGCGCAATATCGACGATTTTTCCGGCCCTCTGACCTATGAGAAGTTTTCGGATGGGCAATCTAACCCGACCTATCTGCTGTCCGCGGGTGGCTCGAAATACGTGCTGCGGCGCAAGCCGCCCGGTGATTTACTGCCATCGGCCCATGCGATAGACCGCGAATACCGCGTTCTTGAGGCGCTATATGACACCGAAGTTCCGGTCGCGAAGCCTTATGTGTTGTGTGACGTTACCGATATCATCGGGTCGATGTTTTATGTCATGGGCTACAAAGAAGGCCGGATATTCTGGAACCCGGCGCTGCCCGAACTTGGGATTGAAGATCACGCGCCCCTCTACGACGAGGTAATCCGGGTTCTGGCCGCGATGCATTCGGTGGATGTTAATGCAGTCGGCCTGGCGGATTACGGTAAACCGGGGAACTATTTCGAACGGCAATTCAGCCGCTGGACCAAGCAGTACCGTTCGGCGGAAACCGAAAACCTGCCCGAGATGGAGCGGCTGATGGACTGGCTGGGCCGCAACCTTCCGGTCGATGACGGATCGGTCAGCCTGATTCATGGCGATTTCCGTATCGACAATTTCATTTTCGCCCCGGATGTCCTTCGGATTGCCGCCGTTCTGGACTGGGAATTGTCCACTCTCGGCCACCCTTTGGCCGATCTGAGCTATTTCTGCGTCTGCCTCAGATTGCCTTCGAACGGGTTGATCCGGGGCCTGCAGGGGCAGGACCGCAAGGCGCTCAACATTCCATCCGAGGCTGACATGATTGACCGGTACTGCGCGCTGCGCGGGATACCAAAGGTAGAGAACTGGACTTCTTGTCTGGCGTTCTCGTTCTTCCGCATGGCCGCAATTGCGCAAGGTGTCTATAGCCGTGCCCTGGCGGGCAATGCGTCGAATGAGAACGCACTGGCTTTCAAGAACCTTGTTGGCCCTCTGGCGCGGCAAGCGCTCAGGGAGATCTCACAGGCAGGCGTTACTAACTGAAAGGGACCACAATGGATTTTGCCCCATCGCTCCGCGCAGCGGAAATGCAGGAACGTCTGAAGGCATTTATGGCGGCACATATCTACCCGCGCATCCGCGACCATAAAGAGGAAATCAAGGCGGGCAAATTTCCGGTCACGTTCATGGAGGACCTCAAGGCGCTGGCCAGGGCCGAAGGGTTGTGGAACATGTTCCTGCCCAGCTTGCGCGACGATGAGCCGGGCACAAGGCTGACCAATCTGGAATATGCTCCACTGGCCGAGCTGATGGGGCAGGTGAGCTGGTCCCCGGAAGTGTTCAACTGCAATGCGCCAGATACCGGCAACATGGAGCTGTTGCACATGTTCGCCACGCCCGCGCAGCGCGAGAAATGGCTGGTGCCCTTGCTGAATGGCGAAATCCGATCAGCCTTTGCGATGACCGAGCCGGATGTGGCCAGCTCGGACGCGACCAATATCACCACGTCGATCCGGCGTGAGGGGGATGAGTACGTCATCAACGGCCGCAAGTGGTTCATCACCAATGCCTGCCACCCGAACACAAAACTGTTCATCGTCATGGGCAAAACCGATCCCGATGCGGATCGGCGCAGGCAGCAGAGTATGGTCATCGTTCCCAAGGACGCGCCGGGTTTCGATATCATACGCAACCCAACAATCCTGAACATGCATGACCCCGAAGGCCACGCCGAACTGCTGTTCAAAGATGCCCGTGTGCCCGCCAGCAACCTATTGGGCGAAGAGGGCAGCGGTTTTGCTCTGGCGCAGGCGCGGCTGGGGCCGGGACGCATCCACCACTGTATGCGCTCGATCGGGGCGGCGGAAATGGCGCTGGCGCTGATGGTCGAACGCGCTCAGGAGCGGAAGGCGTTCGGCAAGCAACTATCGGAACAGGGCGTCATCCGTGAATGGATCGCGAAATCCCGGCTCGAAATCGAACAGGCGCGTTTGCTGACCCTGAAAGCGGCATGGAAAATCGATCAGGTCGGCGCAAAGGAAGCTTTCCGCGAAATCTCACTGATCAAAGTGGTGGCACCCAACGTGCATGCTACTGTGACCGATCGCGCGATGCAGGTCTTTGGAGCAATGGGTATGACGCCGGATACACCTCTGGCCGACAGCTATACTTGGGCGCGTGCGTTGCGGTATGCCGATGGCCCGGATGAGGTTCACTTGCAGGCTATCGCCAGGCAGGAGTTGAAAAACTCCAATTTTGGCATGTCAGCCCAATGGTTGACCCCTCCGCCGCGCTGACCGTCTTTACTTTCCTTTCCAGACCGGGGCGCGCTTTTCTGCAAAGGCGCGAGCGCCTTCCAACTGATCTTCGCTGGCATAGAGAACGTCCACCGTGCGCAACTGGCGATTGGTGATGCGGTTCATCGCATCCTGAAACTTGCTGTCCTCGGCATCGCGCACGACTTCCTTGATCGCTGCGTAAACCAGTGGCGGGCCTGACGCCAGCAGCCGGGCCAGTTCCCAGGCGCGGTCTGTCAACTGATCGGCCGGAACAATCTCATTCACCAGTCCCCACCGATTGGCCTCTTCGGCATCAAACCAGCGCCCGGTCAGCAGAAGCTCCATCGCAATGTGATAGGGGATGCGTTTGGGCAGCTTGACGCTGGCCGCGTCGGCAACTGTGCCCGAGCGGATTTCGGGGAGGGCAAAACTGGCGTGCTCAGCCGCCAGGATCATGTCCGCCGAAAGTGCCAGTTCCAGACCTCCACCACATGCGATGCCGTTTACGGCGGCGATGACAGGCTTGTTCAGATCGCGCAGCTCCTGCAGGCCACCAAACCCGCCGATACCGTAATCACCGTCAACGGCATCGCCATCCGCTGCGGCTTTCAGGTCCCAGCCGGGGCAAAAGAACTTATCACCTGCGCCGGTCACAATGGCGACGCGCAAGTCGGGGTCGTCGCGAAATTCAGCAAAGACCTCACCCATGATCTGGCTGGTGGCCAGATCAATAGCATTTGCCTTGGGTCGGTCCAGCGTCACTTCGAGGATTGCCCCATCACGGCGGGTTTTAATCGGGTCCATGTCTCAGGCCTTTCTGATTAGGGCATCAACTGCAACGGCCTTGTCCGGCGTACAGAGAAGCGGGTTGATTTCGACCTCGCAAAGCGTTTCGGCGTTTTGTGTCACATAGGTCTGAACGGCTTGAATCGCGTTGATAATCGCATCCATATCAGCCGCTGGCTGACCGCGATAGCCCGCCAGCAAGGGAGCGATTTTCAGTTTTCCGAGGGCGGCTTGGATGTCTTCTTGTGTGCTTGGGACCAACAGGGATGTCGTGTCGCGCAGCACTTCAGTCAGGACACCGCCCGCACCCAGAGTCAATACGAACCCGTGCGCTGGGTCCCGCACAACGCCCACCAGCAACTCGGCTACTGTACCGGTAATCATCTCTTCGATCAGGATCTCTTCGGTGTCGATATCGTTCGCAACATCGACGACATCCGCGACCTGAACACCCAGACGTATCGCGGCATATTCCGATTTATGCGCCAGCCCGACGCCCTTGACCGCAAACGGGGCTTCAAGTTCCTGCGCGGCAGCCCGCGCTTCGCCCGGGTTGCGCACCGTGCGGTTTTGTGGAACGCGCAAACCGCATCGGGCCAGTTCCTGTTTGGCTTCGCCTTCGGTCAGGGTATGCGTCGCTTCGGCCTTTCCCGGCAGGCAAACCGGATGAGATGCGGGCGCTGCAATCTGACCTGCCGCGCGTGCTGCGGACAGGGCTTCCTGTAGGCCCATCAGGGGAACAACACCGCCTGCCATAAGGTCTTGCGCCACGTCTTCGGGCAGGAGTTCCGGCAAAGTTGCTGCAACGGCAAAACGTGCGTTGGTTTCGTCGCGAACCTTTAGCGCGGCGCATGTCGCACAAGCCCAATCCGTCTGATCCGTGGTGGGGTAATCGACGATCGAGAATGTAAGGTCGATATCGTCTCCGGTCATTCCGGACCACGCCTTCGCCATCGCATCTTCGTCCCGCCAGATATAGGTGTGATAATCCAGCGGATTGTTCAGCGCGACCATCGGCCCAAGCGCATCGCGCAAGCGCGCTTTTTTGTCATCGGTCAGACGTGGGAAATTCAATCCTGTGCGCACCGCCATATCGGCGATAAGACTGGCCTCACCCCCGGAACAACTGATCGAAGCGATGTTGCCGCCCGGCAGCGGACCATAACAATGTAGTAGTTTCAGTGTTTCCAGAAATTCGGGCAGAGCGGACAGGCGTGAAATACCCAGCCGGTCCAGCAGAGCCTGCGCGCCGGCGTCACTGCCCGCCAGAGAAGCAGTGTGCGAAACGGTCGCTGCCTGCGCCTGTTCCGACGCGCCAACCTTGAGTGCGATCAGGGGAATACGTTTTCGATATGCCTTGGCAGCCAGTTCTTCCCACTCACGGACGTCCTTGAACCCCTCGACATGCAGGCCTACCGCCGTGACGCGCGGATCGTCGATCAATGCGGACGCGATTTCCGCCTGACTGGTCTGGGCCATGTTCCCGCAGGTCACCATATAGGCAATCGGCAGCCCCCGTTTCTGCATTGTCAGGTTGATCGAAATGTTCGAACTTTGCGTCAGGATCGCCACACCCTTTTCCACCGGCTTTGCACCGTGTTGGTCCGGCCACAGAAGCGCACCATCCAGCGCGTTGATGAATCCGTAGCAATTTGGCCCCAGGATGGGCATGTCGCCCGCAGCGGCAATCAGCTGATCCTGCAGGTCTCCACCCGAGTCGTCCTCGGCCACCGCCTCGGAAAAACCCGAGGCGAAGCAGACCGCGCCACCGGCACCCATGTCTGACAGCAGCCGCACAGCTTCGATCGTGGCGTGTCGGTTTATGCCAACGAAAACCGCATCCGGGACGGCAGGCAGGTCTTCGAGTTTGGAAAACACCGCATGCCCGGCGATTTCAATTGCCTTGGGGTGCACCGGCCAAATCTGCCCGGTAAAGCCCATGCGTTCCGATTGCCGGATAACCTGCTGGCACCACGTACCACCGCCTATGACGGCTATGGCTTTCGGACGCAGCAGCCGGGTAAGATCTTTGTTCATCGCGGTCCTGATCGTTTCTTTTAGAATACTCCCAGCGGAGAACAGACCAGCAGGCTGAGAGCGTGACCTGCTGAAACCGTTCCCCGCCGGGACGTGGCCTTATGCGCCTAAAGGGCGCAAAAGATCGCGGCTTATGATGTGGCGCTGAATTTCGCTGGTGCCGTCCCAGATGCGCTCGACGCGTGCGTCGCGCCAGAAACGCTCGATCGGGAAGTCGTCCATCAATCCCATTCCGCCAAAGATCTGCAGGGTCGTGTCCGTGACGCGCGCCAGTGTCTCGGACGCATACAGTTTGGCCGATGCGATCTCGCGGTTCGAGGGCAGGTTCTGATCCAGACGCCAGGCAGCGGCCAAAGTCAGCCAGTCCGCTGCGTCGATCTCGGTTATCATGTCAGCGATCTGAAAGCCGACGCCCTGGAACTTGCCGATTGGCTGGCCGAACTGCTTACGCTCGGCAGCGTAATTCAGTGCATAGTCAAAGCAGCGGCGTGCGCGACCGACCGAGAATGCGGCAACAGTCAGGCGGGTGGCATAAAGCCATTCGTTCATCACCGCAAAGCCGCCATCGACTTCCCCCAGAACCTGCGCGTCGGGCAGGCGGCAGTTGTCAAAATAAAGGATATAGTTCTTGTAGCCCTTGTGGCTGACCGAGTTATAGCCCTCGCGCACTTCAAAGCCCGGAGTACCACGATCCACAAGGAAAGTAGTGATCCGCTTTTTCGGACCTTTCGGTGTTTCGTCCACGCCGGTGGCGATGAAAACAATGAAGAAATCCGCGTGCTCGGCGCCCGAAATGAAGTGTTTCGAGCCATTGACGACCCAGTCACCGCCATCGCGCACAGCCTGGCATTTCATGCCGCGCACATCCGAGCCTGCGTCCGGTTCGGTCATCGCCAGCGCGTCCATCCTTTCGCCACGCACGGCAGGCAAAAGGTAACGCTCGCGCTGTTCGTCATTGCAGGCCATCAGGATGTTTTGCGGGCGGCCAAAGAAGTGGGTCAGCGCCATGGACCCGCGGCCCAACTCGCGTTCGACCAGGGTGAAATCGAGATGGGACAGACCGGCGCCACCGACCTCTTCGGGGAAGTTGCAGGCGTAGAAGCCTAACTCAATACACTTCTGCTTGATCTCTTTGCCCAGTTCCGGCGGAACAGAGCCACTACGCTCGACCGCGTCTTCGTGCGGGTAGATCTCGTTTTCGACGAAGCTGCGAACAGTTGAAACGATCATTTCCTGTTCTTCTGACAGACCAAACTGCATGGCGCGGGTTCCCTGGATATGTGATTGACGAATGAAACGTCACGACACATCTTGATGACATGCAGAGTTAGCCAAAAAGCATGCAGAGTTAGAAAATTTTGACCCAACGATACAACATTGCACTGTTCAACGGATTCTCGAACCATTGCCTCGCGAACATGGTCGAGCCTTTGCGCGCGGCCAATACATTGGCGCGGCACATGTTGTATGCGTGGCGTTTCTGTTCGCTTGACGGGAATCCTGTCCAAAGCTCCAGCGGTCTTGTTGTCAGGCCATATGGTGCATTAAGCGATCAGACCGGTGAGGTTCTGGTTGTCATGCCGTCTTATGGATACCTCACGCTGGATACCCGGCCAACCATCCGTGCGCTGCTGTCGGCAGCCAGAAAACACGCACAATTGGCGGGTCTGGACACTGGAAGCTGGTTGCTGGCCCGGGCCGGGTTGCTGGACGATTATCGCGCCACGATTCACTGGGATGAGATGTCCAGATTCGAAGAGGCGTTCCCCGCCGTCGAAGCAGTGCGGGAACGGTTCGTAATCGACGGTAACCGGATGACATGCTCGGGGGCGATGGCGGCGTTTGACCTGGCCTCGGCCCTCATTCGGCGGGATCACGGCCCGCTTCTGTCAATGGAAGTCGCCCATCTGTTGATGAGCCGGGGCGCTGCCGATCAATACGCACATCCCCTGAATTCCGAAGACACACTGGTCAACCGCGCCCTGACCGTCATGCAGGGGAACCTGGAAAACCCGCTGTCGATTAAGGAGGTTGCCCGAAAAATCGGATGCTCGCAAAAAAGGATCGAGATGCGGGTTCAGGCTGAGCTCAAGACCACGCCGCAAGCGCTGTACCGACGTTTGCGCCTGAATTTGGCGCGTAAGCTGGCGGAGGAAACGGAACAATCCATCGCGGAAATCGCAAGCCGCTGTGGCTATGAAAACGCGAGCGCCATGACCCGGGCGTTCAAGTCTGAATTCGGAAAGACCCCAACGGCGTTTCGGGGTAGAGCCTGATATACGCGGAACGAAGATGAACATACTTGAGGCAACCAAGGTGACAGTTTGGCCAAACATGTTCTGCTTCAGGTTCGGATCCAGCTTCGGCGCGGTGCTTGCGACATCGCAGGTCATGAAGAGCCAGCACTGGACGAACTGTGGGTTGGAAACCGAAACACTCGGAAACGCCTCCGGAAGGGCATCCGACATTCCGCGTCGATCGGAATGTACCCGCTTGCCGGTCGCAACGAAATCGACGCTCATAGGGCTGGCCGTGTTCTGGAAGTTGTCTGGTGAGAAGGCCATTGGCCTGCGTTGGATGCAGACGGCGCAATTTGGTCCCGTGCTGCAATAGCTGTGTATCAAGTTTTTTTTTGCGTTTTCTGCTCGGTAAAAACAAACTTGCGGGAATGTCACCTGTTGCAACGTCTGGATGACCGGAACGATCGGCACGGTGGAGACTCTGCTGATCCGCATGGATCTGAATGTCCACGTAACATCTCTGCCGGCTGAACCAGTCGCTGCAATACTGGCGCTCACGCACAGGATCACACCGGTTGTTCGAACCCAAGGCCGTCGAGTGCCGCGTCGAGCAGAGGGGTCAACGGCCTGATATGCTTTCTCGTCTTTTTCTCGATTTAGGGGCGGTATCAGCCGACGGATTGAGCCCGTTCCGCCCGTTCCGTTTTCTGCGGCGCTACGCCCACATGTCTAACTTCTGATTTCTCGAAAGGGGACGGCTCAATCGACGAATAAATGCATTGTTCTTAGCCGGAACGTAACTGGCCTGGTTCTTTGTTATGTCACTTATTTTGCCCGCAATACCATATATAGCTGGCTGGATGAGATGCGCCGGCTCAGTTCATCTATGGTTTTATTTGCTGTTTTCCCGTTGTTTTTCCCGCCTTGACTTGGGTAGGTCGGTGATCAAGATCAAACTATCGACCAGCAACACCATTTCACCGTAGTTTTTCCGCAAGGGAAGTCGCGCCTCGGATAAGCCAATTGGTGTAACCGTACTCACAGGACCACAGACATGCCTCAATCCCCTGAGATCAACCGACAGATCGTATTGAATGAACGCCCAATGGGTCAACCGGACGCCAATACACTGCGCATGACCACCGCTGACGTTCCGACGCCCGGCGCAAACGAAATGCTGGTGCGTACGGTCTATCTTTCGTTGGACCCTTACATGCGTGGTCGCATGAACGACGCCAAGTCCTATGCCGAACCCGTAGCCATTGGGGGGGTCATGACCGCTCAGGTCGTCGGTCAGGTTGTCGTGTCCAATCTGGAGGGGTTTGAGGAAGGTGATTATGTGCTGACCGGTAGCGGTTGGCAGGACTATGCGATCTCGGACGGGACCGAGACACTGAACCTCGGCAAATCTCCGCAAAACCCGTCCTGGTCGTTGGGAGTTTTAGGAATGCCCGGGTACACCGCCTATGCGGGCCTGTTGAAGATCGGAGAGCCTAAGCCGGGCGAAACCGTTGTCGTTGCTGCTGCTTCGGGGCCCGTTGGCGCGACTGTCGGTCAGATCGCAAAACTGAAAGGCTGCCGAGTGGTGGGCGTTGCAGGTGGAGCGAAAAAATGTGCTCATGTCGTTGAAAATCTGGGCTTTGATGCCTGTATCGACCACAAGGCATCAGATTTTGCAGATCAGCTGAAAGAGGCCTGCCCCGACGGAATTGACGTTTATTTTGAAAACGTTGCCGGCAAAGTTCTGTATGCTGTCCTGCCGCTGCTAAACCCTTTTGCGCGGGTTCCAGTCTGCGGTGTGGTTGCATGGTATAATTTGCCGGGTCTTCCCGAAGGGCCCGACATGGGGCCAGTTATCATCGGCACAGTATTGCGCATGAAGGTGAAAATGCAGGGTTTCATCATTTTCGACAGTTTCCCGCGTTCGGTCTACGAAGAGTTTCGGCGGGAGATGACGAGTTGGATCAGGGACGGTTCTATCAAGTACAAAGAGCATATGGTGGAAGGGTTGGAGAATGCCCCCGAAGCTCTTTACCAACTACTTGGCGGCGGCAATTTCGGAAAAATGGTCGTCAATGTAGGCACCTGATTTAATCCAAGCGATGTTGGTTTCGGCTGGGCGGCGACAACTCAATAAAACGCCGCCCTCACAAGTCGTCTGGCCATATACCGGTTTCGGAAGCCAAGTAACAATCCAAGGGAACAGCAGCAGGTCACCGGAATGATCTGCAGGACGATAAGGATGGTCCACCGTCCATGACCCGCGTTCTGCATCCTTCTCGTGCAAATTGTTGACCATCCTCCAGCACGTAATAGTCGACAGAGATGGTCGCGCCGAACATGGTCCAGACCACCATGGCCGAGGCATTGAAAGTGGTCAAACAGGACTCGTGCACAGTCGGTCAGTCCAGACCATTGTGGATTGCGGCCACAAAGAGCGCGCTGGTGTTTTCCTGAGCAGGGTAGCCTTCTCAGGCTCAAGTTCCGTTGTTCTATCGGGTTCGGAGCTTTGGAAGTATCGGGCCATCGCCTAAAGAATGTACTGGCCCGACGGCATCAGGCTGGGAACAACCACTCCAATGAACAGTTTATCCACTAACTGATCGGCTATTACAGCGTGGATCGAGGATGGGATCAGGATACCCCAATTCCCACCTGCTAGAATAAACTGTGGCGGTACAAGTGTCATATTTTGCGAAGGAAACGTCTCAGATCGGTACGCGTCCGTGAAAAGGCATTGGAAGAAAACTGAAAACAACCCGGCGACTGGCGCCGGGTGAATGCTCTCAGGCTAAGTTTGGACTGACGAAACGCCGATCAGATCAGACCGTTGCACCTTTGATACGGATTACTGATCCCAGGCTTCCCGCGCATAATCCTATGACCACAGCAATCAACAGATCGCTTGCCCCGAATTTGGTAAAGTCCCAATGGGCAAAAACCAACGTCTCAAAAATGCCAACCAGGCCTCCCATCACTGCGCCCAGCCAGATGCGTCGGGTCATCATTCCCAGCGCCAGACCAAGAATACCCGGCAGGCCGATGATGTTGGCACCGACGGTTCCTAGAAATTCCAGCATATCTCGCCCCTTTTCAGTCTGCCTGCGTGGTCAGGTATGACCGGATTTCTTCACTACCGTCCGCGATCTGTTGCGGCAACGAGCCGTTGGATTCGCTGGCCACTTCTTCGGTAACTTTCTGGTATTCTTCCAGATAATCCGGCGGGAGGCTGTGCGCGATTCCCTGGTGGCAGTCGATACAGGTCATGTTGTTGTCGATGGCGCGCTGGTGTTCGGACGCGGCACGGGTTTCCTGAATGGTGAAATCCATATAGTCGAAATTGTGGCAGTTGCGGCATTCACGGCTGTCTGAGGCTTTCATCTTTTTCCAGACCGCCGAGGCCATGCTCAACCGATGTTCTTCGTATTTCTCAGGCGTGCTGATGGTACCGGCCAGCTCATGATAGACGTCCTTGACGGCCATGATCTTGGCTTTGATCTTGTGGTTCCATTCATGTGGCACGTGGCAGTCGGAACAGATCGCCCGCACCCCCGAATGGTTGCTATAATGGATCGTCTCGCGGTATTCACCGAGGTTGGTTTCCATCGTGTGGCACGAGGTACAGAACTCCTCGGTATTGGTCAGTTCCAAAGTCCAGTGGAACCCACCCCAGAACAGGATGCCGGCCAGAAACCCGGCCAGGATCAGGAAACCGGAACTGAACATGACTGCCGGTGTCCAGATTGCGTTCCAGATGCGGCCTATCCATCCGCGTTTTTCGGGGGAGTCTGCCATCTTGGTGCTCCTTTCAGACAAGCGTCGGATTAATTGTTGGACGAGGGTTCAAACACGTTGTCGACCAACGCTGGTGCATCTGCCTGCGGTACGTGACACTGGTTACAGAAATAACGGGTGCCTGCGACGTGATCCAGCTCGTTGCCGTCGCGGTCCAGATAGTGGGTCATCGACAGCGTCGGAGCGTTCCTCTCTCCCGCCTTGGTCCAGTCATGGCAGGACAGGCACTGATTTGTGCGCACATCGATCTGGTATTGCTCGACCGAGTGCGGGATCAGCGGCGGCTGCTGGCGATAGTTTCGTTGCATCCGGCCTTCGACATTCTTGTGGATTTGGTCGAGCGGAATCGGTTCGTCAACTTCGGCCCCGCGCAGGGATTCCACCTGGGCTGATTGCGCAAGAGCGAACCCGCTCAGGAGCAAAACGGGGATCAGGGCGGCGACGCCTGTCAGGATTGGCTTGTTCATCTTGGCACTCCCTTAGATAGGTCTGGCTGCGCGCGGTTCAGGCGCGGGAACTGGATCGGACGGTGCGGCGATCTGATCGTCGAACCGGTGAGTAAACTTAAAGACATCAACCGCACATACATCGATGCAGCGGCCGCAACTGGTGCAGTCGGGTGACAGGATCAGGGGTGTCGTCCCCGGCTTGCCTTTCAAAGCGGGCGAAATAACCTGGTTTTCCGGGCAGACCGCATAGCAATCCATGCAGTCGTCACAGGCCGCCCGGTTTGAGGCGCTGACCCGTAACAGGCCCTTGCCACCGATCAGCCCATAAAAGGCGCCGACCGGGCAGATGTGGCCACACCAGCCATGACGTGCGACAAACAGGTCGAAGACGAAAATCGCAACGATCATGGCCCAGACGAAGCCCATGCCGAAGATCAGGCCGCGATGCAGCATGGTGATCGGGTTGATCAGTTCCCAGGCGATCACGCCTGTCAGGCCGGAAACGATCAGAACCGTGACCAGTATCCATAGTCGCAAACTACGCTTCGGCTGCCACCCTTTCGGCAGGTCCAGGCGGCGATGCAGCCAATTGGCGGCATCTGTCACTGGATTGATCGGACACACCCACGAGCAATAGACGCGACCACCGATCAGCGCATAGCCCGCCAGAACGATCAACCCGCCGATCAATGCAGTCAGTTCGGGCCAATGACCGGCAACGAAGCTCTGCAGCAGGACAAAAGGGTCAGTGAGGGGCAATACGCCAAAGGTCAGCGATCCCGCAAGTGTGCCCTGCACGACCCAGATGCCAAACCACGGCCCCAGAAGGAACAACGCCAGAAAAAACAGCTGGCTCGCCCGGCGCAGCAGCAGGTATTTATGTGCGCCGACCCAACCTTTGGCCTCAACGGCCTCGTGTCCGACGGGTATTTGCGTGCGGGCGCTCATTGTCCAGCCCCCGGAAGATCGTAGTCGGGCGCGAACCCGCCGGGTGTAACCAGATTGTCAGTTCCCGGACCAGGCAGGCGGTCGGGCAGGTCGATGATACCCTCGACAACAGGGCCGCCTTTGGCGTCCTTTTCTTCCCAGCCTTTCAGATAATGGTCGGCTGCACTTCCCCGCGCCAGTCTGGCCGGCAGGACTTTAATGGCTGCCTCGGGCAATACGCAGCTTTTCTCGCACACGCCGCAGCCGGTGCAGCGGTCGGCGTGAACTGTCGGGATGAACATCGCATGGTGACCAGATCGCGGGTTGTGCGAGGTTTCCAGCGTAATCGCTTCGTCGATCAACGGACAAACGCGGTAACAGACGTCACAGCGCAGGCCGAGGAAGTTCAGGCAGTTTTCCTGATCGACCAGAACGGCGACCCCCATCTTCGCATCATCTATGTTGTCCAGCCCGGGATCCAGCGCGCCGGTGGGGCAGGCAGCAACACAGGGAATATCGTCACACATCTCACACGGTATGTCGCGCGCGGTGAAATAGGGCGTCCCGGTCGCCGTTGCATCAACGCCCAACTCGGCCAGCTTCAGCGTGTTGTAAGGGCATTCCCGCACGCACAACCCGCAGCGAATGCAGGCCGACATGAACTCCTCTTCAGGCAATGCGCCGGGCGGGCGCAGAGCCTCGGCTGGCAGGGCGCGGGCGTCGCGGGCCAACCAGGCCAGCAACGATCCGGCTACAGCGCAGCCGCCTGCCGCGCGCGCCGAATCCTGCAGGAAACGGCGCCGTTGCGGCGAAAGAGGTGAACCCGCGAGCGACATTGGGACTACCTTTGCGATCCTGGCCGGTTATGCACGCTCGACCTTGCAGGCGCACTTCTTGAAGTCGGTCTCTTTCGACAATGGGCAGGTCGCGTCCAGCGTCAGTTTGTTCGTCAGCTGATGTTCGTCGAACCAGGGCATGAAGACCAGACCGCGCGGCACCTTGTTACGGCCCCGTGTCTCGACACGGCTGGTAACCTCACCGCGGCGAGTGGACAGAATGATCTCCTGACCACGGCGCAGACCCCGATCCTTGGCGTCCTGCGGGTGCATGTAGACAACGGCGGACGGGAAGGCACGGTGCAATTCCGGTACCCGGCGGGTCATCGAACCGGAATGCCAATGCTCGAGCACGCGACCGGTCGATAGCCACAGATCGAATTCTTCATCCGGCTCTTCGGCGGCTGGCTCATAGGGGGCAAAGATGATTTTGGCTTTGCCATCCTTATGGCCGTAGAACTTCACGTCTGCACCTTCGGGCACGTAGGGATCATAGCCCTCACGGAAGCGATAGAGTGTTTCCTTTCCGTCCACGACCGGCCAGCGCATACCGCGCGCCTCGTGGTACATTTCGAACGGCGCAAGGTCGTGCGCGTGGCCGCGTCCGAACTCGGCATATTCTTCGAACAGGCCTTTCTGGACGTAGTACCCGAAGTGCTCGGCGTCGTCGTTGTCGAAGCCTTCTGCGGTCTCGGACAGCGGGAACTTGTCGACTGTGCCATTGGCGTAGAGCACGTCATACATGGTTTTGCCGCGATGCTCGGGCATCTTGGCCAGCAGTTCCTCGCCCCAGACCTCTTCGACGGTGAAGCGTTTCGAGAATTCCATCAGCTGCCACAGATCCGATTTTGCCTCTCCCGGTGCTTTCACCTGCTGACGCCAGAACTGGGTACGGCGTTCCGCGTTGCCATAGGCGCCTTCCTTTTCGACCCACATGGCGGTGGGCAGGATCAGGTCGGCGGAAACAGCCGTTACCGTCGGATAGGGGTCCGAGACGGTGATGAAGTTTTCAGGGTTGCGATAACCGGGATAGCCTTCTTCGTTGATGTTGGGCGCGGCCTGCATGTTGTTGTTGCACTGCACCCAATAGGCGTTCAGATCACCATCCTTCAGCTTGCGGTGTTGCAGCACGGCGTGGAAGCCGGGCTTGGGAGGGATGGTACCTTCGGGGACATTCCACGCGGTCTCACAGATTTTGCGGTGCTCGTCATTCGCAACTACCATGTCGGCAGGCAGACGGTGAGCAAAAGTGCCGACCTCACGCGCGGTACCACAAGCCGACGGCTGACCGGTCAGCGAGAAGGGCGAGTTGCCCGGTTCGGAAATCTTTCCTACCAGCAGGTGGACGTTGTACATCAGCGAGTTCACCCAGGAACCGCGGGTGTGTTGGTTGAAGCCCATGGTCCACAGGCTCATGACCTTGCGGTTCGGGTCGGCGTATTGCTTGGCCAGTTTCTCCAGCTTGTCTGCAGGTACGCCCGACAGCTCGGATGTGTATTCCAGCGTGTAGGGGGCGACCGCCTCGGCGTATTCCTCAAAGCTGATGGTTTCCAGCTTGCCCGAGTTCGGGTTCTCGGCCTCTTGCTGCAACTGGTGGGTGTCGCGCAGGCCATAGCCGATATCGGTAGCCGTCTTGGTGATGTTGACGTGGTTCTTCACGAACTCTTCGTTCACCGCGCCGTTCTGGATGATGTAGTTGGCGATATAGTTCAGGATCGCCAGGTCGGTTTGCGGCGCGAATACAATGCCATTGTCCGCCAGTTCGAACGAGCGATGCTCGAAGGTCGACAGCACATGTACCTCACATCCTGGCTTGGTCAGGCGCGTGTCGGTCAGACGCGACCACAGGATCGGGTGCATTTCGGCCATGTTCGAACCCCACAGCACGAAAGTATCCGCGTGCTCAAGGTCGTCATAGCAGCCCATCGGCTCATCAATGCCAAAGGTGCGGATAAAGCCCACCACGGCTGACGCCATGCAGTGGCGTGCGTTGGGGTCGATATTGTTCGACCGGAACCCGGCCTTCATCAGTTTGGACGCGGCATAGCCTTCCCAGACCGTCCACTGACCTGAGCCGAACATGCCGACACTGGTCGGACCTTTCTTGGCCAGTGCCTCTTTCCACTTTTCGGCCATCACGTCGAAGGCTTCGTCCCAGCTGACCGGCTCAAACTCACCGTTCTTGTCGTAGGCGCCGTTCGACTTGCGCAGCAGCGGTGTCGTCAGGCGGTCCTTGCCGTACATAATTTTGGACAGGAAATAGCCTTTGATACAGTTGAGGCCGCGGTTCACCGGCGCATCCGGATCGCCCTGCGTGGCGACAACACGGCCGTCCTTGGTGCCGACCAGCACAGAACAACCGGTGCCGCAGAACCGGCAGGCGGCTTTGTCCCAGCGGATATCCGCACCTCCGATCTGTGCATTGGCCTGACCAGTGGCCAGCGGGATGCCTGCGGCAGACGCGGTTGCCGCGGCGGCTGAAGCTTTTAGAAAAGTCCGGCGAGATTCTGAGGTAGTCATAGCGTGGGCCTCCGGGTGGTGGTTTGGCTTTGGGCATCGGGATGCGGAGGGTTCTCCGCGAGATCCTCGAAATGGTGATATGTCAGCGTCAGAGAGATCACTCCGGGGATCTGATGCAGATCCATGATGGTCTCGGACGCAAGGCGTTCAGGTGTATCTTCGACGACAACGACGAAACGGCCGTCTTCGGCCTGGGCGTGTACTTCGACGCCCGGGGTGTCCCTCAGGGTCTGAGCGGCAGCTTCGGCTTGTTCGGGAACGATATGTGCTAGACAACCGCAGATGTTCATTGAGTCGTTTCCGTTTGAGGTGTGGTCTGGCGTCGCATGGCAACCGCATCGACAGGGCAGAGTGCCACGCAGGCCCCACAGCCGGTACAGGCGTTGGCGTCCAGGGAGGGCTCGGCGTTCCCGCCAGGCTGCAGCCTGAAGCTTATGGCGTTCTGTTCGCAATTATCCTGGCAGACGCGGCAGCTGACTCCGTTCATGGACAAACAGGACGCAGTTTGTAGCGTAGCGCGCCAGGGCCAGTCGGCAAGGCGTTCGATTTGCAATGCGTCAGTTGGGCAGGCCTGGGCGCAATCACCGCAGAAAGTACATGGCCCTTCGACGGCATGTAGAACCGGAAATCCATCTGATCCAATTACAATCACGGATTCAGGACAGGCCTCAACGCAATCACCGCATTTTGTGCACAAATCCGCAAAGCCCGGCACAACCGATCCGGGCGGTCTGACAATACTTCTGTCCTCCTGAAGTGTCCGGGCGCTCAGAAAAGCGCGTCGGCTGGTCAGTTGGCTCATTTTGCTTTGACCTGGCTGCACTTGATTCCCTCTCAGAGCCTACTGCATATCGTCTACATTACCGATTTTTTTTGATCCAGATCATGAATTGTTCGTTTTCTTTTGATTAACTTGGCAGCTCTTCTTCTGTCGATACGGCGGTTTCAATCACCGAGCGCGTTTTATGTTCAAATTCCGTGCCAAACGGCGGCAGTGTGTTGAATTTGAATATCAAACAGCAACCAATCTGGCTGCAGTACAGATGGCACGTAATAGCCGGCGCGATGTTCCGGCAATGACAGCAAATCCCAAGCGGAAACTGCATCCATTGCGCGTTCAGCAGGTGTCCATGTTGTCAGCGACACCAGCGATGATGGATGTTCAGAGCATTATCGAAACGGTAGGGGGTCAACAATGGTCTGTTGCGGGGATAATCCGTTCCTTGAGCAGGAAAAACTGACAGGGGAATGGATCGAACAGATGATGAAACAGGGTCGTGACTTGCGCGATGAGCGGAATGAGACAACGTTCCTTTACCTTGAGGCGGTGCGCTGGCTGCGTGGTTCGATCGGATAATCGTGGGGTCCTTCAACGGCATGACCGTTGATCTGATCTTGCGGACACTCGCGCAGGAGCCACCATCTTCCGCGGAACTGATGGACATGTCGCGCGCACTGTGTGAAACCTCTGCCAATCCCCGCACGCAAACCAAGGGCATGCTGGGTTGCAGCCTCAAACAGGGCCAGTCCAAAATGAAAACTCATGAAAACCGAACCTACTCGCAGCTTGAAGTTGGTGACGAAGCACAATTGACGCGGCTGTGCACGGTGGACGACCTATACGCTTTTGCCTCGGCTTCCGGTGACCATAACCCATTGCATCTGGCAAGCTATGACGGGGATGGTGACGGACGTCCCGAGGCTGTGGCTCCGGCCCTTTGGCCTGCCGGTCTGGTCGCAGCGGTTCTGGGCAATATCCTCCCGGGCGCAGGAACCCAAACCCGGCATGCAAACCTGACGTTCCACATCCCGGTCCTTGCCGGAGACGAACTGACGGCCTTCGTATCAATCCTTGAAAAGCGGCAGGATGGCGACTTGGTATGCGCTGCCGAAGTACGTCGGGTTGGTGACAATGCCCTGATCATGAACGGTGAGGTCCAGGTAACGCCTCCGACACACCACATGGAGTTCGATTCAATCGAAGTGCCCGGCCTGATCGTGCAACGTCACCGCCATTTCGATGCCCTGCTTGAAAAGGCAAGACTTCTGGACCCGATGCCAACGGCAGTGGTAGCCCCGGAAGAGCCGAACTCGCTGGGCGGGGCGCTGCTGGGCCTTTCCAACGGCATCATTTCTCCGATCCTGGTCGGTGATCCCGACAAGATCGCCGCTGCCGCTGCCGAGTTGGACGCGGACATTTCCGGGATCGAAGTCATCGAAGCCCGCAGCCATGAGATTGCGGCTCACCGCGCGGTTGATCTGGTGGTGGGGGGCAAGGCGCAGGCCCTGATGAAGGGGCACTTACACACCGATGTCCTTCTGCACGCGGTCTTGCGCCGGGAAAATGGTCTGCGGACCGGCAGGCGTTTGTCGCATGTATTTGTGATGGATGTCCCGGGCATGTCGCGGCCGATTATGGTCACGGATGCTGCGGTCAATATTGCACCTGATTTGGAAACCAAAGCGGACATCGTTCAGAATGCAATCCATTTGGCGCATTCCATCGGGATCGAAACGCCCAAGGTTGGCGTGCTGTCAGCGGTCGAGACAATCAATCCGCGCATGCCTTCGTCAGTCGATGCGGCGCTGCTGTCCAAAATGGCCGAGCGGGGGCAAATCACGGGGGGTCTGGTCGACGGCCCACTAGCCATGGACAACGCAGTCGATCTGACTGCGGCACGCACCAAGGGCATCAATTCAGAGGTTGCCGGTGCGGCTGACATATTGATTGCGCCAAATATCGAGGCGGGCAATATGGTGGCGAAACAACTGACCTATATTTCGCATGCCGAGGCAGCTGGCATCGTGGTGGGGGCTGCGGCTCCGATCATCCTCACGTCGCGCGCGGACGACGATGCCTCGCGGCTGGCGTCCTGCGCCGTGGCAGCGCTGCATGCAATGGCTAACAAGGGCAAAATCCATGGCTGATCATGTTCTGGCACTGAATGCCGGATCCTCGTCGTTGAAATTCGCGCTGTATGAACTGGTTGAGGACCGCCGACCCAGCATGCGCTGGCGTGGGCAGATCGAACGGCTGGGTGATGCACCCCGCCTGCTGGCGCAATCGGCTGGTGGTCGCGCCGTCGACCGTCCTCTGACCAATACCAAAACCCACGACGAAGCCATAAACGCGTTCTTGGATCTGGTTCAGGAATACCTGCCGGACATTCGCGTTCGGGCAGTTGGTCATCGTGTTGTTCATGGCGGCACGGTGTATTCCGAGCCGGTTCCGGTGGACGACGGCGTCCTCGATACATTGGCCGGGTTTATCCCTTTCGCGCCGCTGCACCAGCCCTACAGCCTTGCCGGAATTCGCGCGGCAAGTGCGGCCTTTCCCGACACTATACAGGTGGCCTGCTTCGATACTGCGTTTCATCGCGCACACCCGTGGGTAAACGATACATTCGCCCTTCCGATCAGCTATTACGAAAAAGGGGTACGCCGATACGGATTTCATGGGCTTAGCTACGATTATGTCTCGAATAAGCTGAAGGAAATTGCGCCGGGCCTTTATGATGGGCGCGTGGTGATCGCACATCTGGGAAATGGCGCGTCCATGTGCGCGGTGTCAGGTGGGCGTGCCGTCGCTTCGACCATGGGTTTCTCGGCGCTGGATGGTCTGCCGATGGGTACGCGTAGCGGCCAACTGGACCCCGGCGTCGTGCTTTACATGATGCAGCAAGAGGGGCTGTCCGCGGACGAAATCGCCGACATGCTCTATCGCAGGTCCGGCCTGTTGGGTCTGTCTGGTATTTCGTCCGACATGCGTACCCTTCTGGCCGCAGACACGCCCGAGGCGCGAAAAGCTATCGACTATTATGTGTTCCGTATCCGGCGAGAGCTGGGAGCCTTGTCCGCCGCTTTGGAGGGAATTGACGCGCTGATTTTCACCGGCGGTATAGGTGAAAACTCCGCCAGGATCCGTCAGATGGTCTGTGATGGAATGCGGTGGATCGGGATTGAGATGGACCACAACAGAAACGCTGACGGCGGCACGGTTCTGTCGACAGATTTCAGCCGTGTCCGCATTCTGGCGATCCCCACGAATGAAGAGATGGTCATCGCGCGCGCCGCTGCTCGGCTGGTGCAATAGAACTTACTGGTCGGACTTTTCTTTCCGGTTCCGGGCAAATTTGATCAGTGTGCGCAGCAGGGCGCTGACAATCTCGGGCGTCAGAACGCCGACCGGATCGCGCCGGAGGCCGGCCACGGTGTTGCGGGCGTCAGACAGGTTGTCTCTGATTTCCGCTTCGATGTCGTGCAGGGCCATGTCCCGTAACTCGACGGCAGCCGTTGTGTCTGTCTCGGCACTCATTGAGTTCGCAACCAACGCCAGGATCAGAGCCAGCGCCAGATTGGCCCCCGCGATTATCAGCGCTGAAAGGGGTTTCGACAGGGTCGCGGTCAACCAGAAAAAGCCCGCCACGTTCAGCATGATAACGGCCAGCCCGACCGCGAGCCCTGCAGCGGCGTAGAATCCTGTACGCTTTGCAGCGACGGCGACCTGGCGTTGCGCAATCAGTCGTTCGGCGCGAAGAATGATCGAAATGTTGCGGGAAATACGGCTCATGAATGCGCTCCTACCGGGATCGGCCTAGCAGATAACCAAGCGCGAAAATGCCCAGGGCAAAAAGGATCGGCTTTTTGTGTGGCAGGTCTTCCAGTTCGGTCAGCACGTCTTCGAGTTGGGTCGACCACGCTTCGAAGTTGTCAGTGATCCTGTCGCCCACCTTTTCCTCGGCCTCTGTTGTCTCTTTCTGTTTTTGTGAAGTGGCCGTGTTCGTCGCAGCGGATTGTTCTGCCAATTGTCGGCGCAGTGCCGCGACCTCCGCTTCAAGCTCTGCTTTCGTTACCATCACACCGATCCCTTCACGGCCGCACATCGGCAGGTTCGTGATTTTCAACCTTTAGTCGAGTGCCATGTTAATGCGTTTTTCCGGTTTTAGAAAAGGGACTTATGCCGGAGCGCCCCAAAAGCGTCCGCTGTCACAAATAAAGATCGCGAAAATCCTCTGCCAACGGCCGGCATTCAACCTGTGGATTGAGTGCCGCTGATGGGCGAAGCGGACGTACGTGCTCGATCGTTGTGGGACTTACGAGGCGCCCACCGCGCACTGCATATTTCAGCTGTAGTAATCTGCGACAAGCAGGAAATCGGGTTCGGCGTCTTCTTCGATTGTGGCAAAGCGAGGAATCGGGTCTTCGAACACGTTGTCTGTGCGATCGTCATTGACAGTCGAGACTTCACCGATCAGGCAATCGCCCTTCTCAGCCCAGAATGCATGCCAGATACCCGGCATCAGGGTAACGCTCTGACCCGGCCTGAGGCGCAGCAACTCGCCGGGCTGGATCGTAACCGGACAACCATCGCTGGGAACGATAACGGAGGTGTCGCGGTCGATGCCGCCCCGCGCATCCGAGGCATAGATTTCCATCACCAGGTCACCGCCGCCGCGATTGATGATGTCTTCGGCCTTAACGATATGGCGGTGCATGGGGGACAGCTGTTTGTCCCGCGAAACCAGCAGTTTTTCCGCGTAAAGCATGCCGCGGCCATTGTTCAGGTCAGCCACGTCGCCGTTGCGCAGTGTGAACAGGAACAGTCCCAGTTCGTCAAACCGACCTTGACCGTAATCCGTTATGTCCCAACCAAGGCCGCGCTCACGAATACCTGCTGCCTGATCGCTGCGCATCCGGGCTGTGGACCAGCTGGCAAAAGGGGGCAGAACCGCTCCGAAGGAGCGGATAAAGGCTTCGGCTTCGGTTTTGATGGCGTTGATGTCTGAACGATTCATCTGAGTCTCTTTTGGGTCAAAGCTCGTGTGCCCAGGGCGGGTTTGCTCCTGCGCGGGATACTGTGACGGCGGCAACTTCCACGCCTTTGACTAGCGCCGCGCGCAGGTTTTCCGGTCTCAATGCCCGCAGGCCGGATTTGGTCAGGTGGCCTGAACGATGCAGTTCAGCCAATACTCCGGCATTGAACGTATCGCCCGCTCCGACGGTATCGACCACGTTGGCCGGCTTAACAGGAACCGAAATTTCAGAGCCTTCCGCCAGAAACCCTGTCGCACCGTCGCCGCCCCTGGTTACGATAACGACAGCGGGTCCCGATTGCAGCAGCAGCGGAACTTTTTCGGGCAGGCTTTCCGGGCCGGGGATGATCCAGTCCAGATCCTCGTCCGAAACCTTCACAATATCGGCTTGCGCGATCATTTGGTTCAAACGCGTACGGTATCGGGTCTGATCCCTGATGAAGCCGGGCCGGATATTCGGGTCCAACATGACGGCGCGATCCGATCCGTGTTTGTCCAGCAGTGCTGCATAGGCGTCGGCACAGGGTTCGCTGGTCAGGCTGATGCCGCCAAAATACAGTGCAGACACAGCGGGCAACTGGTCCGGCATATCCTCGGGCATCAACATGCGTCCGGCTGAGTTTTCATCCACAAAGCTGTAGCTCGCCTGTCCGTCCTGCAACTGCACAAAGGCCAGCGTTGTGGGGCGGTCAGAATAGATCACATGACTCGCGTCCACATGGCTGGCCTGCAACGCCTCTGCAAGCTGCTGCCCGAACATGTCCGAAGACAGGCCTGTCAGTATCCCAACCGGTGACCCAAGCCGTCCCAGCGCGATGGCTGTGTTGAAAATGGCGCCGCCTGAGCGGGGCACAAACCCCTTTTCGTCCGAAACCGTCGGGGCGGCGATCATGTCGATCAGGGCTTCGCCGCAGCACAGGATCATGCCGTGGTCCTTTCTGATTGTGGGGTCAGGCGGCCAATTTACCGCGCGAGTGCACTTTTACAGAAATTGTTAGCGCCAACAATGCCAAATTCACCCTGTTCCGACACATATAAGTTCATCGACCGGCGTAAATCGCTGAACCGCCCGCCCGCATTGAATGCATCCCGGAACGCATCCTTGAACAGCCAACGGTTTTTTTCGGCAACGCCACCCACAAGGAAAACGCCTCCGGCGGGCATGAGCACCACTGCGAGGTCTCCCATTACGGCCCCCAAATGGGTCGTGAACATGTGTGCAGCTTTTTCTGCGATAGGATCTGTTTGCGTGCGGGCATCATCCAGAATGTCCCTGGCATTGCGCACCGGAGTGTTGACCTGCCCGGCAGCCACGCCAACGGCCTGATACAGGATGGGCAGACCTGTACCGCTGAGGAACATTTCCGCCTCAAGCGCCAGGCTGTCGTCAAAGAAACAATCCGGCGCAATATGGCGGGCAGCGCGGAAGATTTCGACCTCATCACCATGGCGCGGAGACAGGCCAACGTGACCTCCTTCACCGGATGCGGTGTGATAGCGACCCTCGGAATAGAGCAGCGCCCCGACACCAAGGCCAGTGCCGGGACCTACTACAAGCCGCGTTCCGACGGGAGGGGTCGCAGCACCCTGCAGGACTTCGACGTCGTCACCGTTCGCCTCGGCCACTGACCACGCGGCTGCGGTGAAGTCGTTGATAACAAACGTATGTTGCGCGCCCGTGGCTTTGCCAATATCGCTTTCTGACAGATCGAGATGCGCATTCGTCAACCGGATTGTTCCGTCCTTCACTGGCCCGGCCCCGGCAGCGACCACAGCGCGGGGGTCGGTCCCGATTTCGTCGCGCAGGCTGTGAAAAGCCTCAAGCAGATCGGTTAGCGTTCCGGTCGGGTATTTGCGCAGGTCAGTGAGCTTACCGTTTGAGATTACGCCCAAACGTGTGTTTGTGCCGCCGATATCAGCGACCAGGTTCCAGTGTTCGTGCATCGCTCCGGCAGGTTGCGCCAGAGGCAGCGACACGACGCTTCCGGCCAAAGCTGTTTTCACGGCTTTGTAAGAGGCTTTCGGCGTACGCTCTAACGTTTCGAAATCAACATCGACCAGACCAAACCGCTTCTCGTAGCCGTACGCCCATTCGTAATTGTCCAGCAAAGACCAAATGAAATAGCCTTTCACCGGCACGTCCTGATCCAAAGCGTCCTGAACCGCAGTCAAGTGCTGATCAAGGTAGTCAATTCGGTCGTCATCTTGCTGACGCTCTGGGCTGGCCATGCCGTTTTCGGTGATATAGATTGGCAGATCCCCGGTGTACTCCTGCTTTGTTCGGGTCAGGAAACGCGTCAGGGCAGTGGGCTCGATTTCCCAGCCCATTTGCGTTTTGGGAAGCGGGCCGGGAACCTCGTTCAGGCTTGGCCACCCTGTGTCGGCAGGGGCGATCAGTTTGCGGGTATAGTAATTCAGACCGCACCAGTCGACCGGAGCTCCGATCGTGTCGAAATCGTTCTGCCAGCCGTCAGGCAAGTAGGGTTCCAGGCCTTCAAGCACGTTTTCAGGGTAGGCTTTGTTAAACACGCCACCCAGAAAGAACCGGTTGTAGATGCCGTCATAGAGGTCGGCAGCCCGGCGCGCCTCAGGGCTGTCATCTGCGGGCTCGGCCCATTCCAGGTTGAATACAGCGCCCAAATTGGACATCCCCAATCCGCGCATTGCCTCAATGGACCGACCATGTGCCAGCAGCACATGGTGCATGGCACGGGCCGTGGCACGGATGTCTCGCAGACCGGGAGCGTGGTGGCCTTCGAAATGGCTCAGCCAGCTGACGCACCAGGGCTCGTTGATCGGTGCAACGCTGTACATGCGGTCGCCAATGCGGCCCATGATGACTTCTGCAAATTCAGCGAACCACCCGGCGATGTCCCGGTTGCGCCAGCCGCCCAGATCGGCCAGCGGAGAAGGCAACTCCCAGTGATACAGGGTTGCGCAAGGGCGAATGCCGCGATCCAGCAGCGCATCGGCCAGGCGATCGTAGTAGTCCAGACCGGCCTCATTGACCGGACCACGCCCCTCGGGAAGGACACGGGCCCAGCTGGTCGAGAAACGGTAACAGTCGAATCCGGCCTCGCGAACCAGATCTAAATCCTGAGGAAAGCGGTTGAGGTGGTCGCAGGCCAGGTCGCCATTCTCGTTCCGCACCACGTTGCCGGGCGTCTTTGCAAAGGTGTCCCAATGGGTTTGCCCTGCGCCGCCCTGAGCATGACCTTCGATCTGATAGGCAGAGGTTGCGACACCAAAGAGGAAATCTTTGGGAAAATCAGCACGGGTATTTTTCATGGTCAGAACCTGTTGGGGGCGTTTGAGCCGCCAACTACCAGTTCGGCCTCCGGCAATCCAGATTTAACCTGATCATCCGGTGACTTGATCCGTTCAATCAACATTTCCGCCCATTTCTCGGGCTTGGCAGTCCGATGAGCGAGCGGTAAAGATCGGCACATCCTGCCCGCTCTTCAGAAAAGACAGGCCGTCGTACTGGGTGATGACCGGGACATCGCGGCGCAACTTTAATCCGGCTTCCTTGTCTTCTTCGAATCATAATGGCTTTGATGAGGCAGACGTTCCACTGGTCCCACCAACTTTCACTTGCTTCATCAAGTGGCCTCCGTGCGGAAATGACCCCTGCTCATACCATGCTTGACAAGTTGGGTATTGCTGTTTCAACCTAATTGAAACGTTTCAATTAGCGATGACTTTCGAAAATGCGGATATCGGCGCAACTTTACACCGTTCGGCAGGTTGGAGATTTTACCAGCCAGCTTGACTTGGTGAGAGCCTGTGGGATCACTGATATTGAGACGACTGGTTTTCATGATCTCCCTCCTGAAAACATGGCGCAACAGGTCGAAAGCTTCGGGCTGAATGTACGCTCGGCGCATTTCGACTGGGAAGAATACGAGGACCGCTTCGACGACATTGTTTACCTGCTGAGCCTTTTGAAATGCCCGGTGGCCGTCATGCCATGGCTGACGCCCGAGGCGCGGCCCGACACGACCGAGGGATGGACGGACGTGTCGGGCCGATTGGCGGGCTGGGCTGCACAACTTGCCGATCACGACATTTGCTTTACCTACCACAATCACGACTTTGATCTGGAAGGCCACCCAGGTGAAACTCCGCTGGACCTGATACTTGCGCAGGACGCCTTGCATTGGCAGCCCGATATCGGATGGCTGGCCGTGTCGGTGCCAAACCCGACGGACCTGTTGCAGAGGTATTCGGGTCGCATCGTATCCATCCATGCAAAGGATGCCGATCCCTCAGCCGGTCATGGGGATGAGCGCTGGCGTAACCCGGGCCAGGGGGTGGTGGACTGGCCCCGGGTTCTAAGTGTTTTGGAGAATAGCCCTTGTGCCGATCTTTTCATTGAGCATGACGAGACACAAAACCATTCCGAAACATTACTGACCGGGCGTGGCTTCCTGACAGAACAGCTATTGGCGAGGGCGTGGTAATGGCCCGTGCGACCATCAAGTCCATCGCCAGGGAGACCGGGTATTCCGTCGGCACAGTGTCGAACGCTCTGCGAGGGGCTGCGTCGGTCAAGGAAGAAACACGCCAGGAGATTCAGGCGGCCGCCACCCGGCTTGGCTATCGCGTGAATTTGGATGGATTGAAACTGCGCACCAACAAATCCTATCGCATTGCCGTTCTGGTCAGTGTGTCAACTGACGCTGAGGAAGAGTGGGAGGGTGTTGAGTTCACCCGCATTCTGGCCGGGATTTCCGGCGCGCTTCAGGGGTCAAGGTATGAGTTGAGCGTTTTCAACGTGGCCGACACGGCGGACGCAATGGGGACGCTCGAAAAGATTGTAAAAGATGGTCTGGCTGATGGCGTCATCTTTTCGGGCACTTTGCATGACGATCCGCGCATCACTTACCTGCAGCAGTGTTCATTCCCATTTGTAACTATGGGCATGAGCGACAGCGAAATGCCCCATCCCTACGTTGACATCGACAGTCAGGCTGCAGCCTTCGACGCGACTGCGCGGCTGATTCAACTGGGTCATCGGCGCATAGCTCTGGTGAACCCTCCCTCAGAACTGGTTTACGCGACCCAGCGCCGGAACGGCTATGGCGAGGCTCTCAAGGATGCGGGGCTTTCGATGAATACCGAATTGGTCTTTGACGGTCCGACAACGGCGCGCACGGGT
Source organism: Ruegeria lacuscaerulensis (assembly GCF_013031245.1). Taxonomy (GTDB): domain Bacteria; phylum Pseudomonadota; class Alphaproteobacteria; order Rhodobacterales; family Rhodobacteraceae; genus Ruegeria; species Ruegeria lacuscaerulensis_C. The sequence goes on from NZ_WPZL01000016.1 coordinate 87,982, forward strand.
CAGAAGTCCTTTGAAGCGTTGATGCAACTGAAAGAACTGCCCACTGCCTGTATCTGTGCTAACGAAGCGATGACATTGGGCGTTTTGTCCGCCGCGCACCAGGCAGGTGTCCGGATCGGCCAGGATATTGTGGTGATTTCAACCGACGACCTGCAGCTCAGTCGATACTTTGTGCCGCCGCCCAGCACCTACTACGTACCGATCGGGGAAACCAGCCGCCTGCTGGGCGAGTTCATGCTGAAAGCTTTGGACGGGGCGGACCCGTCTGAAACTCAGAAAAAGATCAGGGCCACACTTATCGAGCGGCAACCTGACACCCCCGCGCCAAAAACGGCGCTCATCAAATAGACCAACAGAGGAGTAACCGGAGATGTTCAAAAACCTATTAGCCGCAGCTGCCCTGACCGTGATGGCCGCACCCGCGGCGTTTGCTGCCGATCTCGAGGGGCGCGTTCTGAAAATCGGCACCGATGCAACTTATCCGCCCATGGAAACCGTCGATGAAGCGACCGGAGAGATTGTGGGCTTCGACGTGGATGTGATGAATGCTATCTGCGAAAAGGTCAATTGCGTCCCGAATTTCGTCAACACGGCCTGGGACGGCATCTTTGCGGCTCTGCAGCAGGGTGAGTTCGATCTGGTGATCTCTGGCGTCTCGATTACGCCGGAGCGCGAAGAATCCATGGACTTCTCGGAACCGTACATCGTGGTCAGCCAAGCCATCCTTTTGCAGGTCGATAATGCGGATATGACGCTGGATGATTTCAAAGCAGGTGGCCAGAAACTGGCGGCACAGACCGGGACCACCAATGCACAGCTGGCCGAAGAACTGGTCGGGCGCGAGAATGTCAGCCTGTATGACAACTTCTCGGCCGCAATCCTGGCGCTGCAGAATGCGGATGTGCAGGGTGTCATCATCGACGGAACCTCGGCTGCCGCCTATGAGCAGGAGTTCGCAGGTGAGCTGACGGTGGGTATCACCGGGCTGCAATCCGATCCGCTGGGCATTGTGTTTCAGGAAGGCGACGCCACCGTTGATGCCATTAATGAAGGACTGGCGGCGATAAAAGCCGACGGCACTCTGGACACGTTGGTCGGGAAATACTGGAGCACCGAATAACCAGTTCTGGCCCATAACGGTCCGACCTCAAACGGGGCCGGGCCGCATTTCAGCAGAGAGGTTTCATGTCGCGTCTTAGCTCGATCCGCCCGAGCAATCTTGTTCTGCTCGCCGCCGCCCCGTTCATCATCTATCTGTTTGCAACCTCTTCGAAATACCTGCGATCGCTGAATGCGATCCTGGGTATCGGCAACAACGCAGGACCGATCTTTGTTGGATTTCTGCTCATTTTAGCTGTTGCAGTTTTGGGGTATCTCTGCGCCCGCAATGCACGGTTTGAGGCCGTGACACCGGGATGGCTGCGCATAGCGGCGATTGTTGCGATACCTTCGGCCCTCGCGCTGGTGGCTCTGGGGTTCTCCGCGCCGCAAGTTCTAATGCCCTTTGCCGAATCCGTGTTCTTTCATGCGCTCAGCGAAAACACATCGACCTTGATTGACAGGTCTTCGCAAACCTGGGTGTTGTTCCCCGAGGTCGTCGAACGGGTTCAGAGCGGAATGCAAATACTGCTGGCCTTTTATGCGCTTGTCGTAGTTGCTATCCCGCTATCTACCCGCCTCTCGGGAAAGGTCTCCGGATATGTCCGGCTTGGATTTGAAATCCTGACCGGAGCCATCCTGTTCTATCTGATGTTCATGGCCCATTGGCAATTCGCAACCGGGGTCGCGATCACTTTCAGGGCGGCCATATTTGCCTATATCTTCGCGGCCATTCTGGGTCTGATCTGGGTCGGGCTGCAATCGTTCAAGCCCACGGCACGGACCACGGTAGTCTATGGCTGCGTCAGCCTTGCATTGCTGGCGATTTCGGCGTTCTTTTTCATGCAGCCACAGGTGAGTTACGTTCTGGTGGGCACCACCGACGCCCGCATCGCCATCGTCCGTGGTACACCGCAAGCGCAGGCCGATCTTATCCGATTTGGAGAATTCGACGGAGGTGAAGGCCAACAATATCGCATTCGGAGCGCCCCGGACGCCGCAAGTGCCTTGGAGCAGATCGAAACCGTCGACAGCGTCTCAGGCGCTTTTGTCCCGGTTGAGTCGCACACTCAGGGCTATCCGGTACTGTGGAAAACCAGCTTCCTGCCCGACAAATACCGCAACCCTGCGCTGACCTTTGCGGTCTTTGGCTTTTTGCTGCTGACGCTGACAATCGGCGGGGCGCAGCATAAACTCCATCCGTTGGCCGTAGGGGCCGAGTTCTTTGTCGATACCATCCGCGGCATACCGATGCTGGTGATTATTCTCTATATCGGTCTGCCTTTGGCGGGTGCGGTCAAGGATGCAACGGGCGGCGGCATCGACATGACAAACATGACCCGCGGGGTCATCGCCATCGCCATCGGGTACTCTGCCTATATGGCCGAGATTTTCCGGTCCGGCATCGAAGCCATTCCAAGAGGCCAGATCGAGGCAGGCGGTTCACTGGGACTGTCGCGCTGGCAAACCGCGCGTCTGATCGTCCTTCCGCAGGCGCTGCGCATCGTTACGCCCCCCTTGGGCAATGAATTCATCGCCATGATCAAGGATACGTCGTTGCTGTCGATCCTGTCGGTGCGCGATATGACCCAGCGCATGCGAGAGTTTCAGGCAGCCAGCTTCCTGCCCTTCGCGCCCTTTAACACGGCTGCGATCCTCTATGTCGTGATTACGCTGGGCTGCGCCAGCTTCCTCAAATGGATCGAACGACGCACTGCAAGGGAAGACCGATGAGCAGGCTGGAACTGGGGGTCTGCTACTATCCCGAACAGTGGGATCGGTCGCTTTGGCGGGACGACGCCCGGCGGATGGTTGAAATGGGGCTCGACTGGGTCCGGATTGCCGAATTCACATGGGGGCTGATTGAGCCGGAACGAGGCCAGTTTAACTGGGGCTGGCTGGACGAAGTAATCAGTATTCTGGGTGAGGCCGGTCTGCGCGTGATGATGTCCACACCTACGGCTGCGCCTCCGAAGTGGCTGATTGATGAATACCCGGGTATCCTGCCGGTTGGTTCGGATGGTCGGGTTCGGGGGTTCGGCTCCAGACGGCACTACTGCTTTTCCAGCGAAGTCTATCTGTCCGAAGCACGCCGGATAGCCACTGAATACGCACGCCGGTATGGCCAAAACCCGTATGTGCGTGCCTGGCAGATCGACAATGAGTACAATGATCATGATACGGTGCTCAGCTACTCGGGTGCGGCTCGCGATGGGTTTCGCCGGTGGCTGGCCGACCGCTATGGCTCGATTGAGAAATTGAACAATACATGGGGAACGGTGTTTTGGGGCTCTGCCTATTCCAGTTTTGACCAAGTTGAATTGCCGAACGGGCTGGTTGCCAGCGCCAACCCGACACATGCACTGGATTTCGCGCGTTATTCGTCGGACCGGGTGCGACTGTTCAACAGGGCGCAGGTGGATGTACTGCGGGAACTCTCACCGGGCCGGGACATCACGCATAATTTTATGGCGGGCAGTTTCGAATTTGATCACCACGCTGTTGCCGCCGATCTGGATATTGCAGGCTTCGACAGCTATCCGCTGGGCAATTTGCTTGAGTCCACGTTGCTGGATGAGGACAAGCGGCGGTATCTGCGGACCGGCGCGCCCGATTATCAGGGGTTCCATTGCGATCTGTATCGCAGTCAGGGCAGTGGGCGCATGTGGGTGCTGGAACAACAGCCCGGACCAGTGGACTGGGCCGAGAAAAATCCGTCACCCGCCGATGGAATGGTCAGGTTGTGGACATGGGCAGCTTATGCGCACGGGGCACAGGCGGTGATGTTCTTTCGCTGGCGTCAGGCTAAATTCGCGCAAGAGCAGTTTCACACTGCTTTGTTGCGCTCTGATGGCAGCCCCGATCAGGCGGCAGTGGAACTGGCACAGGTGGCCTCGGAACGTAACACCTTGCCTTTGTCCACGCGCGTTAGGGCGCAGGTGGCAATATTGCTGGATTACGAGTCCATCTGGGCTGCAGAAATTTTACCCCATGACGCTGCATTTCCGAATGCGCAGATCTACCGTGAATGGTATGCGGGCTTGCGTTCGCTTGGAATAGATCTGGATTTCGTTGGGACTGGTGACGATCTGTCCGGTTACGCGCTGATTGTTATTCCTCAATGCATGATTGTTTCACCCGATCTGGCCGCAAAGCTTCGAGCCTGTCAGGCTAAATTACTGATCGGTGCACGCGCGGGCAGCAAGACAAACGACATGCACACGCCGCAAAACCTCGCCCCCGGAGAACTGGCCGATCTGACGGGCGTGAGGATTCTGAGAGTAGAATCGTTGCCGGATTTGGCGCAGGAAACGGTACGGCTGCAGGACGGTACCAAGCATGAATTCACCGGCTGGCGCGAAATTGTCGAAACAAACGAGACCTTAATAGCTAGTTTTTCCAGCACCTACCGCGATGGAAGCCCTGCAATTGTGCGCTCAGACCGGGCGATCTATCTGGCGATGGTTCCACGCGGAGCGCTGTTGCAGGCCGTTCTGACTGAGGCGCTGAACTGGGTAGGGATACCTATAACAGAAAGCAGTCCTGACCTGCGGATAACACGCCGGGGAGATTTGCAATTCGCTTTTAATTTCGGGCCTGATGAGCAACCTCTGCCCGATGTCAAAACGCGAAAGTACCTTGTCGGTGCGTCCGTAATCCCACCATTTGGAGTTTCCATCTGGGTTGAAGAGGCCGCGACCTGATCGTGGTCTGCAACCGGGTGTGGCGGGATTCTGGACTTATAAAATTCGTCAACTGTCACTTTTGGACTGACAGCCCCGGCGCAAAGTTCTAACCTGCAACCACAAAACAAAAAACTATCAGTCCAATAACGGGAGAAACTACTATGGCCGAACGGAAAAACCTTTCCAGACGCTCTGTCCTTAAAGGTGCGGGGGCGGCTGCTCTGGCCGCGCCGCTGTACAGCAAGAGCG